>NZ_JAFBEX010000004.1 GCF_016908975.1 Neobacillus cucumis
TATAATCTTTAAACATAAGGACACTTCTTTCTGATTAAGATTTGGTAGGGGTACTTAAATTTTATCAGAAGATGTCCTTTTTGTTTTGAAAAAAAATCAAAGCCTGTGAAATTTTACTGCTCGTAAAATTTCACAGGCTTTTTAGGTTCTAGAGGGGGTTTTGTCCCAGCCTCTTTTCTTGTAGATTTTTTACTGAATCTCTATAGATAATATTTCCTTTGATAAATGTTCTTCCGTACTTTTTAGTTGGATCATTTAGCTTTTCCATAATAAATTTAACCGAAACCTTTGACATCTCTTCCATATCCACTGCCACAGTTGTTAGCGGCGGTTCTGTCAGGGTCGCAAAGATTGAGTTATCAAAACCAACCACCGAACAATCCTCCGGTACACTAATCCCTCTCTTTTGTAACTCGTTGATCAGGTTATATGCCACCTCATCATTATTACAAACAAACGCAGTAGGCATATCATTCGGGATTTCTAACTCGATATAATGACCACGCTCATCACGGTCTTTTATGACATATTCATGGTTAAGATCCATCCGGTGCTCTAAAAGTGATTTATAGTATCCAAGGTAACGATCCTGAATACTGCTTGTTGCATGAACATCGCCGACGAAAGCAATTTTCCGATGGCCATTTCGGATTAAATAATTGGTAATCTCATATACACCATAAAAATTATCCGTCAATACAGAATCAATCTCATTCTGATCGGTATAAAAATCTAAAAAAACAGCCGGAATATCAATTTTTTGAATTTCCTCCACATATTGCTTATGAATTTGTCCAAGAAAAATGAGTCCATCTACTTTTTTTTCGGTATATATTCTTGGCAATACAAGCTCGGCCTCATCATCATGACTTAATATGTGTAAGATCCCTGAATAATGATAACTTTCAAGGACCCTTGATAATAGTTGATAAAATTGCAGATAGAATGATGTAGTTGTCCCTGTAAAACGTTCTTGTATCACAATTCCAAGGTTATAGGATAAACCCTCTTTCATGGACTTTGCGTGGGTATTAAAGCGATAACCCATTTCCTCTGCGACTAATTTTATTTTTTCTTTTAATTCATCACTGACGCCTTCTTTATTATTCAGTGCTTTTGAAATGGTCACACTACTGACGCCTAATTTTTCTGCTATGTCACGCATTGTAACATTGCTTCTCACAATAATTCCTCCGATTCATTTTGTACAAAATTATCTTACTTTAGAATAACTTTTTTTTAGGATAATAGTAAATAGGATTTAACTAAAATTAAGAAAAAAGCAGAAAGAACCCCTCCTTTTTATGGAGTAACAGTACTGCCATTAAGGAACGGTTCCATTTCAATCTTTACTTTATTTGTCTAAAAGGTCAGAAAAAAACGAATGAGCTTTATCACCAAATGTCCGAATATGCTCATGACCATATTCATAAAAAACCTTCAATTGTTTAGGTGACTGGATTTTGTTATAAGCAGCAAATTGTGTGGAGGGTGGACAAATTTGATCCTCCATACCAACTGCCCATAAAACCTGTGACTTTACCCGTTCTGCAAGATGTTGAATATCAATATAGCCAAGCTTATTAAAAAGTTCCTCTTCACGCTCATGATTCGGATCAATAAACTTAAAGTAATAGTGGATTTCCTCATAAGCAGAATTGGCAATATCTAAATCCCATGCCCTTTTATAATCGGAGAGGAAGGGGTACACAGCGACTGTTTTCTTAATTTTAGGTTCTAAAGCCGAACAGACAATGGCAAGAGCTCCACCTTGTGAAGCACCATAAACTCCTACTCTATCAACATCAACATGCTCCATAGAAAATAAGATTCTAGCAGCTTGGACCGTATCTAAAAATACTTGACGGTAATAGAGTTTTTCTGGGTTTTCTTCTTCAATCCCGCGGATAATATGTCCTTTTAACGTCGTTCCTCTAACCTGACTATTATCTATAGAAAGACCACCTTGACCACGGCAATCCATGGCTAGGATGGTATATCCTTCTGCAGCATAACCCAGCTTATCGACCCAATCCCCGCTGCTCACATGATAGCCATGAAACCAGACAAGTCCTGGACCTTGTCCAATTTGATTTTTGGGTCTAACGAGCTGACAATGGATTCTCGCTCCGCCCACTCCTGTAAAATAAAGATCATAGCATTCTGCCACTCTACTAGTAAATTTCGCGGGAATTAATTCATATTCTAACGATTGCCGGCTTAATTCCTGCAATCCCCTTTCCCAAAATTCATCAAAATCTCGAGGTTTTGGATTTGTTCCCTGATATTCTTTTAATTCATGCAAGGGCATGTCAAATTTCATAATTTTCCCCCTTAGTCCGCTTTTCAATCATTACTTTAACGATAACTTTATTATAAACCTATAAATCATCAACGTCAATTTGATATTCTAATGTTTATAACTTACAGTTCTACCTGTTTTAAATAAATTTCTATTAAGTAAATCTATATTAAATTATCTTTATTATCGTTTAAATTTATGTTATTTTTAAGTAAATGATATTAAGAAATGGGGTGATGGTTTGAGGTTTATAGACGGCAAATTTTACTCTATCCTTTTATTTATTTCTAATTTTTTTCTTTTAAATTTACTATGGCTTGTGATGTGTCTACCTATCATTACTATTTTTCCTGCTACTTCAGCGATGTATGGAGTAGTGAGGCAATGGATTATTCATAAAGATCCAAGCATATTCAGACCCTTTTTTCACTATTTTAAAGAAAACTTCAAGCAAAGTATCTTCATTGAAATATTCTGGGTCATGATTGTCTTTTTCTTATATGTAGACTATACCATTGCTCAAAAATTGGCTTTTGCTCAAAATATTATTCTACCCATTTTATTTGTTTTAGGTTTCTTGCTGATTTTAGTAACCGCTTTCCTTTTTCCAACGATGGTCCAATACAAGGTGACTACAAAAAACCTATTAAAGAATACACTAGTACTTGGTATTTGCTATGTTCCAATCAGTTTGGGAATTTGTTTAATAACATTACTTATTGGATTGATTCTATATATCTTTCCATTTTCTATACTATTTATCTTTAGTATAGGTTCCTATTGTGCTTATTTCTTATGCCATATTGCCTTTAAGAAGGTGAATCTGGCTAAAGAAACGGAAACCCAAAACTTAATTCATTAAAATTTACAGAAAAGGAGCATGCATTCATGCTCCTTTTTCTCAACTAAGTTGTATTTAATTATTTAATGACTGCACTCGGATGAATGTCTTTTACTAGATCTAGTTGAGCGGCTCTTGCATTTACTTCCACTTGCTCAACACTTTTACAGCCAGGGATGACACATGTAACTGCCTGGTGTTGTAAGCACCATGCCAATGCCCATTCTGCCATATTTACTCCTTCTGGCACTTCATTTTGTTGAATTTCCTCAACCAAGCGTAACTTTTCATCAATATCTTCTTGACTACGGCGTTTTCTTACTTTATCGCTAAACACGGCACCTGGTCTATATTTTCCACTTAAGAATCCACTTGCTAAAGGAACCCTCGCTAACACACCTAGATCCTGTTCAATACAAGAAGGAAATACTTGCTCCTCTGGTATTTGATCGATTCGGTTATATACCACCTGAATGGCTTTCGCCCCAACTTTTGTTGCATTCGATGTTTGATAGATATTATCATTGTTAGCGATTGAAATACCCAAGTTACGAATTTTACCGGCTTGTACCTGCTTATCCAGCATGGTCCATAAGGCATCGTTATTAAAATCTTCATCTGATCCAGAATGGAATTGATAAAGATCAATATAATCAGTCTGTAATGCTTTTAAAGATTCCTCTAATTGTACACGGACTTCATCAACACTCCATGCATGCCCCCATTTATCATGCCAAATATGTCCAAACTTTGAAGCCACAACCCAGTCTTCACGGCGATCACGTGATAAAAAATCCCCTATGAAGCGCTCAGACATATGATGTGGTCCATAACATTCCGCTGTATCAATTAAATTAATGCCCAATTCTTTTGCTCTAGTTAGAATGGCATCTACCTCGCCTTGATTGAAGTCTCTTCCCCAATCTCCGCCAAATTGCCAAGTACCAACACCAACCACTGAAACATTTAGATCCGTTTTCCCTAATCTTCTATACTTCATGATATGCACCTCTTGTTTTTTATTATTAATTCATTTAAGGATAGGGACTAACACAAGGGTGGTCCCTTACTTCTTTAAGAATCTATTCCAAAATCCCCTCAATTTTTTGAATAACCTCATTTGAGAGTTGAATCTCCACTGCTTTTACATTCTCTTCAACCTGACTTGGTTTACTTGCACCAATTAATGCACTTGAAACATTGGGTTGTCTTAAGATCCATGCTAAAGCAAGACTAGGCAATGTGATTTCCAATTCGTTCGCTAAATTTTCTAGTTGTTCCACTTTTCTATAAATATCCTGATTTAGCATTCCTTTAATAAAGTTGTTGATAGATTCGTTTGATGCTCGACTATCTTCTGGAATGCGATTAGAGCTGTATTTTCCAGTTAACACGCCCTGAGCTAGCGGAGAAAATACAACCTGTCCCACACCGTATTTTTCACTTACAGGGATTACCTCCTTCTCAATATACCGGTGAAACATATTATATTGCGGTTGGTTAACCACAATACGGTCTAACAAAAATTGATCTGCCACACGAATCGCTTCTTCAATTTGTGCTGCGCTCCATTCACTTACACCCGCATACAAGATTTTCCCTTGACGAATTAAATCATCAATTGTTCGTAAGGTTTCCTCAACTGGGGTTTCTGAATCATAGCGATGGCAGTAAAAAAGATCAACATAATCTAAGTTCATTCGCTTTAAACTAGCATTTACTTGTTCAGTTATATGCTTTCTAGATAAGCCGCGATCATTCGGTCCTTCTCCCATAGGCCAAAAAGCTTTTGTGGTAATAACATAGGACTCACGAGGATATTCCTTTAATGCTTGAGCCATTACACGCTCACCTTGACCTTTTTCATATACATTGGCAGAGTCAAAAAAATTAATACCTAATTCATACGCTTTATGTATTGTTTTTTCTGCCACATTATCTTCCACCGATTTCCCATACGTTAACCAACTGCCTAAACTAATTTCACTTACTTTTAAGCCGCTTTTTCCTAATCTTCTGTATTTCATGGTAACAGTTCCCCCTAAAGTTTTTGATAATCTACTTGTGTTAGCTTCTAAACATTTAACCCCATGCAAATTCCTTTTGCTCTTTACTATGCTTTATAAATGTCATCAGAATATGGCCAGATTCATTTTACAAAGCGCTTTCAAAAAAAGTATACGTTTTCTTAAATTTAATATCAATTACTGAAATTTTTTTGATATAATTACATCAACAATAGTTACTTTAAAAAATATAGTTTCTATAAAAAGAAAGAGGTACGTTATGAGTCATATTAAACAATCAGAAAGCCATGTAATAGAAACTGAGAACATACAAGTTGAATGTTCAATTGAAAAAGCACTAAATGTAATCGGGGGAAAATGGTCTTTTCTTGTACTAAGAGAGCTGTTTGAAGGTACAAAACGTTTTGGCGAATTACAAAAAGCCATTTCAAAGGTTAGTCCAAAGGCATTAACCGATACATTAAGACATTTAGAAGAACATAATGTACTAATTCGAACAGTTTATCCAACAGTGCCTGTCACAGTTGAGTACACTCTTACAGAAAAAGGACAAGCCTTGCATAAAATGATAAAAGAGATGAAAAAATGGGGAGCTTACTGGGGATAACTTTTTTGAAAGGCAAAGATTTCAATCATAATATTTTCTTATTAATACGATAAAAAAGAGTATTGGCTTGTTCCCCCAACACTCTTAACCTATTATTAAATGAAAATAACTTTTTCTAAACTACCACATGCTTTGGCGTCTGGTTTTTGATAGCTAAAAGCAGATTATCCGCCGCTAATTCGGCCATTTTCATGCGCGTTTTAATACTGGCACTGCCAATATGCGGCAGGGTAACCACGTTCGGCAAAGTCAGTAAGGGATTGTCTAAACAAACAGGTTCTTGTTCAAAAACATCAAGACCTGCTGCCCAGATTTCACCGTCTCTCAATGCCTGGAACAAATCATTTTCGTTTACAATTCCTCCCCTGGCCGTATTAATTAGAATAGAGGATTTTTTCATTAAGGAAAATTCTCTTTTTCCAATTAGATTTCTTGTTTGAGGTGTGTATGGTGTCATGATACAAACAAAATCAGATCCCCTTAACAAGGTATCCAGATCTGTATATTTCATATTTAATTCTTTCTCTAACTCAGGTTTCTGAGAACGGTTGTAATAAAGCATGTTCATATCAAATCCTTTTGCTCTTTTAGCCAAGGAGGCACCTATTCTCCCCATCCCAATAATGCCTAAAGTGGCGCCATATATATCTTGACCCGTTAATTGCATGGGCGACCAGGTTTTCCAGTTTCCGCCCCGCAAACAATCCGATGACTCTATTAGTCTACGGGCGGTCGCCATTAAAAGGGCAAAAGTCAAATCAGCTGTGGTTTCTGTTAAAACACCAGGCGTATTCGTTACCGTTATCCCCTTTTCCTTTGCTGCTTTAATATCAATATTGTTGTAGCCGACTGCCATATTACTGATCACTTTTAATCGCGAAGCTTTCGCAAGTATTTCCCTGTCAATCGTTTCCGTTAACAAACAATACAGTCCCTCTACACTGGATATCTCTTTTTCTAAGACATTCCTTGGAACGGGTATATCCGTTTCATCCCACATCCTAATGTCGCATTGTTCTACGATTTTCGCGATAATCTCATCTGGTATTCTTCTTGTTATATAAACTGTGGGTCTCATTTTGAGTCCTCCTTTTTATACCTTAACCTTATGCGAAAGATAACAGCTAATCACATTCATTAAAGCTATGGTTCGCTCGGTTAACCATTGCGATGAATTTCTTATGGCCTCCTCTAAGGAACACGGTCCAGGTGATGTGACTAATAGGCAATGTGGTGGAATTACCTTCATCGTCATCCCTACTTAACTATTTATTAAAAAAAGGTTACTAGAACGGTTATTTTTCTTGCCATAGCCGTTCTGTAACCTAATCATGAATTTTATCTTTCTTAAGCTAGATCAGTTTCTCTGGTTGATTTCCGCTACAGGCGCTCGCTTTCCGCGGGCTAGGCTCATCTCGACCTTCATCTGCGATCGCAACAGCAATTTTTTCTTTTGATACGTATAAACCTACATATTTTATGGTATCCTTCATAATAACTAGCTCCTTTCGTAATGTAGCTCTGATTTGGTTGGTTTTCTATTAAACATTCTAACCAAATTAACCTACGCATTTACGAGTAGGAGCTAGTTTCGTCATGATTACTCGGCGCTGAAAGCGCCTGTGGGGTCTCCCCTGCCCCGTACTCCCGCAGGACATTGAAATTACTTCTTCGAATCTGCCCACGCACGAAGAAAAAGCGACAGCATTTTCGAGGAGTCGAGCGCCTTCCGCTCCAATCAACAGAATATAAATTTTAATACTATCGTTTAACAGGTGTCCTTTAACAAAACTAATACTCAAAATAGACAACTTTTGTTTCTGTGAAGAAATCTGCATTTGAGCTGCCGATTGAGTAGGATCCTGCACCTGATTGCTTTATACCGCCGAAAGGCATATGGGCTGCACTTGCGGTGCCATGGTTGATATGAAGCATTCCAGCTTCTACTTCATCCGCAAAGGTGAAAGCATCGGATAGATTAGTAGAAAAAATAGATGCGGCCAACCCATAGTCCACATTATTCGCTACTTCTAATGCTTGTTCCTTATTGTCTACTTCAATGACACATAAAACAGGTCCAAAGATTTCCTCTTTCGCTACACACATATTTGGGGTTACTAAATCAAGCAAGGCTGGATGCATGTAAGCACCCTCTGAATACTCACCCTCCGTTAATACTTCTCCCCCAAACAGAAGGCGAGCCCCCTCTTTCACACCAATCTTCAAGTAATTTTGTACCGATTGTAAATGGCGTTTATTGACCAAAGGTCCCATTGTCGCCGTTGGTTCCCAAGCAGGTCCAACATTGATCTTCTTCATTTCCTGAAGAAGCGCCTCCGTTAATTCTTCTTTTTTCTCTTTTACGACAATCACACGGCTAAGGGAGGTGCATCGCTGCCCGCTGCAAGCAAAAGCGGCAGAAACGATTTGTTTTGCTACAGCAGAAGCATCTTGATATTCCAGGACAACAGCAGGATTTTTCCCGCCAAGCTCTAATTGGGTCTTGGCTAATCGTCCAGCCGCTGTTTGATTAATTTTTATGCCTAACTCTGAAGAACCGGTAAAACTAATCCCCTTTACCAATGGATGATTAACAAGCGGGTCACCTACCATCGTGCCGCTTCCAACCACTAAGTTCACAACCCCATTTGGTACACCCGCTTCTTCTAATAGCTCCATTAATCGAACAGATGTCCATGGCGTGACAGATGCTGGTTTATAAACAACTGTACAACCGTATGCTAAAGCAGGTGCAATTTTCCGAACAGGAGTTACAACCGGAAAGTTCCAAGGGGCAATGGCCGCAATCACGCCTAATGGCTTACGAACCGTGGAATTCCACACATTTCCTCTTTCTCCTGGAAGCGTATTTCCTTCAATCCGGAATGCCTCCCCTGCACAAAACCGTGCTTCTTTGGCAGCACGAAAAACTTCGCCTTTTGATTCGGACAAAGTTTTTCCTTGCTCCGCCGAAAGCATATAGGCTAATTCATCCACGTTTCGCTCAAGTAAATCAGCAAATTTGTATAGCACGGCACCACGATCTGGACCTGGCACCTTTGACCATTTTTTAAAGGCCGCATGCGCTGCTTCCACAGCTCGATTTACATCTGATTCATTGGAATCTTGAAAGGAAGCTAATAATTGGTTATTTTTTGCAGCATTATAGATGGAAATGGTTTTCCCGCTGTTGCTATTCACCCATTCACCGTCAATCAAATTCCCATACACTTTTGCTTCATTTGCTTCAAGCCACTCAACCATACTGGAAGTTTGTGCTACCGTCATGACATGCACTCCTAACTATGTAATTTCTTAATTTAATACTTTCTCTTTCACACATGGTGCCATTAGCGTACGGCAAATGTTTTTTAAATCTTCCTTCGTCGTTCTCACAGGGTTAACCGGAACATTTCCAGATAAAATGGCTTCATCAACAATCGCATCTAAATGTTCCTCTTCGACACCATAATCAGATAACGTCTGAGTAATTCCAATATCCTTGTTTAATTGGCGAATCGCTTCAACGGCGCGTTCAGCTGCTTCTCTTTCCGTTAAATGATCGGTTTTTTCACCGAATATTCTGGCAATTTTAGCGAATTTTGCTGTATTTCCGATAAGATTAAATTTCATTACTTCCGGTAAAAGGATGGCATTTACCACACCATGAGGGATTTTAAATTGCCCGCCAAGCGGCATCGCTAAGGCATGTGCCAAACCTAATCTCGTGGTATTAAAAGCCATTGCAGCAATCGTACTCGCAAGCAGCATATCATGCCGTGCCTCAACATTTTCTCCTTGTACCACCGCTAAACGTAAGCTTTTGGCTATTAAACTCATGGATTGAAGAGATAAGGCTTCTGAGATCGGCTGGGTTGCTTTATTTACGTACGACTCCAGTGCATGTGTCAATGCATCCATGCCAGTAGCCGCTGTAATATGAGGAGGTAATGTTACCGTAAGTTCCGGATCGCATAAGGCTAATGACGGACAATTGTACATACTGCCAACACTTAGTTTTAAATTAGCGGCTTTATCTGAAAGAACTGAAAATCTTGTCAGTTCACTTCCAGTTCCCGCTGTAGTTGGAATGGCAATGACAGGGGCACCTGGGGCAGGAACCAAATCGATTCCAACATAATCACGGATATTTCCTTTGTTTTTGATCATGAGACCAATGGCTTTTGCCGTATCAAGAGCACTTCCTCCGCCAACCCCGACAACAAGATCGCAACCCATTTCTTTGGCAATTTCTGTTCCTTTATCAACTGATTCAATGGTTGCCTCCATTCCGACCTCAGTAAAAATCGTGTACGGAATACCAGCTTCTTCAAGCGGTGCCTCCAATCGCTGAACAATTCCAGCCTGTTTAACCCCTGGGTCACCTACGATGAGTACATTGGATCCACCTAATTTGGTTACATGCTCGGCAAGCTTTTTAGCATATCCCCGTCCAAATTCAATCACTGTTGGCAGTTCATATCGGAAATTGGTTAATGTCAGCATTTATTAATAACCTCCTCTTGGTTTACGAACTCATTTTTAGAAAAAACAGCCTTTGCGAGGTCAACACCATATCTCTGTCCGATGTTGTCTAATTCCGCAGCTACCTTCTCAGGTAGTTCAATTCCATTTTTCTTTCGTTCTATCACCTTACGAAACTCAATTTCCCCAGGAATTAGAATTTCCTCTACCCCGTCGGCTTTTGGCTCTGCTTTTATTTCACTTATATAACGGTCTATTCTTTCCTTAAACAGCTCAATTGGAATAAACCGGTTAATATCAATCGCAATAAAAATGTGTCCTACATTCTGTGGCTCGTCCCAATTTTCATACATGTTATGGACGTATTTTCCAAAACCTGCGCCCGTTAGCACCCCTGCTAAAATATCAATAAACATAGAGATGGCATACCCCTTTGGCCCCCCAACAGGTAAAACAGCTCCTTCTAAAGCGTCATCCGCATTCGTAGTAGGCTTTCCATTCTTATCTACTGCCCATCCAAGCGGGATATCCTGCCCTTTTTGGGAAGCGACAATAATTTTTCCTCTTGCGACCACACTTGTTGCCATGTCTAAAATAAACGGTGCTTCTTTCCCCGCCGGCACGCCAATAGCTAGAGGATTGGTGCCAATGAATGGTCTCTTACCGCCTGTTGGCGGCATCGTTTGTGAGGCATTGGACATGACTAATAAAATCATATCTTTTTCAATTGCCTTTAAAGTATAAAAGGCGCCCGTCCCAAAATGGTTCGACCCTTTAACTCCAACAATCGCAGCACCGTTTGCTTTGGCTTTTTCCATCGCAATTTCTACTGCTTTTGTTCCGACAACAGCACCTAAATTGTTATTCCCGTTTACTAAGACGGTGCTAGTATCCTCCGCTTCAATTTCTGGATCCGCAAAAGGATTGATCATATTTTTTTCAATTCTTTCAACATAGATCGCGGTCCTTACGACTCCATGTGAATCAACTCCGCGTAAGTCAGCTTGAATGAGAGAGTCGGCCACAATCTCAGCATTTTTTTTCAATACTCCAGCTTTTTCAAATACCTCTTGGCAAAAGAGTTGGAGTTTCTTCCAGTCATACTTGTTGGGCAAGGTCATTCAACTCACAGCCTCTCTGTTTAAGGGTTTCATCCACCCATTTCCGATCTACTGTTCCATTTTCAATTGACTCAAGTATTTCTCTTTCGCGAATTTCCTGTGCCCTTACTTTGCGGAGAATTTCTTCAGCAAAATCATAGGGAACAACGGCAAGACCATCTTCATCCCCGACAATCAGGTCGCCCGGTTCCACTAGCATGCCATCTACCGAAATCGCCACATTCATTTCTCCTGGACCATCCTTATATGGACCACGATGGGTCACACCTTTTGCATAAACGGGGAAATCACTGTTTTGAAATGCTGCTAAATCACGAATCGCCCCATCAATGATAAAACCGGCAATTCCTTTTTTCCGTGCAAGCTGCATCATGATTTCTCCAGCAATAGCATTGGTTGTATCTCCACCTGCATCCACCACAATGACATCACCTGGTTGTGCCAAATCAATGGCTTTATGGACGAGAAGATTGTCCCCTGGTCTGGTTTTGACCGTAATCGCTGTGCCAATCAGTTTTCCTTCCTTATGATAAGGTCTAAGATTACTGCCAATCGCATGAATCCGATTTAAATTATCACTAATATGTGGGGTCACAACACTACGAAATTGTTCAACAAGACTTCTTTCCACTCTTCGCTTAATAGGTAATATACGAAAGCCGATATTAGTCAAATACAATTCCTCCTTTTTTTCCTCCGCACGAATCTCTGATAATCAAGAATGGTTCAAGGGCAACCACTTCGGGGCTCATTTTTTCCGGGTCTTTGGATTCGATTAAATCAATTAACTTTTTAGCTGCAATTCCTCCCATTACATATGCCGGTTGTTTTACCGTAGTTAAGGGAGGATTTAAATGCTTCGACCAGATGGTTTCATCATAACCCACTAAGGCAATGTCTCCGGGAACCGTTAAATTCAATTTTTTGATACCCTCTAAAACCTCGAGCGTCATTACATTATTAGTAGAAAAGATCGCATCAGGTGGGTTGGGTCCTTTTATTAGGTTTTGAACAGCCGATACTATTTCCCCTTTTTGTTCACGTACAATATGAATGAGCGATGAATCGATTTTCATACCATTTTCTTTTAAAGCTTCTTGATAACCTTCTAATCTCTCTATTCTTGGGCTTATTCCTTCTGGAGGATAAAGAAAAATGGCAATTCTTTTTCGTCCTGATGCGATTAGATGGTTTACTGCTAATTTAGCTCCTTTCACATTGTTAACAGTGACCGTATTGACATCCATGTCATAAATTCTTCTATTGATCGAGACAAATGGAAATCCATTCTTGACGAGTTTTTGATATAATTCAATGTTTTTTAACGTAGGGTTTACAATCATCCCATCTAACTGTCTTATATCAAAAGAGCGAAAATGCTCTGCCTCGAGCTCTGCTTTTTCATTGGAATTAAAAATCATTAAATTGTAGCCTAAACTTTGGCAGGTATCTTCCACACCCTCCAATACATTGGCCCAAAAAGGGTTTTGGAGATCGGAAAGAATCATTCCAATTATATTCGTCTTGGTAAGTTTCAAGCTTCTCGCTAAAGCATTTGGTTTATAATCTAATTCCTCTATTACTTTTAAAACCCGATTAATCGTTTCCTCCGTGTTCTGTTCAAGGTTGCCGTTGATGATTCTTGATACTGTTGATTTGGAAACATTGGCTTTCTTTGCAACATCTGCAATCGTTACTCTCATATCTATGACCTCATTAATCTTAAATTATGGAACCTCCCCTTATCATAGCTTTTATCCTTTAACCCCACCAGCAGTAATCCCTTCAATCAAATATTTTTGGAAGAAAATAAAGATAGCGAATAAAGGAATTAATGATAAGGTAGACATTGCAAATAATGCTCCCCATGAACTTTCTCCCATTGCATCAACAAACATTCTTAAACCAACAGCAACGGTTTGCATTTGAATATCACTTAAATAGAGAAGTTGGGTAAAGAAATCATTCCAGGTCCAAATGAACGTAAAGATCATCGTCGTAATCAATGCTGGTAATGAGAGTGGCATAATTAAATACCAATACATCCTTATAGGTCCACATCCGTCCATCTCAGCTGCTTCTTCTAATTCTTTTGGGATGGTACGCATAAACTGAACCATGAGAAATACGAAGAATCCATCAGTGGCTAAAAATTTCGGCACTGTTAATGGGAGATACGTATTAATCCATTCGAGCTTATTAAACATGATATATTGCGGAATCACAGTGACATGAAACGGCAGCATTAATGTAATTAACATAATGGCAAAGAATACCTTTTTAAAGGTAAAATCTAATCTTGCAAAAGCATAAGCTGCCATTGAACACGATATGACATTTCCAATGATCGCCATAATCACGATGAAGAATGAATTCATAAAAAACTTTCCAAAAGTAACTCCGGAAACCCCCTTCCAGCCTTGAACATAATTATCAAATAACCATTTTTTAGGCCAAAAATTGGATCCTTGAAAGATTTCGGTATTTTCTTTAAAAGAGGCACTGACCATCCAAATAAGGGGGTAAAGCATTAATATTCCAACTGCAATAATAAAAACATGTAAAAGCAGTTTGGAGAGTCTCCTTTTCACTCTAATCGAATCATCCGTTTGAACTTCTGCAATATTGGGCTGACTAATCGCTTTGCTGGTTTCCATCGAATTCTCCTCCTATTCCTGGTAGAACACCCATTTCTTTGATGTTCCAAATATGATGGCCGTAACGATTGCTACTGCAATAAGCAATACCCATGCCATTGCGGAAGCGTAGCCCATTTGGAAAAGTGTAAAGGCCTTTTGGAAGAGATATAACGTATAAAAAAGCGTCGAATCTAATGGTCCACCAGTTCCTCCACTAATGATGTAAGCTGGCGTAAAGGCTTGGAAGGCGTGAATAATTTGCATCACTAGATTAAAGAGAATAATGGGTGATAACATTGGGAGGGTAAGGCTAAAAAATTGTCTTATTTTACTGGCTCCATCTATTTTGGCCGCTTCGTATAATTCAAGAGGGATTTGTTTTAAACCAGCGAGAAAGATGACCATTGGTGCACCGAATTGCCAGATGGATAAAATAACTAGGGTATACAAAGCCGTATCTGGGGTGGAAATCCAGTTCATACCATGAATTCCAAAATGGGCAAGTACTTTATTGAGTAACCCTTCACCGCCAAACAGCTGCCGCCATAAGAGTGATACCGCAACACTTCCACCAAATAAGGAAGGAATATAATAGGCTGCTCGATAAATCTTTAATCCTCTTAAACCTCTATTTAATAGAAGGGCAACACCTAAAGCAAACATGAGCTGTAATGGAACACTCAATAATACATAAGTAAGGGTTACTTTAACACTTGTTAAGTACTTGGGATCCTCGAACATATGTTTATAATTATCCATACCAATCCATTTTGGAGTGGTAAACATATCATAATTAGTAAAGGAAAGATAAAGGGAAGCGGCCATAGGAATGATACTTAACCCTATCAAACCTATTAGCCATGGACTCAGGAAGAGATAACCAACGGCATTTTTTCTCCAAGTTTTTTTCATGATGGAATGATTCAACTCCTCTCTAGATGTATAGACGGAGGGAATCTAACTTCCCCCCTCTATACAGTTGCTAGATTAATGAAAGGCTATTGATTTAGAATGGTCTTTGCTTCGTTCATAAATTTGTCAGCAGCATCTTTTACGGACATTTTGCCGAATGAAATAGCGTTATAGTCATCCTTATAGGCTTGTTCAATTTGTGCGATTCCCATTGGAGGATAAGCAGCAGGCTTAGCTACTTTTAATGTTTCTTGAATAAAGTCAACGGCATCCTTTTGTGCTGGTTCAAGAAGTGGCTTTACATAGTCGGCCATTTTTGTCGAACCTGGTGAACCTTGCTCAACCTTAAATAATTTAAGAGATTTTTCAGAGTTAACGAAGAAATTGATAAATTCTGCTGCTTCCTTAGGATGTTTTGATTTCGCCGAAACACTTAAGTATGCGCCTTCGATATATTCTCCTCTTTTTCCACCTGCAAGGGCTGGCATTTTGGCCATTTTTAATTGCCCATCTTTGATTTGCTGTTGATATAGATAAAGCTGATTAGCAGGGATTTGCTGCATAGCGATTTTTCCAGTTACAAACAAACTTTGCTCTAGTGGTGCATTTTGATATTCGGTAGAAGTTTCAGCTGTTGGCACGCCGCCTTTTTTACGAAGATCATCCCAGTAACTCCACCACTTAACTAATGTTTCTTTATCAAACGCTAGTTTTTTACCATCTTCAGTAAACAAATCTTGTCCATTTTGGCGAAGGAAATAACGGAATTGCGGCTGAAGTGCTCCGCCGCCCATATCGGCCGAACCAGTAATCCCTTTCGCTTTAAGGGCAAGGGCTGTTTTAGCAAAATCATCCCATGTCCAGTCAGCAGCAGGTTGGGCCACTCCAAGCTTGTCGAATAATGATGGATTATAAACGAAGCCTGTCATCGTAACACCTTGAGCAATCATATAAAGGTTTCCATTAATCTTCCCACTATTTACAACTGCCTTTGGAAAATTACTTTGATCAATCGTTTTATCCGTAACATAGCTTTCCATTTTTAGTAACGTATTTCGGTTCGCATAATCACTTACATAGCTTGCATGCATTCCGAATACATCCGGTGCATTCCCACCTGCTGTTTGAGTGGAAAGCTTCTGCCAATAATCTCCCCATCCGCTTGCTTCCCGTTTAATTTTAATATTTGGATGCTCTTGTTCAAATTGATCGGCAATGGCATTGTATACTTCATTCCGCTTTGTGTCCCCCCACCAGGCGAAGCGAAGTTCTACTGGATCTTTCTTAGTAGCGCTGGTCGAAGCTTTATCACTGCTGCTGCATCCTGCCATTCCGATTAAAAGGAATACAGATACTAATGAAATCAAAAGCAGTTTCATTTTCTTCATATAGGATTCTCCCCCCACATATTAATATCTTTCTGATAAAAGATGCATGATTATAAAAATGATAGGGCTTACATTTAATAAAACTAAGATAATACCGTTTTACCAACTGCTGAAAAATCTAATTCCCCATCTTTTATTGCTGCAGATTCAAATAAATTTAACGCAAACGAGGCCAGTGGTAGATTGTTTTCTGCACTTTCATTAATGGCAATCTGAATATCCTTTTTCATCAAACTGAGTTTAAAGCCTGGGGTGTAATCTCGTTTTGAAAGCGTGTCTGCTTTATTTAGGAGCATCCAAGAGGAACCTGAACTTTTGCCGATTACTTCTTTAATCACTTCTTTATCAATTTCCAATGTTTCCGCAAGTGCAATGGCTTCAGCAGAGGCCAGCATATGAATTCCGGCAAGCATTTGATTAATCGCTTTAATTGCCTTACCGGCTCCAACTGCTCCGACTAAATAAATATTTTCTGCCATCGCATTTAAAACAGGACGGCATATTTCTAATAACTCTGGATCCCCGCCTGCCATAACGGTTAACGTGCCTTTTTTAGCCCCAATTGTCCCACCACTGACTGGTGCATCTAAAACTCGTGCACCTTTTTCCTGATATACCGCATTGACCTTTTTCATCATATCCGGGGAACCTGAGGTCATTTCAATCAGTACTTGTCCCGGTTTTAACTGCTGTAAAACCTCCTCAGACAGCAAAACGGCTTCCATCTCTCTATCTTCCGGTAAAATACTAATCAAAACCTCACATTTGGAAACGATTTCAGCTGCTGAGCTTTCTTCGGTTGCCCCCGCTTGTTTTAGTTCTTCCACCGGCCCGCGATTTCGATGAGCAACAATGTGCAATTCAAAGCCATTTTTTAACAGGTTCTTTGCCATTGGCAATCCCATCGCACCTAGCCCGATAAAACCAATCCTTTTTACATCCATCCAGCCATCCTCCTGCTTTATAGAAGGCTAATAGAATACTTCTAGCATTCTATTAGCCTTGGTTTATTCCTACGTATTAAAAACTAGTCTTTAAGTGGTTATGTTTACATAACGGTTTCATCTAACTCCCAGCCTAATCTTTCATATAGGCGTCTTCTGCCAGCTTTATCCCCTTTTAGCTCTTGGTGAGCGTATTTAGCCACCTCATAGGCAAGATGACGAGGCACAACTACCACACCATCACCGTCTGCGACAATGACATCACCAGGGTAGATGGCCACCCCACCGATCGCTACAGGGATATCTTTTTCATGATAACGGATGCGAGCTTGGTCCATTGGCTGTGATACAAACTTAGACCATACAGGGATTTTTTGCATAATGACTTCATCCGTATCCCGGATGCCCCCGCCATTTGTTAGGTATCCAACACAACCTTTGTGCTTATGATCCAGTGTATTATTAGAACCTAATAGACCAACATCGATTCCTGCCACATCTAGAACCACAAGGTCACCTTCCTGAATGTCATGTCCCCATGGATCATTACAAACTTCACTATAGTACCACTTCACCCACTCGGTATATTCATCACCAGTCACCTTTGGAGCTGGCCCTTCAAATGGTAAATAACGGGCAGTACGAGCAATCCCTACTACTTTTGTACGGTATAAAGGTTTAATACTGTGGTGTACCGTCCCGTATCCATGCATGCCAACCCAGTCCATTCCGTCACGAACATCTGTTACACGTAAATCTTTATACAGTTCCAGGATTTCTTTGCGATCATCTTTTGTTGTTACAGCAGTTTGGTTTTGTAGATTTTCAGACATCTTATCTTCTCCCTTAAAATGATTTATTTTTCCAAGGACCATAGCCAACCTTCAAAAACCGCTAAATTATACTGCAACCTCACCTCCAAGGTATGTAAGCGTTTGAAATTTAAGAGATTAATCATTCCTCCCTTTCAAACCATTCCCCCATATGTTGGAAATCGATTTTGGAAACCGTTCTTGGAAAACGATTTTGGAAATCGGTTTCCTTGATTAAAAATTATCATCTTTTATATAGCTTGGTCAATTATGAATTTTCCCAAAATTATGACTTCTTTTGACAACTCTATTTTTCTAAATTATGTAAATATAAAATGATAGAGGGGTATTAAGGTGCTAGTACAGTAAATAAGATTTTGTTTTACTATTCAGTGAAAACGTTACCATTTACATTTTCCGACAATTACAATGTAAATATTTTAAAAAAAAATAAAAAAATACGCTCTATCCATCTGGATGAGCGCATTTTTTTATTGCTTATGGATGAGAAACTATCAGCTGACATTCACCATCAATGGTAAATCCCCCTAGTCCCACAGGTAGAATGAAATGTGTTCCTTTAGTTAAAGCATAACTCTCTCCATTATGGGACAATTGGCCTTCACCTTTAATCACACTAAATAGGACGTATTGATCATTGAATGAAAACGAAGCTTGTCCTTCTACATCCCATTTATAGACAGAAAAAAAGTCTGATTCTACAAAATTGGTAATTTGAACATTTCCTTTTAACTCTACAGAAGGATTACTTTGAGCCACTTGATGCGGAATCGTCGTTACCTCAATGGCTTTATCCAAGTGTAAGTCACGTAAATTTCCTTGCTCATCTTTACGGTCATAATCATAAACTCGGTAAGTAGTATCAGAACTTTGCTGTGTTTCTAACACAAGCGTCCCTTCACACAAAGCGTGAATGGTTCCACTTGGGACATAGAAAAAGTCACCTGGTTTGATTTTCACTCTACGAAGTAAACCATCCCAGTTTCCTTCGTTAATTTGCTGAATAAATTCCTCTTTTGTTTTCGCCGTATGACCGAAAATCATATCAGCATCTTCTTTACAATCGATAATATACCAGCATTCCGTCTTGCCAAGTTCCCCATTTTCATGAGCCTTCGCATAAGTATCATCTGGATGAACTTGCACGGATAAGTCCATATTGGCATCTAATATTTTCGTTAATAGAGGAAAAACTTCCTCCTGTGGGTTACCAAAAAGTTCCGGATGCTCCTTCCAAAGCTTGTCCAGTGTGTAACCAGCAAACGAACCATTTTCAATGATAGAAGGTCCATTTGGATGGGCTGAAATGGCCCAGCATTCTCCTGTTTTGTCAGATGGAATCGAGTAGCCAAACTCACTTTGTAGTGCCGTTCCTCCCCAAATTCTCTCTTTAAAAACCGGTTTTAAAAATAATGGTTCCATCATTCATTCCCCTATTTGTAAGATTTTTCGTTTTGTAATGCTTGATAAGCCAATAAGAGGGATCCTGTTATCCCCGCATCGTCTCCTAATCCAGGACTAACAATATATCCAGAAAGCTCTGGTAAGGATACATATTGATTGACCAACTCTGGCAAAAACTTATAGATGTAGGAAAAAACTTGTTTTTGATTCATCACACCGCCACCAAGAATAATTTTTTTCGGTGAAAGAATCAAAATATATTGCATAAGTGCTTGGGCAATGTAATAGCCTTCCATCTCCCACACTTCTTCACGCTCGACTAAATCTTTCCCCTTTTGACCCCAGCGTTCTTCGATCGCAGGTCCTGCCGCAAGTCCTTCGAAACAATCATGATGGTAAGGACATTTTCCCTCATAGCTATCATTTGGATGTCTTCGAACTAGAATATGCCCCATCTCTGGGTGTGAAAGTCCTTGAAGTAAATTCCCCTGTACAATCGCACCTGCGCCAATTCCTGTACCAACTGTGATATATACACAGCTATCCAAGCCTTTAGCAGCTCCGAATGTAGCTTCTCCTAAGGCTGCGGCATTCACATCAGTATTAAACCCAACTGGAACGGAAAACGTCTCTTTTATCGTTTGAACAAACGGGAAGTCTTTCCAAGCTAATTTAGGTGTAGAAGTAATATTACCATAAGTTGGACTTTCTGTGTTCACATCAATTGGACCAAACGAACCAATTCCAATTGCTTGAACCGAATATTGCTTAAAAAATTGAATCACACTTTCCATTGTTTCCTCAGGAACAGTGGTAGGGATTTGAATTCGCTCAGTAATCTTACCAGATTCATCCCCTACTGCACAAACAAACTTTGTACCGCCAGCCTCAATTGCACCTAACATCCCTTTTACCTCCATATTATCGAATTGGATTAACCGTTGTTACTTCAAATTTATCATATCGGTGGCGTGAAAAGGAGTATTCAAACGGAACTCCGTTATTCAAAAAACCGATATGTTCAACCTCCAGAATCGGATCATCGGAAAGGCATTCTAAATGTTCTTGATCCAAAGAATCCGATTTACATGCCCTAATAATACGATGAGATCCTGCCATTGTTAAGCCCAAATCTTCTTTTATATATTTATAGACAGAGCCTTGCAGCACTTCATCTTTAATACCTGGAATAAGAGTGGTAGGCATATATGTTTTTTCCATCACATACGGCTCTCCATCAACTAACCTTAGACGAATAATATAATAAACGGGCGTCTTCTCATCAATGGCAAGATGCATGGCCACTTCTTCATTAGGAAATTGAACCTCAAACTTGATCACTTTACTTGTGATATTCTCGTCCTTTAAAAGGTTCGATAACCCTAAGGATTTATCTGATGCGACATTTACCTTATTTTTATTGATGGCGGATTGGACAATAAACGTACCATGTCCTCTCTTCCGATAAAGTAATCCTTCCACGACTAAAAGGTCCAATGCTCTTTTCATGGTCATTCGGCTGCAGCCAAATTCTTTCGCTAGAGAAATTTCGTCTGGTATGGGTTGGTCAATCGGATATTCTCTGTTTATAATTCTTTGTCTCATTTCTGAAGAGATTGATTCATATTTATTCATGCGGAGAACCACCCAACTAGTATTGTTAATTTTATTATAATAATTGTTTCCTTCCAGTTCTATTTATTTTTAAAAAAAGAATGGCCAAATTGACCATCCTGTAGAATGGCTCTGTTAAATTGGGATGTTGATTTCCGCTCCAGGCGCTCGCTTTCCGCGGGCGTGCCGGGGAGCCTCCTCGACGCTAAAGCGTCTGTGGGGTCTCCCCTGCCCCGTACTCCCGCAGGAGTCGAGCGCCTTCCGCTCCAATCAACAGAGTAATAAAAACAAAGAAGATGTCTTTTAACAGAGCCTATTAGAATAAATAAGGATCGATATAAAGTCGGGATTTATGTTCATTAATAATTGTTAATCTTGAAATTCCATTATTAGAAACCGTTATTCTTCGAAACCTTTTTAAACCAATGACCGCTCTTTTTAATGGTTCGTTCTCCATCTTTATTAAGATTCACAGAAACAAATCCATAGCGATTTTTATAAGCATTTGTCCATGACCAATTGTCCATAAATGTCCATAAATGATAGCCCTTCACATTAGAACCTTCCTGAATCGCTTTGTGTACCCATTTTAAATGCTCGCTGATAAATTCAATTCGATAGTCATCTTGGATGATTCCATTTTCATCTCGGAATTTTTCCTCACCTTCGACACCCATCCCATTTTCAGAAATAAAACATTCAATATTACCATAGTTTTCTTTTAAATTGGTGAGGATGTCGTAAACGCCCTTTTCGTAAATCTCCCAGCCACGGTGTGGATTCATTTTACGTCCAGGCATTGCATAATAATCAAAATAGCGCTCAGGCATAAACGGTGCTTCAGGATTTGGAAGATACTCTTTTGCTTTTACACGTCGGGGCTGGTAGTAGTTAACACCTAGAATATCAATCGTATTATTTTTAATGATTTCCATGTCCCCATCTTCAACCACTGGCATAAAACCTTCTTCTTTTAAGATTTGGACAAGTTCCTGTGGGAATTCACCTTTCACAGAAGGGTCTAAGAAAGAGCGATTGAAAAAGGCATCGCAAAGGACAGCTGCTTTTACATCAGCAGGATTTTGACTTCTTGGATAAGACGGTGTCAGATTTAAGACAATCCCAATTTTACCATCTTGGTTAAGCTGTCTATAAGCTTTAATCGCCTTTGCACTTGCTAAAATCGTATGGTAGCCCACTTGAACAGCTTTTTGGAAATCCACTTCATTTGGATAGTGGAAATCATATAGGTAGCCACCTTCTACTGGAACAATCGGTTCATTATGTGTAAACCATTTTTTCACCCGGTCGCCGAACAATCCAAAGCAGGTTCTCGCATACACCTCATAGGCATCCACTACTTCTCTATTTGCCCAGCCTCCGATTTTTTGCAACTCCATTGGCATATCGAAATGAAATAGTCCGACAAATGGTTCAATGCTATTTTTAATAAATTCATTAATGACATGATTATAAAATTCGACAGCCTTTTGATTGACTTCCCCCACACCATTGGGAATTAACCTTGCCCATGAAATGGACATGCGGAAAGAGTTATGACCAATTTCCTTCATTAGTCTAATATCTTCTTTGTATTTGTAATAAAATTGAGATGTTTTTTCTGGACCGACACCATCAAAAAAACGATTTGGCTCTATTTCATACCAGTAGTCCCATATATTTTTTCCTTTTCCGTCGACATTTGCTGCCCCCTCCGTTTGGGTAGCTGAGGCTGCTGATCCCCACCAAAAACCTTCTGGAAAGCGGTATTGAATTTCATTTATATTTGACATAAGTAGTGTTCTCCTCTTTTGTTTTCTATTAACCGAAAAGGGCAGAGGTCGGTCGTGCAACATTTATTTGCATCTCCACTTAAGTCCCTGCCCATCCCTTTCATTTAAAACTAAGCTGCGTTGTTATCTGCTTGTTCTTTCTTGACGTTTACACGATCGATTACTTTTAGGAATGGGAACCAAATGACAAATACGATTACCAGGTTAACAAGCTGCAGTAATCCGCCTGCTAAAGAGTTCGTTGCCATAATACCATTGATAAAAATTGGTACAGTCCAAGGTACAGTAACACCCGTTGGAGGAGGAACCAATCCAGTTTTCATGGCGAAATAGGAAACCAATGTCACAATCATTGGTGAAAGAATCCAAGGTACCATAATTAATGGATTCATTACGATTGGTAAACCAAAGATAACTGGTTCGTTAACATTGAAAATCCCAGGTCCAATGGCAAGCTTTCCAACCTGTTTCATCTGCTTGCTCTTCATAAAGAATAGAATGGCTAACACAACTGCCAGAGTCATCCCCGTTCCACCCATACCAACTGTATAGATTTCCATAAACGGTTTGGAAATAATATGTGGAATAGGCTGACCATGTGTATAAGCATTCAAGTTTTCAATTTGTAAGGTATTCCAGATAGGATCCATGACAGAGTTGATGATAATTTGACCATGTAAGCCAAAAAACCAGAGAATTTGAATAAAGAAAATAGCAATTAAGGTAGGGATGATTCCACTTCCTAAACCAACTAATGGTGCTTGAATCGCTTTATAGATGACATCATGCATATTGGTTTTAAATACTTGTGTAACAAAAATATTAATAGCTAAAAATACGGTTAACGTAATAATAGCTGGAATAAGTGCAGCAAATGATTTTGCTACTGCCGGCGGTACGCCGGGAGGCATCTTAATCGTAATATTTTTCTGAACGATGGTTCGATAAATTTCTGCTGAGATAAAAGCGGTAATCATGCCAAGGAACATCCCTTTTGCACCAAGGCGATCAACTGGGATAACCCCTGTGACGGCTTGTCCATGTTCTGGTTGAAGCACAAATGGTGTTAAAATTAAAAAGGAAACGAGTGCAATGGCACCACCAAAAACCGCTTCAACATTATAACTTTTTGATAAATAATACCCGATACCAAATACAACAAATACAGACATAATGCCCATTGTAGAAGATGATGCTATTCCGAACATATCTCGGAATGAATTAATAGCCGCTTCACTCATTAGCTTATTTAAAAATGGTAAATTCGTTAATACTACAAAGATGGAACCGAAGATTGTAAGTGGAAACGATAACATAAAAGCATCTCGTAATACACTTAAATATCGATTGTTATTCAATTTTCCTGCGATTGGAACAAGATATTCACTAAGTTTTTCAAACAAAGTACTTCCCCCTCTGATTTATAAGTTTTTCTGTTTAAAAAGATCTAGAAGCTCTTTTACAAGCTCTTTCATGGTTATGGTTGACATTAAATGATCTTCAGCATGCATTAATAACAAAGCGAACTCCACTTTCTCTCCAGAAGCTTCCTTTTGGATCATTTTAAAATGGATTTCGTGAGAAACACGTAAGTCTTCTTCGGCTTGAACAAGCAAATTATCTGCATCTTCTACATTCCCTTCACGATATTCACGTAGTGCTTGTATAATTTTACTTCTCGCATTTCCACTATGAAGAATAAGCATAAAATTCGTTTGTTCAGGTGTTAATGTTTCAAAATCAATGTTTTCCATAGTATTATTCTCCCATTAACTTAACAGCCTGCTCGTAGGCTTTTTTTCCATCTGCTAATCCATAAGCCAACATGTCTATGACATCTACTTTAATCCCATATTGATTAGCTTCTTTTTGTAATTCACCTTTTAAAAAGCTCATTTGCGGTCCAATTAAGACCACATCGGCGTTAGCCATTTCTTGTTTTGCCTGGTCTTGTCCAACTGCCCAAATTTTCACATCTGCATTTATGGATTCAGCATGCTTTTCCATTTTCGTTACTAATAGACTTGTTGACATTCCAGCACTACAAGCTAATAGAATTCTTTTCATTATGATCAAACTCCCTTGCTAGTTTAATAGATTATATGTTTTTCAAAAGCGTTTGCAACAACCGCTTACAAAACCTATTATAAACATTTTATTTTAAATGTCTATACATTTATTTTAAAAAATACAATCTTTTAATGATTTTTTTCAATATAAAAAGTAGTATCCTCTATTCAATGCATTATTTTTAATTTTTAGATAAAAATAGGATATTATAATAGAGAAACAATTTTATCTATTTAAGGAGCAGAGAAAATGGCAAACACGAAATTCAAAGGTTATATCGGAACCTACACAAAGGGAGACAGTAAAGGAATTTATTCTTTTACATTAGACACAACTGAAGGAAAAATTGAAGATATTCAAGTGGCAGCAGAACTAGGGAATCCTACCTATCTTGCAATCAGTAAGGATAATCGTTCCCTTTACTCCGTTGTTAAAGAAGGTGAAGCTGGAGGGATTGCAGCTTTTTCCATTGATGAAACAGGCAACCTGACTGCTATTAACAGTGAAGTATTAGATGGTGCACCACCATGTTATGTTAGCGTTGACAGTAAGAACCGTATCGTATTTGGTGCCAACTACCACCAAGGGCTTGTTCAATCAAATCTTATTAATCAAGAGGACGGCTCTATCCTGCCTTATGCATCGATTAGAGAACATGAAGGCAAAGGTCCAGACCCAAGACAGGAAAAGCCTCATACTCATTATTCCGAACTTACACCAGATGAAAAATATCTTGCCGTGTGTGAATTAGGAAGTGATGCGGTTATTACATATACTGTGGCAGAAGATGGCACTCTTACAAAGGTGAATCTTTTACCTGTAAAAGCTGGAAGCGGTCCAAGACATCTAGTTTTTCATCCAAATGGAAAAGTAGCTTATGTAATGACAGAGTTCAGCTCTGAAGTGATTGTGTTAAATTATAACGCTGAAACTGGTTCGTTTACAGAGGTTCAATATATTTCCACACTTCCAGAAGATTTTAAAGAGAATAACCAAGGCAGTGCCATCCATATTTCTGCAGATGGCCGTTATGTATATGCTGGTAATCGCGGTCATAACAGTATTGCGGTATTCAGTGTGGAGCAAGGTACTGGAGAGCTTACGTTTGTGGAGCGTACTTCAACGGAAGGCGATTGGCCTCGTGATTTTGAAATTGATCCGAGCGGGAAGTTTGTGGTTGCAGCGAACCAAGAGTCAAGCAATGTGGTATTGTACTCAAGAGATGAGGCTTCAGGCAAATTGACCCTGATTACTTCGGATATTACGGTGCCTTATGGGGTTTGTGTGAAGTTTTTAAATTATTAATATAAACAAAAAAACAGCTTAATCAATTGTTTAGATAATTGGTTAAGCTGTTTCTATTTTTATGTAGAGCATATTAAGTATTTTCTCCTCCATAATACTATGTATGAAGCGATATTCCCATTTTAAATGAATATTAAGAAAATTCAATGCGCAGTTGTTAATAAGAACTAGATTATTTAGACTTTGATAAAAACTCTCTAATTTCTTCTATGGAAAGTCCTAAATTTTTAGCCTCATTAATAAGATCTAACCATTCTTGATCAAGCTCTTTTTCTACAGTTAATACAGACACGATTTTATCCTCCTAAAAATATTACTAATTTAGGTAACTCAGCCATCTTAGTTATTACACCTTAGACCTGTAGCTTTGCGTCCCAATCTTTCGAATGGTTTGCCTTTGTCTTATATAGTATTAAAGTATTAAACAACAATATTAATAGTACTATAGTCTTCATGGGAAATAAATGGAATTAATTCCAAAAATTTCGACACAATTTCGACAATATTTCGATATACTAAACAAAGCTATTTCTGGTTAAGAAGTTTTAGAACACATTTCTCACAAGTTACCTGTCCTAATTCAATGAATTTAATTTTTCTTAGAGTCTTCCTTTTAATCACTATTTCCGTATTAAATTCAAGTCCGCATACACAATAGTATGAGTCTTTAACAATGTGTATTTGATCCTTTTCTTTTATTAGTGGATATATCATGATTCTCCTTCTTTTCTTGGTTTGGTTCTTCATAAAGAACAATATAAGTTCATTATAAGGAAAGTGTGGAATTTTGTAAATGCATTAGGGCTAATTTTACCCATAATATTACTATTTTCCATAGTATTAAAGTCATATTACGAAATGAATTCAGGCTATATGTAAACGGATAAACATTGTTCTTATAAGAGAACAATGTTATCATTGTAAATAGATATTCATAAGAAAATATATGGAGATAGACTAATGGATAAACTGGGGATAGAAACAATTAAAAAGCACTCACCTAAAAAGCAAATTTTAATTAAACTACTATTAATTGTTTTATGGGGTCTATTTTTATTGTTAAATACATGGACAGAGAGTATCGAAAAGCTTATGTATCTGCATACATTCGGATTTAAATGGGTACCTACTCCAGATTTTTCGTCCTTCTTTATTTTTAATGATATTACTTTGGTTCATTCTGAATTTATTAAAGTAAAATCCGGACATTTTATCGGTTTCGGGATTATGGATTTACTTCTTTTTAGCTTTATAAAAAATCATAAATACTCCGTCATAATTGCATTAATTTTTGCGTTTATCACTGAATTTTTCCAACTGTTTTTCGGCAGGGATGGCAGACTTTATGATTTGATTATTGATTCATTGGGGATTTTTTCCGTTTACTATCTTACAAAGAAATTATCCTCATTAAATAAGGCTGAAATGAAAAAAGGATGAGCAATTTGCTTATCCTTTTTTCGATACAAGAGTATGTTAAAGCTGCTATTGACTAAAAAAAACTTTTACCATGGAGGTGAATCTTTTTTTATACAAAGCCATGTACATGTTGAACATCGACATCCCATGTTGTTGCTCACCAATTTCCGCAGTAAGTTCATATTTTGAAGGCCAAATCAAGTTTACGAGTTCAATAAAGCTATGTCTAGCAGTATCGTAGCTAAATAACTGATAATCAATAAAGTCCATATATTGCTTTATTCCTTTTCGGTCTTGATACTCCCAATTAGTGTGCTTCAATTTAAATGGTAATTCTATTAATTTATTCAAATGAGGAAATTGTTGATAGACAATTGATAAGGTCCTTTTAAACCGTGTTAACGTTCTGTGTGAGGCAGCTAGTTTTAATAAATAATCATAATCGATTAATCCTCTTAATTTGTAGATTAATTGAATAATATCTATAAAGTATTTCGCTGAATCCAAATTGTGCCGCCAACCATGAAGGCAGATCATGTAAAACAAATGATTGGGTGATAACTCTTTAAGATATTTAGACTTGCCAACTGGTACAGCTTGACTCCATAAGTCATCAATATTAAAGTTGGACGTATTTTCCTTCACAATATTCCAATGCAATTCCACAACTAACGGCATGTACGATCCGTTTATTTTTTTACTAAAACTGCAATGGAAGTGACTAGGGACCTGCTCCTCTTCAACAGTAAACCCTAAGTACTTTATGGTTTCGATTGCTTTATCGAGGTCCGAGTGGCGAACTAAAAGATCGATATCCGATGTGGCCCTTGCTCCGATATGACCAAAATAATCTTCAGCAAATTTGACCCCTTTAAGTGGTATAATATCGATGTTGTGTTCCTCAAAATTGGTTAAAATGGAATTCATCTGGTTTTTTATAAATAGATTTTGAAATAGCCCTTTTTCATAGCTTGCTTTTAAACAACTTTGAAAAAAAGCAGGAGTTTGGCTTAGCCTCCCCTGCTGCTTTAGGATTACGAAAACTTGAGAGGAAATACCTTCTTCTTCAATTTCGAAGAGCGCACGCCTATAGAATTCTTCTTCTTGGGGCATCTCAGTGCTTTGATTATATAGTAATGTAACAATCTCTAAACCCACGGGTTTCACCTCTATTCCACAGCTGCAACCAAAGATAATGTGCCTTCATTTTTTGAACTAAATGATGATTCATACAGTTTTCGATATAAACCCATTTCATTTATTAGTTCCTTATGCGTTCCTCGTTGGATGATTTCCCCATGTTCCATTACCATTATGACATCGGCATTCTGGATCGTCGACAAACGATGTGCGATGATGATCGTGGTTCGACCCTTCATTAGTTCATCCAATGCCTCTTTGACGTAATACTCCGTTTCTCCATCCAAGGCAGATGTCGCTTCATCCAATAAAAGAATCGGTGCATCCTTTAATATCGCTCTTGCAATGGCCATTCGTTGTTTTTGACCCCCAGATAACTTCATTCCATTTTCCCCGATTTCAGTGTCGTATCCTTTTGGCAATGACAGTATGAAGTCATGAATTTCAGCCAGAATGGCTGCTTCTACCATTTCCCTTTCCGTTATGTTCGGACGGGCAATCAGTAAATTTTCCTTCACCGTTCCCGAAAATAGAAACGTCTCTTGTGGAACCAGAGCAATTGAACTTCTTAATTCAGATGCTGAAAAGTCCTGAAGGGACTTTCCTGCCATTAAGATGTCACCTGATTGAGGTTTATAAAAACCTTGCAGGAGATTAAACAACGTACTCTTACCTGCCCCACTCGGCCCGACTAAAGCTACTACCTTTCCTTCTGAAATTTCGAGATTAAAATGTTTAAAGACAGGTTTATTTTCCACATAACTAAAAGTAACATTTCGATATTCAATCGTACCGTTAACGGATTTATTTTGAGAGTAAGATGGAAGTTCTTGTACGTCTGCTGGTTTTTCGAGAACATCCAATACCCTCTCCAGGGCAGCAACAGACCGTTGAAAGCCTGCCCAAACATTTGCCAAGCCTGTAATTGGATAATATAAATGAGTAACCAGGTTTAAAAAGGTTAATAATGCTCCTACTGAAAGAATCCCTTTAGAGACAAAAAGAGCTCCAATCGATAAATTAAGAATAAAGGTAATCGAGCCGATGATTTGTTCTCCTGTTTTGTACCAGCTCTGGAGTTTAGCATTTTCTAATTCTAAATGATATAATTCTTGGTTTTGTTTTACATACTTTTTATAGTGAAGTTTTTCTAGTGTAAATGATCGAATTACCATAAAACCATGGAAGGTCTCATTTAAAAGACTATTAATATTACCAACTAAACGGTGAATTAATCTGCCATTTTTCCGAAGCAATAAGCCAAATCCTAAACCAGAAAGTGCTGCTATGGGTGCTATGATTAGACTTACTAAGCATAGTGTGAGGTTGATATGCACTAAATACACAAATACAACAATATAAATTATCGGCAGTCTAACAAGGCTAATGAGGCTACTCCCAATCACTCCATCGACACCATGAATATCATTGGAAAAATGGGACATTAATTCACCGGAACGATAATTGGACACAACTCCGGAAGGTAATCTTAATACATGGTTAAAGAAATGATTTTTCAAATCCATTTTCACCCCATTGGTGGCAATCATATTAAAAAAGGTATAGGATACACTCGATGCAATACTCATTAAGATGAGGAATGCACCATATGGAATAAAGGATAAAATTTTACTGTAACCGCCATGAATCGCAGCATCTGTAATCTCTCCGTAGAACTTGGCAAAAGCTATGGTTAGGTAGATATCCACACCTAATAATAGAAGAATGGCAAGATAAGCCTTCCATCTTTTAAGAATATAGGGCAGGACAAAAGAAAAAACCCGTCGAATATCCTTCATCGAGAAATATTGAATCATTAGCGATTTTAGCTGATTTTTCATGGTAGGGACACTCCATCATTAATTAAAATGTACGTCTAGTTTCCTATTTAAATAGTTACGTAAAATACCTGAGAGGAATGGATTTGAAAGAATTAATGTTCCCCAAAGTCGGGAGAGCACGTGATTAGTGGTTATTGTCAAATGCTTTTTTTGTACATTAACTAGCTTTCCAAGAATCCAATTTTCTTCAATCGGTTGGTCGTAACCAAGGTTGGTATCTCCTTTTAGGACTAATACCGTTTGATCCTTCATTTTTACCTTTTTAACAAAACGATGCGCAACTAATTCACCTGTTTGAGAATAATAGAGAAGAACATCGCCTTTTTTAAATAATGAAGTTTTACATGGGACGAACCGGCAGATGTTCCCTTTTTGGATTAGAGGATACATACTATTTCCAGAGGAAGGGAGTTCCAACCAGCCATCTTTATTTATTGCTTTTTTCAGAAGTGTAAAAGTATGAATATCAATTTGCATGTTGAATCAACCCACACTGATCAAGATTCTTTAAAAATTCCTCCATATCCTTTTTTACTTGATCCTGACTTTCAGATACGGAGAACTTCTCGACCACTGATTGTGTAAGAGTTTCTGCTGTTTGGGCTTTCTGCAACATCACCCAGCAAAATCCCCCCACCTCATTTAGTTTCGTTACAGTAAACTGATTGGTATCCAAAATAACCCATTCTCCATCTAGCTCGGTTGCTTCACAAGTTCCTTTTTGAATAAATTGTGTAATCATGATATTAACTCCCAAAAGGTATTATTTTTTTGAAAATGAAGTTCATAGGTAGGCACTTCTTTTACTAATAAAGTTAATAGCTTCATAATAGTTCGGGTTTCTTCCTGATTCTGCGGCCAAAAAAATACTTTATCCATTAAATGAAGCAGTGCATCCGCTTTTTCTAAACGGATTCGTTTATTTTGAAAAGCTTGGACGAGGATTTGCATACTTGCAATCTCCACATTCCCTTCGAAAGATTCCGCTGCTATTTCACTTCGAAATGGTGAATTATACACGGAAACTTCATTTGGAGTAATTTTGACGATTGTGGCTTCATCGGATAATAAACTCCTAGGGTATGAAAGTTTTGCTGCAGTCGATTTTCCTGCACCAGAATGTCCGGCAAATAGATGGGCTTTACCATTTTCTAGAGCACAAGAAGAATGTATTAATAGGCCCCAATTATGGTAAACAATAAATGAGCTGTACAAGTTGGTTAATGCATGTTTTAAAGCTAAATCATCATAAACAGCTACTGTTGCAGATTTAAATTCCGAATCAACATCAATCAGATAATCGGCTCTGGAGTATATAACTCTATTATTCTTTTTTGTGATTTTTACTTCATAATCCTTGAAAGGAACACCATAGTTATACTTAATTGTAATAACTAAATCAGGTAACCTGTTTAATCTACCTGCGGTTATAACGAAATTTTTTAAAATTTTATGAAAATTTTCGGATTCAGATATTATGTTAATAAAATGGTCGCCAATTTTTGTTTGTATTTGTACCATATTCGGCTCCTTTAAATTCTCTAACAGGTGAAAGGGAAGTCGGCGAAAAACCACCAGTTCACCAAACTCCCCATACATTTAATTTCTTAGTTTACCTTAGGATTGCACTGGCCAACTCCAATATTCCCATTACCTTGACCATTACTGTTTCCATTTTCATTACTTGCTGTTCCTGCTCCACATGGTTGTGGGTTAGGATTAGTTTCCACAGGGAATTTTATCCCACCATTTCCATCAGATGGGGGGCTATTCCCTACTCCTGGATTCCAGCTATGTCTGGTTTCGAATTGAAGTGGTTGATGGCCGAGAATAATTGGTTTATTATAGAATTTTTCCTTTATCACTCTATCACCTCCTTACTAAGCTTAAAAACGTTCATTATAAAGAACGTATTAACAAAATTTTTTTAATATATATTAAATATACGTATTAGTCTAATAATAAAATATTATATACCAACTTACATTCTTTTTAAAGAACAATTATTCGACAAAATTTAAATATCATTATAATTTAAGAAAGATGACTTTTTCAAAGGTCGTATTTATATATAATTATTTTAAAATCAAATCTAAAACTATACATAACTATGGATCAAAGATAGAATCAAAACAATCCACAATCTTGTTTCCCCTTTTAATAGGTAATCTGCAAAGGGCAGGTTTTACACTCTTTTGCGCTGTTTATAGATTGGGACATAGTCATAAGCAGCTTCCATAACACCGTAACTAATAGGTATTAAAGCAAGCCTTCTAATAATCCCCTTAAGGAGAGCACTAGGCAGCTTTTCATAATTAGCCTAGTAGATGACTCCGGAATTGTGCCGGAGTCATTTTATTTCCCCCCCATGATAACGATCATTGTTATATTCCTCATTATAATTACCTATCAATCCCTGAAATGCTTCAAAACTATATCATTCTTTATAGTTAACTTCATCTTTTAAATGACCAAAGAATGATTTCATTGATACGTTGTCCCAACAGTAGTCCACCCCTTAATGATTCCCACATATTTACAACTGTAATATCTACTATCATCTTTAATGTTTCATTTTATAGTATTTCAACAGCTAGGATATCAATCCAATCGTCAGCATCAACAAACATTATAGGGACGTAGTTTATAGGAGCCTCTTTTAAATTTTTATTTAAACACGACGCTTTAATACACTATTGTACAATCAAACACTAAAAAAAAAGAATATTATATTAAAAATTATTTGAAAAATAATTAATTGGAGGTCAAGTGATGACTATTAACAGCGCTAATGTTTATATAATAGATTTATCCACCTGGGGGATAACACAGGGGATTCCGTCTAAACCATATACAAAAGACCATTATACTTTGGCTAATAATAATATTTCTGGTATAAATAATGCATTGTCATGGGCTTATCAAAATGGATATGATTATGTGGTTTTACCAAAAGGAAGTTATGCAATTTGTTATCCGAATCCGATTAAAACGCAACCTAACATGACAATAGATTTTAACTTTTCCACATTAAAGGTCATTTACGATTCTGACAACCGTTCTCCATTTGATAAATCAGGGAACCCAGTTTATAAATTTGGAGGTGACAGCATTCTATGTACAACTTCACAAACTCATATTATTAATCTGATTTTAATAGGGGACCGAATCGATAGAAGTTGGTTAAATTCATCTGAAAGATCGATGGAGTCTACCAATGGGGTTAAGTTTGGAGCTGGAGCACATTATTCGACCATTAGAAACTGTAATATTTCTTATTATATGGGGGATGCAATAGCACTTTACTATAGCCCATATGCAGGTGTCGGGAGTATCGGTTCAATGGAATTTGGTAGTTTGAGTAACACCACTGGAGCTACTATAACAGGAGTTACTTCTAACTCTGTGCGAAGTGTTAACTATATTTCTATTCCGTCAGGGCTTAAAGAATTTTCAATGATTGGTCTCGGGTATGCCCCTGCTACTTCTATTCCATCTGGCACTTACAATATATATTTTTATAGAAGCGATAACACGCTTATTATGGCTAAAACGAATGCACGAACAAGGGATATTGTCCAAGTTCCTACAAATGCAACAAAGTTAAAACTATCTTGGGAAGGTAATGGTACAGTCGATGATGGTACTTTGCCGAATAATCCTCCATATTGGGCAATATTAATACAAAATGGAGTTGCTGATCATGTTATGGTAGAATACAACGAAATCCATCGCTGTCATCGAGGCGGTTTATTTCTTGGAACTAACAATGCCTTAATAAGAAAGAATTATTTCCATGATACTGGCGCTCCTGATGGGATGGACATTGACGGATTGCCACAATTCCCAGACTTTACCCGTTATGCAATTAACACAGAAGATAATGTTGGGCAAAACTGCCATATTGTTGATAATACTTTTGATAACTGTAGGATTGCAATAGCCCTTCGTGGGGAATACAACGAAGTTTCGTCAAATGAATTTCGAAACTGCCCGATTGCAATACAGTTATATTACCAACGTCATATTACTGTAACGAAAAACTACTTTTATTACGGTAACTTCCAGTGTTTTAATTACTATAATTTTGACAGAGATTGGATTATTACAGAAAATATTTTCAATGCTTCGAAAATGACTTTCGCCGGTTCCGGAACAATTACAACCATTAGTAATAACCGTTTCCATTCAGGGTCTTTTGTTAGCAATAGTGTTGCCTCGTTGAGTTTTAAAAATAATACATTCGACAATTCACATTATACCGTAACAGAAACCCAAACTCTTATTGACGGTTGCTCTTTTGTTAATGGCGGTTATATTGAAATGTATAGCTTAGTAAACCCTTTTGATAAGATCATACGATGCAATTTTAATAATGGGAGTTATATAAGGATGCAAAATAGCCCCCAAGTTATTATAAGAGATTCAGTATTCAATGATGGGTATGTTTATTATAGTAGTCCATCTGGCACATATACGCTTATTAACTGCACAATTAACAACACTTCTAGACCTTTAATCACTAATCCCAAACCTGCCGGTTATACAACAACCAACATTTTGCAACTTAAAAATTGCAACATATCCTTAGGTATTGCACCATCAAGCTGGCAATCATCTCATAATTACTATATAGGAGATACTGTAATTCCTACTAAACCCAATGGTTACTATTATCAATGTTTTGCACCTGGCAAGTCGGGAACAAGTGAACCAAATTGGAGTACAACAACAGGATCAGTAACCGTTGACGGAACTGTCCAATGGAATGTGTATCCTATTGCAAAAGTACCTCTTATTTATGCTTTTTATTGGGGAGAATTAGACATTGATAATTCCACAATAAACTTTAATTTAGTAACCAATTATTCAAGCGTTCTAGCTGATTTTTATGGGAGTATTAAAAATGCATTAAAAATAAGGAATTCAACAATAAGTGCATCACCTGCACAAGCTTCTTATTCGGTTAGTTCTCCTATCCTTGTATTAGTTGATAATAAATTCACTAATTTTTCTTTAACCAATCAGCCTGCCAATGTAATAACATATGATAGTTCTGAACCATATATTAGAATGCCGATAACAGGTAATTCTGCACCAAGTGCAATCCCACAATATATAGGACAAGTGTATATTGATACTTCCGCAAAAAAAATATACCAAGCTGCGGGTAAGTCTGCACTATCAGATTGGATTGCTCTTAATTAACTGTTAATAAAGCCTTAGGCCCTTCTCGTTTGAGAGGGCTTAATTCTATATGTTATTGAAAGCCAAATTTGGGCTTGTTTTGACGATTATTACCATGAGCATAAGTATAATTATGCTCCTATGTTGTCCTTAACAGGAAATGAGTAATAACAGTATGCATTTCAGTTCCCTTTTCACCAGATTCGGGAATCTATGCTTCTCATCCAACGATCAAAATTACTTCTTGTACAGTCATACCATTTTGAAGTTAATTAAATTGATCAAAATAAATTTCTACTCCAGATCCTCCACATATTCCAAACTTGGATTTGCTTATAAATTATCCACCTAGGACATCATGTTTACGCTCGACATAAACCCATCTGTTTCGAGTTTGTGGTGCTGATTTTAAAGGCAGATTTACAATTTATGATGCAACCAACAGTCCAAACCTCTTAATTTATGGTGAGCCTGGCAGCGGTAAAAGCTCTATACAAACCAAAACAGATAAGTTTTATTTAGCTGATTTCAAAATATTCGAGTTGAACCTATGAAGGGGTAGAATTAAAGAGGGTATCAAAGTAATCTTTTTTACACGTTATCAGCCAAGTTCCATCCACCATAATAAACTTTACTAATAACAGAGATAAAATAAAAATAACCACTTTGTAAAAAAAGATAAATTTACTGCTTTATAGCCAAGAAGGGTTCAAAGTTTGACCAAACATTCCTCTATTCCCTATACAATATTAAATTATCATCTGAATTGGTATGCTGGTGTACTTTCTTTTTATCTATAATTTTTAATATCGGCATATAAACCAAATTGATTATATATGATGTAATTAAACATAGTATTATTAACCAACAAAAAATAAAGATTGGGTACTTTGGTGCAAAGGTCAACTTAGGAAATATTGTCATGTAAAAGAACATATGTGTTAACCAAAGGTTAGTTGAATGGTTACCAATAAAGCCAAAGAGTCTTAGAAGCCATGTACTCTTATTCATTAAGTTAAAAATGCAAATAAATAAAATTCCTGTAATTGGTGCAATAATCATAGATTCATAAAATGAGTGTATAGTGATTAAAAGAAGTATCGCTAAAATAGAAACTAAATTTTTAAATGCCAGCTGGCCTAATTTCTTTTGAATCTTGGAATATATATTAACTTTTGCAAAAATGGCCCCTACAATGAATGGCAATTGTGAGGTACCTACCAATACGATTGCATTTACTACCATATTCAAGGGAGTGCTACCCCCGAAATCCATAACATGTTTAATCCGTTGTACATAAGCTACCAGATAAAAAAAACCAGAAACTAACAATAAAGTTATTAAACTATATTTTTTAAAAAATTTAAAAATATACGGTGCTAGAAGTACGAGAATGATATAAGTTTGTACAAACCACCATGCACCATTATATGAATTTGATATAACAAAAAAATTAAGAAGGAATTGAACTGGATTCCCCGGTAAAATATCTGATTTACCAGCTAGTGTACCTATAAGAACAAATAAAATTAATACAATCCAATAGTTAATTAAAAATTTGAATATTCTTTTAATGTTTTTTCTAAAGATTGACCCTTTTTCCTTATTTAAACTTACATATAATCCATATCCACTTGCGAAGCAAAACATAGGTACACATGCATCACCAAATAATCCAATATAGTAAACTAATGGGACCCCATTGACAATTGGAAACGTTTCATACAAACCGTTTACTTCTTTCCTGCAAAAAAGATGAAGGAGCAGCATAAATAAAATAGCTACTCCCTTTGTTATTTTCATATCTTGTTTTGTTAATTCCATATTTCAATTCCCCTTAGACCATTCTTAAGTATCCTGATTATGTTGAAAGGCTTGCAGTAATCTGATGGTTTCTCTGCTGAGTACCATTGTTGGAGTAATGACTTACTTCTACAATATATTTGGGACGCCCTTTTACTTCGTTAAATATCTTACCGATATATTCCCCCACCAAGCCAATACCCATTAACTGGAAACCACCTATAAACCAAATAGATAACATAATAGATGTCCAACCAGAGAGTGTATTACCTATAAACTTTTGAATTACAGCATAAACACTAGTTAAGATACTCAAGAAAAAAAATAAGAATCCTATTAATGTTATTATACGAATGGGAGCTATACTAAAAGATGTTATTCCATCAAATGCAAATTTAATCATTTTTTTCAATGGATATTTAGACTCCCCAGCAAACCTTTCATTTCTAACATAATATACATTTATAGACTTAAAACCTATTAATGGTATAATACCTCTAAGAAATAAATTACTTTCCCTAAATTCGGATAAATGATTCAGAACCCGCTTACTGAGAAGACGGTAATCCGCGTGATTATATACAATGTTTACACCCATTTTTGCCATCAGTTTATAAAAAGCCTGTGCAGTATTCCTCTTAAAAAATGTATCAGTCTTTCGTTCCTCTCTTACACCGTAAACAATTTCATATCCTTCATAATACTTTTCCATAAACTTTTCAATAGCATTTACATCATCTTGAAGATCTGCATCAATTGAAATAACACAATCGGCATTTTCCTTTGCTATTAGTAATCCTGCTAATAATGCATTTTGATGCCCAACATTCCGAGCCAATTTTACTCCCTTTACAAAACTGTTATTCCGATTTAGCTCTTCTATTATATTCCATGTATTATCTTTACTTCCATCATCAACAAACATCATAGTGCTTTCTTTAGAAACAACATTATTATATATTAATTTATCCAAAATTTCGGTAAGTCTTCTAGTTGTTTCATGCAATACTGCTTCCTCATTGAAGCAAGGAACAACAATTGTTAAAACTGGTGAGTTACCATTAAAAAAGTACAATATATATTCTCCTTTCCTTTGAAATTAGTTCAATTTATATTGAATAAAAAAGTGCTGCATAATTATTCGAGACTTTTAGCTGACAGCGAGAAATTTTATGAAAACAAACCCTAATTTAATACCTTGGGTTGAACTAATTTATCAATGACAAAATTATCACAAAGAATACGAAGACTAAGTGCTATTATTATTAAATATTCTGTAATGAAATATCTATCCACTTCTTTACTAGGAAATAATAAAAAGTAAAAGATCATAACCCCAGTGGAAATCATTATTAAATGCTTATATACATTGGTTTGATTAAGATTGGGTACTATTAAACCTGTTAAACCTAATACTATAAAATATAATAGATGAGTGCTTAATACACTTATTCCATTTGTAAATAATACATCCACATATTCTTTAACGGTTATATGGACATTTGTATCTGCAGGGTATTGAATGAAGTGTAAAAAAGCTATAGTAAATAAAGTCTTCCAGCCATAAGATTGTTCAATATGGCCAATTGAGAAATAAAAGATTATTGATAAAAGTAATAAAACACTAGCTTGGTAAAGTTTAAATCTGTATTCTTTTGGTGAGAGTAACCCAAAATACACTAATAAAATCCCACATATAATTAAGTTATCTGGCCTAATTGCAATTGAGAATACTAAAAAAGTTCCGGCCAAGAACTTTATTTTTTTATTTAAGATTAAAAATATAGAAAGTAATATTATAAAAGCAGATAGAGTATCTGGAGTATTTCTACCAGCCATTAAGATTAATGGCTGACATATCATTAAAAGAGAGAGTATCACCATACCAAGATATCCAGATCTTAGTCTATTAATAAACAAAAATAGTAGGACTGAAATACCAATATAAGAAAGCATTGAAATTAAGTTTATTGCACTTACTATCCCTAATCCTAGTTTATGTATTAAATAAATTAAGAATATATATAATGGCTTAACCGTATAGAAGTTTAATTGCTGATTAAATGAAACAGAATCAGTTAACATTGTATGCCCAAAGTCCCCTGAGGTGAGTTCCTTATAAACATCATCTGGTAATGCATCCCTCACAATTTTATAGGTTTGATCGTGTATTATTTCCTTATTACTTTGCTCCAGAGAAATTGTGGAAGCAATGTATGGAATTAGATCATAACTATAGTACGGTTTAATAAAATTATAAATAGCCAAACAAACTACTATTACGAAATACACCAATATTGCAAATTTATTAAAATATCTTTGAACTTTTACCATTTTTCTCCTCCTAACCAACTTTCCCCTGCAATGCATAATAATAATAAAAAATTACTTATAAAAAAAGCATCCTCATAATTGGGATGCTTTTTTTCTTATAAATCATATTCATATTTCGTTTTCTTAAACTTCATCTTCACTCTCGTTAAAGTAAGGTTTACCAATCCATTAAAATATTTAAATTCATTTGTTTTATATAAAATTAAAACAAATAAAATATTAGGAATGATTAAACAGATTATACCTCTAATAACCAAAGAAATAAACTTAGTTCCGACATCCAAGTAATCACAAATACTTGTTGTGACAAAGCACGCAAAAATTGTTAGACCTAAATAGAACAAATATTTAATAAAATAAGTAAGTACAGGCTCTTTAAATAAATGCTTATAAACAATATATGGTTGTGTCCATAATACTGTAGCAATGGTACTAATTGTTGTTCCCATAATAATACCAGCAATTCCGTAATATTTTACTAAAATTATAGATGAAATTAAATTAATCCCCCCCTCAATAAGAGGAGCGTATTTATCTTGAACAAATAACCCAGCTTTATTTTTGTATGTTGAAATAGCTGTCCTCATTCCATCTAAATAAAAATTCACCAAAATAAAAATTAAAGTTAAATGATTTAAAAGGTATTGTTTTCCTAGCCACCAGCTAATAAATGGCTCTAATAAATTATATAAGAAGACAACGCATAATGCATAAAGCCAAAAATTGACCAAATAGGAGACCTTAAAAACCGAATAATTTTTTTCTTTGCTTTCTGTTGCGATTAAATTTCCTACGCTGTCCCCTATTCCGCCTAGTATTGGTTTAACTAAAGCAGAAACCTGTTGGGTTATCATTGTATAATTCGAATAAATTCCCACCGTAGCAACATTAACAAAAGTTGAAATTAAGATATTATCTGTTCCGAAAACTAAATAACCACCTATATTATGCAAGAACATCGCTTTAACATTTATTACCAATCTGTCTATTGTTTCTTTATCGGCACTATATTTTACTTTTGTTTTTATATAAGGATATCGTTTATTTACTATTCTACCGTTGATAATATTCTGTAGAGCAAAAAACAAAAGTTCAACTACTAAGTATAATATATAGTTTTGAGTTAATAATAATAGAATTATTCGAGCTATCATTGTTATAATTTGAATAATTAAATTTGTACGAGCTAACATATAGCCTCTTTGATCAGCATTTATAAGAGACCATTTGTGGGCATTTAAATATGAAATCATATTCTTTGCAACAAATAAAATGTAAATGATTGAAAGATATGAAACAGGGCTACTGTCCTTCATTAAATTTCCCAAGAAAGGATATAAGACAATACTAATTATTAATATTAATATAGCTAAAATCCCATATGCCTTTTTATATAACTGAACAAGAGCAATTATTTTGTTTCGATCATTCTCTGCCAGTGGCTTATACAAGTTATAAACAATACTTATACCTATACCACCTTCAACTAATGCCATAATAGATAAGACATTAGTTAATAATCCATTAACTCCCAGATAATTTGCTCCAAGACTATCCAAAAAAACTTTTCTTGAGAGAAACCCTAACAAAACAATTACAACCTGTGAAAAAATACTTATAGTTATGTTTTTTAGCGAATGTTCAGTTCTCATTTTTTATTCCTTCTTAATTGTTTTTGGTTATCAATTAGGAACTTTAATTATCCTATCATAGAAACTATTTGCTCCTTATATTTCATATCCACGATTTAGCTCACATTTGCTCCACCAGGAACTTCTCCTATGTATTTATTCTTCACGGGAGATTTTTCAGTAGCTTTTGTAAGAACCACTCGCCTATTTCAATATGCCAAATATCAATTGCTTGATAGCCGCATTTCGATAAATCAAATGCTAAAATAGTGACTGTTGGACCAAGTGCAATTAAAATTAGTTTATTTTGATTGAATCTTTTACCCTATTTAATATTTCCCAATATTTCGTATATACGTTAGTAGCAGGACTTAGTACTCTTTTAATGGAACGAGCATTATCAAATAAGTATTTCCTATTCCAAACCTACTTTTTCACCTTCGACCATAACTCCTCCCTATCGTTCCATATTTTTATAAAACGTACCTCAGCTTTACTTTTATCCTTATGGTCTATATAAAGTCGAGTAACTTGAGTTCATAGTATTCTTTTTTTTATTTATGATTTTGTATATCTTACCTCGATTTAAATTTAGATATTTGATCCAGTAATTTTTTGAGTTTTCATTACACCAATTAAGACTTTTAAATACATTGGAAATACATACTATATGTTCTTTTGATTCGCTAAAAATAGATGTCCTTTAATCTTGACCTAAATACAGGGGTTAATTCCTGAAATAATAAACTCTGCCCATTCATTAATGCAAATTCCCCATCACCATATCCCATTTAGTAAATAATCAATAGTATCATCCGTAGAATGCACCATAGGCGGTTTAACAGTTTTACTTAAGTTTTAATTATTTAATACTAAGACATTCTCTTGAAGCTTTAATATTTTATAATAAATTTTCAAGAAGAAGTTTTTCATCCTCTTTTACTACTTAAATTAATCAACATTTTATAAAATAATGGCTGTATTTTAGTTGCCATTAATAAAACTTTTACTGAATTAGGAAATTCTGCAAGTTTTATTGTTTTTCTAAAATAAATATTTAATAAATTAGAAACGATATAGTATTCTTTTTTATATTTTGTAAAGTTGGAATTATGAGATATTAAATTCAAGATAACCATTGCACTATTAGCTAATTTTAAGATAACTAAATCACATAGTGCTGGATAGTGTTTCTCAATAAAATGGTACATTTCATTGTATATCAAAACCCCATCAATCCTTAAATTTTTAATTGCCCTGTCCATAGTGCTATCATCTCGTTTTATATAATGATATTTTGATGCACCTATGCAACATACTTTATTAGCTTTATGAATTACTTTATATGTAAAAGCTGTATCCTCATACATGACTCCTACTGGAAATCGTACATCCTCCAATAAGTTACGTTTAATTAATTTGGTCCATACTACCTCATCATATAATTCTCCTTCAAGCATAGCCCTCATTGATTGGTTTCTATTATGTATTGTTAGAGAGTGTTTTCCATTTTTCACCATTTTATTTTTAAAATATATTATGCTAGAACAATTCGCAATCTCACAATGATTTTTTTCACACATATTATAAAGCAGTTCATACATATCTGGTTCTATCCAGTCATCGCTATCTACAAATCCTATATAGTCACCTTTTGCAATGTCTAAAGCTGCATTTCTTGCAGTTGCTTGGCCTCCATTTTCTTTATGAATAACTTTTACCCTTTTATCAATATTTGCATATTCATCACAAATTACACCACAATTGTCAGGTGATCCATCATCAACAAGTATCAGTTCAAAGTCAGTAAGTGTTTGTGCCAAAATGGAGTCTACACATTTACGTATATACGGTTCAACTTTATATACCGGTACAATAATACTAATTTTGGGATTCATACTTAAGTTCCTTTCTAAATAGTCATCTTTTTTATTTTTCTAGTTATATTAGTAAAGTTTTGTAGATTTGAAGATAACTTAATTCTTTCTGTGGGATAGTCAATTAGGTATCTTATTTTTTGGTATAAATCTTGCTCATTGCAATCGACAATTAATCCATTAAGACCATTTTTTAATTGCTCTTTCGCACCTGTAAAGTTGGTAGTAACTATTGGTTTAGCTAAACATTTTGCTTCCGCTAAAGTAAGGCAATATCCTTCATGCCTTGATGTTTGTACATAAATATCTGCATTTGCGATATATGGGTAAGGATTTATAGTTGAGCCTAGCAAAAAAAAGTTTTCTTTCAAATTGTAATTTTCTATCATTCTCTCATATTCTTTTCGATCATTTCCTTCACCTATACAATACCATCGAACATCGTACCCTTTATTTAACAGCCTAGATAATGTCTCAATAGCTAGATCTTGCCCTTTCTCCTTTGAAAGTCTTCCTACAGTTACAATTTTAATGCCTTTGTAATCATCATCAAACTTTACATACTCTTTGGATAACTCTTTAATTAAATTTGTAGGTACTAAATTCATAAATACCTCAGCTTTACCTTGTACAGATGGAATTTTTTCAATTAATCTAAGCATAGCTTCATTAGACACTACATTTATTTTATTAAACTTCTTATATAGCTTGGCATATAATTTTGTATTCACCAGATGTTTAGAAATATCAAAATGAACCCAAGAAATTTTCTGTGATGCCTTTACATGGTTTGCTATATAGTAATCGATAATATCAGTAGGTCCATGATATGAAACTGCAATATCGTACGTTATATCGTTAAATGTGATTTCATGAAAAACTTGCCTATAATATAAGTATCTATTATTAAAATACTTAGAAATATAATATGAAAAAATAAAAGGTAATATTTTAGGATATTGATGAGACTTGGCATAATTTTTAATGGTTTGTTGGGGTGACTGCATGATAATCGGTTTGATAGTTTGATACCAATTAACTTCTTCTACTTTAACCCAATCCGGGATATATTCTAAAAAACCACCCTTTTTTTCTAGCAATAATATAGTAATTTCATATTCATTCCTAGGCATCTCGGATAATAGGGAAAGTAGCGACTTTTCAACTCCGCCTATATTCATACTACTTAGCATAAAAAGTACCTTTTTCAAAGTTTTTCCCCCTATCTATAAAGTTTTGATTAAAAAAGAAATGCCCCTAGTTTCTTTTTTTAATCAAAACTTGAGACATTAGTTAATTTGGAACTAAGTTTATTAATTTTTGAATATCAGTTGTATTGTTATTTATATATATTTGGGAATTTTTCACAATCTCCCTTCTTAATCCTTTATCATCTAACAATTTTTTAATTGTATTATACATTTCAATTTCATCAAAATTTACAATTAATCCCGTTTGATTATTGATTATTTGTTCTCTTGCACCTGTAAAATTTGTACTTACAATAGGTTTATTAAAGCATTTTGCTTCTGCTAAGGTAATACAATAGCCTTCATGCCTAGAAGGTTGAACGTATAGATCACACTGCTTCATATAAGGATAAGGGTTAGGATTAGCTCCCAGGAGTATAAAGTCATTCTCTAAACCATGTTTTTTAATTAAATCTTCATATTCTTTTCTAGCTCCACCATCTCCGATGCAATACCACCTAACATTATAACCGGCTAATTTTAACTTAGCTAAAATTGGAATAGTTAAATCCTGCCCTTTTTCTTTTGTCAGTCTGCCTACCGTTAATATTCTAACTCCATTAAAATTATCCTTGAAACCCTCTTCAGCATTGGCCATATTAATTATTGAACTTGGTGAAATTGCATTTAAAAAAATATCAGTCTTTTCATTAAGAGAAGGTAAGTAATTTAGTAATTTATTTTTCCCCTCATTTGATACAACAAAGACCTTATCAAATTTCTTATAGATTTTAGCAGCAAATTGTTGATTGAACCCAATTTTTGTTACATCAAAATGGATCCATTGTATCTTCTTTTTTGCTTTTATTTTATTTATAACAAAATAGCTTATTATGTCCATTGGACCAGCATATGCTACAGCAACATCATAGTTCGTTTCAATATTAGGAATATCTTTTAGGACATAATTAAAAAATTGACTTCTCTCTTTAGTAACCTTAGAAAGTAAAGTAAGGAAAATTAGGATAGAAGCCTTTATTAAGTGACCTTTTTTCAATAGGTTTATAGCGGTTATATGTGGAGGGTCATTCAGAATCTTCTTAATCGACTTATAGCCTTTTATAACTTCAATATCAACATAATCTGGTATATATTGGAGAAACCCTCCTGATTCCTCTAAAAGTAAAACGGTAATCTCATATTTTTCTGGTGGCATCTCTGTTAACATGTTAAGAAATGCCTTTTCCGTACCGCCTACATTCATATTTAGCAACATAAATAGTAATTGTTTTTTCATACTTTACTCTCTTTCGTTACCCTATTAATTTATAAATCTTATCTATCTCCTCAATATTCCCTTTCTTCTCGGTCTGTAAGTAACGTATAATACTTTGCCTTAATTCATTATTATTTATAATTTTTAAAATCCCCTGGTAAACCGCTTCTGCATTCATATCTACTACTAAACCATTTTTGCCATCAATCATCTGGTTGTAAACTGCATCAAATCTAGTTGTCACAACTGGAATATTAAGCATTCGGGCTTCAGCAATAGCCAGGCCAAAGCCTTCGGATTTAGAAGTTTGAACATATAAATCTGCATTTTTTATAAATGGATATGGATTTGGCCTTACCCCCAACAACTCAAAGTGTTCAGTCAATCCATTCTTAATAATAGATTCCTTAATATCATTTTCTAAGGGTCCTGTACCTAAAGCGTACCATCTAAATTTAATTCCTCTTTCTTTAAGTTTTTCACATGCCTCCAATGCTACATCATAGCCTTTTAAGTGCGCCAACCTTCCAATTGTTAAGATTTTTAACCCCTCAAAATCATCATTATAATCGTGGCCTTTATCTGCCATCTTAGTAATGAAGTTAGGGTTATTAATATCATATATTACGCTCACTTTTTCGGCGTAGTAAGGAAATGTTTCTAATAAGATCTCCATTGCGGAATCCGAAACTGCCACAATATGATTATAAACATCGTAGTATCTTCTCTGAAATTCCTTTTCCATTTCATCCAATCGATAGCTTACATTTACCCAAGCAATTTTTTTCTTTGCCTGTACCTTGTCAGCCACATAAAATGTAGGGATTCCTTGTGCGTAACTAATAGCAATATCGTATTTTTTTGGATTATTTTCAATTGCTTTTGAAACACACTGCCAGTAAATTCTTGCTTTTTGTGCATGGCTATATTTTTTTTTGCGGATACCCAGCGAATATTTAATTCTAGAAGTGTACATTTTAAAATCAAAGTTCATTAATGAGTACTTTGTTGCTTCTTTAAAAGATAATAAAGCAAAATCTGTATATTTAAGTGGCTTTAAAATATTTACTTCCTTCGGAACTAATTCTTCTAAGGTTCCACCATGCCGGAATAGCATTAAGTCTACAGAGTAATTTGAGTAATCTAATAAAGACAAAAGCGTAACTAGACTTTTTTCCGCCCCAGCACAATCTAATGAGTCTATGACAAATAATAGATTTTTTTTCATATCCTTCTCCATTAGTTTTTAATTATAATAATATGTTAATATTCCGATACTTGATATGCTCCTAAAAAGTCATCTAATTTATTAAATTGATCCTTTGCCCTATGCTTAATAGTCTCTAAATTTGTTTTATTATTAAAAGCTTCTCTGACAATATCTTCATCGTACTGTAGATTAATATTTTTCATTCCTATTTTAATTTTATCTAGTTTTATGTCCTTTAGCATATTGGTTGTCTTTTCACTGTAAATAACAGGCATGACCCCAATTCCCAATAAAAATGAAATTATATTCGCATGAAACCTTGCAGCTACAACCATTTTAAAAGTAGCCATTAAACTAATAGCTTCTTTTAAATTTCCTTTATACTCATAAATCTTAACTTTCTTAATTGTTGCTCTTGAGAGAATAGATAATATCCTTTTTATTACCTTAGTATCTCCCTCATGTTCACAGAATGACATTAGGTAGCATTCGTATCCACTTTTCACTAATAACTCTATAGTTTTAACCGTACTTTTAATATATTTATGATTATATTTGGAAAGTCCGTTTTTATGTCCTAAATCTATTATTGAGAACCCCACCCTATTTTTATGTGGGATATTTTGATATTCCTTTAAATCCATTTGGAAAACAATATCTGGTGCGTATCTAACATGTGATAAGTCTTTGAATAAATTATAAGAATATAAATCCCTAAAACAGACATCATCGCAAATCTGAAATAAATCTTTATAATCATAAAAAAACTCCTGATTCTTGAACGGTCCAAAATTAGCTCCCAATATAAAAATTGGTTTATGTCTATCCTTGAATTCCTTAACTAATTTCATTCTATCTTCATATAGTGTATGATGATATTCTTCTTCTCTAAAAATTGACCCCCCTATAAATAAGAGAGCATCATGTGTTTCCGCTATATTTTTATAATTTGTTATAGTATTATATACTTTTAACTTCTGACAAATTTTATTAAGAAAAGTATATTTTCTCCTATTTACATTTTTATAATGGGATATAAACTCATCATAATTATTTCCCAAATAATTTATTGTAAATTGACAGTTAGGATATTTCTTAGCTAGGATATCTAAGAACAAATCATCTCCAAGATTGAACATTAGATATATATCAACAAAGATCTTTTTCATTTATTACCACCAAGTGTTTATTTATTTTATAAACTGGTTCCATTACTATACACTCATATGTTTTTTATTTAAAAATGTATTTTTTAAATCTTTTAATATATCAGAATAATATCCGTAAAATATGAGTGTTTTAATAAATCCCTTTTTCAAGAAAAAAATATAGAGTTTATAATAAAGTTTTTTTGATTTAAAATTTTTCTTATATTGGTTAACATATTTAACAGACAGGATATTAACTACATTTTGAGCTGCTTCCTTAATTCCTATATTTTTAATATTTTTACCTTGTTGTTCTATTAAAGCGAGTACAATTGATTGCATTCTTGCAGTTAGGATTTGTTTTATTTTTATTTTATCTAAGTTTGCAGTTTTCAATATTTCCTCTATTTTTTCACAAACCTTAATATGATTTTGTAAATATTTAATTGATATATTAGAACTAATGCTAGAGTTATTTAATCTGTTATAGTTATAAAGATGACTTTTTATCGAAGCAAATTTTTTACATTGAATAACATATTGCAAAACAAAAATTAAATCTTCAGACATAAATATATTTTTGTCCATTTTCAGATTATATTTATGTATAATTTCCCTCTTAAAAATCTTCCCCCATAGAACCCCGCCTGTTCCATTACATACCATCTCAATAAATTGATGTACAGTAATGATATCCCCAAAATCAAAATCTGAATGGAGAACAATGCCATACCTTGACAAATCTGTATATCCACTGCAGGCTAGATCAGAATTAGTGTTAATTATTTTATCACATAGACTTTTTATATAATCCTTTTCAATCGTATCGTCAGAATCAATAAAAACTATGTAATCTCCAGATGCTTTATAAAGACCTAGATTACGAGCTTCAGATGGACCACTGTTTTCCTGGTAAAAATATTTAATCTTATTATTAACATTCAAATATTTATTAATGATTTTTTCGCTATTGTCTGTAGAGCCATCATTAATTATTAATACCTCAATATCTGAATAAGTTTGTTCCAAAACACTATCTATACAACCTGATAGATATTTTTCACAATTAAATACTGGAATAATAATACTAACTTTTGGTGACATCCTTACCTCCAACTATTTACATTGAACTTATCAAATCATTCATTAACCATATTTATTTTTTTTCTAAATTGCTATTTTGCCATTTAATGAATTCAATTATTGTCTTATATTCTTGTATTTGTTCTTTTTTAATCCCCGAATTTTTTAATTCATAAGCTAAATCTATCCATTCTTTATCAGGATATTGTTCTATATTTGTGAATTCAGTTTTGAGCAAAGTTTTTAAATCAACATTTAAAACACCGGCAATTTTATGAATTACTTGAATGGATGGATTTTGATTTAAATTCCGTTCAATGTTACTAAGGTACGACTTAGATATGCTAGCTCTTTCAGCTAATTCCGATAATGTTAATCCTCTTTTTTTACGGATCTCAAATATATTATTTCCTATCATTTACACATACCCCGTTTTACTAACAGATATTAAACTTTCCCTTTGAATTTACCTTTCTGAGAAAAATTGAATCTTTAATACATTTTATGACTCTCAATTGCTGTTCTTCAGTCATATTAGAACCTGATGGTAAGCACATTCCCTTTTCAAATAAGTATTCTGAAATATTTTCATTTTCACTATGTCTATAATAGCTTGATCCTTGGAAAACAGGCTGAAGATGAAGCGGCTTCCATACCGGACGAGCTTCAATTTCTTCTAGACTTAATTTATACAATAATTCTTGGACAGATACTCCTGATTCCATTTCATTAACAATCAATGCAGTAAGCCATCTATTAGATCGTGTATTCTCTAACTCCGGCATAAAGTAAATTCCTGGTAAGTCAGAAAGTTCATTATAGTATCGATCAAAAATTCGTCTTCTAGCAGCTACTCTTTCCTCTATAACCTCTAATTGGGCCCTTCCAATTCCTGCGAGGATATTACTCATTCTATAATTAAACCCTATATTACTATGTTGGTAATGTGGTGCAGGGTCTCTTGCCTGGGTAGCTAAAAATCTTGCCCTCCTTAATGATTCAACATCATTGGATACCAGCATCCCTCCACCTGATGTTGTAATAATTTTGTTCCCATTAAATGAATAGATTCCAAATTTCCCAAATGTACCGCTTGCTTTACCTTTATAAGTAGACCCTAGTGATTCAGCTGCATCTTCAATTATTGGAACATTATAATAATCACAGATAGCCGTAATTTCATCCATTTTTGCACTTTGTCCATATAAATTAACTACAATGACTGCTTTAGGGAGCTTTCCTTCATTCAACGATTCAATAAAGGCTCTTTGTAGTGCTTCTGATGACATATTCCATGTGTCAGGTTCTGAATCTATAAAAACCGGTTCTGCCCCCTGATAAATTATAGGATTTGCACTTGCCACAAAAGTAAGACTAGAACAAAAAACTTTATCTCCCTTTTTTACATCTAATAAAGAAAGCGCCAAATGAATGGCTGCAGTTCCAGAGCTTACAGCAGCAGCTTCATTAGCTCCTACGTACTTGGCAATCTCCCTTTCAAACTCATCCACATTTGGTCCTAGTGGCGCAATCCAATTTGATTCAAAGGCTTCATTAATATATTTTTGTTCATTCCCACACATATGTGGAGAAGATAAGTAAATCCTCTTCTTATTCACATTAATCAATTAGTTCACCCTTCTTTACTTTTTTCACTTTTGCAGGTATACCTACCGCAGTACAATAGGACGGTATTTGATTAATTACTACGGCTCCCGCTCCTATGGTTGACCAACTTCCAATAGTGACCCCTGGAATAACAGTTGCCCCAGCCCCTATGGAGACTCCCTCTTCAAGCTGTACATCTCCTGTTAATGTTGCTCTAGGAGCAATATGGCAAAAATTACTAATCTCACTATCGTGTTCCACGATAGCACCTGTATTGATTATTGTATGTTTACCTATTTCACTATCTGCATTAATTACCGAGTTTGGCATTACCACTGTACCAACGCCTATTTTTGAAGTAGGACTTACTACTGCAGATTGATGAATGATTGTTACATAACGATTATCAGAAAAATTCAACTTTCGAACAATTTCTTTACGAATCTCATTATTTCCAATTGCAATGACAAAATTAATATCATAAAAATGATCTACTAATGTAATTGCAGATAATAACGGTCCATAGATTATATTTCCTACTAAACTAACACCCTCGTATTTATCATCTAAATACCCAACAATTTCATAATCATCATTAGATAAAATCGCTTCAGTTATAACCTTACTATGACCACCATGACCTATCACAACAACCTTCATGGATGGTCACCCCTAGTAGTAGGTTTGGAACCCGTAAAGCTTTCCATTGTGGCGCTTCCTGGCTGATTTATACCTTCTGTCATAATCACTTTTAATACAGTTAAAAAAATAATTTTTATATCAAGCAAAAATGAATGATTATGAACATACCAGATATCCAAGTCAAACTTCTCATCCCAGGTAATCGCATTCCTACCATTTACTTGTGCCCAACCTGTAATACCAGGTCTGACATTATGTCGCTTGGATTGTTCGTCAGTATAAAGAGGTAGATATTCCATCAATAAAGGTCTAGGTCCAACTAAACTAATGTCTCCTTTGATTACATTTATTAACTGAGGAAACTCATCCAAACTATATTTTCTTAACATCCTACCAAATGATGTTAACCTAAAACGATCCGGAAGCAATTGCCCATTATTATCACGTTCATCTGTCATGGTTCTAAATTTATACAAATAAAATGGTTTTCCATGTAATCCTGGCCGTTGCTGTTTAAATATAACTGGAGACCCGAGTTTTAATTTTACTAGGATTGCAATTAGTAGGAAAATAGGTAACAAACCAATAAACAATATAAAGGAAATGAGAAAATCAAATACTCGCTTCATTAGTTCTCTCCCCCTAGCTTTTTATTTTTTATCAGCTTTTATATTTAGAACCTGTTGTTTAATTTCCTCAATTAAATCACTAACTTTAATACTTTTTTCTTCCGTTCCTTTTAAGTATGTATTTAGTAAAATCTCTTGAAATTTTTGCTGTGTAAGTTTATCCGATATGGATGTCACTTTTTTCATCCCCCATAAAATTTCAAATTAAAAAGGTTATATTTTTTTAAGTGATGATTTTTATCCCCTAGTTTACTCATCACATTAACTTAGTACTTTGCCAACAACTTAAGATTCAATTAATTCATATAATTTTTCGATTTCAGTCTCGTTTCCATAGTTACGGGAGCGAACGTTGGAAATTAAATTTTCTCTAATTCCTTGATCTTCAATTAATCTTTTTATTCCAGTAACTATACCAGAACAATTTTGAGGTGTAATTATTGCATCTACGCCATCACATGCTTGACTCTTTGCTGTTGGAAAATTAGTAATCACTACTGGTTTACCTAATATTTGGGCTTCTCTAATTGTCACAGCTTTACCTTCATACCTCGATGGTTGTACATAAATATCACAAGCCTTAATATATGGATAAGGGTTTGTTTTTTTACCAAGTAAAAAGAATCTGTCCTTTAATTTGTTCTTTTCGATCAGAATTTTTAGGTCTTTTTCAAGTGGACCGTAACCAACCACATACCAATGTATATCAAACCCCTCATTAACTAATTCCTTGCACGCTTCAATAGCTCGATCCAAACCTTTAGCGTGAGAAAAACGACCTACAGTTAATAGATTGGTTCTTCCAGGCACTTTAATTATCTCATTTGATACATCTTCATTAGCTTGTTTCCTAATGAACTCCGGTGAAAGAATATTCTCTATCACCGTTGTTTTAGATTTGAAATCAGGATATAATTTCAAAAATGTATTGGAGCACTCTTCAGAAACAGCCACAATTTTGTCTAATTTCCCCCACATTTTTTTTTCCAATTTTTGATTCAAGGGGATATTGGAGTAATCTGTATGAATCCATCCAATTCTTTTTTTCGCGTTTACTTTTTCCCCAATAAAATGATGTGGCCATAGAAATCCTATGGCCACATCATATTCCTTATGTAATTTCGGAAGAAAAGGATTAGTTATTTCCCATCCATATTGAATGACAAGGTAGCCAGGCTCATCCATTTTTTTTACTTTACCTTGAAAAGACCCTAGATATTTTGCCATTGCTCTTGTAATAGCGATAGGATAATGACCTTCCTTTGCAATTTGTGCCACCGACATCCTAAATGTGGTATATTCAGGTATTTCGGGCAGTAACTTTGGACCATTTGGTATAAAGGAAAGGAACTCTCCTTCATGCTTAAATAACATTAAATCAACATCATATTTGTTATAATCAATTTGTTTTAAAAGACCTATAAGGCTTCGTTCTACACCACCTATAGCCAAATCAAATGAGGTGATTAGTAATTTTTTTTTCATCATCCCTAGACCTCTCAATTTCAAACATATTCTATGTAGCTAACCCGTATAGGCTAACCCAATCATTTACATTATTCTGGATATTATACCCGCGGTTTGTTACCTCTTCCATTATCTTTTCTTGATCTGGCTTTTCAATTATTAAGACTTCTGATACCTTACTACACCAAGAATCAATATTTGCATCAAGACTTAGATAGGACACAAGACCTAAACCCATATCAGTTATATTAGGAACTGTGTCAGAAATGACACATGGAGTTCCAGAACATTGAGCCTCTACGGTTACAATTCCAAACCCTTCAAATTTTGATGGAAATAAAAATACATCAAAAGCATTCATTAATCTTGCGATATCCGTCCTTACACCTAAAAATTTAATATGATCATAAATCCCTAGTTTTAAAGCTTCATGTTCAATTTGTCCTCTTATCGGACCGTCTCCAATCAATAAGGCATTAAAACGGTTATCTTGTTCTATCAATTTTTTCATTACCTTAAGTAAAAAGCTATGATTCTTAGAATCGGAAAAGCGCCCCACATGCCCAACAATTTTCGAATCATCTGGTAAGCCTAATTCTCTAATAATACTTTTCCTATCAATTTTAAAATCTCTTATGAAATGACCTGGTATGATTCCGTTATTTAGGATTCTCACCTTTTCCTTATCGACTACTTTTTTACCAAATAAAAATTGTGCAGCTTCTTTACTACAACTGCAATATTCTGTGGCAGCAATTCTGATAATTGAACGAAGAAAATTCAAGGTAATCCTTTCAGAACTGCTGTCGCCTCTTTGCCAATATGTACTATGGGAATGACAGATTCTATTTTTTATTCCACATAGTTTTGCTGCTAATGCAGGGAAACCACTTTGATAATCAGTGTGAGAATGAACTGCACTGAAATGGTTAGATTTCATAATGTTGATCAATTCTTTTAAATATAAAAATGGACCCAATTGCCCTAAACTTGAAATTTTAAAAATTCGTCCACCTAACTCAAGGATTTCGTCTTCAAAATCGCCCTTCTCGGTAGAATGTGTAACAAAATCAAATTGAACTTTCCTTCTATCCATATTTCGATAGACGTTCATGATTAAGGTTTCCGCTCCCCCCCGATCCATTGAACTTACAATATGAAGGACTCGATTAGGCTCTGCATTCAATTGTTATCACCTCATCTTTCAGAAAACTGTTATGATTACAGAAAATCACTATTATAAATAATATTCAGGGATATCACACTCTCGTAGTAATAATATAAAAAATAGAAAACTAAGAGAATATAATAGATAAATTTTTGATCCTTTACATTTATAAGCTTAATAATCCATGATATGAGGATTAACTGATAAAGATTAAAATATATTGAAAACCGAGCAAAAATCCAATTCTGTGTCGAAACAATCATAAATAGAAAACCTAGAACCGACATATTGACAATAAAGTCACTCTCAGGAAAAATTTCACGTAGCTTTTCTCTGCCTAAATAGGCAATCAATAAAGGTACACCATTAACCGCTACCCTCATGATATTAGCTCCACCTTCATTAAAATTTTGGTAATGTCCATACTCAGTGTCTTTAAGAGCCGAGAATAATAAGGCAGAGAACTGATTAAAACCTAAAACAATAATTATAGATAAAAAGAGAAGTATAAATGTCGCCTTGGACCACGCTTTATATCGAACGAGAAAATAGATTGGAATTAATACCAAAGCACTCTCATGAAATGTTGAAGCAAATAGAACTACTATTATGTACCGTACCAAGCTCCCCTCTATGAGGAATTTAGTAGCAGAAAATACAATTGCAGCTGCTAGGCATTGCCTCATCCCATTCATAGAGGTTAAAAATAATCCTCCTGTAATATAGACATAGGTACTCAGTTCAAACATTCTGGAGTAGTTATACAAGACCGCTATAATCAGTAAATTAGTAATAATAGCAGTAGTGAGTAATAAAATTTGTGGATTATCAGAATAATGTTTTAATATTCTTTGAAAGACACCAAACCCCATATCTTTCTGGGATTGAATATATTTCCACGTAAAATTATTCGTTTCATAAATGTGCGTATAAAAAAAAGTATCTCCAATGTTGGTTCGCAAACCTGAAACTAAAGAAAGTGTTAAGAATACACCAAAAACTAAAAGTTTATTGGGCTTTATTGGTACGGAAGTATAAACTCCAGTTGCTGGAACTGAAAAATATCTCGAAAAAAAGGACAAAATAAAAACTATGGCAAGATTAATCCATAGGATAGTCATAAGAAAGATCCTTTCATTTTTCATTCCATTTTATTTTAAGGTTTAAAAGGCTGTCACACCTCTTGGATGACTATGCATTCCTAGAGGAATTTGAAATATATAAAAATAGTAAAACACCAAATGGTATGGCTAAAAAGGTGAGAAGTTTCTTAGGAGAATCCGATAAGAATTTCCAATCCTTTATCATTAAACTACTAGAAACATAATGAATAGCCTGTCTAAACTTAAAACTTTTACTCGCGAATGGAAGCTTCATTAATTCTTTTCGATAAAATGCAAATCCTTTTGGATTTTTCCGATATTGATTAAACATATTTAGAGAAGAACCATCAGGAAGATACTCAACATGGCAAATAACTTCATTCATTAACAGCATTTTATACTTCTTATCAAGAAGATAATATTTATATGCCAATCCAACATATTTCTCATTTTCAAATATCGGGTATGGATTCGCCTTTGTAAGTTCTGTACGATAAACTAATTTTTTATCCCCAGTAACCCCATGCTTATAATAAAGATCAAATAAAGTTGATTGTTCAATTTGTTCAGGCAATTTTGTGCCGATTACTTTATTGTCACCAAAAGCATCTAGCGCTATAATTCCACTTACATGCTCGTTTCCATACCTTTTCCAAAAAGAAACGATTTTTTCTACTGCATCCTCAGGCATATAATCATCTGAATCGATGCATACATTCAATTCTGTGTTCATTTTCTCATATGCTGCATTGTGAGCCCCATGCATTCCCTGATTATCTTGCAAGTGATAATGAATTTCAATTTTATTTTCCTTAATCCAGTGATTCACTAACTCTCTAGTATTATCTGTTGAACCGTCATCAATAATTAACCAAATGAAATCTTTACTCGTCTGACGTACTAGACTTTGATAGCATTTATCAAGGCAATAGGCACGATTAAAGGTCGGAGTAAATACAGTTAACATTTTCATTCTTCTTCACCCCGATTTACTCAAGTAGTACTTTACGATAATTTCAACAGTATCCTCTATGTCATATCCTTGCTCTTTTAAAACAGTTGACATTAATTTTCTGCTTGGTTTAGTTGAATCAATTTCAACTATTTTCTTTAACCACTGGTCTTCTTTATCTAGAGGTAAGAAATGTACTAAATTTCCCCCAAGATCCACTTCCTTTGATATATTCTCAGATATAAAACATGGTAAGCCTGCTCCCTGTGCTTCAATAAGAGAAACAGGTAATCCCTCATGTAATGAAGGAAAGACAAATACATCTAATCCTTGGAGAATCTGATTAATATCATTCCGAATTCCTATAAATTTTACCTTGTCCTGTATATTTAATTGTATTACCTTCTTTTCAATAGTCGAACGCAGTGGTCCATCACCTATTAATAAAAGAACCGATTCATTATTCACTTCATTAAATTTAGTAAATATGTCAATTAGAAAGTTATGATTTTTCTGATGGTTAAATCTCCCTACATGACCTAAAACAAATTTATCTTCGTCAATATTCAACTCTTGCCTTATCTTGTTTCTGCTTTTCATAGAATAAATAAATTGACCACTCTCAATACCATTTTTTATTATCTTTGCTTCTGATGATTTCATTTTAAAAAGCCATTTTGCAGCGTAGTCGGAGCATGCAAATAAGTCAGTGGCAGTCGTGAGTATATAATTACCAGCGTACCATTTATATATTTTCGAAATGATGCCACCCTCACTACTAGTGTTATGACTGTGTGAAATCCTTATAGGAATTCCAGCTTTTTTTGCTTCTCGAAGAACAAAACCACTCATCTTATCCATGTGTGAATGAACAATCTTATAATGTTTATTTTCCTTAAAGAAACCTTTTAGTTCTTTTATATATTTAAAATGCCCTACATCAGTAATGTATGGAATTCTATAAACTTTCCCGCCCATTCTTAATATTTCAGAATCAAATACCCCTTCTTTACATGTTAGGAAATCAAATTGAACCTTGGTTTTGTCAATATTTCGGTACAAATTCATGATAAGTGTTTCTGCACCTCCTCGGTTCATATTGACAACTACATGTAAGATTCTTAATGGACCGCCCACAATTCCTCCTCCAATTCAACCATATATGATCTGTAGATATTACTTTTTTCCTCTAAAACCTTTTGAACGCTAAACATATTTACAGCCATATTACGACCTTTTGTTCCAAACTTAATTTTTAAATCATTATTGCAAGCCAACTCTTTAATTTTTTTTGAAAATTGATTAGTATCATTATAAATAATCCAACCATTTTGCCCATTATCAATTAATTCTCTATGGCCCCTATTATCATTTGCAATCACTGGCAGTCCGCAGGACATTGCCTCTATAATATTTACTGGAAGACCTTCTCTTAGACTTGACGCAACTGCAATATCACTAATTTTCAACAGTTTTTCTATATCATTTCTAAACCCAAGAAAATCGATCATACTATCCACCTGTAACGTTCTTGCCAGTTCCTTGCAATCTTGTAAAAGAGCTCCCTCACCGGCTAATAATAGTCTTGCATTCGGAATTTCATCCTTTAATAGTGCTAGTGAATTAATTAGGAACTTTTGGTTTTTATTTTTATTAAATTCGGCAGCATAAACCATTAAAAAATCATTAGCACCATAACCTAATGATTTTCTTAAAATATCTTTTTTTGATTTTTCTAATGGTCTAAATATCTCAGTATTTACTCCAACACCGTGCACATGTTTGATTGTATTTGCACTAAAGTGGTGATCTTTCGCTAATTGATAATCCTCTTGATTTATGGTGATAAGACAATCTGTAAAGAAAGAAAGGATTTTCTCAATCGGATAATAAAGAAACCAGTTAATCAATGGTGCACCTTTACAAAAATGGAATCCATGGGCAGTATAGATTACTTTTGTTCCATGTTTTCTCAACTTTCTTCCGGCTAACCGTGTAATGAAGCCACCAACTGGGGTGTGGCAGTGAATAATATTAAACTGATGCTTATCAATAATTTTTTTGAGCTCTTTATATGCCTTAATATTTTTTTTATCTAAAGGTGACCTTTGAAAAGGGATATTATACTTTTTATCTACATAAGGAAGTTTTATTTCACCAGATGCTGCAACAAATACTTCCCACCCCTGTTCCTTAAACCACTTTAGGTACGGCAAATGAAATGCCTTAATATGATAATCGACCGTTGCACAAAATAATACTTTTTTTACCATCTAAATCATCCCCCTCCTTTCTACAGAACTAGAAATTAGTTATTTTTTATTTGTAGATGCATTATGATTAAACTGAGACGCTGAATTCAGGTTTCGTCCTAATTCTATAGTTTGCAAGATTAATAAGTCTATCTCTTATCTCCTCTTTCGTTAAATTTTCATAAGTCAAGATGATTTCTTCTATTTCTCGAGTAAAAAGCTCAGATCTCTTTCCAATATAAATTTTCGGATAAATTTGTTGCTCATGAATTTCATCCTCTTTTAATAGTTCCTCAAATAACTTTTCTCCTGGTCTAATTCCTGAAAATTCAATTCCGATATCTTCAACCGAATTACCAGAGAGTTTGATAATATTTTTTGCTAAATCTACAATTTTTACAGGTTCTCCCATGTCTAACACAAAAATTTCTCCACCACTAGCAAGGGCCCCTGCTTGAAGTACTAATCTTGACGCTTCAGGTATGGTCATGAAGTAACGTATCATATCAGGATGGGTAACAGTAACAGGACCACCCTTTTCAATCTGCTTTTTAAATAGTGGAATTACACTTCCTCTACTACCTAAAACATTCCCAAAGCGGACAGCAACAAATTTTGTATTACTTTGTTCGTCCATATGTTGGATAAGCATTTCTGCTAACTTTTTTGCGGCCCCCATAACACTAGTTGGGTTTACTGCTTTATCAGTTGAAATCATAACGAAGGTCTTAACAGAATTCCAACTGGCTGCTTTCGCCACATTCATTGTGCCGATAATGTTATTTTTGACAGCTTCTTCCGGGTTGGCTTCCATTAAAGGAACATGCTTATGAGCAGCCGCATGGTAAACAATATCAGGTTGGTATGTGCTCATGATGGTCATCATTTTCTTTTGATCTTGTATATCCGCAATTACTGGAACAAATTCAATACCAGAATGTTTATGCGTTTCTTTAAGTTCCATTTCAATAGAATAAATGCTATTTTCACCATGCCCTAATAAAATAAGTGATTTAGGATTAAAGGTTGAAACTTGCCTACAAATTTCTGAACCAATAGACCCACCAGCACCTGTAACTAAGACAACCTTTTTTGTAATATTTTCAGAAATGCTATTTATATCTAATTCAACCGGTTCTCTTCCTAATAAATCTTCTACTTGCACATCACGAAATTGACTAACAGATACTTTTCCTGTCATTAAGTCTTCTAGCATCGGTAAAATTTGAGTTTTAGCATCTGTTTTAGCACATTCATTGAAAATGACATTTAACTCTTTTTTACTTAGTGATGGAATGGCAATTACAATATTTTCAATGTCTAGCGATGTTACTGAAGACTCAATGTTATCTATGCCACCAACAACGGGAATCCCTAATATATCAAGCCGATATTTTCTGAGATCATCATCAATAAATGCCACAGGTAATAAATCTGCTTCTTTATTTTGTAATAATTGTCTTGCTACCATGGTTCCTGCTGAGCCAGCACCAATAATTAATGTTCTTTTTTTATTATCAATTTTGTTTAGATGTGAATCATGTAACATTCGCCAGCAAAACCTTGACCCCCCAATGATAGACATATTAAGTAACCAGGTTACTGCTAATAGTCGATAGAACAATTCCTTAACAATCAATTGCTGACAAATTGCAGCAAGAAAGACTGAAATGGTTACAATCTTTAAAATACTTAGTAACTCTCCAACACTTGCATATTCCCAAGCCTTTTTGTACAAATGAAATTTAAATGACAATAAATAATGACTAATTAAAATAACAACTGAACTTAGTACAATGGGAAAGGTAATAACATCAATAGTTCCATTCACTAAAAAACAGCTTATAAAGATTGCTGTTATTACAATACATGAATCTATTATTAAAAATAATGATAAGCGTTGCCGGTATGACATAGTTCCCCCCCTTTAAATTATTCCAACTTTATTCTTCTTAATTTGATAGCACTGTTGATTAATTTAAAAATTTCCTCTAGCTCTTCTTTTGAAGCATCTTGTTTAATATACCTAACTGCTTTTTTTATTGATTTTGGATAGTTATCAAAATTCTTCAATTTTTTGTTCCCCCTACAATAAAAATGTTAATTATATGAACTCCTCCAAGGACACATAATTAACATTTTTATTAAATATATTGGGCATCTAACCCATCCTCACATCACGCCCTCGACGACTAGCGTCTAAGGTCTTTCAACCCACAGCATGACCGAGTGTCTCCATTGATAATGGCAAGGAGGCATCACCATTTCATCCTTTTACAATCCAAAACAAGAACTATACGTTCTTTAAAAAGAACGAAAAGGACAAAAAAAATACAATTATACTATTATTGATTCATTATAAATCCAATCAATTGCGCCTTAGCGAACTCTAACACCTTTCTTGCTTCGAAGGCTTTCTCTCCTTTTGTCTTTCCATTTTGAACGACCAATACCACGCCGTCACATTGATTCGCAAGAAGTTTGGTATCCGGCACATTTAGTAGTGCACTTGAATCTACTAAAATGTAATTATAAGTTTGTAAAGCTGAATTTAATAATTCTTTCATTTTATTTGATCCTAATAATTCAACTGGGTTATGGGCGTATGGACCACTAGTTAGTATATCTAATCTTCCAATTTCTGTTTGATATATAACATCTTCTATTGGTAACCTTCCGGTTAAAAAATCAGTTAACCCATAGTCATTAGAGATTTTAAAGTAGTAATGTAAGGAAGGATCTCTTAAATTAGCATCTATTAAGAGAACTCTCTCTTTTTGTTGGGCCATGGAAACTGCAAGATTTGCAGCCGTAATCGATTTACCATCACCATCCTCCGCAGATGTGATTAAGAATGTACGACTATCTCCAGCTACAGAAAATTTAATATTTGTTTGAATCATGCGAAATTGTTCGGAGATAATGGAGTCAGGGAATGAGTATGAAACTAACATTCTCCTCTTTCCAGAATTAACTGATTTTCTTTTATTTATTACCAATCGACTCCCCCCTAAACTCCAAATTATATTGTAAATGACTTTTTTTCTTAATATTCCTTTTATTCATTTTTGATACTTTTCCTAACAACGGCACTTCTAATAGCATTTCAGCATCCGATTCAGATTTAATAGAATCATCAAATGATTCTATTAAGAAAGCTATTCCTATTCCAACCACTAATCCAAATATTAAAAAGTACATTACCTTATTACTTTGTGTTTGATTTATTGGAATGTGACTTACTTTTGCATTTGATAATAACCGGACATAATCCTGCCCAATAATAATTGGCACTTCATCCTTAAATACCTGAGCAGTTGTATCTGCAATTTTTGCAGCAAGTATAGGATCTTGATCTATGACACCAATACTAACCACTTGAGAACTTTCAATACTTGAAACAGTAATTTTTCCTGCTAATGAATCGGATGTCATTTTTAAATCTAATTTTTTTATAACTTTATCAAGAATTGTTGAATCCCTTACAATAACCTGTAGTGTTTTCCTAGACTCTTCATCCGCACCAATGATTATTCGAGAAGAAGACTGATATTGAGGAATTGGATTGGTTGATTTAATTTGAATAAACACTCCCAAAACACTTGTCATTCCTGTTATTATTAAAATAATTAGATACCGCCTCATTAAAACTGCAAATACAGCTTTTAAATTAATATCCTTGGCTCTTCTTTTTTCGTAACGATCATTTTGTTTAAAACTATTCATTCTACCACCTTATTGTAAGACATTATTATTACATCTCTAAAAAAGTTCTAAATAAAGGATAATCTAAGAAAGTTTAAACTCTTTAGCTTCATTTAAATACCCTCTTTAATAGTATTCTATTTCACAAAAAACTTTATATAAATCATTTTAGTTCTTTATATAGAACATGTCAATACAAGATGATAAATTATTAAGATCTCATTGTTCTTCGTAGATGGATTATTACTGTCCAACACTTATGCCCATTTGTTTCTTCAGTAAATTACTAAACATCCCTTTCTTTTCTGATTCCAATTGGCTAAATTCCCCTTGTTGAATGACACATCCTTGATCTAACACAATTACTTGATCAGCATTACGGATCGTTGATAATCGATGTGCTATAACAATTACAGTCATTTTCCCTTTTAATCTCTCAATTGCTTCTTGTATCTTCGCTTCATTCTCGGTATCTAAAGCGCTAGTTGCTTCATCTAAAAAAAGAATAGATGGTTTTCTAAGAATTGCTCTCGCTAACACTAAACGTTGCCGTTCACCTCCAGATAATCTTATCCCTCTATCTCCTATTAAAGTATCTAGTCCTTGGGGGAGCTTCCTTACAAACTCAGCGGCTGATGAAAATTCTAAAGACTCCCATAATTGTTCCTCACTTGCACTAGGTTTCATCATTAGAAGGTTATCCCTTACAGTGGTATTAAAAAGAAATGGATCCTGTGGTACATAACTAATAGATTGCCTAAACGACATCAGATTTTCTTGTGAAAGAGGTATTCCATCGATTAGAACCTGTCCATGCCCAGGTCCATTTAATCCCATTAACAAATCAATCAAAGTACTCTTTCCTGCTCCTGAGCGCCCTACAATGGCTGTCATTTGCTTTGCGGGTATATAAATATTTATATCTTGTAGAGCAAACGTTGGTTTGGTTAATTCATAACGAAAAAAAATATCCTTGCATTCCAGACCCATTTCTAAATTCATAGAGTCTAAGTTTTTATAGGATTTAATGTAGGTTTCCTGAGATTCTAAACAATCATTTTGTAATTCAATTAATGTCTTAAAACTAGGTACGATAGCTCCTATTTGTTCTAAGTTTGATTGTATTCCACTGAATCTTGGCCATAGTCGTGTAAAAATAGCTATAATAAGCATTAATTCCGCAGGTTGAGCTCGAAACATTTTTATCGAATAAAAAATAAACCCTGCCATTAAAATAGCGGATACTACTTTGAAAATAAATTGAGAGATTGTGTTTAATCTAACCATTTCTACAACATTTTTTTCTAATTTTAAACCTAACACACTAATCCATTCAATATGGCTTTCTTCTAGTGTATTACTTTTAATATCTTTTATACCATTAAAATGATCAGTTATACCTGCAAGATAAACCTTACCTAATTCGACTGTCTCAGCGCCTATTTTCCCAGATCTATTTACAAATCTTTTCGAAAAGAATATAAGGGCAAAACCAAGTATTAAAATAGTAACAGTCATTTGTGCTGATAACCAAAAAGAAATACCGATTTGTATCATTGTAAAAACTAGTGAAGCAAGAAATTGAAGAAACATCAATGTTCCCCCACTTACACGAGCAATATCAGTTATTAATAAATTGACTATATCAGATTTTCTTTTTTTCAAAAAAAAGCCCCAGTTTGATCGAATAATTGCAGTATACGTTTCTTCTCTTAGATGACGTAAATATCCATGCTGTATTTTTGTATTTAAGATTGATTGATTTTGCTGAAGAAAGCTCTGTCCTGTAATTAATAACACATAACTAGTTAATATAATTAACAAACTAACAGCATTAGGAAGTTTTTTTAAAATGCTTTGAATCCAAGTTAATATAGAAATTGTTTCAATTTGTACATCAAATATTCCTGTCAAACTTATTAAAGGAACCAATAGGAAAATACCTATTCCTTCAATTAAACTAATAAATATCATTCCTACCAAATTAAGGTACAGAGTTTTTCCTGCAAATGAATGTATACTTTTAGCAAAATGCCAGATATGTCTCACAGTTAATTCCTCCTATGATAAGGCATGTTTTCTAGTTTTTCTCCATGCCCATAATAAAGGACGTAACGGAAAATATAATAAATGAAGTGGTTTTGGTAATGGCAATGTTTCCACATCAAGGGGATACGGATGTAAAAAACTCAAGATATATAGACACTTCTGTCTATTAGTCATTAGGCTAAATAAATGTTTCTTATGATAGATGGCGACATCATCGGGGACTGGATCAGTATGTAAATTGATCATTCTTTCTAAATAAAAAATAGCAGCTTGTGCTAACTTTTTTGGCTGTTTTCCCTTAACTAAATTCTCTATTTCTTTCAGGAAGGGTAAATCTAACAATTCCATGTTAAGTATAAGCGCCTGCCCACCTACAGAATAATATTGATACTTTTGTAACTGTTTTATTAAAACATCCCATCTTATTTTTTGTTTAAGCATTTGATTTATATCTAATAACCAACGAAGACGGAACCAGCCATGACGTGCACCATGCGAAACAAGAAATAAAAATAAATCCTCACGACCTAGAAAATAGATTGGAAAACTAGTAAGAGTACTTTCTCTTTTCCGTAGCCACAATTCTTCAAAATCCGGTCCATTTCCAGGAAAAGGATTTAGTCGCCAATGTATTTCAATATTAACCCTATTTTGTTTATGATAATATTCTATATGATGATTTCTCCACTTCCAATCATTTAGAGACATGTTAATATAATCTTGTTTAACATATCCTTGCATTTGAAGTAGGGTGTCCACAGTTTCTAAATCATTAATTGAAACAAGGATATCTAGGTCCCCGCATGTACGTAATGAAAGGTCACCATATAGGTCTTTTGCAAGTACAGGCCCTTTTAAAACAAGCAAACGAATCTGATTTTCATTTAGGATTCCACATACTCGTTCTAATTCACTGCTTAAACGAAGCATTTCAAAAGTATTTCTTTTGTATAATTGACTTAAAGTTTTGGAAACCTTGAAAGGAATCCAATCCAAATTCTTAAGTTTTCCATACAGCAATGGATAAATTCGATGATGAATGGAAAGTTCTATGAAAAAATTCCAATCTATATTTTGAAATTCTTTTTTTACACTTATCAAATTATTATCATCGGTTATATTCAATATATTTAATATTAGCTTTAATTCATTAGGAATTAAGTCAGTATTGAGATTAAACTTTTTTTCCATAGTTAACTCCTTGCTTACTCTACTTACTAATTTTTTTTGCAAATTTTTTAACCACAGTAAACCGTTCCATAACTTCGAATCCAGTAATATAGTATGGACCGGTACGAAGCCATGCGTGAGCTATCATCTTTCCCGACTCATCTTTTGCTGTTCCTAAATAAAGAGTACTTTCAATTTTACGTCTTTCCAACATTTTCATTGCTGCAATTGCTTTAACTAGACACATACTTTCCCAGATTGTATGTCGACTCATAATATTAATTGAATCAGATATATGCCTTATTATTTTTTTGTTAGATTCATTCGTATCAAACGAGGTCTCCATCATTTGTTCCCCTAAAGAGTCTGCAATCTTTGAAAATCGTATACTTTTTAGGATACGAGCCCAACCTAATAGAATAAAAGCTTCCAGAAATAAAAATTTAGTTTGCCGATCAATAGCAATAAATATTCTAAACTTCTTCACTATCAACTATTCCTTTCATCGCTTTTATTCACCATATTTATACCTATTTACAGATTTCAATTAATTCTTCTTCAAGCAAATGGTCAAGAAAAGATAATACTTGTTCTTCACACTCTTTACGCTCGACATCATACTCGGTTGTTAAACGATCAATGATCTCGATTGCACTAATTGGTGACTTAATATTATCCCAGATGACCCCACCGATTACCCCAAGATTAAAGTACTTTCCTTTTTGAACACTCATCATTACTTTTTCCCCATCCATATCACTAACAATATTTCCTTGTTTTTGTACAATATTAATATCTTTTGATAGTTTTTTTGTTTTTAACACTTATTTTTCCTCCTTATGAATTGTTGATAATATGAGAGTAACTAATTGATTTGCTGTAAAACTAGAAACCGGCCGCCTCAAATGATACATATCGATTTTACAGACAATACTTGTAGAATTTCTAAAGTGCCAATCTAATAAACCTAGCTTTGAAATTAGAGTATTTCTGTATGTATGAGAAAACAGCGTTTGAAGGCGGGTAAGTTTTTGAATTGGAAAGATTTCAATATTTTCATCTTTTGATCTAATTAGTTCAAAAACACCTGCAAGAGGTAATGGTTCTGAATAAAATTTTGAACCTACTGGAATAGCATATTTAGTTTCCCTTTTATAAAGAGGTCGGTAACCCTCTGTATCAATACCAAATTCTAGTAAACTTTCACTCCACAACTTTTGTTGTGGGTATGACGGGGTTACATACGGTATATTTTCACCATCTGAGAATGAAATAGCTATCACATCATCTGTCAATATTTGATATCCTCGATTTAAAAATGCTGAGGCAAGTGTTGATTTTCCAGCGCCAGATTCTCCTATAATGGCATATGCCTTTCCATTAATGGCAATAACACTACCGTGTAAGGGAAATATTTTCCTTTGCATTAATAGCGCACCCATACAACTTCCAAGAATATAAAGTCTAGCTACATCGACATCGTATTCTTCTAAAGGTGAGACTATAATCCTTTTCCCTTCTTTAATTAAAAATATAGCAATTCTCGGGACCCTAAACATTACTAGATTTTCATTAATTATAAAATCATTCTGATCCTTTACAGAATCAAGCCATTGTCTTGATAAATTTTCAATCTTTATTTCTACATCTATATATTCTGCCTTTAGATCCTGATTCGGTAATTCCGGCATGGGGATATCACTTATTATTGAGAAGCCAAATGCCTTATATATTACCTTTTCATCTGTTTTTAACATTTTGATTCAACTCCAAATAAAAATAAAAGCCCTTATAGCATCATTTATGTATAAGGGCTTTCAGATGCAAATCGTAAGTATAAAATCCCAGTATATGTTAGAAATCTAATTTCAACAAATATAAGGATAATGGACCTATCTTTTAGCTTTGGTGAATTAAATCATGCCCTTTTCCGTCAGTCGGAATAGGTTTACCTTGTACGAAATTCCCATCAAAATTACCACCAGTTGTTCCAGCCATTGTCATATTGACATCAAGTACTTCTAAAACAGGTGTCTGCCATTCTTTTTTCATGTTATCACCCCCTTTCAAGTAAAATTATTAATATAACGATATACTATTAAACAAAGCATTAAAGTTCTATAGTCGGAGTCAATAATATTTTTAGGCTGTGCCCCTTTCTCACCTTTAGCTAAAGCAGAACTTAGAACATTACCATCTATATAATCTAGAATTAACGAGTCATTACTTACTTTCTTAACATCATTAATGAAGTTTTTCCAATCTGGAATCATTCGGTGCAGCCAATCCACACCTTGAATCCCTCTTATACGTTGATTTAACCTAACTTCATCCGGTAAATAATTCTCAGTGGCTCTACGGATTAGAGAGCGATCCTGCCCATTTTGTACACATTGTTCTTCTGGTACGGATAAACAGAAGCGGACAACTCGGATATCATTGGTAGGATCACGTTTCCATAAAGAGTATTTTAAGGAAAGTTTACAATCTAGTGTATTACCGGCATTCCAAGGAGCCATATCCTCAAACAGAACTCTCCTTTGTTCATATAAATTAGGTGAAGCAATCCATCCTGACTCGTTAATTCCATGCTCTTTAAGTTTTCTGAACACACCAGAGCGTTTTGCAAAGCTAGGATTAATTAACATAGTTGGATTCAATGAATTCTGTTTAACAAGAAAAGGAAATCCTATTTTAGATATAGTTGGTAACCATCGAAATCTTGCTCCGCCAATTAACCTACTAAATTGATTTAATTCTTTAGATAGACTAAGCCACTTTAACCGTTTTAAAAGAATTGCATAATAGTCTAATGCTGAGCCCCAAGAAACAGTGAAATTTCCTTTATCACCATTGAGTAATACCCCAATTCCTACTTCATAGGCTTTCTCAAACATTCCTTTTAACCAGAAGGAATTTTCTAAAAACTTATACGGCATTTCATTTATTTCAAGAATTTCATCAATTTCAGAGTAGGAACTAATCCCTTCAAAATCGTAATAATGGTCTGAAATCCCTCCAACATATCCCACTGTTTTCTTAATGAACGGCCTTTCATCAGGCATTAACTCTTTACGCGTAAAATCAACAAAATCACTTGGAGGGATATAACTAAAAGTATTTAATGTTTTGTTTTCTTTTTGTAAAGTTTGCGCAGCGAACCCCACCACAGCACCAGAATCTAACCCTCCACTCAATTGAGAACCGATTTTACGATGTGTCCTTAGACGACAATTTACTGCCTTTTGAAATACCTCCTGAAAAGCTTCTACATATTCTTCAGATGACTTTAATTTCAATTTTTCTTTCGGAGTAAAAACACCGTATTTAATAATCTTAACCTTGTCTTTGTGTATCGTAATCGAATGAAATGGAGGAACTTGATTAATTTCGCTATAAGGAGTCATGTGAGCATCAACCGTGTCAATCATTCCGGTTATCGCCAAAAACTCTGCGAGATATAATTCATTCAGTTTCTTCTTTATATTGGGAATTAATAATAATGGTGCTATTGTTGTGCAAAAGCTAAATCGGTACGCATCATTGTGGTAGTAAAGAGTCCGATATCCAGAAGGATCCCTTGCACCAAAAAGTTGTTGTTTCTGCTGGTCCCATATCATAAAAGCAAAATCACCAATTAGATACTTCGGTGCTTCTTCACCCCATTTAAAGTAGGATAGTAAAATTAGTTCACTATCAGTTATTTCTTTCCTTCTTCTTTTATTAATCTGTAAACTTTCAATCAGTTCATCTCGATTATCAATGATTGCATCGGCCGTGATAGCTAGCTTTCGCTGATGATCATAATAGGGAATTTTCTCTCCTATCGACTCCGGTGTGATCCACTGAGCATGACAGCCAAGGAAGACTTTGTCGTTTTGCCAAGTTTTAATATCATCCGCCGGATATTTTTCTAATTCTTTCATCATCCGGTTTCCATGCTCTAGATTGATTGGTTCATCGTTTAAATGATATATTCCGGCTATCGCACTCATCTTTTCCTCCTGCCATACATTTCAACAGTTTTACAACCCTTTAACTGAAATGTAAGTTCACTAAATAGAACATCGATTCCATAGTAAACTAAAAGAAATTTATTTTAATTAAATTTCCCGAAACTATGGTATAATTTTGTCAACTTTATGTATTTTGACTACTAAATCAATATTACATAATACCTATACTAGTTCTCTATTAAGAACAACTTATAACCTTATAATAAATCCATAAACTACCACTGTCAACAATTTTTCAATTAACAATTTATATATTTTTTTAAAAAGCTTTTGTGCCTATTTTCATCATTATTATTGTAAGATACAAAAAAACAAATTGACATAACACGAGATTTGTAGTAAATTTTATAAATAATCTAAATAATGTTTCTTATCAAGAGAGGTTGAGGGAAGGGCCCTGCGACGCCTCAGCAACCTTCAATGTTTTTTCTCATTGAAAAGGTGCTAAGTCCTGCAAATTTACTAATTTGCAAGATAAGAAGAATGACAAATGTGCTGCCTACAAAAGTCTTCTTCTTATAAGAAGACTTTTTTTATTTATCAAAAAGCTTTATCACTCAATCGCGTTAATGCGAAACATTATAACTTAAACAAATACAAGGGGTGTCTCATATGTACAAAATTGATACAAAACTTGCCCAAATAGGTAACCGCAGTGAAACAACAACTGGAACCGTAAACCCGCCTGTATACTTCTCAACAGCTTTCCGCCATGAGGGAATTGGGCAATCTACTGGATTTGACTATACACGCACAGGGAACCCAACGCGCCAGCTCCTTGAAAAAACAATCGCAGATTTAGAAGGTGCCGATCAAGGATTTGCCTGCAGCTCTGGTATGGCTGCGATTCAACTGATTCTTTCTTTATTTGAATCTGGTGACGAATGGATCGTAAGTGAAGACCTATATGGAGGTACTTATCGTCTACTAGAAAAAGGCTATAAAAAATGGGGCTTAACAACTCAATATGTGAATACCTGTTGTCCGGAAGAAGTGGAAAAGAAAATCACTGCACAAACAAAGGCGATTTTCCTAGAAACTCCAACCAATCCGCTTATGCAGGAATCGGATATTTCGGCGATTTCAAAGATTGCCAAGCAACATGGCCTATTGTTAATCGTGGACAATACGTTCTATACACCGCTTTTACAACAGCCAATCAGCCTTGGCGCGGATATTGTCATCCATAGTGCAACGAAATACCTAGGAGGTCATAACGATGTACTAGCCGGTCTTGTTGTGGCAAAAGGAAAAGAAATTTGTGAAGCATTGGCCTTTCATCAAAACGGTGCTGGAGCAGTCTTAAGTCCATTTGATTCTTGGTTATTAATGCGCGGAATGAAAACATTGTCACTAAGAATGGAACGACATGAAAAGAATGCAAAGGCCATCGTAGAATTCTTTTCCAAGCATGATGCTGTAACAGATGTTCTCTACCCAGGACGCGGTGGAATGGTTTCTTTTAGAATTAAAGACGAAGCATGGGTGAATCCATTCTTACAAAATTTAAATTTAATCAGTTTTGCAGAAAGCTTGGGTGGAACGGAAAGCTTCATTACTTACCCAGCAACGCAAACACATATGGATATACCAGAAGAGATTCGTATTCAAGCCGGCGTTTGCAATCGTTTATTACGTTTCTCGGTTGGAATTGAAGATTCACAAGATATTATTGAAGACTTACAAAACGCTTTTGCTAAAGTTCAGGAAGGGGTAACTGCCTAATGGCACACGAAGAATTTAGTTTTGAAACCAGACTGCTTCACAACAAACATAAAATTGATCCAGTAACTGGTGCGGTTAGTGTGCCCATTCAGCATGCCTCTACCTTCCATCAGGCTGATTTCGATCAGTTTGGCAAGTACGATTATGGCCGCAGTTTAAATCCGACTCGTGAAGCACTTGAGGATGTCATTGCAGAACTTGAGGGCGGGGTGAAAGGATTTGCATTTGCATCAGGGATGGCCGCTATTTCAACTGCCTTCCTTCTTCTATCCTCTGGTGACCATATTGTGATTACCGAGGATGTGTATGGCGGTACTTTCCGCATGGTTACACAAGTTCTGACAAGGCTTGGCATTGAACATACTTTTGTCGATATGACCAATTTAGAGGAAGTAAAAGAAGCCATTCAGTCGAATACAAAGGCCTTTTATGTGGAAACACCATCCAATCCATTAATGAAAGTAACTGATATTAGAGCGATTAGCGAAATTGCTCAAGAAATCGGTGCCTTAACATTTGTTGATAACACATTCCTTACTCCTTACCACCAAAAGCCGTTAGCACTTGGAGCAGATGTTGTCCTTCATAGTGCAACGAAGTTTTTAGCGGGTCACAGTGATGTAGTCGCAGGACTTGCCGTTGTTAAAGATGAAGAATTAGCGAAAAGACTAGGATTCTTGCAAAATAGTTTTGGAGCCATTTTAGGTGTTCAAGATGCTTGGCTTGTTTTAAGAGGAATCAAGACATTGTCTGTTCGTTTGGAACAATCACAAAAATCAGCAATCAAAATCGCAGAATTTTTAAATGAACATCCGCTAGTGGAGAAGGTTCATTATCCAGGCCTTGAAAGTCATCCGCAATATCAAATTCAAAAAGACCAAGCAGACGGACCGGGTGCGGTTTTATCCTTTGAATTAGCAACAGAAGATGCCCTTCGCACCTTTGTTGCGAATGTGGAAATCCCAGTCTTTGCGGTAAGTTTAGGTGCGGTTGAATCCATTCTATCTTATCCGGCGAAAATGTCACACGCGGCTATGTCTAAAGAAGACCGCTACCAGCGTGGGATTACGGATGGACTTGTGCGTTTATCGGTTGGACTAGAAAATCCAGATGATTTGATTAAGGATTTTTCACAAGCACTTGAGCAAGTTCGCGCGAAACATTTGGTCTTACATCAAGGGGAATCATCATGAACTTTTTAGAAAAATTAAAACAGCAAATTTTAATCGCTGATGGGGCTATGGGTACTCTCCTTTACAATTTTGGGAAAGACAGCTGTTTGGAGGAATTGAATCTTTCTCAGCCTGAACATATCCAAAATATCCATAAAGCCTATATTGAAGCAGGTGCCGATGTTATTCAAACGAATACCTATGCAGCCAATTACTTAAAGCTGCAGCGGTATGGTTTGGAGGATTCAGTTAAGGAGATTAACAGTGCCGCTGTATTACTTGCCAAAAAGGCAGCTGCCGGGAACGGTACGTATGTTTTAGGAACGATTGGCGGTAATCGAGGCGTAAAGCCTGATTCTATTTCACTAGAAGAATTAAAGCGCAGCTTCCGTGAGCAGTTATATTGCCTGCTTCTAGAAGGCGTTGACGGCTTATTGCTCGAAACGTATTATGACTTTGAAGAACTCGAAACGGTTCTCACCATCGCGAGAAAGGAAACAAAGTTGCCGATTATCGCTCAGGTCTCACATCAGGAGCCTGGATATTTGCAGAATCGCATGTCTGTAAATGAGGCTTTAAAAAGATTGGAAGCACTTGGTGCAGATGTGGTTGGTCTTAATTGCCGCTTAGGCCCGCACCATATGCTGACAGCGCTGGAGCAAGTAGAGTTGCCAGAACATGCCTTTTTATCTGCCTTTCCAAATGCTAGTCTTCCAGCTTTCACGGACGGTAAGTTTTATTATGACGGGGATGCAGATTATTTCCGTCATTCAGCCAAAGCTTTCCGAGACCAAGGTGTTCGTTTACTGGGCGGCTGCTGCGGAACCACGCCAGCACATATTAAAGCCTTTGCTTCTGAATTAAAGAATAGCGCTCCTATTACGGAAAAAATAGTAAAGCCTAAACAGGAGAAAATAGTTATTGAACCAGCCTCTCCTGTCAGAGAGCATACACCGCTGCAGGAAATCGTCAAAGAAAGACCATCGGTGATTGTAGAATTAGATCCTCCTAGAAAACTAGATACCACCAAGTTTTTCGAAGGGGCTAAAGCGCTAAAAGAAGCGGGCATTGATTCGATTACACTTGCGGATAATTCCCTTGCCACTGTACGGATTTCCAATGAATCATTAGGATATCTGGTGAAGGAAAAATTAGGAATGCGCCCGCTGATCCATCTTGCTTGCCGCGATCGAAATATTATTGGCTTGCAATCACATTTAATGGGTCTTCATACCCTTGGGATGAACGATATTCTAGCGATCACAGGTGACCCGGCCAGAGTCGGAGATTTCCCTGGGGCCTCATCCGTTTATGATGTTTCTTCATTCGAGCTAATCAAAATGATAAAGCAGATGAATGAAGGTCTCTCCTATTCGGGCAAAGAATTAGGACAAAAAACAGACTTTAGTATAGCGGCAGCTTTTAACCCAAATGTACGCTCGCTTGAAAAAGCGGTAAAGCGTTTAGAGAAAAAGATTGAAGTGGGGGCTGATTACTTTATCTCCCAGCCAGTTTTTTCAGAGGAAAAATTAATCGAAGTCTATGAACATACGAAACATTTAGATGCTCCGATTTATATTGGCTTAATGCCGTTAACAGGCAGTAAAAATGCAGAATTCCTTCATAATGAAGTGCCAGGAATCAAAATTGCCGATTCCATTCGCGAGCGGATGGCAAGTTTGAATGATAACCCGCTTGAGGCAGCTAGAGAAGGCGTTGCGATTACCAAGTCATTGATTGACACAGCATTGGATTTATTTAATGGCATTTATTTAATTACACCATTCTTACGATATGAATTAACAGCAGAGCTCGCAGCCTATACTAATAAGCGAGCCAGTGAGACGAGGAGGGCCAGCTATGCCGAAAACACCATTTTCTGAACAACTTAAAAAGCGCATCCTTGTCATGGACGGTGCAATGGGTACAATGCTGCAGCAAGCTAATCTTACAGCAGAGGATTTTGGCGGTGAGCAGTATGAAGGATGTAATGAAAACCTCGTTCTAACTGCTCCATCCGTCATCTCTCGTATTCATCGTGAATACTTAGAGGCCGGCGCAGACATCATTGAAACCAATACGTTTGGGGCAGCAAGCCTTGTTTTAGACGAGTATGAACTTGGATTTAAAGCTTATGAAATTAATAAAATTGCTGCGATGCTCGCCGTCCGCGAGGTCATGGACGTTTCGACCGATGAATGGCCTCGTTATGTAGCCGGCGCCATGGGTCCGACGACCAAAACATTAAGTGTGACGGGCGGAACCACCTTCGATGCCCTTTCTGCCTCCTATGAAGAGCAGGCGATTGGATTAATCGACGGTGGCGTTGATTTACTTTTACTCGAAACAAGCCAGGACTTATTGAATGTAAAAGCTGGTTTTGTCGGTATTCAAAATGCTTTTTCAAAAACAGGTAAGACTTTGCCACTGTTTATTTCCGGAACCATTGAACCGATGGGAACAACCCTGGCTGGACAAACGATTGATTCGTTCTTTATTTCAGTGGAACATATGAATCCGATTGCGGTCGGTCTTAACTGTGCGACAGGTCCAGAGTTCATGCAGGATCATATTCGTTCACTTGCAGGTTTAGCTTCCGTGGCAGTTAGCTGTTACCCAAATGCCGGCTTGCCTGATGAAGATGGACATTATCACGAAACACCGGAAATTCTGGCAAAAAAATTGGCTGATTTTGCGGCACATGGCTGGTTGAATATTGTCGGCGGCTGCTGTGGAACGACACCTGAACATATCAAGGTGATTGCTGAAGCGATGAAACAATATCAGCCTCGTCAATTCGAATCATCCAACACACATATGGTGTCAGGTATTGAACCATTCATTTACGATGATCCTACCTTAAGACCCATCATGGTTGGGGAACGGACAAATGTTATCGGCTCTCGCAAGTTCAAGCGATTAATTACGGAAGGTAAATTTGAAGAAGCGTCTGAAATTGCCCGCGCTCAAGTAAAGGGCGGCGCCCACGTCATCGATATTTGCCTTGCTGACCCGGATCGCGACGAGATGATCGATATGGAGAATTTCATTAAAGAAGTAGTTAAAAAGGTCAAAGTCCCACTTGTCATTGACTCCACTGATGAAAAGGTCATTGAAAGAGCACTAAAGTATTCACAAGGGAAAGCGATTATCAATTCAATCAACCTTGAAGATGGTGAAGAGCGCTTTGAAGCGATTGTTCCATTAATTCACCGTTATGGTGCAGCTGTTGTTGTCGGAACCATTGATGAAGAAGGAATGGGAGTTTCAGCGGAACGGAAACTGGAGATTGCCAAACGTTCCCATGATTTGTTAGTTCATAAATATGGATTAAAGTCACAGGATCTCATTTTTGACCCGCTTGTATTCCCAGTTGGTACTGGAGATGAACAATATATCGGCTCTGCAAAAGCAACTGTTGATGGGATTAGGATGATTAAAGAAGCCTTGCCAAAAGTGCAGACCATTCTTGGAATTAGTAACGTTTCCTTCGGGCTCCCTCCTGTCGGACGCGAGGTGCTTAATTCCGTCTTCCTCTACCATTGTACGCAGGCTGGCTTGGATTATGCGATTGTGAATACAGAAAAGCTTGAGCGATTTGCTTCCATTTCAAAGGAAGAAGTTCAATTAGCAGATGCTTTGTTATTTGATACAACGGATGAAACATTAGCTACCTTTACCGAGTTTTACCGTGGGAAAAAGAAAGAAGCCAAGACGACCATTCCTAATATGACCTTGGAGGAACGTCTTGCTTATTATGTGATTGAAGGAACAAAAGAAGGCTTGCTTCCGGATTTAGAACTAGCACTTGCTTCTTACCCTGCTCCATTAGATATTATTAACGGTCCATTAATGGACGGTATGAAGGAAGTCGGCCGCCTGTTTAATGACAACCAATTAATTGTTGCCGAGGTTCTGCAAAGTGCCGAAGTGATGAAAGCATCGGTTTCCTTCTTAGAGCCTCATATGGAAAAAGGCGATGTGTCTGCGTCTAAGGGGAAAGTTATTTTAGCAACAGTTAAAGGTGATGTTCACGATATTGGTAAAAACCTCGTTGATATCATTTTAAGCAATAACGGTTATGATGTTGTCGACTTGGGAATTAAAGTAACACCTACAGATTTGGTGCAAGCCATTCGGAAAGAGAAGCCGGATATGGTTGGATTATCAGGTTTGCTGGTTAAATCAGCGCAGCAAATGGTGTTAACGGCCCAAGACATGAAGGAAGCTGGAATTTCTGTGCCGATTCTAGTTGGCGGTGCTGCCCTTTCACGTAAGTTCACGGATACGAGAATTGCGAAAGAATATGATGGACTTGTTCTTTATGCAAAGGATGCGATGAACGGTCTATCGCTAGCCAATCAATTGCAATCACCGGAAGATTATCAACAATTGCTTCATGAGCGAGATGAAAAATTGGCATCCTTGGCTAATCCAATTGAGTTGCCGACCCGGGATAGAAGTGCTGTGGCAGTGAAAGTAAAACCGGCTGTCTCAACGGAAGTCCCAGTATTTACGCCGATGGATACGAAAAGGCATATTTTAAGATCTTATTCTCTTTCTCATATTGAGCCTTATATCAATATGCAAATGTTAATAGGGCATCATCTTGGTTTGAAAGGAAAACTTTCTAAACTGCTTGCAGAGAAGGATGAAAAAGCCTTAAAAATTAAAGGAACTGTTGATCAATTGTTAGCAGATGCCAGTAAAAATAACTGGATTACACCTGCAGCAGCTTATCAATTTTTCCCAGCGCAATCGGACGGAAATAAGGTATATATCTATGATCCAGAAGATCAAAAGACCATTATTGAAACGTTTGACTTCCCTCGTCAGGAATCTGCACCATTCCTTTGTTTAGCGGACTTTTTGAAGTCGGTTGAAAGCGGCGTGATGGATTATGTTGGTTTCTTTACGGTGACGGCTGGAAGAGGAATCCGTCAAAAAGCGGATGAGTTTAAGGCAGAGGGACGATTCCTTGAAAGCCATGCTCTTCAATCATTGGCGCTTGAGTCAGCTGAAGGATTTGCCGAGTTGATTCATCGTCAGATGCGTGACCGTTGGGGCTTCCCAGATCCACTTGATTTCACGATGCAGGATCGGTTTACGGCGAAGTATCAAGGACAGCGGTTCTCGTTTGGTTACCCGGCTTGTCCGGAGTTAGAAGACCAGAAGAAGCTGTTTAAGTTGATTCAACCTGAGGAAATCGGGATTGAGTTAACGGAAGGCTGTATGATGGAGCCTGAAGCATCGGTATCAGCGATTGTGTTTGCGCATCCTGAGGCTCGGTATTTTAATGTGAATAGATAAGATTGAATCCGCGGATTTTTGGTCCGCGGATTTTTCGCGTTTTTACTCGGACGATCTTTGACGTAATTCCGCTCGTTTTTTGATTTTTTCCACCTATTCCTGGATTATTTCCGCCACTTTTTCAATTAATTCCGCCGTTTTTCGGATTAATTCCACCTGAATTTCATTTTTTTCCGTTAGGGTTCCTTTTCTTGCGAATTTTTTTCGTTTTTACCCGGACGATCTTTGACGTAATTCCGCCCGTTTTTTAATTTTTTCCACCTGTTCCTGGATTATTTCCGCCACTTTTTTAATTAATTCCGCCGTGTTTCAGATTAATTCCACCTGAATTTCATTTTTTTCCGCTAGATTTCCTTGTCAGACGGATTTTTTGCGTTTTTACCCAGACGATCTTTAAAAGTAATTCCGCTCGTTTTTCGATTTTTTCCACCTGTTCCTGGATTATTTCCGCCACTTTTTTAATTAATTCCGCCGTTTATTAGATTAATTCCACCTGAATTTCATTTTTTTCCGTTAGAGTTCCTTTTCGGGCGGATTTTTCGCGTTTTTCCCGGACAATTTTTAAAAGTAATTCCGCTCGTTTTTCGGTTTTTTCCACCTGTATCTGGATTATTTCCGCCACTTTTTTAATTAATTCCGCCGTTTATTAGATTAATTCCACCTGAATTTGATATTTTTCCGCTAGAGTTCCTTTTCGGGCGGATTTTTTACGTTTTTACCCGGACGATCTTTGACGTAATTCCCCTCGTTTTTCGATTTTTTCCACCTGTTCCTGGATTATTTCCGCCACTTTTTTAATTAATTCCGCTTCTTTTGAATTATTTCAACTCCACTCTCGAGAATTTCCGCCTATTTCTAATTTTATCCCCTTTTTTATTTTCCCAGTTGATGGTATCAATCGTTCCTATAGCCTAATTTTTGCCCATTGTTAAGTCCTTCCCTTGACTTCCTTTCATTTTTCAACTATAGTTACCTAGGTAACTATTAATCAATTATTCTGGAGTGAATCATGTTGAGCCACGAATTATTCCATACGCTTCATCAGCTATCTAGACATCTCACCAACAAACTTAACGAAGCATTAAAACCATTAGGATTATACAGTGCTCAGTGGTCGGTAATCTATGTTCTAAAAACCAAAGGCTCCCTGACACAAAAGGAACTATGTGAATACCTATTTGTCGAAGCTCCGCCAATGACAAGAAACATTCAACGTCTTGTTAAACAAGGATACGTTTCCCAAATCCAAGGTAAGGACAAACGAGAAAAATTTGTTCAATTAACAGATATAGCCTTAGAAGAGTATCCAAAGTGGGAACACATCGTTAACACGGTAAACCATGAATTAATGAAAAATCTACCCTCAGATTCACAACAAGAACTCTTGAAACTTCAAAAAAGCTGGTTAAATCAAATTTTATAATAGAGGTGCATCAAATGGACAAACCAAAATTATGGACAAAAAACTTTATTAGCATTTCCTTTAGTAACCTGTTTCTCTTTTTAACATTCTACATCTTGCTTGTTACACTTCCATCCTACGCACTTGATGAATTACATAGTAGTTCTTCTATGGCAGGCCTGATGACAACGATCTTTTTATTATCAGCCATCATTTCTCGTCCGATTGCCGGTCAATGGCTCGAACGGGCGGGTAATAGGAAGGTTCTGCTCACAGCACTCATTATTTTTGCTGTAGCATCCCTTTTCTATTTCTTACCTAAAACTATGATTGGTTTCTTAATCATCCGTCTATTACATGGAATTGGCTTTGGAATGGCGACAACAGCCGTGGGTACCCTTGTGGCCGATACCATTCCTGCTTCTCGCCGCGGTGAGGGAATGGGGTATTTCGCCATGTCAACCAATTTGGCGATGGTTTTTGGACCTTTTATCGGTCTAATGGCAATGCAGCAATGGGGCGCACGCACCTTGTTTACCCTTAGTGTGATTGTGGCTTTTTGTTCTTTAATTACAGGTCTTATTGTGAAACACAACACATTTGAAACACCTGTAGAAACTAAATCTCATTCATCTTTTTCTGTTAAAAGCTTATTCGAAGCTTCTGCTGTACCGATTTCAATTGTGGGCAGCTTTATGGCCATCGTCTATTCTGCTCTTTTATCGTTTGTATCCATTTATGCAAGTGAAATTCACTTAGAAAACATCGCCAGTATGTTCTTTGTTGTCTACGCGATTATTTTATTAGCCTCAAGACCCTTTACTGGTAAGTGGCTAGACCAATATGGTCCAAATGTAATTACGTTCCCATGTATTGTTCTTTTTGCAATTGGGATGTTTATTTTAAGTCAAAGTAATGGCGCTGTTACATTCCTTACATCTGCAGGATTGATTGGTATTGGCTGGGGAACCCTTTTTCCAACCTTCCAAACCATTGCCATCCAAGATGCGGAACCTCGAAAAAGAGGTTTGGCAACGGCAACGTTCCTATCTATTTATGATACCGGAATTGCATTAGGTTCGTTTATCGTCGGTGTTATTGCTTCAAAGACGGATTATAGTACTTTATATTGCTTCTTCTCCTTTTATATCTTAATTGGCTTAGTTTTATTTTACTTCCTTCATACCAAAAGAAGTGCTTCTGCCAAAGAATCTAACCAAAAGCAAACAAATGTACAGGAAATCTAATTTATACCTCTATTAAATACAAGAACCATCAAATCCTAAACGGACATGATGGTTCTTTTTAATTCGCTGCCCCGAGCTGCAAATACCTTAATAATCGCTGCCTTTGAACATACAGCCGCTGCGCTTCCTCGATTGACACCTTGGTAAAGTGAATAATGGTGTCAGGCACCGCTTGAGCCAGTTTAGGAATGTCAACGGAAATGATGGTGGCGATTCTTGTGTACCCGCCGGTGGTTTGCCGGTCGGCGAGGAGAATAATGGGCTGCCCGCTTGCGGGGACTTGGATTCCGCCAAATGGGATGGGGTCGGAAATAATATCTGGTCCACCGATGTGTTCTAGCTTTGGTCCCTTTAGCTGATAGCCCATCCGATTGGATTGATGGGTAACTATAAATTCTTCATTAAAAAAGCGATTGATACTATGCTCCGTAAATTTATTTTCATGTGGACCTAAAATAACCCGTACGGTCAGGCTTTTGCTATATTCTGGTACTAATTCCGGATGCAGTCTCTTAAATGGTTTCCGCAAGCTGGGTGCACCATATAAAACATCATCCTTTTGTAATGCCCGGCCCTTATATCCTCCGAACTTTCCATTTAGGAAAGTAGACCTGCTGCCTAAAACAAGCGGAACGTCAATACCGCCGCCAACGGCAATATAAGCTCTGGCTCCATGATGAGAAGAACCAATTTCTAGAGTTTGTCCCTTTCGTAAAAGGAAGCTTTTCCACATCTTTACCTCTACCCCATCGACTTTAGGAATAAAATCACCGCCGCAAATCGCAATGACTATATCAGATAAGGCTTCAAGTCTGGGACCTGTCAAGGCTGCCTCTAGAACCGCTTCACCGTCAACATTTCCTACCAGAATGTTAGCCACTTGCATCGAGAATATATCCATGGCCCCGGATGGACTGATTCCATATTGCTGATAACCAAATCGGCCTAAATCCTGGACCGTTGTTTGCAGTCCCGGTTTCACGACTTTAAAAATAGCCTTCATTTTGGTCCCCAACTTTTTCTTATCTGAATGTTTTCTTTAAGTAAGGCCTGCCTTACTTTGGTTACAAATTCAAGTGCTTGCGGGTCATCTCCATGCACACAAATGGTATCGGCTTGAATCGCTATATCCGTCCCATCAACTGCCTCGACTTTCCCTTCTTTAATCATACGAATCACTCGTGTGATGGCAAATTCTGCATCATGGATCATCGCATTTGGTTCTTGGCGCGAGGTTAATGTACCGTCAGGCTGGTAGGTTCTATCAGCAAACACTTCATGGGCGACTATTAGCCCCTTCTCTTCCCCAGCCTTTGCTAGTTCACTTCCAGCAAGGGCAAATAACACAAGATCAGGATTCACATCATATACGGCTTGGGCGATGGAATAGGCCAAATCGCGGCTGACGGAGGCCATATTGTATAATGCACCATGCGGCTTTACATGAACTAAGTTCGTTTCATTCACTTTACAGAAAGCGTCTAAGGCGCCAATTTGATAGATAACAAGATGATAGATTTCTCGTGGAGAAAGCTTTATTTCTCTTCTCCCAAATCCTGCTAGATCAGGGAATCCAGGATGGGCTCCAATTTGAACTCCATATTGTTTGGCAAGACTAACGGTTTCAAACATAACATTATGGTCTCCGCCATGGTAACCGCAGGCGATATTCGCTGATGATATGTGCTGTAAAACCTCTTGATCATTCCCAATCTTATAGGCGCCAAAACTTTCTCCTAAATCACTATTCAAATCAATCACAGTCATTATTTATCTCCCTTTTTATTGTATTTAACTCGTATGTTTGATCAGCCTCTAATGTTTGAATCCTTTTATACTCATGAAAATCAATCGGGTAAAATTTAATATAGTTCCCAGCCTCAAAAAGAAATGGCGGCCGACGTTCTACGTCAAACAGCTTTACCGGTGTGATCCCGATGATTCTCCATCCAGACGGGACCTCAGCTGGATAAATGCCCGTTTGGTTTCCACCAATTCCAACTGAACCTGACGGAATCCTTGGGCGTGGATGTTCAAGCCTAGGAACTGCAAGCTTTTCTGGCAGCCCTCCTAGATAGGGAAACCCCGGCACAAATCCCATCATATGAATGAGGTATTCCTTGCTTGAATGCAGCTGAATAACCTCTTCTTCACTTAGATCATGCGTCCTTGCAACAAACGATAAATCAGGCCCTGTTTCCCCCCCATAATAAACAGGGATTTCATATACTTTTGGATGAGTAGCTTCTTTTTCCATGAGAGCACAAGCATAGATTTTTTCTATGATCATCACTAGCTCTTCGTATCTTATGACAGTCGGTTGATAATAGATTGCGATAGTACAATAAGCTGGAACCAACTCAATTATTCCCTTAATATCCTCTTTTTTTAACCTCGTCATAAAGGTCTGAATCTTGAAGTGAGTCTGTTCACTAATTTCGTTTCCAAAAGAAACTTGAATGGCTGAATCACCTAGAAATTTGATTTCGATCATGCTAATCCCCTATTTTCTTCTTTGATTTTAAAATATAGATTATTTAGAAAAATAGCAAGAGTAATCTAAATACTTAGTTAAGCACTTCGTTTTACAATCGTTTTCAATTGCGCTAAGCTATGATTATTACTAAATATTGGAGGGATTTCGATGTTTGATGTAGTGGTAATTGGAGCAGGAGCTGCAGGGGCTAGTGCTGCCTTATTCACAGCCAAAGCAGGTAAGAAAACTCTGGTTGTTGATAACGACAAAAGCATGACAAAACGGGCTTGGATAGAAAACCATTATGGTGTTGCTGAAATAACTGGACCAGATTTAATTGAAATCGGTAAAAAGCAAATAACTAAGTTTGGGGCTGAATTAGTAGAAGCTACTGTTACCGATGTTCAAAAATCGGAAAATGGTTTTAAAGTCGTAACAGATCAAAATGAATACGAAGCCCAACATGTGATTGTGGCAACTGGTGCTTTGGTAACGCTCGCGGAAACCATCGGCCTCAATACAAAGCCAGGTACAGAACCAAGAATTAAAACAGTATTAGATGTTGATGCAGCGGGTAAAACCAATATTGAAGGCATCTGGGCAGCAGGAACAGTTGCTGGTGTAAGTGTACATACCATCATTACTGCAGGCGACGGTGCAAAAGTAGCGATTAATGTGATTAGTGAAATCAATGGTGAACGCTATGTGGACCATGATGTCTTAAAATCTTAATGAGCTAAGGAGCAATATAATGGCAGTCAAAAAAATGGACCATGTTGGTATCTTTGTAAGCGACCTACAGGCTTCTCTATCCTTTTATCAAGAGATTGTTGGCATGGAATTAAAGAATCAATTTACGATTGCAGATGGGGCTATAACATTAGCATTCCTTGGCTTCAATGGTTCCGATGAAACGGAATTAGAATTAGTCCATGGCGGAGATCCTAATCTTCCAAGTGAAGGTAAAGTCAACCATGTGGCCTTCTTAGTCGATGATATTGAAGAGGAATTCGGACGGTTAAAGCAATTGGAGGTAAACTTCCTCAGCGAAGCAGTGGACACTTTGCCAAATGGTTATCGAAATTTCTTTGTTCAAGGTCCGGATCGTGAAAAAGTCGAGTTCTTCCAGAGATAATTAGAAAAGCGGTGCCTGAAGCCGGACAATTCTCGAAGTCCAAATTTAAACATTCTTATATTTTGAAAAGAGGCTTGTAAAAGTCTCTTTTTTTGTGTCATTTAAGCGAGGATTACAATTGACAATTATTTCATTCACTCGATAAAATGAGGTGCTAAAATAAATGCAGAGGAGTGCATAGGAAGTATTTGTATTTACATTTCAGAAGAAAAAAGGAGTTTAATATGATTAAACAGGGCACTAATCTTAAGCTTGTTGTTACGGGGCTGCTACTCGCCATTTTAATGGCCGCAATGGATAATACCATTGTTGCCACTGCGATGGGAACCATTGTTTCAGACCTTGGAGGATTTGATAAATTTGTATGGGTAACTTCTGCCTACATGGTTGCTGTTATGGCGGGTATGCCGATATTCGGTAAGCTCTCCGATATGTACGGCCGGAAACGTTTCTTTCTTTTTGGCTTAATCGTCTTTCTTGTTGGTTCTGCTCTTTGTGGTCTTGCCCAGAGCATCATCCAATTGAGTATTTATCGGGCCATTCAAGGAATTGGCGGCGGTGCGCTTATGCCCATTGCGTTCACGATTGTTTTTGACATTTTCCCACCTGAAAACCGTGGCAAAATGACTGGCTTATTAGGAGCTGTTTTTGGTGCCTCCAGTGTATTAGGACCCTTACTTGGTGCCTATATTACCGATTATATCAGCTGGCATTGGGTCTTTTATGTCAATGTACCAATTGGCATCGTCTCGATTATATTAATTGTTCGGTACTACCATGAATCCTTACAGCATACAAAGCAAAAAATTGACTATCTAGGAGCGATTACCCTTGTCATCTCTGTGATCAGTCTGATGTTTGCCCTGGAATTAGGCGGTAAGGAATATGATTGGGACTCAGTTCAAATCATCAGTTTATTTGCAAGCTTTTTTATCTTTTTTATAGCCTTCTTTATTGCCGAATTTAAGGCAGCTGAACCCATTTTACCGCTATGGCTGTTTAAGCGGCGTTTGTTTGCCGCATCGCAAATTCTCTCGTTCCTTTATGGAGGAACATTTATTATTTTAACCGTGTTTATTCCTATATTCGTGCAAGCTGTCTATGGTGGCACTGCTAAAAATGCTGGATTAATTTTAACTCCGATGATGTTAGGGTCGGTGGCAGGCAGCTCGATTGGAGGGATCTTTTTAACGAAGACGTCTTTCCGAAATTTGATGTTCTTATCGATTATTTCTTATATTGCCGGCATGTATTTACTGGGTACGATGACGGTTGATACAGCCCGTTACTTACTGACCATCTATATGATTTTAGTTGGATTTGGGGTCGGCTTTTCCTTCTCCTTGCTTCCAACTGCCTCGATGCATAATCTTGAACCTCAATACCGAGGAACAGCTAATTCTACTAATGCCTTCTTACGTTCTTTTGGTATGACATTAGGAGTTACCATATTTGGTACGCTGCAAGGTAATATGTTTACCGATCAATTAACAGAGGCATTTAAGGGGATGCAAGGAAATGGTGGATCGTCATTTCAAATGGGGGACCCTCGGCAAATTTTCCAAGCCAGTGAACGTACGAAAATTCCGGATTTTATTTTAGATAAAATTGTTCATGCCATGTCCTATTCCATTACACACACCTTTATGCTTACACTCATTCCGATTGCCCTCGCAGCTATTACCATCTTTTTCATGGGGAAAGCCCGTGTAGAAGTAACGAAACAAACAGCGAAGGACTAAAATAACGAAAGCACTGACCCACGGGCCAGTGCTTTCTTTGTTATACTTTGAGGTCATTGCCCTCTGCCACAATATGATACAGTAAATGAGCTAAATGATGAACCGGACCGTACGCTTCCTCTTCTTCTTCTTGCTCTGATTCCTCACCAGCATAAACATCGCTTAAAAATAGCGCCATAAATTCATAAAAATCTTTCAGCTGAAAAGAATAACAGCCAATGGGCTCCTCTTGATCCTCCTGATATTGCAAAACCATATAAGAAAGCGCCCCATCAATGTCAGCAGCATCAAAAAAGACAAAGAAGCCTATATTGGTGTCTAATTCAAATAATTGTCTCGTCCCGCCTGCAGTGGCTTTTTCGAACTCTTGCTGATTTAATTTCTGTATCTGCATACTGTCTACATTATCTTCTTGGTGAAATCCAACGATAAATGATTTCATGATATCCTCCTTAACCTCTGCTAAAGTAACACACATACAAATAGGATACCCATTTTAGCATTCATTTCATTCAGGCGATTATTGTTCGTCTTCAATTCTCTCGTGGTTATATTCTGTTAAAAGAGGATTTTCAGTTGTAGCGAAACGGGCTGTTTGTAAACTCATTTCTGGTTCAACACCGTAAAGTTGCTCCATCGCCTTTTTTTCCCATTCCTCATCTTCAAACAGTTGCTTAGCATCTGGCTCTTTCATTTCGATCACCTCGTTTACTTTATTCATTTTAATCCATTAAAGACTGTTTTAGATCATCAATTAAGACATTGATATCTTCAAGACCAACTGCAAGACGAATCGTCCCCGGACTTATATGTTCTCTTAGTAACTGTCCCTCATTATTACTAAGGTTAGGAGATGACACAAGACTTTCAAAAGAACCAAAGGACACCCCGATTTTAAAAGCTTTCAATTTGTTAACGACTTTTTCCACTTGGCGGTAATGAGCTTCCCTTAATTCGAAACTCATTAAGCCGCTGTAACCGGTTAATAACTTTTTTCCTAGTAAATAATCCGAATGGGTTGCTAGTCCAGGAAAATGAACCTTTGCTACATGGGGATGTGACTCTAAAAACGCGGCTACTTTTAAAGCATTCTCCTGGTGGGCGAGCAACCGTAAAGGTAATGTCCGTAATCCGCGCAATAATAATGTTACCTCAGAGGGAGGCATGACAGCACCCATTAGCAGGTATTCCTTATCAAAAATCGACTTCATGATTTTCTTACTAGTTATTAATGCCCCGCCTAGAACATCACTATGACCACCAAGATATTTAGAGGCAGCGTGAACTACGATATCGATCCCATGCGTTAGTGGCTTCTGAAATAATGGAGTGGCCCATGTATTATCGATAATGGTGCGGATACCGTTTGTCTTTGCCAGTCGACTGACGGCTGGAAGGTCAACCAAACGATAGCTCATATCCGTGGGGCTTTCCAGAACGATGACTTTCGTGTTGGATTGGATGGCCTGAGAAATTTCCTCGGTATTAGTAGAATATACAACCGAATGACTTATATTAAATTTCCCTAGATATTTGAGTAGTTCCATGGTCGAGTAATATAAATGACTGACACAAAGGATATGGTCACCACTTTGAACACTATTGATAATCGCTGCCGTAATCGCTGCCATTCCAGATGCAAAGGTTTTGCATTCCTCCCCTCGTTCTAAAGCAGCTAACTTCTTTTCAACAATTTCAACGGTTGGATTGGTGCCTCTTCCATATACATAATGTTGTTTTTCGAACTGTACTGCTTCCGAAAGCTCATCCAGTGTTGGGTACGTAAATAAGGTGTTTTGAAAAGTCGGCGGAACAACTGCCCCAGCAAAGCGCTCCCGGTCTTCTTCAAATTGCATACAAATCTGTTTATCGATTTCAAAATCTTTTATATGTGACATCTTTGAAAATCTCCTACAAGTAGCGTTTTCCTTATTCTCTGCCATCAGTTTTTATTCATTCAAAATAAAAAAAATACCAGCCTATAAGACTGGTAGATTAGAAATATTTCTTTTTCCAAAAAATAAATGCTGTTAAGCTCGTTAAAAATGCCGAGAGGATTAATGGGAAGGCATAGGAATGGCGTGCGTGCTGGAAAGGAATATCCACGTTCATCCCATAAAAGCTAGCCACCATCGTTGGGAAGGACAAAATAATCGTAATGGACGTTAAAAACTTCATCACAATGTTCAAGTTATTCGAAATGATGGAGGCAAATGCATTCATCATCCCTGATAAAATGGATCGATAGGTTTCTGCCATTTCAATCGCCTGGGTTTTTTCGATAATAACGTCCTCTAATAAATCTTTGTCTTCCTCATACATTTTTAAGTAATTGAAGCGCAAGATTTTATCGAGGACAACCTTATTTGATTTTAACGATGTCGTAAAATAAACTAAACTTTTTTCTAATGCTAGAAACGCATACAGTTCTTTATTTTTTAATGATTGGTGTATTTCACGTTCGATGTCGTTTGTTTTCTTATTAATAAGCTTAAGATAACGAAGATAGTAAGACGAAATCACAAACAATAATTGCAAAGCAAACCGAGTTTTTTTAAACGTATAAAAATCTTTCACACGATTTTTCCGGAATTCTTCAATAATCGGTGAATCCTTTAATGAAACCGTAATAATATTATCCTCCGTTAAGATGATGCCAATCGGAATGGTTTCATACACAGCGAGACCTGAATCATCTTGGACAATATAGGGAAAGTCGACGATAATATATACTCGGCCGTCATCCCGTTCAATCCTCGGACGTTCTTCATCATCCAGTGCGTCTTTAATAATATCTACATCAACCTGAGCATCATTTGAAACTTTATTTATTTCTTCTGCTGTTGGGGCATACATATTGACCCAGCAGCCTTTTGTGACAATGTCAACCTGCTCGAGAACCCTTGTTTCAGAGCTTTTAAAAATCTCTAACATAGCAAAACCTCCTCTAATCATTGTTTGAGGAAGCCAACAACCTTTTTAAGAGTTGATATTTTGATATTCAATTCAATCAATTCTAAGATCACATTGACTTCCTCCCGCCTACTTGGGTCCGGGTCTACGGAATAACTCAAAAATATCAACTCCCTTAATCTTTATATCCTATCCTATCATAAACCGAAATGCCTCAAAGTACAAAGGAGTTTTTTTAGGAATTATTTGTCTTCCGGAAAATAAGGGTTTAAATGGATTAATACTTCACGAATATTGTCATTTTGGTCCATGAGTGCACCCTTAATCGATTTTGCTAAATCATGCCCTTCTTTAATGGTTTTAAAATGGTCGATCGCAATCCGGAGATCCACTAATATGTAATGACCATGCTCTCTTGCCCGGATCCGGTCAATCCTTCTCACCTCAGGAAAATCCTTGATAACCGCGATATACTCCTGTAATATTTCCGAGTCAATATTTCGCTCTAAAAGAATATCAAATGCTTCGGTCATCATTTCTTTGGCAATTTTAAAAATTAAATAGGCAACAAAAACACTGGCCGCTCTATCACCGTACAGTAAAAAATGAATATCGAATTTTTCTCCGATGATAGTTAGGAACACCCCGATAGCGGCGGCAATCGATGCGACAATATCGGCTTTATGATCATAGGCGATCGCCTCAATCGCTTTACTGTTATTTTCATTGGCCACCTTCATTGAACTCCGATATAAAAGCACCTTTGCCCCAAACGAAAATAGTGCCACCCACATCGCTAATAAACTGGGTGATTCGACCTCGTGAAAGAAACCGCTAATTCCTTCAAATGCCACATAAATGGCAACCAAGAACAGGAGGATTCCCACAATCTCCGATACAATGACTTCGGCCTTTCCATGTCCATATGGATGTTCTTTGTCAGCGGGTTTATTGGAGATTTTAATGACCAAAAGAACAATCACAGAGGCAAATACATCTGCCGCTGAATGAATACCATCTGCAAAGACGGCATCACTATGCCCATACCAACCAATCACAATTTTACCGACCGTTAGAATGACATTACTGATCACACTTATCCAGGCTACTTTTTTAGCCAGAGCTTCTCTCATTACCATTAGTAAACCACCTTTAAGATAAAACCGTCACTGCCGGTATTTTAGCCAACAGTGATCTCTTCTTTTCATACATTTATTCTTATTAGCTTAAAAATCATATCAAATATGACCTTGATGGGTCTAGAGAAAAACTCTTGCATCATTCAAGCAATGTTGGACTTAGGCAAAAAAATCCTCCTAATCCTCAAGCCCGTCTTTTTCTTTTTTAACCATTTCCATTTCTTCCACGACGGAAATCCGGTTAATTTGATCATGGAGGTAATGAAATGCCTCGTCTAATTCTTCACGGGATGGAAATTCATCTTTTTGCTTCATACTGTCAATGCTCCTTTCAAATTTTTTAGGAGTAAGAAATGTGAAATAAGAAAAAATACGGTTGTACCATTCATTTAATAAAAGGAGGATTTACCATGGCGGAACATCAAAAAGCAAATCCGAAAAAAGAACTAGCCGGAAGTTTCTATCATCGAAGTTACTACGAAGAAAACGACGACCTATCTTCTGGTATTGCTACTTCTCATGAACAAGTGAGCGACGTGTATACAGAAGGAGAAATCGGCGCCGTTATTGATGATGTGAATGGTAAGGATATTCCTATCGGAAAAACCGGCAATACAGAAAGCTAAAAAAGAAAAGCGAAAGGCGCCCGCTAATCGGCGACAAGCACAGGACAAGCCGGCCGGAAGGTTGTTCTTTAACCTTTTGGACGGATTGCTCTAAATGTGGAGGCGACTGTACTGGGACGAGGGCATAAGACACATCCTGTAAGAAGGCGTTTTTTGCCTTCTTCAGGGGGTGGCTTATGACCTAAGTCCCAAGGAGCCGCAACTGGATAAGTTTGTGACCTCGAGCCGATGGCGCCTGTAGCTGGACAATTCTCAAGAAGGAAAACAGCTCTCATTTGAAAGCTGTTTTCTTTTAGCCATCATTTATCGTCGTCTACATATGGGTCATGTTCGTAAGCTGGTAAATCACCGAAGATGGTCATGATTCCTTCCTCGTCTAAGGCATCTTCGTATTTTTCATGCTGGGCATTAGGATAAACAGTGATTTCTTTTCCATAAATATCATTCCCAACAAAGTTTTCGTAGTCCTCTACGTAGCCAATACCCTCTTCAGATTCACTATAAACATCGTTATAGTGATCTTTAGGGAACGCTAAGTCGGATGGAGTGTCTGACGTTCCCCATTCCGCGACGGTCTGCCAAGAATCCTCTGCATCAAAGGCAACATTTTCGTCTTTTTCATCCATATCAAACTTACCAAATGGAGGCATGAGAACTCCCTCTTCGATGGGCCGGTCATGTGAGACATTTTGGTCAGGACTATGCTTAATACAGTAAGTGGTATTTGGCAATGCTTCTAACCTTTCTGAAGGAATCTCTTGGCCACATACCTCACATTTACCGTATGTTCCATTCTCCATTGCCTCTAGGGCACGGTTGATGTTACTTAATTGCAATTTATAGTGTTCTAGCAAGGCATTATCTTTTTCACGTTCATAAAGTTCTGTCGCATCGTCTGCTGGATGGTTATCATAGCTGGATAACTCCCCCATCGATTCATGATCATGAGCTCGTTCAAAACCGAAATGGTCGTTCTGGTCAAGCCTTTCCTTCACATCACTTTTTTCCTTTAATAATTGTAACCGTAACTCAGCTAACTGCTGTGTTGATAACATGTGATAACCCCTTTCAGAAAACACAATTCAACTTTTGATAGGACCATTAATGTTTTTTTTACTGTTCTTCTTTATTTTCATTTTTTTCATGGTTGATTATGTAATGAAATTTTAATTCCAATAAATTTCCCTTCTGTTTTTAAAGACCATATCGAATAAGATTTAAAGGGTCGTGTATCTTAAGAATGAAAAAGTGAAAATGAAGAGAAAAGAGGAGATTATTATGGTAAATGAAAACTTCGATCAATTTAGAAAAGTCGAGCTTAAACATCAAGGTAAATATATCGGAAGTGACAAAAATCAACAGCCCGGCCTGAATGACCCTGAATATAATAATCAATCCAATACCGATAAATCACCAGGTGCCACAGGTAGAGATCTCTAAAGGAGAGTACAATGAGTAAATCCAAATCCGGTGCAAACGAAAAAAACAATATGAAATGGTGGCAGCTGTCACTATTTGGAGTGGGCTGTACAATTGGAACGGGATTCTTCCTGGGTTCCGGTCTAGCCATAAGGATGACCGGACCTGCTATTCTACTTGCCTTTTTACTGGCTGCGCTTGGTACGTATTTTGTTTATGACGCCTTATCCAAAATGACCGCAAAAGAACCTTTACAAGGTGGTTTCAGGTCCTATGCGAAGAAAGCCTATGGAAGATGGGCTGGCTTTTCCAGTGGCTGGGTCTATTGGTCCTCAGAGGTGCTGATTATGGGAAGCCAATTGACAGCCCTATCCATCTTTTCGCGTTTTTGGTTTCCTCATATTCCCTTATGGATTTTCACGGCTATTTACGCTGTATTGGGATTAACGATTATTTTAATCGGTGTAAAGCTGTTAAATAGGCTCGAAAATATTTTAGCCATTTTAAAAATTTCAGCGATCACCATGTTTATTGTGATTGCTTTTTTAGCCATTTTTGGAGTGATTGATGGAGAGAGTCCAATTCAGTTTCCGAATAGTGCCAATGAAATCATTCCGCATGGGTTTACGGGTTTATGGTCAGCTGTTATTTTTGCCTTTTATGCTTTTGGAGGGATTGAAATTTTAGGGTTAATGGCTATGCAATTAAAAGATCCAAGTGAAGCACCAAAGGCTGGGAAAGTGATGCTGTTTACCCTCATGTTTATTTATGTGCTGTCGATTGGTTTGGCTGTTATCATGGTACCCTGGAATCACTTTAACACAGAGGAGAGCACCTTTATCGTCGCCTTGAATTCCTACCGGCTGTCTTTTGTTCCTCATTTCTTTAATGCCACTTTAATTATTGCTGGATTTTCAACCATGACCGCCTCATTATATGGAGTTACAAGTGTTCTTGAAACCCTTGGTAAAGAGAACGATGCGCCTGTCTGCTTTGCGAAAAAAGGAAAACTAAAGGTACCATTATGGACGCTAATCATTACCATGCTCGGAGTAACGGCTTCGATTATCTCTGCCTTGTTACTGCCAAATAAAATTTATGAGTGGGTAACAACCGCTGCTGGATTAATGCTTCTTTATAATTGGCTGTTTATCCTAGCCTCCTCAAGGAAAATTTTAGAATTAAAGGCAAAGGAAAAATTTATGTATACCATTGGAGCGGTTATTATCTTAATTGCGGTTAGTGGAACTTTATTTCATGCCACTAGCCGGCCAGGCTTTTTTATCAGCTTAGCTTTTATCGGAGTCATCGCGCTCATTACCTTCATTCTGAGTTTTAAATGGAGAAAGGAACAAACAAAAGAAAAGAGTAAGCGTAAAGTACTAAAACCTTGGCCGACAGCATAGAAAAGCGCAAGCGCCTTGGTCAGCCCCGATATAGGGAGAGTTATCGATGGCAAGCAAAGCGAAGCCAAGATTAGTCTCCCTTAATGCGAACAGAAAACGATAGTTTTCTGTAGCCAAGCATAAGACTCTCAGGGAAAGAAGGCGTTCTTTGCCTTCATTCCCTGAGTGGCTGTAGACCATCGAGGGGCTAGGCGCTGGGGCTAGACAATTTTCAAAGTCGAAAGTTATAATTTTTTTCCAAAATAAAAAGTCAGCTTATACAGGCTGACTTTTTATTTTAGCCAAAAAGGTTATGAAACGCTTGCATTCCAAAGTATATTCCAAAGCCGATTAGTGAGACTCCGGATAGACAAGAGATAACCACTAGTAAGTGGGTGGTTAAAAATTTACGGAAACTGCTGGATACTCCTGCCATGGTAATATCCCAAATTAATAGACCAATAAAAATGGCACTGCTATAAAGGATTAATTGACTGGTCTCGTAAGTAGCAGCTGTTTTTGCCAGTACCGACCCATATATACCTAACCAAAAGAGGATTGTTAGGGGATTGGAGATGGACATCAGAAATCCAGAAAAGAACGATTTATAAAGCGGTTCCTGCCCTCTAGCATATTCTAAATTGATTTTCCCGGCATTCATAAAGGTCTCGATCCCTGTATACATCAAGACAAAACAGCCAAAGAACCACAGAAAGGTTTGCATAAAATCTGTTTCGAGGAATTGAACCACCCCTATGTACACCACAAGCATATATATTCCATCTGCTACAACCGCTCCTACCCCAATTAGCCATGAATGCATAAAGCCATTTCGAATTCCTCGATCAATTTGGGCCGCATTGATGGGCCCAATTGGAGCGGCAAGCGATAAACCTAATAGGATATAACTTAAAAATACATTCATAAATACCTCTCCCCCCAAAGCAACGGATAGATGCCTGTCTATCCATTTTTATGCGTAGAGGAAGGGTTGTACGACAAAAATTGAAAAAAGCTTTTCTATTTTCAAAAGAAAACAGAAGTAGATACTGGCCTATTCTACATCGCTTTATATAAATAGATTTTCCAAGCAGCATTTTTGGAAACAAACACCTTCTCCAGCAAAAGTTTATTCTGCTTGGCGTTATCAATGGGGATGGCTGAAAAGATAAATCGCCCGCCCATCTCTTTAAACACTTCTGTATTCAGCTCTAAATTTTTTAGGTGCCTCTTGGAATCTTTTTTAATCATATATCTTTTTCCAAGTTGGGCTGTAAAAAGATAGCAGCGCCCGCCCCACTTGTCATAATATTTTTCGATCGTTTTATTTTTGGCTAATTCTTTATCAATGATTTTCCTAAATTGATGCTTATAGCTTAATGGATAGAAATTATTATAGGTATCAATCGTATAGAAACCGTTATATTGGGAGATGGCTGGATGAATCCCGATACTAGCGACCCGGTATTGCTCCGGTTTTAGACCAATGTAATCCTTTACTTCGGTAAATAAATCTTGTGCAAAAAACTCCTTGACCGTAGGCTTTTCCCGATAAATAATTTCATCATTTAATGAGCCTAGAAAGACAATTTGGGCAATCACCAACAATTTGGCAATTTTGACTCCGTCAAGCCCATGGAGAGCTATTATTTTTAACGAAAGGGCAAAGCTGCTATAGATCACCATAGGTCTTAAAAAATGATACCGGGCAAAATTAAAGGTATCTAAAAAATGAAAGATTTTGGTTAAGGGCAGCCAGCCTTGATAGAACCAAAACGCATACCATAAGGACAAGACAATATTAAGTCCGAATAAAAAGACGAACAGCTTTTCCTGCTCCCAAAGTTTTTTCTTATAAACAATGTAAATTGCTATAAAAGTAGCAGGGAGAATGATAAGGGTGTGAACGGTCATCACATGTGTATGCCCAAGTAAATAATTTTTCACAAACAGCCTGACCGAACGCCAAAAAGGCAGATGGGCATGAAAGTATTCATCCCGGCTGTTTGGTGCGGAGGAAAACAAAAAGGAATAAACTAGCCGATATTCCACCAGCATAAAAATTCCTGACATATAACCAATCCCAAATAAAAAGCGAAGGTTCCATCCTCTTCCACGGGCTACATCCCACAACCAAAAAATCCCCATCGCGCTAAGAAAAAAGAAAAAACCTAACACAATGCTTGCGTACAATGGAAGTAAAGTCAAAACAAGATAATCTTTCCATGTATCCTCATGCTTGCGTATATTTAAAAACGCCCAAAGCGCCAATGGCATTCCTAAAGTACTTAACATTCCTGATGGCCAAAAAGGGGTCAACGCAAAAGCCAAGGAGGTTCCGATTTTGATCGCAAGCCATTTTGAATTTTGCATAAAGTGATCTTTCAATAATAAATACATACCAAAAAAAGCGACAACCCTTGTAAGTGCTTGACTTAATCCGTAGGCAATCATCGTCGGGAAGAAAGCATATAACCAGACAATCACACTATATTCTGTTCCGAATGCATTCCTCGATAATTGTCCATTTATAATTTGCGGAATCACGGCATTCACGCCGCCAAACATTTCTCCACTTCTTGCTAATACCTTATACCAAGCTAAATTGGAATCAAGATTATCATGAACCCGAATATGGGCATTTTCTTGCAAAATAAACAGTGGAGAGAGATAGACCGCAAGCACGATTAAAGCGAAAAGGATGTATCTGCGTTCCTTTTTCGTTTCAATAACCAACTTCTACACCCCTATGTTCAAGAATTCTTCCATTATAAAATTTACCGAAGAGTTGAAAATTATACCAAAAAGGAACAAAAGCGCAAGCGCCCGTTAAGCGACGTATGGAATGGAGCACATCGACTGAGATAAAGGAAACACCGAGAGCGACAGCGATTCGATGTTGACTTATCGTAGAGAGATGGGCGAAGTACACTAGTCGCTGGGCGCTGGAGCTGGACGTGTATGAACCTGTAAAATAGTTATCCACAAGTACTAAATCTAAAATTTCCCAGTCTACGGAAAAACCTTCCAGTTTGCCTGGAAGGTTTCCGTTTTGAAGTGCCTTTCTACAAATAGGTGCCGAAATAACAGTCGTATAGCATCGTTATTGGTATATAAAAAAGTAAAACCTCACTTACTTGTGATACGGTTTACCGTAATACATCAAAATAAGGTTCTCTTGGATTTTTGATATAAAACTCACTCCCTTTTAAATAAGATGTCTTGTCCTTAATCAAGTAACCAGCATAAGTAAAATAAGCGGAGATTTTCCGGTTAGATGTAGCATGGAGCTCGTTTCGGGGTAAATAAGCGTAGGATTTCCGCTTATGCAAAGCAAAATTCCCTATTTTCGTATTTTTTCGAGTCAATAGGCGGAATCTCTCCGTCTATTTAAGCTATTTTTTATTATAATTAATAATTAAGCGAAATTTTTCCGTCTATTTATCTGATCAGTTGCTTAATCTGATCCCCCACCCGATAAGTGCGGCCTCACTCAATCCTAAATGTGGGAATCAGCAGCTTAAGATCAATAAAATTGGTACTAAAAATGGCACTGCTGACTCTCTTTTTAAATTGTACAATACTAATTGCCCATCATAATAATGATGTAAATTACTATGCCAAAGTGATTAGAATTCTGTAGAAACCTTGATAAATAGAGAAAAAGACGTATGTCAATTCTTGTGTCTTTAAATAAAATAGTACCCGAAAACGGAACCCTTTAAGTTTACCTGGAAGGTTTCGTTTAAGTGAGCTTATCTTTTGATCATCTTACAATGATAAACGTTTAATAGTGAATCGAGTTTCTGGCTGCATTTAACTACGTTTGGGTTAGAATAGCCAAATTGATGGGCTAACTGAATCATTTCTAATCTGGTGCTTTCAATATTTAGTAATAGTGAAGACATACTTGTTTTCATCTGCCCAACCCTCTTTCACTTTTTGACCTAACCATATTATTATTCATTTTTGCAAAAGAAAACAAGTAGGTTTGCCACTGGATAATCCAACATTTTGTGAACTTTGACCCATAAACCGAAAACATCTGGTAAGGATTATGAGACTTAAGACTTTTGACCATAATAGAAATAGAGAATCGAGGTGAAAGTTTTTGCCAAACAAAGTTTATATTGGCTTTTTACGCTTGCCGCTTCTAGTTCGTATCCTCATGATGGCCTTATTGGTCTTTTTAATATTCGGAATTTCCATCCATTTTTTAGAACCCGATACCTTTCCAACCATCTTTGATGGAATTTGGTGGGCGATTATTACCGCCTCTACTGTCGGATATGGTGATTATGTGCCACACTCCATTTTGGGAAGATTAACCGCTTTAATCTTAATTTTATTTGGTGTGGCCTTTGTCTCTTCCTATTTTGGAACTTTAGCCGCCGCGGCTGTGACCAAACAAGATGCTCTCTCAGAAGGGAAAATCCCATTTAAAGGAACAGGTCATATGATTATCATAGGCTGGAATGAAAGATCAAAGGAACTGATCCATAAGCTCACGAGTGGAAACTCCCAGCAATTCATTGTTTTAATTGATGAAACACTTGAATCCAATCCCGTAAAATCAAGATTTGTTCATTTTATTCAAGGGAAAGGACATGTGGATGAAACCATTATTAAAAGTGATATTAGAAATGCGGATAAGGTATTAATTACAGCAGATCGTGGAAGTGATGAGCTCCAAGCTGATATGAACAGCATCTTAACATTACTCACGATTAAAGGACTATGTACTCAAGTAAAGTGCATTATTGAAATATTAACGGCAGAGCAAGTGGTCAATGCTAAACGAGCAGGAGCCGATGAGGTCATTCAATCAAATAAATTAACAAGTGTTTTTATGATGAATAGTCTACATTCAGAAGAAGACGGACTATTATTAAATTTGATTCACCAACTGCAAGAAGGGGGCAGGCTTTTGTCCTCTCCCGTAAAAAAAGCAGCTATTGGGGAAAACTTCAGGAATATAAATCTAGCTCATTTGGAAGATGGCCTTTTACTAATCGGATTAAAAAGGGGGGATGATATGATTCTCAATCCGCCCCACACTATGGTCATTGAAGAAGATGATCAATTATTAACATTTAAATAATTATTCCGTAGATAGAAGGACTTTTTCTAACTCTGCCACTAATCGCTTACCCCTATCGATATAGGGTGAGGGGATATCTGCATCCTGATCAGTGGGGGCTTGAAACTGATTTAAGGTACCTGAAAAATTCCCTGTATCTCCATGTTCATCAATCCCAGCTTCGTATTGATGTGACAATAAATATGGCCGGCCGATTTCGACTTTGCAGCCCCCTGAATCAAGTTCACCATCAATCGTACTAAATGGCAACCTTAAAAACTGATAGCTATCTTCATCATTTAGTTTATAATCAAATGCACCATGATCATAATCCCAATTTCCGCCAATCGTATAGCCGATTGGTTTTAATTTTAATTCCAGCTTATATAACTCAAACTGTTTGCCTTCTACTTTTGATGGAATCTCGAACATGAACAAATTCCTCCCTTTTTAAAAGATAAGTTTGGACCTCAAGAATTGTCCAGCTCTAGGCGCCATCGGCTCGAGGTCACAAGCCAAAACGACCAAAAGGTTAAAGGCCGGCTCGTCTTGTGCTTGTCACCGAAAGCTTAGCGCCTTACGCTTTTCTTTTAGTTTTTCCAAACAAAAGAGTGCTGATGCAAATCGCATCAGCACTCTTCATTAAAATTATTTTAAGCGTTTCTCTAACTCTGCTTTCTTCTCTTCAAAGCCAGGCTTGCCTAATAGTGCAAACATATTGACTTTATAAGCTTCAACACCTGGTTGGTCAAATGGATTCACACCAAGCAGGTAGCCGCTCATGGCAACTGCTTTTTCAAAGAAATAGACAAGGTAACCAAATGAATACTCATCCATGGAAGGAATGGTCACAATTAGGTTTGGTACACCGCCGTCCGTATGGGCAAGCATAGTGCCTTCAAATGCTTTGTTATTCACAAAGTCAACAGTTTCTCCAGCTAGGTAATTTAAGCCATCTAAATCATTTTCGAACGCTTCAATCGTTAAGTCATGACGAGGCTTGTCCACTTTAACAATGGTTTCAAATATGTCTCTGCGTCCTTCTTGAACATATTGCCCTAGGGAGTGAAGGTCCGTTGAGTAGTTAGCTGAAGATGGGTAAATACCTTTTTGATCTTTCCCTTCACTTTCACCAAACAATTGCTTCCACCATTCATTAAAATACTGTAAGCCTGGTTCGTAGTTAATGAGCATTTCAATTGTTTTACCTTTATTGTAAAGAACATTTCTTACTGCAGCATATTGGTAAGCTGGATTCTCTTCGATTTCAGAATGACTGAAGTCGTTTTGTGCTTGACGGGCACCCTCCATCATTTTCTCAATATCAGCACCAGATACAGCAATTGGTAATAAACCTACGGCTGTTAAAACAGAATAACGGCCGCCGACATCATCCGGAATCACAAAGGACTCGTAGCCTTCTTCGTTTGCTAACGTTTTAAGAGCTCCTCTTGCTTTGTCGGTTGTCGCATAAATGCGCTTACGCGCTTCATCTACTCCGTATTTTTCTTCAAGAATCTTGCGGAAAATACGGAAAGCAATCGCAGGCTCAGTTGTTGTTCCTGATTTGGAGATGACGTTTACAGAAAAATCCTTGCCATCAAGTAGATCCATAAGATCACGCATATAAGTAGAGCTAATACTGTTTCCAACAAAAATAATTTGTGGAGTATTGCGCTTTTCCTTTGGAAGAACGTTATAAAAGCTGTGCGAAAGCATGTCAATGGCTGCTCTTGCTCCAAGATAAGATCCGCCAATTCCGATCACAAGCAGAATATCAGAATCTGATTTAATCTTTTCAGCTGATTTTTGAATGCGTGAAAATTCTTCTTTGTCATAATTAGTAGGCAGTTCAATCCAACCTAAATAATCATTTCCTGCCCCTGTTCCCTCATGAAGTGAATGATGGGCAACTTTTACTGCATCACGGAAATATGTAATTTCATGTTCTCCAAAAAAGGAGAGGGCCTTCGAGTAATCAAAACGAACGTGTGTCATGAATGATCCTCCAATATTTTATTTTCAATTTTCACTTTACAGAAAGATGAGAAATTTATCAAGAATCCCAAACCAATGAAAACGTAAACATTTACGAAAATTTTTTAACTTTTTATAAAGATGCTCGGTAAATGGCTAGTACATCGTCACGATTTAATTTTTTAAAGTTTCCAAAATCCCCATTCACCATGGCACGGTCAGTCATAAGATCGAGCTTACTGTCATCAATATCATAATCTGCCAGGCGTGAAGGAGCCTCAATGCTGTCCCAAAACGCTCGAAGTTTTTGAATTCCTTCTAAACCTGCTTCCTCTGCTGTTTTTCCTTCAGGATTCACGCCAAATACCCTCTCAGCGAGCTGTTTAAAACGCTCAGGTTTGACGTTTAAATTATGTTCCATCCAGTGTGGGAAAAGAATCGCTAAACCGCCCCCATGTGGAATATCATAGACTGCCGATACCGCGTGCTCTAGATTGTGCGTTGCCCAATCGCCCCGGTAACCCATGTTTAAAATCCCATTTAAGGCCATGGTTCCTGCATAAAGAATGGTCGCACGGTGTTCGTAATTTTCTAGATCTGCCAGCAGTTTAGGCGCTGCTTCCATGATCGTAATCAGCAAGCCTTCACACATGCGATCTTGAAACGGTGTATTTTCTTCGAGATGAAAATAATGTTCAAGTGTATGTGACATCATGTCAACAATCCCATAAATGGTTTGGTTTCGAGGGACCGTAAACGTATTGACCGGATCCAAAAGTGAAAACTTAGGGAATGTCACTGCACTGCCCCACCCATATTTTTCATTGGTTTCCCAATTGGTGATGACGGAGCCGGAATTCATTTCAGAGCCTGTTGCCGCAAGGGTCAGTACCGTCCCAAATGGTAGAGCTTCTTTTGCCAACGTCTTTTTAGTGACAATATCCCAAGGATCTCCATCATATTTAGCACCTGCCGCAATTAATTTCGTGCAGTCAATCACACTTCCACCGCCAACCGCTAACAGGAAGTCAATCCCCTCTTGTTTACAGATTTCAACCCCAATTCTTGCCGTGGTTAAGCGCGGATTGGGTTCAACACCAGGAAGTTCAAACACTTGAGCCCCTATTTCATCGAGGATGGCTATTACTTGATCATACAGGCCGCTTTTCTTGATACTGCCGCCGCCATAGACAAGTAATACCTTTTTCCCGTATTGAGGGATTTCTGATTTTAATTGGTCAAGCTGACCTTTGCCAAAGATTAATTTCGTTGGATTCAAAAATGTAAAATTTTGCAATGAATTCACACCTTCCTTTACTTTTCCTATTATCATTTATTATGGTTCTTTTTGCAAAAAATAAAGCGAGGAACAAAAGCGCAAGCGCCTTGAACAGCCCCGACAAGCATAAGACGCTCAGGGAAAGAAGGCGTTCTTTGCCTTCATTCCCTAAGTGGCTTGTGACCTCGAGCAGATGGGGCCTCGAGCTGGACAATATTCGAAGTAGAAATTTATACTCCCTTTTCTTACAAAAAAACCCTGCATTATCGAGATAATGCAAGGTTAAATCCACCCTCTATAAAGGGAAGCCTCAGCTAGTTTCCTTATTCCCACCATATAGGAAGCAAGTCGCATATTAACATTACGGTTTTGGGCAAGCTCGTATATCCTATCAAAGGATTGGACGATGGTTACGCGTAATTTTTCTTCTATTTCTTCCTCTTCCCAGTAAAGGCCTTGATTGTTTTGCATCCATTCTAAATAGGAAACAATCACACTTCCGGCACCTGCCAACACATCAGGTACAAGTAATATATCCCGGTCTACGAGAATATTTGTCGCCTCAAGAGTAGTAGGTCCACTCGCCGCTTCAACCACAATTTTTGCCTTGATATTATAAGCATTTTCTGCCGTTATTTGATTAGCAACAGCTGCGGGTACTAATATATCACATTCCTTTGTAAGCAGCTCTTCATTAGACATAACATTATCAAAGAGCGCCGTGATAGTCCCAAAGCTATCGCGCCGGTCGAGCAGATAATCAATAGGTAATCCATCCGGATTATATAAAGCACCATAAACATCGGAAATCCCGATAATGATTGCTCCAGCGTCATGTAAAAACTTGGACACAAATCCACCGGCATTTCCAAAGCCTTGGACAATAACCCGAGCCCCTTTTATCGGAATTTCACGCCTCTTGGCGGCTTCTTCGACACAAATGGTAATTCCCATTGCTCCTGCCTCTTCCCAGCCAGCCGATCCCCCTAATACTAAAGGTTTTCCTGTAATAAAACAGGGAGTGTCACTTTTTCGGAGCCGGCTGTATTCATCTAGCATCCAAGCCATAATTTGTGAGTTCGTATACAATTCAGGGGAAGGAATATCCTTAGCGGGTCCTATCACTTGGCTGATGGCCCTAACATAGCCCCTGCTTAATCGTTCCAGTTCCCCAAAGGACATGGTCCGCGGGTTGCAAATAATCCCGCCCTTGCCACCGCCAAAGGGCAAATCACAAATGCCGAATTTCATGCTCATCCACATGGATAATGCCTTTACTTCATCCTCTGTAACTTTAGGATGGAATCGAATTCCCCCCATCGTAGGTCCGACAGCATCACTATGCTGGGCCCGAAACCCTTTAAAAATTTTGGTTGATCCATCATCCATCCGCACAGGGATCCTGACAGTGACAGATTTTAACGGTTCCTCTAGTAAATGAAACATGTCTTGATGATAGCCTAGTTTTTTTAAGGCATCATGTATTACAATCTTTGTTGATGTAAGAAGGTTTAAATCCTCTGATGCTGCCCTATCCTCATCAATTGTCACCATATTGGCACCCCTATTTTAATTCATGATCGCTTACGCTAGTACTTTTCTAATCCGTTCAAGAGCCCAGTCTAATTCATCTTTTGTAATGATAAGAGGTGGAGCAAAGCGTATGACGGTATCATGAGTTTCTTTACAAAGCAAGCCGTATTCTTTAAGCTTTTCGCAATATTTACGGGCAGATTCCGTCAATTCTACTCCTATAAACAAACCACGGCCGCGAACTTCCTTAATCTTTGGATTTTCTATTTCTTTTAATTTGTCCAAAAAGTAATTTCCAAGCTCCAATGATTTTTGTGCCAGCTTTTCATCTAACAGGACATCAATGGCCGCTAAGGAAACCGCACAGGCCATTGGATTTCCTCCAAAGGTCGAACCATGGGACCCAGGATTAAACACACCTAAAATATCTTTGTTTGCAGCCACACACGAGATAGGGAAGACACCACCGCCAAGCGCTTTTCCAAGGATGTACATATCCGGTTCAATCCCCTCCCATTCGCAGGCAAACATTTTACCAGTCCGTGCTAATCCTGCCTGAATTTCATCAGCAATTAAGAGAACATTGTTTTCTTGACAAACCGTATGTGCCGCCTTCATAAACCCATCTGGAGGAATGATAATCCCTGCTTCACCTTGAATTGGCTCCATTAAAAAAGCTGCTGTGTTCGGCGTAATGGCCGCTTTTAACGCCTCTAAATCGCCATAGGGTATTAATTTAATCCCTGGAAGCATCGGACCAAAGCCGCGCTTGTATTCTGCATCAGACGATAACGAAACAGCAGTCATCGTTCGACCGTGGAAGTTTCCAACACAAGCAATAATTTCCGCTTGGTCCTCACAAATGCCTTTTACATCATACCCCCATCGTCTTGCCGCCTTTACAGCAGTTTCAACAGCCTCTGCACCTGTATTCATAGGCAGGACCATATTTTTGTTCGTTAACTGGCTAACCTTTTCATACCAAGGACCAAGCTGGTCATTATGGAAAGCACGAGAGGTTAACGTAACCTGGTCTGCTTGGTTTTTTAACGCTTGGATAATTTTAGGATGGCGGTGACCTTGATTCAATGCAGAATAGGCACTCAGCATATCCATGTATTTGTTACCTTCTGGGTCTTCTACCCAAACTCCTTCAGCGCGGGAAATAACAATTGGCAGTGGATGATAATTTTTGGCACCATATTTCTCTGTTTTCTCGATCAGGTTTTTGGTGTTGTTTTTGCTTGGCAATGTATTTCCTCCCCTTTGGCTCTGAATTTTATGTATAGTCACTTCTATTGTAGCTGAGCCTTAGTAAAGAATGAACACTTTTTTCCTATATTATCAAAGATTCTTTATGGAAACTTTTTCAAAAAAATAAGCCTAGTTCAAACATATGCAATGTTTAAACTAGGCTTAGATTGTCATTACTTTTTAATTTCTTCACGTGAAGATTGGTCAATCCACTCTTGCAATTTATCTTTTAATGTATTAAAACCTTGTTGTTCTTCTGCTTCAGAAATAATCGCAGCAGCAAGGCGCTTGCGCGGTTTCTTTGCCTTTGGAGCTGTTTGAACTGGTGCTTCTTCTGTCGCACGAATGGAAAGTCCGATTTTCCCTGCCCCTTCATCCACTGATAAAACCTTAACCTTGATTTCATCGCCAACTTTAAGATGCTCGTTAATGTCTTTTACATAACCGTGCGTGATTTCTGAGATATGAACAAGACCTTGTGTATTTTCGTCTAATGCAACAAACGCTCCGTACGGTTGAATTCCTGTCACTTTACCTGTTAAAATACTGCCAACTTCCATTTTTTCTGTCATGAAAACACTCCTAAGTTAATAATTATTTTTTCCCATATATACGCATTAAAAAATTATACCACAAACAATGACTTTAATCAAAAAACTACCAAATAGTCGCTAATCCTTAAATTTAAAACTTAACATAAAGTTCAAATATGTTTAAATGCAGACACCGATTTCATGATATATTAATAGTGAGTATTATATTTTTCAAAAAAGAGGTGAACGGTATGAATTCAATTGGGCAAACCATTAAAATGTACCGTAAGATGCTTAATTTGACCCAAGAAGAACTAGCTCAAAAGGTTCGAGTTGGAACGCATACGATTGAAAAATATGAATCAGGTGAACAAATTCCAAGTAATCAGACACTTTTAAAATTATCGACTGCTCTTGATATACCTGCTTCGGAATTAGCAAAGACAAACCATGTTAATTCAGCTACTACTAACTAGCATAAACAGTTTGAAAACGGTATTTTTACCGTTTTTTTGTTTTTTATGTATAAAGACAGGGAAACTGGAAAAGCTTGAACTATAAAGCTTTCTAGTATTCCCCCTTTTTGAAGAGGATCAACCTATAGGTTGTCCTCTTTTTTTGTGCCTTACTGATTCTTAGAATGAACAAGATTGGTTGGCTTTAATGACGAGTAAGTCCTTGGAAATTTGAAGACACTCTTCGATAGGTATTACTTTTTCAAATGAAAACTCATAGATTGATTGAATCCGTTTAGCCAAGTTTAACGGATCGTCTAGTTCATGGACAGCTTGGATTGTATCGGCAATTTCCGGTTCATAATCACCATGTTCTAAATGAAAAGGGTCCCATTGATTTAATAGGTCCACAAACTGCAAATTGGTTGCTACCTCTTTTCGCATGTCTATATCTCCTTACCCTGATTTTCGATGATGCTGCTTTGGATTACGCTTAAGATTTGATCTAGGATTTGGTCAGAGGTCAGAATTGCCTCTCCTCCGCCTTGAGCAAACGACTCGTTGCCGCCGCCTCTGCCATTTATTTTTGGTAAAATCTCACCTATTAATTTTTTCATATTTTCTGTTCTTGCTTTGCCTCTTGCACAAACAACCTGTAACCGAGTTCCATCTGTTGAAGCAAATATAACCAAGCTGTTTTCATATTCTGCTGTGATCATTCGTGCTAGTTTCTGAAGCTCTTGAATGGTTCGATTTTCAAACGCCTTTGCAAGGACTTCCTGACCTTCGGCTGCTAATGCAGTTGCTTCGAATTGAAGTAATTTTTCATTCGATTGTTCCAATGCTTTTACCAATTGTTTTTCGTTTTCTAACAAACGGATGATTGCCTGCTGCATGTCCTTTTCTGGGGCATTTAAAAGTTTCGTTAACTGTTGTAATACGGTTTGTTTCTCCCCCAATTTTTTCAGCACACGCCGGCCGCAGGCAAATTGCAGGCGAATATTTTTTCGCTGTTTCTCCCAATCTAAAATCTTCACAGCACATACTTCACCCGTTGCTTTGGGATGAGTTCCCCCGCATCCGTTGTAATCAAAATGGGGGATGATGACGAGTCTAATATTATCTTTTACCTTTGTTTCTTTTCTTAAATCATATTGTGATACTTCTTCTTCTGTGACCCATTTGGTTTCAATCGGTCGATTTTCGAGGATGATTTTGTTGGCGAGTTCCTCGGCCTTCTCAGCTTCCTCCTGTGTTAGTTCTTCCGTTTCTAAATCAATCGTTAGGTTATCGACTCCCATATGAAAGCCAACCGTCTTGTAGCCAAATAAATGGTCAAATGCAGCGGATAAAATATGTTGTCCTGCATGCTGCTGCATATGATCAAATCTTCTGTCCCAATCTATGGTGCAGTTGACTTCCGTTATATTTTCCTGTAATGGCGCATTGACATAGTGGCGTATTTCTCCATTTACTTCTTCTACATCAATTACGGTTTGGTCGGCAATCAAACCGGTATCATATGGCTGCCCTCCCCCTGTCGGGTAGAAGGCGGTTTGGTCGAGGATAAGATAATTTCTTCCTGTTTCATCTTTTTCCTGTTTTAGAATACGGGCAGTGAAGGTTTGTATGTATGGGTCTTGATAATAGAGTTTAGATTTCATGCTGTGACTCCCTGAAATTTTTTGTGTGGATGTATTCATTGTCTATAAAGTTGTGGATGAAAGCAAGCGAAAGAGAAAACCTGTCCTTTTTGGTGGAGGTAAAGAATACACTTAAGAGATAGATGGCCTTATTCTGGCAACTTAAATGACATTCTTTTTGACTTAGAAATAAACATTAAGCAGAGTGCCTCAATTAATTGTATTGGCGCTATTTGTTCAATACGACCGGTGCTCCGATTTTCTTGGTAGTTCGGTCGTGTTGAACACGTTTAATCGACCGTTGCCCTGATTTTCTTAACGATTCGGTAGTTATGAAGCCGTCTTATCTACCCTTGCCCTGATTTTCTTTGCGGTTCGGTAGTTATGAACCCGTCTTATCTACACTTGCCCTGATTTTCTTTGCGATTCGGTAGTTATGAACTCGTCTTATCTACCCTTGCCACTCATAAGTCGATTACCTCAAATTGACACTTGTTTTAGCATTTTATCTGACATCTAAATTGACGTTAAACCTTAATCTAAAAAACAAAAAAGGCATGCTGCAATTTGCATGCCCTTTCAACTGTCAATTTGCCCTCGTGCCCCCGACAAGTGAGTTCTTTATTTCGGAAGGACGACAGGTTCACTTTTTACATTGATTTACTTATCTTTTTTCCGTTGGCCGGAGGAAGTAGGCTGCTGACCCATGAATCCACCCATTTGTGGGAGTCCGCTCATTTGTGGAAGTCCTCCCATTTGTTGCTGACCGCCCATTTGCGGGAACCCACTCATTTGCTGACCGCCCATATGTGGGAATCCTCCCATTTGCTGTCCGCCCATTTGCGGGAATCCTCCCATTTGCTGTCCACCCATATGTGGGAATCCTCCCATTTGTCCTGAGAATCCACCCATTTGCGGGGATCCAGCCATTTGTCCTGGGAATCCTCCCATTTGTCCTGGGAATCCGCCCATTTGTCCTGGGAATCCACCCATTTGTCCTGGGAATCCACCCATTTGTCCTGGGAATCCACCCATTTGTCCTGGGAATCCACCCATTTGTCCTGGGAATCCACCCATTTGCGGGAATCCTCCCATTTGTCCTGGAAATCCGCCAAATTGTCTTTTCTCTTCCATAAAATCGCCTCCTAATATTTCACTACTAGTGTATGTACCATTTTTTGGATAAGCTTAGATGAATACCTATGGAAGGTGAAAAAATATTAATTAGTTGGAGTTTGTGGATTTGATGGTTTTTGTCTTTGGATGTACGAATACGCTGATGCTCTTTCGGTCAGGACTGACGGAATTTCTCTTGGGCGTGTCCGAATACCTTGCTCTTTCGGACAGGAGGGACGAGATTTCTCTTTGGCTTGTCCGAATGTGATGCTCTTTCGGACAGATGGGACGGGATTTCTCTTGGGCGTGTCCGAATACCTTGCTCTTTCGGACAAGAAGCACGGGATTTCTTCTTGGTGTGTCCGAATACCTTGCTCATTCAATTTTAGAGATTAGTAGAAGCAATCAAGCTATTGAGTATGCCCTTAGTTGCCGCCATTGAAAGAAAAAAGAAACAGCTGACATCAACTGTTCCTTTGGATCGTTTGGTTCTTTATTAATTGTTCCTCTAACTCTTTTGCCTTTTTTTCTTCCCGCTTCGAAATTATTATAATCAGGCGCATGGTTAAAAGCGCACCAATTAAAAAGATGAAACAGGTAATACCCGCAGGGATGTATTCTGATTTATCTTTAGGAAAGTATAAAAATAATGCAAGTACAGATGGTAAGAACATTTTTATTCTCCCTTTCTATAAAGGCCCCTAATAAGTTCACCTTATTATATCAACAAATAACATTCCTTACCAATAAAGGAAACCATACTTAGATTACTTTAATACCTTAATTCCTTTAATCACTACATCTTTTTTCGGTTTGTCCTTGGCATCTACTGGTGTCTCTGCAATTTTATCGACAATATCCATCCCCTCAATGACTTGGCCAAACACGGTGTGACGATGGTCTAGCCATGGTGTTCCACCATTCTTATCATAAGCATCGATGATTTCCTTTGGATAGCCCGCCTGTTCCATCTGCGATTTCATGGAAGCATCCAGTTTACTTGATTGAACAATAAAAAACTGGCTTCCATTTGTATTAGCTCCGGAATTTGCCATTGATAGAGCACCTCGCAAATTGAAAAGATGGGTCGAAAATTCATCTTTAAATGGGGTCCCCCAAATACTTTCACCGCCCGTTCCATTTCCTTTCGGGTCACCGCCTTGAATCATGAAATCCTTAATAACCCGGTGAAAAATCAAACCATCGTAATAGCCATCTTGGCTATGTTTCACAAAGTTCTCAACTGCCTTAGGTGCATACTCAGGAAAAAGTTTAATTTTTATCGTCCCCATTGATGTTTCCATTTCCACTAGTTTTTCATTTTCAGCCACTTCTGTGGAAAGCTGTGGATACCCTGTACTTTTCACTTGCGTTGCTCCTTCCTTTTGTTCTGTTTTGGACGCTGTAGTTTTAGATGTCTTGGGTGCTTCTTCCTTCTGGCTTGTCCCGCATGATGCTAGCAAAAATACAGCTGTTAAAAACATAAAAATAAATGACCATTTCTTTCTCATTTATCATCCCTCCAATTCATAACTTTAAACTTTTTGCACTATGATTTTAATTTAGTCATAATGAAAGAGTGGAATCAAGTTAATTTATCAATAAGGGGTGGTTTATGTGACAGAATTGCAAGTTGGCAATGTGGTAACAGGTATTTATAAAACAGGGAAATATATCGGGGAAATCACAGAGGTACGCCCGCAGCATTATTTGGTCAGGGTACTTGCCGTTATGAAACATCCGATGCAAGGTGACCTACATAATCCAAAGGATGCAGATGTCCTTTTTTTTCATGAACGAAAAGCATTAAGTTACAGAGAGCAAGCAAATATTCCGAAGCAGATGGTGAAACCCTTTGAGGGCGAGGTCCCTGATTATCAGGAATCCTTAAAAGAGGCATTAGAAAAGATGAAAAAAGAATTAATCGAAGCTGGTTCAGAATGGGCAAGCATGAGCCTTCAGGCATTAGACTCATTAGAAAAAGATTTTTATAAGTTATTTTAAAAACATAAAGGCCAAATCAGTTTAGTTGATTTGGCCTTTTATGCGAATTCATTGAGAAGTTTTGAAAAATCAATTCGGTCACCGATTGTTGTTGGTTTTGGTTTTTCCAAGTATCGTTTATCCTTTTCGACTAGTTTGAATATATTGTAGGTAGTTAATGCATCATCCAATGCCCGATGATGTTTACCAGTTCCTTCTTTTCCATACTCCTGAACGGCTTTCCAGAGACCGGTTTGATTTTGGTCGCCAAAAAAGCGCTTATATTCCATTGATAAGTCTAGTTCCGCTCCATGAAATGGGAAATTAACCCCAGCCATTAAACAATTTTGTCGTAGTACCTTCATATCCATGTTTCCCCAAGTAACGATGGTTGTATCAACATTATCCTGATTGAATTCCGCCAATTTCTTAATTAGTTCGTATATGGATAAGCCCATATCCACCTGTTGCTGGGAGATATGTAAAAATGATTTGCAGCGTTCAGATAATTTGGGGAACTTTAATGGGGTTACATAGGATGAAAATTGTTCGATGACTTGATCATCTACAACAGCTACAATTCCAACCTCGATTATTTCCGCAAAGAAATCCTTCATACGAACATTTCGCTCTGGCATTGTAAACTCAAAATCAATAAATAAATATTGTTTTTTTGCTCTCATCGTCTTCACCGCCTTTTTTTCCATCTTACTATCATTATATAAAGATACCTGTACAAAAAATTGTGCGTTTTGTCTATTTTTTTATATCTATCATTATAACACGAATCACTCAAGAATTTTTTAAATTTTTGTACAATGGGCACAAAAAGAATGGAAAATCCATTCTTTTATAAACCAGTTATTTTTTACGTTTAATGATGGCCATTGTACATCTGGACACACAAATGAGCCGGTCTTGTTCATCAGTGATTTTTATGTCCCAGACCATCGTTGTTCGACCTTGGTGCAAAATGGTTGCTACTGCCGTGACCACTCCTTCTGTTTTTGGGCGGACATGATTGGCATTGATTTCTAATCCCGCTACGGCTTCTGTTTCTTTGTCAACAAGGTGATAGGCTCCAAGACTGGCTACGGACTCTGCTAAGGCGACAGAAGCCCCTCCATGAAGAAGACCAAATGGCTGTTTTGTCCGGTGGTCAACCGGCATGGTGGCTGTCACTTTTCCAGGCTCCATTTTTGTAATTTCGATTCCGAGTGCTTCAATTAATGTATTCTCAATCATCATCTTTACCCTCCGATATATATTATTGATTCCATATTAACCTATTCTTTACTAGGCTGCATATTCCTTTATGTATCTTACTTTTATAGAAAAAGAAAAAACAGCTGCGAGAGCTGTTTTCTTATAAAATCAATAAAAACCAGTGTATCCAAATCCTCCGAATCCTCCGAATCCACCAAATCCTGGATAACCAATCCCAGGGTATCCGAATCCAGGGTAACCGTAAAATGGCCGGGCAGCAAATGAAGCACCTAATCCCCCGCCAATTAATCCTCCTAAAAAGCTAAGTCCACCTATCGCTAAAGGCAGCCCAAAACCGAAAAATCGCTGATCCTGGACCGGGTATGGGTACGGGCTTCGATATGGGTACATACCGTATTACCTCCTTTTTGTATACTTGCCTACACTATTTCATATGCGAGAACAGCGGGTTTTGAGTGGGCAAATAGAAAAGCGAAAGCGCCCGTTTAGCGGTATTGGTGTATGTAAAAAAAGCTGCTGGAACTAATCCAGCAGCTTTTAGGTTATATCTCAATTGGTTCAAAGCGTTCTACGAATAGGGCAAGGGTACGGGTCATGACACCAGTGGCACCCGCTGGACCAAGATCATGGTCTTTAGAGGTGGTAGCCGTGCCAGCTATATCTAAATGAACCCACGGAGTGCCTTCCGTAAATTCGCCAATAAAGGCACCTGCCACAAGGGCATGCCCTTCGCTTCCAGGTGAATTATTTAAATCTGCGACTTTACTGTTGCGAACACGTTCCTTTTCCGTTTCAAATAACGGCAGCTGCCACATCTGCTCCCCTGCTTCGACAGCAGAATCCAATACCTGTTTATACAACCCATCATGATTGGTCATGGCACCCGTCGTATGCAATCCGAGCGCAGTAATCACTCCACCTGTTAAGGTAGCAACATCGACTAAATAATTCGCCCCATGGTGCTTGGCATATGTCACCGCATCTGCTAAAACAAGCCGGCCTTCAGCATCCGTGTTTAACACCTCAATCGTTTTTCCATTCATGGAGGTAATCACATCATCCGGCTTAAAGGCACCGCCGCTAATCATATTGTCTGTTGAAGGAATCACAGCCACTACATTTTGCTCTGGCCTAATTTCCCCGATAATTTCCATCGCGCCAAGAACAGCAGCAGCACCGCCCATATCGGTTTTCATCCCGACAATGCCTGCCTTCGTTTTAATCGAATATCCTCCTGTATCAAAGGTAATACCCTTCCCAACAAGTCCGATAACATCTGTCCATTCTTCTTTGCCTTGATATTTCAAAACAATCATTTTTGGCGGCTCTTCAGATCCTTTATTGACAGCAAGAAATGCTCCCATTCCAAGCTTCTCAATCTCCGCTTTTTCAAGAATTTCTAAATCGAAATCATATTTAACGGCGAGGTCTGTAGCATAGTTCGCCATGTCTGTAGCAGTAAGTAAATTACCTGGCGTATTGACAAGTGTACGGGCCGAATTGGTTCCCCTTCCAAAGGCATAACCGACCGATAACGAGGCTTTCACATCCTCTTCTACCAAGGAAGCACAATACACGGTAACCTTCTCAAGTCTTTTCTCCGGCTCATTTGATTTTTGTTTATATCCATCGAATTGATAAGTGGCGAGCGCCATCGCTTCACTCAACGCATGAGCGGCATCTAAACTACTTATTTCCTCCGTCACAAACGTATCTAAATAAACCGCTGTTTCCTCGAGTTTACTTGCTTTTAATTGTTTGAAGACCTTACCGAAAGATGACCGAAGTTTATCGAAGGATAATTCCTTTTCTTTTCCGAGCCCCACAAAGTAGAGGCGTTTTGCCCCTATTTTCCCAAAACTATGTACTTTTGTTATGTTTTTAAGTTTAGCGGAAAGATCACCGGACCTAACTAATTCTGTTAACTGCCCCTCAAATCTTTCATCCAAACCTGCTAATTCACCCGTAAATTTTTCTGGTTTTTCAAATAAACCAATAACCAAACTTGCATGACTTGTCGTTAAATCTAACTCTTTTTTTGCAGCAAACAAGTTACTTCACCTCCAAAATATACAACTCCATTATAACGAAAAGGATTATTTATTTCGAGCATAGTAAAAGCAGGCGAAATGCCTGCCTTTTTTAAAAATATTATCTTTTCTCCGAGCTAATATATTGTTGACGGAACACCTGGAGCGATTTATTATTATTTAAAGTTTGTAATTGTTCTTCGGTAAGGTGGCCATTTCCTTTTTGGACGACATATACATCCACCTGCTTTTTGCCCCATTGCTTATAAACATCTTCAACCGTCTTATAATATAGGTCTAACTCATTTCCTTTAATAGCACCTCCCTTATCGGCCACAACTCCATACCCATAACCAGGGATAAATAGAATGGTCCCAATCGGAAAAACGTTTAAATCAGCAGCAACAGTAGAAAATAAATCACGTTTTACTTTGACACCTGAGTAAGTAATTCCATATTCAGGATGACCCTGGTTTTTCCCAGTGGATTCATATCCTGCCGTATAACCTGTAGCTGTCACTGTTTGTTTAGGGTACTTGGACCAATCAAAGGCATCCTCAAGTAAGGGTGTTGAGGGGGCAGCTGAAACAGGTTTAGTAAACGAAATTACAGAAATAAATGGCATGATCATGGATTTAATATTCACGCCAGTAATGGACTGAAAGGTCGCGGCTAAAGCCAAAACAAACAGGCAAACAAGCGCGAACCGCTTCGTCCCATTTTTCAATTTGTTCATTGAATTTTTCACTCCTCCAAAAATATTCATCCCCAAAGTGAAGGGAAATATACAAATGGAGGAAAAATTTATAACAAAAAAGACCTTTACACACGGTAAAAGTCTTAAAACATTTGATATCCACTTTTTCGTAATAGCTTAATCGTAATTCCAGCCGCAATGGCGCCTGCTAAACCGCTAAGTAATATGAGAATGTCTGCTGTGGCAAGCGAGCTGAATCTTGTCCCAAGATCTTTAAAGGCCATTTTACTATTGGTAAAATATGCTACGAATTCCACTTTATCTACAATAAAAATAGCGATAATTGGATAAATAATGGCCATTACCCATGACATTCTTAGGAGCATATTCAGAATAAAACCGATTCCAAAAAACAATACAAAAAATAGCACGATAGAGATAATTAGGACTACAATGCTCATATGCACCAGACATTCCCCCTTTATACATCAACAATTAGTGTACTTAAATAGATAAAGAGAGTCAAGAATAAAAGCGGAAGCACCCGTTTAGCGACGTATGGACTGGAGCTCATCGACTGAGATAAAGGAAACACGAAGAGCGTCAGCTTTTTCGTGTTGACTTATCGTAGGGAGATGAGCGAAGTACACTAGTCGCTGGGTGCTGGAGCTGGACAATTCTCAAAGTCAATTATATTTAATTTTAAACAAAAAAATAGCCTCTTACAATAAGAAGCTGTTCTAGTTACTTTCGTTATCTATTTTCTTGCCGGTCCCCTCGCAGCTTGGGCAAGTTTCAGAACCGCCAAGTACTAATTGAAAATATCCTTTTCCGTCACAATATTCACAGGTTTTGGTCTTATCAACCGTTTCCACCTTCATCCTTATTCGCCCCCTTGGAATATTAACTTAATTTTCTGATAATATACCAAGGTTTAGCGAAAAAGACAAGAGCTAAATTCCTCCATATTCGCAAATGAAAGCGAATACATGTCAGATTACCTTCCATTTCCGAGAGGTTGCTTTCAATATCAGAAAATTAAAAAAGGACAGATCATCTCTGCCCCTCTTTTATCACTTCAATTTAGAAGAAATTAAATTTACCTTTTTTCAATACCATTCCAGCGCCGCCAATCATAAATAGCGCACGGTTATCGACTACTTTCTTCATAAACGATGCTTTTCCACCGGTAAGCTTTTTACCAAAAACCACACCAATCGCATCATCTTCACCAAGAGAGCAAACAGTCCCTTTATTATCGAACGTAAAGCTTTCTAGTTCAGACTTATTACGGATTAGAGCAGCAATATTCTTAGCAGTCAATTCTGCTTGCTGCATCGCAATTTGTGCTGTTGGCGGATATGGACGGTTAATTTCTTCATTGATCACAAGTGAGCTGTCACCAATGATAAAGACATTATCAAATCCAGGAACGCGTAAGTCAGGTTGAACCTTTACACGACCGCGCATAGCATCGAAGCCTGATTTTTCAATAACTGAGTTACCACGAACGCCGGCTGCCCAAACAACCGTTTCAGACTTAATTTCATATGGCTCTGCATCGCCTTTGGCAACAAGAATACCGCCAGGAACTGCTTCTTTAATAGCTGTACCGATTAAAAACTCTACACCTTTACGTTCTAATGTAGAAACGGCATAGTTAACTAGTTCAGGGTCAAAGCCTGGCAATACAGTTGGCGCTGCTTCGACACAATAAATTCTCACTTTGTGGAAATCTACATCATATTCATGACATAATTTTGGAATTCGGTTTGTTAATTCGCCAAGGAATTCAATACCGGTAAATCCTGCACCACCCACCACAATGGATAGGCGATTGTCGTTCTTTTCTTCTTCCATATTATAAGTGGCAAACTGATATTCAATGTGCTCACGTAATTGACGGGCAGAATTAACATTTGTAATACCGAATGCATATTCTTTTAAGCCTTTGATACCGAATGTTTCTGGTTCACCGCCAAGAGCGATGACTAAATAGTCATAATCCACTTCGCCTTTTTCCAAAACGACTTTCTTTTCATCTTTTTTAATTTCCACGACCGTATCTTGTACAAAATCAACTTTACTGCGGTCGATAACATCACGAATATCATAACGAACTTTATCATGGTGTAGCGTACCAGCAGATGCCTCATGCAACCATGTTGTTTCATAATGATAGTCATTTTTATTTACTAATACAATATCCGCTTCATTTACACCGATTAACTTTTGCAAACGAACTGCTGTAAGCAGCCCGCCGTACCCTGCACCAAGAATAACAACTTTAGGCTTTTTCAAAGTGATCACTTCCACCTTTGTAGTATTTTTAAATAAATGTTCTTTTTCTTATATTCCACTGCTATCACAATTTTTATTTTACTTTACTGAAAAATGTATGTGAGATACTTCACGATACATGACAAAAAAATTATGTGATTTTCTTCACGAATAGGAATATAGAAAAAAATATATACAAAAGTACATAGAAAATGAACGAGGAATGTTAACTAAAAAAATGAATAAGATAAATAGAGCCTCTTTCACACAAATGTACTTGTTTCGTCACATATTTTTAACAATATATTCACAATACATCTTATGCTACTTTCTCTCTCTTTTCAAGCCATTTATCTAAAATATTTTTTAATAATTCACTTAACCATAATTTTACTTTTTCTGAATATTTTGTTTTTAAATATAAGGATTCTTTCCCTATGTGTTAAGATAAGGAAAATGGTTTGTTACTACTTGTTGGGGGGATGCTGAGTGCAAGAAGATCCAAGGGTTTATGATATTACGATTATTGGCGGCGGTCCTACCGGTCTATTTACAACCTTTTATGGGGGGATGAGACAAGCAACAGTTAAAATCATTGAGAGTTTGCCGCAGCTTGGCGGTCAGCTGTCAGCCCTATATCCAGAAAAATATATTTATGATGTAGCGGGTTTTCCTAAAATTAGGGCCCAAGAATTAGTCCAAAATCTAAAAACACAAATGGCTAAATTTGAACCCACAGTAGTCCTAGAACAGTCGGTTGAAAAGGTCGAAAAACAAGAAGAAGGCATTTTTAAATTAACAACCAACAAGGAAGTCCACTATACTAAATCGGTTATTATTACTGCTGGTAATGGAGCCTTCCAGCCGCGCCGACTAGAGCTAGAAAGTGCACAGCAATATGAGAAGAAGAACCTTTATTATTTTATAGAAGATTTAAATCAATTTGCCGGGCAAAATGTCGTTGTCTTTGGCGGCGGGGATTCCGCTGTCGACTGGGCTTTAATGCTTGAGCCAATTGCTAAATCTGTAACAATTGTCCATCGCCGCGATAAATTCCGTGCCCATGAGCACAGTGTAGAGAATCTCTATAACTCCAAGGTTGAAGTAAAAACCCCATATGTTCCAGCTGAGTTACTCGGTGATGAAAAAGGAATTAAACAAGTCGTCCTGAAGACAGTAAACGGGGAGAAAACGGAAACGATTGATGTGGATGCCGTTATTTGTAATTATGGATTTGTTTCTACATTGGGGCCTATTAAGGAATGGGGACTTGAGATCGAAAAGAACTCGATTGTCGTTAACTCAAAAATGGAAACCAATATCCCCGGAATCTATGCAGCAGGAGATATATGTACATATCCAGGAAAAGTTAAACTAATTGCCTGTGGATTTGGTGAAGCCCCAACAGCGATCAATAATGCAAAATCCTACATCGACCCTAAAGCAAAAATACAGCCGATTCATAGTTCTTCGATGTTTGATAATTAGAAAAGCGCAAGCGCCTTGGTCAGCCCCGACAAGCTTAAGACCTCGAGGGGCTAGGCGCTGGAGCTGGACAATTCTCGAAGTCAAAATTAATACTTTCTTATTCAAGCAAAAAGGCGTCAGATTGACGCCTTTTTTGCTTGTTTTTAGCATTCTTCTGGTGTTCCCGCTGCTGTCGCTGTACGAAACGATGAACCACAACCACATGATGCGATGGCATTTGGATTATCAATCGTGAAACCGCCGCCCATCATCGACTCTTTGTAGTCAATTTTGGTTCCTTGTAAAATCAGTGCACTCTCTTTATCAACTAGAACCGTAATTCCATGCTGAGCAAACTGGAGATCATCTTCGTTTACTTCATGGTCAAATCCCATTCCGTAGGATAATCCGCTGCATCCCCCGCCCTTTACACTCACACGTAAAAAGGCGCCTTCTTCTTCATTATGTTTCATCATTTCTTTAATGTGCAATGATGCGGCTTCCGTTAAAATAACAATCTCATTACTCACAATTACTCCTCCTTTTTTCTGAGGCTTTTAATTTAGTATATACACTTATAAGGTAAGTCTCAACTGATTAAAAGCACCATTTTTAAACGATGACATTATATAAAAAGGAGCACAGCTGCTCCTCCTTAAAACATTGGATTTTCTTCCAAGTATTGATAAATGTTCTCTACCAGATCCTCTGGGCTATCTCCCGTTACGACCTCTCCGTTAACTAACGCATAGAGTGAGAGGGCACATTTTCCACAGTATCCTAAACAACCATACTCTATTATATCCAGATTCGGATCTCTTTGTAGTTTTTCAAGTGCCTTTTGAGCACCATTTGCCAGATTGCTTATACAAAACTCAATGATTGGCTTAATCAATGTCTTCACCTCTTCACACTACCCTATCCTACCCTAATTATGCAAAGCCGTCAATTACCACGTTTGCCCACTGTCTGTCAATACCTAAGTGAAAATGTTGTTATTTTGACACATATTAGTTATACTCAAATGTGTTTGAGTAGATAATATGATCCTACTATTTTTAAATCATCCATACTATTTTGAATAATGCCAGATAAACAAAGGGGTAATTAATTATGAAAAACCTTGTGATTCTTGGTGGCGGTTATGGCGGAATGAAAATATTAAACGAGCTTCTTCCAAACCATTTGCCTGAAGACGTGACCATCACACTTGTTGATCGCGTCCCATATCACTGCTTAAAAACCGAATACTATGCCTTAGCCGCTGGAACGATCTCCGATAAGGAAGTAAGGGTAGCTTTTCCTGAACACCATCGCTTACAAGTTAAATATGGTGAAGTCACTAGTATCGATACCAAGGAACAGAAAGTAATCCTAAAGGATGATGCACCGATTTCCTATGATGATTTAGTCATTGGTCTTGGTTGCGAAGACAACTACCACGATGTCCCTGGTGCCGCCGAATATACTTACAGTATCCAATCGATCGAAAAGGCAAGGCACACCTATTCTGTTTTAAATAACCTTGGTCCAGGGGCTGTAGTTGGGATTGTCGGTGCAGGTTTAAGTGGAGTTGAATTAGCAAGTGAGTTAAGTGAAAGCCGTGAGGATCTTTCGATTAAATTATTTGATAGAGGCAAACACATTTTATCGTCATTCCCAGAGCGGTTAAGTAAATATGTTGAAAACTGGTTTGTGAGAAATAATGTCGAGATAATTAACCAATCCAACATTACCAAAGTAGATGAAAAACAAATCTATAATCACGATGAACCAATTGATTGTGATGTCATTGTTTGGACAGCAGGTATTCAAGCCAGTCACATTGTTCGCCAAATGGACGGTGAAAAAGACCGCTCCGGAAGATTAGTTCTTACCCCTCACCATCATTTGCCTAATGATGAACATGTCTTTATTGTGGGTGACTGTGCCAGTTTACCATACGCTCCTAGTGCCCAATTAGCAGAAGGTCAGGCTGAACAGATTGTAGAAGTATTAAGAAAGCGCTGGAATGGTGAAGCATTGCCTGAAACATTCCCGCCGATTAAATTAAAAGGTGTCCTTGGCTCGCTAGGAAAAAAACAAGGCTTCGGCCTCATGGCTGACCATGCGATCACAGGTCGAGTCGCCCGCCTCATAAAATCAGGAATACTATGGTTGTATAAATATCATAATGGTTAAACCAAAGCTCCGAAGTACACTGAGTGCTGGAGCTAGACGTGTAAAAAGAAGCATTCCAACCCGGAATGCTTCTTTTCATCAAACTGCTTTTAAACCGCACTTCTCTAGTTCGGCAAAAATCGTTTTTAAGCGAGGATTGCCTTCACCGACAATTTGATCTTTAATCACAACAACCGGATAAAACAAATCCTCCTCGATGACTCGTTTTGCAAATGCTATTTTTTCTGGGTCACCTGATGGCTGATAAATGTCGACGTAGGTCATTTTAAAAGGCTGATTGGGAAATTTCCTGGCAATGGCTGCTTCCAGCCATTCAATAGTGTCTCTTGAAGAGGGTAAGTTCACACAGCTTGGACATAAAGTTTCTGCCCCATATAAGACAATTTCAACTTCATTTTTCCCCATTTAGAATCATCCCTGTTCGTTTTCTTTTATTTTATACTATAAAAATGATTAAAACTAAAATTAGGTATTTAAATGTGTATTTTCCTAATTTCTGAGAATGGATTTTTAGCACTAATCACATTATAATATAGTTAGGAAAGGAGTCGATTACAATGGCAACAGAAACTCAAATGTTTGAACAAGTTCAAGAAGTATTAGATAAATTACGTCCATTTCTTCTTCGCGACGGCGGGGATTGTGAATTAGTAGATGTAGAGGAAGGTATTGTTAAGCTTCGCCTTTTAGGTGCTTGCGGCAGCTGCCCTAGTTCTACCATCACACTAAAAGCAGGTATCGAAAGAGCCCTACTTGAAGAAGTTCCTGGCGTTGTTGAAGTCGAGCAGGTTTTCTAACATTTACTTAATAATTACAAAAAAGCGATTGCCTTAAAAGGCAGTCGCTTTTTCATTTATTAACCCCTTACCAAAGGGCGCCAGTCTTTGTTTACTAAAGTCTTGGGCTCTTTTCCCTCTAATATAGCCATAATATTATCGATACATAACTGAATCATGATCGTTCTGGTTTCCATGCTTGAACTCCCGATATGCGGAAGTGCAACAACATTAGATAGCTTTAATAATGGATGATCAGCATTTATCGGTTCTTTTTGGAACACATCTAATCCTGCTCCAGCAATTTCCCCAGCCAAAAGTGCTTCATATAACGCCTGCTCATCTACTACCGCACCTCTTGCAGCATTGATAAAAATAGTTGAGCGCTTCATCTTTTGAAAAACTTCACGAGTAAACATATTTTTTGTCTCTGGTGTAAGTGGGGTCAGACAAACAATGAAATCTGACTTGGTAACAAGCTCATCAAAAGAAGTATAGACAACTCCTAACTGCTGCTCAACTTCAGGTTTTCTTGTCCGGTTGTAATATAGAATATCCATATCAAAGCCTGTAGCGCGTTTGGCAACAGTCTCACCAATTTTACCCATTCCAACAATCCCTAGCGTTTTATGGTGAATGTCTTGACCTGCTAAAAGATAAGGGCTCCAGCTCTGCCATTTTCCTTCTTTGACGAATTCAGCTGACTCCACAATCCTGCGGGCCGCAGCCATCAAGAGTCCAAACGTTAAATCGGCTGTTGTATCGGTTAATACATCTGGTGTATTACAAATTGCTATACCGTTTTTACTTGCCGTTGTTAAATCAATATTATCATAGCCAACGGCCAGGTTTGCCACAACTTTTAGATTCTTCCCTGCGTTCAGAACACGTTCATCAATCGAATCAGCAAGTACGGTAAAAAGGGCATCCGCTTTCTTTGCTTCTTCAATTAAGATGTCTTTCGGAACAGGAATATCATCATGTTTCCACATATTGACGGTAAATCTTTCTTGCAATGGTTTGACAAGTTCGTTTGGAAGCTTCCGAGTAATATATACGTAAGGCTTCATATGGTATCACATCCTTAGCTGGTATAATGTTAGTGTATCATAAATGGGATAGGATGCTTCCTTCTGAAATTTTGTAAATATGATTACATGGTATACAGCCAATCAAGGGGCGGCAGGTGGAGCTGTTTCAGCGGTGCTCCTGATAATGGATAGAATTCCGCTAAAAATCGTTCATAGTCACTAGAATGCCGCAAAATCTTGCTTAATTTTTCCTCAAGTACTTTCTTGTCCTGTTCAGAACGGGTGATATAATAATCCTCAACACATTCGAAATAATGAAGTGGAAAGACTAATCGGGCATATAACAAGCGCCATGAAAAAGAAGATAATGGGGCAATACTTTGATACTCCTCATAAAAATTCTTTAAATCCACTTGATAGGTTTGGCTATTGCGAAAATACCGCTCCCTGGTCCACTCTGCCAAGTCACGGCTTCGGTGATCAAAAACCCAATCAAATGGGTTTTTAATCATATACTGGTTATAAGGTCCCCAAGTTTTACTTGTAAACCGCTCATGACAAACGGTCCCGCTGTCGGTGTCGAGTGGTTCATCATCAATTTCTGTATCGACAAGATATTGAATAGCATTTTCCGTTAGACCTAGATAATAAGGGAAGGAATCAATAAACAACCGTTCAAATTCATCTTCCGGACTTTGAAACAAAAGACCATTCCAGACTTTTTCCATTTGTTCAAGACGCTTTTCCCATAATGATTTCCATTGCCCTACACGGTTTGATCTTTCAATTTGAAACGGAACCCGCCTGCCTCGTTCGTGAAATCTAGCAAGTTTACGTCCTAACTTGATTTTTCGTGGTTCTTCTAACTGTCGATTGGCTAAAACACAATATTGATTTTGTTCCCATGTTGTAATTAACTGACCTTCTTTTGATGGTAAAAAAATAGGCACATTTTGATCCCCATAATTTCGTAAATGTTCGGCAATCTTTTCTAATTCGGTAATATCCTCTTCTTCTTTTCCTCCTGGTTTCGAGACCAGATAGAGCCAGCCATTTCCTCTTAATGCATCAAACATATCTAGCTTTACATATTCTTCTACGGTAATCCCATATTGATTTTCAAGCAATTTTTGAAGCATCCTCTCACCCCGCCTCAAACTTTAGTTACCATATGTATATGTGCGATAAAGGAAAACTTGTTGTAGGTATATGCGAAATAAAGCCGGGAATGCTAACTTTTAGTTTGTTCATTTAACCTATAATTGCATAATTCTAGGTCAAAGAGTATATATATAGTGAAAATAGCAAGTGCAGAAATAGTTCTTATGAGTATCCCATTAATTTCACAAGGAAAAGGTGATTAGGAAATGGCAGACGACAAAAAAGTGGATATGACTGAACAAACGGCACGGAAATGGTTAAAAGAAAGAGGTGTCGAAATCAAGGACATCGCCGATTTAGTTTTCTTTTTACAGGAGAAATACCATAAAAATTTAAAAATCGAAGACTGTATTGCCAACGTTGAACGGGTTCTATCTAAACGGGAAGTACAAAACGCAATTTTAACCGGCATACAGCTTGATGTACTGGCTGAAAAAGGAATGCTCGAAGAACCGCTTCAGTCGATTATCGGCACGGATGAGAGTCTTTATGGCGTGGATGAAATCCTGGCATTTTCAATTGTGAATGTGTACGGTTCAATTGGCTTTACCAATTATGGATATATCGATAAACTAAAGCCTGGAATTTTGGCTCATTTAAATGATAAATCAACCGGAGAGTGTCATACATTTTTAGATGATATCGTTGGTGCGATAGCGGCAGCAGCATCAAGCAGACTTGCTCACCGAGCCGCACATGAAGCTGAAGAATAAAGTCGGAAAAAGGGATGGATTTTTTCCATCCCTTTTACAGCTCCCATTCATCCAATGAATCAATCGTATACGTTGGTTTTCGATCATACCCTTTTAGCAATTCTTTTGTGGTCACGCCTGTATGGACAAGCAATGTATCCATTCCGGCATTCATTCCCGCTAATATATCGGTATCATAATAATCCCCGACCATCAGCGTTTCTTCTTTAGAAGTTCCTAATACCTTTAAGGCCTGATCCATAATAATCGCTTCCGGCTTGCCGATAAAAATTGGTTTTGTTTGCGTTGAAACCGCGATAACGGAGGTAAGTGAACCATTGCCTGGAAGCAGCCCTCGTTCAGTTGGAATCGCGATATCTCCATTGGTTGAAATAAATGTCGCACCATTGCGGACAGCCAGGCAGGCCATCGCTAGCTTTTCATAACTGATTTCACGGTCAATTCCCATCACAACGTAGTCTGCATCCTCACCTGCTGCCGCAAATCCTTTTTCTTCTATGGCAGAAAAAAGACCCTCTTCACCTATCACAAAAACACGAGCATCCTTTTTTTGCTCGTAAATATAATTCGCTGTCGCTTGACTTGTGGTAAAAACCAGCTGTTCCTCCGCAGGAATATCAAAGCTATTTAATTTATCTGCTACTTGTGCCGGTGTCCTTGACGAATTATTGGTGACGAATAAATAAGGAATTTGGTTTTCCTTTAGTTTTTTTACAAAATCAGATGCTGCCTCAATCCGTTCTGTTCCTTTATACATCGTTCCATCTAAATCAATTAAATATCCTTTATATTTTTTCATCTATAACATCATTCCTTCCCAATAGAAATAGACCATATGTTCCGAGCTTAATTTCTAAATGCAGATACCGGTCCCAATTCATTGGCTATATAGTCACGTACGCTTGTAGAAAAAAGCTCTAATTCATGTAGATGTTGTGAAAATTCCTCTTTTAGTTTCTCATGGGAAATTTCAAGATAATCTTGAACAAGTATTTTACGATGCTGAATGAGAAGCTTTAAGCTTTCACCGGTTAATGCTGTAACCACCTTTTCATCGATTAAAATATCAATGATATCGTCATAGCTCCCAGGATCACGCATAATAAAGCCATCGATTATACTATTGCCAACATCTAAAACAGACTCAATCATCATTTGACAAATCCGCTCCAAGGCTGCTTTTTCCACAGGGTTTATCCACTCCTGCTGACCTTGAAAAAGATGAATTTGTTTTTCTAAAAATTGGAGAGTATGTTCAATTTTTTCCCTATCAACAAAATACATCTAGTCCACTTCCTTTTACCGCTATATGTAATCATTCCATTTCTTATTGTATCACAAATCCAGCCATTCATTTTTTTATCCTCCCAACATAAGGCTAAATTTGATACTATAAAGGAGAGGGAAAACTGTTAAACCAAAAGGAGACTAGCCCAATGACGGAACGCTTTTATTTATACGATGATACAGAAAATACGAAAACAAGATTTGTCAGTTTTGTTGGCGAGAACCAGCGATTTGATTTGGCGATTGTTCACACAAGCCGTCATTATGGAAAATCATTAGTCATGGATATGCAAGGTAATCGTTTTGCGATTATTGGCCAAGATGACTTAGAAGAGGAAGGTTATTTAGAGTTTGCCTTTCAATTAAATGAAGAAGATGCCGAAGAACTGCGTAGCTTCCTAGCGGAAATCATTTAAACATTACACATGTTTTTTCTTAAGCCTTCCAATAATAAGGCTAAAGGAGTGAAAACATGACAAATAAAGGCTCGGAAAAATATACAGAATTATCAAATGTTGAAAAACAACATAACTATCTGACTGCCCAAGAATTTCCTGAAGGACCTTTTGGTTCACCCATTCGAGCAAAAGAACCCGTTCAAAATAAGAGTACACCATGGCAGGAAGGGCAACGCTATTACAGCAATTTTAATTATGAAAATAAATCCTTACACCAAGATATCCCAAGGCAAATGGAGGGCGCCCACCCCACCCATGATGATCCGAATACGGATGAGCAACCGCCTTACGATAATTAAAAGCGGAAGCGCCCGTTTAGCGCACGACAGGACTGGAGCCCTTCGACTGAGATAAAGGAAACACGGAGCTCAAGTCGATTCGATGTTGACTTATCGTAGGGAGATGGGCGAAGTACACTAGTCGCTGGGCGCTGGAGCTGGATATTTCCCAAAAAAAGAAGGGTCAGTTATCTGATCCTTCTCATTTTTTTACTTTTTTCAATACAAAAAAGGCACAGCCAAAGTTGCAGTATTCATACAAATATTCACTTAGGGTACTGATTTTTGTATCAAATGTAGCCTTTTGATTTTGGTCATCAAAAAACCCCTTAAGACGGAGCTGTCCATATCCCCAATCGCCTACAATATAATCATATCTCGCTAAAATATCACTGTACCTTGCTTTCAAGGCTTCCTCATTATAGGCATTTCGATATTCCTGAAGAATTTCATATGTGGTATTGTTAATCACAATCATTGTATCACCTCATTTTTAGCCGACAAATTCCTACTTTCCATTATACCCGATTCACCATCAATTGCTAAGAAAATAAATACCTGCTTTGGTCATCCTAAGGATAGGAGGTGCTAAAGCTTTGAAAAAACTACTCATTATCACAGGTTTATGTACGATCACGGCCTTGAGCGGATGTACGAAGGATACCGGAAAAAACGACATGTATGAAGAGAGCGGCAACACGATTAATGTAAATAATAAGCAGCATGAACTATACAATGAAGGCGCAGGCCGCGGGATTCGCAATAAGACATCAAGTTATGGCTATGTCCGTCATCAAAAAAGCCCAATAATGAATGATAAAACCGCAAATACTCATTACGCAGGCCTTGACCGTGAGCAAGTAGCGAATATTATTAGCAAGTACAGTGCGAATATCCCGAATGTAAACGATGTGGCCACACTTGTAACCGACCAAGAGGTCTTAATCGCCTATGACACGGATTCGAAGAAACGCAACTTGACAGCGGATCAAGTGAAAAAGACGGCTCTTTCAGTGGTTCCGCGCTATTACCATGTGTATGTGTCAGATAACACCAAATTGATGCGTGATGTCGAGAATCTTGCAAATGTTGATTCCACAAGTCGGCATGCCCGCACCACCGTTAATAGTGTTATTAAGCAAATGTTAAAGTCTCCTCAAGGCTCTCGTGTTAATGCAAGTGAAGACGAAAATGGTCGAACACAGGAAGACTTTAATTACAAAAACATGCCAAATTCCAATAATAAAAACATAATTAAATCTAAAAACACCAATCAAAATTCCAGGATGAGTCAATAAGAACAGCGTAAGGTGCTTAGACTTCGGCGACAAGCACAAGACGAGCCGGTCAAAAGGTTGTTCTTTAACCTTTTGGACGGATTGGCTTGTGACCTCGAGCCGATGGCACCTGGAGCTAGACAATTTTCGAAGTCGCAATACTATAAATTCTATACAACAAAAGAGTTCAGACCCATTGGCTGAACTCTCTTTCATTTTAAGCCTCTTTTGCTTCTTCTTTTTCACCAAGCATTTGCTTATGCTTCGCTGCTGCATTCACTTGTTCATCAGCATGGTAAGAAGAACGAACTAATGGACCCGCTTCACAGTGGCTAAAACCTTTACTAATCGCAATTTCTTGTAATTCTTTAAACTCATCAGGATGATAATATTTTTGAACCTTTAAATGGCTTTTGGTCGGCTGTAAATACTGTCCAATGGTCATAATATCGACATTATTGGCCCTTAAATCATCCATAACCTCTAGGATTTCCTCTTTTGTTTCTCCAAGACCAATCATTAAGCTTGATTTGGTAGGAATAGTAGGCTGCATTTCTTTCGCACGACGGAGAAATTCAAGAGAACGGTCATATTTGGCACGCGCACGGACTCTTGGGGTCAAACGTCTAACGGTCTCAATATTATGATTTAGAATGTCTGGCTTTGCATCCATCAATAATTTGAGGTTCTCTTCCTTACCACCCATGTCAGAAGGAAGCACTTCAATACTTGTAAATGGATTTTTACGACGAATAGCACGTACGGTTTCAGCAAATACTGCTGCACCGCCATCCTTTAAATCATCACGGGCTACAGCTGTTACTACAACATGCTTTAGATTCATTTGTTGAACAGAATCAGCCACTCGTTCTGGCTCTTGCCAATCAAGCTCGGTTGGTAAACCGGTTTTAACGGCACAGAAACGGCATGCTCGTGTACATGTATCACCCAAGATCATAAACGTAGCTGTACGTCTTACTGCCCAGCATTCATGAATATTTGGACATCTCGCTTCTTCACAAACCGTATGAAGATTTTTTTCCCGCATCATTTTTTTTAAGCCTGTGTAGGACTCATTGGTGTTTAATTTTATTTTAAGCCATTCCGGCTTACGTAAAATGTCTTCTGTATTACTCATTTTTACACTCCTCAAAATCAAAAAATTGAGTTCTCCTGTCACTTTATCATACCAGAGGGTGAACAACAAGCAATTCATTTTCGATTACCAATTATTGACCATCATGAAAAATCTTAAAGTTCGCACACTAAACTTGTACATTACTCGGAAGGAGGATTCCTGTTGCGGGCTGTTCTCATTATTGGAACCATCCTTATATTGTTCGCTTCCACTTTGTCTGTCAGGGATGCTCATGCACAAGAATTCGATCCCTATCAAGAAAGAATGAAGCTTTATAAAAAGGTGGAAACAATCACCCAAATCCCTTGGTATTATTTAGCGGCTATTGATCAATATGAAAGAAGTGTCCGCCAAGCTCGTAGGGACTTACCAAAAATAGATGGCAACATTGGTATCTACTTTCGTCCTGAAGTATGGTCAGGAGTGACAAACCCTAATCCTAACGAAGAAAATCCCGCTGTTATCCAGCTTTTTGATGGAATGGGGGTTGACGGCGACGGTGACGGGAAAGCAAGTTTAAAGAGTGATGAAGATGTTTTATATGCATTTGCAAATTATCTTCTTTCATACGGTGTGGACCCTGATAATATAAAAATTGGGTTATGGAACTACTACCATCGTGATAGAACGGTCGGGATTATTGCTGGAAAAGCAAAAATATACCGCCACTTTGGTCGATTGAATTTAGATAAAAAAGCGTTCCCTGTCCCATTATCCAGTAATCATAGTTATCGTAGTACATGGGGAGATGCACGTGGCTGGGGCGGCCGAAGAATGCATGAAGGTACGGATATATTCGCCAATTATGGAGTCCCTGTCCGAGCCACAGGCTATGGAATTGTTGAAATGAAAGGCTGGAATAAGTTTGGCGGCTGGCGAATTGGCATTCGGGATATTAACAATACGTATCATTATTTTGCCCATCTTAGCGGCTTTGCCAAGAATTTAAGGGTTGGGCAGGTTGTGGAACCCGGAATGGTCATAGGTGGTGTAGGCAGCTCAGGTTATGGTCCTCCGGGAACATCCGGGAAGTTCCCCCCACATTTACATTATGGCATGTACAAAGATAATGGAATCACGGAATGGTCATTTGACCCCTATCCCCATTTAGCCCAGTGGAAACGACTGGAACGAATCGAGATTCGAAAAGCAAGAAACTCGAAGTGATAATAAGAAAAGCGCAAGCGCCTTGGTCAGCCCCGATATTGTTATTTTAAAATAGGACTGTCCTTAGCGGCAGTCCTATTTTGAGTCTCTATTTTAGTCTTTTTTGCTTGCCTTCTTACTTGTATCAGTACTTTCAGGTATCTGTATGGAAGGTGTTAAATTCCCGCCGCTATTATAAAATTGAGGTACCTCTCCTTCAACAAGTGTTCCACCAACTGGAATGCTTTGTTTCAGTTTCGTCACTTCCGTTGCAAACGGCGTTACAATTTGTACGGATACCTTAATTTGGACGGCAACCTCCATCCATGTATTGTTGATTCCCATAGCTTTTGTGGAAATATGCACGTCCGGTTCTACTTCACCAATAGCGTGGAATTTGACAGGAATTTTTGGGCCCATATTACCTAATAACGTGATGTTAGTTGCCTGCCCTAAAGGAATATACCAAACAATTCCGTCTTCCTTTTCAGTCTTATGCGTTTCAATATCGACATCATTTTCCAATAAAGCAATATCGCCTTTTTCTGCTGTTTTTAAGTTCTTTATAATCTGTGCGGTGGTATCTGCCAAGACCCTATTAATTAAATCGGTATTCAATTGGGCGTTTTGTCCTTTCCCGTTGCTGCCTGGTACAATTTTAATCACATTATTGTTATCACCAACATTGGTCGTACGTTTGGTAATTGCTCTGTTAATAACAAGCGAAGCAATATTTCGAGTTTCAGTAGTAGCAATACTCATTAAAGTTGGCTCAATACCCTTATTTACAAGCCATAATCCCGAGGCTGACGTGAATAAGAAAAGTATAAAGGATAACAACAAGACGTAACGGAATGGAAGCGGTCCCCGAATGCGAGCCCGTCTTGAAAACTTAGCCAAGAACATCCCCCCTTCTTTTAAATATGTATGCAAAGAAAGGGTGAACTAGCCCAATTAAAAAGAAAAGCGCAAGCGCCTTGGTCAGCCCCGAAATTTCTCATAAAAAAAAGCTTGCATATTGCAAGCTTTTAGATCATTTTAAGCAAGGCATCCTTCCCAATCATTCCCTTATGAATCCCAAGTTCCTCTGCTTCCCATGTCACTGACTCTAATGGGGCATTTAGAAGCTGTTCAATCGTCCGAACGCCTACAGCCCGCCCAGCAATGATTTTTCGATCCTTTAATTGATCGTTTAATAGGCCTACATCCAAAGCACCGCACATGATATAGCCCTTATCATTTGAAACGGTAAGCAAGGTGGTTTTAGGGAGTAACACGGTAACAGCCAAGAAGGTATGACCATTAATTTCAATTGGCGAAAGCTCAATCAATGGTTCCTCACTCCTTTCCTTACTATCACAATATGATTATAAGGATTGAAGAGTAACAGGCTATAGACTATTGTTGTTTTTCTAACTCCCATTTTAATAAATCACGCAAAAATTCGGGAAGGAAATATTTCTTGTGTTTTTGCGGCAAAACCTCTTTGAAAAAATGTCCAAAGGTAAACATATCCGGGAGGGCAAAAGTATAGGTTCTATTCTTTTCCAAAGGATGATTGTTGACGAATAGTTGATTATTTCTAAATTGAATTCCGTCATAAACAAATATTCCGAGAACTGTCCCTCTAAAGCCTAAGCCCTTAATTTCTTTGTGCGGCAATTCTTCACCATTCGTTTCCTCTAGTATCTTTTCCAGTTCCTCCCCTGTCAGTTCAACGACACAGGGGTTAATCGGATGTGGACAGATTTTCAGTAGATCATAGGTTGTCACCAAACCAGATAAAGATCCCAAAAGAAGACCGGCATTCACCATCGCACAATCCGTTTGGCACCAATTTCGTAAGGCTTTACACAGCAATTTAGAAAAATTAGTTTCATGAAAAAAGTCATGGATTAAAGGTTCTTTTAGAACAGTAACCTTCTCGTTTAAGAGTTCCTTTCCTTTTTCTAAAAAGTCCTGGATTTGCTCTTGCTCATTTTCTAGAGGAGGAATATCCTGAAAGTCATACAGAATCGCTTCTTTGTGGACAATTTCCTTCTTTTCATTCACTTGAAGTGTCATATGCCCGACAAAGTAGCCGAATTTGCCTGCGGCACCTATTAAGGTTCGTCCCACCAATTTCCCCTTTTCAAGGAAATGATGAGTATGGGCACCCAAAATAAGATCAATATCTGGAAAGTGTTCTGCGATGTATTCATCGTCTTTGATCCCTAAATGGGAAAGTAAGATGATCACATCGGCCTCTTTTTTTAGTGGTTCCAACCACTTCTTAAGCTCTTCTAGCGGCTCTGTGATTCCCCATCCCAAGAGACCGTATAGATGATCAAATCGGGCGGTAAGACCTATGACCCCAATTCGTGTTCCTTCTGTTGTGCGATAGACCTTATAGGGTTTAACCCAATCAGGATAGTGACCATTTTTTTGATAAAGATTTGCATTAATGACATCAAATTTTGCTTCATCATATAGATGATCCAAATCATCATGGGGAAGATTGACTCCTTCATTATTACCAATCGTAACAGCGTTATAGCCGCATTGATTTAGAAGGGTAATATTCCCTCGACCCATTGTCGCCTCGGTATAGGGATGCCAGCGGTCAATAAAATCACCTATATCAAATAAAAAAAGGTCTTCTCCTTGTACTTGAGATTGCTTCTTTTTTCTCTGCAAAAACTCCTGTATCCGGGGCCAGTGCTCTAAATGGCTATGAAAATCATTTGTATGAAAGATATGTATTGTTTCCATAAATTAATCCTACCCTGTTATTCCTTGATAAATTAAGCGAACGCCAACTACGATGAGAATCGTTCGAATCAATAGTACAATTGTTTTACTCTTAAACCTTGTATTTAAATAGACCCCAACCCTTGCGCCAATCCATGCACCAGGTATTAATGCCAGAGCATAGAGCCAATTCACATTTCCTAAGGAGATATGTGTAATCGAACTTAGAATGGAAGTTGGTAAAATCATAAACATGGATGTAGCGGTGGCCACATGCGGCGGAAAGAAAAATAGTAGTATCATCGTTGGCACCATTAAGGAACCTCCGCCAATGCCAAAAATGCCAGAAAGGAATCCGACGATAAAGGCAATTAGGATTCCAAGAATAGGGTTATAACCATATTCAAATGTAGTGCCGCTATTATCGGTATAAGTACGAATAATCCCTTTATCCTTCCGAAAGGGAATTGGTTTTAATTTGTCCTTTACCACTAAGACTGCCGAAATAAAAAGAATAAAAACCCCGAAATAAATGTTAAAGGAATGTAAGTCTAATTTTTCGGTAACCCATGCACCCACAATACTTCCTGGTCCGCTGCCGATTAGAAAAATAAAACCACTTTTATAATCGACTGTTTTATGTTTCATATAAGCGAGTGTAGACGAGAGACCAGTAAAAATCATCGTAAACAGCGACGTGCCGACGACCACTTGCGGTGTCAGGTGGCTGAAGGTTGGAAGGGTGGCCAGATAAAGCAATGCCGGAACCACAACTATTCCTCCTCCCATCCCAATCAGGGATCCAAGTGAACTAGCCGCTATTCCGATTAGTATTAAAATAATCCACTCCAATTGTTTTCACCTTCTAGTTTGTCATTCATGAAATAAATCGAGCTGTTTAGGTGCGAGCCCTTCATAGGTTATCTGCAAGAGCTCCATCATTTCTTTGGCATTATCGGCGGCATCTCCTCCAGAGTTATTGTTAAACAGAACGTAAACTTGTTTACATTCCTTTGCTAATTGCTCGATATGTACGGCCCATTCCTGCAGCTCCTGCTGATTATAGCGATAAAGATAACGGACTTCACGCCAGTTTTCAGCATTCCGCTTTTGCCAACCGTAAATGTTGCGGCCGTGAAATCTGACCAGTACTTGGTCTTGAGTGGTGGGTTGTAGAACGGTTGGGATGGATCCTTCCCCCGATTGGGGCTCATCGCAAATACTGTGGATCCATTTTTCTGCTTTCATGAATTCTAGTGTTTTTTCCAAATAAGAGGGGGTAAACCAAGATTGATGCCTGAACTCCAAGGCGCTTGGGATTTCCCCCATTTCTTGTTTACACCATCTTAGATAGTCAACATTTTCTCTTTTACAGTCAAACCATGGTGGAAATTGAAATAAAACCATCGCTAATTTATTTTTTTCTTGGTAGGGCTGTAAAGACTCTTTGAAGGCTTGAAACATGATATGTATGCTGTCAAACGGGAGTTCTCCCCGCTGGTGACCGGTCATGCCTTGATAGGCTTTGACAATAAACTGAAAACTTTCTGGGGTTTCATTGACCCATTTTTCCGCATTTCGTTTGGGCTGAATGGCATAAAATGCTGAGTCTACTTCCACGGTAGGAAAGTGACCGGCATATTCTTTTAGTTTGTCTCTTGAGGAGATTTTTGCTGGATATAGGCTGTCTTGGTCGCCCCAGCCAGTTACACCAATATAGATCAAATCTTTCACCTCTATCTAATAATAGCATAACCAATTTTAGTTCTGCCAAAAAAGTGTAAACTATTGAAGTAAAGATTGATTTCAGATTGAAGACTGAGCTAGAATACTTAATTCCGCCTGATTCGGATGGAATTCCGCCAGTTTTCTTCCTAATTCCGCCTGTGCACGCCATTATTTTACGTCCATTTTGGATTATTTCCATCGATTTTCTAATTAATTCCGCCAACATAGCAACGGATCCGGGAGTACTCCTGCTTTTTAATAATAGGCTCAGTTAAAACTGAATGTTGGATTTCACTGTGTTTGAAAAATAAACGGAAAAATTCCGTTTAAATTGGGAAATACCCCTATTTCCTTAGAAATAAAGGAAGTTTCTCCGCTTATTTTATCCAAATCTTTGAATTTTGTCTTATTTAGAGCAGTTAAGCGGAAAATCTCCGCTTATCTCTGCTTCTTAAGCTTCCTCTATAAACATTAGACGGAAATTTTCCGCCTATGAATTCACATACCTACACGAAAATAAACCATGAATAATAACCCCGCCTGCTATACCAGCAAGCGGGGCAATTTTTAATGTTTAATCTTTCAATAAAGGAAGACTGCTTAACATTTTGGAAAGTGCAATAGCGTCCCATGGCAAATGTTCGGTAATACCCAAACCGACAACATCATATTCCGCTGCTACATCCTGAATCAGTCGGACAACGGACTGCATCGAAGCACCTTTTAGCCAATCTCGTTTATTTTGTTCGTATTTACGACTTTCGTTAAAGAAAATCAGAGGTTTTACTTTTAAAAATATTGCTTAAAACATGATTACTTAGAAATTAAAGCACCAACCACTGGGTGTGGAACATAAGGGTCTTCCAAATAGGCAACCTCTTCGAGTGTTAACTTAACCGATAGAGCACCCACGGAATCTTCCAGATGAGAAATTTTAGTCGCACCGATAATAGGAGCTGTTACTAGTTCTTTCTGCAGCAACCAGGCAAGTGCAATTTGTGCTCTAAGTACACCATGTTTTTCCGCCAATTCCGCAACTCGCTCTACAACAAGGCGGTCGCTATTTTTGTTTATTAATAAACAAATCTAGCAAAATTGTTCATTAATATTGCACTAAAATGACAAATTTATGAATCTGACGAAAAACTCTTTTCAAATTCCGTTTTACTTGATATTATTCCAATTAATACAGTAGGAATAGTAGGTGTTTCCAAATATGTCTTTGTATGAAAAATTGCCAAGTGATTTTTTGGTTCAATTTTATTATGAAGTGAAAAAAATGATTTCAAGTGGATTAATTTCTAAAAATATGTACTATGAATTAGGACTCATTATTGCAGTTGCGTCTAGGAGAGGGATACTATTGGATAAGCCACAAGATTTTGAACAATACATTGTCCACGAATTATTAATGGAATTAAATAACTAGAATCCCGCTACGCTTAAATAAATAGTTAATCGTAAGCTGTCTTCCATTAACCCCCGTTTAAACAAAAAAGATGGGGTTGCCTTAACAATCCCATCTTGGAGTAATGCCTCTCTTTAGTTTAATAATCAACACTTCGAACATACAGGATACTGCTGCATTGCAGTCAGTTGCACCATGGTTTTGTTTAAGAACGTTATAAATGAGCTATTATTTCTTTTGTTGCAATGGTCAAAACACCCGGGGTGCCCTGTTTTTGATTCCCCAATTTCTGTAAACTGATTTCTTTTTCATCCGTTAAATTTGTAAACACAATTGGCGTGACCACAGAAGGCGCATTTTGTTTTAAATAGGAAAGGTCAGCTTTTATAAGCGGTTGGCCTCTTTTTATCTTTTCACCATCCTCGACAAGTACAGTGAATCCCTCACCACCTAAATTAACGGTATCTAATCCAATATGAATAAGAATTTCGTAGCCCTGTTTTGATTTAATGCCGATTGCATGCTTGGTTTGGAAGATATTTATAATCTCACCGTCCACTGGAGCAACTACAGAACCATTTGCTGGGATGATAGCAAATCCATCGCCCATCATTTTTTGTGAGAAGACTGGGTCTGGGACCTCTGTGATTGGAATTGCTTCCCCCTCAATGGGCATAACAAAATCTGCTTCAGTTAAAGGTAGAAAACCCCCACTTAGATTGGAGGAAGGTGATTCCTCAACCACAAGATCCTTACTTATTGATTGCATATCGATTTTTTTCATAGCGTCTGCCACAAATTGAACTTCAGTTCCGACTACAATTTGGAGATTTTTGCTATTTAGCTTCATTACACCTTTAGCACCATGTGCTTTTAATAATGAATCTTTAACCTTGTCCATATCAACGACATTTAAGCGAAGTCGTGTCGTACAATTATCAATATCGGAAATATTTCCCTTTCCACCAATGTCATTAATAAAGTTATAAGCCATGATTTCATATTTATCTTTTCCAACAACATTTCCATTGGTAGGGACCTCTTCTATTGTTTCTTCGTCTTCGCGACCAGGCGTTTTTATATCAAACTTTTTAATAAATATATAAAAGGTTAAGAAATAAATAACAGCATACACAAGACCGACCAATATTAATAAAAGAGGCTTATGGGCAATATTGTAGTTTAACGCAAAATCAATCGCTCCTGCTGAAAAGGTAAAACCATCCTTAATGCCTAGTAAAGAGGTAATTACAAAGGAAAGTCCTGTTAAAACTGCATGAATCCCATACAATAAAGGAGCAATGAACATGAATGAAAATTCAATTGGTTCGGTTATACCGGTTAGAAAAGATGTTAGAGCTATTCCAATGAACATCCCTGAAACAGCTTTCCTTTTTTCAGGCTTAGCAGCTGCAATAATGGCTAATGCAGCCGCTGGAAGACCAAACATCATGATCGGGAAGAAGCCAGTCATATAAGAACCAGCAGTTGGATCTCCAGCAAAGAATCTAGCAATATCTCCTGACTTACCAGCATAGTGTCCAAATTGGAACCAAAATAAGCTATTTAACACATGGTGCAGCCCTAAAGGAATTAACAGACGATTAAGAATACCAAAAACACCTGATCCAATTGCACCTAATCCAATAATCCAATTTCCTAATCCATTAATTGCATCTTGAATGGGGGGCCAAATAAATCCACAAATCCCAGCCAAAATGACCATTGATAGAGAGGTAATAATTGGAACGAAGCGTCTCCCACTAAAGAATCCTAACCATTCGGGAAGCTTTACATTATTAAAGCGATTGTATAATAACCCAGCGATAATCCCAGCAATAATCCCGCCTAGTACACCCATATTGATATTTTTATCTAATGCTTGTGTTCCTTGTGTTAACACAAGATAACCAATTGCACCTGATAAGGCAGCTGCCCCATTATTGTCCTTCGCAAATCCCATCGCTACCCCAATCGCAAAAATTAAGGCTAAATTTGCAAAAATGGCGTTTCCTGAATTAGCTATAAACGGAATATTCAAAAGATCTGGCTGCCCAAAGCGTAATAGTAAGCCCGCAGCAGGTAATACAGCAATAGGTAGCATTAATGCTTTTCCTATTCTTTGTAAAAAACTAAGCATAAATAGAACCTCTCCTCTATAAAAAAATGTTGTTGCTTTATGAAAGCGTTTTTCAAAAGTGAATTTATCATAGCATGCATTTGTTATAGACGTCTATACCAATTCTTAAAAATTTTTTGGGAAATTCAACCAAAGTCTTTTCTATAAAGTATTGATGTGTTGTTAAAATTAGGAAGGCTTCATTTAAATTAATTATTGGTATAGACATCTATATTATTTAGATGATAAGATATTACCTATCGGGAACCGGTTGCCGGGATTTTCGGGAACGGTAAATGCCTTTCCGAAAATGATTGATAAGCTCAAAATGTTTCACTAGTAATTTTACAATGATGGTTATAAATGGGGTTAAATAAAAAAAACTCCGGCTCAATACCGAAGTCATTTACTCATTGTATAAAATCACTTTTTTCGATTATTTTGTTTCATGATCACTGCGTGTTTCATTGATGTATCTTACTATACCTATTGATATGCTTCTTCGTCGCCTTAACAAGGAAACCACCTTTAAATTTTCTTGGTTCATATGAGATGATGAAAGCTTTAGGCTCATATTCTTCTATGATATTCATGGCTTCATTTTCTCGATTGCGTTTAGTTAATATTTCTAATTGATATCGTTTACTATCACGGCCCATGCCTTCAAAGACCGTAACACCAAACCCTTTATTTCTTAATAAAACAATAAGTTCTTCATTAATATCTAATAAAGTAACAACTAAAGAAGTGTATCCAATGGCTAGCCTATTTTCAATTCGAGTGCCAATGTATAAACCTATTCCGAAACCAACAGCATAAGTGACCATCCCTGCGATGCTTTGATGCCCCGAAAAAACTAAGGAAAGACCAAAAACATAGATTAAAGCTTCTAATACACCAAACGATGATGCTGCTACGCTCATATTTTTAACTAAAAAGATTGTTCGAAGCGTCATGATAGGGACATAGACTAATTGCAGGACAAAAATCAAAATAATACTTAACATAATTGACTCCTTTTAGTGAATGGATTCTAATACTTTAATTGCTGAAATAAGTCCACTCATCATTCCTTACCCGAAAGAAAACTTGCAAGGGTTTCAATAGCATTTTGTTCATCATTTCCCTCTGTAATGAGAATTACTTCTTCTCCCTTTCTAACTGCAAGACTCATTACTCCCATAATACTTTTAGCGGCAACTGATCTTTCGTTTTTGATGAGATTGATATCACAGTTAAAAGAAGATGCTATTTTTACAAATTCTGTAGCATATCGAGCTTGGAGGCCAGATTGTAGATGAATGACTACCCTTTTTTCCACCATTAATAAACGCTCTCCTTTCCTAGTTTTTTTATATTCACATAGTTGATATTAAATAATTAAGCGTTAAACCCATATTTATCATTGGATTGGGCAAAAGAACTGACTTTTTTAATATCTTGTAACATGAAGACCGGAATAGGCGAAAAACTGAGTTTACCTGAAGAAGTAATAATTCGCCTCCATTTTAATTCACCCTCAATTTCAACTTTCTCCCCAACAAGCGGAGAAACGTATGATTCTTCGCTTAGTATCGGAATAATCTTTATATGATCTCCTTCTACCTGAATCCCGTGTTCAACCTCAAGAAAAGAGATACAATTAATATTGTTGTACAAAAGCTTCGGATAAGGTCTTTTTTTGAAAATTTCCCCTCTAATTCTCATAAAATCTTTCCCTTCTTTAGCTCCTCGATACCTTCAAACATTAGCAAATGGGTCTGTTCAGGCAACATATTGTGTTTCCAAAGCTTATCCTAACACGGAATATATTTGTTATATGTTGGTTATATTTTGGTTAACTTCATAATAATGTTATAAACGATTCTAGTCAATAAATATTTCAGATAATTTTTCTAGCTACTAAATTGTCAATTTAGTAAAGATTATAAAAAACAAGGTTAATTCGGCTATTATCACAATATTTGGTACTACAATAATCAAATTAATAAGAAAAAAGACGGCTAAAATTCCTAAAAATAACCCTAAATGATAAATTTTCAATCGGTGGTGCACATGTCTATATTGATGGAATACAAAGGTAGTTGACAGGAAATAGAGCAATACAGCTCCAAAAACAAAAAATAAGATAAATAAGTAATGGACCTCACGTAAAAACAATAGTCTGATAGATGCCGCAATCATGCTCAAAGATATTAAAATAAACAGATGACCATAAATAATGATTTGGCCGGATGTTTGTAAAGACTTGTCGAGTTTCTTCTCCATGTTATCGAAATATTGCCACCACATCGATATTATCAGGATAAATGAAATAATCGCAAAGCCTATTGAATCCCAGTTTCCTTGTGTAGGCTGAATGACCGCAAGTGTACTAATAAGAGCTTCGCCAAAGAGAATAATGGTAAATAAACCAAATCTCTCTAATAAGTGAGCAGTATTTGTGGGAACCTTTACTAAGCATTTTCGTCCAAGCACCGGGACAATAATATCAATAAGGATTCCTGTATACAACACAGCATATCGAACCCAAGAATCAAAAAAGACGGACAATAATGAAATGACGATTCCAATCCAAAAATACCTTCCCAAAAAGAGGGCTGCTTGTTTTCGAACTCCCGTTTCCACACGCTGGACAATAAGATATTGAATAGCAGTCACTGCTCTTAAGCCAATATACCCAATTAAAAAAGAAAGATAATAAGGATCAAAATCAGCGGATAAACTTGATGTCATAATTAGTACAAAAAACATTTGCAGAATTAAAAAGATACGTTGATGAAATAAATCTTTCCCAAACCGGTTAATAAATATGGTTTGCCCTACCCACGCCCACCAGATAGGAATACAAATTAATACAAATTTTACTAAATACTCTGCATGGATTTGACCACTTTCAACATGAAGTAAAACATGAGTCGCAGCCGCAACCGCCGCCACAAATAACAAATCATAAAAGAGTTCTAACCACGTCACTTTTTTTTCTTCCATTTCTGCACTCCCTCCAATTCTTTATAGTTACTAGTATGCTAGAAATATATGGTAATTGAAAGAAAATAGAATTGACATAGACCCATTTTTCATATTGGGTATAACGTCACTTTTTTAATTTTGGTATATTATGGTAACATAAAAGTGATTTTAAATGAGGAGGAAATGTATGACCAAGACCATCGGCCTTATATGTGGTAGTTTACGAAAAAACTCTTATAATCGAATCATTGCTCAATCATTAACAGAGCTGGATGATTCCCATCAATTTCGTTGGATTGAGATTAATGATCTGCCTTTGTTCAACGAAGACTTAGAAAAAAGTGTTCCAGAAACAGTAACATCATTTAAATCTGCTATCCAGGACGTTGACGGTATCATTATTGTAAGTCCAGAGTACAATTCTGGGATTCCAGGCGTATTAAAGAATGCCTTGGACTGGGCTTCAAGACCTCGGGAATCAGCTGTTCTTAGCAGAAAGCCGGTTGGTTTAATTGGTGCAACTCCTGGGGGATTAGGTACTGCCTTTGCTCAATTGCAAATCAGACAAGTACTAGAGGCCATGCAGGTTCATGTTCTTCCATTTCAAAAAGTATTGATTTCCCAAGTACATAAAAAGATCGATTCTGATCAGAAAGTCCTTACAGACGAACAAACAAAACGTTATCTTCAACAATATTTACACCAGTTTATTCATTGGATTGATCACCTTCCAGCTCTAGATAATTGAAAAAGTCCAAGCTTTTTCAATCAATCATTTTTATTACAATACTACTAACACATAGTGATTTTTTAGAAAACGAATTCTAGTCATCCATTCAATTACATGGGAACACACGAAGGAGTTTAACATCCATTTTCCAATCTATGAATCTTCTTCGATTACTTATACTTAATTAAAGGGAGGATAATAAAATGTCTGATTTCTATTCTCGTCTTAATAAAGATAATGCTGTCGTTCTTTTAGTTGATCATCAAACCGGCCTTATCTCCGGTCTTGTACGTGACTATGGTGTTGATGAATTCAAGAACAATGTTATGGCTCTTGCTAACACTGCTAAGTTTTTTGATTTACCAGTTATTTTAACAACAAGCTTTGAAAATGGGCCAAATGGGCCTCTTATGCAAGAATTGGTTGAACTTTTTCCTCATGCGCCAAAAATAGCTCGTCCTGGACAAATTAACGCATGGGATAATGAAGATTTTGTCAAAGCAATCGAAGAAACTGGAAAAAAACAACTGATCATTGCGGGCGTAGTAACAGATGTTTGTGTTACATTTCCAGCACTTTCTGCTGTGAATGCTGGTTATGAAGTATTTGTTGCTACTGATGCTTCTGGAACATTCAGTAAACAAGTAGCGGATGCGGCATTAACGCGTATGGCCCATGGTGGGGTGCAGCTTCTAAACTGGTTTAGCATAGCGTGCGAATTACAGCGTGATTGGCGCAATGATGTTGAAGGTTTTGGCGCTTTAATTTCTAGCCATCTTCCAGGTTATCAAAATCTTATTGGAAGCTATAGGGGAGCCCAGAGAGATTTCAGTAAGCAGCCTAACTAGAATAGCAGCTCATTTATAACTCACTTTTTCTTATATACAGCTTCTGGCTTATTCATGAAAATGGATTTTTTGAAGAAAATAAAGCCTAATTTCTCACTTATAACACCTGAGAGATTAGGCTTTTTATATTTGTATTTCCTTTACGTTATAAATCCTCGTTTTGCTGGTGGTAGCCCCTGCCCATCAAGTCAAGACAAATCATTACCCCCATAACAAAAAAAACGCCATTTTTTCTATAATTTCATGGAAATGATGGTATTTTTTAAGTGCATTAAGGTTTCAAATGCAAGAAACAGGGGTGTGTAGTAGAATAGAAAGCACTGGAGGGGAATTGATGAAAGAATATATTTATGTGGAAAACGAAAAAAAAGTGAAATTGAAATTTGGAATCTTAAAAAAAGACATTGTATTTACCATATCACTCTTGTTAGCAATCGTAAGCTGTTTATTCCATGCACCAAGACTAGAATATATAAATTTTAAAGTATTAGTCAGTTTATTTAATCTTATGCTCGTAGTTAAGGCTCTGGAAGATCTTAAACTATTGGATAAGTTCGCCATTGCTATACTGAGTAAATGTCATAATAGTAAAAGTGTTTCAGCAATCCTAATTTTATTATGCTTTTTTAGTTCCATGCTTGTAACGAATGATGTGGCATTAATAACATTTGTACCCTTAACACTTATAATTAGTAAGATTATACAAACTTCTATGTTAGATACTATTATACTAGAGACAATTGCGGCTAACATCGGAAGCAGCCTAACTCCTATGGGAAATCCTCAAAATCTTTTCATATTTACTAACTATGGAATAAGGCCTATACAATTTTTCACAACAATCCTTCTATTAGTGGTTCTTGGAATTATTCTGTTATTCTTTTTTAATCAAAGATTGAATAGTAAAACATTAGAAATGGAACTTCCGTATATCACTATAAAAAATAAAAAAAGGGCAACCGTATGGGGAATACTATTTGGCATTATATCTGCATCCATACTAGGGGTTTTAAGCTACAAACTTGCGTTCATCATCGCATTGGGAACCGCATGTATACTTGATATAAAATTATTGAAGAAAATTGATTATTTATTGCTTATTACTTTTATATGTTTTTTTATATTTATAGGAAACATATCGGAATTAAAGGTAGTTCACACATTCGCTAGCGAAAATCTCAAAAGCCCCACATCTATCTTTTTCAGTTCCATAATTTTAAGCCAACTGATAAGCAATGTACCAGCTGCGATCTTTTTATCAAAATTCTCCGTGAATTGGCAGCCTTTATTAGTAGGTGTGAATTTAGGTGGACTTGGTACGATTGTTGCTTCCCTCGCAAGTGTAATTTCATTTAAACTTTTTATTAAGAGAGATCCACAAAAAAGTAAAATGTACCTTATAAGGTTTAGCTTATATAACTTTTCGATTTTAGCTCTTTTAACTCTTATTTATTATTTTACGATGAAAAATCAAAATTTCTTTTAATACAAAGTAATAGGTTTAAATAGCTTTGGGTCCTACTTATATAAAACCCAATTTCTCAAATTTTAATACTGAGAAATTGGGTTTTTTATATTGGGTTTGCCTTAACATATGCCTATAGGGGTACTCTTATCAATTTCATTGACTAAGTTATTACTAATCTAGTAGCCATTCATTCTGGTACGCATTGTTTTATCGCGCTACTGAGTTTCTTCTTATTACATATTTCACTTTTCATATAAATGTTTCGCCAGTTCTGTTCTTACATCTTGTGGTATCACTTCTGATTGTTGAATATTGTAATTAAAATACACATATGTTGCTGTTCCTTTAGCACAGATTTGGCCATTTTGAAACAATTCTTCATAAACGGTAAAACTTTTATTTCCAATTCTTTCAATCCATGCTTTTACCTCTACATTCGTATGAAGAAAAATTTGTCTTATGTAATCCACATTCATATTTACTAAAGCAACATTCAAATTTCCAAAAGATAAATCCGGAGTCAATATTTTATAAATTTCTCTTCGCCCTGCATCAAACCAAATAGGAACAACCGTATTATCAATGTGACCGGCCCCATTTGTTTCAGATATGCGGGGAATTATGATCGTTGAATACACCCAGCTTCTCTCCTTTTATTTATGACAATTTTACTTTCAATCCACCCTCTAATTTCTCTAAAGTATCTTTGAAAACCTGTCTTAAATTATTAATATTTATTAAATCCCCTTTTATTGGATGAATTTCACCATCGTTTGCTCCTAATTTATATTAAACAAAAAACCCTGTGAGATATACTGACAGGGAAGTTAACAGAAAGTTCAAAATAACGTATATTCAATTTAAGAAAAATAGACCAACAATGATAAATATAGTTTTTTTATCTTTAACATAACATCATAATACTAAAGAAGTTGCTTATTATGGCATTCTTAAAAGGAGAAATCACATGAAATCGTTCGTTTATAATTCGAAAAAAAATATACTATGCGCCCTCGAATTTACTTTTCTATATATGGCTCTTCTTTACGTAGAGATTCATACTGGATTAAAATCTTCTCCAAAGTAATCTTTAACTGTTGTCTTCAGAAGCCCTTACCCAAAATTTTTCACCGGGAGCAAGAACATGTAAGCGGCGTTCCCATTCGCTAATGCTAGGAGCCACTTCCATTGGGTTACCATTTAGAGCATCAATAGGAGTGTCATAAGTGCCATAGTGGTATGGGATTAAATGAGCATTCGAAAGATTATTGGCGACAGTCACTGCTTCTAGCCCTAAATGGTACGGATCTCTGGATACGTCGAGTAACAGTACGTCGATTCCCACCATCTGCAGATGTTCAGGTAATAGGCGCGTATCTCCCGTACACCAAATAGTGCCATCTGGTGTTTTAATAAGAAAACCGCAGCAATCTTCCGGTCCCCATGGTGCACCATATTTTTCTGGATTATTTTCTTGCCACGGATGATCAGCTGGAGTCGTTGTTATTTCAATTTGTCCTATTTTAAAGGTATCACCAATGCCAAAGGTTTTTGTTTGTATAGCCGGTACTCCTAACGTCTCTAATTTATTTACCACTGGAAGAGTGCCATAAAACAACACCTCCTTTTCTGCTAAAGCAGGAGGAGTGTATTTTCCAACATGGTCGCTGTCACCATGTGTGTAAAGGACTGCATCTAGATGTGGTACATCTTTTGCCTCAATCGGTAAAGGTACTCGCAACCGGAGTCCTAGTTCAACAGTGTTAGGCTTTTCCCTTTCCATTGAAATAACAGGGTCAATCATCACAACGGTTCCGTGTGAATTAATTAAAAATCCAGCTCCAGAAAGCCAGCTTACAAATGTATTAGTAGTTTTGGCAAAAGAATCTGATTCAAGGGGTTGAGTAGCAGGTGCAACAGCGTTTTGTTTAGATTCAGATAAACGCAATATTTTCATCTCCTAATTATCCTTGTTAAAACTGCGGTCTAATGACTTCAATTAATTTAAACCTTTTATCTTCATATTCATATTTGAAAATACAACAGTTTGAAAATCCCTTTGCTAGTTCTCCATCCGGATCCTGCCATTCACTTAAGAAATTGTAACATGCACCTGAATGTGACACAGCTAGAACAATGTGATGATCTCCCTTTTCCATTATTTCTGTACACGTTTTTACCATTCTATTTTTAACTTCAGTTCTCGATTCACCGCCATACGGTTCGAAAAATGTTTCAAAATCCTTTGGTCTTTTAGGATTTAAATCTTCACTTTCCCCTTCAAAGGAACCATGATTCATTTCTTTTAATTCCTTTAATCGTGTATAGGGTATACGATTATTTAGTATAATTTCTAATGTGTCGCCAGCTCTTTCTGAAGTAGAACTGTATGCATGATCTAATGGAATATTTTCGAAATATCCGCCTGCTACTTCCGCTTGTTTTCTTCCTAATTCTGTCAAAGGAGAATCACATGCGCCTTGAATTTTTCTTCTTACATTAAACAAAGTTTGCCCATGCCGCATTAAATAAAAAGTCTTCTTCATAATATCCCTCCCTGCTCTAACTATACAACAGCAAATAAAGAAACCCTTAACCTATTCATAACAAGCTTTTGCCTAATCCTCTCACAACCACAATAGACCAATATGCTATATAATGAGAATGTCGAAGATACAGGATAGTTGAAGTCGCATTTCGCGTAGGCTACGAAAGTCAATCGCAATTCACTCGTGAATATTCCCATATGTTTGGTTGTCCACCAAGAGAAGATATGAATCGAATGAGAGAAAAACACGAACAAAGAATCCACGCTTGAAGTTTATAGAAAAAAACCAATTCTCCAAAAAGGAGGATGTATAAAAACAACTAAAAAAACCAATTTTATCAACTTTAAAAATTGATAAAATTAGTTTTTCAAATTAATTGATTATCTTTATCTTTCCTGTAGTGTAGGGCGAACAATCATCTCACTAATTGATACTCGATCTGGAGTGTTAATGACAAAGAAAACTGCTTCAGCAATATCTTTTGCTTTCAATCCCCAATCTTGTTGAGACTTTTTTAGCGCTTCTCCAACTTCTTTATTATTAATGGTTGTGTACAATTCTGTTTCTACTGCACCTGGTGTAATCAATGTTGATTTAATATTGTTTTCTCTTTGTTCTTGACGTAAGCCTTCCATGATCGCCTTCACAGCAAATTTTGTACCACAATATACTGCTGAATTCGGATAAACTACATGACCTGCCACTGAATCTGTTGAAATAATATGACCCGACTTTTGAGAAATCATAATTGGTAATACTGCAGCAATACCATTTAAAACACCCATGATGTTTATATCCAACATACTTTTCCATTCGTCTAGTCTACCTTCACTCAAAGGAGCTGTAGGCATAATTCCTGCATTATTAAATAAAACATCAACTCGACCATATTTCTTAACAGTGAAATCAATTACTTTTTTTACATCATCAAATTGGGTAACATCTGCTGGTAAATAGTTAACACATTTGTCAGTTAATGAATTTACAATCTCTTGTAACTTCTCAAATCGTCTAGCAGCAATTACTATCTTTGCATTTTTTTCTGCTAATAGTCTTGTGGTAGCTTCACCAATTCCACTGGAAGCCCCCATGATAACAATAACCTTATCTTCCAATTTTTTCACCCTATTTTCCAACTCTGTCATTTTTGAACAACTTTATTCATCTCATTTCTATCTTTTACAGGTCCTCTATGATGGTGTAATCCCCATACATCCAAAACCCAATTCAGAAGTAACCATTCCATTTCTACCTAGAATTCGTTTATCCATATTACTTCTCCAATCCATTTTTTTGATAAAACAAAAGAATGGAACTAAGTACCAGTACCATTCTTTTGTCTTTTCATACACATTAAAGCTAACTTTAACGCAAGTATTCTTTATAAAACTTCACCATTTGAAGCAATTACTTTTTTATACCAGTCAAATGATTTTTTCTTTGTACGATTCAACGTACCATTTCCTTCATCATCTCGATCTACATAAACAAATCCGTAACGTTTACTCATTTGTCCTGTACTTGCGGCAACTAGGTCTATACAACCCCAAGTTGTGTATCCTAAAAGTTCTACACCATCAATTTCTACAGCATCTTTGAATGCTTGAATATGTTTCTTCAAGTAATCTATACGGTAATCATCTTCCACATACCCGTTTGAGTCTGGTGTATCAATCGCACCTAGTCCATTTTCTACAATAAACAACGGTTTTTGATAACGATCATACATTTGATTCAATGAATTTCTTAATCCTAAAGGATCAATTTGCCATCCCCACTCTGTTGATGGTAAGTGTTCATTTTTGATTGATGGGAATAAGTTTCCAGTTGCATGAGCATAATCTTCTGGATGAGCACTAACAGTTCTTGAACAATAGTATGAGAAAGTTACAAAATCTACTGGCGAAGCAGCGAGAATATCTTTATCTCCTTCTTCCATTTGAATATTCAAACCTTCTCGTTCAAATTTTTTCAATGCGTAGCTAGGATATTTTCCGCGTGCTTGTACATCGATAAAGAAATAACCTTCACGATCACGATTAATTGCTTCTTGATAATCCTCTGGTCTACAAGTATATGGATAGTGACTTCCACCTGCTAACATACAGCCAACCATATTATTTGGATCAACCTCATGAGCAATTTTTGTTGCTAGAGCACTAGCAAGTAATTGATGATGTGCTGCTTGATACTTAATTTCTAATTTATTATCGCCATCTTGGAATACGATTCCTCCACCTACAAATGGTTGATGTAATAGGATATTGATTTCATTGATAGTCAACCAGTATTTCACTAAACCTTTGTATCTATTTAAAATAGTTTCTGCATAACGAGAGTAAAAATCTACTAATTTACGATTTTTCCAACCACCATATTCTTTAATCAAATGTACTGGTACATCAAAATGAGCAATTGTTACTAAAGGCTCTATATTGTGTTTCTTTAATTCATGAAAAATGGACTCATAAAAAGCAAGTCCTTCTTCATTTGGTTCTAAATCATCTCCATTTGGAAAAATACGAGACCAAGATAAAGACATTCGATAAACTTTGAAGCCCATTTCTGCAAATAGTTGAATATCTTCCATATATCGGTTATACATATCAATTGCTTCTTTTGCGGGATAATAATATCCCTCTTTCCATTCAAGCATTTCTAAGTCACCAGCAGCTACTTTTTTACGATCTGGACCGGTGGGGAGTAAGTCTACATTAGATAGACCACGCCCACCTTCAAGTACGCCACCTTCTGCTTGATTGGCAGCAGTCGCGCCGCCCCATAAAAAATCTTTGCTTAATCCCATTTTAAATCTCTCCTTAAACTACGATTACTAGTACATCCTCCGCTTTACCTACATTTCCTTGTGCAATTGTCTCAATAGATGAATATTGTGGCGTATTTGTTACAACAACAGGTACTTGAGTAGAATATCCAGCTCCTTGAATTTTTTTCATATCAAAGGTTAGTAACAATTGCCCTTTTTTAACTTCTTGATTTGCTTCAACTAAAGCATCAAAATATTGTCCGTTTAATTCAACAGTATTCAAACCAACATGAATTAAAATTTCTACACCAGTATTGGACACAAGCCCAATAGCATGTTTTGTAGGGAAAAGTGCAACTACTTTCCCATCAAATGGAGAGTATACTTTTCCTTCTGAAGGTTCAACTGCAAATCCTTTTCCTAGCGCTTCTGAAGCAAAAGCTTCATCTTTCACTTCACTCAAAGGAATAACGGTTCCCGGAATTGGACTATTCAAGTGAGTATCTCCTAAAATAACTGGTTTAATTTCTGGAACTTCAGTTACTTCTTCGTCTTTTTCAAATTTAAAACTTAAAACATAAGTTACAATAGCAGTTACAACAGCAGAGATGATTAACGCAATAATGATGTTCCAGAAGTATTTCATTGTATCGTCACCGATATATAATAGAACTGCAGGTAAACCAGATGAACCTGTTGCAAAGCGGTGAGTATTTGTTAATCCTGCATATAATCCACCAGATGCACCACCAATCATAGCAGCGATTAATGGATATCGTTTAGGTAAGCTCACACCATATAAAGCAGGTTCTGTAATTCCCATATAAGCTGTAATAGAACCTGATGTAGCAATTTGTCTTGTTTTTTTATTTTTTGTTCTAAATGCCACAACTGCAACTGCAGTTGCTTGAGCAATATTTGATACTAATGCACCCGGTCCAAAAATACTATCGTGTCCAAGTTGAGCCATTTGCATTACACCTAATGGCGCTATACCATTATGCAAACCAAACATAACCATAATTGGTAAGAAGCCACCGATTAAAACGGCTGGTACCCAGCTTGCATTTACACTTAGGAAAGTAAAGAATGAAGCTAAATATCCACCGATAATACTACCAATTGGACCTAAGATTGAAAATGCCAGTGTCCCCATGATAAGGAATGTCAACATTGGAACAAAAACTAGTTGTACAGATTTGGGAATAACTCTATTTAAGAATTTTTCAACATAATACTGGCAAAAAATAACAATAATAATTGGAATAACTGATCCAGTGTATGAAGCTAACTTAAATGGAATAACCCCAAAGAAATGTACAGGATTACCTGCTGTTACAAGTGCTCCCCAGTTTGGGTGCATCATCATAGCAGCTACTGAAACGGCTAAAATAGGATTACATCTGAGTTTTTGAGCCACTGTGTAGGCTAAAATCATTGGCAAGAAGAAGAAGACTCCATCTGCAAATAGATTTAGCATATAATACGTTTGAGACTCATTAGTAATAACTTTAAGAACAACTAAAAGTGCTAAAACAGCCTTAACCATCCCCGCCCCAGATAATGCTGGGATAACAGGTTGAAACACACCTGATACAAAATCAATGACAGCAGAAACAGGACTTTTCTTTTCTGAAACTCTATCATTTGAAGAGACAACATCAATATTCTTTTCGACTTCTTCAAAGACATCTTTTACATGAGTGCCAATGACAACTTGATGTACACCTGCATTGTTAATATACTTAGTAACACCATCTAAAACTTCAAGCTTATCTTTGTTTATCTTTGATTCATCTGCTAATTTAAAACGTAATCTTGTTTGGCAATGATAAGCTTCAGTAATATTGTCTTTTCCACCTAATTGCTCAACAATATCCTGAGCTAATTTTTCATATTTTTTACTCATACAAGCCACTCCTAAATTAATTTTAAGAAAGTTTTATGTTGTCACCGGTATGACATAAGATTTCTTCTGAATGAACTTTAACACCTTTTGATGGCGTTTCCAATACATATTCGACAACTCGAAATCTGTTTCATGTTTATTTTTTTTTGAAGCCTTTTTATGAAATTTGTTTCATTTCCAATAAATAAAGCTTTTTAATTTATTTATCTGGACTAAGAGTTTACTTCAAATGTTATACGCTATTACAAGGAGCGATTTTCAATGGATAAACTTCTATAATTAATGAGACATGTTGAAACAATATTTAATAATCATAGAAAAGTACAAGGATCCTGAGGTTCTCCTTGTACTAAAAAAAACCAAATAAAAAAAACAAAACGATCTACACTACTAAATCGTTTTGTTTTTTCATTTTAAAATTCCTCAGAAATATCTTTAAAAGTAGTCATTCTACGCGATTCTAAAGTTCGGGAATTTTCAATCTTCATTTCCATATTGTGATCATAGTCTAACGCAAAAATCTTCGCATATAAGACATTTAGTATGAATAAGATGGACTCCTCTGTCGAAAAATTGGAAATCTTAGAGTATAACTTTTCTCTACTTGAAACATTAAAAACGATTGTTGAATAGTCCCTAAGATAATTCTCTCCTCCACTGGTAATACTTATTATCGGAACATGATTATTTAAAAGCCATTTAACATTTTTCATAGGGTACGTATCTGCATTATTACCTGAATACGATATAATCACAGCACAATCTTCACTAGTTAAAGTGTTGGAAATTAGTCCTGATTCATCACCGTCTGCCATAAATGCTTTTTTATGAATCGTGTTTAAATTTCGCTTAAACAGTTCTCCAAAATAGGAATTAGGACTTCTTCCATATATAATAATATTATTTGCTTGGCTAATAATTTTTGCAGCTCTACTTATATCATCTACTGACATTAAAGAACTTGTTTCTTTAATCGTTTGAATTCGTAAGTTTGCTATATTTTCTATAATTTCCAAAGTGTCTGCGGAACGAGTAAATGGGATATTAGGATCTATTTCAAAAGTATTTTCTTCAAAATGGACCACTTCATGCGTAAAAGCATACATAAATTCAGTCCATCCCGAATAATCAAAGTATTTAGCAAATCGTACTAAAGTCGCTTTAGAAGTGTGGGTTAATTTGGCAATTTCATCCATTGAGTAATTGGGTAATTCTTCTCTATTTGCTAATAAAAATTCACCAATAGTTCTTCTTGCATCAAACTGCTTGAATACAGCTTCTTCAATACGTTGAAAAAGATACATTATTAATCACACTCCTAAAACTTACTAATACTTAATTTTAATCAAATTTCGTAAATATCTCAACTTCACTATTTTTAATTTTAAAACCATGATTCATTATTTTACTAAGTAATTTCAGAACAACATCGGTACTATACTTATTCCACCGTTACGTTTATGGACAATAAAAAAAGCTCTTCGAATGAAGGGCTTACTTGTTACTGGACTTTCACTTGTTTCAAATAAAGAGTCATAGATTCCCCTTTTTTGAATTTCATCTAATAACAGTTGTAAAAAAGATTGATCTAGTCTCTGCTCATTAGACAGTGTTTTAAACATGAACTGTATCTTTCCCTTAAACAAAAAGTCAGGGGCTTCAATCTCCCAACCAAATTTAATTATAACGTGAAAACAGAGAAAAAGACACCATTCTAGAAATGTCGCTCGAAGAGCCAAAAATCATGAGCACATGATAAGTGCCATGGTTTTTACAACCAGCAAAGTCGTAAAGTCTACAAAGTCGCTTAGGTAAATTTATAAAAGTTTCGCTCAAGCACACGTTAGCCATCCATGAAGCAGAGCTTCACCACAAAGGATGGAGGTTAAACGTGTTCTTCCATGGTAGTTAAAATGAAACATTTCACAATATAACCTATATATATAAAAAGGGTTCAGGAGAACCCTTTTTATACACCCAATTAGCTAAGAAAAAAATAAGTTAGACTTCTATCCTCTTTTAAATTCCAATCTACAAAAATATCTGTAATTGGCTTTTTAAATATTTCTTCAAAACGCCCATGTTGGTGGAGATATGTTTTTTCCAACTTATCTTTTGTAACTAGAAGTGCTTGTTCATATCCGTTTTGAATTAGTGCTTTTTCAATCGGAACTAATATTCCATAACGTTTCACCAAAAAAAGCTTTGGAGTTATTTGAAAAGCTTCGATTTTGTCTGGTTTTTTTTCAGTTAAAATACTTAAACGCTCTATTTCATCAATAAAACCATTATACTCTGGAATTTGCCCAACTGGTTCAAACGATGAGACTTCTTTTTCAAAAACAACAGTAATCATGCCAGTATTATTAAGATAGTTCCAGTCATGATAGAGGCTTCCCACATCCTGCTGAAATTCTAATTCGAGAATTCCCTTCAACTCTGTAAGTATTGTTTTCATAACAATATCTCGTGAAATTTTAGCATTGTTGATGTCCTTATTTTCTATTAAAACAATTTCCATTGGTGAAAGAAATTCTCGTATGTATAAAACAAAAAAACGACTTTTAGCAAAGGCGTGGCAGGAAAGTGGACCCTTCCCAAAGTTTTTTCTTAGCAACTTACTAATAAAGCTGCTTATTTCCATAAGTTTTGGTTGGATTGAAGTAGCCATTGTGTGCATCACCTACATGAAAAAAGATTGATTAAATTCTGTTAACTTTTATTATATTGATAAAACAGAGATATAGGAAGTCAGAAGTAGAATACAATATTATCCATTTTGGAGTTTTTTCAGCAATATCCCTATATACACATTTCTATGTATTGCAGTTTTAGACCCGTACATTCAGAAGTTCGTCAGCTTAACCTTTTTCTTTTAGGCTTTACCGATTATCACTTTATCAGAAAACAACCTATTCGGGTTAATTAGTAGAACCAAAACTCATTTTAAAAAACAAAGTAACATTTTTGATAATCAACACTGTTTTTAATGCAATAAAGGATTGATTCAAATAGATTACCAGCTAATTCACTAAGCCCCCCAAAAAAATAATTAATAAAAAATCCAAATACCTTAACGTACGGATATTGGATTTTTTCGTGTCGTTTTGCTTAACTTACAAAATATGCGATTATCTATACCAAAAGAGTAAAAACCTTGATTTAATAAGAGCTTTACATTGAAGCCATGTACACAACATACTCGTCTTGATAATGAACAACGCAGCATTGAATTCTAAAATCATTTGTTGCGTGAAGGCAATAAAACATCTCCTTAAGGCGATCACTATAAGTAATAAATGCCTTGGCTTTACTCGGATATGCATAGAATAGTACGGTTTAACAAAGCATGGATATTTAATGTCTAAATCACTGACAAGACATCACTACGTTGAACACGTTGAACACGTTGAATACTTTAGATCATTTTTTCTTCGTTAGATAATCCTCAGCAGTAATACTTTAAATTCTGCGGAAACAAAAAACGGTTCTGTCACTTCATTTTGAAGTAACAGAACCGTCCCAATAGGCATTAATGTGTAGCGACTTCTAATGCCTTTATCGGATCTGGGCTTGTGATTTGGTATGTCATTTCATGGTATTGCCATTCAATCGTCGTTTCCGGTCCCTGCTGCCAATTGCGTATGGTGATAACACCATTTTTTTGAGGTGCAGGCAGTGTATGATCATTTAAATACGCTACGATCTTTTGGGCTAATTTTAATCCATCTGGGTATATTTCATTTTGATATGTTGGGTCATTCGGGCTATCCACATTAATGCTCCAGCTCCCTTCGTTCCAAAGAATATAAGAGTGCCCCATAGCACCATCCATCGTGCCTTTTATACTTTGACCAAGATCAACGGAATTTTGGGAAATATCAGCTTGAGTATAGCCACTAATCGCTTTTTCTGCACTAGCAATATCCTTGTATTCTGTTCCTTCAACAGTTGCAATTAGTGTCCCTTTAGAAGCATCCTGTGAATTAATGTTTACGGGAATATCGGTTTCATATAATTTTATCTGATAGTGCCACGCCTGCGAAGTAGTGGTGGCTGTTAGATACTTGCCTACATCTACAGGTACATTTTTTGGCATCATTAACGGGACTTTTGTTTTTAGTTGCTTGGCAATGTTATTTAACGCTTCTTGTTTTGTTTTGGGAGGTGTCTTTTGGTTTGTGCTGCCTGTTTGATCATTACCGCTGCTTTGGTTTGAACCACTATTCTGTGGTGATTGAACTCCATTAGTAGATTTTCCAGATGCTTGCCTGGTTTTATCTTGCTGTGATTGATCTGTATGATTTTCAACTGTGGAGTTGTTGTGCTGCGTTTGGGATGATGACGAGTTGTTTTCACAACCAAATAATCCAAGCAAAGAAATAGCTATAAAACTCGTACCAACAACCTTATATAGTTTCATTCCCGTGTCCTCCTTTCTTATTAGATTCAAGTATATCTGCATCCATGCCAAAATTCCCCTTAATTAGCTCGTTGAACATCGTCTTATCGATTTCTTTCGTTTGTACTTTTCCATCTATCCATTCTGTGAACGAGGTATCTGTTAAAATGATGTTTCCTCGTTCTGTTAGCCTAGTCACTAATGGTTTCTTATTAAAACGAGATGCGGGATGCTCCAATATGATTTTTTGTACCTCATTAAGTTCCGATAGATTCTTAACTACTTTTGTGGTATCAAAAGCATAACCAAGCTTCCAATCATCGTGTTTATGTTTTAACTTCATATATAAAACGTAATCACCATATTCATGGTTGGTCTTTTCCACTCTGAATTCGCCATTACTCGATTTTACGGTATCCCCATTTAATGGCACTGGTTTTAATGGTAAGTTTCCTCCGAATCCAGTATCGACCAAATATTGTTGAGCATTGTAAGTTATGATAATGACTACATGTGTTCTTCCCGTTTTACTCCACTGTTGATTGATAGGGTCAGATGTGACACCTTGAAAGAGGTTGGCATTGAAGCCATTTTCAACTAAGAATAAATAAAAAATAGTATTTAGTTCATAACATAGCCCACCCTCATTTCGATTGAGTATTTTGTTGACTAAATTCTCTTTTGTAATGTCAGTTGTCCTGTTCTTTATGACACACAAATTTTCAAATGGGATTTCTCTAGCAGTCTTTTCAAGAATACTAGACAAATTTTCAAAGGTCACATTCTCGGTTGTTGGGACACCTATTCTATGAAGAAACAGCTTGCTTAATTTGTCCATTTATCATTTACCCCCTAAATATCTAGAGTAGCCTCATATTTGAGTAAAACCACGTTTTATTTTAATGTCAAAGTGACATCTTTAAGCAGGGCTTTTATTTGACTCGGAATCAAGCTCTCCCTTGACTTTTTTAGGATTAAGTTGGAGATTAACACAACAAATACTAACAACAATCAACAATAGCCCAGCCAAGAGTTTCAGTGTAATGGCTTCGTGCAGCATAAAGGAGCTGCACATTATCGCAATAAGAGGAATAAGGAAAGTATAAGAGCCAACTTTACTAGCTTCTCCTGAACCTACCAAAGTGAAATAGGCAAGCCATCCAAATGCGATAACAAAGATGGCGATGAAAAGCAGGTTTGCTATAAATGGTAATTTCCATTCAATACTGGACCAACTTTCAAAACCTGAACCGATGCAAAGCAAGAAGATCCCGCCGGTGATAAGCTGAAGTGTCACCATCCAAATGGAATCTACTAGATTACCTATTTTCTTCACAAATACGGTTCCTAATGCCCATCCAAGGGCAGAGCCAAGCGCAAACAGAATTCCTGCCGCAGAAATATCTCCCGAAAAACCGCCGGAACTTATGACACCTACACCTACAAAGCCGAGAATTAATCCTATGACTTTTAAAGTATACATGGCTTCTCCAAGCCATATCCAGGAAAAAAGGCCAAGCAAAACTGGTTCTATAAACACTATTGCGGAAAATAACCCGGCAGGCATATATCTTAATCCGACCGATTGCATCCCGTAAAAAATAATGATGTTAAGAATGGCTGAAATAACATAAAAAAACCAGGTTTCTTTAAATCGAAGCTGCTTATATCTTGGCAATGCAAATCCGAGTAAAATAAAGCCTCCGAGGACCGTTCTAAGCCCAGCAAACAGGATTGGCGGAGTGTAGCTCAGTGCGATTTTGGACAATGGCCAATTAATGCCCCAGAGAATGACAAGAAAACAAAGCAGCAGAACCGTTCTTGATCTTGAATGTTGTTTCATTTCCAACTAAACCTCCTGGTATTATACCAATACAATGACGTTAAACACCCATTGTTAAAGAATGAATCTTATCTAACATGACCAATAACTCATTATAATTAGCTAAAGTTTCTTTATCTTCTACTTTATGACCAGATTTAAAAAATAAAATATCCCCTTTTCCATCGTTAATTTGATTCCTTGCTTCAAGTATTCGTTTTAAGTTCTTAGCAGTTCCAATACTGCCAGAAATAATGTCCACTTCTCCAGGAAATATTTTTCTAATACTATTCTCAAAATACGGGAAATGTGTACATCCAAGAACAATCGTGCCGTATTGCTTTAAATCAAACGAGGATAGTTTTTCTTTTAAATATGGTACAACTTTCTCTTCTCTAAATTCAAAATTCTCAGCGAATTGGACAAGACCAGGAAGAGGTAGACTTTCAACAATATCTTGCTGATCTATACTTTTCAAAAGGTTATGAAACTTTTCCTCTCTGAGAGTCAAATTAGTTGCCAACACTAATACTTTCTTTCGTTTTCCCTCGCAGCTTTGAACAGCAGGTTTTACGGCTGGTTCAATCCCCAAAATAGGAAAATCATACTTTTGGCGAAGATCATCTACTGCAATACTGGTTGCAGTATTACAAGCAATGACTAATGCTTTAATCCCTTGATGAGCCATAAAATCAACTGCATTAAAAATATATTCCCTTACTTCATCTTTTGGTTTTTCACCATATGGAACGTGTAAGGTATCTGCATAAAAAATGTAATCTTCATTCGGTAAAAACCTCAATGCTTGGTGAAGTACAGTCATTCCACCTATTCCAGAGTCAAAAAAACCAATTCTCATTACTTTCACTCTTCTCTTTAATTCATTTTTCTTCTTTTTTATCATGCTTGTTCTTTCATCTACTCGACAAGCCGACCTAATCACTTAACATATCAATAAATTTTAATAAAGACGTTGGTAAATAATTTTCTTTTCGATAGATAAACATTGTTTTGACTTTTCCATAACCATTCGGTAATGAATGCTGTCTAAGGGAACCCTCTTGTATATGTTTTGCAATGACACTGTAAGGAAGCATACTTATGCCTAGACCAGCAAATACACAACCGACGATGCCATCCAAAGTGCCAAATTCCATTATCTTATTGGGTAACATCTTCTCTTGGAGTAGCCATTGTTCAAACTTTTCCCGATAAGCACATCCTTTATGAAAAACAAGCAGTGTCCTTGTTTGAACATCTTTGATTGAAGATATAGGAGGATGATCCTTATCTGTAATGAGAACTAGTTCTTCTTCAAATACTTCTTTCTGAATGAGATCAGGGTGATTGATAGGTCCGGCCACAAATGCCCCATCAAGTTCATACTGAAGAACAGCTTGAATATTTTGTTCAGTAGAACCTGTTTTTAAAGTTAAATCTACCTCTGGAAAGTCTTTATGATACTTTGAAAATAGGACTGGTAAGCGAACGGCGGCGGTTGTCTCCATTGAACCAATAATTAAAGGGCCTCTTGGCGTTTGATCATCTATCATTATATTTTTCGTTTCCTCGATAAGATTGAATATTTTTTCTGCATATGTTAACAACAGGCTTCCTTTAGTTGTTAATACAGTTCCACGATTATGTCTATAGAAAAGGGTTGTTTGAAGATCCGATTCCAACTGTTGAATTTTCATCGTGATATTAGACTGAGCATATTGAAGTTCTCTTGCTGCTTGTGAAATGCTCCCCAGCTTTGCAACAGTTTGGAAAATCTTTAATGTATGCAAATCCATCAAAATCCTCACCTCTTTTTTTGCCATCTGAATAACTGATAGCCAACATCAATATTATGTATTATTCAATATACCAGATAAGAGATATGATTTAAATAAAATCATTTTATTGGAGGTTTTTATTTGAAGAAGCAATCTTTTCTTTTTTTAATAGGGGGAATACTGTCACTAATTATTGCTATGGGGATTGGAAGGTTTGCCTATACTCCCATTCTTCCACTTATGCAAAAAGATCTTTCTTTTTCGAATACGGTTGCTGGATATATCGCATCAAGTAATTACGCTGGATATTTGCTTGGAGCAATTTTAGCAGGAGCGATACCTTTGAAGAAGTATCGAGTGATTATCTTAAAAATAAGTCTAATCATCAGTATCTTAACCACTGCCCTCATGGGGCTAACATACTCTCATTTCCTTTGGTATATACTTCGATTTCTATCGGGGGTTTCCAGTGCTTATGTGTTGGTCCTAGCCTCTGGTATCGTGTTAGATAAACTTGCTGTTATAAGCAAAACCAGTTGGTCGGGTTTATTCTATGGAGGGGTAGGATTGGGAATTCTTTTATCCAGTTTACTTATTCCGACTTTAAACCGTCTATTTCAGTGGGAAGGTACATGGATAGGATTAGCTGTTGTTAGTGGAATCCTAGCTAGCTTCGTATGGATCTGGCTCGATGAAGCTCCAAACGATCTTGAGATGCAAAATAAACAAGAAACTTTTGCACTTGTCCCCCCAACTAAATGGCTCCTATGGTTGACTATTGCCTATGGTTTAGAAGGATTGGGTTACATTGTTACAGGAACGTTTATCGTATCTATCGCTGAAAAGACCTCATACTTTCAAAATGATGCCACCTTAGTTTGGATGATGGTTGGTTTGGCTGCGATTCCCTCCTGTCTTATCTGGTCTATCCTATCTAAAAAATGTGGTCATGTTAAATCCTTAGTTCTTGCAATGGTATTGCAATCCTTGGGTATGGCGATGCCAGCTTTTTGGATTTCAAAAACTAGTTTTATCATAAGTGCTTTATTATTTGGAGCAACGTTTATGGGTATCACTACACTTGCTACAACTTTGGGACGACACATGAATCCCTCTAATAGCAGTCGAACAATCGGCATTCTGACCGCTATTTATGCTTTTGGACAGTTGATAGGGCCAATCCTTGCTGGAGTCTTATCATCATTCACTCATAATTTTACTACTGCTTTGATAGGAGCATCTAGTGTCGTTTTAATTGGGGCAGGAATGCTTTTAAATGGAATTCAGTTTGAGAAGAAATCTAAAGGAATATTGATCAGTAAGTAAAAATGAATTACGGGGTGTGAAATTATGTTAAATAATGAAATGACAAACTTTTAAAAATTGAGTATCCCATTATTCAAGCTCCAATAGCTGGAGGAGTAACCACTTCGAAAATAGTCGATGAGGTTTCAAATTCTGGTGGTCTAGGGATGATGGGAGCAGGGTATATGACCCCTGTTCAACGGTCGAATCATTAATTAAAGATATTGTAGCAGAAATTAAGGAGGAAATAAGATGAACAACTACATTTTTAAACAATTACGATTTGTTCGAGAAAACACAATTAATTGCGTCACAGAAATTAATGATGAAGCATCACTGTTTATTCCAGAAGGATTCAATAATAATATAAAATGGAATATAGGTCATATATATGTTGTGCAAGAAAAGTTCGCATATTTTTTTATAAAAGAAAAAATGATTATGCCCAATAACTTTTTGGAATTATTTACTACAGGCACAAGTCCCATCAATTGGGAGAAGCAGGAGCTACCAACGATTAGCGAATTAATCCAATTGTTAAAAAATCAAATCGACAGGATCGAACAAGTATTGGAATTTCGGTTAAAAGAAGTTATCGAGAAACCTTTTACTACGTCAACAGGACTTACTTTATCAACAGTAGAAGAATTACTCAGTTTTTGTTTATATCATGAAGGCATGCATTTTGCAACCATAAAATCGTACCAACTTATTATTTAGAGTGAGAGAAAGAATAAGTGTATTTAAATATATATCATCTATCGATTAGGACATAAAACCATCAAAACAACTACAGATACCTATCTTGAGTTCACAGAAAAAATAGAAGAAGACGAACTTCAAAAGTTCGCCTCCTACATTTAAATCGGCACGCCGACAATTATAAAATTCCCTCAAAACCCTTGATATACAAAGGGTTTTTCTTTATTATCCAATAGAACCTTCCATCTCGAATTTGAATAATTTTGTTTAAAACAGCATGAAATAATATATATATAAACGTCTAAAGCCTGTATAAAGCAAATTTTTTTAATAACTTAATATACAAAATAAATTCATTTCGGCATGAAATCGGCACGGTTCAAGGCAAGTACTGATGCCGCATAATAAAAAGAGAACCCATAGACTACAATCTGTTGTTCTTTTAATTTGTTACTCATATTTTTTACTCATATTTTTTACTCAACAGTATGTGGTATTTCTTTCGGAAAATGTAAGTAAAGTTTATTCCAAAGTAAAAGAAGCGAGACTCGCGTTACCGATCCCAGTATAAGTAAAATACAATGCCTGTATGCCATCAGGAATGGTTATATCAGCGGAATATTCTGTCCATATGTTCGTAAATCCAACCGGTATTTTTCCGAGGGCGGGCCCGTTCCATGATGTTTTGACTTCAAAAGTTCCATTGGCATACCCGCGCACCTTGATTTTGACTTTTCGAATTCCGTCGCATTGGAAATATTTAAAACCTGCTGTCGCAGAATCCCTCATATTAGCAATGTATCCAATTTCTTCGTCCCCATCTCTTCCATCCTGTGTAATTTTCGGAAACCGTCCGTCCATCCATGCCCCAAGAGAACCCGAATACAATTCCTCATCTTTATAGAATAGATTACAAGCCACATAAGCTGGATATTCTCCGCGTCCCACTAGTGGTCCTCCATTGGGCCCGCAGGATGTCATCTCTACTTGAGGTATTGTGCCATCCTCCCTAAATTCAATCGGTTCAACACAGCCCTGTCGACTGTAAACTGTTCCGTTGGTATGCCTGTGATAAAAGATGTACCATTTCCCATTCATTTCAACTATGCTGCCATGATTATTGTGACCATAATACATAGGCTTATCCGCTGGTTTGTAAGTATCGATATGAAGATCGGCATTGCTTATGATGACTCCCTGGTAGACAAAGCCTTCTGTCGGATGTTTGCTAGTCGCATAGCAAAGCTCATGCATGACGATAGAGGAGTAGATAAAATAATAAGTATCGCCTTTTTTCCTTATGGATGGCGCTTCAAAAAACTCATGTCCTTCGTACCCGCTGCCTTTACTGTAGGGCTCACTTGGTGAAATAAAAACTGGTTCTTCCATAATGGTAAGCATATCCGGACCAATGACCGTCGCCATAGCACCTTTTCTTGATTTGTCTCCTGCTGCACAAAAGCCTGTGTACAAATAGGTTGTGTCACCTTCGGTCAATACCCCTGGGTCGAATTGAGGCTGGTCGCCCTCTCTTTCTCCCAAGCGTGTTCCATCTGAATAATGTACATAACCGTAAAATTCGTAACGGCCCGCCGGCGAATCACATACGGCTACCGAGACAACAGGGACTTTGTCTAGCACATAATAGAGATAATACCGATTATCTGGACCTACTGTAACATCTGGTGCAAAAAGACACATTCTGCCATCAGGATTGAGTGGATCATCTGTTTTTTTGTAAATGATACCTTCATAGCGCCAATCACCTAAATTATCCACTGGTGCCGACCAGCACACATAATCGTTTATACAAAAGACATGCCCGTTAAAACGATCATGAGAGCCATACACATACACTCTATCATTAAAAACATATGGTTCTCCATCAGGAATATATTCCCACGATGGAAGATACGGATTGAATCCTTGCTTCATCGTTACTCCACTCCTTGGATCTTATAAAAAGGTTACTTTCACAGCATAAGTTTTTTTATACAGGTCTCCCCAAAACATAAGCTTTGAAAGAAATCAGGATTTTGTTTTAGCTTTTTATTGAGAGAGCTACCTTGCCTCTCAGGCCTGTTGTTCTATTAATTTTCTGTAGTAAAAAAAGATATAGGATTTGATTCAAAACTATTTACGTTTTGCTAGCCGGATTACATTCCAGGATAATTTCAGCAATACAGCTGAAACTAAACCATTGTCAATCACGGCATTACCATTTGAATGTGGAGCTACCGGTGTGTCTTTAGCTGAATTGGTTTGTTTTAAGTCATCATTTTCAAGCACGATATGCTCCACAACCTCATATCCATCAAAGTTACGAATATCACACTCTAGTTCCAAGCCTTCCGTTAAATGGCGGTTTACAGCAAAAATGGTTAACTGTTCCTTTTCTTCATTATATACAGCAGTTGATTCTAAATAAGGTACATCCGTAAAATCCTTACTATCGTATTTTGGACTTGAAATAATGGGGTTCAGGGAAACACCGCGTCCAAATACAGAGGCGTGCATGTATGGATAGAAAATCGTCTGCTTCCAGGCTGGTCCATTTTCCTCCGTCATAATAGGTGCAATCACATTGACCAATTGGGCAAGACAAGCAATTTTTATGCGGTCAGCATGCTTTAATAACGTGATCAGCATACATCCAACCAATAGGGCATCCTCAAAATTATAATGATCTTCCAATTGAGGAGGTGCAATGCTCCAAGGTTCAATTTTCTTATCCGCATCATTACTGTGGTACCAAACATTCCATTCATCAAACGAAAGATTGATATTCTTCTTTCCTCGTTTTTTGGCTTTAATATAGTCTGCTATGGATATGACTGAACGGATAAAGTCATCCATTTCGAGAGTCATCGCCAAATAGTTGGAGATGTCATTATCACGATTTCCGTAATATTGGTGAAGCGAAATAAATTCAACATGATCATAGGTATGATCCAAAACGGTTGCTTCCCAATCTGCAAAGGTCGGCATGCCTCTGCCGGAGCTTCCGCAGGCAACAAGTTCAATTGTTGGGTCAACCCACTTCATGACCTTGGCTGCTTCCGCAGCAATTCTCCCATATTCTTCAGCCGACTTATGGCCGATTTGCCAAGGACCATCCATTTCATTTCCCAAGCACCATGTTTTAATTTTGTGCGGCTCTTTAAACCCGTGTGAAATCCGTAAGTCACTATAATAAGAACCGCCCGGATGGTTGCAATATTCTACAAGGTTTCTTGCAGCATCAATCCCGCGTGTTCCTAAGTTAACGGCCATGTTTACATCCGCATTTACCAACTTTGCCCATTTCATTAACTCATTTGTACCAATTTCATTGGTTTCAGTAGTGCGCCAAGCTAAATCAAGCCTGCGTGGGCGATTTTCAACCGGTCCTACACCATCCTCCCAGTTGTAACCAGAAACAAAGTTTCCACCGGGATAACGAACGATAGGAACCTGGAGCGCTTTTACCATTTCCATCACATCTTGACGGAAACCATTTTCATCTGCTTGGGGATGACCTGGGTCGTAGATCCCGCCGTAAACTGCTCTCCCAAGATGCTCAATAAATGAACCATAAATACGATTATCAATCTCAGAAATTTTAAAATCTTTTTCTAGTACCATTTTTGCCTTCTGGCCCATTTTATTCATCCTCTCAATCAGTACATAGTTTGACTCTTTTCTTGCTTTTGATGTCATTATTTACGTTCTTTCTCACTTATCTAAAACATTAAAAATAGTAAAACCCATTCATCATTTCTATTATTAAATTAATTTCTTGGATTTTTCAGAAAAATGATACATAATATAACTGTTATATTCTATGATTCTATATGGAAACTCTTAGGACCTAATGCGTTTTATGACAACATGAAGATTAGGAGGGTACTATGACAAATATTTACTATGTAGAAACTGAGGCTACACACACAAATAGTTTTGTTTTTGATATTCCTAAAGGTCATGACTGCTGGCTTCTTGTCGTAACTCACACTCCTGCTCTTTTCTGGGTTAATGGTCAATTAAAAGAATATCCTAAGCACAGTGCCGTATTATATCAAGCACATCAGAAAATTTACTATCGAGCTTGTGCTGATAAATATGTAAATGACTGGATACGTTTTGATACAAATGAACCTTTTGTTACCGAAACAGTACTTCCACGTGGTTTACCTTTTTCAATAGCCGATCCGGAATATTGCCACAAGTTATTTCAATTACTTGTTACAGAGCACTCTTTTAATAAAGATTTTAGAGAATCATCAACAGACTATTTGTTGAGAATTCTGTTTAATAAACTTTTGGAATCCTACTTCCAGACTGAGATTACCCCACAATATTACAACCTTATTGATCTTCGTACAGAGATTTACCATAACCCCGGTAATAATTGGACGGTTTCTAAAATGTCGGAATATTTGCATCTTAGTCCTGGCTATTTGCAGGCACTCTATAAAAATACCTTTGGTATCTCCTGCATGGATGACGTCATTATCAGCCGAATCCGGCTAGCCAAAGAATATTTGATGCATGGTTCCTTTACAATTGCTGACATCGCATTTCGCTGTGGTTATAACAATGTAGAGCACTTTTGCCGACAATTTAAACAAAAGACGGGATATACTCCAGGCAGATTTCGAAACCATGCTGCCAATTCATACAGTGAAAAAGAGCCAATTCTTTGATATTGCAGGAAGAACCATTTGATTGATCCAAGTTTTACTTGGATCAATCAGTTCTATACTAATCATTGTTTCAGGTATATTTAAACTAGTATATAACCATCATTTCCTATAACCGGCCATCCATCGCTAGTCCAAGTGACAGGTGCCAGAAAAGTTTTACCTTTTTCTAGTGAATTGTTTATCCCTTAAGTCCTGACATAGTAATCCCTTGAACAAAGTATCTTTGTCCTATGAAGAAAAGTATGAGTAAGGGAATTACCGTGATCAAGGACACGGCCATAAGCATCTGAACTTGAGAGGAACCATAGGAATTCTGAAAAAACTGCAAACCTAAAGCGAGTGTAAAATGTTCGTCACTATTTAAATAAATCAATGGTGTCATAAAGTCATTCCAATGAAAAGCAACTGACATAACTGCAACTGACATCATAGCTGGTTTTATTATAGGTAATAGAATTTTATAGTAAATTTGAAATGTATTTGCACCATCGATTTTAGCAGCTTGATCTAGCTCTGCTGGTATGGTCTTAAAAAATTGTCTCAGAAGAAAAATATTAAACGCCCCACCGCCAAAAAATGAGGGTACTATAAGAGGCTTTAATGTATCCAGCCAACCTAGTTTTGAAAATAAGATATATGTTGGAATTAAAAGAACCTGGTTAGGCAGCATCATTGTTCCAAGCACAATTGTAAAAAGGATGTTACTGTAGCGTGATTTAAACCTTGCAAAGCCATATGCAACTAAAGATGCTGAGAATACTGCTCCTAAGGTTGCTAAAACAGTTACTATAATCGTATTCCATGTGTACCTTGTAAAATCGGCATACTGCCATCCCTGAATAAAATTATCCAATGTAAATGTTTTTGGTATTAATTTCGGAGGTATTGTGTACGCCTCAGAAGGTACTTTAAAAGCAGTAGAAATCATCCATAAAAATGGGAATATAAACACTAATGCCAATAAGCTCAATATAATATAACTTATAATTAGATTAATCGTTTCAACCTTTCTTTTATTCTTATAATGATTCAATGTCGTTTCTTTTATTGCCACATTTGCCTGCATTTTTCCGCCTCCAAAAATTAATTCTCGTAGTATACCCAATATTTAGAAGTACGGTTTACAATTAAAGTTATAATCAGGATTACAATAAATAAGATCCACGCTAATGTTGAAGCATACCCCATCTCACCATATTTGAATGCACTGTTATATATATGCATCATATAGGTATAGGTAGCATAGTTAGGGCCCCCTTCTGTTAAAACAAAAGGCTGCATAAACACTTGAAAGCCACCTATTATTCCCATTACTAGATTAAAAAATAATGTTGGTGTTGACAGAGGAAGGGTAATATGAGTGATCATTATAAGGCGATTCGCACCATCTATAGAAGCACTTTCATATAATTGTTCCGGTATATCCTGTAACCCAGCAAGTGTTATGATAATAGAGTTGCCAATGGTCCATAACCCCATAATGATAATCGCAGGCATCGCCCATTTACCATCACTAAGCCAATTCGGACCGGTTATCCCCAAAAATGAAAGAACATAGTTTATAAGACCGAATTGTGCGTTAAAAATCCATCCCCACAATAATGTAACAGCAACACCTGCAGTTATATACGGTATATAAAAAGTGGTTCTGAATATTCCCATTCCCTTTATTTTTTTGTGATTTAGTAAGAGTGCAACCAAAAAGGAAAGTATTAAACTTAATGGGACAGAAACTATCACAAAATATAAAGTATTTAATAGAGATTTATAGAATAAAGGATCTTGAGTAAAAGCCTTTTTTATATTGGCCAAGCCTACAAATTCACCCGTACCAGTCATATCTGCATTTGTAAAAATTAATATAATGGAATAAACTACTGGATATAATGTAAAAATTAAAAAACCCAAAATAAATGGTGATGTATATAAGTAAAATAGCCTAGCTTCCCTTTTTTCACTACTTGTATTCTTCTTTTTCATTTTTTCACCCCTCAAGAGACGAATTGATACAGGGAGGAAATTACTTTATGTCTTCCTCCCATTGATTTTAATTACCTACACTATTTACTTTGTTTTTGATGAGCTTCGTCAAGTGCAGCTTGTATTTGTGGAGCATATTTTTTCACAGCGTCTTTAGCCGAACTTTGCTGAGTTGTAATTTGTTGATATATTTGTTCGAATAAGTCTGCAGCTTTATTAAGGGATCCACCCCAAGGATTCGTAGTTGCATCCGCCAATCCAGTAAGATAGTCAGTCTGTTTTAAATCCGTGTTTGGAATAGTCAGTTTACTGAAAGTGGCGTCAGCTGATTCCTTTAATGCTGGAATTCCTACTTTGGCGTAGATATCATTTACTTCTTTATTCATAGAAATGGTCTTTATGTACGCCCATGCAGCCTTCTTGTTCTTTGATGCCTTATTCATACCAAAACCTGTTTGAAATTTAATATTTGTATTTTTTCCATTCGGATCTTTAGGAGGCAAAGCAATACCCCATTTAAAGCTATTCCCTATTTTTTGGGCAATGTCTTTAGCCTCAAACAATCCTAATGGGTACATGGCCGCTTTTCCTGATACAAACATCTGGTCCATAGGTATACTTTTAGATGCAGAATCATCAGGTAATGCTTTTGATTTTATGAGGTCACTAAACAACTCCAACCCTTTTATTGTTTTTGGATCATCTACGGTCTGTTTGGTCCAATCACTGTTATATGGACTGCCGCCATATGGGTAAGATGCAAAACTATGATTAATCCAATGTGATACAATAGCATAGGTCCTTTTAGCTCCAGAACCTGAAGAAACTTTCTCTGAAACATTCTTAAAATCATCCCATGTCCAATCATTCGTAGGATATGGAACTCCGGCTTTATCGAAAATTTCTTTATTGTAAGCAAACATGAAATCTGATTCTGTTGTTGGCATTCCTTCTCGCTTTCCATCCGGATCTACATACCCATCATCCGCCCCCGGGGTAAAATCTGCAACATCGATCTTATCCTTTTTTAAATAAGGATTCAAATCTTCTAACCATTTTGCACGAAGACCTTTCCAGTCAGGGGACATCATAATAACATCAGCAGCATTCCCTGCTGCCAGTGCCGCATCAAGCTTCTGATCAACACTATCTGCTGGAAGCCATATTTCTTTAACTTTCACATCAGGATACAATTTTTCAAATACTTTTGTAGCTTGTTTTCTGGCCTGGAGTTCTTCTCCGCCACCCCATCCCATAATAGTGAGTTCACCAGAAATCGTTTTCCCATCGCTTTTGCTGCTAGACTGACTACTACTGCTTCCACAAGCAGTGAGAGACAGTGCTAATGCCCCAGCTAACACTGATGTTAAGAGTTTTTTCATACATTTTTCTCTCCTTTTAAGTTTTTTTCTTAAAAAATCTAAGACTTACAATTCTCTCAACACCCCCTCCTATTAATACGTTTTCGACTTTTCCTTGCTTTTTCTGCAACTAAAGCCTTTTCAACTTTCCCCTGCTTTTTTTGATACAACTGTTCAATGGAAACTATTTCTTTTGAGCAACTCTGATGTCTGCAAAAGTTTTTTACAAATAAAGCGTTTCCAACTTATTTAATAGAATAATAATATAATTATTCCCTCCATGCATTGACCTTTCCATATAAATAATTGATATATTCTAAGGTTCTGCTGTTAAATAAAGATTAAAAGGAAATTATTTCCTCAATCCTTGTATTGATTAGACGTTGTGTTGCCTCCTTTAAATGTTATTAGAATAAAAATAATATTTTTTTAAAAAAATAAACCCAAAGAACAGATCTTTGGGTCAGTTTTAAGCACTAAACTTCGTTTGTTTTTTTTCAATTCGCTTAAAAGCCATTGTCGCACCAAACATCATCACAATGGACATTAGACTAACCGAAAAAAATGGAATAAATCCTGGGAAAAGGGATAATGGAAAACTTAGTATTAGAAGCACTGCTACCACCAAGATGGTAATGTGTATATTAAGAGTCCCGATATAAAATGCGTATTTAAAATATTGAAGAAACTTTAATTCAAAATGGACGTAAACAGGAAAAAGATATAACAGGGTGATCAAATACAAACCAAGAAGGATTAATAAAGGAATTGACAGAATGTATTGAACGGTTCCCCCTATTGCCATAACGAGCCTATAATCAATAAATAGGAAAAAGCCGATTGCTCCCATTAGTAGTCCAACTAAATTTGCATGAAGGAACTCCTTTTTATAGGTATCAAAAAAGATCCGAAAAATAGGGATATCCGTTTCTTTCATGTTCCACTTTCTTACCACTGTAAATAATGCCACAGTTGCGGGGATGATCCCAAGAACTATGAATCCGGTTAATGTAAAAAGAAGCCATAAGATATTTATAAAAGCCATCTTCCAAATCCAATCACTTACAGTGAAGAGTCCTCCCATCACTCTGCCCATTGGCATATGGTATCACCTCTTTAACAATTTTAACTTTATATGTTTGAAATAATCAGCTATTCAATAGAAACCTGACAGCTATTCTTACTATTCATTCAGTTAGACTAAAACTACCGGGACTGATTTCTAACTTTCTTCCACCACAAAATACAGGGAAAATTTTAGAATCGTTTTCACCTAGGACTACTTGTAGATAAACTCATATCGTCAAAAATACTCTTAGAACGGTTCCCAGCATTTTTCAATGTAAACCATTTCAATCCTCTTATCTTAATAAATTCCGCACTCTATCGTAATTGCTGTGTATCGAAATTTTTAATCAATATCCTTCGCTTTGAGGCTTTTGCTTACAATTCTTACTAATTCCGATATTTCCGAACGAAGTATCGACCTATACACCAATATTTAACAGCATCTGCCGAGCCAATACCCTCCAGAAAATCTTTTTCACCCAAAAACCTCCTTCTAACCGATTGATAAAACTTTTAGATTATTATAGCATTTAACTATAAGTTTGTACATACAACGAACTAAGTTTCTTATTATTCTATACTCTCTGTTATCCCCATATTTCCTTTAATCAGAAAAGTATCATACATACCCCTCTCTGGTTTTAGTGGAAAACTCGGAGATGGCGGCACAATGTTCTCTCCTCTAGGAGGCTTATCATAATATTAGTGAAAAATGAAGAAGACGAACTTCAAAAGTTCGCCTTCTAATCTAAATAGATAAAATGAAATCAGTCGAAATAGGTTCGCCATCAATTTAACTTATTATTATAATTCTTCAACACTCGATATAAAAAGGTTTTATCTTTATTAACCGATAGAACCTTCCATCTCAAACTTAATCAGACGGTTCATCTCAACGGCATATTCCATTGGTAATTCTTTTGTAAATGGCTCGATGAAGCCCATAACGATCATTTCAGTAGCTTCTTGCTCAGAAATACCACGGCTCATTAGATAGAATAACTGCTCTTCAGAAACCTTTGATACCTTCGCTTCGTGCTCAAGAGAAATGTTGTCGTTTAAGATTTCATTGTATGGAATGGTATCAGATGTGGATTGATTATCCATAATCAATGTATCACATTCAATATTCGAACGAGCACCATCCGCTTTACGTCCAAAATGAACAACACCACGATAAGTTACCTTACCACCATGTTTAGAGATGGATTTAGAAACAATCGTTGAAGAAGTATTCGGAGCTAAATGAATCATTTTCGCTCCAGCATCCTGGTGCTGACCTTTACCGGCAATGGCGATCGATAATGTCATACCGCGGGCACCTTCGCCTTTTAAAATAACGGCAGGATATTTCATCGTTAACTTAGAACCAATGTTACCATCAATCCATTCCATGGTTGCGTTCGCTTCACAAACCGCACGCTTGGTAACTAGGTTATACACATTGTTTGCCCAGTTTTGGATGGTGGTGTAACGGCAGTAAGCATCCTTTTTAATGATGATTTCAACAACCGCACTGTGTAAAGAGTTAGTTGTATAAACAGGTGCAGTACAACCTTCTACATAATGTACAGAAGAACCTTCATCAACAATAATTAACGTACGTTCAAATTGTCCCATGTTCTCAGAGTTGATACGGAAATACGCTTGAAGCGGAGTATCTACCTTAATACCTGGTGGTACATAGATGAATGACCCCCCAGACCATACGGCTGAGTTTAATGCTGCAAATTTATTATCCGTTGGCGGGATTACTTTCCCCCAGTGTTCACGGAAAATATCTTCATTTTCTCTTAAAGCGGAATCGGTATCTTTAAAAACAATACCTAGCTCTTCAAGATCTTCTTTCATGTTATGATAAACAACCTCTGATTCGTACTGTGCAGATACCCCTGCAAGGTATTTTTGTTCTGCTTCAGGGATCCCAAGCTTATCGAAAGTCGCTTTAATTTCCTCTGGTACTTCATCCCAAGATTTCTCGGATTTTTCAGATGGTTTTACATAGTACGTAATTTCATCAAAGCTTAAAGAATTTAAGTCGCCGCCCCATTGTGGCATTGGCATATTGTAAAAATGCTCAAGAGACTTTAAGCGGAAATCTAACATCCACTGTGGCTCATTCTTCATCTTTGAAATTTCTTCAACAATCTCACGTGTTAAACCACGTTTTGAACGGAATATGGAAACGTCTTTATCGGCAAAACCATATTTATAATCACCGATTTCCGGCATCTTCTTCGCCATCGTCGAGTTCCTCCTTATTAGAAAAGTGAAAGCGCCTTTTCACCCAAAGGTTAGACGCCTCACTTTCTCAGTTTGTTTTACTCTTGTTCCTCGCCCTTTAATCCCTTTTCCATTGCCTTCCATGCTAATGTTGCACATTTAATTCTAGCAGGGAATTTAGAAACACCTTGAAGTGCTTCAATATCACCTAAATCAATGGAATCATCGTGATCATGACCTAACATCATTTCAGAAAAAATCTCTGATAATTTAAGTGCCTCTTCAACTTTTTTCCCTTTGATCTCCTGCGTCATCATCGAGGCGGAAGACATCGAAATCGAACAGCCTTCTCCTTCAAACTTTGCTTCCTTGATGATTCCATCTTCGACCTTAAAGGTTAATTGAATGCGGTCGCCACATGTAGGGTTATTCATATTAATCGTATGGCTACCATCCTCTAACACACCGCGATTGCGGGGTTTTTTGTAATGGTCCATAATGACTCGACGGTATAATGCATCTAGATCTATATTTTTAGAAGACATCGCTGAAATACTCCTTTGTTTTGACAAGCCCTTCAACGAGTTTATCAATATCTTCTTCTGTATTGTATAAATAAAAACTTGCACGTGCCGTAGCTGAAGCTTTCAGCCATCTCATTAACGGCTGTGCACAGTGATGTCCTGCACGGACCGCAATTCCTTCTGCGTCCAATACAGTTGCAACATCATGTGGATGAACATCTTGAATATTAAATGTAATAAGTCCAGCCCGTTTGGCCGCATCAAGCGGACCATAAATCGTCATGCCTTCAACCTCGGACAATTTTTCAAGTGCATAAGCAGCAAGCTTATGCTCATGTTCCGCAATATTGTCAAGACCAACTTCATTTAAGAAGTCAATTGCTGCTCCAAGACCAACTGCCCCGGCGATAATTGGGGTACCCGCTTCAAACTTCCAAGGCAGCTCCTTCCAAGTTGATTCCTGCAAGTGGACAAAATCAATCATCTCGCCGCCAAATTCAATGGGCTCCATGTTTTCAAGGAGATGTTTCTTTCCATACAGGACACCAATGCCTGTTGGTCCACACATTTTATGTCCAGAGAATGCAAGGAAATCACAATCAAGATCTTGAACATCAATCTTCATATGTGGCGCACTTTGAGCACCATCCACGACCATGATGGCTCCATTCTCATGAGCAATTTGTGCAATTTCTTTTACCGGATTCATGACACCAAGTACGTTAGAAACCTGCATCACAGAGACAATTTTTGTATTAGCTGAAATGGTTGCCCGAACGTCGTCTAATGAAAGAGTGCCATCTTCCTGAAGTGGAATGTATTTTAACTGGGCACCTGTCCGTTTCGCCACCTGTTGCCATGGAATAATGTTACTATGGTGTTCCATGTAGGTTATGACGATTTCGTCGCCTTCCTTTAAATTGGCAGCTGCATAACTTGCGGCAACCGTATTAAGGGAAGTCGTGGTACCTCTTGTAAAAATAACTTCCTGAGTAGATTTGGCGTTTATAAATTTACGAACCTTTTCCCTTGCCCCTTCATAGGCGTCCGTTGCTCTTGTTCCAAGCGTATGAACACCACGATGGACATTAGAATTGATTTCACGGTAATATTTTTCAACTGTTTCGATAACCTGCAGCGGTTTTTGAGAAGTCGCCGAGCTATCTAAGTAAACCAATGGCTTACCATTCACTTCTTGATGAAGGATTGGAAACTGGCTGCGAATATCTTGGATGTTCATTAGCGAACTTTCCTTTCAATCACTTCAGTTAATTGTTTCTTTACTCCTTCGATCGGAAGCTGTTTCACAACAGGCGCAAGGAAGCCATGAATCACTAAACGCTCTGCTTCTGTTTTTGGTATTCCGCGGCTCATTAGATAGTATAGTTGAATTGGATCAACGCGTCCGACAGAAGCCGCATGTCCTGCAACTACATCATCTTCATCAATTAATAAAATTGGATTCGCATCTCCACGTGCTTTTTCACTTAGCATTAGGACACGAGAAGTTTGCTCGGCATCTGACTTAGATGCACCATGTTCAATTTTACCAATACCATTAAAGATGGATGTTGCACTATCTTTAACAACCCCATGGTTTAAAATGTTTCCGGTTGTATTTTTCCCGAAGTGAACAACCTTAGTGGTAAAGTTTTGCGTTTGGTCCCCACGACCGACTACGACTGTTTTTGTGTCGCCCTGTGCACCATCACCAAGCAAGTTGGTTGTGTTTTCTGAAATCGTGTTTCCTTCATTCATAAGACCAAGTGCCCATTCAATCGAGGAATCTCTTCCAGCCACACCGCGGCGGTTTACATAGGTAGTGATTCCTTTTGCCAAGTAATCAACAGCTCCATATTGAACTTTTGCATTTACGTTGGCGATGACTTCAGTCAAGATATTCGCAAGGGTATTTGAGCTTTCCACTGTAGAAATATAGTTTTCTACATATGTGACAGCACTATTGTCTTCTGCGACAACAATAACATGATTAAAAAGGTTAGCCTCTGGATTATCGTGTACATATACTGCCTGAATTGGTTCTTTGATTTCTACATTTTTCGGAATGTATAGGAAAACTCCTCCGTTCACGAGCGCTGCGTGAAGGGCAGTTAAACGATGTTCATCCATATTGATTGCTTGAGTCATGTAATACTTTTTCAAAAGATCGCCATGTTCTCTTGCAGCTGTAATTATATCTGTAAAAATGACACCCTGACTTTTCAACTCATCTGATAAAGTTAAAAAAGCTGGCGTTTGATTCCGTTGGATATAAAGATTTTTATTTTCATTATCCAAGCTCACTAATGCTTTTACTTCGTCTGGAAGAGCATCAAGTGATGGATAGGCATCACTTTTAACCGTGTGCTGTTGAAACTGTGTAAAGTTCCATTTATCAATTTTAGTTTTATCAGGTCTAGGCATGGAAAGCTGCTCAAATTCGTTTAACGCTTTAAGCCGGAATTCTTCAAACCATGCAGGCTCATTCATGTCTTTGGAGAATGAGCGGACAAATTCCTGATCAACTGGTAATTTGGTTTCTGTTGTCATTGTAATCCTCCTAACACTCTGTTACGCTTCTTGCCCAACTGTTTCATCTTCAATGCCAAGCTCTTGTTTGATCCAGTCATATCCTTCTGCTTCTAAGCGTTGTGCCAGCTCAGCTCCGCCTGATTTAACAATACGGCCTTGCATCATAATATGCACATGGTCAGGAGTGATATAGTTTAAAAGACGTTGATAATGCGTAATAATTAGACAGCCGAAATCTTCTCCGCGCATTTCATTAACACCCTTAGAAACAACCTTTAGGGCATCGATATCAAGACCAGAGTCAATTTCATCCAAGATGGCAATTTTTGGTTCAATCATCATTAATTGAAGAATTTCGTTACGTTTTTTCTCACCGCCGGAGAATCCTTCATTTAGATAACGCTGTGCCATATCTAAATCCATTTCAAGAAATTCCATTTGCTTATCCATCTTACGGATAAACTTCATAAGAGAGATTTCGTTTCCTTCACCTAAACGACTGTTAATCGCTGAACGTAAAAAATCGGCATTTGTTACGCCGTTGATTTCACTTGGATATTGCATTGCTAAGAATAGACCTGCGCGTGCGCGCTCATCTACTTCCATTTCAAGAACATCTTGTCCGTCAAGTGTAATAGAACCGCTCGTTACTTCATATTTTGGATGTCCCATGATCGCTGATGATAAGGTTGATTTACCTGTACCATTTGGTCCCATGATCGCGTGAATTTCTCCGCCCTTTATCTCAAGGTTGACACCTTTTAAAATTTCTTTCCCATCAATTTCTACATGTAAATCTTTGATCGTTAAAGTAGATCCAGCCATATTTATACCTCCGAAAAGAAAGTGTTATTAGCTTGCAAAGCAAGTTGGTTTTGTAACTCTTATTCTCATTTTATTCTCATTACAATCTTATAACAAATGAAATGTATTAGCAACTCTTAAACAGGAAAAACAAAGGTTGATTTTCATTAAGGTTATGCTAATTGAGAATATAAAAAGGATTTTTAAAAGAAAATTCTGATAATAACCCCTTATGTAAAATACACTCGAAATAAATCATACCCTATTTTTCGTTTATTTCCAACTGTAATAGACCATAAATACCTTTCTATTTTTACCCAATTGACTTCTTTCATGTATAGCAAAAACAAGGAAAAGCCAGTGAACATTCACTGACTTCCCCAATAGGTCTACTATTTAAATTATTGAGAAACCGGTACTACAGCACCTTTGTATTTCTTGATGATGAAGTCTTGAATTTCTTTAGAGTGAAGAACCTCTACAAGTGTTTTGATTGCTGGCTTGTTTTCATCACCTTTGCGGACTGCAATTACGTTCACATATGGGGAATTCTTGTCTTCAAGAGCAATCGCATCTTTCATTGGGTTTAAACCAGCTTCAATTGCATAGTTTGAGTTAATTAAAACCGCATCACCTTCGCCGTTCTTATAAATCTGTGGTAAAAGTTTTGCTTCATAATTTGCATCAAATACTAATTTCTTTGGATTTTCAACAACGTCTTTGATTTCTGCTTTTGTCTTATCAATACCAGATTTTAATTTGATTAAACCTTGAGCTTCAAGTAATGAAAGCAAACGACCGTGGTCAGCAACAGAGTTACTCATAATTAAATGAGCACCTGTTGGAAGATCTTTTAGGTTTTTATATTTCTTTGAATAAACACCAATTGGCTCGATGTGAATCCCGCCAGCATTGACAAATCCATAACCAAACTCTTTATTTTGTGAGTTTAGGTATGGGATGTGTTGGAAATAGTTTGCGTCTAATTCTTTTGACGCCAATGCTTTGTTCGGAAGGATATAGTCAGTAAATGTTTTAATTTCTAAATCAATTCCTTTTTTCTTAAGGATTGGTTTTGCTTGTTCTAAGATTTCTGCGTGTGGAACTGTTGAAGCTCCGACAACCAATTTCGTTGTCTTGCTGTCAGTACTTTCTGACTTGTCAGTCGACTTACCGCAAGCAGCTAGTGCTAGCACAAGTGCCGCTGATAAAATTAATGTTAACCATTTTTTCATGTTGACCTCTCCTTTTATCTTTTATCTAATTTTGAAGTGATAAAATCACCGATAAACTGAATAACAAAAACAATAAGTAAAATAATTACAGTCGCAATCAAGGTCACATCGTTCTGGTTTCGTTGGAACCCATAGTTATAAGCAAGGTTCCCTAGACCACCTGCACCAATTGCACCTGCCATCGCGGTATAACTAACAGTGGCAATTGCGGTAACCGTAATCCCTGAAATTAAAGCAGGCATCGATTCAGGCAGTAACACCTTCCAGATGATGGTCCATGTGGTTGCACCCATGCTTCTTGCTGCTTCAATAACCCCTTTGTCAATTTCCCTTAGACCAATTTCCACCAATCTTGCATAAAACGGGGAGGCTCCAATTATGAGGGAAGGTAATGCTGCATTCTCACCAATCATCGAACCTACTAATAACGTGGTGAGGGGAATTAATAGGACTATCAGTATAATAAATGGAATTGAACGAAAAACATTGACTACCGCACTAATGACGGCATTGATCGGCTTATTTTCCCAAAGGTTCCCCTTGGAAGTTAGAAATAGGATTAATCCCAGCAAGGTACCCAGAATAAAGACTGCTACCACTGAAATACCTGTCATATATAGAGTATTTTTGGTTTCTTCCCACATAATTAACCAGTCAACATTTGGCAGATATTGTTTAATCATTTGTAACCACCTCCACTCCTACAGCTTGAGAGCGAATGAAATCAACGGCTTCGTTAACTTCTTTTTCGTCCCCATCAATATGAATGAACAGGGTTCCATAGGATCCATTTTGCGTTTGCGCTATTTTCCCTTGTAAAATATTGACGGTCACTTGATGATGACGAATTAAATTCGTAATGACTGGCTGTTCCGCAGATTCACCAATAAAGGTTAATTGGACAATTTGACCTGACTGATACTGTTCGAGCAAATGGTCAACCGTTTCCTTTGTATCTTCTTCTTCAGAAACTTGTTGAACGAATCTCTTTGTAATCGGCTGCTGTGGATTTTTAAATACATCAAGCACGCTGCCAAGTTCAACGACCCTTCCACCTTCCATCACAGCGACGCGGTGACAGATTTTGCGAATCACGTGCATTTCATGCGTAATTAAAACAATCGTTAGACCCAGGCGCTTATTGATGTCGACCAATAAATCCAGGATCGAATCAGTAGTTTGTGGGTCAAGTGCCGATGTGGCTTCATCACATAATAATACTTTCGGATTATTCGCAAGAGCCCTTGCAATACCAACCCGTTGCTTTTGTCCGCCGCTCAATTCTGATGGATAGGCATTTTCCCTGCCTTCTAAACCAACGAGTTTAATTAGCTCTTGTACTCGTTTCTTTCGCTCCGCTCCATTGACACCAGCAATTTCTAGCGGGAAAGCGATATTTTGACTGACGGTTCTCGACCACAGCAAGTTAAAATGCTGGAATATCATGCTGATTTCTTGACGGGCTTTTCGAAGTTCAGCACCTTTAATTTTGGATATTACGCGACCAGCAACTGTTACACTTCCTTCTGTTGGAAGTTCTAATCCATTTAACATGCGGATTAATGTACTTTTTCCGGCACCACTATAACCAATTACACCGAATATTTCTCCCTCTTGAATTTCAAGGTTTACATCATCCACTGCCTTCAATGCACCTTTTTTACTCGGGAAGATTTTCCGAACATTCTGTATTGAAATCATGACATCACCTACTTTTTTGCATTAGTTGAATATAGGTTTAACTGTATGTATTAAAAGGATTCTATTATTTCAGAAAAATAAAAATACCTTTCTACACATGGCAGAAAGGTATTATAAAACGAACCTTTCTCCCATCTCCCAAAGCAAACGCTTTGTGTGAATTGGCACCATTTCAATTGAATTGACGGTTGCCGGGCTTCATCGGGCACATCCCTCCACCTCTCTTGATAAGAGTATACAGCTACTATATTCATTTTTTGAAAAATTATATTATTTAAATAAATTTATTATTTCAACAAAAGTTATCGTATCACGGATAAAATAGGGTGTCAACGATTTTTTCTGTACTTGTAGATTACTAGAGTTTTAATTCCGAGTCAAGCCCTTGGATTAAATAACTTTAGCAAGATTCTTATGTGCTTTTGTTAAAAAGAATATTGATTCAAGCAACAATGTCGTTCTTAATGAGGCAGATACGGTAAGATGCCCTTTGTGTTCGAGTACCCGTAAGCGTTCGGTGCCTTCAAAAAGCTGCATCATCGCAGTCCAATCCCCTTTGATTTCGTACCATATTGAATCTTGATTGTTGAGTAAGGACATTTTGCCGTTTTGGATTTCAATTATGGCGGATTCCAAACCACAACTAAATTTGACTTTTATGTCTGCATGTTTAATTAAGCCGAGAACATGGGCCTGTAATGTGAAAGTTTCAATGAATTTTTCTGCCAATTCTTTCATATTAATCACTCCGGTCTTTGGGCGTATTAGCTAACTAATTCATCATGTTAGCCGGGATTCCTTTGATAATCGGTCGACAATTCCCTGAGAAATATGTCGGTTCTTTTAGAAGATTGTGGAGCTGCTTCGAATTGTTAGAAATTTTTCAATTATTGGTCGGGAAATTTTTTATAAAATGAAGATAGGTTGAAGAAAGGATGTGGCATATGATTTTTAAAGAACGAACTGAGTCACTGGAATTAAAACTATTAAGGTCATTAGATGTGCGTGCAGATTTAATAGAAACTGATAAGCAGCGTTTTCATAATCTGGCAAAAGGTTATGAAGGGGAAGTGATGTTTGATTCGTTGACAGAAACACTTAAATGTGACGATTTGTTCCTAGATTTGAATGGCAATAAGTTTCAAATTGATACATTGATGATCACTCAAGATCTACTTTATTTGTTCGAAGTGAAAAATTTTGAAGGAGATTTTTATTATGAGAATGGCATTTTTCGCTCGCTTGCCTCGAAAAAGGAAATTAAGAATCCTCTATTACAATTGGAACGGTGTCAATCTCTGTTGCGGCAGCTATTCCAAAGTCTTGGTGTTCGCGTGACGATTGAAGGTTTTGTTATTTTTATTAACCCCAGATTTCACCTTTATCAATCCCCCTTGAATAAACCCATTATTTATCCTAATCAGCTTCCTGATTTTATGAAGAAATTAAATAGGAAATCATCCACTTTAACCGGACGCCATAAGGGGCTTGCTGAACAATTGGTATCCATGCATCGAATTGAATCTCCTTATGAAAAGTATACTAGGTATACGATTGATAAGGTAAAGAAGGGGTTTATTTGTGGTGTTTGCGGCTCCTTTCATGTTTCGTTTTGTGGTAGACATTTACAATGTGAGGTGTGCGGTCATCTTGAGGGGCTTGATGCTGCGGTGTTAAGGATGGTGGAGGAGATTAGGTTGCTTTATCCAAATGAGAAGATTACGACTAATTTGGTGTATGAGTGGTGTGAGGTAATTGATTCGAAGAAGACAATAAGGAGAGTTTTAAAACAAAACTTGAATTGTACAGGAAAGACCAAGGGGCTAATTTTTGAATAACATGGTTTTAGGGTCATTTTGGTTTGGAACCAAGGTGGCTCTCATTTTTTTGTTAAAACCTATTCTAATTTTATTTTGACCGTTATGACTCTTTTTTTCCTAAAACGGGCATTATATATTTTTATTTTGACCGCTCCTGCTTTCTTTCTCCTGAAACGGGCATTATACTTTTTTATTTTGACCGCTCTGGGCTCTTTTTTCCCGAAACAGGCATTATACTTTTTTATTTTGACCGCTCTGGGCTCTTTTTTTCCGAAACAGGCATTATACTTTTTCATTTTGACCGCTCTGGGCTCTTTTTCCCCGAAACAGGCATTATACTTTTTTATTTTGACCGCTTCCGGGTTCTTATTTCTCAAAACAGGCATTATACTTTTTTATTTGACCGCTTCCGGGTTCTTATTTCTCAAAACAGGCATTATACTTTTTTATTTTGACCGCTTCCGGGTTCTTATTTCCAAAACAGGCATTATACTTTTTTATTTTGACAGTTACAGTTCTCTTTCTCCTGAAACGAGCAATATTTACCTTTATTTTAACCAGTCTGGCTATTTTTTAAATTCCCACAAAAAAAACAGATGCGCCTCAACGCATCTGCTCATCCAAGATAAGATTTAATTTTATCAAGCAAAAACGGGACCGAATGAAACGCATAAATGGCCTCCTGAACCTCGCCGTTACGAATAATTAACAGGAAAGGTACACTTTCCACCGCAAAATTCTTAGCCAAATCCGGATAAAAATTCAGGTTCATTTTCCCTGTTTCAACCTCTACTAGTTCCTCAACAATCTGCAGCATTCTCGATGCAACCTGACAGGTACCACATAGAGGAGTATAAAAATATAACAAACCAATTTCCTTACGATCAAGGAAATCAGCCAGATCAGTTCGATTCCATTCATTCATTACACATTAACTCATTTCTAAATACTCGGCATGGACATCAATGTTGGCCCCTAACAGAACCGTTGCCAGGTGGTGGTCGGGCGCAGTCGCAACCTCTCGATACATCCGATCAATATATAAGTGCTCGGCCTGAGGAAATTCACGTTTAAATTGTTTTCGAAGCTTCTCACCTGAATCATCTGCATCCACCAGGATATATACATCCTTATCCTCAAGAAAATCAATTAATTCCTCTAGCTTCGAATGACTAATCGTTCCATTTGTACAAATGATCTCCACAGGTTCCTTCACTATACTCTTAACCTTCATTTTATCGGATTTACCTTCGACAATAAGAACTTTGTCAACATACGTATCATTCATATCCCATCACCTGTAATATAAAGTTGTTTATGTTAACATATTCTAAAATATTGATTTAGTGAACTTCTTGTTAGTAAATTAACTATATCATGTTTGTCCACTTAGAAATAGGTTTTTGCTCGAAAAATATTAACACCATCCACCATCATCACAATCGGTATATTTAGCATTCGGCTGTTCAGAAACGGTCACATTCTGATAGATTTTTTGTTGTTCTGCCTCGAAATGATGATCCAATTCGACTTGCATCTGATCAGAAAGTTTTATTTTTCCAATCGATGTATTTTCAAGGAAGAGTTCGATTTGACCATTTTTTAACTTGCCAACCACACGATCTGTTACATCAATCTTTTGCTGTTTTAACGTCATTACATCCACCCTCTTCAATTTGTTTAGCATTAGTCTTCCCAGACAGGGCTCAGAAAAAGAGTGGAAATATAAGTGAAAAAGCACCCATAATCTAGGTGCTTTACACAACAAATTAGTCTTCTTTTATCATTTCATCGTATTGTTCAGACGTCATTAAGTTATCAACTTCACTTAAATTAGAAGGCTCAATGACAATCATCCATGCTTTTTCATATGGTGACTCGTTGACAAACTCAGGGCTGTCACTTAATTCTTCGTTGATTTCTACTACTTTACCGCTTACTGGTGCATATAGTTCTGATACGGTTTTTACAGATTCAACACTGCCAAATGGTTCGTTAGCAGTTACTTCTGCGCCTACTTCTGGAAGTTCAACGAAAACAATATCGCCTAGTTCATGCTGGGCAAATTTAGTAATCCCGACGCGGACTTTTTCGCCTTCTACCTTCACCCATTCATGTTCTTCAGAATAACGTAAATCTTTTGGTGTACTCATTTGAAACATCCCTCCAATTTGCATAAATTAGAAGCTAGAGCCAAGTTTTTTCAAACTCTTCTTCTTTAAAGCCGACAGTAACACGCTCTCCATCCGTCAAGATCGGCCTTTTGACTAACATCCCATCAGATGCCAGCAAATCGAGCAGTTCATCCTCTGATGCTGTGTTGATTTTATCTTTTATCCCTAATTCACGGTATTTTAAACCACTGGTATTAAAAAATCGCTTTAATTCTAAGCCGCTTTTTTGGTATAGCTCCTGTAGTTGTTCTCGTGAAGGGGGCTGCTCGACAATATGTACTTCTTCATAGGAAAGATGATGTGCATCTAGCCATTTTTTCGCGTTTCGGCAGGTACCGCATTTTGGATACCAATAAAATGTTAAAGCCAAGATTTTCACCACCCAAACATTCATTCATAAAAATTTTATCATAAGGCCTTCGAAAATCCTAATGGACTGTCCTTTCATCAGGTAAATTCGACACCTTTTGAATTATTTCCTTCACTTTAAAAAAATATAATAGAGCCCCATCAAATGACAGGGCTCCTTTATTTAGACGGTATAGCGTTCTTCTTCAATTAAGACATCAGCTGCTTCACGTTTTTTCGCAATCACATTGATTGGCTGATGGCGTGTAAATTTGCGAAGGGACGTTAACATCATACGCAGTGTATCGCCTTCTTCAATCGCAACAAGCGATTCTTTAGCGGATGCTTCGATTTCGTTAAAGGCTTCTTGACAGAAGATTTGGGTATAAAGAAGCTTCTGTTTGTTCTTATCTAAGCCGTCTTTGGTAATCGCCTTTTCAGTGCGAAGCACAACGGATTCCATGGCATAGACGTTGGAAATAATGTCCGCAATATTTGCTAAAATTTCTTGTTCTCTTTCTAATGCCTTACCGAATTTCTGCGCCGCCAAGCCGGAAGCCAATAAAGCAATCTTTTTCGCATTTCTGACGAGGTATTTTTCTTGTGCTAATGGCTCGTCACCAGGCTCTTCTGGCATTAACATCATTAATTCCTCTTGTAGTGCTAATGCTTTTTGGAAGAGTGGCAGCTCACCTTTTATTGCTTTTTTCACAAGGGTGCCTGGCACTAAGAGCCGGTTAATTTCATTGGTTCCTTCAAAAATTCGATTAATCCGGGAATCCCGATAGGCTCTTTCAATTGGATACTCTTGCATGAAACCATAACCGCCATGGATTTGTACCCCTTCATCAACGACATAGGATAATACTTCGCTTGCAAAGAATTTGTTCACCGAGCATTCAATGGCATACTCTGCGATCGCACTGGCCACCTTTTTTAGATCTTTTGCATCTTCAGTGGACAGCTTTCCTTGGTTTTCTTCATATAAACCAATGGTACGGTAAACAGAACTTTCCGCCGCATAGATTTTCGATGCCAACGTTCCGAACTTTTCTTTGGTTAAATTGAATTGGGATATCGCGGTTTTAAATTGTTTACGACCATTGGCGTATTTAACGGTCATATCAAAAGCTTTCTTCGAACCGCCGACAGCGCCGACTGCCAATTTATAACGGCCAATGTTTAAGATATTAAAGGCAATCACATGCCCTTTCCCATACTCACCTAGGAGATTTTCAACCGGAACTGGCACATCTTCTAAAATCAACGTCCGAGTCGAAGAGCTCTTAATTCCCATTTTCTTTTCTTCCGCACCAGTGGACACACCTGGGAAATCCCGTTCCACAATAAAAGTGGAAAAATGCTCTCCATCGATTTTCGCGTACACCACGAATACATCGGCAAAACCAGCATTGGTAATCCATTGCTTTTCACCATTTAGGATATAATGAGTACCTGCTGCATTTAGTTTGGCAGTTGTTCTAGCGCCAAGGGCATCTGAACCGGACCCAGGCTCGGTTAAAGCATAAGCGGCAATTTTTTCGCCAGAGGCAAGGGCAGGTAGATATTTATTCTTCTGCTCATCATTACCAAATAAGACGATTGGCAGGGAGCCAATCCCGACGTGCGCTCCATAGGAAAGGGAAAATCCGCCGGCACCCGCCATTTTTTCGGTAATCAGTGACGAGGTGATTTTATCTAAACCAAGTCCTTCAAATTCTTCGGGAACATCAACCGCTAACAGACCCAGCTCACCCATTTTCTTTAACAGTTTGACCGTCCGATCAAATTCATGGTTTTCTAAATGCTCAAGCTGCGGGACGACTTCTTTTTCGACAAAGTCTGAAGCGGTCTGGGCAATCATTAAGTGCTCGTCGTTAAAATCCTCCGGGGTAAAAATATCCTGATAGGAAGGATCCTCAATTAAAAAGCTTCCGCCTTTGACAACTTTCTTCGTATCTGCCATTAAAAATTCCTCCTTTTATGCTAATAATTCAAATACTCCGGCTGCGCCCATTCCGCCGCCAATACACATGGTCACAACGCCAAATTGTTCGTTGCGGCGTTTTAATTCGTGAATTAACGAGAGCGTTAGTTTTGCGCCTGTACAGCCAAGCGGATGTCCAAGGGCAATCGCACCGCCATTGACGTTGACAATTTCTTCATTTAACCCCAGTTCCCGGATAACTTGCAGGGATTGAGAGGCAAAGGCTTCATTTAATTCAAATAAGTTAATATCCGATAACTCCAGACCTGCCAGCTTAACCGCTTGTGGAATGGCGACAACCGGCCCGACACCCATGATTTCTGGCGGGACACCCCCAACCGCAAACGAGCGGAATTTCGCTAGTGGCTTCAATCCGAGTGCTTGTGCTTTTTCTCGGTCCATCAGCATTAAGGCTGCCGCTCCGTCACTTGTTTGGGAGGCATTACCAGCAGTTACAGAACCAGTAACGGAAAAAGCTGGCCGAAGCTTCGCGAGTGTCTCTAGATTGGTATCTGGGCGAACTCCTTCGTCCATAGAAAAGGAAAACGTTTTTTCAACTAGTTTTTGGTCATTTCCAACCGTCCGAACGGTTACATCGACGGGAACAATTTCATCTACAAATTTTCCCTCTGCGAGGGCTTTTGCGGCTTTCTGATGGCTTCTTACGGCAAAGGCGTCTTGGTCCGCGCGGCTAATGCCATATTTTTGAGCGACCTGTTCAGCTGTATGCCCCATTCCCATATAGTATTGCGGAGCGGTCTCCGCGAGTTTAATATTCGGACGGACTACATGCCCCATCATCGGAATCATGCTCATTGATTCGGCTCCACCCGCGATGGCTGTATCAGTAGATCCAAGCATAATTCCTTGTGCCGCATAAGCGATTGCCTGTAATCCGGATGAACAGAAACGATTAATCGTAATCGCTGGGACAGTATAGGGAAGACCTGCTAAAGCTCCAATATTGCGGGCCATGTTGTTTCCTTGCTCCGCTTCCGGCATCGCACAGCCCATGATTAAATCATCGATATTTCCTTCATAAATGCCGGCACGCTTTAGGGTTTCTTTTACGACCAATGCCCCTAAATCATCCGGACGTACATGGGCAAGCGATCCTTTCTTTGCCTTACCAACCGGAGTCCTAGCCCCGGCCACAATCACGGCTTCTCTCATTCGATTTCCCTCACTTTCTCTAAATCTAGTTATCTTAGTTTCTTAACGGTTTTCCTTTAACAAGCATATGCTGCATTCGCTGCTGCGATTTTGGTTCGACAATCAGGCTTAAGAATGCCTCTCGTTCTAAATCTAATAAATACTGTTCATCGACTTCGGTACCAAATGGGACTCGACCACCAGCAATCACATATGCGATTCTTTTGGCAATTTTTACATCATGCTCTGAGATATAACCGGATAGCCGCATGGCTTCTGCTCCGAGCAAAAGAGTCGCATAGCCCGTTTCTCCTACGACTGGAACCTTCCTGCGAATTCTTGGTTTATATCCTTTTTCATGTAAGGAAAGCACGGTCTGTTTGGCATCGTAAAGGAGATGATCACTATTAAAGCTAATTCCGTCTGAAGCACTTAAGAAATTAGTTTCCCTTGCTTCTTCAGCAGAGGTGGAAACTTTCGCCATGGCAATCGTTTCGAACACCTTATTGGCCACATTTTGCAAATCAATTGGAACTCCATTTGGCAGGTTCGCTAAGTGCTTCATGTAAAGTTCTTTGTTTCCACCGCCGCCTGGGAGCAGACCAACACCCACTTCGACAAGCCCCATATAGGTTTCAGAGGAAGCTTGGATATGAGTTGCAGGCAGACAAACCTCCGCACCGCCACCAAGTGTCATGCCAAATGGTGCAGCGACAACCGGCTTAGAGCTGTACTTCACTTTTAACAAGGCACGATGAAGATGGCGGACAATCAAATCTAATTCATCAATATTGTCATCCTGTACTTCCATTAACATCATCGCGAGATTTGCCCCAACACAGAAGTTTTTCCCCTGGTTGCCGATGACCAGACCTTTATAATTTTTCTCAACCTCATCGACAGCGTGGTTAATCATTTGGACAATATCGAGTCCGATTGCGTTGTTTGGTGAGTGGAACTCTAGTAGAGCAACACCATCACCAATATCAATCAGACTTGCGCCGCTGTTCTTTTTAATGACGCCAATTTGTTTTTTTATTTTTTGAAGGTCAATTACCTTAGGGTTCGTTTCAACAAGCCGGTATTGACCGTTATGATAGTAAAATTGCTCGCCGTTTTCTTCTAAATAAAAAGATGAATATCCTTTCTCAAGCATTTCAGTAACCCAAGTAGGTACCTCAACACCTAAACTTTTCAGTTTTTGCACTGATGTTTCCAACCCAATCGCATCCCAAGCTTCAAACGGTCCCAATTCCCAGCCAAAGCCCCATTTCATCGCACGGTCGATGGCGACAATATCATCTGCAATAGTCCCTAATAATTGAGCAGAGTAAATGAATGACTCCGTAAAAGTCTTCCATAAAAATTGACCAGCCTTATCGTTCGCATATACAAGCGCTTTCAATTTATTGGCTGTGCCTTTTTCCTGACTAACTAATTCTACCGCTGGCGTTGCTAATTTTTTACGTGGTCCATATTCTAATGTATTAGGATCTAACTCCAAAATGTCTTTTCCTATTTTCAAAAAGAAACCTTGACCCGACTTGCTTCCTAGCCAGCCTTTTTCAACCATTGATTTGAGGAAGGCGGGAATTTCAAATATCTCTTTTTCTGGACCCTCGACCTGTTCGTACACATTATTAGCGACATGATAAAATGTGTCTAATCCAACCACATCAAGTGTTCGGAAGGTCGCACTCTTGGCCCTGCCGATTAATGGACCAGTGATCGAATCGACTTCACCGACACTAAGACCAGCTTTTAACATTTCTCTAACTGTTATAAGAAGACCATAGGTACCGATACGGTTAGCGATAAAGTTTGGGGTATCCTTAGCAATGACAACCCCTTTTCCTAATACATCCTCTCCAAAAGTTTTCATGAATGAAAGTACTTCCGCTGACGTATATTGTGTTGGGATGACTTCGAGTAATTTTAGGTAGCGCGGTGGATTAAAGAAGTGTGTTCCAAGGAAATGCTTTTTAAAATCATCTGATCGCCCCTCCACCATGGCTTCAACTGATATTCCTGAGGTATTGGAACTGACAATGCTGCCAGGTTTACGATATTGGTCCACTTTTTCAAAGACTTGTTTTTTTACGTTGAGGTTCTCGACAACGACTTCAATGATCCAGTCAACGTCCTTCAGTTTAATGAGATCATCTTCGAGGTTACCTGCTTCAATCAGGGCGAGATTCTTTTTGGAGGTTAATGGTGCAGGCTTTTGCTTCAATAATTTTTGGATATTTTGTGAGCTAATCCGGTTGCGGACTTGTTTGTCGGCTAAGGTTAATCCTTTTGCTGCCTCTTCTTTTGATAATTCACGCGGCACAATGTCCAGTAATAGTGTCGGGATGCCGATATTGGCTAAGTGAGCAGCAATACCTGAGCCCATCACCCCGGATCCGAGGACTGCAGCTTTTTTTATTAAATGGTTCAACATTGTCTCCCCCTTCAGGCTTTGAATGAATACTCATTCATTTTTATTACAAAAAAAAATGAACGGTTAAATGAGTCTTGCTACTAACTAATATAAAATATTTTGAAAATTTGTGCAATCGATAAATGCGGAATTTCAAAAATTTTTTGAACATATTTTTTACCTGCATAAATGGAACGGGATGGGCATCCTAATCACGAGGTGATAAGTATGGCGAAAATGAAAAAGAACCCTTCCAAAGCCGGTGTAAGTGCCGCTAGTGTAAAAGGCAATGGCGGTCCAGGTAATGAAGAACAACAAGTTGACAAGCAAAACAGCCAGAATAGTCAATTTAAAAGATAAGCGGAAGCGCCTTGAACAGGGGCGACAGGCTAGACAAGCCGGCGAGAAGGCTGCACTATAGCCTTCTTGACGGCTTGGCTTAGACCTAAGAGCCCCTAGGCGCTGGAGCTGGACAATTCTCAAAGTATATTCAAAAATCTTATGTTTTTTTACAGGCTGAAATTCAGCCTGTTTTCTTTTTCTACACCTGAATGATATTTATTTTTTTACACATGCTAGTATCGATATCTTCCATTACGATTCAGGAGGTGAAATTCATGCGAACCTTATCACGGATTGCTTTGGTTTTAGTCATTATTGGGGCCATTAACTGGGGTCTGATTGGTTTATTCCAATTTGATTTAGTAGCTGCTCTTTTTGGCGGGCAGGACTCAGCCTTATCTAGAATCATTTATAGCCTTGTCGGACTGTCCGGACTTGTTTGTATCCCATTATTATTTGCTCGGATCGGAGATACCCAAGCAAATACTACTCAACAGAACTATGGTAAACCGAATTACGCCACAGAATTTGGTGAAGAAAATGACATGACAGATATTAATAACCGTGCACAACAATCTGCTTCCAGCCAAACTTACAAGCCTACAGACAGCAACCAATCTGGCTCTGACGATCAATTGTAAGAGAATCGGCCATGTTTCATACATGGCCGTTTTTTTATTTATTCGCTTTTCGATGCTGCTCATTCAACTGCTTTATTTCATAACTAATCTGCTTCATTTCTTCTTTTCCATCAGGATAGAGTTCGTTCCAGTGCTTGGCTAAGGCTGGCATAGACTTAGCAATATGGGTATATAAGGCCCACGCCTTTACCTTTTCTTTCGTCTCTTCCGTACTTTCACCAACTAAAAGCTCACTGTATTTTTCGAGTAATGCTTCGAACTGAGCAGTAAATTCCTTTTTCATCCTGACACCTTCCATTCTGGGTTTTTTACGTGCATGGACAAGTTTTGCATCGATTTCCTGCCTTTAACTAATATGAAAAACAACAAGTACTCCTCATCCGTACTTCATTGTTATAGTTTATCATATTCGCAGGATCCCCAAAGTATCTTTGTAATGGATTGAGACTGTAAGTGCCGAAGATGGATCCTTCTGCTTCAAAATAGTAAGTAAGTAAAATCTCCGTTAACTGTTGCATCCTTTATTTAATGACATATTCAGTTGTTTATTCCATTTTGACATCGCATAAAGAGATAAAACAGCAATAAAAGCATACCGTTTACTTAACATGGATGCAGCAGCCTTTTCATTTGGCGCTCCGATTGCATGTGCAAATTTTTTAAAAAATTCCCTGAGAAATGTGTCATCCAACAAATCGTTAATAAGAAATGAGTGTGGCAAGTTAGATTGTTGTAGTTGAATCCGTTCTATATCTGTTAACTTGTCAGCCATTCATCACAACCACCTTATCAAGGATTCGTCGTCCTTTTCCATAAGGAATACAGAGTGGTGTACCAAATAATGGATCCACGGTTATCTCACATTCCATATCAAATACCTGTTTCACTAACTGACCACTGATCACATGCTCAGGTGCCCCTTGGGCATAAACCTTTTGATCCTTAATTGCGACAATATTATGGGCAAACCGGCAGGCAAGATTAAGGTCGTGAAGCACCATGACAACAGTTCGATTTTTAAATTCATTTAATTCAAATAATAAATTAAGAATCTCAATTTGATGGGTCATATCCAGGTAAGTAGTAGGCTCATCCAATAAAATAATATCTGTATCCTGTGCCAATGTCATGGCAATCCAGGCCCGCTGCCTTTGTCCGCCTGACAGAGAATCGACTGCTCTTTCTTTCAAATGTTCAAGTCGAGTTGCCATTAGCGCTTCATATACCTTTTTTTCGTCTTCTTCAGTCCACTGTTTTAACCAGGATTGGTGTGGATAACGCCCTTGTTTAACTAGCTGAAGAACAGTAAGCCCTTCCGGTGCTGACGGCGATTGCGGCAGGATAGCCATCTTTTTAGCAATCTCTTTTGTCGAAAGCTTTGCGATTGTTTTCCCTTCCAGTAAAATCCCGCCAGATTTCGGTTTTAAGAGCCGGGCAATGGAACGAAGAAGCGTAGACTTTCCGCAGCCGTTCCCACCGATAAAAACGGTAATCTCACCCTTTGGAATCTCTAAATCCAGTTCTTTAATAATGAGATTTTCCCCATATGCAAGAGATAAACTTTGCGTTTCAATTGCATTCCTCATGATGCCAACTCCTTTTTGATTAGCTTCGGTAGCGCTGCCCCAGCACGATGGACTTTTATGCACCTCTCGTTTTAAAAAGAAGGTAAATAAAATAGGGTGCTCCGATCCCTGCAGTAAACACTCCGGCAGGCACCTCTAATGGCGAAAACAAGGTCCTTCCGATTAAATCGGCCACCATAATAAGGATTCCACCCAATAACGCAGAGATGGGAAGTAATGCCCCAAATGAGGAGCCGACTAATCTCCTTGCCATGTGGGGTGCCATTAATCCGACAAAACCAATTCCTCCAGCAAAGGCGACTGAACTGCCAATCAATGCTGTACTAATCAGTAATAGCAAGAACCGCTGTTTTTGGACCTTTCCGCCTAGTCCAGTTGTCACCTCATCACCAAGCTCCTGAATATTAATTGACCGCGCTGAAATGAAGGCTATGAGTAGGAAAATAATGGTCCAAGGCAATAGTGTCATAACGTTTTTCCAATTGGATCCATAGACTGTACCGGTAATCCAGATATTCGCCTGGCTCGCTTGATAGATGGGTCCCATAATCATCATTAATGTTGTTAATGCCTGCATTAAGGTTGATATCCCTATCCCAATCAATACCAGCCTTATTGGTGAAACACCATTTTTCCAAGCAAGGAAATAAACTAAAAAAGCAACGAGTCCGGCCCCTAGAAAAGCTGCTAATGGTAACCACGCAATACTTATGGTTAAAGCATTATTTTTATCGCTAAATGCTGCTAAAAATCCAACCACGGCAAAAGCTGCTCCCCCTGTTATTCCAAGAACATCCGGAGAAGCTAATGGGTTGCGAATCATTCCTTGGAGAATACCTCCTGCCACTGCTAAAGACATCCCAACTAATAAAGCAACAATAATCCGGGGTAAGCGGAAAGAGGTGATAATGAGCTTCTCCATTTCCGGGCCGCCGCCAAATAATACTTTTACAACAGTTAGCGGCTTAATCTTCATGTCCCCCGCTCCTGTACTAAATACTAAAACAAAGAAGGTAACAAGGAGCAAAATGAAGTACAAAAGTGCCGCTTTTCGATCAATTAAAAAAGATATCTTGCCCTTAAAAGGACGGAAGTTATGATAATTGCTCATTTGCCATTGAACCCCCTTCTTGCGATGTAAATAAAGAATGGAGTTCCAATAATCGCAGTCATTACCCCTACAGGTACCTCTGAGGGCATTAAAAGATATCTAGCAGCGATATCTGCTGCAAGTAACAGTACTGCACCAAGAATTCCCGATAGAGGGATTACCCAACGATGGTCAATTCCGACGATGGTTCGTGTAATATGTGGGATGACAATCCCAACAAAGCCAATAGGACCGGCTACTGCCACAGCCCCCCCTGCTAAAAGAATAACTAAGATACCAATCGTAATTTTAACAATTCCTGTATGTAAGCCCAGTCCTTTTGCAACATCTTCCCCCATGGACAGGATATTCAGTTTGCCAGCAATTAAAATTGCCCCCACCCAGCCAATTCCGATATATGGTAACACGGCGCTTAAAGTTTCAAGCTTTCTTCCTTGAACCGAACCGGCCAGCCAAAACAATACCTGCTCAAGTGCAGCTTCATTGATGACGAGTAAGCCTTGCGTAAAAGAAGAAAACATAGCAGCGATAGCTGCTCCAGCAAGAGTAAGCTTCATAGGAGTCAGCCCTTCCCTTCCAAAGGATCCAACCCCATACACACAAAATGCTGCAACTGCCGCACCCAAAAAGGCAAGTCCGTTAAAAGTCTGTAGATCGGTTACCTTGAATAGGGTAACTGCTGCTACTACAGCAAAGCCTGCCCCTGCATTGATTCCAAATATTCCAGGAGAGGCCAGTGGGTTTTTCGTTAAGGTTTGCATGAGCGTCCCTGCAATTGCCAGACTGGATCCTACAGCTGCTGCGATTAATGCTCTCGGGACCCTGACTGTTTGGATAATAATCTGTTCATTTGAACCATTGTAATTCGTATAAGTATCGACAGCCGTTTTCCAGCTTGTGTCCGTATAACCAAAAATGACACTAGCACACATTAATAGCAGCATTAGGATAACCGCAACAATTATGCCAGACCATTTGAATGTTGAACTTTTTAACAGCATTGATTTGAAACCCTTTCAAACTCATTTTCTTTTAGTCTACTTTTATGGATAATAACTGTCAATGATTTTGATAATCATTTTCAATTAAGTGTTGACAGGTGCTTGAAAGGCAAATTATGATTGGATTGTAAATGAAAATCATTATCAATTATTTTTCAAGGGGGATACATACACAATGAAAGCAATCAAAATGATTTTCTCTATCTTCTCACTTATGGCTATATTCTTATTAGCTGCATGCGGAGGTACCGATGAGAAAACAACAGTAAAAAGTGAAACACCAAAGACAACAGATGAAAAAAGCTATACGGTGGAACATGCCATGGGGTCTACTACGATTAAGGGGACACCGAAACGGGTCGTCATTCTCACAAATGAAGGTACAGAAGCTCTTTTAGCATTAGGAGTGAAACCTGTTGGAGCTGTTCAATCGTTCACGGGTAATCCTTGGTATGAGCACATTGCGGATAAAATGAAGGGCGTAAAAGTGGTTGGACTTGAAAGTGAAGTAAATGTAGAAGCGATTGCTGCTTTAAAGCCTGACTTAATTATTGGGAACAAAATGCGTCAGGAAAAAATCTATGATCAGTTAAGTGCGATTGCTCCGACCGTTTTTGCCGAGACACTTCGCGGTGACTGGAAAGAGAACTTTAAATTGTATGCGAAGGCACTCAATAAAGTGGATAAAGGAAAGGAAGTGATTCAAGATTACGATTCACGGATTGCTACTTTAAAAGAAAAGCTTGGTGACAAAACGAAGATGAAGGTCTCTATGGTTCGTTTTATGGCTGGCCAAGTTCGCATCTATCATAAGGATTCTTTTTCTGGTGTTATTTTAAATGACCTTGGTTTTGCCCGTCCGGAAAGTCAAGACAAGAATGACTTTGCAGAGTTAAATGTGACAAAGGAACGAATACCAGCGATGGACGGAGACATCCTCTTCTATTTCACCTATGATACAGGGGATGGAAAAGGTTCTGAATTAGAAAAAGAATGGATTGATGATCCATTATTTAAGAACCTGGAAGTGGCTAAAAAGGGCGAAGTACACAAAGTAAGTGATCCAATTTGGAATACAGCTGGCGGTGTTCTCGCAGCTAATCTGATGCTGGATGACATCGAGAAAATCTTTTTAAAAAAATAGCATCTTAAAACAGGGCTGCCCTTTGTAGCGGCCCTGTTTTTGCTAGTTTCAGCTCAGAAACAAAAGCGCAAGCGCCTTGAACAGCCCCGACAAGCATAAGACGCTCAGGGAAGGAAGGCGTACTTTGCCTTCATTCCCTGAGTGGCTTATGACCTCGAGGGGCTAGGCGCTGGAGCTGGACGTCGACAGTCCTTTTTATTAACAGCTATCCACAAGCGAAAATTTTATAATTTCCTAAACGAGAACAAAAGAGCAAGCGCCTTGGTCGGCTCCTGAAAAACACAAGTAGTAAATCCATCATTTCCAAGACTACAAAAAAAAGAACGAACAATTGTCCGCTCTTTTTATGCCGATGTCGAAAACATATACTTTTTATAATGATATCGTATCGAGAAAATTAAACCGACCCCCATCATGTTCCCCATCAGCGCACTTCCCCCGTAGCTGATAAATGGAAGCGGGATACCTGTAATCGGTAAAACACCAATGGTCATCCCAATGTTTTGAAACACGTGGAACGTAATCATACTGATAACCCCAACACAAATGTACGTATAAAAACGGTTCTTTGTTTCCATTCCGACCTTGGTTAAATGATAAATCAATAAGAAAAACAAACTAATCAACACACTAGAACCGATAAAGCCATATTCTTCCCCAATGACACTAAAAATAAAGTCCGTTTGGCTTTCAGGCAGATAGACTTCACGATTGCCGAAGCCTTTACCACCTGTTTGACCTGAACCGATTGCTAGCAGCGATTTTGTCAACTGATAGGCATCCGTACCTTCATAGCTATAGGGATCAAGCCAAGAATAAATACGGCGAAGCTGGTAACTCCCTACCCCAAGGTACTTTTCCAAAAGATCCGGAGCCCAGATAACAAAATAAAAAATGACCCCAATGAAGATGATGCCAATGGAAAACATCGGAACCAAGATTTTCCACGAAATACCTGAAATAAAGACCATCCCGATTAAAATCGCCAAGAAAACAAGTGATGTCCCCAAGTCCTGTTTGATAATGAGACCTAACGGAACCATCACCACCATCCCCATTTTGATTAAGAGCCAAAAATCAGATTGCAGGGTTTTAAGCGGATTTTTCAAATGATGTTGTTCAATTACACGAGCCAGACCTAGAATAATAAAAATCTTCACAAATTCTGATGGCTGTAAAGAACCAATTCCTGGTACCTTAAACCAGTTTTTTGCACCGTTAATGGTCGGGGCAATACTAGATGGCGCAACAATTAAGAACGCTAGCAAAAAGATCCCAAAGCCATAAGCGTACCAGGTTAATTTTTTTAATTGGTCCGAATCCAAGGTCATAATGAACCCAATAATCCCTGCCCCAACTACATACCAGAAAATTTGCTTGACGAGAAAGTTCTCTTTATACTGCCCGCTCGCTTGGGCACTATAAATGGCTAAACAGCTCGCGATAAAAAGTAGGATTAAGATAAAAACCAGGTTGTAATCCAGTTTTGAAGTTGTATTGCTATTAGAAGTCATATGTGTTCCACCTTACAAAATCTTGTCCATTTCTCCATTATATTTTGAAAACATATAAATCTCAACTTCTAACCGGCTGCTGGTTTTATTTACATGATTGAAATAGAAAAGCGCAAGGCGCTTAGCTTTCGGCGACAAGCACAAGACGAGCCGGCCGAAAGGTTGTTTTTTAACCTTTTGGACGGATTGGCTTGTGACCTCGAGCCGATGGCGCCTGGAGCTAGACAATTCTCGAAGTCGAAATTTAAACTTATTCAAAAATAAATTCCTTTTACATCATCTGCCATCCAAACAAGATTATTCGGGACTTGCGGAATTCCATATCCAATATACAGCGGCGTGGTTACAAAGCGAGAAACAATTTTAGCATATATTTGATCATCCAGGTGATAAAAAAAGACATTATAGCTTGTAGCTCTAAAAGGAAAATGATTCAGGATATAGTGAACCGCGATTTGAATGTACTCCGCAAACTCGTCCTGATAACGACTATCCTTCATTTGGACATTAAATTCATAAAAGCCGACACGGGGCTTAGTGGATAAGGTAAACCGAACATTATTCTGCTCCGCAATCACAATCCCCTCAAAATCATCATGTGCTGCTTTTTCTCGATAATCAATATCATGTAACCCGACAATCTGCATATGCGGGTGGGCAATCGTCCCTCCCGACAATGGACCATGATTTTTGAAAAATAGCACCGACCGATACTGACCGCTTTTCTCCATTTCTAACCAAGACGTGAGTCCAAATTGAATTAAGCGATGGAGATGCTCTTTTGAATAGGTAGATAGATCGCCTTGACATTCATCTGTTTCAATTAAAACCGTTTGATAGGCATTTTCTAGGACAGGATATTTATTTTTTAAAAGGATGATGGGTCCTTCGACGGAAATAAGGTCTGTCAGCTGGTCTCTTTCGCAAAATGGACAGGCCTGATCTTTGTTTCGAATATTTTCTGGCTTCTTGACTCCGATAGACGTATTAAAATGAAGATGAGAATTTTCCAAATCGCGTTCTCCTCTCAGGCAGTATATACCTATTTTATGGGAGAACACGGTTGATTTGCACTTATTTTGATTGTTGTAACAGTTATTTTATTGATTCATTTACCACAATAAAATTTCATGTATTCGTCATCATTGCATATCTATTAAATGTACAGGCTTAGATTATTTTAGTATGAGAGGGAGCATACATTCTATGTTAACAAAACTGGAAGCCTTAATCCTCGGAATCATCCAAGGTGTAACAGAATTTTTGCCCATTAGCAGCACCGGTCATCTTTACTTAGGAAGAAATCTATTCGGTCTACAAGAAGCGGGGCTCTTGCTTGATACCATGCTGCATGTTGGAACATTGCTGGCCGTGTTTGTCTTCTATAAGGACGAATTTGTCAAAATTCTAAAAAAGCCGTTTAGCAAGTTAACCTTTTTATTAATTATTGGGACGATTCCTGCGGTTGTGTTTGGTCTTACATTAAAAGATTATATTGATGAAATTTCCAAAACTGGCGTGACGATCGGCTGGGAATTTTTAATAACGGGATTATTCCTGTGGCTTGCCGATTCTGCCAAAAACGGGTATAAGAAAATGGACGATATTACCTATAAGGATGCCCTTATAATTGGCACCTTTCAGGCAGTCGCAATCCTACCGGCCATTTCCCGCTCAGGTATGACAATTGTGGCAGCACTTTGGCGGAAATTAGACCGGGAAACAGCCGCATACTTTTCATTTCTTTTGTCCACTCCCGCGATTGCTGGGGCCATTGTCCTACAGACCAAGGATTTACTCGAAGGACAAGGCGAAGCCATCTCGCTATCCTCCTTGCTTGTCGGCATCGCTGCCTCTGCCCTATTTGGTTATGTAGCCGTCAGATGGATGATTGGCTATTTGAAGAAACATTCCTTAAAGCCGTTTGCCATCTATGTTTGTGTGTTAGGGGTTCTTGTACTGTTCTTTCAGTTTACGGGGAGATTTTAAGAAAAGCGTAAGGCGCTTAGACTTCGGCGACAAGCACAAGACGAGCCGGCCGAAAGGTTGTTCTTTAACCTTTTGGACGGATTGGCTTGTGACCTCGAGCCGATGGCGCCTGAAGCTGGACATTTCTCGAAGTCGAAAATGCTTTCATAATTCATTAAAAGAAAATGCGACTCATTGATGAGTCGCATTTTTATTAGTTCTGTTAAATAAGGCTGTTGATTTCCGCTACAGGCGCTCAGCAAACCCGCGGGCGTGCCGGGGAGCCTCCTCGGCGCTAATGCGGCCTGTGGGGTCTCCCCTGCCCCGTACTCCCGCAGGAGTCGAGCGCCTTCCGCTTCAATCAACATAGTATAAAAACAACAATGTCGTTTAATAGAGACTTTTTATAAAATAACCGCCTCCGCAGCCATAACTCTAGCAGCTGCAGCTGCCTGTTCTTTTGCTTTTGCCATAATTTCTGGAATCTGTTTTGGAAAATGATCCATTCCTTCCGCCACAACAGTGTCCAAACTCTCAAATCCAAGAAAATCGAATACCTTGCGCAAGTAGCGGTCACCAAATTCGAAATCAACCATTGGACCTGAAGAATAGATGCCTCCGCGCGTTTGAATATGAATCGCCTTTCTGCCGGTCAATAGTCCTCTAGGACCTTCCGGTGTATTCGTAAAGGTTTTTTCCACAATAAATAAATTATCGATAAACTTCTTCAATATTGATGGGGCACCAAGATTCCAAATCGGTGTCACAAATACATAATAATCCGCAGCAATAAAACGGTCGGCAAGTTCATGCATTTTTTCAAGCTTGCTCCGTTCAGCCTCTGATAATTGCTCCTTTGTATAACCCATGAATGATAATTTTGCCCGTGCGTATAAAAGATCCATGTCAATCTCAGGAATGTCCATATCATATAAGTGCCAGCGTTCGATTTCCACATCTGGCTGTGCAGCCTTAAACTCCTCTAAAAATACTTCCCCGATTTGCATCCCTTTTGATAGTTTTAGATTATTTTTAGGGTTTGCTGTTATATATAAAAGTTTCGACATGTACATCCTTCCCTTAACCAGAAATTTTCCTTCTATAAAATATACTACAACAAATCCCCTTGCTCACGATTGAACAATACGTGACATTTGTGACGAAAATAAGAACTTAACTCTTCCCTATGAACAATTCATGACAATCTTAAACAAAACTTAACAAAACTCAACAACACTTAACAACACTTAACAAAAGTCACATGTGGTATAGGAATTTTTTTATAAAATAAAGCAGGAAAAGGAGGTTGACATAAATAATGGAGGAAAAGGCTTATACTCCCGATGAAGTGGCGCAAATTTTTCAAATTTCAAAGCATACTGTTTATGAGCTAATTAAAAGAGGACAACTGCAAGCCTTCAAAATAGGTAATAAAATGAGAATCGAGCATGCTGAACTGGAACGGTATAAAGAAAGCATGAAAGCACCATCTAAAAAAATGCTCCATGTTCCCAGTTTAACTAACATAGTGGCTGCACCGATTCGTCTGTCCGGTAGTCATGATTTTCTTGTTGAGCATTTCGCCAAACAAGCTGGAAGCGCTTTGAATATACAAATCCAACCTTCCTTTATCGGCAGTTTAGACGGTTTAATGATTCTATACCGCGGTCAATGTGATATGCTGCAATTCATTTATTAGATCCCACTTCACAAGAGTATAATTTGCCATTTATCCATCAGCTATTTGTTTATGAAGATATTGCGGTCATGAGATTTGCCTCCAGAGAGCAAGGCTTCATCGTCGCAAAGGACAATCCCAAAAGGATTCTTGATTTTCCGGATTTAACCAAAAGGGATGTCCAGTTTATTAACCGGCAAAAAGGGGCAGGTACAAGATTTTTACTAGATTCAATGCTTTTTAACTATGGGATTAATCCAAGTAGGATTAACGGCTACGGTCGTGTCGAATGGACCCATTTATCTGCTGCTTCACATATCAACCGAGGCATCGCTGATGTGACCTTTGGCATACAATCCGCCGCGAGTCACTTAGGTCTAGATTTTGTGCCAGTTGCGCAGGAAAAGTTTGATCTTGTTTTTCGTTTTACAGCAGAAAACAAACAGAACTTATTGGCTATTATCCATTTTTTACAGTCTTCAGGCTTTAGAGAAAGCCTAACAGATGTAGATGGCTATTCGATTCAAGATTTAGGAAAAATGATCTATCAAACGGGTCAATTGGAGGAACTTGTATGAAGAAAAATCGATTATTAATCGCCTTATTTGCTTTAATGCTTCTCGTTTTATCAGCATGTGGCAATTCGAATACCAAAGAAGCAGCAGCGAAAGAGAAAAAAACAGCTGGCAAACCAGCACCTACCCAAATGATTCTTGCTACAACAACCAGTACACAAGACAGTGGGTTACTGGATGTTATCATCCCTATGTTTGAAAAGCAAAACAATGTGAAAGTTAAAGTGGTTGCAGTTGGAACTGGTGAAGCATTGGCAATGGGGACAAAAGGTGAAGCAGATGCACTGCTTGTTCACGCTCCTGCAGCTGAAAAGGCTGTAGTTGATGCTGGTGATGCAATCAACTATAAGCGCGTTATGTACAATGATTTTGTTTTAGTAGGTCCAAAAGAAAATCCTGCTGGTGTTAGCGGAGATGATATTAATGCGGCATTTAAAAAATTAGCAGAGACGAAAGCTACTTTTGTTTCACGCGGAGACGATTCTGGTACAAATAAAAAAGAACTTGCCATTTGGACAACTGTTAATATCAAACCAAGTGGCACCTGGTATGTTTCAACCGGACAGGGAATGGGTCAAACCCTGCAAGTGGCTGCAGAGAAAAAAGGCTATGTATTAACAGACCGTGCTACATGGCTTGCCCAAGCTAAAAACTTAGATACTTTAAAGATCGTCGTTGAAGGCGGCAAAGATTTAATGAATATCTACCATGTTATGCAAGTAAATCCAGACAAACATAAAAACATCAATAGTACAGATGCTAAAAAGTTTGTTGAATTTATGATTAATCCAAAAACACAAGATGTGATTGAAAACTTCGGTAAAAAAGAATATGGCCGCTCATTATTTATTAAGTACACTGAATAAATAGTATGACTAGGCATAATGGATCACCTGGGGGAATAGGATATGGACTTATTGTTAGACGGAATAAAAAAAGCGATTGAAATCATCCTTTCCGGGGATCCGGAAGTATTTGCGATTACGCTTCTAACCCTAAAAGTCTGTCTACTGTCCATTCTCATCAGTACCCTTATCGGATTGCCGCTTGGTATGTTGCTCGGATTGACCCGCTTCAGAGGACGCAAATTCCTGCTCGTGTTCATCAACATTGGTTTAGGGATGCCCCCTGTTGTGGCCGGTCTTTGGATTTCTCTTGTCTTATGGCGATCAGGACCCCTAGGTGATTTATCTTTGCTCTATACACCGACAGCGATTGTGATGGCACAAATTTTAGTCAGTCTGCCAATCGTAACAAGCCTTACCTGTACAGCCTTTCAGCAAATTAGCGAAAAAATGCTATTGCAAATTAAGGCACTTGGGGCAACACGACTGCAAACATTATGGATTCTAATCAAACAATTAAAAATGGCCATTTTAGCAGCCCTCATGGCCGGTTTTGGCCGTGTAATTGCTGAGGTGGGTGCTGCGATGATGGTTGGGGGCAATATTCAAGGGGATACCCGAATATTAACAACGACTATCGTAATGGAAGTTTCCAAGGGAAACTTTGACATTGCCCTAGCCCTCTCGTTCATTTTACTGTCTGTTGCCTTAATGATTACAGGAGCCTTAACATTTTTCCAGCAAAGGAAGCGAATATCATGAACCCGTTAATGGAGCTGAAAAACGTTACTTTTACTGCCCAGCAAAAAACGATTCTTGATATTCCAGCATTTCAAGTAAATGACGGTGAATTTCTTGGGATTATGGGACCAAACGGTGCAGGAAAAAGCACCTTACTTAAGGTCCTATCCTTACTAGACAAGCAAACAAGCGGGGAAATACTTTATCGGGGGCAGCTCCTTCCTTTTGGATATGCACCGCTCGAGTTGCGAAGAAAGTTCTCAGTGGCTCTGCAGCAATCCCTCCTTTTAGATGGAACCGTCTATCAGAACATTGCCATTGGGTTAACATTGAGAAAGGTTCCCAAATCAATCATAAAAGACAAGGCGGCACAGTGGCTGGAGTTATTTGGAATCAGCCATCTGGCCAAAAAAAATACTCTTTATTTATCCGGTGGTGAGGCGCAACGGGTTAATCTTGCCCGAGCCATGATTGTTGAACCGGAAATCCTGTTTCTTGATGAACCATTTTCAGCGCTCGATTTTCCAACGAAAATCCGCTTAATGGAAGATTTTAAGAAGATTACCGAAGAATCCAGAACAACTGCTGTGTTTGTCAGCCATGATGTAATGGAGATTCATTATCTTACCAATCGGCTTATGATTATGGTCAATGGCCAAGTAAAGCAATCAGGACCAACCCCTCTGGTCCTCGAACATCCTAACCCTTCCACTCAATCCTTCCTAAAGGAGTGGAAGAAATTCTTACCCGCCTTAACGGGCAGTTCGTTATATTGATATTACCCAAAAGCGGGGCGCAGTTCTGTCATAGAACTGCTTTTTTATTTTAATAAGTGTACCTCACTGCTACTAAAAACATAAACAAATATCATCATTCATTTATGCTAGATTAGTTCCTGCTTCTTTGAACCCGATCTCGCCACTTGCTAGCTACTATCGTTTGTTCGGCTCTCCACAGGCGTTAATTCGGATGTAGCCCACCCTATATCTATACATTACCGTTAAGTGATAATGGTATAGTCCATGGCATATTTAAGATTTAAACTCGCATTAAAATCTCTTTCTATTTCGATTCCACATTGGTCACATATGAAAATTCTCTCAGATATCGATAGACGTGCTTTCTTGTGACCACAGCAGGAACAAAGTTTAGAAGATGGATAGAATCTACTTACGATTCGCAATTCAATCCCATTTTGCTTGCATTTTTGTTCCAAGCATGTGCGGAAATAATAGAAATTTTGTTTTCTAACGGAATCGGCAAGATGTTTGTTTTTTAACATGCCTTTGATGTTCAAATCTTCAATCGTAATGAAAGAGGGTTTGGTTTTCACCACTCGGGTTACGACATCACGGACATATTCTTTTCTAATTTGGGTAATCTAGCATGAAGTTTTCGAATCTTCTTTACTTGTTTTTGAATGTTTTTATAGCAGGATTCACCACCTTTCTTTTTGTTTTCATATTTTCGACTAAGCTTTCGCTGCTGACGTTTTAAGCTTTTTTCTATCTTCCTTATTCTTTCTCGAAGGTTTATATTCCCATAAACATCCGTATTGCTGCAAACCGCAAAATTCTTTATGCCTACATCGATTCCTAACCCATCATGGTTGTTGATCATTTTTTCTTTAGGGGGCACTTCACATAAAACCGATACATAATATCGGCCTGCTTTTTGCGAAACCGTTCCGCTTCTAACTTCGGCGTTTGTTGGAATATATCCGAATTCCTTCAGCCTAATCCACCCTAAGGTAGGAATCTTAATCCGATGGCGTTCTACTGTCCAATCTGTTTTATTGTTCTTTGGGAAATAGGCTTTCACATCTTGATTTTTCTTCTTTTTGAATCGAGGAAGTTTGGCTTTCCCTTCAAAAAAATTTCTAAATGCTTTATCGCCATTCATAATGGCTTGCTTGACTGCTTTACTAGACACTTTCTTGATCCAAGGGTCGTTTTCTTTGGTATAGACATTATTAAGCCACTTAGAAAAATCAAATCCACTTATAAATTTATTATCTTTTTCGTAAAGCTCCTGGTTTGTTTTCAGATATAAGTTATAAACATAGCGGCAAACCCCTATTGTTTGATTCACTTTCTCTGCTTGATCGGAAGTTAATTCAATTTCCGTTTTATAGGCCCTTTTCATAACTCTTTATCTTCTTTCAATTTCTTTTTGTATTTTCTTAAACCATAGATACGACAAGAAAAAACGTGAATAATTGAAATTAAATCTTGAACGAGTTCTTCTTGGTGAAAGGGTATCATTGTTCACAACGCCCATTTCTACTCCACACTTTTGCAAAAAGCCTTCAAACCATTCAAATCCGAATCGTTCAAACCGATCTTTATGAGAGATAAGAACAGTTTTGATTTCTCGCTTTTGAGCCAGGTCCAGTAATTCATTCCAGTTCTTGCGTTTGTAATTTAGTCCACTTCCAATATCTCTCAGGATATCATCCACAATCCATCCTTTGGCATTGGCAAAATTCCTCAAAAACTCAATCTGGTTCTCTAAATCTTTTTTTGATTTCGGTTGGATACTCTAGCATAAATGATCGTCTTACCTACTTTATTTTCCTTTGGAATCCCCCTGTATTCAAGATACTGCGTTTCGGTATAGTACCTTCTTCCTTTAGGGTTTCGATAGGCGACCAATTTACCTTCATTATCCCATCGCTGAAGGGTAATGACGCTTACGCCCAACATAGATGTAAACTCTTTTGGTTTGTATATTTTTCCATATTTTAATTTTATTACTTTTGAAGATATTTGTATGTGTTTTTAGTCACTGTTAAATATCTCCTAAATTTGCTTAATATTTTTGGGAAGAATAAAATAGATTATATACAGAATGAAACTGGCTTTCAGGGGGAGTTTTTGATGAAATATGCAATCATAACCGGGGCTTCTAAAGGCTTAGGAGAAAGTATTGCAAAACGCCTTTTACAAGAACAAATTGCCGTCATCTCTGTTTCCCGGACAGAGAATAAAGAGTTAAAAAGTCTGGCAATGGACAAAGGAATTGAATATAAACATATATCTTGTAATCTCTCATTAGAAACAGAAATACAAGAGGTCTTTATGGAGATAGCTCATTGTCTATTTGAAAACCAACCAACTGAGATCCTTCTATTTAATAATGCTGGTGTCATCGAACCCATCCAAAAGGTAGGCAACTTAGATCAAACCCCCATCATCCGCAATATTAAAATAAATTTGATTGCACCCATGTTGATTACGAATTTATTTTTAAGTAAAGCCCATTTAACCAACACAAAAGTCACGATTATCAATGTTACATCAGGTGCCGCCATTCGCTCGATTGAAGGCTGGAGTGTGTACTGTAGCTCGAAAGCCGGACTAAATATGTTCACCCAGACCACTGCCGTCGAACAGGCAGATTTGGAAACAAAGCATACGATTATTGGCTTCAGTCCAGGTGTCATGGATACAGGCATGCAGGAAACGATCCGTTCTACCACCGAAGATGCCTTTAAAGAATTAGAAAAATTCAAGGAATATAAAGAAAAAAATATGTTATTAGATACCGATACCGTTGCACATCGCTTGGTTGACCTCGTGCTAACCGGAACTCCTGAAAGCGGGAAGGTTTACCATATCAAAGAACTGTTAGAAACTTAGAAAAAAGGCCGTTCCCAAAAGGTACGGTCTTTACTCTTCTTGCGGGAACCATAAAGTAATACTTGTCCCTTTATTTAATCTGCTTTTTACTTTAATAAAGCCTTTATGGGCATCCATTAATGCCTTTACGATTGAGAGTCCGATTCCCACACCCCCTGTTTTTCGGTCCCTGGATTTATCGCCCCGATAGAACCGTTCAAAAATATGCGGGATATCATCTTCAGCCATCCCTGAGCCTTCATCCTCAATTTTAAAACCAACATAACCATCTTTGTCAGAAACCACTGAAATCGTCACATTTTTCCCCTCAGGTGTATATTTCAAGGCATTGTTTAGGACATTGGATAAAATTTGCATCAGCCGGTCTTTATCAGCCTCAAACATTTCTTCCTGGACAGGTTCTTCGATTTGGAGACCAACACCCTTTTCTTTAAAAATGGGTAAAAACATTTCCCATAAAGCCGCTAAGACACTTCCTGCTTCCAATTCCATTTTTTCCAATCGTATTTGTGGATTCTCCGCCGCAAGCAGCTTTTCTAATTCATTGACAAGCCGCACCAGGCGCATAAGTTCTTCATGACTTACCTGCAAGCGCTGCTCTGTTGGCTCCCAAATTCCATCTTGAAAGGCTTCAATTTGACTTCTTAACGTTGCAAGTGGCGTACGCAGTTCATGTGCCAGGTCACCGGTAAATTGCTTGCGAAGTATTTCTTCCTTTGCTAAGGACTCCGCCAAATTATTAAATGAAACGGCAATCTCCTTTACCTCTGTTGGTAAACCTGCTAATGGGACCCGGATATCAAGATTATGCTGCTGCAGTTCTCTTGCGGCAAACGAGAGCTTATTTAGCCCGGAGGTTAGTTTTTTAGAAAAGACCATACTAAAAATAATCGCTAACAAAATGGTTAGGCACACCGCGGCAAGGATATATAATTGAATGGTTTGGATAAAAGTGTACTCGTTATCAATAGGACCCTCAGGATAGATGGCAATTAGTTTGCCTATGATGGCATTATCAACCTTCAAAGTATAGGTCTTACTGTGCCACTTTTCTCCATCTGGCTCCGGTTCAGTTAAGCCAAAGCTATTTAACATGCTGCGAATACTGGAAGTATCCATCTGCATTTTGCCAAATCGATCATATAATTGGAAATACAACTGATCCGTCATGGCGTTCTCATGCAGCAGTCCATAGACCGGATCACTGGTAAAGTGACCATTTTTTTGGTAGTCTTTCTCAATTTCAGTGATAATTCGATCAATCTTCTTTTCGCGGCTACGGTCTAAATAGCTATTAAAGCTTTCTTCAAATCCATATTGAATAAAAAAGCTGACAATTAGAATGCCAATCAATGAGATAAGGACTAAATAAAAAAGAATTTTAGACCGGAGCGTTTGCAGCATCTAAGACCCCTCCAAATTTATAGCCCATTCCAAAAACAGTCAGGATAAAATCAGGCTGCCGTGTATCTGACTCTATTTTTTTACGGAGATTTTTAATATGGGTATCCACGCTGCGTTCATAGCCCTCATAATAGATCCCTTCATCTTGAATTTTTTCAAGCAAATCCATTCGGCTGTAAACCCGCCCAGGATTGACGGCCATATTGGTTAATAACTTATATTCAATAGGTGTTAATGTAACATACTCTCCATTTATGGTGACTTCTTTTTTGACTAAATCAATCGACAGTTTACTGTCATTGAATTCCAGACGTTCAACCTTGTCTACCTTTTTCACGCGTCTTAGGATGGCCTGCACTCGTACGACAACTTCCCTCGGACTAAATGGTTTCGTTAAATAATCGTCTGCTCCCATTACGATGCCGTTAATTCGATCATCCTCTGCAGATTTCGCTGTCAGCATCAGAATGGGTACATCTGACTCTTTTCTTACCAGACGGCAAACCTCTTCACCAGATATATCAGGCAGCATGAGGTCAAGAATAATTAAATCAGGTTCGATTGTTTTCGCTTTTTTCAATGCATCTATACCATTATCTGCACTATGGATTTCATAGCCTTCTCTTTCTAAATAAGCTTCGAGGACTTCTACTATTCTGCGTTCATCGTCCACTAGTAAAATTTTCATGATTCATCACTCCCCATATCCTTACTATAACACCTCTAGTCTGTGATTTTTGTAACTTCACAAATTCACCACAAGTTCTTCATAACATCTTCAATTTTTTCCGCTAAGATAGTCATGTAAGGACAAGATAAACCTTCGAACTCCCCATAGTTTCGGTTATCGGTTCTTTATCTAGAGTAGATGGCAACAACCATCTTACTCATTCCAAAATTAACCTCTCAATATAAAAGGTGCCCCGCGCGTTGGGACACCTTCTTTTTTTGTATATATTTACGATAATTGTTGTTTTTTCACACTTTATTGGTGAGATAGGAACGAGGAGATTCTTTGGAGGCGAAGCAATGGGGAGCCTTGGTCCGGCTGCCGACCGTTTTAAGTTGCTCTTATCCTTCGACGGGCCTTTGGTTCTTTTGCTTCGACGGTTTTGCGATGCTCTTATCCCCCGAAGGGCCTTCAGTTCTTTTCCTTGACGGTTTTGAGTTGCTCTTATCCCCCGAAGGGTCTTTGCTTCTTTTGCTTCGACGGTTTTGAGTTGCTCTTTTCCCCCGAAGGTTCTTCAGTTCTTTTGATTCGACGGTTCTGAGTTGCTCTTTTCCCCCGAAGAGTATTTGATTATATTGCTACAAAATTATATAGAGCATTCATTCCTCTGCTCCTTGGTATAACTGGGCCCCTAATGTATTAAATTTGAAGTTTCTTATAAAATAATAACTCTACTTAACTATGCCAAATTAATAGAAGAATTTCCTATAAATGGCTAGAACTCGTAGGCATTAATTCCTCTAAAAAATTAATCGCAAATAAAAATAACAATAATTTGACAAAATCTGTTAAAGCATTACAGACAAAAAGGAATAAAATGAAGTTAACGAGATGGGAAAGATTTCGGCTTATCATCTTTTTTTATTGTCCTTACATATAATGGAGTAATCCTATGATGAAATCGGGAACATTTTCCATCTAGTTACGTATATTTAGAAGCATTCATTCTTTTGTAACTCCGTATTTTCCTATTTAAACTTGGAAGGTGGTGAATGATGACTATGCACATCGATGGAACCACTATGGCACATATTTATTGGTATCTATTGATAGGTGGGGTAATTTTATTACTCGTTATTTTATTATTAGGTGATCTCATGGATGCACTAACGGGGCATTTAGATGTATTACCTTTTGGACCAAGTGAAGTCGTCTTGTTTGCTAGTTTTCTAGGTGGGGTTGGGTTATTGCTTCAAAAGTTAGCCCTTTTGGCATTTCCCTCCATTGTTACTTTGATTATTTCTGCTATTACAGCTTTTGTTTTAACCTTTGTTATTTCTTATTTTTTCTTACGACCATTGAAACATATGGAGAGTTCTTCTGCGGTGGATTTAGAGGATATGGTCGGCCGAAAAGGAATTATTACGATGGAAATTAAGGAAGGAAGGGATTCTTTAGGTGAAGTAAAAGTGGAACACGATTTGGGGTATATGTTCAAAACAGCAATCAGTAGAGATGGAATAGCCATTCCGTTAGACACAGAAGTGATTGTTTGGGAAATAAAAGATAATCGCTTTGTTGTCTTTCAGAGAACAAACGAAACAGATATTTTTAAAGTTTAATATTTTAAAAGGAATGAGGGGATTACATGCTTCCGACCATTGGTATTGTTGGCATATTAGTAGTTGTAATTTTAGGAGTTATCCTTTATGCCATTAGCCGTTATAAGGTTGTTGGTAGGGATACGGCAATGATTATTACGGGTAGTGCTTTGGGCAGCAGAAACGTGGAAACAGATGAACAAGGTAAGAAAATTAAAGTAGTGGTTGGGGGCGGAGCCGTTGTATTACCCATCATACATAAAATGGGTACATTAAGGTTGCAACCTTCAAACCTAACAGTTGAAGCAAAAGGGATTGTCACAAAAGAAGACGTTCCCATTAACGTTACTGCTGTAGCAACGGTAAAATTTTATAACGATACGAAAAATTTAATTAGCGCTGCAGAGAATTTTTTAGGCGTACAGACCGAACATCGTGAACAACAAATTCGACAGATTTTAGAAGGACATTTAAAGGCGATTATCGCAACCTTAACCGTTGAGGAAGCAAATAAAAATAGGGATAGTTTTTCTTCCTCTGTAAAAAGAACAAGTGAAACAGATTTACAGAAACTCGGGATTGAAATTGTTACCTTTAATATTACTCACGTGACGGATGACCACGACTACATTAGCAGTTTGGCTGCTAAACGTACGGCAGAGGTAAAACGGGATGCAGAAGTGGCTCGTGCGAATGCTGAAAAGGAACAAAGAATCCAAGTTGCCCAGGCGAAGAAAGAGGCTACGTCGGCTGAATATGAAAGAGCGGCTGAAGTAGCAGAGGCAAAGAAAAATAATGAATTAAGGTTGGCAGAGTTTAAGATTTCGGAAGATACAGCCAAAGCGAATGCTGCTATTGCGTTTGAACTTCAAACCACTCAACGGAAGCAAGAATTAAAACAACAGGAGATTCAAGTAGAAATTGTCGAACGTGAAAAGAAAATTGAATTGGAAGAAAAGGAAATTCTCAGAAGAGAGAAAGAGTATACGGCAAATGTTGTAAAATTGGCAGATGCTGAATATTATAAAAAGGTTAAGGAATCGGAAGCTGAAAAGATTCGCATTCAAAATCAATCGGAAGCCTTGAGAATTCAGGAGATCAACAAAGCGGAGGCAGAAGCGAAGAAAGTGGAATTAGAAGGTCTTGCAAAAGCAAAAGCCATTGCTGCTGAAGGAGAAGCAACTGCATCTGCTGTTGAAAAACGAGGGATGGCAGAGGCCAATGTATTGCGTGAAAAGGCGAAGGCATTTGAAGAATTCGGTTCTGCAGCGATTATGGATATGATTATTAAAATGTTACCAGAATACGCCAAAGCTGTAGCTGAACCGATTGGCAATATTGATAAGGTAACCGTGATTGACTCTGGTAATGGCGGAGGAATTTCATCTGTCAGTGGGAACGTAACCAATTTAATGACTGGGTTGCAAGAATCCTTAAAAGAGACAACTGGTTTGGATTTAAAGGAATTGATTGAAAACTACTCAGGTAAACATAACTTAAAAGGTGAACTTGGAGCCATTGCTCAAGGTATAACCAAACAAGAAGATAAAACTACTGAAAAATAAATCCACTAACATTTACTTGTCAGGAATCCGTTGGAAAATGGATTCCTTCTTTTAGCCAAGTTTTTTTGTCATAGCTATATTTATAAACCAGCACCTCTATTCTAATAATATAACTATCAATTACTATCTTAATGAGGTATGACAAATGAAACCATTTAAAGAAAAGCAAAAAAAGAAGAAGAACAGTGGAGGCCATTATGTAATAGAAGAAATCCTTGGATGGATAGTTGAAGGAATCCTGGGTCTGTTATGGAGATTGGTTGTAGGCTTTTTTCAGCTTTTAGGCAGGGCAATCGCTGGTCTTTTCCATCATTTCTTTTAGATTGTTTATGGGCATAAAGTGCCATAGCCCTACTAGAGCTACAGCACCTTATTGAATCATATTCAAGAACTTCCTTGTCCGTTCTTCTTTTGGATTTGTAAAAATGTCATCTGGTTTATTTCGTTCCACTATGACGCCTTGATCCATAAAGATCACTTCATCAGCTGCTTCGCGGGCAAAACGCATTTCATGGGTCACGACAATCATCGTCATCCCTTCTGCTGCAAGGTCCTTCATCACCTTCAACACCTCACCGACTAATTCTGGGTCAAGTGCAGAGGTTGGTTCATCAAACAGCATCACTTCCGGCTCCATCGCTAGTGCCCTTGCGATTCCTACACGCTGCTGCTGACCGCCTGAAAGCTGAGCCGGATAATAATCCTGCTTATCCGCCAGTCCCACTTTTTCTAAAAGGGTCTGCGCTTTTTTCTTGGCCGACTCTTTGTTTTCACCCTTCACAATCACCGGACCCTCCATCACATTTTCAAGGGCTGTTTTATGGGGAAATAAATTATAGTTCTGAAACACCATCCCCGTTAAACGGCGAAAGGAAGCAATATTCTTTTTCGGAACTTCTTTTGAAAAATCTAAGCTCTGGCCTGAAATCGATATGATACCTTTAGTAGGTATTTCAAGAACATTTAAACAGCGGAGCATGGTTGTTTTCCCGGAACCGGATGGTCCGATCATCACAACTACTTTGCCTTTTTCCACTTCTAAATTGATTCCTTTTAGGACTTCCAGTTGACCAAATTGCTTGTATAAACCTTGTATGCGTATCATAAAAACACTCCCTTTTTCCTTTGATTAAGACCCATAACGACCCAGTCTCTTTTCCAAGTATCCTTGAAGAATGGAAAGGAAAAAGCATATCACCCAATAAATAAGTGCTACTTCTGAATATACTAGTAAAAATTCATAGTTGGTGGAAGCAATCTCTTGACCACGCCTAAACATCTCGGTTACTAACACCAATGATGCAAGCGAGGTATCTTTGACAAGACTAATGAATGAATTTGATAAAGGCGGTACAGATACCCTTGCCGCCTGCGGCAGAATAATCCTTCTTAATACTTGAGAATAGCTCATGCCAATCGAGTAGCCTGCCTCCCACTGTCCTTTAGGTGTCGATAAAATGGCTGCCCTAATAATTTCTGAGGAATAAGCTCCGACACTTAACGAGAAGCCAATAACAGCAGAGGTATAGGGATCTAAGGTGATGCCGAGATTAGGAAGTCCATAAAAAATAATAAATAATTGAACTAACAATGGAGTACCCCTAATGGCTGAAACATAGACCCTGGCGATGATTTGTAAAATTTTCAGATGTGAGATTCGAGCTAATGCTGTCAGAACAGCCAAAATCATCCCGACGACAAAAGTGATCAGCGTTAACGGGATGGTATAAAAAACAGCCCCCTCCAGGAGAGGCTGGAGGGAACTCTTCGCAATATCGACTAACCTAGCTGTTCTTTCCGGATCAGCAAAAATACTATTTAAGTACATCTTCACCAAACCATTTCTCTGAGATTTTTTTATAAGTGCCGTCATCCACCATCTCTTTAAGGGCTTTATTCACCGCAGCTACGAGTGTGTCACTATTTTTTCTAAACATAAAACCGCTTGTCGCTGCATCATTTGCTGTTGCGGCAATCTTAATCGGTGCATCTGGTTTTTGTTTCTTATAATCCAAGTAAGTAAGCTTATCGTTAATAGTCACATCGACTCGTTTTTGTGTTAGCAATTCAACGGCCTGTTGGAAACCTTCGACCCCAACAATATTGGCTCCATATTTTTTAGCCGTAGTGGCGTAATTACTAGTCAGTGATTGGGCCGCATTTAAGCCTTTAATGTCCTCAAACTTTTTCACTTTCGTATTGGCTGTATTGACAATAAGGACACCCGTTGATGTAATATATGGGTCCGAAAAGTCATACTTCGCTTGACGGTCAGGACGAATCCCCACTTCATTCGCAATCATATCAAAACGCTTAGCGTCTAAACCAGCAAACATCGCGTCCCACTGGGTTTCTTTATACTCGGCTTTCACACCAAGGCGCTTAGCCACTTCATTTGCTAAATCCACATCAAAACCAGTTAAATTTCCGCTGGTATCATGGTAGGTGAACGGTGGATATGTACCTTCCGTTCCAATTGTAATTTTTCCATCATCTTGGATTGTCTTCAATAAATCTTGATTATTTGTTGTTTTTTTATCTTTCGTATTGACTGCCGTTTTTTGGTCCTCTTTTTCGTCTTTGCCGCCACAGGCTGAAAGGACGAACATAAAACTGAGGAGCAGTGCAAAAATAACCATTAGTTTTTTCATGTGTCAAACCCCCTAGATCATATCAACTTTATCGGACTTGGTCATTTTAATACTATGGCACAAATCGAGTATCGTTATTTTACCCTTTTCCTCAAAATAAAAACCTATCAGAAAAATCTGATAGGCTAAGCAGATATAGCTTTTTTGGATTTGAGTTCAGCGGAGTCTTTTTTCTTCATAATCGGTCGATAGAAAAGAATACCGCTTGCAAGCAGAATCATTCCGTACATAAATGTCTTTAAATCTGCCGTTCCTGCTACAATCACCCAAATGGAATAAATCGTAGCTAGCACCGCAATTATCCCGTCTGAGATTCTATGCTTTCCTGCTTGATACGTTTCTCCGGTTATTACTAGTTTAAGCTGATAAACAGATGAAATTAGATATGGCACCAAATAGGCTAATGTCGCAATAACAATCACGAAGTCAAATGCACCTGAAATGGACTTTGATACCGTTGAAAAAATAAATAGCTGCCCTAAACCGTTGGAAACAATCATCGAAAACACCGGCAAACCTTTTTTGTTTTCTTTTAAGAAAGCAGGAAGGAATAATCCCTGTTTCGCTGCTTGGTACGGTACTTCTGCACTTAACATTAGCCAGCCAATGGTGGAACCAAATAAACTAATCAATCCAATACCAGCTAATAATTTGCCGCCGATTGGACCTAAGACGGTTTGAATCGCATCAATTAATGGTTTATCTGAATGGATTAAGGTGTTTTGGTCCAGCATCCCCATCACAAGAGTGCTAATTCCAATATAAATCCCTAGCGCAATAAATAATCCTAACATCGTAGCTCTTTTTACATCTTTTTGTCTCTTGGCACGGGAAGCAAATACAACGGCAGACTCAACACCAATAAACGCCCATAATGTATTAACCGCCGCACCGTTGATTTGGCTCAATAATCCGATAGCATGTCCCGCCCCGTCCACTCTTGGTGCCATCAATGGCAGGATATTGCTCTTTTCAAACGCAAACAGACCAACAATAATAAAGAAGACAAATCCAGCGACCTTAGCAGCTGTAGCGAGGAAATTCAATTTTCCGGCACTTTCCATCCCTCGTAAGATGATAAAATGTGTACCCCAAAGCAAAATAGAACAAACAAGGAATGTCAGGCCGTTGCCAACTTTAAGAGTAATTCCTCCAACCGTAAACCAGGTTGCGTCACTCGTTAAGATGGGAAAGAAGGTTGATAAATAGCCGGCAAAGGTTGTAATCATCGCCACGTTCCCGGCTAAGTTCCCAATCCAGTAACCCCATGTTGACATGAATCCTGAAAGCATAGAAGCATGTGAACCTGATTTAAACAATTCCTTTGCATAGATTTGAGGTCCGCCTGTTAAATTCGGTTTCCGAATGGCCAGACTTCCAAACACTAGAGCCAGCATCAGAACACCAAATCCTGTTACGAGCCACGCCAAAATAACACCTGCCGGGCTGGCTGCTTCTGATAATGAACGCGGCAGCATAAAGATTCCTGAACCGACCATATTTCCAATGACAAGAGCTGTTAAAACCCAAAGTCCTAATTTATTTGACTTGCCCATGGTGTGATCCTCCTTGATGAGCTTTTATAATAAAATAGCTTTTTTAGATGTATATACATTAATTAACCTCATCAAATATAAGACCAATTCAGATGTTAGTCAATGGGAAATTTTATCTCGCTAAAGCATTAGCATAAAAAAATAAGAGTACCCTCAAACATTTGTTTTTAGAGGACTATTTTCACCATTGAAAAAGCACCGCAAATGCGATGCTTTTGATTAATTTATTTCCACCACTCATCAAACATACTTGCTGGAAGTCTTCGTTTATGCTCCGTGATAATGTAGCGTTTTTCAACTTTCTCCGCAATTTCCGGTGACACCGACTTTCCTTCTAGATAATCATCAAGTTCGTCATAGGTAATGCCTAATTCGGTCTCATCGGCTTGTCCTGGCTTTTGGTCTAGAAGGTCGGCAGTAGGTACCTTTAAATATAGACGTTCGTCGGCGCCAAGTTCCTTTAGAAGGGCCTTCCCCTGTCGCTTAGTTAAACCTGTAAGTGGCAGGAGATCCGCACCGCCATCACCATATTTCGTAAAGAAACCAGTTACGGCTTCAGCGGCATGATCCGTCCCAATGACAAGCAAACCTTCCATTCCACCGATTGCATATTGGGCAATCATTCTCATTCTCGCTTTTACATTCCCTTTATGGTAATCTCGTAGGGCTTCCCCTTTGATGGTTGCGTCATATTCAGTTTGTACTTCATCTACTGCACTCTTGACATTAAAAACTTCCTCACGGTCCGCTTGGATAAAAGTTAATGAACGCTGCGCATCTTCCTCGTCCTGCTGCACGCCATATGGTAATCGGACGGCAATAAACAGAGCCTCTGTTCCTTCTTTTCGTAATTCTTCAACAGCGAGCTGCGCCAGCCGTCCTGCTAATGTGGAATCTTGTCCGCCGCTGATCCCTAATACGAAACCTTTTGCTTTTGTTTTTAACAAATAATTTTTTAAAAAATCTATACGTTTGCGAATTTCTTCCTTTGGGTTAATGCTTGGATTTACATTTAAGTCTTTCATAATTTGTGCTTGTAAACTCATTTGTTGACCTCCTGCCCAATTTATTGATATATGTAATGTACCACATTTAGCTCGGTTTCACTAAAAAGAAAGAAGAAAATTCAGTATGTGGGCAAAATAAATGTGACAAAATTGGAGGGATTGTATGGAAGCCAAAACATGTAATGAAACAAGAGTGATCAGGACAAGTAGAATTTTTCCTAATGATGTAAATAACCATAATACTTTGTTTGGAGGAAAACTGATCAGTGATATTGATATGCTTGCATCGATTTCGGCTGTACGGCATTCTAGAGCAGAGTGTGTAACTGCTTCCATTGATTCGGTTGATTTCCTAAGTCCAATTACACCAAAAGATTCGGTTTGTATTGAAACGTTTGTTACTTTTACCGGAACTTCTTCAATGGAGGTCATCGCCAAAGTAATTGCGGAAAATATGATGTCGGGTGAGCGGAAGATAGCGGCTACTGCTTTTTTAACCTTTGTTGCCTTAGATCAGAATGGAAAACCAACAAAAGTTCCAGCGATTATTCCTGAAACGGAAGAAGAGAAAAAACTGTATGAGACAGGAAAAGGCCGCGCTGAAAAGCGGAAGGAACATCGCAAAAATAGTAAAGAATATGCCAGGGTGTTAACTACACATAAGCCTTGGGAATAGGAAAAGTATTTGTAGGATATGTGAATGATTAGGAGCGATTTGTCTGGTCACCATGTAGGTGGATTGAACTCGCCCATTTATCACAACTTTTTACGAATTAAAGAATGGCCCGGAAAAGTTCCGAGCCATTCTTTTTTTGTTTATTATTTTAGCCTGGCTAAATGGGGTTTGCTTTTGGACTTTCCCGGGTGATTTTCTTGTTTTTGTTGTCCTAATAGTTCTCTCATTCGAACAAGGCTCTTGGGGTTTCTAGTCAAGTCCACTTAAATGTGTAAAAGTGTCAACCATGATTTTCAACTATTTAGAACAACTTAGTGTAGTAAACTATAATTTACTTTGGACAGCACTGCGGGATTTCTGGCTTGTGCTGTCCGATCTTGGCTGGACTTCGGACAGCTCTGCGGGATTTCTGGCTTGTGCTGTCCGATCTTGGCTGGACTTCGGACAGCTCTGCGGGATTTCTGGATTGTGCTGTCCGAACTTGACTGGACTTCGGACAGCTCTGCGGGATTTCTGGATTGTGCTGTCCGAACTTGGCTGGACTTCGGACAGCTCTGCGGGATTTCTGGATTGTGCTGTCCGATCTTGGCTGGACTTCGGACAGCTCTGCGGGATTTCTGGATTGTGCTGTCCGAACTTGGCTGGACTTCGGACAGCTCTGCGGGATTTCTAAGTCATGCTGTCCGAATACGGACCCAATTCGGACAATAAGGCCCTTGGTTTTCTCTCTCCCTTGTCGGAATAGCCCTCTCATTCAGACAAGGGCCTCGGGTTTTCTCAAGAACCTGTCCGAATTGGACTCCAATTACACTATCTTTTTGTTAAGTTGCTTTCGGTTTATTCCAGGTCATGATATCATCGGCTTCATCTATCTCAATCGTGACATCGACGACCCCTTTTTCGGACATAATTTTTTCATGGATACGGTCCTTAATATCATCGGCCGCAGCTACCGTTAATTTAGGATCAATTTCGATTTCCAATTCAACGTGGAAATCTTCTCCCTCTTTAATAACAGTAATATCTTGAATATCCTTCACATCCGGGTCCTCCATAACGAGCACCCCAATCTTATTCTCCATTTCCTCATCAGCTTGACCAATCACACCGGCGGCATTATCTAAAAAGACCCTCCCAACGACAAAGAGCATCATCGCCCCAATTAAGATCGAAGCAATCCCTTCGGATTGGTGTAAAGGAGTAAAGTGAGATAAAACAACCGCAATAATCGCTAACAAACCACCTAAAGTCGCAACCGAATCCTCCATAAAAACAAGCTTGGTCGCCGGTTTAGCCCGTCCTAAATTAGCAAAGGCTTTAGCGAAAACATTCAATCCTTTTGCCTCCACCTCAACATCGTGCAAAATTTCCTTCATGGCTTTAAACAAAACAAAGGTTTCAAGCAAGGTAGATAAAGCTAAAACACCAATATTAATTAAAAATCCACTCGACTCTGTAGGATGAATAATATGAGCATATCCCTCTTTAATCGTTTCAAATGCCATAACTCCTACAATTAACACGGCCCCTAAGAGAACAAGGTTGACCAGACGACCAAAGCCATTCGGATATTTTTCTGTCGGAGCTTTTTTACTTAAAGCCGAACCAACAAAGACAAACAACTGATTCGCCGCATCACCAAGGCTGTGCATCGTTTCAGCAAACATCGCAACATTTCCTGTAAACAGAAATGCCACACCTTTAATAATCGCAATAATAGTATTGATAATGGCAGCAAGAAATGCTGATTTATTCCCTCGTTTTAATAATTGGAAAATTTCTACCATCATATCCTCGTTTCTTTAAACATTTTTTAACACTAAATATAAACGGTTATTCCTCTCATTTTGTTCTTCGGTTGATGCTAAATCATATTTTTTCAATAAATGGAACACTTCATTCAAAAGTTCCTGTGTATGTTCTTTACCCAAAAACTGATTAAATAAATCCTTCATGTCTTCAGGTAAAAAAGAGATCTGTGATTCATATTTATTTTTCACATCTTCTAGAGAGTGATTCAATTTACATTCGCTCATTTGTTTCTTCCTCCTCCATTATGTATGTACGTTTAGGATAGCAGAAAAGTTTCGAAAAGAAAAAAGCCCAATAATGTACTGGACTTTTGTTTACACTTTTTTATGGTCTGTCACTTCTAATACATCCAAAAGGAACACAAACACTGGAATGCCAACGATTAACCCCCATACCCCAAAGAAGTGTTCTGAGAAAATCAAGACAATAAATGTATAGAAGACAGGAAGATTGGTTTTGGAACTCATCAAATTTGGATTTAAGATATAGGCCTCGATCACATGAATAATCATAACCGCTATGCCCACATAAAGAACCTTCATTAATCCGCCAATACTATAAGCAATAATCACCAACGGAATTAAGGAAATAATAACTCCGGCAACAGGGATTAACCCCAAGATAAAAATCATGATCGACAAACCGCCCAATTGCGGAAAGTCTAATATCCATAGGAAAATCGTGGTTAGAATACAGTTCACAATCGCAATAATTAATTGTGCTTCAATGACTTTACCGAACGTCCCCACAAATTTACCTGCAAAAAATTCCACTTCTTCATAAATTGAAGCAATTTTACTTTTTCTAAATTTCTTAGTAAATTCAATTAGCCGCGGCTTTTCTAATAAACAAAAGATACTAAGCATCAAAGCCAATAACACTTGCACGGTAACACTGCTAATGTCTGTAAAATACTTAATTAAAAAAGTAACCCCTTGCTCCAGATAACTCGAAATCTTAATTTCTTCGAGCCGGTTGTGGAGATAACTTAAAACCAAGTTATCATGCTTAGACGTGTAAAAAGCCGTTATCTGTTTGATTAACGCGGTTATTTCCTGAATGATCATAGGCAAATACATGACCACACCATAGGAAAGTAAACCAACAATACAGGCATACGAGAGCACGACAATTAGCCGGCGATTGAGCGGTATTTTTTTTTCAATGAATTGCACTAACCGATCCATTAAGAAAGTAAAGATAAACGTAAGTAAAATTAAATTCATCATTGATCTCATCGCATATAAAATGAGTGCAATAAGAATAAAAATCGAAATTCGTTTAAAGCTGCTACTCTGAAAAAGTTTATTAATCATAGATTTTGTTTTAACCCCATTAAATTTACTAGTATCATTTGCTCATTATATCAAATTTTATCCTTAAATAGACAGTTTTAGACTCTTTTATGTTCGAAATTGAACAGGTGTCATAGAACGATCAATCGCTTTACTACTCCAGCCGTTTTTCGATAAATAATCCAAAAGCTTCGGTAAATTTGCTAACGTTTCTTTCCGTTCGTGCATTAGAACGACAATTGGTCCAGAATGGTGGACCATTTGATTTATCTGTTCAATCACACTCGTTACATATCTGGAATCCTTATAGTCCCAATCCCTGCTGTCAATATTCCAATCCCACATCAAATATCCGTTATCTTGCACGGCTTTCCGGTATTCCGGTGTCATATACGGAACGCTGCCATATGGGGTTCTCATTATATAAGAATCCACACCCGTAATTTCTTTTAGCGTTTGCCGGTTTTGCGTTAATTCTCCAATGATTGATGCCGCAGATGCATAAAAAATCTTCGGATTATGTGATACACTATGCAAGCCTACGGTTTCTCCTGATCGGACCATTAATTTAGCCGCATCTGGATAGCGTCGGATATTGCCATCAATCATAAAAAAAGTAGCCTTATAATGAAACTTTTCCAACAAAGCAATAATTTGAGCTGAGTAGGCAGACGGACCATCATCAAATGTTAGATAAATCGTTTTTTGCGTGTCTGGCTTAACTGGCGGCACATTTGGCTCCCCGGACGATGCTGGTTTTGCATCTTTTTCCTGTTGTTGGGAGGAAGCTGTAGCGCCCGCAGCTGGCTGAGTCGCGTCAGGCTCTGTAGTGTTCGCATTAGGTTCCGTGGTGGTCGCAGTTGGCTCGGCCGCTTCAGGTTCTGTGGTGTTCGTAGTTGGCTCGGCCGCTGCAGAAGCTGATGCAGCAGTCGGTTGGGTAACGCTTATTTGAATTCTTTCGTGTTGCTTTCTCCAAGCTATTGCTTGCTCTTGTTTTTTGTGAAATAGCCCTTTTTCCAGTTTTAAATCCTTGGTGTTCCTAATAACGGTCTCACGTGGCGGTTCTTTTGCAATTGCCCGGTTGATATGTTCATTTTTTGATTGATTAATAGTGTTATTTACAGCATTTACCTGGAAATTGTGGTTCAGATATACTCTTGTTAATAAGAATCCAACTGCCACTAGGATGATTAACGTCCAGATTGACCAACCTCTTTTTAGATTCCCCATTGTTCATACCCTCTTTGATCTTTTTTTCTCTTCCCCCATTATAGATGAATTTTCCATATAATTGTTTCAATTCTATTAAAAATATTACATTTCTATTAAATAATACTTTTGTCATGGGTATTTTATCACTTTTACTACATTACAAGTTTTACCACCACATTATACCAATAATAAACAAAAAAGGGGGAATAAAGGAAAAATTATTCTCCCTTTCCCAAAAGGAAGACAGGCAAATTCTAAATCCGTTCAACATACATATCATTGAACAAGATTTTTCTCCTATGATTATATGCATATTGACGGAGGTGAAATGAGTGTCAGGTGGACAAAAAGCACTTTTTTATATTCTATCGATACTTATTCCGGTTGTTGGGATTGTTTTAGGGATTATTTGGATGAATGATCAGGATCCTGAGAAGAAAGCTGTGGGGAAAAACTGCTTAATTATTGCCATTGTAGTGATTGTTTTAAGCTGTATTTGCTGGTTTGCTGCTTCGGCATTGTCGCTTGCCCCTGCCTTTACGTCGGGTTACTAAGATAAGTAATGGAAGAAATGAAAAGAACCCATTCTTGTAGGTGTGAATCGGGTTCTTTTCAATAAGGAGAGTGAATGTTGATTGATCCATGAACTATTGCAATTTTTCGGAAAAGCCATTTGCCACCAGATCGAGGATCGTTCACTCCTGGCATCAGGAAAAACTCTTTCCGTCTGTGCACGTGACACAGGGATTTATCTAGGGATCTTCTCCACTTTTATTTATTTGTTTCTATTGAAGCGAAATCAAATCATAACCATTCCATCTATAAAAGTTAGCTTTTTTCTTCTATTATTTATGGTACCTATGATGATTGACGGCTTAGGGTCGTATGCTCATTTATTTGAAAGTAATAATGAGCGACGGCTACTAACAGGACTTGGATTCGGATTTGTACTCCCTTTCTTCATGTTCCCACTGATTTTCGGTAATGCCCTAGATCCTAGGAGTAAACCTGTGATAAAAAATACATTTGATATTTTAATACCAATGTTTTTTTGCTGTCTTCTTGGTAGTTTAGTTTATTGGAATTATATTACATATTACATGATTGATAGCTTAATTATCTTTACTATTGTTATCTGGTTTAGCTTATGGACATCCCTGTTGTTTACGTCTATTCGAAATAGCTTCCTGAAATGGTTATTTTCCATCATGAGCAGTTTGGCATTTCTTTCGATTCTATCCCTGCTGCATTCTTATATCCTTCCTTAGCCTTTTTCTAATACTCTATCTACAATTGCTTTCGAACTAATTTCTGGACTAGTTAAAACAGGTATGGCTAAATGTTGAAGGCTGCTTAGCGCTCTTGCCATGGATAACTGCGCCAGAATAACTACGTCAATTTCACTCTCTTTAAGTAATTTATGAACCATTTGAGCGATAAGAGTATCATGCCTTTCGTAATCCTTTTCGCTTAAGGCATCGAAGGCTTCCGTGCTTACCGCTACAAAGACTTCAACATTCTTATTTATTTGTTTCGCTTTTTCTAGAAGAGTCTTTTGTGTCGTCGGGCCTGCAGCAGCCACAGTCGCAACAACGCCAATTTTTTTGCCTTTGTTTAATGCTTCTAGAATCATCTCATCATCTACATTCTCAACAGGAACCTCGGGAAATCTTGCTCTCAATTCAGTGATGGCAGGACTGTAGGATGAACATGATAACAGAATACCATCAACACCCGTATCTATTGCTTTCTGTAATAGGTATGATATCCGATCAATTAGATTTTCTGTTAATTGGCCCTGCCTATTTAATTCAATTAATAAACCTTCATCTAAAAAATTTATAGTATCAACTTGCGGAAAGTTTTTTTCAAAAGCACTTATTAAAGGATCTATCGAATTTAAGGTTGCATGTATTAATCCGATTTGTAAATTGGACATTATGATCCCTCCAACTTAGGAATTTTTTGTTATCATCTGTTGGAAATTAATTTCATCCATAAACTCTATAAACGTTCTAACTAGATTTAACTCGTAATCATCCTCATTGTATAGCATCCAGGTCTCTCTTATAATCGGATTTCCTTCTTTGTCTTTTAAGGCAGTTTCATACAAATTCCCATGATTGTTCACTACTAGACCTGGCATGATTGCATATCCTAAGTCGTTTGCGACCATTTCCCTACAGGTATCGGTCTTATCCACTTTTATTCCGACCATTGGTGGCAAAATAAAGTTTTCTGCCCACCAAGTATCGATCAAGTCTTTTAATTTCACATCACAGTTATAATCAATCCGGGGCAGCGATGGTAGATCACTAAGTTCAATTTTGTCGTTAGCGACTAGCACCAGATTTTCTGTTAATAACCGCTTTTTACCGCCCTTCCACGTATAATCACCACGAACAAATCCAATATGAATCTCATGATTATACACTTGATTATAAATTTGGTTACTCCAATTCGTTGTCAAACTAAAATTCACTTTATTGTATCTATTTTTAAACTGCTTTAAGATGGGTGGAATTTGCCTAGTGATAAAACCTGACACTCCTAATCGTAAAGTACCTGATATCTCTGTATCCATGTTATTCAAATGGTCTTTGACCTTTTGTTCTCTTTCAATCATTTCGGCAGCATATTTCACTAAGTATTCACCTTGGGGAGTAAATTGGATCCCTTTTTTCCACGGTGAATCACCTTAACTTCGTATTCATTTTCTATCTGTTGAATACGTTTAGTCAGGGCAGGTTGAGACATGAATAAATTACCTGCTACTTTTGTAATATTTTTTTCTCTATATAACATTTGAAGAATATGCCAATCACGTTTGTCCATCTATCAAACCCTCCAATGTTCAACACATTACTCCAATTATATAGAAGAAAATATAAAAATTGTAGAACCGCTATTATTTAGATAACTGTTTGAGGTGTTCGACAGCTTTAATTAGAAAATCTCTTTTACCAAAACTTCCTGATTTTAAGACGATAAGCATCTCTTGGCCGATGGCTAATCCCGATGGTACACCCGTATCAATTTCACTTATAATATAATTTCCCTTAATGTTCAGTTTCCTGCAGACTGTTCCTGATGTATCTCCACCAGCTACTACGATACGCTTTAGGTTTAAATCGTCGGTTAGTCTTTTGGCGACTTCTGCAAGAAAATCAGAAATCTTCTTACTAATCTCCAACTCGTTAAACCCTTTTACCAACCCAATTTTCTTTGTTTCTTTCACGATTTCAGGGTTGTTGTCAGCCATAATCAACATATCCTTCCCTTCCGTAAGGACAGCTTTCGCATTATTTACAACCTTATGAAGTTCAGCATTATTTCCTGCTTCGTTAATAATCATTCTTGAATCTACAGAAATAAACGGAAAACCTGATTCTATTAATTCTTGCGTTTGCCCTTTTGTTTGCGGCGTTAGGCTTCCTGAAATAACGAGTACTCCATTTTTATCTTTGATCTCAATGGTATTGGCTAAGTTTTGATACTCAGATTTCTTTAGTACCTTTGGTAATTCCTCACCAATAGCTGAGCTGCCTGCTAAAATTTTATAACCCACTGACGCTTCAGCAATGGTATGAAGATCTTCTTGGGTTTCAGCATCGATGATGACATAATTATAATGATTCCTTGCCGCTTCAATCGAATCCCTTAATGCTACAGGACCTTTCCGAACGGCATCTAAATAAATAGATGTTACTTTTCTTTTCGTTTGCTTCTGCAAAATGGATTGCAACTTGGATTCATGCATTGGGTGAACAGGATCATTAGCAAACTCTGATTCTTCTAAGAGTTTTCCATATACTTTGTGTATTCCCTGAGACGTTGTTCGGCCATTTTTCGGGAAGGCCAGCGAGATAATGGCAAACTCTTCATCAAGTTCATCTAGCATGGCATCAAATTCAACCCCAATATTCCCACGAAACACGGAACAGGTTTTATTAAAATACATAGTACAATCTGCATTTTTTAGTATTTCTGTTGCCTTCTTAACTTTCTCGTAACTTAAAGCAGGTGAATCTAATCTACTATCCGTATCAATAATTAACACATCAGTATCTTTTATAACCTTTAGATTTGGTTCAAAAGTGACTACTTTCACTTTGTAACCACTATTGGTAAACATAATTCCAATGTCATTTGCACCTGTTGTGTCATCTGCTACAACACCTATCATGATTACACCCCCTTATTACATGCGCTTTCTACGTGGTTTGTACTTGGAATCCTCTAAAAATTCTCTAATGGTTTCTTTGGATAGTTTAGTTAATTCGAAGCCACTGGCTTTAGCAGTAACAATCATTTTGCAAGTCATTTCAACAGTTTCAATTCTCATCAATGCTTCTGGTAGTGAGGTATCCATTACAACTACACCATGATTCCGCATAAAAATAACATCCGATTTTTTGGCTTCTTCAGCGATCGCTTCCCCTAAATCAATGGTACCCGGATGAAAATAATCTACATATCCAAGATTTTCAAGATAATACATATTCTCGATAAAGAGCTCTGAAGTTATGGGTTCATTACTACAGGCAAATAGTGTTGTGTAGAAAGGTGATGAATGGATAATGGCATTTACATCAGGCCTGGATTGGTAAATCCCCGTATGCATCGGTGTTTCTTTCGATGCCTTTTTTTCACTTAAGTTTTCTTGGGTTTCAAGATCAAAAAGGACAAAATCATCCTCTTTTAGATTCCCCATAAATGTCCCTGAAGCCGTTATAACCATTTTTCCATCTTCGACCCTTTTACTAATGTTACCCGACGTCCCCCACGCCAATTGATTAGTTAATAAGTAATGCCCTGTATGAATTAACTCATTTATTGCTGACAAAAAGATTCCCTCCATCATTTTTTGTTGATTTTCGTGTAGGTATGAGAATTCATAGGCGGAGAATTTCCGCTAATGTATATAGAGACAGCTTAAGATGCAAATATAAGCGGAAATCTTCCGCTTAACTGTTCTAAATAAGACGAAATCAAGAGGTTTGGATAATATAAACGGAAAAACTTCCTTTATTTTGGAGGAAATATAGGTATTTCCCAATTTAAACGGAAATTTTCCGTTTATTTTTCAAACACACTGAAATCAACATTCGGTTACAACAGAGCCTTTATTGAAAAAACCAAACAGAATGTACCCGTTTGGTTTTTTTATGATTAGTTTTGGTTGATTCTATTAATGACTGCTTCAGTAAATTCTGTTGTCGACGCCGATCCACCTAAGTCACGGGTAGTAGGTCCTTCAGCGATTATGTTCAATACAGCTTCTTCCATTACTTTAGCAATTTCGTTTAGGTTATTATCATTATGATTAGCAGCTAACCATTGTAGTAACATAACGGTAGATAATAGCATGCTTGTTGGGTTGGCAATATTTTGTCCAGCAATATCAGGAGCAGAACCATGTGCGGCCTGTGCCATAGCCTGCGTCCCATTTGTGTTGAGGGATGGTGATAATCCTAAGCTTCCAACTAGCTCACCGGCTAAATCAGAAAGAATATCGCCAAATAAGTTTTCTGTGACAATCACATCAAAGTCTTCTGCTCTACGTACCAAATGTGCCGTCATGGCATCAATATGATAGTCTTCCACTTGAACTTCTGGATAATATTTTTGACCCACTTCATAACAAACATCACGGAATAATTCGAATGCAAACTTAATGACATTTGCTTTATGAACGATAGCCACTTTTTTACGACGAGTCATTGCTAGTTTAAAAGCTTCATGAGCAATTCTTTCAGTCGCTTTTCTAGTAAATACTCCAGTTACAAGTGCTACATCTGGAGAAACCATGTACTCACCGATACCTTTATACATATTACGGTCAGATAAGAAGCCTTCCGTATTTTCACGGAATACGACTAAATCTGCGTTTCCTACTAAACTGGTTGTCCCGGGTAGTGCACGACTTGGACGAACATTGGAAAATAAATCAAAATGATGCCTTAATTCACCGCTTGGGTTTCTTTTAGAAATACGATGCTCATCTGGGTACGCAGCAGAATCATGTGGCGCCATTAACCAGCCATTTGTTTCTTCTAAGCCTTTTTTTGTCATTTCAGGTACAGGATCATTGTACTTTTTAATCCCTTCCCACCCCATTGGAAGTTCAACATATTCAAATTGGGATCCATTTGCTACCTTTGAAGTAGCAGCTTTTAAAACTTCAACAGAGGACTTAACAATTTCTGGTCCAATCCCATCGCCATATAATACGCCTAATTTATACTTTGCCATCGTTTAAAACCCCTTCTAAAATATGATGTTTTAATAGTTTGTTAGCCTTTACATTTTATATTTTAATTAATTGTTTCCATAAATTAAAATATTGGTTTTTTATGAAAGTCCATCAAAAAAAGTTATTGAATTATTTAGCCCATAGACTAAACAGAAAACTTCCAATGATTAAGATTAATGCCCCACCAAGTCTTGTAGCAATTTGAGCATATGCCATCAACTGCATTCTTCTCGCAGCTCCCAATACCTCTAAATCACCTGATCCACCTCTGTTTACGTGACATAATGCCCCTGCGATGGCGGATTCAATTTCATAGAAACCAACAAATCTAGCGAAGCCCCAAGCACCTGACATGGCTCCAAATACAGTAAGGATTGCAATAATAAAAGTAGTAGGGTTTACTGCGCTGATCAGTTCACCGAAATCTACCATTGATATACCCACACCAGCTATCATTACATAATAAAGATTGCCAGTCATAAACTTATTCACCTGTTTAGCTCCGGCCTTCGCACGTTCAGGTATTAAGTCGAAGCCATTAGCTAACAGTAACATAATCACCATATACGCATATGGGTGAATTAAGATGCCGCCAATAGTAGGTAATAATTTATTTCCAATAATATTTGCTAAAGCATAGAATGCAAAAGTGACAAAAAGTCCAAAAGCTGCGTCTTCCAAATTGGCTTTATAACCTGATTTTTTACTCACTTCAGCATTAGCTGCCCCTTTAATTAATTCACCATTTCCTGTCCACTTTGGTTTTTTCTTACCAAGTCCGTTTAGAAGTGCAGCGGAGATGATCGCAATAATATTTGCAATCGTTAATACTGACACAGCAGAAGAATACCAGATCTTAGGATCCTTACCCGTTACAGTTCCCCACATTTGGCTTAAAGGAATGGCACCTGCGCCATTTCCACCACCCATAATCGGAAGCGCAAAGTTCATGATGGCAGTTTTAAAGGGAACACCTGTGACTAACCCCCCAATGGCAGCACCAAGAAATCCAGTAACGGTGGCTATAAGGACCATCGGAATAAATCCGCCAATGGTTTTAAGTAAGAACTTTTTATCAATGGATAGTAATGCACCACAAATGATGATAGCGATGTATGTATCCAAGAAACCCATATCATCAAAAAGGGTAGTGACATTTTGGGCATTTTCCTTTGGAATAATCCCAGCGTACACTGCCCAAGAAGTCCCCAAGAAGGCCAAAATAGCTCCGCCGCCAAGATAGTCCTTCCAAATGGGCAAATTATCACCAATTTTACCAAAAATCAATCCACTACCGAATACAAGAAAAAGACTGCCAGTTATATCTGTAGGAAGGGACTTAGTAGCTAATCCGAGTATGATGATCGCTAGCCCAACAAGGTAGATTGGCATTGAAATCCCATAAAAACTTATTTTAAACAATTTTGCTAACCCCTTTTTGTTGGAGTCATCAGATTTCATATCCACGTTGTTTTTTGCATCCTCAACCTGCATTTGCACGTAAAAATCCCCCTTTGTTTGTCTTCGATTTCAAAACTACTACTCTCCCATTCGATGGCCATCAAAAGTAGAATTTTAACTCACCGTAATTAGTAGCGCTTACATTTACTTTAATGAAATAATTCAGATTCGTAAAATATCTATTTTTTATCATTTTCCATAACTAATTTTCATACTTTTATAACTTAGTCACAAATAATTATTATTTATGGATGTTGATAACTTTTTTTTATTTCTCCGATTAAATTATCAACAGTATAATTTTTAGTAATAGCATTTAATAAAAGGAGGAAATTATGGACTCAATAATATCAAAATTTTTAAACATACCTACAACTTGTATCTCTGATGTTATGGATGGATTAAATAATATGCATCCAGCTATTAAACCACTAAAGGAAGAATTCAAGTTTGCCGGCAGGGCATTAACCGTAAAAATTCCGGTTGGGGATAATTTAGCTGTATTAAAAGCGATTAGAGAAGCAAAGGCAGGAGACGTCATTGTAATTGATGCTAAGGGAGATCAGTATCGAGCTATAGCAGGAGATTTTGTCGTAGGAATGGCTCAGACTCTTGGCGTGAGTGCCATTGTCGTCGATGGTGTGATCCGTGACGTTGTTGGGATTAAGAACTTAGACTTCCCTGTTTTCTGTAGAGGGACCGCTGTAGCAGCAAGTGGCAAAGCAGGAGTCGGGGAAATAAACATTCCGATTTCTTGCGGTGGAACATCGGTGAATCCAGGGGATATGATCGTGGGGGATGCTGATGGTGTAGTGGTCATACCTCAAGCGGAAGCTCAAGAAATCATGGAAAAATCTTTAGAGAAGTTGAAAAAAGATGAAATCAGAGAAATGAAAGTTTCTCGAAATGTGGAAGCAATTAAGGAATATTTGGATAACATGCTTTTAAATAAGTAAGCAATGGTAGGAAGGGGTGCTCCTTCCTACTTTTATTTATAGTTAAAATTTATTTCTAATCTATTATGGCAATTTATACAATTAAAAAAGCATGGAAGTTTAAAATCTTCAGTGATCAGTATAGGCCAAGATATCCCAGAAAATAAAAAACCGGATAGTCTCAATAGACTATCCGGCACTAACATTAGAAATCACTAAAAGAATACTGGGGCAAAATAATTTGAATATGGGTTCCTTTGGAACTGCTGTCTACCACTTTTATATCTCCGCGATGTTCAAAAATGATGTTTTTGACAAATGGCAAACCTAAACCTAATCCATCCTTTTTTGAAGAAGTAAACGGGTCAAAAATACTTTCCCAATTGTCTGTAGGGATTCCTTTTCCGGAATCTATAAAATCGATTATAATCTTATCGATTTGGATATCAGTCGAAATGATAATTATTCTATCAGATCTTTCTATAGGAAAGGCTTCCGAACTATTTTTTATTAAATTGACAAATACTTGCTTTAAGTATGTTTGGTTGGCATATGTTTTAAGCGTTCTATATTTCTTATCAAAAGTAACCACTACAGAGTTCCTTTTGATAAATTCTTCCGATATATCAATGGCTTGTTCAATAATTTCATTTAGGTCCATCATTTTAAAATCAATTGATTTATCTTTTAGATATTCGGTATAATTTTTTATTAGTTCGTCCAATTGCTGTCCAGCGGTTTGAATCATTGCATTCATCTTTTTACCTTCACTTGGTAAAGAGGGCAACTCATTTAATAATTTAGAAAATCCGTTGATAATTTGCAGAGTATTTTTTACTTCATGTACTAAACTAACGGTGAGATTGCCGGCATTATCGAGTTTCTTTTGACGCTCCATTAAACGGTTAAAGTTCACGGTTTGAATGGTATGCATTCTTATAAATGAAAAAACAATAATAACAGAAAAAATGATAATGCCAAAACTGCTACATAATGCTCCGGTTCCCGGTACAAAGTTTAAAACACCGAAGCTATACAATAAAAAAGTACAAAAGGAAAAGGTGCTCAAAAAATCTTTTAAATAGACATTTTGGATTTGTCTCGAAATAATAAAAATGAAGATGATTAAAATAATACAACTACCCAGATGGAGTAAATATAAAAATTGCAATGGTCCATATTCCGGGAAATAATAATAGATAGAGGAATGCAATATTTTTATTTCCTTTATCCCAATAATTCCAAGTTTAGTCATGTTGATCAGATAGATTAGAAAGCTCCATATAACTAAAAAGAACAATACTTTCCGGTTAAAAACGGCTAATAAAAACTGATAACTTCTCTGATTCTTAAAATTGGCTGTATGTTTTTTTATTAGGATATAAGCTAAGTAAAAAACAATGGGAACCAAAAAGGTCGGTCCCAATCTAAACAGTCTGAAAAGGAAAGTGATCAGATCTTTTGAAATTACCCCTTTTGTATATAAAACAGCTACATCCAATTGCCAAAAACTAATGAATAGCATATAAAGCAATAAAGCTGTTGCTAATTCCGACCCTTTATATATTTTTATGAGACAAATCGCTAAAACGATTGGTATCATACCAATCAAAGCGATTAAACATGCGATGATCAAACCCTTCACCACTTTTATTTTTCTTTTTATACATGCGCAAGCATTAACTCTTACGATCTATTTCATGGGGTATATTTAAATAATTATACTAAAGAAAGAATATTAATCATAGGGAAATTATCACAGAATGGAAAGTACAATGCAGATTCACTAGAGAATAAAATGATGTTTGAAGAAAGATTTTTTCAAATATAAAAAAGACCAACATATTTCAGCTGGTCTTGTTATCCACCTATGTATGGTGGAGACGGCGGGACGTGCGTTTCCATGCTTTCGTCATGGCACTGACTATATCTTGAACCTGTTTTAACAGGTCCTCTGGCGTCTTATGCGAAACAAAAATTTACCTCTTTCAAAAGGCATGAATTTCGCATCCTAGTACTACCTCCTATAAAGGCAGTCTATAAGTCGATACACGGCTGTTGAATTACTTCACATACCGCTCGGCATTGCCCTATCGCTAAAGCGACTTAGGTTTCACCGATAAAGCCAGATTATCACTTGTGTGTTACCACACAAGGCGACTAATTACTAATCGAACCCGCGTCCAAAGATATCGGCACTTAAGCATCTACGAGTGTAGTCGATATATTGGCGTTTCACTGATCCATTTGCCTATCGACCGGCGTCCGGTCAGCTAGCCTGGTTGTTCTCTTCCTTCATCCTCAGGCGGTGGAATCCGGCGTAGCCCACTTAGAGTGAGTCCGCTACCCTACCACATGGGCGATGGAGGGGCGAACCGCTAAGCGCTATTAAGCAGCTAAAGCGAAAGTTTTGTTAGTTTTGCCAGTTATGGCTTTGACGTTTTAACGAGGCCGATCCCCTCGACTCGCAACCTAAGCTCAAACTACCCCTGTCGAATCCGTAGCGTCCCCATTATAAAATGTGCTCACAATCAGTTAAGATTATTAGCAGCAGACGTTAGGATGCTCCAACGTTTGTAAGAGCAAGATTGTGTCGCTCACCTTAGCGACAAACTTATTATACCATACTCAGAACATTTTTCAATTGTAACTATCTGTAAAATAATTTCCAGTTACATCTTTTGACGATCACGGAAAGCCCGCTCAATCTCACGCTTTGCTTCTTTCTGCTTTAACGATTCACGCTTATCATAATTCTTTTTACCCTTCGCTAAACCAATTAACACCTTGCAGAAGCCATTTTTTAGATATAACTTTAACGGCACTAGCGCATACCCTGCTTCTTTCGTTTCCCCAAGCAGTTTATTAATTTCACGTTTATGCAGCAATAGTTTACGTGTTCTTAGTGGATCGTGATTAAAAATATTTCCCTGCTCATATGGACTCACATGCATTCCAAACAAAACAGCTTCGCCATTTTGAATTCGTGCATAGGCATCCTTCAAGTTCACCTTACCGGCCCGAATCGACTTAATCTCCGTCCCCTGCAGGACAAGCCCTGCTTCGTATGTTTCTTCGATAAAATAATCATGGTAAGCCTTTTTGTTTTGTGCAACTACTTTTCCTTCACCTTTTGGCATATATTTCACCTCAACTCTATGGACTTATTTTAGCAGAATTAGATAGCGTGTACAATGAGAAAGGCGTTAGCCCCATTTAACACAATGATTCATTATCCCCAATAAACTTCATTTCGTTTTCTTCTTGTTTGCCAGGTAGGGACTGCATTTCTAGAGATTCCTTTAACTCGGCTCTATTATAACTGATGGTTTATTCGCTATGTTTGTAAAATAAACGGGAAAATTCCGTTTAAATTGGGAAATACCCATATTTCCTTTAAAATAAAGGAAGTTTTTCCGTTTATATTATCCAAATCTTTTGATTTTGTCTTATTTAGAGCAGTTAAGCGGAATTTCTCCGCTTATATTTGCTTCTAACCCTTCTCTTTATACAATAGCCGGAAATTCTCCGCCTATGAATTCTCATAGTTATACGAAAATCAACTATAAATAATAACAGAGAATTATTGAAAAATAGCACAATTTTTAACAGTAGGTTTAGAAAATAAAATTGCAATCCCAATCAGCAAGTACATAAATCATTTTACATTATTTTTATAATACTGAAACAACGCCTTTCGGTTAAAACCTCACAAACGACTTTAAATCATAGAAAATAGACCATTCCGATTAGGCGAAATGGTCTGAGATTTTTTTTATTTTGGGTATAACTCCCCGTGAAGAGAACCCGTTACTAAAAAATGTTCCTTCATATTATTTATTTCTCCGTTTCCGGCTCTTGGACTTCGGTACGTTATCGTAAAATTTACGTTTGTTTTTCGATTTGCTGCCTCCGCCTTGACCGCCACCAGATTCAGACCTTTGACCATTTCGGCTGCGTCCTCCTTGCTTGCCTTCGCCTTGCTGCTTATTTCGACGCGGCTTACGAGTATCGCTGCCAGTGCTAAAGACTCTCGTTGTGTCCGATCTTTCTCGGCGGGTTCCCTTCATGCCGACAATTTCAAAATCAATCGAACGCTCGTCTTTATTTACTTTTACCACACGAACGGTAATTTCATCACCAATTCGGAATACATTTCCCGTGCGCTCGCCAATCATTGCATAATGACGCTCGTCAAACCGATAATAATCATCTGTCATGTAGCTGACATGAACAAGACCTTCAATCGTGTTTGGCAGTTCCACAAACATTCCGAAGTTTGTCACGGAGCTGATAATGCCATCATATTCGACGCCAATCTTATCTTCCATATACTCCGCTTTCTTCAATTCATCCGTTTCACGCTCCGCATCAACGGCACGGCGCTCCATTTTCGAAGAATGCTCGGCAATCTCAGGTAAGCGGGCATTCCATTTTTCCTGCGTGGTCGAATCGATTTTTCCTTCAATTAAGTAGGTACGGATTAAGCGATGGACAATCGTATCCGGATAACGACGAATCGGCGAGGTGAAATGAGTGTAAAACTCAGTCGATAAGCCAAAGTGTCCAAGACTCTCAGGATAATATTTTGCCTGCTGCATCGAACGGAGCATGACTGTCGAAATCACCATTTCTTCTGGTTTGCCTTGCACCTCTTCAATAATTTCCTGCAGTGCACGTGGATGAACATCGTTAGCCGTTCCTTTTACGATATAACCAAAATTCGTGATAAACTCGAAAAACCTTCGTAATTTATCTTCCTTTGGATCCTCGTGAATACGGTAAATAAACGGAACTTCCATCCAGTGAAAATGCTCCGCTACCGTTTCATTCGCTGCTAACATAAATTCTTCTATTAACCGTTCCGCAACAGAACGTTCCCGTAAGACAACATCTGTTGGTTTTCCTTCATCATCGACTAAAACCTTTGATTCTTTAAAATCGAAATCGATGGCACCGCGCTTCATTCGTTTGTTTCTAAGAACTTCTGCAAGTTCTTCCATTAATTCAAACATTGGTACAAGCGATTCATACCTGGCACGTGTTTCTTCATCTTTGTCCGTGAGAATCCGATTGACATCATAGTAAGTCATCCGCTCAGTTGTTTTAATCACACTTTGAAAAATTTCATGTGAAACAACGGTACCTTCTGATGAAATTTCCATTTCACATGACAATACAAGGCGATCTACCTTAGGATTTAAGGAGCAAATTCCATTGGAGAGGCGGTGTGGGATCATCGGAATGACTCGGTCTACTAAATAAACACTTGTGGCCCGGTCCTCTGCTTCCACGTCAATCGGTGTACCCTCTTTAACGTAATAGCTGACATCGGCAATGTGTACGCCCAGCTTATAGTTGCCGTTTTCTAATTTTGTAACGGTAACCGCATCATCTAAGTCCTTGGCGTCTGCACCATCAATCGTCACGATTGTCTCGTTCCTTAAGTCACGGCGATTGGCTAGTTCACTTTCATCAATTGTATCAGGTGTCTCATTGGCTTGGTTTAATACATCATCAGGAAAGGCCATTGGCAGTCCGTGCTTATGTATGACTGAGAGAATGTCTACACCTGGGTCATTTTTATGCCCAAGTACTTGAATTATTTCTCCTTCGGCACTTTTTCGACCATCAGGGTACGTAACAAGTTTTACGACCACTTTATGTCCTTCTACTGCTCCTTTAGATGCATTCTTCGGAATAAAGATATCGTTGGCAAACTTTTTATCATCTGGTATGACAAAACCAAAACTTTTGCTCTCGACATAGGTCCCCACGATTTGTTGAACACCGCGTTCAATAATCCGAATAATGCTTCCTTCACGGCGAGTACCAGATGTTTCTGAAGATACACGCGCAAGGACTGTATCTCCATGCATAGCCGTGTTCGTTTCATTCGGCGGGATAAAAATATCATCCATACCTGGTTCATCTGGTACCACAAATGCAAATCCTTTGGCATGGCCAATTAATTTACCTCGGATTAAGTTCATTTTTTGCGGCAGTCCGTAACGGTTGCTGCGCGTGCGTACCACTAGACCCTTTTCTTCCATTTGGACAAGAGCTTTGACAAATTCTTTAAAATCGCCGGAGTCTCTTATCCCAAATGCCTCTTCAAGCTCTTGTACCGTTAGTGGTTTATAGGCTTCATCTTTCATATATTGCAAAAGCTTATTAATGTGCTTTTGAATGTTATCTTCCATTCAATTCCCTCCTTTTGTGGGTGTTTTTTATTCGTGCCAATTGAGTTTTTCCAAAAAGGCATATACATCCTCGTGCAGCTGCTCCCGCTCTTTATCAAGTGTAATCACGTGACCAGATTCTTCATACCATTTAATTTCCTTTTCGGTCGATTCGATATTGTTATAGATGATATTTGCACTTTCGGTATTAATCATGTTGTCATGGCGGGCCTGAACAACGAATGTAGGAGCATAAACCATATCTACATTTTCACGAACGTCGGCAATTAATTGCTGTAGTGCCTTTAATGTTTTCATCGGTGATTTTTGGAATTCTTTCATTTCTTCTTCGATTTGCTCAGTTGGTTTTCCTTCATATCTTTTATATTCGCGAGCATATTCGAGAATTCCTTGGTACATGACCTCTTCACTTTTGATAAACATGGGGGCACACATCGGTATAATGGCTTTTATAGGTACAGTGTATCCCAATTTCAAAGAAAATACGCCGCCAAGTGAAAGACCAGCGACTGCAATTTCATCATGTCCTTTATTTTTTAAAAATTGATAGCCATTTATGACGTCCTGCCACCAATCTTCAGGACCTGTATGGACGAGTTCTTCCGGCGGTACGCCGTGTCCTTTATAGTGCGGGGCATGGCAGGTATACCCCTTTTTTTCTAGGAATCGGCCCAGCATCCGGACATCGGCTGAGTTGCCAGTGAATCCGTGCAGCAGCAAGACGGCTCGTTTTCCTCCTTCAAAAGTAAATGGTTTCGGTGGTGCTACTTTCATCTTAAAAACTCCTTTGAATTCTATTGCTTCTATTAGTTTAAGCATTAAAAGAGGTAACATTCCAGAAAAAAGGCTTGTGTGAGGGGATTTAGTAGATTTAAACGAAGAAAGAGTTTGGTTCAAACACTTAGCTGTTTTGGGATTCCGCCGACTTTTGGGATATTTCCGCTTACTTGAACAGTAATGCGCCGAAATTTGAATTAATTTCCACCGACCTTTGGATTAATTCCGCCGAATTTAAAAATAATTCCTCCGAACTCAGCTTTTCATATCCCATCCTAAAAAAACAAAAAACCTAACGATGGTCGCCAGGTTTGTATGTTTATATTTTAAAATAAGAAACTGCTAGGGCAAGTAAGAAAAATAATACCGATAAGACAATCGTAATACGATGCAGAATCAAGTCAATTCCCCGTGCCTTTTGCTTGCCGAATAATGTTTCCGCACCGCCAGAAATCGCACCAGATAAGCCTGCGCTCTTGCCTGATTGTAGTAAAACTACCGCAATCAACGCAATACTGACAATTACTAATAATGTTACAACCAATGCATGCATGTAAGCCACCTCCTGTTAGACGTACAGTTCACAGTATATTAAATTTACCATACTCTCGTCCTTTAGACAATAGTCGTAATTGTGACAGCCGCCCTTAGACAGTAAAAACCTCCAGACTCATAGCCTGGAGGTTTTATAAAGAAGAATTACTTCTTTAAGTTATAGAAAGACTTAAGTCCGTTGTATTGAGCTGTTTCAGCCAATTGGTCTTCGATGCGAAGTAATTGGTTGTATTTTGCCACACGGTCAGTACGTGATGGAGCACCAGTCTTGATTTGACCAGCATTTGTTGCAACTGCGATGTCAGCGATAGTGCTGTCTTCAGTTTCACCAGAACGGTGAGAGATAACAGCTGTGTAACCTGCACGCTTAGCCATTTCGATTGCATCAAAAGTTTCAGTTAATGTACCGATTTGGTTAACTTTGATAAGGATAGAGTTGCCGATTGATTTTTCAATACCTTCAGCAAGTTTCTTAGTGTTAGTTACGAATAAATCGTCACCCACTAATTGAACTCTCTTACCAATACGTTCAGTTAATAGCTTGTGACCTTCCCAGTCGTTTTCATCTAAACCGTCTTCGATTGAGATGATTGGGTATTTAGAAGTAAGTTCTTCGTACCAATCAACCATTTCTGCAGATGTTTTAACAACACCTTCACCAGAAAGATGGTATTTGCCGTCTTCTTTATTGTAGAACTCAGAAGATGCAGCATCCATTGCTAAGAATACATCTTGACCAGGCTTAAAGCCAGCTTTTTCAATTGCTTCTACAATAGTTTGAAGAGCTTCTTCGTTTGATCCTAGGTTTGGAGCAAATCCACCTTCGTCACCAACAGCAGTGTTAAGGCCTTTGCCTTTAAGTACTGATTTTAAAGTGTGGAAAATTTCTGCGCCCATGCGAAGTGCTTCTTTGAAGTTAGGAGCACCAATAGGCATGATCATGAATTCTTGAATATCAACGTTGTTATCAGCATGTTCTCCACCGTTAACGATGTTCATCATTGGAACTGGAAGTTGCTTCGCGTTGAATCCGCCAAGGTATTGATATAAAGGTACACCAAGGTAGTCAGCAGCAGCACGAGCTACAGCAAGAGAAACACCAAGGATTGCGTTTGCACCTAGTTTACCTTTGTTTTCAGTACCGTCTAATTCGATCAATGCACGGTCTACTGCCACTTGATCAAGAACGCTTAATTCTTCTTGTACTAAGTGTGGAGCAATGATTGTGTTTACATTCTCAACAGCTTTAAGAACACCTTTACCAAGGTAACGTTCTTTATCGCCATCACGTAGTTCAACTGCTTCGTATTCACCAGTTGAAGCACCACTTGGAACTAAAGCGCGGCCGAATGCGCCAGAATCAGTTGTTACTTCTACTTCAATTGTTGGGTTACCGCGGGAATCTAATACTTCACGAGCGTATACATCTAAAATATATGGCATATCATTTCTCTCCTTAAGAAAAATTATTTTTTAATTATGGTTGATCCAGTCATTTCAGCTGGTTGTTGAACTTTTAATAAATCCAACATGGTTGGAGCTAAGTCGCCAAGAATACCGCCATCACGTAATTCAATACCCTGTTTTGTTACAATCACTGGTACTGGGTTCGTGGTGTGAGCTGTCATTGGCTCACCTTCAAGTGTTACCACTTCGTCGGCATTACCATGGTCAGCAGTGATGATGGCAGAACCGCCTTTTTCAAGGATTAAATCCACAATTTTACCTAAACATTCATCAACTGTTTCAATCGCTTTAACAGTAGGTTCTAGCATTCCTGAGTGACCTACCATGTCTGGGTTAGCAAAGTTTAAGATAATAGCATCAAACTTATCATTCTGAATTTCATTGATTAAGGCATCTGTTACTTCATAAGCACTCATTTCAGGTTTGAGGTCATAAGTAGCAACCTTTGGAGAATTGATCAGGATGCGTTCTTCTCCAGGGAATTTTGCCTCACGTCCGCCGCTCATAAAGAAGGTAACATGCGGATATTTTTCCGTTTCCGCAATTCGTAACTGCTTTAAATTATTTTGTGACAAGACTTCACCTAAAGTGTTATCAAGGTTTGTTGGCTTAAACGCCACATAACCATCAACTGATTCACTGAAGTGTGTTAAGCAGACAAAGAATAAGTTCTTTGGATGCTTCGGCCCGCGGTCAAAGTCGCGGAAATCTTCATTTGTAAATGTATTAGAGATCTGAATCGCACGGTCAGGACGGAAGTTATAAAAAATAACAGCGTCATTATCTTGAATGGTAGCCACCGGTTGACCATCTTCTTTTGTAATCACAGATGGGATGACGAATTCATCAAAGATCCCGTGCTCATATGAATCCTTTACAACATCTAATGGGTTGTTGTAAGCTGGACCTTCGCCATAAACCATCGAGCGGTAAGATTTTTCCACACGCTCCCAGCGCTTATCACGGTCCATCGAATAATAACGACCAGAAATCGTTGCGAATTCACCAACACCATACTCTTTCATTTTGTCCAGTGTTTGTTGAATATATGTTTCTGCGGTTTTTGGACCTACATCACGTCCATCCAAGAATGCATGTACATATACCTTTTCCACGCCTTCTTCTTGGGCAAGCTTAAGGAGCGCAAACATATGTTGAATATGACTATGAACGCCCCCGTCAGATAATAAGCCTAATAAATGAAGGGCAGTGCCATTCTTTTTCACATGCTCCATTGCGCCTGTAAAGGTTTCATTTTTTTCAAATTCGCCTTCACGAATCGCAATATTTACACGCGTTAAACTTTGGTACACAATCCGGCCAGCACCGATATTTAAGTGGCCAACCTCTGAGTTACCCATTTGACCTTCCGGAAGACCAACGGCCTCACCAGATGCGGTTAAATGCGAATGAGGATAAGTCTCCCAAAAGCGGTCAAAGTTTGGCTTTTTGGCATGTGCCACCGCATTTCCTTTTGTTTCGCTTCTGCATCCAAAACCATCAAGGATGATCAGCGCAACTGGAGATTTACTCATACTGACCTGCCTCCAGTAGCTTTAAGAATGATTGTGCTTCAAGGCTTGCTCCGCCTACTAACGCACCATCAATATCTGGCTGTGCCATGTATTCTTTAATGTTTTCTGGTTTTACACTGCCGCCGTACTGAATACGTACTGCATCGGCAACATCTTGAGAGAATTGCTTTGCAACAACTTCACGGATATGAGCACATACTTCATTTGCATCAGATGATGTTGAAGATTTGCCTGTGCCAATTGCCCAGATTGGTTCGTAAGCAATAACGGATTGCTTCACTTGCTCATCTGTCAAACCAGCAAGAGCCTTCGCTACTTGATCACCAACTAATTGATTGGTTTGACCACTCTCACGCTGCTCAAGTGTTTCACCACAGCAGATGATTGGAGTTAAGTTATATTTAAACGCTGCTAGAGCTTTTTGGTTAACAGTTTCATCTGTTTCATTGAACATTTCACGGCGCTCAGAGTGTCCGATAATCACATATTGAACACCAAGGTCTGCGATCGCTTTCGGGCTGATTTCGCCTGTGAATGCTCCGCTTTCTTCAAAGTGCATATTTTGAGCACCAATTTCTACGTTTGTACCCTCGGTTACTTCTACAAGAGTTTGTAAAAATAGAGCTGGTGCACAGATGACAGAATCCATTTTGTCAGAAGCTGGTACTAGTCCTTTTACTTCTTCTGCAAAACTCTTTGCTTCAGAAAGAGTTTTGTTCATTTTCCAGTTTCCTGCAATGATTGGTTTACGCATGGTGGCACATCCTTTCATCTTACTATTTGTTAATATATATCGAAAAATTGTTAATATCTAGTTGATTTTTGTTAATAAATTGAAAAGTTTGTTAATAACTGTCTAAATTTTGTTAATATCCGTTTAAACAGACTTATTTATCGTTTAACGCAACAACGCCAGGAAGTGCTTTACCTTCCATAAACTCAAGTGACGCACCGCCACCAGTTGAAATATGGCTCATTTTGTTTGCTAAATCGAACTTTTCAACTGCTGCTGCAGAGTCTCCGCCGCCAATGACAGAATATGTACCTTCTGATTGAGCAAGTGCTTCAGCCACAGCTTTTGTACCACCAGCAAACTTGTCAATTTCGAATACACCCATAGGTCCATTCCAAATAACTAGCTTCGAGTTTTTGATGACATCACTGTAAATTTCTCTTGTTTTTGGTCCGATATCAAGTGCTTCCCAATCAGCTGGAATTTCTTCGATTGAAACCACTTTTGAATTGGCATCTGCTGAGAAATCATCAGCAACAACTACATCAACCGGCATAAGGAAGTTAACACCTTTTTGTTTTGCTTTTTCAATGAAAGAATTAGCAAGATCAAGTTTATCCGCTTCTAACAGTGATTTACCAACTTCATGACCTTGGGCTTTCACAAATGTATAAGCTAAACCGCCGCCAATAATGAGGTTGTCAACTAATTCTAGAAGGTTCTCAATAACACCGATTTTATCCTTTACCTTAGCACCACCGATGATCGCTGTAAAAGGACGTTCAGGATTAGAAAGAGCTTTACCAAGAACATCAAGTTCTTTTTCCATTAAAAAGCCGGAAACAGCTGGTAAGTAGTGAGCAATACCTTCAGTTGAAGCATGGGCACGGTGTGCTGCACCGAATGCATCATTTACATATACATCTGCAAGTTCAGCAAAGTTTTTAGCTAATTCAGCATCGTTCTTTTCTTCTCCAGGATAGAAGCGAACATTTTCAAGTAGAAGAACGTCGCCTTCATTCATGGTATCAATGATCGCTTTAACAGAATCCCCATATGCTTCGTCAGCTTTCTTCACTTCTTTACCTAGAATCTCAGAAAGTCTTACACCAACTGGAGTCAGGCGCATTTCTTCTACTACTTGACCTTTCGGACGGCCGAAATGGCTTGCTAAGATTACTTTTGCCCCTTGTTCTACTAAGTATTGAATTGTTGGAACTGCTGCACGAATCCGTGTTTCATCTGTAATTTTTCCATCTTGCATTGGAACGTTAAAATCAACGCGGCAAAAAACGCGTTTGCCTTTTACATCGATATCCTTAAGTGTTTTCTTGTTCATGTGTAAAGGACCTCCATTATGCGCGGTGTCATGACAACCGCTCGAATATTGTCGAAAGCTCATAAATCAAACAAAAAAGGAGGGGGAATCTTCCCCGCTCCCCTTTGGAAAACATTAAATTATTTAATCTTAAGGATTAAAGTCCTTTTGAAGCGATGTAATCGCAAAGGTCTACAACGCGGTTAGAGTAACCAACTTCGTTGTCATACCAAGATAATACTTTAACCATGCTTCCTTCAAGAACCATTGTTGATAATGCGTCGATTGTTGAAGAAACAGTTGCTCCATTGTAGTCAGTAGAAACTAATGGAAGATCGCTGTATGCAAGGATGCCTTTTAATGGACCTTCAGCAGCTGCTTTTAATGCTTCGTTCACTTCATCAGCTGTAACGTCTCTTTCTAATTCTGCTACTAAGTCAACAACTGAAACGTTTGGAGTTGGAACACGCATTGCCATACCGTTTAATTTACCTTTTAATTCAGGCAATACAAGCGCAACAGCTTTAGCAGCACCAGTTGAAGTTGGGATCATGTTTTCTGCAGCTGCACGTGCACGACGATAGTCTTTGTGTGGTAAGTCAAGGATTTGTTGGTCATTTGTATATGAGTGAACAGTTGTCATCATACCACGCTTGATTCCGAATGTATCGTTCAATACTTTTGCAAATGGAGCTAAGCAGTTTGTAGTACAAGATGCGTTTGAAAGTACATGGTGGTTAGCTGCATCGTATTTGTCTTCGTTAACACCCATAACAATTGTGATATCTTCATTGTCTGCTGGAGCAGAGATGATAACTTTTTTAGCGCCTGCTTCAAGGTGTTTCGCAGCATCTTCACGCTTTGTGAAACGGCCAGTTGATTCAACAACAACTTCTACACCAAGGTCGCCCCAGCCAAGTTGTGCAGGATCGCGTTCAGCGATAACTTTTACTTTGTGGCTGCCGATTACTAGGTATTCACCATCAACTGTTACGTCTTCTGCAAGAGTTCCGTGTACAGTATCATATTTTAAAAGGTGAGCAAGCATTTTTGCATCAGTTAAGTCGTTGATTGCAACAACTTCCACATTGCTATTTTTTAAAGCCGCACGGAATACGTTACGACCAATACGTCCAAATCCATTAATACCAACTTTTACTGTCATGATATAAATTTCCTCCTTTGTTTGGGTGAAGATATATTTTTGAAAAGGAATTATCCTTTCAATAACCGTTTTGCCACACCTTCATCCGTTATTAAAATCGTCGATGTGGGTGCTTGTTTTAAATACGCCTTGATTGCTTTTGCCTTGGATTCCCCGCCTGCAACTGCAATGACGTTTGGGATATGCTCAAGATCTTCTAGTTGAAGTCCAATCGTTACTACCTTATGAACGATCTCGCCTTCTTCATTAAAATAATACCCAAAAGACTCGCCGACAGCCTTCCCCTCTTCAAGTTTGTTCTTAATATTAGGGTTGGTTTTTCGCCGCTCAGCCATTGTCATAGCATCTCCAATACCATGAAGAACCATGCTGGCTGATTGAATTAAAGTTAAGACCTCGTGGATATCGGGCTCTTTAATCAGGGACTCGTAAATTTCCGGGCTGACCTGATCTGGTACATATAAAACTCGATGCTTGGAATCAGTGTTGTGTGCCATATTCGAGCAAATCGTGTTTGCCTGATTATGAACATCTTCACCAACCCCTCCACGTGCCGGAACAAATAGCAATTCCTTACTCGTTAAATCGGGTGTCAGTCTTTCAGCAACCGCAGCCATTGTAGAACCACCAGTCACAGCGATGATATTTTTCCCGCTTAGAAGCTTTTTCATGCAAATAGCAGTCGCTTTGCCAAGTTCACCTTTGACCATTGGCGATTCGTCCGTATCACCCGGGACGATGATCACCTTTTTAATGCCAAGCCGGTGTTTTAATTCTAATTCCATGACGTCTATACCCTTTAGCTCACGCATTAAACCTTCTAAATCTTCAAGTAAATTTTTCCCTTCAGAGGTTAAACTCATTCCAATATTATTGGTATGGATAAGATTCTGCTCTTTAAGGAAATCTACCTCGCTACGAAGTATTCTTTCGGTAAGCCCTAGGCTGACAGCTAAGCTCCTTCTTCCTACTGGTTGCATGTATCCTATGTATCGTAAAATCGTGTGCCGCTTCTGCAGGACTTGAAGGAGATCGGGTAATAATCTTTTTTGAATATCAATAAATGACTGCATGAACTGCATGCTCCTTTATTATATGTAGTTGGTCGTAAAATGTCCACCTTAGACATATTATGTCCCACCTACACGAAAAAAAATTACCCCTGTTCACGAATTTTATTGTAACAGGAGTAAAAATAGATTTCAACTTATTTACTTGAGTTTTTTTCGCGCAAACGATTACATATGTCCATTTTGTCAACATACCCAAACCCTACTTCTACTCCGTCTAAATGGACTACAGGAATCATAAGACCATAGAGCTCTGTTAATTCATCGCTCGTTTCAATATCTGTTTCTTCGTAGTGAAACTTCCACTCTTCCTGTAATTCTAGAATAGAGGTTTTCGCTTTTTCACAAAGCGGGCAGCGTTGTCTGGTATATAGCGTGATTTTATGCATATCGAGTTCCCTTTCTATTTAAACCGTTTCCGTTTAGAGGATGAAGCTATTCCAAGTTGCTCTCGATATTTAGCCACCGTTCTTCGTGATACGAGAATTCCCTTTTGTTCCTTTAATCTCTCCGCTATCTCCTGATCTGACAGCGGTTTTTCCTTATTTTCATGAGCAACGAATGTACTGATCTCCGTTTTCACTTGGGCAGAGGAAGTACTCTCCTCTGCAGAGACGGTTTGAATCGTAGTAGTAAAAAAAGTTTTAAGCGGCAAAGTTCCGATTGGGGTTTGCACAAACTTTTCCCGGACAGCCCGGCTGACTGTCGATTCATGAACTTCAAGTTCGTTTGCTATTTCCTTCATCGTCATCGGTACGAGAGATTGTTTCCCCTTTTGAAAAAAAGCGGGTTGTTTTTCAACTATTTTTGCGACGACTTTTGTAAGGGTTTCTTTCCGTTGCTCAATACTTTTTACAATCCATTGGTAGTCCTGGACTTTATCGTGTAAAAAACGACTGACTTGCTGATTCTGATTTTGGAACTTTTGATAATAATGCTCATTAAAACGAATCCGAGGCAGGGATTCATCCGGCATTCGAATGATGAGTCCTTCATTTGTTTGCTCAATCATTGCATCCGGAATAATATAGGTGGTCGGCTCATACAAAAGCATAGCACCAGGTTTTGGGTTTAGCTGCTGAATGTCATCAAACACATCCTGCAGCTCTTTCATACTTACGCCTAATTGTTTGGCGATTGGTTTCCATTTCTTTTCAGCAAATGGGATAAAGTATTCTGATAGAATAGTTTGTGCCAGTTCATTGTTTGGATTTTGATAATAAGCTTGGATGAGCAGGCATTCTTGCAAATTTCTTGCCCCAATCCCAGCCGGCTCAAGGGTTTGAATGATGGCAAGGGAATCTTCAACAATTTCTTGCTCAACCTGCAATTTTTGAGCCATTTCAAACAGATCACCAAAAAAGTAACCGTTTTCATCCAAGTTTTTTATTAAATGCCGAATCACTTTCAATTGTTCGACTGTGAGATTTGCAATGTTTAGTTGAGAGAGTAAGTGTTCCTCTAGTGAAAATGGTTTGTCTGCAATTTGTTCAATCCAATCTCTCTCAGTCTTTTGACGTTTCCGCACGTGACGGTCAATTAGGGGATTCATCGGTTTGACATTCACATTATCAATTTTAAGCAAAGGATTTTCTAATGCCTTATCCTCTAAAAACGCCGTCAGTTCCTGTGCAGAATACTGAAGCAATGCAATTGCCTGTGACAGCTCTTGTGTCATGGCTAGTTTTAATGTTTGCTGCTGCCATAAACCCGCTTTTAAATCCATCTACCTCACCCCTCCTTTCCCTATTTTACACGATGATGGGGAATTGGTGTGAATTTTCGAAAGAAAAAACCAGTGCCAAACACTGGTTTTTTTCCATTGAAGTTAGTTAGATTCTCAATCTATCAAAATCTTGACATCGACGTCAACCGTTAAGGTTTGAGCTGACGCTCCCGTGTAGACCACTATAGCCGGAACTATGTCTCGATAATCACGACCATGACCTATTTTCACGTAGCGCCAATTGACCATCCCATTATTAGTTGGGTCGTACCAAAAACATTTCCATCCTCCTAGAACATTTATTATATGACATCGTTACATCCTTCACATATCATTTTATGAATATCGGTTTGTATGAAAATGTGAATTTAATTGCCCTTTAATCATCTGATGTTTTTCCTTTTTGACTATATCTTTGCGAATTTCATGCGTCTGTACACCGTCTTCAATTTTTTCGGCTATCTCCATCAGTCTTTCAATATCGGAGAAGGAGTACTTACGAGTCCCTGAGGGAGTCCGGTCTGGGAAGATCAATTTGCGCATCTCATAATAACGGATCTTCCGGTTGGATAGACCTGTTATCTCTGTGACCGTTCCTATTCCTATCACCTTTTTTTCACGATATGATTGACTATTGTCCACCAATATACCCTCCTATCAAAGTTCATTAAAAATGTTATATTTCCTAACATACATATATAGTAAATGAACCGTTTTTAGCGTTATTTAATAATAAATACAAGTTAAAAATTCAGAATATTTCTTTATGTTAACTATTCTAACATGAACTGTAAGGAAATCAACACAAAAATTGACAATCAAACTCCCAGTTTGTGTTTGATAAAATTTCAATCAACCAAACAATTGTAAAAAAAATAATATTATGAATAAGATCGGCAGGAATTCGGAAACTCACTATGTTGGAAGATCTAAACATGATAAACAAAGGGTTTTTGTCATATAGAGGGAAAATTAGGGGATAATTGACAATCGCTTACATTTAAATAACTAGCTTGTTCTATTTCTATATTAATATTTTAACGCTGCCGTTTTTTTATTTTCTTAAAATAATCATTTTTTTCTTTTTTTATTTTGAGATTTAAAAATGGGCAAAAAAAATCACTACGTTTTCGGGAACGTAGTGATTTTTTCATACTATTGACGCGCTCGGAGGGAATCGAACCCCCATTTTAAGAACCGGAATCTTACGTGCTATCCGTTGCACCACGAGCGCATAATTATTAGCGACTTTTATATTATATGCTAATTTCACTTTGATTGCAAGTGGTGTTTAGGTTTTAAATTTAACAGAAATGGTTATGCTGTTGTTGGGAAAGTTGTCGAACAAATTAAAGTCAAAGTGTTTGACCTTTATTGACCATCAGTGTATGATACTATTACATAAGCTTTTACCTTTTCTAATCAAAGGAGGAAGAAAAATGAATTTGATTCCTACAGTTATTGAACAAACTAATCGTGGCGAGAGAGCCTATGACATTTACTCCCGTCTATTAAAAGACCGGATTATTATGCTAGGAAGCGCAATCGATGACAATGTGGCAAACAGCATTGTGGCCCAATTATTATTCCTTGAAGCGGAAAACCCTGAAAAAGATATTACCCTTTATATCAACAGCCCTGGCGGAAGCATTACAGCCGGAATGGCGATCTATGATACAATGCAGTATATTAAAGCAGATGTATCCACGGTATGTATCGGAATGGCGGCTTCAATGGGAGCATTCTTACTTTCTGCCGGTCAGCCTGGCAAACGTTTTGCTCTTCCAAATGCGGAAGTGATGATCCACCAACCGCTAGGCGGAGCACAAGGTCAAGCAACGGAAATCGAAATTGCTGCAAAACGCATTTTGTTCCTTCGCGAGAAATTAAATGGTATCTTGGCAGAGCGTACAGGTCAGCCGCTTGAAGTGATTCAACGCGACACAGACCGCGATAATTTCATGACTGCTGAAAGAGCCAAAGAATATGGCTTAATTGATAGCATTATCACACGTAAGCCTACTGACCTTGAAAAAAAATAATCGATTAGAGCAACCGACATCCGTTGGTTGCTTTTTTGGTTTTAATAAACAAACTTTTTTGACCGTATGACCCATATCGGGCAAATAATATCCCTTTTCATGGACAAGAAAATCCATACTTTTCCTTTCTCTGTCTATGAACCACCCTTTCATGAGCAAGAGAAGTCAAAGTTCGGACAGCTCAAGCTAGAAATCACGCAGTGCTGTCCGAAGTCACGCCAAGATTGGACAGCTCAAGCTAGAAATCATGCAGTGCTGTCCGAAGTCATGCCCAGTTCGGACAGCTCAAGCCACATATCATGCAGTGCTGTCCGAAGTCATGCCAAATTCGGACAGCTCAAGCCAGATATCACGCGGAGATGTCCGAAGTCATGCCCAGTTCGGACAGCTCAAGCTAGAAATCATGCAGAGCTGTCCGAAGTCACGCCCAGTTCGGACAGCTCAAGCCAAAATTCATGCGGAGATGTCCGAAGATAATTATAGTTTTACAATTAAGTTGACTTGACTCATATTTTTCCTTTTTCTGTACATGCCCCTCCTTTCATGGACAAGGGAAGCCATACTTTTCAATTCCTGTCCATGAACCACCCTTTCATGGACAAGAGAAGCCATATTTTTCCGTTCTCGGGCAATGGAACCTTATACAGAAAAACAAATAATCCCAAAATAAAAAAAAGGATTCAGCCCTGGCTGAATCCTTTTAATCTTACTGTTCTTTTGCAATAAAATCAGACAATGCTACGATGGCTTTATCTTCATCATCGCCGTCCGCGATTATATTAATCACAACTCCTGAACCTACAGCAAGGCTCATCAAGCCCATAATACTTTTGGCATTCACTTTTTTTCCGTCTTTCTCAAGAAAAACATCTGCGGAAAAGCGATTGGCTTCTTGCACGAATAGGGCTGCAGGACGTGCTTGAAGACCTGATTTCAATTTTACTTCTACTTCTTTCACCAACATAATTACTTCCTCCTCAGTTTGTGTTATTATTTTTTAGTTTCTAGATAATGCTTCTCCAACACGGAGCTTATCAGCAATCTCATCTATTTTTCGTAAGCGGTGATTGATCCCCGATTTACTAATCGTTCCGCCAGATACCATTTCCCCTAATTCCTTTAAGGTGACATCCGGATACTGAACTCGCAGCTCCGCAATCTCCCTAAGCTTATCAGGTAAAACCTGCAGACCAACCGTTGAGTCGATGAAGCGGATATTTTCCACTTGTCGGATCGAAGCACCAATCGTTTTATTTAAATTAGCAGTCTCACAATTGACTAAACGGTTAACGGAATTTCGCATGTCCCTAACGATTCTTACATCCTCAAATCGAAGCAAAGCATTATGGGCACCGATAATATTGAGAAACTCGGTAATTTTTTCAGCTTCCTTTAAATAGGTAATAAAGCCTTTTTTACGCTCCAACGTTTTACTATTTAAACCAAATGTATTCATTAATTCGCATAAAGAATCATTATGTTCTTTATAAAGCGAAGAAATTTCCAAATGATAGGAAGAGGTTTCCGGATTATTAACTGAACCTCCCGCAAGAAATGCTCCGCGCAGATAAGAACGCTTACAACACTTCTTTTTGATCAAATCGGGCGATATATCATGAATGAAGGTAAATCCTTCCCCAAGAATTCTCGTATCCTCTAAAATTTCCTTAGCCCGCTCGGCTAATCGAACAATGTAAACATTGTTTTTCTTCAAGCGCATCTTCTTTCGAACTAAAAGCTCTACTTGTACTTGATAGCTTTTTTTTATTAAAGTATAAATCCTTCTGGCAATTGCCGCATTTTCCGTTTGAACATCCACAACTAACTTACGATTCGAAAAGGAAAGGGAACCGTTCATACGAATCAACGCTGATAATTCAGCAAGATTACAGCACGTTTTCACTTCCAAGTTAGTTAATTCTTTTTTAGTCTCCGAAGCGAAAGACATCCCCTCACCACCTTTATTAACGAAACTGCATTTAAAATTAAATGTAATAGTTTTTACGATTCATAACGCTTTTTAGTTTCATCTATGAGTAAATTATATAATATATTCGCTACCTTTTTCGGGTCATGCCTTAATGCCCCATTTTCCTGATAAGCAATATCCGCATGGACCACTTCAAGCCCAAGCTTTGATAACTCAGGCAAATCATATTCAACAGGGTCAGCCAATTCTTCATTATAACGAAGTTGGATATCAGGCGGAATTTCCTCATTATTGACAAGAATCGTATTAATACAGGCACCACTCATATGATCATAGATAGCTTTCACATGGTCACTAGCTGTAAAGCCATGTGTCTCCCCTGCCTGAGTCATCAGATTGCAGATATAAACCTTTTTCGCTAATGATCGGCAAACCTCATCCCCTAATTTCGGAACAAGTAAGTTTGGCAAGATACTTGTATATAAGCTGCCTGGGCCAAGAATAATTAAATCCGCTTGACGAATGGCTTGAATCGACTCTGGTAATGGACGGATACTCGTTTTGGAGGTTAGAAAAACCTTTTTAATCTTTTTCCCAGAGTAGGGAATTTTCGATTCTCCTGAAACGATGGCGCCGTCCTCCATCTCCGCATGCAGGACAACACTCTGATTTGCTGCTGGCAGCACCTTTCCACGGACATTGAGGATTTTGCTCATTTCTTGAATGGCATGAACAAAATTCCCGGTAATCGAAGTCATAGCTGCCAAGATTAAATTACCGAGCGAATGACCCGATAGTTCATTCGCTGTTTTAAAACGATGCTGAAACATCTCTTCCACGAGCGGTTCAACATCTGATAATGACGCTAACACATTGCGAATGTCGCCAGGAGGTGGAATATGCAGATTCTCACGCAAGCGGCCAGAGCTGCCACCATCATCCGCTACTGTCACAATGGCTGTAATATCAACAGGATATTGTTTTAATCCACGCAATAAAACGGGTAATCCTGTACCACCGCCAATGACGACAATGCGAGGCTGTCCTAAATCTCTCATGTTGTTTTTTCCTTTCTCCTCTCAATGTCACGATGTGAAATCACGGTTTTATAATCCTTTTGGAAAAAATGACCGATATTTTCTGCTAATGCAACGGAACGGTGCTGTCCGCCTGTACAACCAATGGCGATTACAAGTTGTGCTTTTCCTTCCCTTTTGTAATGAGGCAGCATAAAACCCAGCAAGTCCGTTACCTTATCTAAAAATTTCTGAGTTTCATTCCATTTTAATACGTAACTGTAAACATCCTCATCTAAACCTGTTTTAGGGCGCATATGCTCAATATAATGCGGGTTTGGCAAAAAGCGTACATCAAAAACAAGATCGGCATCGATGGGGATACCATATTTGAAGCCAAATGACATGACATTGACAGTAAACATTAATTGTTTATTCGTCGTAAATTCTGTTAATATTTTCTCACGTAATTCACGAGGTTTCATCTGGGAAGTATTGTAAACCAGCTGTGCTCTGCCTTTTAATTCCTCCAGAAGCTCTCGCTCGAGCGTGATTCCTTCAAGCGGCAATCCTGTTGGCGCTAGAGGATGGGTTCGTCTTGTTTCCTTATACCTGCGGACCAATGTAGCATCATCTGAATCTAAAAATAGGATTTGTGGCGTTACCCAAGATGTTTCTGCCAGCTCATCTAACCCTTTAAATAAATGATCGAAGAATTCTCTGCCGCGCAGGTCCATTACAAGAGCAACCTTATTCATTTTATTCCCCGATTCCTTCATTAGTTCTAGGAATTTCGGAAGAAGTGTAGGAGGTAAATTATCAACACAGAAGAACCCCAAATCTTCAAAGCTTTGTATTGCGACCGTTTTTCCCGCACCAGACATTCCCGTAATAATGACCATTTGGGTTTCGCTTGTCGAACCAGTACTCATGTTCCATTCCTCCTTTTTTTAACTAGGATCCAATCGATAACTAATTAACTCAAATTCACTTGTATAAGTAAACGTTCCGTAAATAATCCCTTTTCCATGAATCATGTAATCAATGATATGTAGATCACCCGCTGCCATTGGCAGACCTTTTATTTGGTCAATTGGCTGCCAAGCTAATTTGCCTTCTTCTGATTCATCTAAATCGATTCCGTCTGAATCAGTGGCTACAAAGGTAAACATCATCCATTCGGACAAAAGCTCATCGGCATCCTTCATAATCATGGTAAATATTCCTTTTAATTGTGGGTTTTTGAGATAAATTCCTGTTTCTTCACGGTACTCACGGATACAAGAATCACGAACAGACTCCCCCGGCTCCATTTTCCCACCTGGCGCCACCCACCAGCCACGGCGCGGTTTTTGCAGTAATAAGACTTGGTTATTTCTGATTAATACACAATTGGTAACCCGCTGCACTTTTTTCACCTCTTTTAAAGGGCACAAGCGTCGGTAAGACGCAAGAACAATTTTAAAATTTAGAAGAACAAGCACCATGTTAGAGCTTGTATGATCAGATCTAATTTATTCTTTTCATTATACTATTTTTGGGATACAGTCACAATGAATACAAATTTTATATTTCTGTTAATAATTAGATTCATTCTCATCATTTATTTGCACTATTTTGAAGATAGGTCAAAGGTACTTTTTAAAAAAAGTAATAATTAGAGAAAATACCTATTGTAAATGTAAGCGGTTCCATATATAATAAAAAGTGGGTCGGATGGCAAGGGTGGCCATCATGGTATCGAGCGAAGGTGGGGCTGATACTCGTATATTTTTTTGTAAGAGCTAATGAGCTCTTTTTATTTTTGTCTTTTTCCGTAATAATCAGAGCTCTGTTAAAACGCTATTGTTGATTGATATACTATGGTTGATTGGAGCGGAAGGCGCTCGACTCCTGCGGGAGTACGGGACTGGGGAGACCCCACAGACGCTTTAGCGCAGAGGAGGCTCCCCGGCACGCCCGCGGGTTTGCTGAGCGCCTGTAGCGGAAATCAACAGCCAAATTTAACAGAGCCGAAACAAAAAAAGAGCACAAGCTACTAGGCTTGTGCAAAAGGTATATATTTTTAAAGGGGGTCAATTTCCTTTATTATACAACCTTTGTGTTTCACTACTGTTACAGGAAAATGATAAAAGAATTACTTTTTTAATTTCATTTCTTCTTTTAGTTCTTCCACAAAGTGCTGAGCACTTTGAGCGGCAATACTTCCGTCTCCTGTCGCAGTTACGATTTGGCGAAGCATTTTTTCACGAATATCTCCCGCTGCAAAAATCCCAGGTACCTTTGTTACCATACGATCATTCGTCTCGATGTAGCCATTTTCGTTGGTGATGCCAAGGTTTTTGAATGGTTTGGAAAGTGGCACCATTCCGATATAGATAAATACGCCATCTGCAGGTAATTCCTGTTCTTCACCGTTTTGTGTGGAAACAAGTGTCACACTGCCGACTTTTCCGTCTTTATCGTTAATCGATTTAATCGTGTGGTTCCAAATAAAATCAACCTTTTCGTTCGCAAAAGCACGATCCTGAAGGATTTTTTGCGCGCGAAGCTGGTCACGACGGTGAACAATGGTTACTTTAGAAGCAAAACGGGTTAAATAAACGCCCTCCTCAACAGCAGAGTCGCCGCCGCCAATAACAAAGAGTTCTTTTCCTTTAAAGAATGCCCCGTCACACACAGCACAATAAGAAACACCGCGTCCACCTAATTCTTTTTCACCTGGCACTCCGACTTTCTTATATTCAGCCCCTGTTGTAATAATGACAGAGTAGGCTTTGTATTGTTTCGAACCAGCGTTGACAATTTTGTAATCGCCATGATCTTCGATTCCTTTGATATCACCATACGCATATTCAGCACCGAATTTTTTGGCATGCTCAAACATTTTTGTTGATAATTCAGGTCCTAAAATACTTTCAAAACCAGGATAGTTTTCTACATCCTCGGTATTCGCCATCTGACCGCCCGGCATACCACGTTCAATCATAAGTGTGGAAAGGTTTGCACGAGACGTATAAACAGCAGCTGTCATCCCAGCAGGACCAGCGCCAGCAATAATTACATCATAAATTTTTTCCTCTGACATATAAATTCACTCCTGACTCGAAAAGCGGAAGCGCCTTGATCAGGGGCGACAAGCATAAGACGAGCCGGCAGGAAGGTTGTTTTTTAACCTTCATGACGGATTGGCTTAGACCAAAGAGCCCCTAGGCGCTGCAGCTAGACATTTTTTATAAAAAAAATACGATTAAGTATTAGTATTCCCACTTAATCGTATAAAACAATTGGATGATAGTCCACGAATATGCTTATTGAAGATAGTTGTTAACCAATTTTACATATTTGCCGATCGTCGCTGCAGATAAACCATACTGGTCCCCTATTTCCTGTTGGGAGATTTTTTCGCTCCGCAATTTATGCCACAAATATTCGACGGCCCCAGCCCAGGCGCGTTTATTTTTCAAATCAGCACCTTCTTTAACAACCTCAACAAAAATCGAAAACCAGAGGAGATACAACCCGGACTCAATCGTCCCAATCGGCTGATGGATTTTATAAAATAGTTCCGCCACTTCTTGGGCATCCTTTGTTTGAGACGGTTTACCCAAGCGAATCATGGAGAGATATTCTTTTTCCAGCCCCATCAACTTCTGATTTTGAAAAAGACGCTCAGAGCTAATGATTTCTTCTTTTTTACTCGAGACCGATGTTAAAAAGAGTGCAAATAACCGCTCTTCGGCATAGTCGCTATCAAGCTTTTGAAAAATCGATTCGGTTAGCTCTTCAAACCCGTTTACCGGTGATTTTTCCTCATTCCATGGTTCGGAACCTTCTTTATCAGGACTTAGCTCCAATACTTTTTTCCAAATGCTTCTTGCAAAGTTTTCAAAACCTGTATGAAAAGCAGAGTACGCGAGCCAATAATAAAAAGGTCCATCCCCATCAAAACCGTGTTTATATAATTTTTTCAGCCAAAGATATGCAAGTTCGTTTTCGCCAACTAAAGCAAATGTCGCACCCAGTTTATATTGATGCTCACTTAACAAAGGCTTGATTTTTTTCAAAACAAGGAGCAGTTCCGTTACTCTTTCTAGTTGTCCTTGATAATGGGCAAAGACCAGCTTATTACAGAGGGCGTGAAGATTGCCGGGATTGCGCTCTAATACATCCGCTAAAATCGCTTCTGCTTTTTCCACTTTTCCTAAATAAAAATAGGCTAAAGCCAGATTGTTATAGGCTGACCAATATTCCGGATATTCCTTTACCACATCTTTTAACAGCTCAATCGCCTTTGGAAAATAGCCGGATTCCAATAGTTCGCGAGCCTGTTCTTGTTTCATGATTAAATCATCTTGTTCATATAGCTCATCTTCAAATTCTTCCGCCTCCAAGGTAAGTACTTCTAATAACTCTTGGGTGTCTTCGGAAAAATCTCCATCTGGATCAAGCTGTAGATATAATTTACTATGATGATAGGCATCTTTAAAAAATCCCATATGGGCGTAGTTATTTGCTAAAAAGTAGTGGCATTCAGCCATTTCTGGATCAAGCTCTTCAAGGATTTGATGCAAGAGTCGGTTGGAATGTTCAAACTCGCCAAGTTCCGTTGAGACAATCGCCAGCTGGCATGTAATCATTGGTTCACCCGGCTCAAGCTGAATTGCCCGCCCCAGATATTTCTTGGCTTTGATAAAATCTCGTCGATGGTATGCTTTAATACCCTTCGAGAAATAATATTCTCCCGTTGGAACGAATGATACGATTTTTCCTTTTTGAATTCTTGCTTTCGCTTCTTTCACCATGAAGTCCTCCATATGTTTCAACATAACTTATGTAGTATAGCACACTTGAGATGGTTCGAGAAGAGGGGTTGTTGATGGTGTGTTAAGAAGTGAGTGCGGATTTTCACATAAATTGTTGATTAGAGCGGAAATCAACAGCCTATCCTATCAAAACAAAAAACCGAGCCCTATTAGGACCGGTCTTTGTGTCTTTCTTCTAATGTTCGTAACACTTCTTTAAATGGAAGCCCTTGTTCTACCAATAAAACCTGAAGGTGATAGAGCAAATCGGCTGCTTCCCATCTTAATTCCTCGTGATCGCGATTTTTCGCTGCAATAATAACCTCAGCTGCCTCTTCGCCGACCTTTTTCAAAATTTTATCGACACCTTTTTCAAAAAGGTAAGTGGTATACGCACCTTCTGGGCGCTCCTTTTCACGATCAATGATGACTTTTTCTAATGACTGCAGAATTTGATAATCTGCTAAGCTACTTTGACCTTCCACCACTCGTTCGGAAAAACAGCTGACCGCACCAGTGTGGCAGGCAGGTCCTTTCGGATAAACCTGAACTAATAAAGCATCCTGATCACAGTCATAATTAATGCTGGCAACCGTTTGGGTGTTTCCACTGGTCGCACCTTTATGCCATAATTCCTGACGGGAACGGCTGTAAAACCAAGTTTCCCCAGATTCAATGGTTTTTTGCAATGATTCTTCATTCATATAAGCGAGAGTTAATACTTCTTTTGTTTCAGCATCTTGAATAATTGCAGGGACGAGCCCTTTTTCATCAAATTTTACATTCATCGTATGCTCACTCCTTTTTCCCTTAAAAAGCTCTTTACTTCGTCCACAGATGTTTCCTTGTAATGGAAAATAGAGGCAGCAAGCGCCGCATCCGCTTTGCCGGCTAGAAAGGCCTCCGCAAAATGCTCAGCATTTCCTGCACCGCCAGATGCAATCACGGGAATCGTTACGGCTTCACTAACCGCTTTGGTTAATTCTAAATCAAATCCGTTTTTCTCACCATCACTGTCCATGCTAGTCAATAGGATTTCACCAGCCCCAAGCTCTGCTGCTTCGACCGCCCAATCAACGACTTTCTTCTCGGTTGCTGTCCGCCCGCCATGGGTATAAACACGCCATGTTCCAATTTCTGGATCAAACTTAGCATCGATCGCGACGACGATACATTGGGATCCAAAGTAATCGGCACCTTCTTTAATTAGCCCTGGATTTACTACTGCCGCCGTGTTCAGCGATACTTTATCGGCACCGGCGCGGAGGATTCTTTTCATATCCTCTAAGGCATTGATGCCCCCGCCAACGGTAAACGGAATCGCCAGTTCAGACGCGACTGCCTTGACGACTTCGACCATTGTTTTACGACCTTCAACAGATGCGGAAATATCAAGGAAAACTAGCTCATCCGCTCCTTGTTCATCATAAAAGCGAGCTAATTCAACAGGATCACCCGCATCACGAAGTTGGACAAATTGAATTCCTTTGACCACACGACCATCTTTTACATCAAGGCAAGGAATAATTCGTTTGGTTAATGTCACTTTACTCCCACCTCTTCTAATGCTTCCTTTAATGTAAAACGGTTTTCATAGAGGGCCTTTCCGACAATCGCACCGTTGATTCCTTTGTTTGCGATTGCTTGTAGGTCGGCAAGACTGCTGACCCCGCCGGAAGCAATGACATTTTTCCCAGTGACTTCAGCTAGCTCCCAAACTGCGTCAATATTAGGACCTGCTAATGTACCGTCTGTTGCTATATCGGTAAAAATAAACGTTTCGGCGCCTGCATCGGCAAAGCGTTTCCCCAGGTCAATGGCTTTAACTGAAGAGGTATCAAGCCAGCCATGTGTTGCCACATAACCGTTTTTTGCATCAATACCCACCGCAATTTTTGCTCCATATTTTTGAATCATTTCGATGGCAAACTCGGGATTGGAAACGGCAATACTGCCAATAATCACGCGGTCAACGCCATTTTCAAGATAATGAAGTATATCCGCTTCGGAGCGGATTCCGCCGCCAATTTGTACTTTCGCGTTTAGGTTTTGTGCAGCTTCAATCACAAATCGGTCATTGACGCGCTTGCCATCTTTGGCACCATCAAGGTCGACCATATGAATCCATTCGGCTCCCGCTTTGGCAAAGCTTTTGGCCATTGCAAACGGGGAATCCCCGTAAATGGTTTCTTTATCGTAGTCCCCTTGAAGGAGACGGACACATTTTCCGCCCCGCATATCGATTGCTGGGTAAATTGTTAAACTCATTAAACCGTCTCCCTTTCCGCAGCCATTGTTAAAAAGTTATTTAAGAGGGCCATCCCAAGTTTGCTGCTTTTTTCAGGATGAAACTGCATGCCATAAATATTCTCTCTTCCTACTACTGCTGATACTTGTTCGTGGTAGTCAGCTTTTGCCAGAAGAGCGTCGTTGCCTTTTGCATCGACAAAATAGGAATGGACGAAATATACGTAATCTTCGTCTAGCTCTTTTAATAGCGGTGATTCCTGGACAAATTCTAGTCGATTCCAGCCCATATGTGGCACCTTGTAGGTTTCACCTTCTGCTGTTGTCCCTTTAAAACGCCGAACCTTCCCCGGCAGCAGTCCTAATCCCTTCGTCGGACCGTTTTCTTCGCTTTCTTCAAACAAAAGCTGCATGCCAAGGCAGATGCCAAGCAGCGGTTTGCCTGTTGCGGCAAATTCCTTTATCGTTTCTACCTGCAAGCGGTCCATTGCATCACGAAAGGAACCTACCCCAGGAAGGATTAAAGCATCGGCACTTAGTAGTTTTTCTCGATCGGCTGAAATGAAATAGTCCGCCCCTAGCCGTTCAAGTGCTTTACTGACGCTAAAAAGGTTGCCCATTCCGTAATCCACGATTCCAATCATTTTATGTCACCTTCCTTTTTTAGCTATGTTGGTCTTGACGAATTAAAGCATCCCTTTGGTGGATGGCACGCCTTTGATGCGTGGATCAATGGTTGTTGCTTCGTCCAGTGCTCTTGCTAGTGCTTTAAATACGGCTTCAATTATATGGTGGGTGTTTTGGCCATAGTGGACAATGACATGAAGGTTCATTCGTGCCTCTAAGGCAAGTTTCCAAAGAAATTCATGAACGAGTTCGGTATCAAAGGTTCCCACCTTTTGGCTTGGGAATTCTGCACGCATTTCTAGGTGCGGGCGGTTGCTAAGGTCAACAACTACCTGTGCGAGTGCTTCATCCATTGGCACAAATGCGTTTCCGTAGCGCTTGATGCCTCGTTTGTCGCCTAAGGCTTCGCGAAGGGCCTGTCCTAAGCAGATTCCGATGTCTTCGGTTGTATGATGGTCGTCCACTTCGATGTCACCTTTGGCATCGACGGTTAAGTTGAATTGCCCGTGCTTTGTGAACAAGTCGAGCATGTGGGTCATGAACGGGACGCCAGTTTCGAGATTGGACCGGCCTTCGCCGTCAATATTAAACGCTAGTTTAATTTGTGTTTCGCCTGTATATCGTTCAATACTTGCTGATCTTTCCATTAGTGAGGTGCTCCTTCTTTTTTATTTTATATTGGGTGGTGGGGACTATGAGGACAATTCCAACGGTTTGTGCAGAAGTTTTGCCTCTAAGAAATATTGTTGAGAACAAATTCATCCGTTTTACTGTGAATCTTGTCCTCAAGACCCCTTCTTGCGAACAGTTTCTTCGATTTTCGAGAGTATTTTGTCCCCAAGAACCTCTCTTAAGGACATTCTTTCATTTTCAACATGATTCTTGTCCTCAAGACGCCTCTTTAAAGACATTCCCTCGTATTCCCCTCAAATCTGTCCTCAAACACCCATTACTTATCGTTCTTCAATCGAGTCTCAACCGCACGAGCGTGGGCTTCGAGGCCTTCCATCCTTGCAAAGCTAGCAATTTTTGCCCCGTTTTCTTTTAATGCTTTTTCACTATAAACAATTACACTTGATTTCTTTTGAAAATCATCCACGTTCAGTGGACTAGAGAAACGAGCCGTTCCATTTGTCGGGAGAACATGATTCGGTCCGGCAAAATAATCGCCTACCGGCTCTGAACTATAGCGCCCAACAAAAATCGCGCCAGCATGACGAATTTTCCCTAGCAGCTCCATCGCATTTTCCGTAATCACTTCCAGATGCTCAGGTGCTAATTGATTCACGGTTTCAACTGCTTCATTTAAATCAGCTGTAATATATATCGCACCATAATCAGCGATCGACCGAGAGGCAATCTCCTTCCGTGGCAACACTGCCAATTGCTTTTCCACTTCCTCAGCAACAGCTTCAGCTAACGCAACCGACGGTGTCACAAGGACGCTGCAAGCACGCGGGTCGTGCTCAGCTTGGGATAACAAATCAGCGGCCACTTCATCTGCCCGTGCAGTATCATCTGCTAAAACCGCAATCTCACTTGGACCTGCAATCATATCAATATCAACATCACCAAAAACCTCACGCTTAGCAAGGGCAACAAAGATATTTCCTGGACCGGTAATCTTATCAACCGGAGCAATCGATTCCGTTCCGTAGGCAAGTGCCGCAATCGCTTGGGCTCCGCCTACTTTATAAACCTCTTTGACACCTGCTTCCTTTGCAGCAACGAGCACAGCTGCCGGAAGCTTTCCTTGTTCATCAGGCGGTGATACCATAACAATCCGCTTGACGCCAGCCACCTGTGCCGGAATCACGTTCATTAAAACGGAGGATGGATAGGCTGCCGTTCCCCCTGGTACATACACCCCAACGGAATCAAGCGGCGTTATTTTTTGACCCAGAATCGTGCCATTCTCTTCTGTTGTCATCCAAGATGGGCGGAGTTGTTTTTCATGAAAAGCTCTGATATTTTGCGCTGCTTCCCGGACAATCTCGATATATGGTTGATCCACTTCCGCATAGGCCGCTTCGATTTCACTTTCCGTAACGGAGAAAGAAGCTAAGGTTACACGGTCAAATTTTTCCGTAAATTCTCTTAACGCATTATCGCCGCGATGGCGAATTTCAGAAATAATGCCTTTTACAATCTCCTGCTGCTCGGAGGTCCCTGCTTCAATCGACCGTTTGATTGAAACCAGTTCATTTACTTTTAAAATTTTCATAATAGAATGCCCCCATTACACTACTTCGCTAAGTCGTTTCACCATTTCATCAATCTGTTGGTCCTTGAGGCGATAGCTGACAGGATTAACGACAAAACGGGATGTCACATCACCGATTCTTTCATACTCCACCAGTCCGTTTTCCTTTAAAGTTCGACCGGTCGAGACAATGTCCACAATCCGGTCAGAAAGCCCAATAATCGGGGCCAATTCAATCGAGCCGTTTAATTTAATAATTTCAACCTGCTCGCCTTGTTCACGGAAGTAAGCCTCGGCCACATGTGGATATTTCGTTGCCACTCGAGGGGCTACGTCATTCATTTTTGTATTTGGAAGACCGGCCACTGCTAAATAGCAGTAACTGATTTTAAGGTCAAGAAGTTCATAGACATCGCGCTCTTCTTCTAACAAAACATCCTTCCCGGCAATTCCAACGTCCGCCACCCCATGTTCCACATAGGTTGCGACATCCATCGGCTTGGCTAAAATAAACCGTAAGCCCTCTTCGGGAACATCAATAATTAGTTTTCGTGAATCATCAAATTCCGGTGGCAGCTTGTATCCCGCTTTTCGGAGCAGCTCCACGGCTTCAATAAAAATCCGCCCTTTTGGCATCGCAATGGTTAATAAGTTACTCATTCTCGCGACCTCCAATTAAATAGGTTGTCTCGGCAAATCTTTTCGTAAAAGCATCAAGATTTCTCACACCGGTAATATCTTGGAGTACAGCTTTTTGTCCTTGCTCATGCATGCTTTCTGCCAGTTTGAAGGCTTCTTTGCGCCGTTCCTGACTGAAAAAGATGCAGTGAGTCGTATTTTCGATTTTGTCATCACTAAGTGCCTCCAAGAGCATATCGACCCGAACGGCAAAACCGGTGGCACTTGCTGTTTTTCCAAACTTCTCAATTAAGCTATAACGGCCGCCATTTCCGATCGGAAAGCCGACATTCCCAGCATATGCTTCAAATAAAATCCCCGAATAATAGCTCATATGGCTAACGATGGTAAAATCAAATTTCACGTATTTGTCAACGCCATAATCTTTGATAACATCCCACAATTCTTTTAATTCAAGAATCGCCTGTTTCCCTTTGTCATTTTCAATAATATCAAGAGCCTTTCCAATAACCTCTTCGCCGCCCCGTAATTCGAGAAGCTCTAAGAGACGTTTTTTATCAATCGATGACAGCTGAAGCGAGTTCACATGCTCGCGGTAGCCGACATAATTTTTTTCAAATAAGTATTTTCGTAAGGCTGTCGCTCTGCCGTTGGTACCGAGAATTTGTACAAATAGTTCGTTGGCAAAACCAACATGTCCGATGGAGACTTGAAATTCAGGCAATCCTGCTTTTTCTAAGGAAGCAATAAGCAGTGCAATGACTTCTCCGTCACAAGAAACGGTTTCTTCATTGAGGCATTCCACACCGATTTGCTCAAATTCTGCCGGACGGCCGCCTTCGCGCTGCTGTGCACGAAATACATTTGCGGAGTAGGCTAATCTGACAGGTAAGTCCTCATTCAAAAGCTTTGAAGCCGCTACGCGAGCAATCGGGGCGGTCATATCAGGCCGTAATACGACAGTATGTCCTTCTTTGTCGAGCAGTTTAAATAACTGCTGGTCTGCGATCGCCGAGGCTGCGCCAACGGTTTCGTAATATTCAAGTGTTGGGGTTTCAATGAATTGATAGCCCCACAGTTTCATCGTATTTGCCATAGAGGTGCGAACACGGTGCTTTTTTTCGTATAGTTCGGGCAATGTGTCCCGCATTCCCAACGGCTTTTCAAACATAAACAACCGACTCATTCTGCTCATCCTTTTTCTTCTGATTTGCGATTTTTTCCAAAAATCCTTTAGTCTGCTAACGTGATAATAAACTAAAGTTTACCTGTTTGTATTCAAACCGTCAACCAAAAACTATTGTGTTTCTATCTATTTTAAACTAGTTTAACATGCTGTACGCAGAAATTTCGCGAATTTTCACGAGATTCAGCAGAATTTGTCATACTTATTGCAAAAAAATAGTCCGGTCAAATAATGACCAGACTATTTTTCCTTTTTATATATGGGGTCTTCTGCCCAGCGTTTCTCTAGTTCTTCTTTACTATAAATGACCCTCATCGGGTTTCCTCCGACAAAATAGCCAGGCGGAACATCCTTATGTACTAGAGTGCCAGCCGAGACGATGGCACCATCGCCGATTGACACACCCGGAAGGATGGTGGAATTGGCCCCAATCATCACTTCACTGCCTATGTTGACCGGACCGAGCCTGTATTCTCTGATTAAATACTCATGGGCGAGAATGGTCGTATTGTAGCCAATCACCGTGTTACGCCCGACACTGATTTTTTCCGGAAACATGACATCCAGCATCACCATTAAAGCAAAGGATGTCTGCTCCCCGACCTTAACTCGAAGGAATGTCCGATAGAGCCAATTCTTTAACCCCAAAAAAGGGGAATAGCGGGCTAATTGAATGACGATAAAGTTTTTGACAACCTTCCAAAATGGCACTGTTTTGTAAACATGCCACAATGAGTTCGCACCCAGAACAGGATGGCGGGTCGTATGTCTCATCCTTCTCACTCTCCGAGAATGGTTAATAAGTCAGTCATGTCCTCCAATATATAATCGGGTTCATAACTCGCGATATAGTCGCGCCCTTTAATCGACCAAGCTACACCAGCCGTTTGTGTACCGGCATTTTTTCCTGCTAAAATATCATGGAAATTGTCGCCGACCATCATCGTTTCCGACGGAGTGGAATCCAGCTGCTCAAGCGCCTTAAAAATTGGCTCAGGATCAGGTTTTGTCTTCGCCACATGCTCATAGGCAACAATCACTTCAAAGAAGCGCTCTAAGTTCATCAACCGTAAACCTTTTAGGGTAACGTCAAGTCGCTTCGTCGTGACAACGGCTAGCTTAAGCCCGCGTTCCTTCAACGTCTGAATCGTTTCGGTTACCCCGACAAATTCTTTCACTAACTCATCATGTTTCGAAAGATTATAGTCACGGTATGCCGCGACCATTTCCTCGACACGGTCGGGGTCCGGGGTCATACCCCCAAACACTTCGTGAAGGGTAGGTCCAAGGAACGGCAGTACATCTTCACGTGTATACTTGCTTGGAAAGTATTTTTCCAAGGTATTTAAGTAAGTGGAAATAATTAATTCATTCGTATCAATTAATGTCCCATCTAAATCAAAAAGTACAGTCGTAATTTTGTTGGTCATCGGTGCATTCCTTTCTATCATAGAGCTCTTCACCTATTAATTCGTTTGATCTAAATAATGAGCTTCAGTACGATTTTTTGTGCGGCGGTAAATCAGAATGGCTAATGCGACCACAATCAATGCGACGGAAATCGTTTGTGCCATTCGAAGACTTCCTAGCATTAAGCTGTCGGTTCGCAGGCCTTCAACAAAAAAGCGGCCAATCGAATACCAAATCACATAAGTTAAAAATAGCTCTCCGCGACGGAAATTAACGCGGCGAAGCGAGATTAACAATAAAAAACCAGCAAAATCCCAAACCGATTCATATAAAAAGGTTGGGTGATAATAAGCACCATTAATATACATTTGGTTGATAATAAAATTCGGTAAATGCAAGTTCTCTAAAAATGCCCTTGTTACTTCCCCGCCATGGGCTTCTTGGTTCATAAAATTGCCCCATCGACCAATCGCTTGTCCTAAAATGAGACTTGGTGCGGCAATATCGACTATTTTCCAAAAAGAAATCCCTCTTTTTTTCGCAAAAACGATGGTCGTAATGACCGAACCGATTAACGCACCATGGATGGCAATCCCGCCATTCCAAATTTTCGGGATGTCTGCCGGGTGGGAGGCATAATAACCCCATTCAAAAATAACATAATAAATTCGGGCTGAAATAATTGCGATGGGAATCGCCCAAAGCATTAAATCAGCAAAGGTATCCTTCGGCAATCCTCTTCGGTTGGCTTCCCGTATGGCCAGATACAGGGCAAGGGCCAAACCAGATCCGATTATAATTCCGTACCAATGCACCTGGATTGGCCCGAGTGTGAAGGCGATCGGGTTAAGCGGTTGGATGGCTTCATTCATTTCTTCATTCTCTCCCCTTACTCGTGGTCTCCCTCTTCAATAACATCTGCAAGACGATCGGTAAATTGCTGTGCTGCATTTACCCCCATTCGTTTTAAGCGGAAATTCATTGCGGCCACTTCAATGATAACAGCGAGGTTACGTCCTGGGCGAACTGGAACTGTCATTTTTGGAATCTCGGTATCGATAATCTTCATCTTTTCTTCATCCAAACCAAGGCGGTCATATTGCTTTTTCGCATCCCAAATTTCTAGATTCATGACAAGTGTGATTCGTTTATTACTGCGGACTGCTCCTGCCCCAAACAAAGTCATGACATTGATAATCCCTAAACCACGAATCTCTAATAGATGTTCAATTAAATCTGGTGAGGTTCCCACTAGTGTGTCTTGGTCTTCCTGACGGATTTCCACGCAATCATCGGCAACCAGTCGGTGCCCCCGCTTGACAAGTTCAAGTGCGGTTTCACTTTTACCAACACCGCTTTTACCCGTAATCAATACGCCAATACCATAGATATCGACCAAAACACCATGAACGGCCGTAGTTGGAGCAAGCTTACTTTCTAAAAAGTTCGTAAGACGGCTCGAGAAACGGGTTGTAACCATATTGGTTTTTAAAACCGGAACAGACTCTCGTTCCGATGCTTCAATTAATTCTTCTGGCACATCAATTCCTCTTGTCACAATGATCGCCGGAGTGATGTCTGTACAGAGCTGTTCCATGCGAGAAATGCGTTCATGCGGCGGAAGTTCTCTAAAGAAGAATAATTCTGTTTTTCCTAACAGTTGGACCCGTTCTGCCGGATAAAACTCAAAATAGCCGGCCATTTCTATCCCCGGGCGGGAAATATCACTCATCGTAATCGGGCGGTTTATACCTTCTTCACCGCTGATTAATTCTAGCTGAAATTTTTCTAAGATATCTTTCGTACGTACTTTTGGCAAAGAGTTTTCCTCCTTAGGCGGCTGTTTTTTTTATAGGCTGTGTTAAAGGTCAATAAGCGACTTGGAGCGGAAATCAACATCCAAGATTAACACAGCTTTTTTATAAATTAGAATTAAAAGAATTCATACCTCCTATTTTAGCATTTTTTGATAAAGAACCAAATGGATTGTTTGAAAAAGTCAAAAAGGTGCACTCCTAAGGGATAAGGAGTACACCTATTTCGATTATTTCTTCGCCTTTCGAGATGGTTCGAACAGTGCCTTTTGAATGATGATGTTTACGAACGACATCATGACCGCAAAAAATATGGCCATCCCAAAGCCGTTAATTTCTAAGGCATCCCCCATCAAGTAATCCGTCAGTTCAAGGGTGATGGCATTGATCACAAATAAGAATAGCCCCATCGTTAATACGGTCGCCGGTAAGGTAAGTAATATCAATAGTGGACGTACAAGCATATTTAAAATGGATAACATGACGCTCGCCTCTAGTGCAGCCACAAATCCTGTTAGCTGAAAGCTTTCATGAAAATAACCAGCAAGAGCCATAAATAATACCGCATTTATCAAACAACTTAACAGCCATCTCATTGATTAGGTCTCCTACTTTTCATCTGATTGGTGGATGGTGATGGTGCCTGTTTTGGATTCTGCAAAAAGGTTGACGAGCTGTTCAGGGTGTTGAATGGATTGGAAACGGAGTGATTTATGGATCATTTCACTCTTCTCTTCCAGTATCTGAATGCCGACAAGGTTGACATGAAAGCCGCCAAGATTGGATTTCAAATGACCATTTACCGGCAGTCCTTCAGGGATATATAGGTCAATGCCGCCAACAGCCGTTTTGGCTTGAATCCATTCCGCCTGGCTTCCATGCAGGTTTACACTGATATTGCCGTTAAATGACTCCATTTGAAGATTTTTGAATTCTCCATCAAGCTGGATGCCCCCATTAATCGCTTCTGCTTCTACCTTTTCAAACTGACTTTTCTTCAGCTTTATTTTTCCGTTCGCTGTTTCTATTTCCGTATTTTTTCCGGTGAAATTTTCGAGAGCAATTTTTCCATTGGCGGTTTTCACGCGCAGTTCGTCTATATTCATTTGTTCCCCAGAAATGGGTCCATTAAACAGTCGAATTCGAACCCGATTATAAAGAGATTTTGGCACATAAACTACAGCTTCCACCTTCATCCATTTTTGCTGGGTGATAAAGCTTAGTTTCTGGTTCTCCACAGCAAAGGTGACATCTCGTAAAAAGTTTTGCCGGGCTTGGTCCTGGGTGTCAACCCGGTGGACCTTTGCCTGACACTCGACCCGGACATCCTTTTGATCCCAGCCGATGAGTTTGACCGCTCCATTCGCAACATCAATGTCGATGTCTTGTAGGTCGACATCCGCTTGGTGAAAGATATGTGAGATTTCAACGGATTGGCCAATGTTAAAATCTAAGTCTAGATCTTTAATTTTTTTGAGGGCTAAATCCACAAATTCAAATAGTTTATCCTTGGCAGATTGGTATTTTGCTTGAAATGGTTCTTCTTTTTTGGCTTCTTCAAAATGGACGGCGGTTGAGAGCTCATTCACGATTTGTGCTTGTTTTTGTTCCATGGTTTGCTGTGCTTTATCTAGTTCTTCGAGCAGTGCTAAGGCTTCGTCGGCCTTCAGTTTTCCTTCTTCGACCATTTGTAATATTCGTTTTTTTTCCTCTTTCATGTTTTCCACCTCAATTGAAATGATTGGGTATTTTCGTTTATTTCGCTGTTAACACTTTTATACCTTTGACAATGTTCCAGATGATGACGATGAGCCAAACCAGGATGAGAGCAATGATGCTAATGATGGTAAAGATAGGGATGCCATCTGGCTGGCTAGTAAAGTCATAGAATACGGCAAATATAATTAATGGTGTTGTGATTAGCGGAATTAGGTGTGAGTATAGTGATTTCTTGGCGTGCTGTTTGGTCCCTTCGTCACCGGTGGCAAGTAAAACGGCTAATGGAAAAATAAATCCGGCGAAAAAGATACTAAAATAGCATAAACTGGATAATACTTTTTTAGATTCCATTTGGATATCACCTCTATCATTTATTACGAGCTTTGTTAGGGAAAGGTTTCTATTTTGTTTGTTATTTTTTGGTGTGCGTGTGGGCTCTGGATTGAGTCTGGGTTGGTTGGGTATCTGGGTTGGGTATCTGAGCTGGGCTAATTCCGCCAATATTAGTCATTTTTCCGCCGATTATTGGATTAATTCCGCCGGTTTTCTCATTTTTTCTGCCAACTTTTAAGTTATTTCCGCCAACTTCACTGGTTTTTCCGCCTTTGATTGCGGCTGCTGGATTCAGCGGGTTTTCTCATTAATTCCGCCTAATCTTGGATTAATTCCGCCGGTTTTCTCATTTTTTCCGCCAAATTTGCTTGTTTTTCCGCCTACCTTCTAATAAATACTTTCAAATTTCTACGGAACCCGATTCATCATGCATTCTATTTTATTCCGCCACTTTCCAGATTCATTCCATTCAACTAAAAAATAAAAAGAGCCGAAACCACCAGGTTGGTTACCCGGAGATTTCGGCTCTCATCTATGCCTTAATCGTACTTTTGTCTTCAATTTGCTGTTTCATCCGCTCGCGATCACGTACTAAGATTGGTTTAAGATACTTTCCAGTATAAGACTCAGGGGTCTCGGCCACTTTTTCAGGTGTTCCCGTTGCCACAATCGTGCCGCCTTTGTCTCCACCCTCGGGACCTAAATCAATTAAATAATCAGCGGCCTTGATCACATCCAGATTGTGCTCAATGACAAGGACCGTGTCCCCATTTTCAACCAGACGCTGTAAGACAACAAGCAGACGGGATATGTCATCGACATGAAGCCCGGTCGTCGGCTCATCTAAGATATAGAATGACTTACCAGTGGAACGGCGGTGCAATTCAGACGCTAGCTTCACTCGCTGTGCCTCACCGCCTGATAGCGTTGTTGCCGGCTGGCCCAGCTTCACATAGCCTAGACCAACATCCATTATCGTCTGCAGCTTACGGCTAATCTTTGGAATATTTTCGAAAAATTCAACGGCAGCCTCGACGGTCATATCAAGAATATCAGAAATATTTTTCCCTTTGTATTTCACTTCAAGTGTTTCACGGTTATATCGTTTGCCATGGCACACCTCGCACGGGACATACACATCAGGTAAAAAGTGCATTTCTATTTTAATAATTCCATCACCGCGGCAGGCCTCACAGCGGCCGCCTTTGACATTAAAACTAAACCGGCCTTTCTTATACCCGCGCACCTTTGCTTCATTCGTCGCAGCAAACACATCACGGACATCATCAAATACCCCCGTGTAGGTGGCGGGATTCGAGCGCGGCGTTCTGCCGATTGGCGATTGATCAATATCAATGACCTTTTCTAAATGCTCAATTCCTTTAACATCTTTGTGGGCTCCTGGCCTGGTTTTGGCACGATTCAGCTTTTGGGCCAATGATTTATGAAGAATCTCATTAATTAATGTACTTTTCCCTGAACCAGACACACCTGTCACGGCAATAAACAGACCGAGTGGAAACTTGACATTTACATTTCGCAGATTATTTTCCGAAGCTCCCTTAATCTCGACATATCGGCCATCCGACTTTCGGCGTTCAAGCGGGAGCGGGATGAATTTTTTTCCAGACAAATATTGACCTGTTAAGGAGTTGGGGTCAGCCATCACCTCTGCTGGCGTACCCGCAGAAACGATCTCGCCGCCATGGATACCGGCGCCAGGACCTATATCAATGAGATAATCAGCAGCGAGCATGGTATCTTCATCGTGTTCCACGACAATCAAGGTGTTCCCAATATCGCGCATATTCTGCATCGTTCCGATTAAACGGTCATTATCACGCTGATGGAGACCGATGGATGGTTCATCCAAAATGTATAATACACCTGTTAACCGTGAGCCAATTTGCGTCGCTAACCGGATCCGCTGCGCTTCACCACCGGAAAGCGTTCCAGCTGTGCGGCTCAGTGTTAAATAATCTAAGCCGACGTTAATCAAGAAGCCAAGCCGCTCGCTAATCTCACGGAAAATTAACTTAGCAATCTGCATTTCTTTTTCCGAAAGCTCTAGCTCTTGAAAAAATTGATGGGCTTCCTCAATCGACAAATCGGTAATTTGTGAAATATGGCTTCCATTAATTAATACGGCCATTGATTCTTTTTTCAAGCGGTAGCCTTTACAGGTCGGGCATGGCTGCTGACCCATGTATTTTTCCATTTGTTCACGGATAAAGTCAGAGCTAGTCTCCTTATAGCGCCGCTCGACATTGCGGATCACTCCTTCAAATTGAATATGACCTTCACGGAGTTGTCCAAAATCATTTTCATAACGGAAATAAATCTTATCCTTGCCAGAACCATAAAGGATTTTTTCCATTAGATTATCCGGGATGTCTTTAACTGGGATATCCATATCAACGCCATAATGATCACAGACCGCTTCAAGAAGCTGCGGATAATATTGCGAGCTGGTTGGCTCCCATGGGGCAATGGCATGCTGCTTTAAAGTTAGATCCTTATTTGGAATGACTAAATCAAGATCCACTTCCAGTTTTGAGCCGAGTCCGTCACATTCCGGGCAGGCACCGAATGGGCTGTTAAAAGAAAACATCCTTGGTTCTAATTCACCAATTGAAAAACCGCAAAGCGGACACGCATGATTCTCACTGAACAGCAGCTCTTCCTCACCGATGACGTCGACAATCACATTTCCTTCCCCAAGCTTTAAGGCCGTCTCAAGAGAATCAGCGACGCGGGCAGAGATGCCCTCTTTCACGACAATCCGGTCGACGACGACTTCAATTGAATGCTTCTTATTTTTCTCTAATTCTATATCATCGCTAAGATCCAGCATTTCTCCGTCAACACGAACCCGGACAAACCCTTGCTTTTTTATATCCTCAAACACTTTTACATGTGTTCCTTTCCGGCCTGAAACCACCGGCGCAAGGATTTGCATTTTGGTTCGCTCTGGATAACCAAGGATACGGTCTACCATCTGTTCAATCGTTTGCGAGGAAATTTCAATACCATGATTCGGACAGGTTGGATGTCCGACTCTGGCATAAAGTAATCGTAAATAATCATAGATTTCCGTTACCGTCCCGACAGTGGAGCGCGGGTTTCGGCTTGTTGTTTTTTGATCAATTGAAATCGCCGGTGACAACCCTTCAATCGTATCGACATCTGGCTTATCCATTTGTCCGAGGAATTGCCGTGCATAGGCAGACAGGGATTCCACATAGCGGCGCTGCCCTTCCGCATAAATCGTATCAAATGCAAGGGAGGACTTCCCTGAGCCGGAAAGTCCAGTCAGTACAACAAGCTGATCTCTCGGAATGGTGACATCTATATTTTTCAAATTGTGGGCGCGGGCGCCTTTCACAATCAGTTTTTCCATTGCCATCTAATCGTCATCCTTCCGCTTTCAATTCCAATAATAAGTCACGAAGCTCGGCGGCTCGTTCAAAGTTGAGTGCCTTGGCTTCCTCTTTCATTTCTTTTTCCATCGTCATAATTAGTTTTTCTCGTTCCTTCTTCGACATCTTGCCAAAGGAAGCTGCTGGTTTGTACTCTTCTTGATCCTCCGCAGCTTGGGTCGCACGGATAACGTCGCGGATTTCTTTTTGGATCGTTTGTGGTGTGATCCCGTGCTTTTCATTGTATTCCTCTTGAATCGCCCGACGCCGTTTCGTTTCATTAATCGCCAATTCCATCGAATTTGTAATTTTATCGGCGTACATAATAACATGACCATTGGCATTTCGGGCAGCCCGGCCAATCGTTTGAATCAAGGAACGTTCGGACCTGAGGAAGCCTTCTTTATCGGCATCAAGAATCGTAATCAGCGAAACCTCCGGAATATCGAGACCTTCCCGGAGCAGATTGATCCCAATGAGGACATCATACTTGCCAAGGCGGAGCTCGCGGATAATTTCAATCCGTTCCAGCGTTTTGACTTCGGAATGCAAATATTGCACTTTAATTCCGATTTCCTTTAGGTAATCCGTTAAATCCTCTGACATTTTTTTCGTTAACGTCGTCACGAGGACACGTTCATTTTTCTTCACTCGATCTTGTATTTCCCCAATTAGATCATCAATTTGCCCTTCGATGGGACGGACTTCAATCGTTGGATCAAGCAAGCCTGTTGGACGGATGATTTGTTGAATCATTTCCGGTGTATGCTCAAGTTCATATGGGCCAGGGGTGGCCGAAACAAAGATGGCATTGTGAACATGCTTATCAAATTCATCAAAAGTAAGCGGTCGGTTATCAAGTGCCGATGGCAGGCGGAAGCCATGGTCGACCAGCACCTGTTTACGAGCCTTGTCTCCATTAAACATACCTCTGATTTGCGGTAAGGTGACATGCGACTCATCAATGACGATAAGAAAATCTTCTGGAAAATAATCTAGCAAGGTATAAGGAGTTGAACCTGCCGGTCTTAGAGTCAGATGACGGGAGTAATTTTCGATCCCTGAGCAAAAGCCCATTTCCCGCATCATTTCTAAATCATAGCGAGTCCGCTGTTCAATCCGTTGGGCTTCTAGCAGTTTATCATTATCTCTAAGTTCAGTAAGCCGTTCCTCGAGTTCTTTTTCAATATTCTCGATGGCAAGACGCATTTTTTCTTCACGAGTGACGAAGTGGGATGCCGGGAAAATCGCGATATGTGAGCGTTCCCCCATGATTTCACCCGTTAAGGCATCGACTTCACGAATCCGGTCAATTTCGTCTCCGAAAAATTCAACGCGGACACAATGTTCATCGCGGGAAACAGGAAAAATCTCCACTACATCGCCGCGGACACGGAAGGTTCCCCTTTTAAAATCAATATCATTTCGTTCATATTGTATATCGACTAAGCGATGCAGCAGCTGATTGCGTTCAATTTCCATGCCTGAACGCAATGATACCACCATCTCTCGATATTCTTCCGGCGAACCGAGACCATAGATGCAGGATACACTGGCGATGATAATAACATCTTTCCGTTCAAATAATGACGAGGTCGCCGAGTGGCGCAGCTTATCAATTTCATCGTTAATGCTGGCATCTTTTTCAATAAAGGTATCGGTTTGCGGAACATAGGCTTCCGGCTGATAGTAATCATAGTAACTGACGAAGTATTCCACCGCATTGTTCGGAAAAAATTCTTTGAATTCGCTGTAGAGCTGTCCAGCCAGCGTTTTATTATGGGCAATCACAAGCGTCGGTTTGTTAACTTCTTTAATCACGTTTGAAACGGTAAAAGTCTTTCCCGTTCCGGTCGCACCGAGCAGGGTTTGATGGCGTTTATTGTTTTTAATCCCCTCCACTAACTGGCGAATGGCTTCAGGCTGATCACCTTGTGGCGAGTACTTGGAAACTAATTCAAATTGGTCGTTCACGATTCAATTCCTCCCGTAAAAATTATCCCTCTAAAGCTTAGAAACTGTTTATTATCCGGGATGGTGCAAAATCTCGAAAATACATATTAACATTTTACCACAATCACCCAAAAACAAACCAATAATATGCGAACGAATATTCGTTTTTTTTGTTTTTTCCTTAAAGTAAGGCAGTTCGTTATTTTATCGGCGGTTTTGTGGAACTTATCGGCAGTTTTCGTGTATTTATCGTTACTTTTCCGGTTGTTATCGGCGAAAATTTGATTTTATCAGCACTTTTCTTCAATTTAAAATAAAAAAGCCTGCCGGGTTCCAGACAGACTTAGAAGACTTGATAAGTTTACTAGCTATTTTTAATTAAACGAGGTTTCATTTTAGCTGCCAGCCAGAACCCGGCTGTAAGTGAAAAAGCATCAATTACAATCAGGTAAAAACCGTCGGTATAGCCTTTATAGACCGATGCCGCAATCAGGGCAACTGTTAAAACAAGGCCGATAACTCGATTATAAGTGACCCGTGAAAAAAGTAAAACCAGTAATCCAGGCATCGTAAGCGCCGCAAATATCCTAATAACCTCAAACATGGGTACACCTCATTTAGCAATCTCGTTAATTAATTCTAAAAAGTTATTCATAAAAATGCAACTAAAATTGCTTATTCACTAGCCTTTACAAAATTAGCTGATGCCGACTTTTGCTGTGAGCTAAGACTAACGATGACAAAAACCAGCAAGGACAGGATAATTGGCAGAACGACCGTATGAACACCAAAGGGATTTGGATAAAAACGATCTAATAGAATATAAGAACTCATTCCGATAATCATCGATGCAATGGCTCCGTACTTGTTACCTTTACTCCAATACAAGCCCAAGATTACCGGCCAAATAAAGACAGACTCAAGACCACCAAAAGAGAACAAATTCAACCAAACAATCAAATCAGGCGGACTTAACGCTAGGAAGATGACGATTATCCCAATAACAGCTGTTACACTAAAACTCACCTTTTTAATAAGGGAATCCTCTGCATTAGGCTTGATGTAATTTAAATAAATATCCTTTACCAAAGCAGAACTCACTAAAATCAGCAAGGCATCGACTGTTGACATAATTGCAGCCATTGGGGCAGCAAGTACAATGCCGGCTACAAACGGAGGCAAGACTTTCATCGATAACAGCGGCATAACCGTATCACCGATTTTTACTCCTGGCAGTACTGGCCTTGCAAATACGCCGATTAAGTGCATCCCAAGCATAATAAAACCAACAACAATCGTTCCAATAATAATGGCATTATGCATCGCTTTTGAGTTTTTATAGGACATCGCTCTGACCGCTATTTGCGGCAAGCCGACAACCCCGACGCCAACAAGGATCCAAAAAGAGGAAACATAAGCAGGTGTCAAATTACGTTCGGCACCATACGGACTGATGAGATTTGGGTTCTCCGCTGCTAAATCAGCAATAATTTTAGGAATTCCTCCTCCAGCTTTAATGGTAGCAATCAGTAGAATTAAGGTTCCTAAAAACATCACGACACCTTGAATCGTATCCGTGATGGCAACCGCTCGAAAGCCGCCGACAATGACAAAGACGAGCACGGAAAGGACAAAAATCAATAAGGCGTATGTATAGGGCACGCCTGTCAGCGATTCTACAAGTCTTGCCCCGCCAATCCATTGGGCAGTCATCGATGAAAAAAGAAAAATGATAATGCTTACCGCTGACAAGATCACAACGGTCTTACTTTGATATCGTTCTTTTAAAAAATCAATCAATGTAATCGCCTTATACTGACGTGACACAATGGCAAACTTTTTCCCGAGAACCATTAAGGTAAAATAACCTGTCACCAGCTGAGACGCAGCAAGCAAAACCCATCCCAACCCTTGTGTATAGGCAATACCAGGACCGCCGATAAAACTGCTGGCACTCCCATAGGTGGCGACCATCGTCATGGCTAAAAGGAACCCGCCCATTTGCCGCTCTCCTAAGAAATACTCTTCCAAAAACGAATTAGATTTCAAGACAAACTTATTGGACCAAATGCCGACGGCAAAAATAATTAGTAAGAACAGAATCAATGGTGTAATGACAGCCCAGTTCATTTGTTTTCCTCCTCATTCACTTCAAACGGTATATCTTGGAAAATATACTTTACCGTTACAATCACCAGAACAATCATAATGATGGAGCCAAGAATGCAGCTGTAAAAGAACCATGCTGGCAGACCCCACACGTATGTATAATCTTTGACATTGGCTGACCCAAGTCCGTAGGCAAAGCCGTACCAAATGATAAAGTTGATAATCATGAGAATAATTCCAATAAGTGCCTCTTTATGGGCAATCTTAAAACGCTTGTCCAACGAATTCACCGATTTTTTCACTATTTCACCCCTAGTATGTATACTCTATTAGTTAGATTTTTTCCAAGTTAGAACATTTTACCATACAATAAGACATTTTTTTATTATTTGAGGTTTTGAATGAGTTTTGCATACTCTGTTAAGATTCAATGCTGATTTTCGTGTAGGTATGAGAAATCATAAGCGGAGATTTTCCGTTTAACTGCTCTAAATAAGACAAAATCAAAAGATTTGGATCATATAAACGGAAAAACTTCCTCTATTTTTAAGGAAATAGGGGTATTTCCCAATTTAAACGGAATTTTGCCGTTTATTTTTCAAACACAGTGAAATCAACCTTCAGGTAAAACAGAGCCTTTTTATAAAAAAATACCCGCTATGAATCTAGCGAGTATGACTTCTCATATTTATATCCGAAAAATGAGCATCAGCAAGGCAGAAATGATGGCCAAAATACTACTCACACCAAAAGCAGTAAAAGCACCGAATGATTGCCACAAAAATCCTGCCATTACACTTGCGGGTAAGGCAGCTATACCTATTAAGGCATTAAAGGTTCCCAGCGCCATACCCCGTTGTCCTTCTGGTACCATATCTGAAACATAAGCCTTTTGAATCCCTTCCGTCGTTGCGTAGTACACCCCATAAACAAAGAATAAAACCCAAATCCCCGAGACCGTATGGACCAGGCCAAAACCAAGATAAATAAGTGCAAACATGAGATAGCCGGTTATTAACACGGGGCGTCGGCCGATACGGTCTGAAATCATGCCAAAAGGAGTAGAAAAGATACTGGTAACAATGTTGTAGGCAAAATAGGTCAACGGGATATACGCCGCAGCCATACCCACATCTTTCGCTCGTAAAATTAGGAATGCATCAGAGAAGTTCCCTATAGTAAAGAGTAAAGTGATCAATGTGAACCACACAAAACGTGGGTGAAGTCCCTTGAAGCTAATCTTCGGCAGCCTTTTCACACTGCTTGGTGGTGTTTTTTGATTTCTTTTATCTTTTAAAAAGAAGATAAGGAGCAATGTTGCCACTAATCCCGGGATTGCCGAAAACCAAAAGACAGACTGATAGCTTCCGTTCCATAGAGTCAGAATCATGTAGGTCACCAAAGGTCCAAGAGCTGCCCCTAAAGTATCCATGGACCTTCTAAATCCAAAGGCTTTTCCACGTTCCTCTTTTGTCGTCGTATCGGCGAGGATGGCATCACGTGGTGAAGTACGAATCCCTTTACCAATACGGTCAGCAAAACGAATAAAAAGAACCTGTCCCCACGTGGATGATAAGGCGAAAAAAGGTTTGATCAGATTGGAGAGTCCATAACCTCCTACCATTAGCCATTTTCTTTTGCCAAATCGGTCAGACATCCAACCAGAGAAAAATTTTAAAATGCTTGCTGTGCTCTCCGCAATCCCCTCGATAATCCCCAGTGTCCCGACTTGTACATGTAAGATGGAAGTTAAGTATAAGGGAAGGATTGGAACAATCATCTGACTCGAAAGGTCCGTCATAAGACTTACGATTCCAAGAACTAAAATGACTGAATTTAAGCCCCAAAATGGTTTTCTCGTTTCTTTTTGTTGTTCTGAATCCATCACTTCACCCCTGCTTAAATAATTTCTATTAGATTCCATTGCTGATTGGTAAAAGCACTTCTACGTCCGTCCCTGACCCTTCTTTGCTTTTTATTTTAATGTCACCTTTATGCAGTTTAATAATACTCTTAGCAATATGCAGGCCCAGTCCAGAACCTCCAGTTTCTCTGCTTCTTGCTTTATCTACCCGGTAAAAACGTTCAAAAATATTAGCTATTTCATTCTCTGGGATACCAATACCATAATCTTTAATATGAATAATGGCATTTTCATGGTTCCTTTCTAAAAAGACTTCAATTTTATCATGGCTATATTTAATGGCATTATCAAGCAAGATGATAATAACCTGCTTGATCTTTAACTCATCGGCATAAATAGTGATTGGCTTTTCTTCAAAGGAAAGTATTATTTCTCTTTTATATACATCTTTAAGTTGTTTTAGAATGATATCGCATAAAGAAACCAATTCTACTTTATTTATTTCTAGTATGTTTTCTTTCTCTAAATTAGCTAGGTCTAGAAAAGTCTCCGTCATTTTCTGTATTCTGTTTGCCTCTGAATGGATAGCGTGGATGGCCTCGTCCGCCATCTCTTTATTTTCTAACCCATGCCTTCGTAAGAGATTGGCATAGCTCTTAATCACCGTTAAGGGCGTTTTTAATTCATGTGACGCATCTGAAACAAACTGAGATTGCTTCACCATATTTTCTTGAAGTCTATCAATCATACGATTAAATGTACTTGCCATTGTTTGAAGCTCATCTTTCGTTTCATTTTGCATAATGATCTTTTTAGGAACACCGCTCTTCTCAATTTCTTCCATCGTTTTGATCATGTTTGAGATAGGTCTCATAATTAGATTAGCTAACCATTTGCCTCCGAGTAAGGAGAATAAGACCCCTAAAATTGTACAAAATCCTAAAATCCCACGAAGAATTTCTTTTCTCGTTTCTAGACCCGATAACAATTCCCCAATTTCCAGACTTTGATTTTTGTTAATCGGTACACGAACAATCAGTACTTCCTCTTCTCCATTTTCCTCCGAAATCAAATGTGTTTGAGCCTGCTTTGACTTTGTATATTTTCCCTTTATTTTTTTTAAGAGTTTTGGGTCATTGTATACTTCATCCATCACATTGTTTTTCGGTTGAATGATTCTTATGAATGAATGGTCTGTTAAATAATCTTTTAACTCTACCTTAACATTTGTAGAGGATGGATGTTTATTCCATTCTGTAAGAATATCATCTGCCTTCTGAAAAAGAACTTTTTCTTCCATATTTACTGTTGTTTTCATAAACAAAAAGAAGACCACAAAATTAATAATCATTAAGATGGTCAACATCCAAACAGTTGTTAGAAGATTAATTTTTGTTCTGATCTTCATCCGTTGTCTCCTTTATGGTAAAACCAACTCCTCTAACGGTCGTTATCAGATGAGTGGAAAATCCTTCATCTATTTTTTTTCGCAAGTGGGTAATAAAGACATCAATTACTTTGGTTTCTCCTTCGTACTCATACCCCCAAACGTTATTGATAATGCCTTCCCGTGTAACTACTTTATTTTTATTCATGACTAAATAAACCAAGAAGTCGTATTCTTTCGGTGTTAAGGAAATGGTTTTATCATTCCTTTTAACTTCTCTTGAATCCGTATTAATAATCAAATCCTCTACTTTTAATATCGATTCTTCTCCCTGTGATCCTACTGTTTTTGGATTATTACGCATACAGGCACGGATACGTGCTAATAATTCCTCAATTTCAAAAGGTTTTGTAACATAGTCATTAGCACCTTGGTCCAATCCCGCTACTTTATCAAATGTGGTATTTCGGGCTGTTAATAGAATAACAGGAATATGACGATTCTCCTTTCTTAATCTCCTTAATACCTCAATTCCACTTAATCTTGGCAGCATAACATCTAATAAAATTAAGTCGATATTAGTATGCAAGGCCGTTTCTAATCCTGCTTTACCGTCATGTTCAACTGTGACTTGATAACCCTCATACTCTAATTCCACTTTTAAAACACGAGCTATTTGCGTTTCATCCTCAATTACAAGAATATGTGTTTTCAACTCCACTCATCCCCTCATACAATCTTGATTAATTCTTTCCTATGACCAGTCTCAACATTTCAAACAACAAGAAGTTAAAAAAGATCCAGACGCCTCCATATACATATCCTCCAAAAATATCACTTGGGAGTAAATGGGTCGATGCAATGTTTGAAACGGTTAATCCTACTAGTAGTAATAAACCCAATAGAGGAACATATATGGACATATATATCTTTTTGGAATGACGAATAAGTAAAAATATACATGTCCCATAAATGATGAAGATCATAGTGGCCTGTAAATCAGGGAAATTGGCGGAATGAAATTTACCAACGAAACCAAAGGACTGAAGAAACGAAAATGTTTTGGTAATTAATTCATGAAAAGGCAAGGCTCCGAATAGGGAAACGATAAGTAAAACATATTCTAATACCCTATTTTGACCTTTTATCCAAATGGCAATGATCGATATAGCGATCATACTGCCAAGGGCAAACGGTTGTTTGAATACTAAAAATCCTTTCATCCAGCTCATATAAATAACAGAATGAATGAGGTATTCTGCAATTTCATTAAACATTGTAAATTCGTTATCTAAGTAATCTTGAGCCATTCCCAGCATCAACGTCACCATACCGATTAATACTAAGGTAAGAAAAATAAAAAAGATTTCCGTTTTTCTTATTGTTTTAAGTCGATTGGTTATCCAATTAATAAATTGAATAAATATATTTTTAATTTGATTTTTATAAAACCGATATGCAAAAAATGCAACTAACAATATCGCAAAAACGATTAGGAAGATGATAAAATATTTACTTGCTGCTTGATGAAAAGCTTCCCAGTGAGGTCCTAATACTTTTCCTAACGTAATAAAACAAACTCCCCATAAAAAAGAACCTATATAAGCTGGAATAATAAATTTTCGAAACGGCATTCGAGAAATCCCTGAAACATAACCTGAAAAATGCCTTATACCTGGAATAAAATAAGCAAAGACCAACAATTTGCTGCCAGACCGTTCAAACCAGGCAGCTATTTTATCATATCTTTCAGGTCCGAGATGGACATATTTCCCATATTTTTCGATTAGTTTATATCCTCCGGCCCTCCCAATCCAATAGGTTACCGTTACTCCTGCACCACCTGAAAGAAAGACTGTCAGGAGTGCCAAGATATAATTCATCTTTCCTTGGAACACAAAATACCCCGCATAACTCATTAAAAATTCCCCTGATATCGGCAGCGCCATGAGTTCTAGAAAAATGCCTATAAATAATATGAGATAACTGTGCTGTTCAAATAAAGTAATTAAGTGTGACATATGAATGCCTCCATTTTTCAAGAAAAGCGCAAGCGCCTTGGTAGCCCCGATATGGAAGACTTGTCGAAGGCCTAGGCGCTAGAGCTAGACAATTCTCAAAGTAAAAAACTAAGTCTACATATAATTTAGCACGATAAAAGCATCCATTTTCTATGTTAATCAATTCTTAATCGACTATTAAGAGAACAAAAAGATTTGAGATAAAATAAAAAAGCTGCAACCTCGAAAAGGTTACTAGCTCTTTTAAAATAGAAAAAATTAAAGTTTTTTAACTCTAATTGGACTTACCATTAAAAGAGCAAGTATTAAGGTAACCCACGCATTGCTATATAAAAAGAAACCCATACCTGCCAATGGCAAACCTGCTGCTGGGATAGGAAGTCCTTTAAAATAACCAATGGTGGGTTTAACACTAAATTTAGCTAATCTTAATGCCCCCATCATGGGAAAAAGAACGAAAGCTAAAGATGTTAAAATGGATGGCGGTGCAATGGAATGAAATAAAAGTGCAGGAGCAACTCCGAAACTAACAATATCAGCCAAGGAATCTAATTCTACCCCAAATTCACTGTTCACTTTTAGTGTTCTTGCAATTCTTCCATCAAGAAGATCAAAAACAGCCGATAAAAAAATCAAAACGGCCGATGCTTCAAAAAAACCATTCATATTACATGTAATGGAAAGAACTCCGCATAATAAATTTCCCATCGTAAATAAATTAGGTATAGCTCTTACTACACGACTAACCAACTAGGTTCCCCCCTGACATCAAACACCATTTAATAGCATTTGTATTAAAAACCATCCTAACCAAATGTTTTTTGCATCTTAAGGATTTCTTAACCTTTTCTTTATAAAATAAAAAGTTTGCTTTTATATACTTAGATTACCCAGTTTTGGATATCAGTATCATATTTGATGGATGACATTGTTTCATAAAGTTATGGGTTTATAAATTAGGGAGGTACATAAATGAAAAAATTAGTAGAGGCGACTATGCAGCGCGCGATTCTTATGATTGTGTGTGTTGTCATTATTTTGGCTTGGGGAGGTATATCTGCCTACCAGATGCAACGAGATTATTTGCCTGGGATTAACAATACTACCCTTTCAGTCAGTATGAGAGTTCCTGGTTTACAGGCGGAACAAGTAAAACAGCAAGTAACCGATAATCTAGCAAGTGCAGCCAAGGTAGTAGATGGACTTTCTAATGTAGAAAGTACTTCTTATGACGGAGGCTTGTTTATGAGTTTGTATTTTCCAATGAATACAGACATGAAACAAGCGGAGGATCAAGTAAACAAAGCATTAGCAAATGCAGACCTTCCGTCAACTATTACAACCACTCCTTCTGTAACACGATTAACAACAAGTTCATTCCCCATTTTGACTTACAGCTTAACAAGTTCAAAATTAGATGAACAAACACTACGTTCCACTGCAACACAAGAAATTGTCAAACAATTAAAATCTGTTCCTGGTGTATCGGATGTATCCGTAATCGGTGGAGCAAAAGATGGATATGTTTTAACTATCCGTATGAAAGACTTGATGAAAAACGGATTAACATTGGATGATGTAAATAAATCGTTTGCTTTAGCAGTTCCATCCATGCCTCAAGGAAATATTGTAAACAACCAATTATCAATTCCAGTGTCATTTGATGGATTACCATTAACGGTACAACAAATGGAGAGCGCAACGATTAAGAATAAGGCAGGTCAGGTCATTCCTGTATCAGCTTTTGGTACTATCACTCACTCATTAAATGACGTCAAAACCGTTTCAAGAACAAACGGAGCACCAAGTGTTACATTAAATGTAATCAAAACACCATCATCTAATATTACAGATGTAGCAAATCAAGTAAAAGACCGTGTAGCACACCTTCAATTGGATACGGTAAATCCAAAGGATGTTTCGTTTAAAATTTTGTTAGACCGCGAAAAAGAATTAAACAGTTCTCTTTTTGGCTTAGTACGCGAAGGTTTGCTCGGCTGTTTATTCTCTATGATTTGTGTATTCTTCTTTTTCCGAAATGTAAGAAGCACCTTATTAATTGCCATTTCATTGCCCATTTCATTACTGGCAACCACAGCTTTCTTAAAATCAATGGGTATCACGTTAAACATTTTAACTGTTTCAGGTTTGATTGTAGCAATGGGTCGTATTGTCGATGACTCGATCGTTATCCTAGACAATATGTATCGAAAGCGCGAAGAACAGAAGGAAAAACCATTACTTTCCATTCTTGCATCATCTGTTGTTGAAATGATTCCAGCAATTTTAGGATCAACGCTTACAACGATTGCTGTATATATTCCGATTGCTTTTGTCGGAGGCGTAATCAGTGCTTCATATAGCGGATTTGCATGGTCTGTCGTTATTGCCTTAATCGTTTCATTCTTTGTTGCGATGCTTGTCATCCCTGCCCTTGCTTTCATGGGATGGAAAGGCGGAAACGGAGAGAAACAAACAGTCAAGCTCGATTCAAAAATGAAACCAATCTTGCAATCGGCTTTTAAACATAAGAAAGCCATGATTATTATTTCGATCTTAGTGCTCTTGGCTGCTGGCACTTATTCCGCATTCCTTCCTGTAAGTTTATTACCTAGTGGAAAAATCGGACAAATTGCCATTAAAGCAGAATTGCCAAAGGGAAGTACCTTAATTCAAGTGGATTCTGAAGTACAAAAAATTGAAAAAACGTTAAAGGATAATCCAAAGGTTGCTGCGTATTCATCCAATTTTGGGTCTACCATGACGCCTCAAAGTGATGATGTGTTTGACCAAGGTGGTGGCTTTATCACTTATCCAAACGTAGCTAACCTAGCCGTTGTATTGAAGAATGATAAAGATGCTGATTCAGTCATTAAACAATTACAACAGCAGTTGCCGTCATTATCAAAAAATGTTACTTATACGGTGACAAGCCAGAACATCTCTGGCGATGATTCACAAATGCGTATTCTGTTTACAGGTTCAGACCAAGCAACATTGGATCAAGTAGCTCAAGAGGCAAGAACTAACCTTTCAAAAATTGCTGATCTAAGTGTAGATGGAAAAGTGGATTTAACAAATGGTGCACCTAAGTATAAGGTTACTTTTGACCAAACAGCGATTCAAGATAAAGGTGTAAAAGTAGCTGACATTCTAACGGTGATTAATCGTTATATGTCCTCATCGAAAGATGCTACCGTTACAGTTGACCATCAAGCACTTCCTGTAGACCAATATTTAGATCAAATTTCAACTGGAACGAACTCAGGCATTTCGTTAAACGCAACTGCCGATGATGTTTTAGCTTCTCTTTCTGCTGAAACATTACCTGGAACGAATGGTGAAATGGTACGATTTGACCAAATCGCTAAAATTTCAAAGGATACCTCTCCTTCTACCATTAGCGAACGAGATGGTCAGCCATTCTCCCTTGTGACAGCACAGATTACATCAAATGATATTAGTAAAGTGTCAAGCCAAGCGGAGAAAGCATTAGGCAACATGAAGCTTCCTAAAGATGTAACGTATTCAATGGGTGGTATTACTCAGCAAGTAAAAGATATGATTTTCGATATGTCAGTTGCAGTGGCATTTTCAATTCTTTTAGTGCTACTGATTACTTCTTCTATTTTCAAAGGATGGAGAGCACCGTTATCCGTACTTTTAAGTATTCCGCTTGCTTTGAGCGGTGTTGTCATTGCACTTATCCTATTCCATGGAGAATGGAATTTAGCTGCATTAATTGGTGTTCTTATGCTAACAGGTATAGTAGTGACCAATGGAATTGTGTTAATTGACAAAATTGAACGAAATAGAAAAGAAGGTATGCCTGTAAAAGATGCTGTTTTAAGTGGCAGTCTATCAAGGATTAGACCGATCTTAATGACGGCCGCAGCAACTGTCCTTACGTTATTACCACTTGCTTTTTCTCATAATGCCGACACAGTTATTTCTCAAACACTAGGTATTGTCGTCATTGGTGGTATGGTAACATCGACAATCAATAGTTTCATAATCATCCCGATTATTTATGAATGGCTGCATAAAAATGTGGCAAAGGATCAAGTGAATACGCTCGATAAAGATAGTATTAGCAAAGCCTAACCTCAGGTAGAATAAGAAAAGCGCAAGGCGCCCGCCTATCGGCGACAAGCACAAGACGAGCCGGCCGAAAGGTTGTCTTTTAACCTTTCGGACGGATTGGCTTGTGACCTCGAGCCGATGGCGCCTGGAGCTGGACAATTCTCGAAGTCGAAATTTATACTTTCTTATCATTTCAAGAAAGAACCCCTTTTTACTGGGGTTCTTTTTTGATGGATCATATTGTAGTTAATTATCTCTCCCCGGCTTGTAATAATAAGGATCGCCATCGTGTTCTTCTACTTCATTATTATCAATAAATAACGTCCCATCATCTAAAAAAGTGGCTAAAATAATCGTCTCTATTTTCTCCCCTACTTTCTCAAGCTCGTTCAATAGCCATTCCCGGTCTAGCTGTAAATACTTTAAATTATGGTAAACGATTTGGCCATCCATGATCAGTGGTATAGGGAGATACTCTTTCTTAACAGAGATGTTTAAATCATTCGGTTGAACCGGGCGGTAGTCCGCCTTAGGGATCACACTAATATTTCCGGTTTCCTCCATGATTGCAATCGCAATATTCTGTATATCTGTGTACCCTTTTACTCGTAAGTGTGATAATAACTCATTAATTGGCATCCGTGCCTTTTTCAACCCTTTTCGATCTATATCCCCATTATGAATTAAGACCGTAGGGCTTTCATTTAAGATCCATCTTAATTTATTATGTAACGATAAACGAATGAAAATTTTATATAAAATGACCGTAATGCCTGCATAGATGATAGCCTTTCCTAAATGATCATTCTCTACCGGGGTACTGATAATGTTTGTTAAGACAAAAATATATAATAAATCATAGGTGTGCATTTGTGATACAGCCTTTTTTCCTGTCACTCTTAAAAACAAATAGCCTGCCATAAAAACAATGATTGTCCGGTAAATGGTTTCCAACTTTGTCTCTCCCCTAAAACGACGTTGCTAATAGAAAAACTATCCTTAGTATTAGAAGTTTCGTCTGCCTCTAAACCTTTAATTAAAAGGAAAGCAGTTGAATCAAACTAATTAAAAAAGAGAGAAAAGTCTGTGATATATTGAATTATGCAATTTATATTTTTATTAAGAAAAAGAGCAGGTAGTGCAAAGAAGTAATAATGTATACCAATTAATTGTTATTGGAAGTGAAAAAATGTTCTATTTCTATTTTATGCTCATACTTGGAGCAGTGTTTGTCATAGGCGCAGTCATTGCCTTTATTGTGATGTTTGTTGATAAAAAATATCGATTATTAACTATCGGTAAAAGCCTTGTAGCCTTGATATTTGGTGTTTTACTTTTAGCAGTTACACTGCCAAGTCTAAAATATGTCATGCTAAAGGAATACGATGTCGTTAGTGGGAAATGTGTGATCGATATCAATTCATCAGGTCGTTCTTCTGAAGCGGACTTTAAAATGCTTGATTCAGATGAAGTATTCACTTTCAAGGATATTCCTGCACTTGATGCTTATGGAAAGTCAATCCCTTATTATTGTAAGGTGACCGCTACAAAAGACCATATGTTTGAAATTAGTTATAAAATATACGATATCAAAACACGAAAGTTAATCTTAACCGGTAAATAGTCTACTTGGATTAACATCCTGTTAGGGGACAATATGTTAAGTATCCTCTGACAACTATGTACATATTGAAAAACAAGACGCAAGAGGAACAAAAGCGCAAGCGCCCGTTTAGCGGCGTATGGCCTGGAGTGCTTCGACTGAGATAAAGGAAACACGAAGAGCGATAGCGATTTGATGTTGACTTATCGTAGGGAGAAGCGCGAAGGACACTAGCCGCTGGGCGCTGGAGCTGGACGTTCTAAACCTGTAAAAAGTTATCCACAATAACTAAATCTATAATTTTCTAAAAAATGAGAAAAAGAGTGGATTTCCACTCTTTTCTCCATTGTTTCTTGAATATTTCAGTTAAAAAGTAAAAGCTCGTCCAGTAAATAACCTGAATAGAGCAATGATTAAAGCGATACGGATTGCTAATCTTACTCTACGCCCATTTATTCTAGTTGCCAATATAATATGGTCACTTCCGACATATTCAAGTGTTCCAGTATATGTTTCTCTATTTGTGATAACTTCTACTTCTTTTCCGACAAGCTCGGATGCGAAATGCATAAAATCTTTTCTATTCATTAACTATCAACTCCTTTCTATTCTATTAAATGAACGATCTTCATCAATTGATTGGGTATTTGTTGGATAAGCTAATAATTTTTTCCTTAAGGTGCGTAATCAAAAGAACCCTTCTCATTTGAAAAGGGTTCTACTATTATCATTTTACTTTTTGTAAACGAAAGGCATGGAGATCAATAGATACAGAACTAAATACCATGGCCGCACCTAGTAATGAACATTACCATCATGATTTCACTTTTAATTGCTCATTTCTATTTTTAAAATGCGCAATGATAAACAAAAAGAAAGGAATAAAAATTTCTAATGGATAGTAGATATATTTAACATTAAGCCCTTCTTTAAAGTGCTCGGCAGAATTTATTGCGATAGCAATAGAGGCAAATAAAATTAGTAATCCAATTGGAAAAATAGGTGTTCGGGGATTTTTAATTTGAAATAAATCAACGACTCCATATACGGCAGCATAAAAAAATACGGTTACTTTAAAAAAACCTCCAATTACAAGGTAGAGCATAAAAAGTACATCAAGCCTACCAAAAGGAATACTTCGAACTGTGTTTAACAAAGGGAATGGAGATCGAATATAAGAATCGACTCCTAAAACAGTAATATTAATGATTGTAGTAATGATGATATTGATCCCACTTAAAAGTATCGCTGTAAGGCATATTTTTTTTGCCTTTTTGTATTCATTTATCTGCGGAAGGATCATTGAGAATACAATCATTTCACCAAATGGATATAGTATCGATTCACGCATAGTTGATTTTATCACTGGAATATAGCCATTTTCCAAAAATGGCTTAAGATACTCTAAATGGATTAACCCAGAAAATACTACAAGTATGAAGCCGACAATGGAGATTAAATATACGATTATAAAAAAAAGCTCACCTACTCTAACTAATACTTCAAGTCCTTTAATGATGGCATACATACTGGTAAGAATCATCAACATATTGATGACTAATAGCGGTGTATTGGTATATATAGTTGTAGTTAATAATTCCCCGAAATCTCGTAAAACTCTCGATGCATCATAAATAAAATAAATGATATAAATAAAACAAAGGATACGACCTATAAAATCACCTGTTAATTTTTGTATATAACTTGTCAGGGGAAGGTCTGGATAATAGAGGAACAAACGATAATAAATAAGAAACATCAATAGTCCGCTTATCATTCCGAGAAGTAACACTATCCAAGCATCTTGTCTGGCACTAGCCCCAATCCCAACTAAAATAGCACTTCCCATTTCAAATAAATAAACAAGTGCGAACAATTGGAAAGATGAAATTTTTGTTTTATCCATAACTCCATATCCACCATTTTTTATATAATTTCACATGACTAAGAAGGCTTTTCTAGTTCCTGTATATAAGTCAATTTGATATGTATAATATTTTTATAATATCCCATAAATAGCATTATATGTAATGCATTCTTCCATGTTATGTTTAAATGGGAAGGAGATGGCAAAATGATGGATTACGCATTAGTTATGCAGGAGCTGGAATCACTCGGCAAGGACCGAACGAAAAAAACTTACTTAAGTAATGGTGCACACGAGCCTCTTTTTGGTGTGGCTACAGGTGCAATGAAGCCACTGGCAAAAAAAATCAAGAAAAATCAGCCTTTAGCCGAGCAGCTTTATGCTTCCGGGAACTATGATGCTATGTATTTTGCCGGCATCATAGCGGACCCAACCGCAATGACGGAGGCAGATTTTGAGCGTTGGATAGAAGCAGCGTATTTTTATATGCTGTCTGATTATGTGGTGGCCGTAACTTTGGCTGAAACCGATATTGCGCAAGCGGTTGCCGATAAATGGATTGCAAGCGGTGAAGAACTTAGAATGTCGGCAGGTTGGAGCTGTTACTGCTGGCTTTTGGGGAATCGCCCGGACAGCGAATTTAGTACAAGCAAGATAGCTAGTATGCTTGATCAGGTAGAAAAGACGATTCACGATTCTCCTGATCGGACAAAATCTGCTATGAACAATTTTATCTACACCGTCGGAATTTCTTATTTGCCTCTTCATGATAAAGCGGTTGAAACTGCAAAGGCAGTAGGACCAGTCGAAATCAAGAGAGACAAGAAAAAAAGCAGTATTCTGCTAGCTTCCGAAAATATCCAAAAGGAAATAGACCGAGGAAGAATTGGTTTCAAACGCAAATATGTCAGGTGTTAGTATCGTTGGCATCTCTTGATTTCACTTCGTTTAATGTAACAGTACCATTAAAAAAAGACCGTCATTTTTCTATATCTTAGATCGTAAAAGGGATTGCAGAGCAATCCCTTTAAATCATGTCATTGAGTGATGCAGTTCTGCGATGTAACTTTGGAGAAAATGTGTAAATTGTCGAAAAACCGTTTTTTATTCACGGTCATAAATAAACGGTTAAACCCTATGCATCATAGGAAGTGAAAACAAATAGATATTTGCAACTGCAAGCAAAACCATCAATACATAATATGGAGCTAATGCTTTAAATGACCCCTTATTGCCGATTTGGTAGGCTGTATAAATAGAACCAATCATTCCGATTACAATAATGATATACTGCAACATTTGAATAGATGAAGCTGGCGCAAATGCAAGGTCCCCCCTATTTACATTCATGCCAAATAATGCAGCAGAGTTGTACCAGATGGCTTTTCCCTCTGTAATAATATGAAATAAGTTATGAGCAAGGTGTCCTGCTAAGTCTAGTGGAATTATGGCATAACCGAATCTAACAAAGTTTTTCTTTACTTTTTCTACCGAACCACCTGTTAAAGTCGCAATTTTGGCTGTTCCCCATAAAAGTCCCACTGGGATTGCCATTGCAATGATAAAGGCAACTGTAAAGTTTACATTATAGTTATCAGTACCAGTTATAGTGCCAATTGCATGTAAAATATCCTGCCAGATGGCCACCATGGTAATATTTTGTACAAACACAATTCCCATGATGACAGCAGCGAGGAAAGTATGCTCAATCATAGGCTTTTTGATTACCCACAATTCCGATGTCGGTATACGAGGGGAAATCCGAATAGAGTTATTTGGGCAATTCTTTACACAGTTTCCGCATAAGTTACAATCAGCTGAGGTATCCATGGTTCGAACAAATTGGAACATTGGGCAACCTTCTGCTTCTTCGCTTCCTTTATAACATGATTGTGTTTTACAAGTTTTACAAATTTCAGGTGTGCCGCGAAGTTCTAATGCACCAGAACGAGAGTAGTTACCAGAAAGTCCTCCTAAGAAACATAAAGTTTTACAAAATGTTCTTCTCTCAAAAAATACTGAGGTTGCCACCACCATTGTTACTAGTAGAAGAAGTAAATAACCCGATCCTCTTGGTGATTCAACGATTCCCCATATGTGATCGCTATACGTAATGGCGATAAAGAAAAGGTCAATCATCCAAAGTCCATATTTCCTTAAGAACTTTGGCATTGGACGATTACTGCCGATTGTTTTCCGAACAATGTCGCTGACCTTACCAAATGGACAGATGGTACACCAGAATCGACCGATGACTAAGAAGAAGATTGGTATTAATGGCCACCACAACACCCATGTCAGTGATGTTCCTACATTTCGGGTTGGATCAACGGTTCCTGCCACTAATTCATAAACAATGACAGAAAAAACAGCAAGGACAATCCATTGAAAAATTCCCGGATACCATTTACTCTTTATGAATGTCTTAACGATAGGAATGGATAATAGATTTGAAGTCTTCTTATCTTCCATTTGTTTATTCTCTTTAGATAACTTCTCTTTTGGGATTGCCATTGGAACCATCCTTTCTTCTGAACCATTTATTCCAAACGCCAATCACTATAAAGACAAGATTAACTGCACCAAAAGTTCCTAACACTTTAAGGTTTGCTGGTTTCTCTTTAACCGGTTCATAACTGTGACCGCCAGAGCCCTCCCTATCCATGCCTTCCATGTCATCCCCTTCAGTCATTCCTTCTATATCATGACCATCACTAGTGTTATGCTCACTACTAACGCTCTTCGTTTCATGACTCTTAGAGTTTTCCCAACTCATGTCCATTCCTTCCATATCATGTTCCGATTGTTCGTTCTGACTAGATGTAGACGGAACCATACTATGATCTCCATCAGCTAACGCGATTCTGCCCCCTGAAAATACAACCACAAGGATAATGATTAACAACCATTTTCCCTTCAAAGCCTTCACCTCATTCCAAAGTATGTGTATAATACGATAATTGCTTGACAACTAAAACTTTAATAGAAAAGTTTGCAGAAACTTTGATTTTTCTTTGTATAAAATATGTCATTTGCAAAAAAATCCCGATTTGCCACTAGATTGAAATAAAGTTTGGAAGGACCTTAAATATTGAAGGTTGAATTTTAATAAATAAGGATAAAACTATTAAATCTGCAAAGTTTCTTCAAAATTTTATTCTATTATAATGGTATAAATTTTGCTAAGGTGGATGGAGATATGAAGACAATTCTACTTGTCGATGATGAAACTCGAATGCTTGACCTTTTAGGACTCTATATAGCCCCTCATGGTTATAAATGCGTTAAGACAACCTCCGGGAAAATGGCTCTGACTTATTTTGAAAAAGAAAAAATTGACTTGGTAATCCTTGATGTTATGATCCCCGAGATGGATGGTTGGACGATATGCCGAAAAATAAGGGAATTTTCAGATGTCCCCATTATTATGTTAACTGCAAGGAGTGAAACACCCGACATTATCAGAGGGTTAAAATTTGGAGCGGACGATTACGTAACGAAACCTTTTAATGAAGAGGAATTACTGGCTAGAATCGAGGCATTGTTAAGAAGATCGAAAAAGTTAACAGAGGACAAGCATATTCTAATTTTCAATGGACTAGAATGGAAGGAAGAATCAATGGAATTAAAGTATAAAGGCCAGGTAATTTCCGTTACTCCCAAAGAATTTGCTTTAATTGGTTTGTTTATTAAAAATCCTCAAAAAGTGTACTCCCGTGACCACTTGATGTCATCGATATGGGGGCTTAGGTCCAATATAGATGATCGAACGATTGATTCCCATATTAGGAATTTACGAGAAAAGTTACGGAGTGCAGGGTTCCCTATAGATAGTCACCTTTTTACAGTTTGGGGTATTGGGTACAAATGGGTAAAGGAAGATCCTGAAAAGAACAATAAATATTTAAATAACTAAAAACAGTGCTTCCATTCGATGGAATCACTGTTTTTAGTTTACTTAAATTTGCTCCTAATTTCCGACAATAATCCAATTTTTTAAATAACTTACTTATAAAGTTTTGTGATTGTTTTTTTCTTTTTAATGGGGGAATTTTGGCTATACCATATAAAAAGGGGATTGCAATGCAATCCGCCTTCACTTTTTAAGCACTCTATTTTTTGTTTGCTTACATTTTACACGAAACTTATTTAGTAGAAAGCTCACTTTCTGTTACCCATTGATGATTTGTCACCTTTTCTCCGCCATTAGTTGGAGTGTAATCAACCATATAAACGGTAGTTTTTTCTGCCGACTCAATAGTTCCAGTTGCACCGTTCATCCCTTTCATGTGATCTGCTTCTAAGGTAACGTTTGTTCCAGGTTCTAATGCTTGATCACCAGCATCTTTAATTTCTTCTTGAATGACCCATTTATGATTTTTTACGGGTTCTCCTCCGGTAGTCGGAGTATAGGTAACAGCATATGCAATCGTATCATATGCTCCTACAATGGTTGCTTTTGCCCCGTTCATGCCTTCCATATGATCTGCTTTAATAATTGCTTGGCTACCTACTTTAAAGGTTGGATTCTCTGCTACTTTTAACCCTTCAGGAACTGTACCTGAACCAGAATGATCCATATTCCCCATGTCCATACTTTCATGATCCGTTTTCGAACTTTGATCAGAACTCTTTCCATTACTATTATTCGAACAAGCTGCTAACATAAACATTAGTAACAATGAAGCAATTCCAATCCATAATTTTTTTGATTTCATCCTATTTCCCCTCCAGAATTTAATTTACATACTCAATCCTACTAAAAAAATTTGCAGAAACTATGGATTTTTATATAACCACAGTTGGAATGTTTGATTTTCTATTAAATGGGAGAGTACGATAATTTGACAATAAAAAACCTGCCCTTGGAAATAAATAAGGACAGGTCTATAGGGGAGAACATTAACTAAAATTCTTGTAAAAACACTTTTGCCTTCAGTCCATTACTTCATAACAAGCCCGCCGTCCACATTAATACATTGTCCGGTAATAAATGAAGATAAATCCGACGCCAAGAATAAGACACTCCCTGCAATATCCTCAGGCAAAGCTAAGCGCCCCATAGGAGTCAGTTGAATTATTGATTCTCTCACATCCTCCTGTGTGTCTCTGCTTGAATCTGTTCCATAGGTTAAGCCGGGAGAAACCGCGTTGACTGTAATACCAAAGGCTCCAAGTTCTTTAGCGAGGTTTCTTGTATACCCGAGTAAAGCCATTTTTGCGGTTGAATAATCATGATAAGGAACAACGGGGAAATCGATTAGATTGCTAACAATGTTAATCATTCTACCAAACATTTGTTTTTTCATATGAGGCATGGCAGCTTTACAAACATGATAAGCTCCCCTCACATTTCCTTCCCATTGCCGTTGATAGTCTTCCCAATTCAATTCCCATGCTGTTTTCCTTGTTTTGGGATTAAAGGTGTAATGACTTAGAGCGTTGTTTACAATAACATCGATTCCGCCAAGATTCTGAATAATGATTTCTACCATCTTGTTTACCTGGTCTTTATCCGTTACATCTGCCTGCAGGGCAAGTCCTTGGCCTCCTGAGAGCTCTATTTCCTTTACTAAATTTTCGGCCAGCTGCTGGTTTTTTAAATAGTTGACGATAACAAATGAACCTTCTGCAGCAAATTTTTTCGCAATAGCTGCGCCAATTCCTCTGCTCGCTCCTGTAACTAACACGACTTTATCCTTTACATTCATACCTGCGTCTCCTTTATTCCACATCCGGGTCATAATGTTCCATATACTGTTCGACGTCCCTCTCAATATCGGTAATCTTTACTAAATCAATGAGGTTAAATCCCCCATCGTGATGCCAGCCTGATTTTGCATGATTCATACTTCCAATCGAACAAATCCGATTGACCCCGATAGAGCCTAACAAATCAGCCATTTTAAAAAGTCGATGAGGGGACAACGCCAGCCCGCAGGATTGCAAAAATGACCGGAAAGGTTTTATCGAACTCAACGAGTCCTCCAGTCGTGCAACAGCATAAACATGCACCGACCTGTTTAAAGTAGAGCCTTCAAATCCTGCTTCATCATGAAAAACCACCGTCCATGAGGTATTTCCGGTACTAGTATAGAGAGAAATGTTGTCATTATCGAATGCCTGCAGCTGATAACGATTTCGGAATTTATGGATGGCCATCGCTTCTTCATTGGAAACCTTTCCCCTAGGATGCTTAAGGTTATACCGTTCTAGTTCCGCAGCTAGCATCTCTGCAACTTGCACAGGATTAATAGCTCCACCTTCTTCTACATAAACCGATTGGGGGGTTAAGCAGCTTTGCTGATCATAGACGCATATATCCTTAGCAAGATTATGGATCGTTGTGTAATACTGATCCGGGCTTAACGCTTCCCTCCCTATCATCGCAAAACTAATTTTATGCCCATAAGATAAAAACTTCTTGCCGGCAGGTACTTGGGACCTCACTTTTTCAACTGTCTCCTGGGAGCCATAGACAATGACCGCTTCGGATGATTGAATCGCTGGTTCCTCGAGTTCAGCTGTTCCCCCTTTCCAAGGCAGGATGGCCACCGAGTCGGCAAGCTTTTCGTCCACCTCTGCTAATGACTGTACGAATAATACCGGAAAAAGCGGTTCAGACATGGAGGTTTTCCCTATGGCAGCTGATTTTACCAAGAGCCCCATGACAAGACTCCAGATTTGCACCCCCGGCACATTTCCGGAAAAGACATGAAATATAGTCGATGGGCCATACGCTCTGCTCATTCCACCCGTTTTTCGCGGCCTAAATTCATCCAGGATCGCCGGCTGGTCAAATTCTTCATCCAGAAAACGAAGCAATTCCTTTTTGCGGAAAGTTCTTATATATCTTTTCAGCTCAAGCCGAACCATCTCGGCATCATATCCAGTCATCAACGGGATGACCTTTTCTGCTAATTGGCGTAAAGGATAGTCGGGATCCAACCATTTTTGAACAGCCAAATCTATTTTTTCTACTATTTCATTTATGGATAAAGTGAATAAATAGTTCTCTCTATTGTTTTGGACTTCCTTGGCCATTCTATGAATATCCTCTCGATGAAGGATTGGATATTTTATGACAAAGACTGTATCCTCACTCTGGATCCTTTCTTCCCCTTCTTGGTCAATGACCACTGTGTTTGGGACCCTATAGACCTTTACTTCGATGTTCTTATCCACTAGCCGTTCGCACCGCCTAAATTTGCTTGTAAAAGTTGATCGACGGCAATCGAACATCCCCTTGCCTCTGACCCTTTCACCCTTCCAAGCAATACAAATCCATTCTCTGTTTTATACCCTATATCCTCTGTAAGAATGCCAAGGCAAGAGTTCCAATTGGCCAGATCATAGTGGGCAAGAACCCCGATTTCCCCGTCAGGTAATGGCTCCAATGTTTCGGTGTTAAGCACCCTGGTTTTCACCCACGCTGGTCCAGCCTTATCATGTGTAACACTTTTTTTAAAATAGGCACTTCTAATCGTTTGATCATAGATTTGTGAACTTAATTCTGTCATTCCATACATATTAATAATCCCATTTCTGCCAACTTGGAAAAATTCTTGGAACATATCATATAAACTTTCTTTTTCAATCTCCCTCGCTTGTCCTTTAAAGCCTCCCGTATCAAATAGACGACTACCTTTAGGAAGGGAAACTTTTAGGCCCTTTTCTTTTAAGTAATCTAGAATATGGACATAAGAAAAAGTCGCCCCCATCAGCATGACCGGTTCCCCATCATCCTCTGATTGTTTCAGTGCGGAAACAAGTTCATCTAATTTCAAACCCTCCTGACCAAAGAAAAACTGACTCCCTTCCTTACCGAAGAAGGAAACGGCATTGGTTAAATATCTAGAAAGGGAAGAGTTTTTATTCAAATCCTCTGCAGGAGATAGAACGAAAATTTTAATTCGTTCCCTGTCTGGCAGTACATATTGTTTAAAAGGACCCTTCATGGATGAATCCCACACCGAGAACGTCGGATGAAAATTTTTCCCCTTCTCATCAGGGTTGGTGGTTCCACTTGTCATAAACACACGAGCATTTTCAACTGGCTCACAAGAAAGGGTTAAATATTTATAACCCTGAATAGGCATCGGAGGAATTTGTTCCCATCGCTTGATGGTTAAAGGTGTCTTCCTGCTAGTTTGGCAGAACTTCTTATAGGGCAGATTATGCTCAAACTGAAATCGAAAAAGCGTTAGAGCAAGATCATTAAAATCGCGCTCATATTCCTTTTCATTAGCCGTTTTCTCGTTATACGTCTCTATGAACTGTAAAATTTGTGTGGTTAATTTTATTGAATTTTCTCTCATACAGACTCTCCTCTCTTGATCCAATTAGGAATATTGACGAATAGAAGTTGTAGAAGCACCGATAAAAAGGCTCCAATCAATATGCTATTTGATAGGAACGCGCCAAGGGTTCCTTTGGCATTTTCAAAATAAGCTGGTAATGAGATCGAAAGCAAAATCGATAAACCTATAATCATATAATTTTTCTCCAAGCTTTCAACTTTTTTAAGAATAGAGATCCCGGTATAGATTAAAGTAGCTGCTGCTGGTAAAAAGATTCCCCCAACTACCGCGTCTGGTGTTAAAGCAAGCAGTGCTCCCGCCTTTGGTACTAAACCTAGTACAACGAAAATAAGCCCTGCTACCATAACCGGAAATCTAGAGCCGACTCCCGTTAAACGCAGCAGCCCGACATTTTGGGCATAAGCAGTAGTAGGAAATCCTCCGATTAAAGAAGAAACAAATGAGCCCGCGGCTTCCCCTGCAAATCCATTTCGGATACGTTTTGAATCTAATTCGGTATGAATCATTGCTGCTGAAGCCTGATATACACCCATTGCCTCAATGACTGCTACCATATAGGCGATAAAGAATGTCAAGAACGTGCTCCAGTCAAAAGTTAGACCACCATATGGCAATACATCAGGAATGCCGAACCAAGCTTTATCCGAAAGGATGGAAAAATTGGTTTTTCCTATCGCGAAAGCTGTGATATCTCCAATAATCAAGGCAATTAAAAAGGAAAATGACTTCCACATGCCTTTACCAAAAAGGGATAACAGCAAAACAATAACAGCTGTTGAGATAGACAAGATCAGCGTATCAGGGCTGGCAAATGTTTTATCCCCTGGTACACCGCCTAAAAATTCATATAAAGTAAAATGGGATAAAGAAACTCCAACGAGGAATATGACTGTGCCTGATACAACAGGAGTAAAAATGACTTTTAATTTACCAATTATACCGGTAATCGACAGTAAAAAAACAATAATAGCACTAATAAAAATACTTCCGCTTGCAGCTGCCAGATTATTTGTCTTACCAGCAGAAATCATTAGTGCATCGAATGCAGCTGAAGGGCCCTGTATAATCGGCAGCTTAACAAGCTTGGTCGCTTGAATCAAAGTTACAATCCCCGCCGTGATAAATATAGCATTTACAATATTTGCCGATTGTGAAAGCGGCAGCCCAATCATTGCCGCTACAAAAATAGGATCGAGCCAAACATTAGAAACAAAAACATGCTGGAGACCATATAAAAAAGTCCTTAAACCAGGAAGCCTTTCATCGATTCCTATGGTTACTTGATTTTCTTGATAGTTATCTGTCTCTTTCATTTCAAAAACCCCTTTTCTATTTGAAGACTGTAAAGCGGACCATATGTACCTCTTTATTAAGAGAACACAAGGTATACAAATTCATATCTTTACAAAATAAAAAACCCCCCCGTTTTATAGCACTGGAGGAGTTGAAAATATCAAAATTACGGTCCAATAAACCATTCCTATGATATAAACACTTCCCTACGCTGGTATTAACCAGATCAGGTAGTAAGGGTTAAGGCCTTTCGGTCTAATCTCAGCCGGCTTCACCCGGCTCCCCTAGTGCTATTGTTTATACAAACTTGATTAAATATTATATTACTCTTATAAAAATAATTAGTAAAGAATATCTACTTTTCTTTAGAACCTGCCCTAGCTTAACTATCGACAGGTTTTTGCCATATTTTTGTTTCTTAATCGTGTTAGATTATGATGTTTAAATCGAATCAACCGGCGCTTGCGAACAATTAAAGGTCCCTTTTTCGATCTGAATCGTGGTATGTTCGATTCCAAATTCATCATGTAATTCCTTATTTAATCGTTGTAACAATTGATCATTATCTGCAGTTTCTTTGCGCACTAAATGAACAGTTAGTGCCGGCTCCGTTGTGCTCATTCCCCACACATGCAAATCATGTACTTCTAAAACGGACGGTTGATTCATCAAATAGGCTTTTAATTTATTGATATCAATCCCATTTGGAACAGCATCCAATGATAAATTGAGAGATTCATTCAATAATCCCCACGTTCCAATAAAGATAACAACCGCAATGACTAAACTTACAAGGGGATCAATCCATTGCCAGCCGGACCACAGCATAATGAAGCCTGATATGACAACCCCTAAAGATACCACTGCGTCGGCAACCATGTGTAAATAGGCTCCGCGGATATTTAAATCACTTTTTCTGCCTGACATAAATAATAAGGCAGTAACCGAGTTAATGACGATTCCAATAAGAGCTACAATGATAACAGTCTTGCCAGCTACAGGGGCTGGAGAGGAGAACCTTTGAACAGCTTCCCAAGCAATTGCCCCAATCGCCACGAGTAAAAATACGGCATTAAAAAGGGCAGCAAGAATGGAACTCTTCTTAAAGCCATAGGTCCGTTTGGATGTAGGGGCTTTTTTCCCTAACCAAACCGCAATCCATGCAATAATTAATCCTAAAACATCACTTAAATTATGTCCTGCGTCGGCTAGTAATGCCAGTGAGTCGCCAAGAAGTCCAAATATGACTTCAATAATAATAAAGATAATATTTAAAGTGATTCCAAAACCAAAAGCAAATCCATAATTGGCTGGTGCGTGATGATGATGACCATGATGGTGTCCATGGCCGTGTGAATGTCCGTGATGGTGATGATGACCCATGTTTATCCCCCCAGAGCTCTTATAGGTTAAGTGGCTCTTTTCTCTTTCTAAACGGAAAATATTCCGATTTAGGCTAGTCTTTCTCATGTTTATTTTTCCATACATGTTTGACAGAGTAACGTTTCGTTTTCACAGATAATATTTATCGTCACTCTCTTCATTCAAACGATTGTTTGATTATATGATATTTAAATGTGCGTTTGAATGTCAAACATATTGTGAAAATTTAAATCGTATTTTTATAGGAAATTTCACAGATAAGGTCACAATTTTAAAAAGACACCTGAAAATGTCCACTTGGTGTCTTTTTAGCTTTTATTTAGTTAATCCAATTCTTTTTACAGTAACCTGTGAATGGATGGAAACACCTACTTGGGGAAATTCTTGCTCCCAATTATTTTTGTACTGTGTATGCCATTCCTTTGGATATTTTTTATATATCGCTTGTCCAAATCCCAAAATATCTGACTGATATTGTTTCTGAGCAATATCTACTGCCACCTGAATTCTTTTATTAATCCTTTTTTCAATATCTTTTTGTAATTCTTCGAGTACTTTTTGCTCAGTTAAATTCAATGTAGAATCATTTTCTATAACATTCATTTCTGAAGTAATTTTAACTCCAAGATTTATTACTCCGTTCCTATGCGTTGGAATGATTTTTGCTTTCGTACTAACAATATCAAAACTAACTTTTCCACCGCCATTTTGATTGGGGATCTTAACTGTTATAACGCCTTCCTTTATTTCATTTCGAAGCCATAAAAGTCCCCGAATTTCACTTTTATCCATCCAGCCCACTAATTTATCCTTTTTAAATACCGCTGCCCCATTAATCGCTTGTGTCTTATTTGATTTATTTTTGATATTTACTTCTCTAGATACTAATGTAAATTGTGGCGCAATGGGTTCTAAACCGTCGGTAAGAAGCATGTTTAAAAAATCCATTACGGTAATTTTTAGACCCACCCCACTCTTTGCAAGCTCTTTTGTTTCTTCTGTCGAGACACTTTCAAAATTTGGTGTACTTTTAATAATTTTGTTTGCTTTTCCCTTTGTAAACATGATAAAACTGTTAATCCGGGGTTCTTGATACCTTGTATGGAAATCAATTATATGAGAGACACCCTTTTTAGCTAACTCATTTCCGATTAATAATACCCTGCTTTGGGAAAAGAAAATACGCCTTGACAACTTGTATTGTATATTTCGATAGGCTTCAGAAACCGTTGAACCCGTCTCTGAAATGGCAAAGGTCCCTTTTTCATTGCTGCCTCCACTACTAGCTCCAGTTGGACCTAACTTTGATGGAACCGCTACTTGAAGTGTTAATAAAATCCGGTCTCCTCCCACAAGGTCTAATCCAATTGCAGTAACAATCGCAACATCATTAATTTCAATACGGTTCCAACAACCTGTAAGCACCATAACGATCATAATTAATAGTATCAGTTGTCTAATTGCTTTCATTAGTGCCCATCCTGTCATATGATAAACGAGTTAATATTTACGATTTCGAGGGCCTAACCTCTTCAGATTTCTTTTGCCAGTTTGTTCTGGACGTTCATTCATCTTCCACCATGGGGCTCGAATAAGTATATCTTTAAGGTTATTAAAGTTAAATGGAGCTAAAGGTGCCAGATATGGTACACCAAAAGAACGAAGTTGAACAAGATGAGCCACAATGAAGAAAACTCCAAGCAAAATGCCATAAAACCCTAGATTTGCGGCTAGAAACATCATGATAAAACGAAGGAGTCGAATAGCTCCAGTAAAGGCATAATTGGGAAACATAAATGAGGCAATACCAGTTGTTGATACGACAATGACTAATGGAGCCGAAACAATACCAGCCTCCACAGCTGCTTGACCAATCACCAACGCTCCAACAATACTTACTGTTGACCCTATTGGCCTTGGCAGCCGCAAACCAGCTTCGCGTAATGCTTCAAAAGTAATTTCCATTAACAGAACTTCTATGACCGCGGGAAATGGTACCTTCTCTCTTGACGCCGCAACACTGAATATAAGGTTTGTTGGCATCAATTCATGATGGAATGTGGTCACAGCAATATAGATGGCGGGAAATAACAATGCAATCAATAAAAATAAATACCGTATGAATCGAATAAACGATGTCATGATAAACCTGCCATAATAATCCTCTGGAGAATTCATCATCTGAAAAAAAGTGACAGGAACTATGAGAGCAAATGGACTATTATCCACGATAATCCCAATTCTGCCTTCCAAAAGATTTCCTACTACCCGATCCGGTCGTTCAGTCTGCACAACTTGTGGAAACACGGAATAAGGATGGTCCTCAATTAATTCTAGTATGTACCCACTGTCCTCAATCGCATCGATGTTAATCTGTTTTAACCTGCTTCGTACCTCGTCTACTATTGAAAATTCTGCAATATTATCAAGATAGGTAATTGCCACTTCTGTTTGAGATAGATTTCCTATCTTCATAAATTCAAATTTCAGTTTTGTTGTTTTTAAGCGTCTTCGAATCAAGCTTACATTGGTTCGAATATTTTCAGTAAAGCCTTCTCTCGGTCCTAAAACGACTGCTTCCGTTAGAGGTTCTTCAACGGACCGTTGTTCCCATGATTGTTCACTTATAATAAGTGCTTTTGGACAACCATTAATTAATACAACCGTTCCTCCTGACAAAATTTGATCAATGATTTGCTCAAACGTATCTCCTTCCGATATTTGAGCTGAGCTAAGGACTGCTTTTATGTGATTTATTTCAGCTTTTGATTTCTGCAGGAGTTTTTCAGCTTGTCTTACCAAAGGGTCTATCACATGTAATTCGATTCTTTCGATATCGACCAAACCATCAAGGAACAAAATGATGGCAAAGCATGTAGAATTTATTTGTAGTTCCCGGTAAGCAAAATCTTCAGCACCTGTAAAAAGCTGCTTAATCTGATTAAAATCTTCATAAAGGGTTCCAGTTAATACTCCCATCCCCTTTTGGTCGAGACTGTGGTATTTATTCTGTTTTTGATCGGATGACATGATTTTTTTTATCATTCTTAAAAATCTCAAGTCTAACACCTCCTTTATGAAGGGACTATTTTTTTACTACTTTTCTTTGGATAAATGCAATGAAAAGTAGTAAAACCGGTAAGATTATTTGCAAACTGGTATGAATATAAGGAACATAAAACTTGAATCCAAATTCTAAGTGTTCCACATAACTAGATGCACTTATTAGCGATAAGGGGGGAATGATGATACCAAGTACAAGCACTACAGAACGAGTCTGCTTTAATTTAAATAATTGAGATATTCCAAGGGCGGCTCCAAGTGTAAACCCACCCATCTTAAAAAAAACGCCTGTGACCATCATTAAAATAACTAGAGCATCAAAGCGTTCTAGGAAATCCGCGATCGAAACCATTTGAGTAGCCGCAAGAAGGTTAAAAAGATCCCTACTGTAAATTTCTGGTCCCAATACAGAGATCATCATAATTGAATTAACTGTTAAGAGGAACCCGCCAACGGTAATGCTAAGCATTCCTATCTTTCTTTGACGTCCATTTTTATTTAGAAAAGGAAAAAACATCATGATGACAATGGTTTCTCCAAATGGAAAATTGATGGCTGTTGGGAATGCATTTTTCAATAATGGCATTAGGCCATTCCCTAATACAGGTGTAAGATTCTTAAGATTAAATTCTGTAATACTGAGTAATAAAATCCAAATCAGGATAAGAGCAAAAATATAAATAGGGAAAACAATTTCGGCCATTCTGCCAATGGTCTCCATCCCACCGAGTAAACAATAAACCATTAACACCATAAAACTTCCAATTACCACAATCATAGGGGTTTCACTTAATATGGTTGTAACGATAAGATCACCTAATTCTCTGCAGGCCCTAGCAGCCGAATAGGTAAAATGGATAATGTAGAGTATGGCAACTGGGTATGCAAGATACTTTCCTATAATTTTTGGCAGCATCTGAACCAAGGTATCACCAGGATAGTAGGAGGATAATTGACAAAATACAACCATTAAAACTAAACCGCCTACTATACCAATAAGTATAAAGAGCCATGCATCTTGTTTGGCTGGTGCACCTAATCCTAAAATAATGGCAGTCCCTAAGACATATCCCGTCATTAAATAAAAAAGTTGGAGGGAACTTATTTTCTCTTTAGCCATACATTTTCTCCCTACTGCTGATAAAAGTCTTGCGTATGACAAAACTTAACCTACTTCTTATAAAATATTATTTCGACTTAATATTTTCCAAGTAAGGATTTATTATACATTCCACAGAAGAGAGCCTAGTCCTATGAAAAAATGGGCACACAAAAAGGACCCATCATAGGTCCTTCGTCATCCTTTATTTCATAACAAGTTCTTGTTGTTTTTCTTTCATCAATGATGTAAAACGGTCCACTTCGATGGCATACCTTGGCCGGCGCTTTACTTCATGATAGATTTTACCGATATACTCGCCAATCATCCCGATGCCCATTAATTGCAGTCCGCCCATAAACCAGATTGAAATCACGATTGAGGTCCATCCAGACTCAGTATGACCCAGTATTCTTTGAATAATCGCATAAGCGCCAACCAAGACACTAATCAGCACAGAGAGAAAACCTATAAAGGTAACCAATCGAATTGGCGCTACACTAAAGGAAGTCATTCCATCAAAGGCGAAGGCAAGCATTTTTTTCAACGGGTATTTCGATTCCCCAGCCTGCCTTTCTTTCCGGTCATAATAGACCTTCGCGGACGAGAATCCAACTAGAGGGACTAGACCGCGCAAAAATAAATTGGTTTCTTTATATTTCAATAATTCATCCAATGCCCGTTTACTCATCAGCCGAAAATCGGCATGATTGGGGACCAGTTTGATGCCAATCCGCTCCATGGATCGATAAAAAAACAACGCAGTGTTCCGTTTAAAGAAGGTATCAGTCTCTCGACTGTCTCTCACTCCATAGACAATATCAATTCCCTCCCAGTATTTCTCCAGAAAGGTTTTGATTACATTAATATCATCCTGAAGGTCAGCGTCGATCGAAATGACGCAATCGGAGTATTGATTGGCTGTCTCAAGGCCAGCAATCAAAGCATTTTGATGACCGACATTACCTGCTAATTTCAATCCCGTAACAAAGTTATTTTTCTCGCACTCTTGCTCGATCATATTCCAGGTTTGATCACTACTGCCATCATCAACAAATAATAGTTTACTATTTTTAGAAACAAGGGAATCCTCGATTAAATCATTCACTACCCCAGTTAGTTGCAAAATGGTTTCATTCAGAACCGCTTCTTCGTTATAGCACGGAACGACAATCGTTAAAATCGGCTTATTCATTCTGAATTAGCCTCCTTCCTTACATAATTTGATAAAGGTAAATTTTCCAGGCTGAATCCTTTTGATTAAAGGTCTTTTTCAATTCTAAATGATCTTCCTTGGCATTTAGAATGGGTACAGCAAAAAGATATACTCTCCGCCCATTTTCTTAAACACATTTGTATTTAACTGCAAATTTTTGACCGATGGCTTTCCAGCAACCCGATAAACAATTTCATCGTTCCGCACAGAATAAGACAACCAGTTCTGCAACGAGGCATATTGGTACAAAAGTCTTCATCATCGCTTGCCTTTTTGCCATAAAATAAAAGCTCCCACCGCATACATCATATAGATAACTAACGGCCTTAAGAAATGGAACCGGGCAAAATTGCCCGGTTTAGTTTCATACTATTTCACTTCATTACTGTTTTGGTAAAAATAATTCCGCTTCTGTTCCGACTCCTTCAGTACTGCTTATTTTGACTTCGCCATGATGCTGTTTCATGATATTTTTAGCAATCGCAAGACCGAGGCCTGTCCCACCTGTTTCCCGACTTCTTGCCTTGTCCACACGGTAAAAACGTTCAAAGATATTTTGAATTTCATATTCCGGAATCCCGATCCCATAATCTTTTACTTTAATGACCGTATTTAATTCGTTCACATTTAGATAAACATCTATTTTGTCGGTACTATATTTAATGGCATTATCGATTAATATAATAATCGCCTGTTTCAGCTTTAGTTCATCTGCTGTGACCGTAATGGACGGTGTGGCAAAGTGAAGCTGGATTTCCCGCTTATAGGCACTTTGTAGTTGTTTGATGATTTTTTGGCATAGCTCAACTAAATCCAGCTGCTTTACTTCTAAAACAGCGGCTGATTCCGTCGCAGCTAAATCTAGGAATCTTTCGGTCATTTTTTGAATTCTTGTGGCCTCTGAATGAATTGTTTCAATCGCGTCTAAAGCATCAGCCTCATTTTGAATTCCCCTTCTTAATAAATGGTCAGCAAAACTCTTAATGACCGTCAGCGGGGTTTTTAATTCGTGGGAAGCGTCAGAAATAAATTGCTTTTGTTTCTCGAGATTTTCTTCTAATCTTCCAATCATCCGATTAAAAGTGACGGCCATTTTTTGTAGTTCATCCCTTGTCTCATGCTGGATGACAATTTTTTTGGGGATTCCACTTTGTTCAATATCCTCCATGGTGTTGATCATATTGGAGATTGGCCTCATGATTAGATTCGATAGCCATCTGCCGCCGAGCATAGCAAATAAGGCACCTAAAATCGTGCAAATGGTAAGAATCGAGAGTAATACATCCTTCGCAGCTTCTAATCCTGATAATTTTTCACCTATCTCTAATGTCCCAACAATTTGACCTTTGGAAGAGATCGGTACCCTGACGATGACAATTTGCTCTTCACGGTGCTTCTCAGTAATGATTTTCCTTTCGGATTGTTTTTTCTCTACAAAATGAGGTTTCACTTTCTCTGCCATTTCTTCCGCATTGGTGACTTCATACATGATTTTTGCATCTGGCTGAATGATTCTGATAAACGAATGCATCGATAAATAAGGAGTTAAATGTTCTTTTATTTCTGCAGAAGAGTCACCCAGATTAATTTCCTTTATAATGCTGTCTGCTTTTTGATAAAGATCCGTATCTTCCATGTTGACGGTTATTTTCATAAATGACAAAAAAACGACCGCATTAACAGCCACTAATACACAGAGAATCCAAGCAGAGGTCATGATGTTAATTTTGGTGGTAATCTTCATTTGCTTAATTCTCCTTTATCGTATAACCAATTCCTCTCACTGTTTGGATAATGGTCGGCTCTGGGAAGCCTTCTTCAATTTTTTTTCGTAAATGTCGGATAAACACATCAATTACATTTGTTTCCCCTTCATATTCATAGCCCCAGACATGAAAAAGGATATTTTCTCTGGTAACAATTTTATTTTTATTTGCTAGCAGATAAACGAGCAAATCAAATTCCTTCGGGGTGAGCGTAATCGAAATATCCCCTCTTGTCACCTCACGTGTTTCACGATTTACGGTGAGATCTTGAAACGATAAGATCGTATCCTCCGCTGCTTGTGATACCTTCATTGCCAAGGCATTTTGCCGTAGACAGGAACGGACGCGTGCTAATACTTCTACCATTTCAAATGGTTTTGTGATGTAATCATTGGCCCCTTGGTCAAGACCCGTCACCTTGTCCATTGTCAGGTTCCGAGCGGTTAATAAAATAATGGGGATAAGATTGTTTTCTTTGCGAATCCTTCTTAATATCTCGATCCCATTCATTTCAGGCAGCATAACATCCAATAGAATTAAATCCAATTTTTCTGTTAGTGCCATCTGCAAGCCTGACTTCCCATCAAAGGCAGTCAACACCTCGTATCCTTCATATTGAAGCTCTATTTTTAAGATTTTTGAAATATGTCGTTCATCTTCGACAACCAAAATTCGCTGTTGTTGCTGCATTCATTAGCCCCCCTTTTTTTCAAGGCAGAGAAATTTTAATCTACTTCATTCTTTTCAAATTTAGCACTTATTTTCTTTATTTTACTTGATTTAATTGAATTTTAATCAAATATTTAACCGAAAACGCAAGGCGCTTAGCTTTCGGCGACAAGCACAAGACGAGCCGGCCGAAAGGTTGCTTTTTAACCTTTTGGAAGGATTGATTTAAATGTGGAGGCGACTGTTCTGGGACTCTAGGCTAAGATGACCCCTGTAAGAAGGCGCTTTTTGCCTTCTTCAGGGGGCGGCTTAGACTTCGAGTCCCAAGGAGCCCCAACTGGATAAGCTTGTGACCTCGAGCCGATGGCGCCTGAAGCTGGACGATTCTCGAAGTGGGAAAGTGGTCAGAAAAAAGGAAATAGCCGTCAGCTATTCCCTGGTTGTACCTTATTTTTCAACCGGATGGTTAGGAGTAACGCAAATTTATGCATGCCCATCATTAAGATACCAGCCAAAATGAGATCTCCCCTTGTATTGAAAGGTGCAGGAAGGATATGGAGAGAACTTAAAGTCGATGGTGACATACACAGACTAGACATTATGCCACTCATGAGTGGATTCTCCGAATCGCCAAGAAGTCCGTTCAATATAAGCAGACTGCACGCCGGCAGCAGGACGATTCCACTTAAGAAGGCGAATCGTTGATCGTGTTTCTTTACAATCGGTTGCCAAATAAAGAATGATAGAAGCAATAGCAGGATTAGGTAGCTGTTATGGATAAATGGATGTAATGAAAGATACGTTAATACCACTTGAAGATGATAGGAGAAAAACATCACGGCAAAAGTAATAAGAGGTACTGTTGGGGGAATATTGAATGCAATCGAGATGGGAGGAAAGTTGCTCGGAATACTTAGAATCAACAGTGGCGGGATGACAAAAAATAAGACACTCATCTGCAACATGTGCAAACTGATTGATAGGTGATTGAGTGTGGAAAAAGGGCTGCCGATGATCAGATAAAGTAAGGTGAGCGAGAAGAAGAAGAGTACGGGCTGCTGATGGTAAATTTTGTTGTCTGTAAATATTCGCAATAGAACCACATATGAAACACCAATTCCAATAAGAATAACTAATAATGGAATGTTCCACTCTAATTGACCTTCAAGAAAAAACACCTCTAACATCTAAAATTCACCTCTTCCTCCCCCTGATAAATCCTGATGTGCTCATGGAAATTGGAGAAAGCTGAATCACTAACCATTATTTCGAACTCTAGATTATATGATTTTTGTATCAAAATATTCATACAGCTCGGGCCATTAAGCCTAGAAATAAAACACCCCTTCTACTTACTATAGAAGGAGTGTTTATCTTAGAAATGGTGTCAGGCACCAGCGAGATCTTGCAGGGAGTGTTTTCGGATGGTGAGGACGAGGTCTGCTAGGAAGTAGAGTCCTACAGCTGACCAGATCCACGCCCAAAATGGATTGATGACTCCATACATCAAAACAATGGCTGGATGAAGCATTTTGATACAGAGCAATGATAAGAAACCCCAACAGATGGAGAAGGGCAAACAAATATGCCCGTGCAGCTGCAAAGGTGTATTTGAATAGTCCCACCACTGCCTTTGGAAAAGTTTCTGCAGCATTGCCCCACTTACATACTCGATGAAGGTAGGAATAAGAAAACATAAAAGAAGTACGTATGCCCAATGTGAGTGCTGTGGAGTGAAATACACTAACAACACTGGAGTAATACCGTACATTGGCTTGAAAGGACCAAACAAAAAATTTTCCTTAAAAAATTCACGTTTGGTGATGTAGTTATAACTATTTTCAAGCAGCCAGCCTATAAATGAATAAATCGTGAAATAAAAAAGAATGGCGGCGGCTCCTTCCATCGTAAGTACTTCTACAAGTTGAAGTTCCAAGCCCTTTACCCAGCTATGAATCATCATGGCTAAACCACCTCTCACGTTTAAGAATTTCCGATTATAGGATTAACTGCATAGCAGGTAAATATACCAAATGATTCCTAATTAATGTGAAAGCTGCCTGACACGAACAAAAGCGCAAGCGCCTTGAACAGCCCCGACAAGCATAAGACGCTCAGGGAAAGAAGGCGTTCTTTGCCTTCATTCCCTGAGTGGCTGTAGACCATCGAGGGGCTAGGCGCTGGAGCTGGACGTCGACAGTCCTTATATTAACAGTTATCCACAAGCGAAAATTATAATTTCCTATAAAACAAAAAACACTCCTTCACTATGGAAGGAGTGTTTATAGGGAAAACGGTGACAGCACCAGATTATCTGATTGTTTTTAATGCGCCGCTCCATTTGACGACTTCGTCAAGCATCGCAGTTACATTTGTAAGGTGTAGTTCAGCAGGTTTGAAGACACTGCCATTTTCAAAGTCCGTGAATAGAGACAAAGTTGGATGTGTACGAACGTCTGCAACTTTAAGTTCTCCTAAGATACCGCGCAAATGTTCAGCCGCACGGGCACCACCTGTTGATCCGTAGCTTACAATACCTGCCGCTTTGTCATTCCATGCTTCACGGGCAAAATCAAGGGCATTTTTAAGTGCACCTGTAATGCTGTGGTTGTATTCTTGAACGATGAAGACGAAACCATCTAAGCTGTCTAATTTTTGATTCCATGCAGCAATTCCTGGTTCTGTACCATCTGTAGTACCTAAGAATGGCAGGTTGAAATCTGCGATATCTACGATTTCGTAATTCGCATCTCCGCGTTTATCTGCAATGCTTTTCACCCATTCGCCCACTTGTGGACTCACGCGTCCTTGACGTGTACTTCCTAAGATGATTCCGATGTTTAATTTTGTCATTTTATTTTCCTCCTCTGGTGTTTGACCAAATAATCGATTTAAAAAGCCCATTGCCTGCACCCCTTATTGTTGTATATATCTCTGATGTGAGTATCTCAAAGTGATTTATTTTTAATTCGAGATAATCATATAATTTTATTTTGGCTTTGTCAATTGTTTTATCTAAAAAATCCTACAACCTAAATATATACAAGTAGTTTTGATGCGGTGGTGTCTGAGCATCATTACATATTAGCGTTGGTTCCAGATCAAAATATCAAAATATCGAAATGAGTGATTCATCTCACTTAATTGATAATTATTTTCATTTATACTATAAATAGGCCCCGTTATAACTTAATGTTGATTTCACTATGTTTAAAAATAAACGGAAAAATTCCGTTTAAATTGGGAAATATCCTTATTTCTTTAAAAATAAAGGGAGTTTTTCCGTTTATATGATCCAAACCTCTGGATTTCGTCTTATTTAGAACAGTTAAGCGGAAGATTTCCGCTTATCTTTGCTTCTTAAGCGGTCTCTATATACATTAGACGGAAATTCTCCGCCTATGAATTCTCATACCTACACGAAAATCAACAATGAATAATAACAGAGCCATATTGACGAGCTCCGTAAGAGGCGGTTCATGAGGCGTAGTCGCACTTATGCCTGATAGGAAAGTTATACTTAAAATTTGGAGGTGTATCATGGATAAGCAATCGATTAAGACATTACAGGAATTTAATGAGGACAAGTTTACAAAACGAGTAATTTATAATAATGACAGCAGTACCGCTTTTGTTCTAAACTTCTTGCCTGGTCAAAAGCTCCCTGCACATAAACACCCTGGCGCAGAAGTCTATCTGTTTGTTGTGTCCGGAAATGGCACCATGATCATTGACGGTAAGGAAACGGAAGTAACAGAAACGGATGTAATCCATACCAGTGATGAAGAGGAACTTTCTTTTGCCAATACGAGTAGTGACCGTGTTAGTTTGTATGTGGTGTTAAATAAGCTTTCTAATAAGAAAATATAAAAATAAGAATCTCACCGCTAGAGTTTAAGGAGGATAAAAAAATGGATACTGAAAAAAGTGATCGTCTACGTACAATGCTTCAAGAGGCATTGTCACCGTTACTTTTGAAGATGGAAACGTTAGAAAGAGAAATCATTTCACTAAAAGAGGAACAAAAAGAGCTTATTAAAACACTCAAAAACAAGTAATTTGCTCCCTTTATCATTACAAAAAAAGCTGAGAAGAACCACTTGGATTCCTCTCAGCTTTTTTACCACCACTCAAGAATTACGCCTGTTGAAGCTGCTTCTCACTATAAAATGCTGGTCTTTCATTAAGGGTAATTGCTTCTTTTTCTCCTGTTTGCTGGGCTTTCACACATGCATCCGCTGTTACGGCTGCGATATAGCCATCCCATGATGTTGGTCCTTGTGGCTCACCCTTTTTAGTAACGGAATCAATAAAATCTTGGATTTCAACATTGTAAGCATCCATAAAACGGTATTTCCAATCATTTAAAATGCTTGTGCTCAGTTTTTCATCTTTTCGCATTACAATACTTGAGAATTCAGGTAATCTGGCAATTCCATCTTCACCGACGACTTCACATTGAATATCATAGCCATACTTACAATTGACAAACACTTCCACATTCATCACAATTCCGCCATTGGTTTCGATTGTAAATAATTGTGGATCATGCAGCTTTTCATGTGAGTACTTTGTTTTCCTTGGAAACACAACTTGAACAGATTTATAGTCATCATTTACAAGCCAGTGAAGAACATCAATTTCGTGAATTAATGTATCGACCACAGCCATTTCTGTTACATAATTTCCACCTACAGTTGGATTACGGTGTGCAGCATGAATCATTAATGGCGCACCAATTGCATTGTTATCAATGGCTTGTTTTAATTGAACATATCCACTATCGTAACGGCGCATGAAGCCTACTTGGACCAATTTTTTCCCTTGTTTTATTTCCGCTTCCACGATTCTCATACAGCCTTCCGCAGTAGTCGCTAACGGTTTTTCACAGAAAACATATTTACCAGCCTCAACTGCAGCTACAACAGTTGCCTCGTGTGCTGGTCCCCAGCTTGTTACTATAACTGCATCCACATTCTCATCGGCAATTAGGGCTTGATCGTCTGAATAAACAACAGCATCTAATTGATACATTTCAACCGTTTGTTTAGCGGATTCCTGATTAACGTCCGTTACTGCGACAATTTTTCCACCGGCTAATTTATTAGTAATCCGATTAATATGCTCTCTGCCAATGGCACCAGTTCCTACAACACCAAATTTTAAAGTCATGTTTATACTCTCCTTTATGTTTACGAAATTATGTGATAGATCTAGACAACGCTCTCATTTTAACTTTCATTCATTATTTAACCAGTGTTTGATAAGATTCCTGATTGGAAGCTTGTTCACTTTCTTGTCCATAGTTACGGAAATAACTTTCTAACTGCTCAAGTGACTTTCCTTTGGTCTCTGGCAAGATTTTATGCACAAATGTAATGGCACCAATTCCACACACAGCGAAGATGAAGAATGTGACGGATAAGCCCACTGCACTTAGTAATATTGGGAAAAATAGCCCAACAAGGAAGTTGGTGATCCATAAGCAGAATACCGTTACACCCATTCCAATACCACGTAATTTTAACGGGAAGATTTCCGATAACATTAACCAGGTTACAGGCGAAATCGCACCCTGTTGAAAGGCAAGGAAGATAACCGTCAAGCTAAGAACGACAAACGGAAGTGCTGGTGATCCTTTAAGTACTAACGAGAATACCCCTATTAAGGCAAGTGCTGCTGTTGTTCCCGCCAATCCTGTAATAAGCATCGGACGTCGTCCAATTTTTCCAAGTAACCAAATACCTACAAAAGTGGCTATGACTGAGATTGCTCCATTTGCAATATTACCGATAAGTGCTGCATTGGTTGAAAAACCTGATTTTTCAAGAATCTGAGTACCATAATACATGATGGAATTAACACCAGTTATTTGTTGGACAATCGCAATGCCAATTCCAATCCCGATAATTCGGCGAACCCATGGTACGTTTAAATCTTTAAATGTCGCATGTTGAACTCCTGATTCTTGATCAAGATTATCTGTAATCTCTTTAAGCTCAGAATCCGCAGCGTTTGCTTCGCGTATTTCTTTAAGGACTTTTAGTGCATCCCCCAGTTTTCCTTTTGATGCCAGCCAACGAGGGCTCTCTGGAACCGCTAACATTCCAAACCATAAGACCACAGCCGGAAGTGACGCAATCGATAACATATAACGCCAAACATGTGAAGCACCTTCACCAATCGTATTTCCTAGGATGGCATTAAAGACAAACGCTAACAATTGACCGGTAACAATCATTAATTCGTTCTGGGTAACCATCCTTCCCCGCTTCTCTACTGGAGACATTTCTGCTAAAAAGGACGGTACCATTACGGATGCAGCCCCTACAGCCAACCCCAGCAAGAATCGGAAGCCGATCATAACACCTGCAGACGGTGATAACGTACATCCAATTGCGGCAATAAAGAATAGTAATGCAAGATTTAGAATCATTTTGCGACGGCCAAAACGGTCCGATAATCGCCCACCAAATATGGATCCAAATGCAGCTCCAAAAAGTAATGAACTGGTAACAAAACCTTCCGTCGCCGGTGTCAAGTTTAGCTGGTCAGGTTTGGCCATAAAAGGTAATGCACCGTTAATAACACCTGTGTCATATCCAAAAAGAAGTCCTCCAAATGTGGATATAACCGTAATCTTTTTTAAAGCTTTCTCGTAATCACGTGGTTTTCCAATCGCCTGATTACTCATGTTCTCCCTCCCCAGGGTTCGTTTTTTTTTAAGCTTTAATCAATGAACCATTTTCTAACGGAATTAATTCTTGGTTAATATAATTACGGGCTTTCAAGGCATACTCCAACGGATGTGCAACTGAGGGGTCTTGTTCTGCTTCAATGACAATCCAGCCTGAGTAATTCGTTTCGAGAAGCTTGTTGTATACTTCAGTAAAATCAATGCAGCCGTCACCAGGTACTGTAAACATTCCTGCCAAAAAGGATTGTAAGAACGACTTTCCTTCTTTTTCACATTGTTCTTTAACCGCTAGACGCATATCTTTAAAATGAACATGATGGATACGATTGATATGTTTATTTAAGAGAGTCATATAATCAGCATCAGATACGTAGATATGGCCGGTATCATACAGCAAGTGAACATGATTAGGATCCGTGTTTTCCATCAGACGATCAATCTCGGCTAATGTTTGTACGCCTGTCCCCATATGATGATGAAAAACGAGCTTCAAATCATATTCTTCAGCAATTTTTCCTAATTCATTTAGTCCTTTGCATAACTGATCCCATTCTGAATCTGTAAAGTATGGTTTTTCTTTGAAAACATTTTTCTCTGTACCTTGAATACTATAGGTTTGTTCTGAAACGACAGCAACAGCTGCGTTAACCGCTTTCAAATACTCGCAATGTTTATGGAAAGCTTTAGCGGCTTCCTCTACACCGTCCCGAATAATAAAACTACTAAACCATTGTCCGGCAATTCTTAAGTTGCGAAGTTGAAGCTCTTTGTTCAATACTTTAGGCTCTGGAAAAAAACCGCCAACTTCTGTTCCTTCAAAGCCTGCCACCACAATATCACTTAATAAGTGGGACAATGTATTCTCTGCCCCAATTTCAGGAATGTCATCATTGCGCCATCCAATTGGTGCAATCCCCCATGAAATTTTTTTATTTTCCATCGTTTAACCTTCTTCCTTTTAAAGTAGGACTGTTTCACCTGATGTCCCCATTTTATAAATTCTGGAGAACCTGATGTCATTATTTTATAAATTATGGCGAATCTTTGTATTATAAAATATTGCTCTCAAATTATCATTTCTTGCTAAACTTTTATAAGTTTATCAAAAAATAACAAAAAGATATCCACGAAAAATGGATATCTTTTAAAAATATGCTCAGTTGATTTCCGCTCCAGGTGCTCAGCAAACCCGCTGGCGTGCCGGGGAGCCTCCTCGGCCCCGTACTCCCGCAGGACATTGAAATTCTTCCTCGAATTCGCCCACGCACGAAGAAAATGCGATAGCATTTTCGAGGAGTCGAGCACCTTCCGCTCCAATCAAATTAGTATAAAAGCAACAATTTCGTTTAATAGATAATAATTAAAAACAAAGTTTTCTAAACTTTCCAGGGGTAATGCCGCCAGTAGATTGGGAGAATACTTTAATAAAATGGCCAATACTATTAAATCCGCACTCCATGCTAATTTGCTCGATTGAGAGATTGGTTTCCACCAATCGATTCTTGGCTTGCAGCACTCTGTAATTTAGTACATATTGATGGGGGCTGGTTCCTACATACTTTTTAAACGTACGGCAAAAATGATAGGTACTTATATTAGATATTTCACTCAGCTGGTCGATGGAAATTTTGGATGAGTAATTCTCACTTATATATGATAGTACGGCTTGAATTTCGGTTGGTACTGCTTTTGCCACGTTAGCATCCCTGTTTTCAAACGTCTTACGGGTACTCTCTACTAAATTACCCAACAGTTTATAAATTTCTAAGGATATTTTAAAGTCTATTTCCTGGTTCGACGCAATAAGGGATAAAATATCTGGAATATTATTTTGTTCAGCCGGCAGTCTAAACGTACAACCCTTTCTTTTGTATAACTCGTTATACATATCTTGAGTGTGACCGCCTGTAAAGTGAAAAAATTGGAAGGTTGTTTCTTCCAGTGCAGAGTAGTTATTTTTTTCTTTACAATCTAAAATAACAATGTCATCTTTCGAGGCGACAAATGATTGGTCAAGATAGTGGAATTGCATCGATCCTTTTTTTATATAAAAAATGATAAAGGAATTCATGTAATCACGCTTAATGCTGTATGGAACATCTACTATATATTCACCGCCCCATAGGACATAATGATATAATTCTTTCGTTAAAGCGGAGGGTTCATAAAAATATAATCCTTTTGATTTGATGCCTGGTTCTACGTTTGGAATATAGTAATTCATTTTTTCACCTCTCACTAATCGGAAACACTAACATTACTATTATAGTATATTTTATACTGACTCAAAAGTAATGGTTTATTTTAGAAACTTTTATAAAATAGCACCAAAACACAATTTTATAGCAAGATTATATAGAATAAACAAGGAAATTTTCCTTTAAACTGAAATCGCATACATAAGTTATATAATGGAGGTTTACCAATGAAATTATCATTTAACGAAGGAACAACATGGGAAAGTGCGACTCTTCAACAAAATTTAGAGTATTGTGAAAAACACGGTTACGATTTTATTGAAATTCGCTCAATTGATCAGTTAAAGGATTATCTTAAAGAATATACATTAGATGATTTAAAAGCCTATTTTGATACCCATCATATTAAACCACTTTCTTTGAACGCATTATGCTTTTTTAATAACCGTACGAAGGAAGACGAAGAGAAGATTATTGAAGAATTCAAAGAATACTTAGAGATTTGTAAAAAAATAGATTGCCCATATATTTGCGTGGTACCTTCTAATATTGATGTGACCGAAAAAGGAAAAACATTGACGGAAGAAGTCAATGCAAGTTGTATTCGGGTTTTAACTCATCTATCTGATTTGGCTGAACCATACGGCGTAAAGATTGCGATTGAGTTTATCGGAATTCCGCAAAATACCGTTAATACATTTGCCCAAGCATACAACATTGTAAAAGCAGTTGATCGAGATAATGTGGGTCTTGTGTATGATACATTCCAATTCACTGGAATGGGCTCAAGATTAGAAGATGTAACAGATGAAACAGCAGATAAATTGTTTATTTTCCATATCAATGATGTTGAGGATTTTCCGATTGGCCAAATGCATGACACTAACAGAGTATGGCCTGGTCACGGTGTGATTGATCTAGAGGCGCATTTGAAAAGATTAAAAGAATTGAATTATGATTTTGTCGCATCCGTTGAGTTATTCAGACCGGAATATTATCAAATGGATCCTGAGGAAGTCATAAAAAAAGCAAAAGAAACGACCTTGGAAGTATTGGATAAGTACTATAATAAACACGCTGTTCATTGAAAGGCATAAAGGATTTTTTGTGGAAAAGGTCCTTTATTGTATTTGGCAATAAGTAAATGCTATAAATGATAGAATCTTTTTTGTATGTAAAAATTAAAGAGCCTAAATACGCAAGGGATCCCATTAAACCTTGCATATTTTAGGCTCTTTTCTTTTATTCCTTGTTGTGTTAAAGCCTACGTTCGAAATATAAGGTAAGCCAGATTTTTCTGGTTGACCTTTTTTTATATGGTTTTATTATATCGGTAATCGGGGGAGGACGTAGCACCCGTGGATCTTGAACCCGTCAAGTAAACTGTCCACCCCCTGCTTGTATAATCATTTTTCAGGCTGGTTGGGACATAGATCCTGTTTACTTTAAGTGTAAACTTTCACAATTCGCATAAACCCAAAATCATATATAGGTTTTGTCGTTTCGCGGTAAAACAATTTGGTATACTTGAAATATAATACGCTTTAAAGTCGGAGATTAAAAGATGAAACTACCAAACATGAAATTGAAATTGTTTACCCAAATGGTATTACACATATCTATTGTCATATGTGTAACATCCATTCTGGCAGCCCTTTTTTTCACAAAAATTATAGACGATCTTTCAACGGAATATCTCGGTAAGGAGGCTATGTCTGTCGCTCAATTAGCTGCGAATGATAAAAGGATCATTCATGCTTTTGATAGCACTAACCCTTCAAAGGAAATTCAACCGATTGCAGAAAAGATGAGGAAATTGACAGGGGCAAGTTATATTGTAATTGGGAATAAACAAGGAATTCGTTATTCTCACCCGAATCCAAAATATATTGGTAAACCAATGGGCACAACTAATGATCCTGTTTTTAAACAGCATACTTCAGTTGTTTATTTTGGAGAGGGAATCTCTGGTCCTGCAATTAAAGCCAAAACACCGATTTTAAATGAAAAAGGAGATATTATTGGTGTATCTTCCGTCGGATTTTTAATGGTTGATGTAAAAAAAAGAATCCTAACATATAAAGAAGAAATTATTGCACTTGCTTTTTTATTATTGCTAATTGGAATAATATCCTCTTTTTTTATTGCGAGGAGAATAAAACGAAAAATGTTTGGTCTTGAGCCGGAAGAGATATCCTATGTTTTTAAAGAAAAAGAAGCAATTTTAGAATCCATTCGCGATGGAATTATTGCAGTTGATAAGGATTTCCGTGTACTTTCTATGAATAAACGAGCACGCGAATTACTTGTACAAAATTTGCAACTGGATGATTCCTTTATCCAAAACCACCGGTTAAGGGAATTGATTCAAGAAGTTATTTTTTCAAAAAAAGAAAAAAGCAATCAAAAGGTATTTATTGTCGATCAATTGTATGTAATTGATTTATCACTAGTTAAACAAATGGACCGGATAGACGGAGTAGTTTTGACGATCCGGACAGAGTTTGAAATTGAACAACTCTTTAATGAGGTATCAAAAATAAAGTCTTATTCTGAAAATATCCGAGCACTAAACCATGAATTTTTAAACAAATTAAATACCATTTATGGGTTGTTATGCATAGAAGAATACGATAAAGCACGGGAACTCATCTCAAGTGAAGTCACAGAACGTCAAAGTACGATTGTTTTTCTAATGACTGCAGTTAAGGAACCTTTGCTTGTTGCCTGCCTTCTGGGTAAAATAAATCGGTCCAAAGAATTAAAAGTAAATCTAAAAATTGATCAGGAGAGCTGCTTGGATGAAATCCCTGATTCAATTGATACGCATCTGCTGGTGACCATTTTAGGTAATATTATTGATAACGCTATGGAAGCTGCGAAAGAAAAAAATAATGCAAGTGCAGCCGTAACTGTTTCCTTTACTGACATTGGAAGGGATATTGTTTTCGATATACAAGACAATGGGACAGGTATTTTAGCTAAAGAACAAGACGATATCTTCACAGAAGGATATACCACCAAACCAGGAAATAATCGCGGCATCGGACTAAGTATCGTTAAGAATTCTCTACAAAAATTAAATGGACAAGTATATATAATAAACAGCTTATTGGGCGGTGCAAAATTTACACTTGTAATTCCTAAAAGATAAGAAGGAGAATGCAAATGGGAGAGAACCTCACTCAAGTTATGATCGTGGAAGATGATCCCCTAGCAGCAAAGGTTTATAAACAATTCGCTGAAAAAATAGATGGTTTTGAAGTTTCAGCTATTGCTAATTCTGGGAATGAGGCGCTTATGTATCTCCAGACATTTAAGCCCCAATTAATTTTATTAGATATTTATCTGCCGGATGTGAATGGAATAGACTTATTACGGATAATAAGAATGAATCATCGCGGTATTGATGTTATTCCCATAACTGCTGCTAATGATGCTGAAACAGTTACAGAGGCGATTCGCGGGGGAGTTTTCAGTTATTTAATTAAGCCAATTGATGTAAAGAAATTTACTGATGAAATGATTAGATACAAACAAACAATGCAGCAACTTAAAGTAAAGAAAACGATGGATCAGCGAGAAATTGATTCCTATTTCTCCTTAAAAGAGAATGCAAATCAAATACGTACAAATGAAAAACAACTGCCAAAAGGCATTGACAAATTTACGTTAATAAGAGTAAGGGATAAACTCCGATTCGAAAAAGAAAGTGTAAGTGCTGAGGAATTAGCGGTTCTCCTTGGAATCACGGATTCCACTGCACGAAAGTATTTAGAATACCTTTCTTCAATTGATGAATTGGAAGTTGATATTCAATATGGAATGGTTGGTCGCCCTGAACGAAAATACAAATGTAAAAAGAAGTTATAAAAGTGATTGGCGAAAGCCAATCATTTTTTTTGAAGAAAACTTGTTTAGACACTGTTAGACATTTTTTTATTCACAACTTACAAATAATGTTAATAATATTTTAATTCATTTAATTCAGTTAATTTAGTTAATATTCTCATTTTTCTTAAAAGAATGTACATTTATATTATTAGCAACCGAAACGCACACTTGAAAGCGTTATCTATATTGCTAGGGAGAATTGAGAGCGCTCTCTTGCTCAAATTTATGAATCTTGCATTCATTATTCAATTAAGGGGTGGTTAATTATGACAGGTCATGATATTTCATTACTTATTGTGGCAGTTTGCAGCATTTTATTGTTAGTCCTTCTCATTGTTTCAAAATTAAGATTTCATCCTATGATAGCCCTTTTAGTGGTAGCAGTTTGTGTAGGCTTTGCATCGGGACTTGATACTGAGAGCATATTAAATACAATTGAGGAAGGTGCTGGGGGAACCTTAGGCGGTGTCGGCCTACAAGTAGCACTTGGTGCAATGATAGGAAAACTCTTAGGCGATTCAGGTGCTAGTGACCAAATTGCTTCGACTATACTGAAGCGTTCCACTAACCGAACTTTACCCTGGTTAATGGGTGCTGTGGCATTCATTATCGGAATCCCAATGTTCTTTGAAGTAGGATTAATTATGCTTTTACCTCTTGTATTTACTGTGGCTGCCAAAGTTGAGAAACAAGGGAATATAAAGGGTTCGGCATTCGTTCTTATCGGTGTGCCGGTAGTAGCTGCACTGGCTACAATGCATGGCATGGTCCCTCCACATCCTGGTCCCCTAACTGCTATTGCAGGCTTTAAATCAAACTTAGGAGTTACAATGATTTATGGTACTATCTGTGCAATTCCTGCTGCTATTCTTGGAGGACCTGTATATGCTAAATTTATAGCGCCACGGATGACTGTTCGTCCTGACCAACAACTGCTTAATCAATATACGGCTCTTTCGGTAGAATCAAAGGGAAAAATATCAGACCAAATTGACGCTTCAAATTTTACGGCAGCAACCGTCGAAAAGCCTGTCTCTCCTGTAACTGCATTTATCGTTGTTTTACTTCCAATGCTAATGATGTTAAGCCATACATTAGCGGAGACATTGTTTAAAAAATCAGTCACACTTAATATAATAACAGGATTTATTGGAGAACCATTTATAGCTTTATTAATCGGGCTAATAGTAGGAATAATTTTATTGGGGTATGGACGTGGAGCAGATACACAAAAAATTCGTGATTCACTCGGCGCAAGTCTTAAACCAATTGCCGGAATCTTATTAATTATTGCTGGCGGCGGTGCATTTGCGAAGATACTCGTAAACTCTCATGTTGGAGACGCTATCATCCACCTTTCATCTGGGTTGAAACTCTCAGCCATTGCAATAGGTTGGCTGATTGCTGCTTTACTTTCTGTCACCACAGGGTCTGCTACCGTAGGTATAGTTGGGGCTACAGGTTTGTTAGCACCACTTGTTGGATCAGACCCGCACATTAATAAGGAATTATTAGTGGTTGCCATCGGTGCAGGTTCATTATTTTTTAACTACGCAAATCACGCAGGATTCTGGTTAGTTAAGGAATCTTTTAGCATGTCAATGGGAGAAACCTTTAAAACGATCACCATTATTCAATCAATTATCGGAATTGTTGGATTGATCATGGCTCTCTTACTGAATTTGCTGCCCCATTTCTAAAAAAATAATGAGTCTAACACCAGTTTCTTCAATAAATTTCTAAAGGGGAATCGGAAAGAACACCGAAGAAGGTTAAAGACAAAAATTTTAATGAAGTCATAAAAAAAGCAAAAGAAACGACCTTGGAAGTATTGGATAAGTACTATCATAAACACGCTGTTCATAATTGATTGAAAGGCATAAAGGATTTTTTGTAGAAAAAGTCTTTATGCCTTTTTTATTATTGGCTGTGTTAAACATGGATGTTGATTTCCGCTCCAGGCGCTCGCTTTCCGCGGGCGTGCCGGGGAGCCTCCTCGGCGCTAAAGCGGAGGGCACTGAAAAACTTACGTTTTTTAAACTTTTCATTTTGAGCTAATAAAAAAAGGTGACATTCCGTCTTAAATTTGATGAAATGTCACCTTT
>NZ_JAFBEX010000005.1 GCF_016908975.1 Neobacillus cucumis
TAATTATATTGCCCGCAGGCAGGCTCAATAATAGGAAGTCAGTCAAAATAAATGATTATATTGCCTGCTGGCAGGCGCAATAATAGGAAGTCGGTTAAAATAAATGATTATATTGCCCGCAGGCAGGCGTAATAATAGGAAGTCGGTCAAAATAAATGATTATATTGCCCACAGGCAGGCGCAATAATAGGAAGTCGGTCAAAATAAATAATTATATTGCCCGCAGGCAGGCTCAATAATAGGAAGTCAGTCAAAATAAATGATTATATTGCCTGCTGGCAGGCGCAATAATAGGAAGTCGGTCAAAATAAATGATTATATTGCCCACAGGCAGGCGTAATAATAGGAAGTCGGTCAAAATAAATGATTATATTGCCCGCAGGCAGGCAAATATTAGAAAATCGGTCAAAATAAAAAATTATTTTGACCAAAAATAAGGATTACCTATCACACAAAGAAAAAGGCTACAGGAAATCCTGTAGCCTTTTAAAATATCTATTTTACACCAGCGTGAATCTTATTAATATATTGCAACGCTTGTCCAGTTCCAACCGCAACAGACTCCAACGGGCTTGTTGAAAGATGGACCGGAACGAAAATTTCCTTACTTAGCCACGCTTCCATTCCATTCAGCAACGATCCGCCACCAGTCAGAATGACACCTCGATCTACAATATCACCACTTAACTCGGCTGGACAATCCTCAAGCGTAGCCCGAATTGCCTCCAAAATATGAAGCAGTGATTCCCTAATTGTGTTGCGAATCTCATAAGATGATAGCGTAATAGTTTTCGGCAGACCGGTTACCAAATCACGACCGCGCACATCCATAAACTTTTCCTCATGATCAATTAGTGCATAACCAATTTCCATTTTAATATTTTCAGCCGTTCTTTCTCCAATTAAAACATTATACTCTTTGCGGACAAATTGAATGATATCGTCATCCAAGCGATCGCCGCCAACTTTAATCGAGTGGCAGGCCACTACACCACCAAAAGAGATAATCGCTACTTCGGTATTACCACCGCCAATATCGACAACCACATTGGCAACAGGCTCATCGACAGGCATTCCTGCTCCGAGCGCAGCCGCTACAGGTTCCTCAATCAGAGTAATTTTCTTTGCACCCGCATTACGGACTGCATCCTGAATCGCTCTGCGTTCCACACTAGTCGAACCCGAAGGAATACATACCACCACGTTTGGCTTACGAAGAGCGAAACCTAATTTTTTAGATGCCTTGCGGATTACGCTTTTAAGCATTTCTGTCGTGACATCAAAATCTGCAATAACCCCATCTTTTAACGGTCGGATGGCGACGATTTTTTCCGGTGTCTTCCCGATCATCTCTTTGGCTTCAATCCCAACCGCCACGACATTCTTTGTATTCGTATCTATGACCACAACCGATGGCTCGTTAAGAACAATTCCTTTAACTTTGCTATAGACCAATATATTAGCAGTTCCTAAATCAATCCCAATATCAAAATTAGAAAGCATTTTTATTCACCTATTCCTAAATTATTAAGTACATTTAAAAACTACGATTAAGCCTAACATGAATTTGGGGGTAGATGGTCGTTTGTAAATGAACCGTTATGTTTTTGTAATGTTATGAGGATTATTTTGCAAAATTGTAAGAAATGTGTCGAAAAAATCATATTTGTCATTGCATAGAAATGATGTTTTTTGTATATAATTGTTTGATGTTCTACTGCTTATTAAAATTGTGTTACCATAAAGGGGTGGAAGTGGAGTAGACATCTTCCACCACTGAAATAAAGCATAAGGCAGTGAGAAAAATCGTGGATTCCAACCAAAAATTATTAGTTATTATTGGCCCTACTGCAGTGGGAAAAACCAACCTGAGTATCGAAATGGCGAAACGCTATAACGGTGAAATTATTAGCGGAGATTCCATGCAAATCTATCGAGGAATGGATATAGGGACAGCGAAAATAACAAAAGAGGAAATGCAAGGTATCCCACATCATTTAATTGATATCAAGGACCCGGAGGAAAATTTTTCAGTTGCAGAATTTCAACTCCTCGTTCGTGCTAAAATAAATGAGATTGCCAAAAGGGGGAAGTTTCCCATCATTGTTGGCGGGACAGGGCTATACGTACAGTCTGTCATTTATGACTATCAATTTTCAGATGTTCCCGGTGACGAGACTTTACGGAAAGAGCTTGAGGAAAGAGCAAAAGGCATTGGAAATGAAGCATTGTACAAAGAATTGCAAAAGATTGACCCAGAAAATGCTACTCAAATACATCCAAATAATGTAAGGAGAGTCATTCGGGCCCTAGAGATATTTCAGTTGACAGGGAAAACCATGAAAGAATTCCAGAGTAATCAACAGCCGGATTTATTATACGAGACAGCTCTTGTTGGTTTAACGATGGACAGGGAAATGCTATATGATCGCATCAACCGAAGGGTAGATTTAATGATTGAGCAAGGACTTCTTGATGAGGTAAAATCCTTATTTCAAAAGGGTCTTCGTGAATGTCAATCCATCCAAGCAATCGGCTATAAAGAAATTTATGACTTTTTAGATGGTAAAATGACTTGGGATGATACGGTAGAGCAACTAAAACAAAACTCTAGAAGGTATGCCAAAAGGCAAATGACTTGGTTTCGAAACAAAATGGATGTACAATGGTTTGACATGACAGATGTGAATAATCTCTCAAAAAAAATAGGGGAAATTTCACAATATGTTGAAGGAAAGCTGCAAGTAAAATCGAATACATATTAGTAGAGATAAAAGAGGAGGATATACAAATGAAAACAACAATTAATATTCAAGACCAATTTCTGAACCAGTGCCGCAAAGACAACACCCATGTAACGGTGTTCCTATTAAATGGTTTTCAATTAAGAGGCCAAATCAAGGGCTTTGATAATTTTACCGTTTTATTTGAATCAGAGGGGAAACAGCAATTAGTATTTAAGCATGCTATTTCCACTTTTGCGCCGCAGCGAAATGTCCAGCTTGAGTTGGACAATCAATAAATTTTTAAAAGAATCGAGCCCTTCAATCGGGCTCTTTTTTAATTTAATCAAATAAACTTTAATGAATTCAGAGGATTGTGAATACAAATAGTATGAAGGATTATGCCTAACCTAAAACACTTCGTTAATAGCTTTTATCAAGCTGCCTTATGTATACTGTCTGCTGAATGAGAGGTGATAGCTTTGGATCAACCATTTCGTACAAGAAGTAACGGCCAAATAAGGGTGGTACTCAATTCACATGAGCAAACAACAGTAAGAAAAGAGGTACCAGATTTTCAAGTTGTTCCAAAGGTCATTCCCCCAGAGCACACCGCATTAAAAGAAATTGAAGAAGAGCTCGGGGCATTGGTTGGCATGGAAGAAATGAAACGCATGATAAAGGAAATTTACGCATGGATTTACGTGAATAAAAAACGAGAAGAAATGGGGCTGAAGGCAAGAAAGCAAGCCCTCCATATGATGTTTAAAGGGAACCCCGGAACAGGGAAAACCACTGTGGCCAGATTAATTGGCAAGTTGTTTCAAAAAATGAGTGTGCTCTCCAAAGGACACTTAATTGAGGCTGAGAGAGCAGACCTCGTGGGCGAGTATATTGGGCATACTGCTCAGAAAACCAGGGATTTAGTGAAAAGGGCTCAGGGTGGAATTCTTTTCATTGATGAAGCCTACTCCTTAGGACGTGGCGGGGAGAAGGATTTTGGGAAGGAAGCCATTGATACACTGGTCAAACATATGGAGGATAAGCAACATGAATTTATCTTAATTTTAGCTGGGTATTCAAGGGAAATGGATCATTTTCTAACCTTAAATCCTGGTCTTCATTCTCGTTTTCCCTTAGTGATTGATTTCCCGGATTATAATATTGATCAGCTGATGGAAATTTCGGCAAGAATGTTGAAGGAAAGAGAATATACGCTTAGCCATGAGGCCGAAAAGAAATTACGAGATCATTTGATTTGGGTAAAGGCTGTCTTAAATCCTACTAGTTTTTCAAACGGAAGATATGTCCGGAACGTCATTGAAAAATCCGTTCGGGCACAAGCGATGCGCTTGCTAATGTTAAATAGCTATGATCGGCACGAACTCATGACACTTAGGAGCAATGATTTGGTATTTGAAGAGGATTGAAAAAAATCGACGGATGCAATCATCCGCCGATTTTTTTATGACTTTGTAAGGTTTGTCCCACTCCGATACTTCGTGAAGGCAATTTCCAATCGAAGGTATAGGATAGAACGCGTAAACCTGTAACGAGAACAAACAGAGTATATAATTGCCAAGAATCCACGACAATCTCTAGACCAATGGCTAAACCGGCCAGTATAGCCCAGACAGCATAAATTTCCGCTCTTAATACAATTGGTTTTCTTCCGGCTAACAAATCACGAATGATTCCACCGCCAATTCCAGTTAAAACAGCCGCAACAATTACGGCACTAAGAGGGTGATGCATTTTCTCCGCATAAATGGCCCCCTGAATCGCAAAAGCGGACAAACCGATCGCATCGGTAAAGTTTCCCCATTTTTGCCAGTGACGTAGAAGATCGTTTGGAAATAAAAACACCGCCGTTATCGACAACAAGGCAATTTGAAAAAATAAACCTTGCTCCCATAAAGCGGAAACGGGAACCCCTATTAATAGATTCCGAATCGCTCCTCCGCCAAAAGCAGTGACAATACCTAAAATATAGACCCCTAAAATATCATATTCCTCTTCCATTGCTACAATGGCACCACTGACGGCAAAGGCAATGGTCCCAATCATACTTAAAACTTCCCATGTCATGTTTGATTTCTCCCCTGATTTTCGTCACAAAATCACTATGATAATAGTAAAAAACGCACAGTAACAAACAAATAAAATTGTATCATGCTGAAAGAAAATTACAACAATTTTTTTAATATGAAAAGGGTTGGGGAAAATTAGAGAAACCATTTAATTTTTGTTATGATGGGTATAAGCATGTATGGAAAGAAGGATGCCTATGGAACAAAAGGAAACAAAGGAAAAGGTTATTCTCGTTGGTTGTCATACAAATAGTGACGAGGATTTGCGTTTTGACTATTCAATGGAAGAGTTAGGTGCCTTAACTGAAACCGCACAAGGAGAGGTAATTGCTTCCTTAATCCAAAAAAGGGACCGCATCCATCCGGCAACCTATATTGGAAAAGGGAAAGTAGAAGAACTGAAAGCACTCGTCGAGGAGCTAGAAGCTGATATCGTCATTTTTAATGATGAACTTTCTCCAAGTCAAAAGCGAAATCTTGGCTCAGAAATGGATGCTCGGATTATTGACCGGACCCAACTTATTTTAGATATATTTGCACAAAGGGCTCGTTCAAAAGAGGGAAAGCTACAGGTTGAATTAGCTCAGCTGCAATACATACTTCCCCGCTTGGCCGGACAAGGGACGGCTTTATCACGGCTTGGAGCAGGAATTGGAACCAGAGGACCGGGGGAAACAAAATTAGAATCTGATCGAAGACATATCCGCCGCAGAATTGACGATATTAAAAGTCAGCTGTCCGTCATAGTTCAACATCGTGACAGATATCGAGAGCGCCGCAAGAAAAATAAGACCTTCCAAGTGGCCATCGTCGGCTATACGAACGCAGGAAAGTCAACCCTCTTTAATCGATTATCAGAAGCGGAGTCTTATGAGGAAAATCAATTGTTTGCTACGCTCGATCCAATGACACGCAAATTGATTTTACCAAGTGGTTTTTTAGCGTTGATTACGGATACAGTTGGATTTATTCAAGATCTACCTACAACCTTGATTGCGGCATTTCGCTCTACACTTGAAGAAGTAAAGGAAGCGGATTTGCTTCTACACGTGGTCGATATGTCAAACCCAGATTACTATCAGCATGAAAAAACGGTAAAAAAATTGCTAGATGACTTAGAAGTAAAAGATATTCCGCAAATAACCGTGTATAATAAAAGAGATATTCAACATCCAGATTTTGTTCCAACGGCCGATAACCCGACCATCTTTATTAGTGCCTTTGATGAAAAGGACCGCCAAGCTTTAAAGGAACAAATGCAAAAAGTGTTGATCGGCATGATGGAGTCTTACGAAGTAAAGATCCCTTCAACTGAAGGAAAGCTGTTGTCACAATTAAAAAATGATACCATCTTGAGAGAACTGGTTTTTGATGAAGAGGACCAATTTTACCGCTGTAAGGGCTTTACTCTCGCGGATCATCAAATCACCGGTCAATTACAGAAATTCACAATATAGTTAGGAGCTCCAACATGTTTCAACAGTTACAAAATGGGGAAAAGCTTTACTCCCTGGTTCGAAAAGTAGAACAACAAATTGCTGAAGTCCATAAAGAAATAGACGAAAAGATTGAAAGCAATCAATTTCGTGTCTTAAAAAGCTATCAAAAACACCGTGTTAGTGATACACACTTTATCCCGTCTACTGGCTACGGCTATGATGATATTGGCAGAGATACACTGGAACAAATCTATGCAGATGTGTTTGGCGGAGAAGCAGGGCTTGTCCGTCCCCAAATTATCTCCGGTACCCACGCCATTTCGATTGCCCTTTTTGGTGTCTTAAGACCAGGGGATGAACTTCTTTACATAACTGGTAAACCTTATGATACACTAGAAGAAATTGTTGGAATTCGCGGCAATGGGGTAGGCTCATTAAAAGAATTTGGAATTTCCTATGATAGTGTCGCCTTGACGGCTGAAGGAGCGATTAACTGGGATGAGGTTGCGGCAAAAATAAAACCGAATACCAAAATGATCGGGATTCAGCGCTCAAAAGGATATGCCACAAGACCGTCTTTTACCGTAGAGGAAATAGGTCAGATGATTTCCTTTGTTAAAGAAATTAAGTCGGAACTGGTGGTATTCGTAGATAACTGTTACGGTGAATTTGTCGAGGAACAAGAACCTTGTCATGTGGGAGCCGATCTAATGGCTGGGTCTTTAATTAAAAATCCTGGCGGTGGTCTAGCGAAAACGGGCGGCTATATCGTCGGGAAAAAACAATGGGTAGAAGCCTGTTCTTACCGAATGACCTCTCCGGGGATCGGAGCTGAGGCGGGAGCTTCCCTATATAGCCTTCAAGAAATGTATCAAGGCTTCTTTCTTGCACCGCATGTGGTCGGGCAGGCTTTAAAAGGAGCCGTTTTTACCGCGGCAATGCTTGAGGAATTGGGGATGAATTCATCTCCTAAATGGGATACCAAAAGGACTGACCTTATCCAGTCTGTCCAATTCGATGATCGCGATAAAATGGTGTCTTTTTGCCAGGCCATTCAGTTTGCGTCACCGATTAATTCCTATGTCACACCCCATCCAAGCTATATGCCTGGCTATGAAGATGATGTCATCATGGCAGCTGGAACGTTTATTCAAGGTGCTAGTATTGAACTGACTGCTGATGGTCCGCTTAGACCACCATATGTGGCGTATGTCCAGGGTGGTTTGACCTATTCGCATGTGAAAATGGCGATCTGTTTAGCGATTGACCAATTAGTAAATAAGGGATTAATTAGTCTCGAACAGGGCAATATAAAATAGGAAAAGATTTAAAAAAATGTTCAATATTTCTAAAAAAACGTGTAACATAATCTTACGCAACATTGACATCTTTTCTCACACTAAATATAATTAGATTATGATTGACTATTAAAGGGAGGAGAAATTTGGTGAGTGGAAAAGAAATACGTCGTTCCATGCCCTTGTTTCCAATCGGAACGGTCATGCAGTTAACAGAGTTAACCGCAAGACAAATCCGCTATTATGAAGAACACCAATTGATTTCTCCAGCAAGAACCGAGGGAAACAGACGTCTATTCAGTTTAATTGATATTGATAGACTATTAGAAATTAAAGATTTGATTGACCAAGGTGTGAATATGGCTGGAATTAAGCAATTGTTCATGGTCAAAGAGCATCAGGAACCAAATGTAATCGAAAAACAAACTGAAAAACAAAAACAAAATCTAACAGACGATCAACTTAGAAAACTTCTTCGAAATGAATTAATGCATTCAGGCAGAAACAATCGATCTACATTACGCCAAGGCGATATGTCTCGATTTTTCCATTAAGTTTAATTATTCTTTTAAAAAGTAGGGGGAATTATGATGCCAAAGTATTCAAGAGATGACATCCAACGGATGGCGAAGGAAGAAAATGTGAAGTTTATCCGTCTTCAATTTACCGACATTCTTGGAACAATCAAAAATGTTGAGATTCCAATTAGCCAGCTGGAAAAAGCACTTGATAACAAAATGATGTTTGATGGTTCTTCTATTGAAGGATTTGTACGTATCGAAGAGTCTGACATGCTTTTATATCCAGACCTTAACACTTGGGTTGTTTTCCCTTGGACTGCTGAAAAAGGTAAAGTAGCTCGTTTAATCTGTGATATTTATACTCCAGAAGGAAAACCTTTTGAAGGGGATCCACGTAATAACTTAAGAAGAGTCTTAAAAGAAATGGAAGATCTTGGATTCACTAACTTCAACCTTGGACCTGAGCCAGAATTTTTCTTATTCAAATTAGATCAAAAAGGTGAACCAACATTAGAACTTAACGACCAAGGCGGATACTTTGACTTAGCACCAACAGATCTAGGTGAAAACTGCCGTCGTGACATCGTTCTTGAGCTAGAAGAAATGGGCTTTGAAATCGAAGCATCACACCATGAAGTAGCTCCTGGACAACATGAAATTGATTTTAAATATGCAGATGCCCTAACAGCATGTGACCAAATTCAAACGTTCAAACTTGTTGTAAAAACAATTGCTCGTAAGCATGGCTTACACGCTACCTTTATGCCAAAACCATTATTCGGTGTTAATGGTTCAGGTATGCACTGTAACCTTTCCTTATTCAAAAATGGACAAAATGCATTCTATGAGCCATCTGGAAATCTTGAATTAAGTGATACAGCTCGTCAATTCATCGCTGGTATCCTAAAGCATGCTCCAGCATTTACAGCTGTAACGAACCCAACTGTAAACTCATTTAAGCGTTTAGTACCTGGTTATGAAGCACCTTGTTATGTAGCGTGGTCTGCTAGAAACCGTTCACCACTCATTCGTATTCCAGCATCTCGTGGTTTAAGTACACGTGTAGAAGTACGTAGTGTTGACCCAGCAGCAAACCCATACCTAGCAATGGCTGTTCTATTAAAAGCAGGTTTAGATGGTATTAAAAATAAATTAACTCCTCCAGCTCCAGTAGACCGTAACATCTATGTAATGAGCAAGGAAGAAAGAATCGAAGAAGGAATCATCGATCTTCCAGCAACTCTTGCTCAAGCATTAGATCAGTTAAAGGCTGATGAAGTAATCGTTTCTGGTTTAGGAGAGCACATCTTCGAACATTTTGTAGAAGCAAAAGAAATTGAATGGGATATGTTCCGTACTGTCGTTCACCAATGGGAACGCGATCAGTACATGAGCATGTACTAAGAGATAAAATAAGTCCTAGCGCTGTGTGGCGCTGGGGCTTTTTGTTTTTATACGAATAGCTTTCTGCGGGGTGATTTTGATTGATATGGAAAAGGGAAAGGTTCTTCATCGGTTGTGAAGGACAAAATTCAAGTTTGGGATTAGGAAATTGTTCTTCATCATAAGTTTGAAAGACAAAAAGCGATTGAGAAAAAGGAAACTGTCCTTAATAGCAAAATAAAGTCGAAATCAACTAGAAGATCCCAACCCAAATATAAAAGAGAGCTAAATTAGCTCTCCAAGATTAATGAATATGACGATATACCCCAATCACTTTTCCCAGAATCGATACATTCCGTAAAATAATCGGCTCCATCGTAGAATTTTCTGGCTGCAGACGGATATAGTCTTTTTCTTTAAAGAATCTCTTACATGTTGCTTCATCATCTTCGGTCATCGCAACAACAATATCCCCATTATTAGCCGTTTGCTGTTGTTTGACAATTACATAGTCTCCATCAAGTATTCCGGCTTCTATCATACTTTCACCCATGATTTCTAGCATAAACACTTGCTCATCAGCAGGGGCTAAGCTTTCAGGCAGCGGAAAGTACTCTTCAACATTTTCGATGGCTGTAATTGGCAGACCTGCTGTTACTTTTCCGACCACAGGAACATTCACGACTTTATTTCTAGGAATCTGTGCTGCTTCATCTGCATCTAGTATTTCGATTGCTCTAGGTTTGGTAGGGTCTCTTCGAATGAGGCCTTTACTTTCCAAGCGGGCCAGATGACCGTGGACCGTAGAACTGGAAGCAAGTCCTACTGCCTCTCCAATTTCCCTCACTGAAGGCGGATAACCCTTACTTTTAACCTCATCCTTGATAAACTCCAGGATATCCTGCTGCCGCTTTGATATCTTTACCATGATAAAATGCACCTCGTCTGGTTATTGTTGTATTTATTATAGCATGTTCATCTGCCTTATACAAACATAAGTTCGAGAAAATGGTTGACATCAAACAAACGTTCGGACTATAATGAGCTTAAATAAAAAGAGAACATATATTCTATAAGAGGTGCGGATCATGAAAAAATTATGGAATCAATACTCATATGCTATAACTCTAATATTGCTTAGCTTTACTATCGCTTTTGTTATCCTATTAAAACATCAATCAGATGATCAATATGTTAAAGTAACTATATCTGAAGGAGATACACTTTGGACCATTTCCGAACAATTTGCTGATCAGCATTCATTATCAAACAAAGAGTTCGTCAGTTGGGTGAAAAAACATAATGAAAATATCAAAGATCAAATTTATCCGGGTGAAAAGATTGTCATTCCTGTAAGTAAAAACGACCAAGCCAACACAACAGAACTAGCGAGTGCACCAAAGGAATAGAAAGGGAAAAGAATGAAAGCCATTATATACTGCCGAGTAAGTACGAATAAAGAAACACAAGAAACATCCTTACAACGTCAGGAAGAAGAATTAATTCAGCTTGCCAGAGAGTATGGATTGGAAATTGAGACGATTATAAAAGAACAAGCAAGCGGGTATGAGTTTGAAAGAGAAGGAATACTAGAGGTTTTAGAGCGAATTAAAGAACCACAAGTACAAGCCTTGTTAATACAAGATGAAACACGGCTTGGAAGAGGAAACGCTAAAATCGCGCTCTTGCATTGCATATTAAAAGAAGGAATAAAACTATATAGTATTTCACATAGTGGCGAATTAGAGCTGTCAGAATCGGACTCAATGGTATTAAAAATTGTCAGCATGGTAGAAGAATATCAACGCAAGCTCCATAATGTAAAAATTAAACGAGGGATGAAACGAGCAGTAGAGCAAGGGTATAGACCTGAAAAAAATTTAAAAAATCTTGGACAATCCTCTGGAAGGGACAAAATTGAGGTCCCTATTGAACAAATTATTCGTTTACGAAACAACGACCTAACATTTGCTGAAATTGCCGCTACCCTTAGAGGTTTTGGTTATAACATTTCCAAAGCCACTGTCCATAGAAGATATCAGGAATATATAGAATCACAGAAGCAATAGGCCATTATCTTGTCATAATGGCTTTTTTTTAGTAAAATCAAGTGTCACCATTTGATAGAAAGGATGGATGGGAATGCTTTCAAAAGAAAAAATGGCTCGCATCAATGAACTGGCGAGAAAAGCAAAATCTTCAGGATTAACAGAGCTTGAAGCAAAAGAGCAATCCAAATTAAGAAGTGAATATTTAGCCACTTTCCGGGCAAATATGCTCGATACATTAACAAATACAAAGTTTATTGACCCAGAAGGCAATGATGTGACACCGGAAAAATTAAAAGCTAGAAAAAATAGACCCCTTCATTAATTTCCTTTTATTAATATAAACCTCGCTTAAATATTTAAGCGAGGTTTTATTTTTACCATTACATACATTCATCTCGTTTGTGAAAAAATAAGAAATAAAGGTCGATTTCTATCAGAATTTTTGTTTATTTGTTGAATTAATAGACAATGCAAGCTAATATTAAGGATGTATTTGTATTCGCGAACAAGAAAGGATGTAATTCATGTTTAATACTATTGATGATTTATCTGTAACATCTATTCGTACGCTTTCAATTGATGCAGTTGAGAAAGCGAACTCAGGGCATCCAGGTATGCCAATGGGTGCTGCACCAATGACATATACATTATGGACTAGATTCATGAACCATAACCCTAAGAATCCTCATTGGTTTAATCGTGACCGTTTTGTTTTATCTGCAGGTCATGGATCTGCATTGTTATACAGCATGCTCCACTTATCCGGCTATAACTTAAGCTTGGAAGATATTAAACAATTCCGTCAATGGGGAAGTAAGACACCTGGACATCCTGAATATGGCCACACTGAAGGGGTAGAAGCCACAACGGGTCCACTTGGACAAGGTATTGCGATGGCTGTCGGTATGGCAATGGCAGAGCGTCATGTTGCAAGTGTTTATAATAAAGATAACTATGAACTTGTGAACCATTTTACATACAGTATTTGTGGTGATGGTGACCTTATGGAGGGTGTTTCAGCAGAAGCAGCTTCACTTGCAGGTCATTTAAAATTAGGACGTTTAGTCGTTTTATATGATTCAAATGATATCTCGCTTGATGGTGACTTAGATAAATCATTCTCAGAAAGTGTTAAAGGCCGTTTTGAGTCCTACAACTGGCAATACCTGCGTGTAGAAGACGGGAATAACCTTGATGAAATTGCGAAAGCATTAGAAGAAGCTAGAAATGATCTTGACCGTCCAACATTGATTGAAGTTAGAACCATCATCGGTTATGGTTCACCAAATCATGCTGGTACTTCTGGTGTTCACGGATCACCACTAGGTGCCAATGAGTTAAAGCTTACAAAAGAAGCCTATAAATGGACCTTTGAAGAAGATTTCCACGTTCCACAAGAAGTTTATGAAAACTTCCAAAAACTTATCGTTGAAAATGGTGAGAAAAAAGAAAAAGAATGGAACGACTTATTCGCACAATACAAAAATGAATATCCTGAATTAGCTACACAGCTTGAACAAGCATTAAAGAATGAACTTCCTGAAGGCTGGGATAAGGATATTCCGGTTTACCAAGAAGGCAAAAGTTTAGCAAGCCGTGCCTCTTCTGGTGAAGCTCTAAATGGCATCGCTAAAAACCTTCCAATTTTCATTGGTGGTTCAGCTGACTTAGCAGGTTCAAACAAAACGATGATAAAAGGTTCAGCCGACTATATGCCAGGTGCATATGAAGGCCGCAATTTCTGGTTCGGTGTTCGTGAATTTGCCATGGGTGCAGCAATGAATGGTATTGCTCTTCACGGTGGCGTAAAAGTATTTGGAGGAACATTCTTCGTATTCTCTGATTACCTTCGTCCGGCGATTCGTCTAGCAGCCCTTATGGGACTACCTGTTACTTATGTATTTACACATGACAGTATCGCAGTAGGAGAAGATGGTCCAACACACGAACCAGTCGAACAGCTTGCAGCATTACGGGCAATGCCAGGTCTATCCATCATTCGTCCAGCAGATGGAAACGAAACAGCTGCCGCTTGGAAGCTTGCCGTTGAATCAACTAACAAGCCAACTGCACTTGTCTTGACTCGTCAAGATTTACCTACATTAAAAGGTACAGATACCAATGCATATGATGGAGTTTCAAAAGGTGCCTATGTCGTGTCTCCAGCTGATAAAGAAACAGCAGATGCACTACTTCTTGCAACTGGTTCAGAAGTGAGTCTTGCAGTTGAAGCACAAAAAGTCCTTGCTGGCGAAGGTGTCCAAGTTTCTGTTGTCAGCATGCCATCATGGGATCGCTTTGAACAGCAATCTCAAGATTACAAAGATTCTGTACTTCCAAGAAATGTGAAAAAACGTCTTGGAATTGAAATGGGAGCCTCTTTCGGCTGGCATAAATATACAGGTGACGAAGGCGATGTAATCGCAATCGACCAATTCGGTGCATCGGCACCAGGTGAAAAAGTTATGGAAGAGTACGGCTTCAGCGTTAATAATGTGGTAGCTCGTGTTAAAGCACTTTTACAAAAATAAAGTAAGTAAAGAGAACGGATATTCCGTTCTCTTTTTTGGTTGTCTTTTGTAATAAAATGGTAAATAAGCTGATTTGCTTTTTAAATGAGCCAATAAGGGCAAGAAATGAGCCAAACCCTGCAAATTATCGGCCATAAAGTCAAAATTTAGAGCCAATTACCCCCTAAATTGAGCCAATCCACCTTCCCACCCCGAAAATTAGGTTGCAATATTGTGAACATTGCTCAAATTAAAAGGAAAGTTCATGAATTCTACCGAAATCTATAAACGAACTGTTTAGTAACTTCATAATCGACAAAAGTAGTGAAAGTTTTTGCCGCCGTAAGACAAACGTTTTGTGAATGCTTTTTTATAATAGAAAAAAGGATTTCAACGAAGGGGAGAACAGTGGTGAGAAAATATCAGCTATATTTAATAGAAGATGAATTTGCCGCCCATTACTTCGGAAGAGAGCGAATTTTTTTTCAACTTTTTCATGAGCACCATTCATCTGACGGCGAGTTGAAATTTATTACACAAAAACAAATTATATATATCACGAAGAAGGTAGAGGTCTTAAAAATCCATAGTTTACTTCAAAAACAGCTCGGAAAAATGAAGGGATTTAAGGCAGATCACGGTGCATATACCATAAACTTAAGTGGAAAACTAAGCATGGCAAGGTTAGAAGTTTTTCAAGATTTAATAACAGTTGAAGCAGAAGGCAGCTATGAAGCAGAGACCGCTTTTTTTGAGGTACTTAGAAAATGTGAATCTTCCTTTATAGCGATTGACCTCGAACATGAGCGGATTGGGTGGTTAAAGCCTATAAAAGAAAGAAAATTTGTCTAATTGAAATGAGATATTGTTTTATTCCGTTTTATTTAGTACACTGTATGGTAGACAACATGAAGGAGGAAGTTTAATGTATTATGTACTAGTTGGTATACTGGCATTAGTAGCTGGTGTAGCACTAGGATTTTTCATTGCACGTAGATATATGATGACCTACCTGAAGAAAAATCCGCCAATCAATGAACAAATGTTAAAAATGATGATGATGCAAATGGGTATGAAGCCTTCTCAAAAGAAGATCAACCAAATGATGGCAGCCATGAACAAGCAGCAATCTAAATAAAAACGGACAAGCACTCATAATAGATGAGTGCTTTTTATCATTTTCTAAGTATTTATTAATTTGTAAAAATTTGATAAAATGATTACCTCGATGTTCGAAGTAATTACCTTGTGAATCAAGGATTTGGGGGTGTTTTATTGAAAGTTTTTTTACAATTAGGATGGTTTTTTAAACAAGAGAAAAAAGCTTATTTATCTGGGATTCTCATTTTATTATTTGTAGCGGTTCTTCAATTAATTCCTCCAAAAGTTATTGGCATCATCGCTGATGATATTCATGATGGAACGATTACAACAGGTCTTTTAATAAAATGGATTGTAGTCCTTTTGGCAGTAGGATTAACGATGTATGTACTACGATATTTTTGGAGAATCATGATTTTCGGTTCCTCCGTAAAACTTAGTCGTATTTTACGAGATCAGTTGTACCATCATTTTACGAAGATGTCGCCATCTTTTTACCAAAAAAGCCGAATTGGTGATCTAATGGCACATGCGACCAATGATCTATCTGCCATTCAGCAAACAGCTGGAATGGGGGTTCTAACACTCGTCGACTCCCTTTCAACCGGAGGATTTGTTATTATCGCGATGGCCTTGACGATTAGCTGGAAGCTGACCTTAATTTGTTTACTCCCAATGCCATTTATGGCGATGCTGACCAGCTGGTTTGGGACAATGTTACATAAAAGTTTCCACAAGGCACAAGAAGCCTTTTCCTCCTTAAATGATAAAACACAAGAGAGCATAACTGGGATAAAAGTCATAAAGACCTTTGGCCAGGAACAAGAAGATATTGAGGATTTCCGCAAGCAGTCGGAAGATGTCGTCCAAAAAAACCTTACCGTCGCGAAAATTGATTCCCTCTATGACCCGACCATCTCGATTATCGTCGGAATCTCTTTCTTTCTCTCAATAGCGTTTGGCGCGAAATATGTTCTTAATGGCGAGTTAACGATTGGTGAATTAATTTCGTTTACAACCTATTTAGGTCTATTAATTTGGCCGATGCTGGCATTTGGTTGGTTATTTAATATTGTTGAGCGCGGGCGTGCTTCTTATGACCGTGTTGCTGCACTCTTAAGAGAGAAAGTTGAAATCACCGACAAGCATAACGCATTAGCTACAATGCCAATGGGTGATATTGACTATAAGATTCAGGAATTCACTTACCCGGGGGAAACAAGACCTACTTTAAAAAATATCTTCTTTTCGCTCCAAAAAGGCGAGACACTCGGGATCGTTGGGAAAACAGGTTCAGGCAAAACCACGCTTCTAAAACTGCTCATCCGTGAATATGAAGGTTATCAAGGTGGAATTCTTTTTGATGGGAAAGCGCTTCAATCCTATAAGCTTGAAAAACTTCGCGAAGCCATTGGCTATGTGCCTCAGGATCATTTCTTATTTTCTGCTACCGTTGCCGAAAATATTGCTTTTACAGATCCGGAGGTTACGAGTGAGGAAATAGAAAGAGCAGCGAAACTAGCCAATATTCATGAGGATATTCTTCAATTTACTGATGGCTATCATACCGTGGTCGGAGAACGAGGTGTTTCTTTATCAGGTGGACAAAAACAGCGTATTTCCATTGCCCGAGCTTTGTTGATGATTCCGGAGGTATTAGTTTTAGATGATTCGTTGTCAGCCGTCGACGCCAAAACCGAAGAAGCAATCCTTTCTTCCTTGAGAGAGAATCGAGAAGGAAAAACAACCATCATCACTTCACACCGATTAAGTGCGATTCAACATGCCAATCTGATTTTAGTGCTTAACGAAGGAAAAATCGTGGAACGAGGGCAACATGAAGAACTAATGGAAAAAGACGGACGGTACAAGGAAATGTATTTACGCCAGCAGCTAGAAGAACTGGTGGAGCATGGGGGACATTCATATGGATGAGAAAACACAACTGTCAGAACGTGAACAAAGAAAGGTCTTATTCCGTCTTCTTTCCTATACAAAGCCGCATAAAAAAATCATCACTGTTGCCTTTGTGCTGCTGATTTTAACAACCATTGGAGATATTGTCCTTCCTTATCTAGTGAAAGTGTTTATTGATGATTATTTAACTCCTAGCAAGCTAATGTTTAGACCCTTAATGATACTAGGATCCATTTACATGGGGATTCAAGTAATTAAAGCGATTCTTTTATTCTTTCAATTAGTAAAATTTCAAGAGATAGCACTTTATATAATCCAGCAACTACGAATTGATGTATTTTCTAAGGTTCAGTCCCTTGGATTAAAATATTTTGACAAGACTCCGGCCGGAAGTATTGTTTCAAGGGTAACAAATGATACAGAAGCGATAAAAGATATGTTTGTTACGGTGATTGCCACTTTTATTCAAAGCGGGTTTTTACTGACAGGGATCTTTATTGCAATGTTTATCTTAAATGTGAAGCTTGCTTTATTGTGTGTCATCATTCTGCCGATTTTGCTGTTTGTGATGAATTTATACCGAAAATTAAGTTCAAGATTTTACCTCGATCTGCGTGAAAGATTGAGCCAGTTAAATGCAAAGCTTGCGGAATCTCTTTCCGGTATGCCGATTATACAGGTATTTCGTCAGGAAAAACGCCTTCGCCAGGAGTTTGGTGACATCAATCAGCAGCATTATAACGCGGGAATGAAAAATATTAAGATTGATGGCTTACTCTTAAGACCTGCGATTGATTTGATTTATATTTTTGCATTAATCCTTGTTCTAAGCTTCTTTGGAATTACCTCCTCCAGTCACACAGTAGAAATTGGAGTCATCTATGCTTTTATTAATTATTTAGACCGTTTTTTTGAACCGGTTAATCAAATGATGATGAGGCTTTCGCTCTACCAGCAAGCCATCGTGGCCGGTTCTCGTGTGTTTCAATTATTAGATGAAGAAGAATTAGCACCGGGCCAGCAACAGGAAAAAAACATTTCCATTGACAAAGGGAAGATTGAGTTTAAGAATGTCAGTTTCTCCTATGATGGAGCAAGAGATGTGTTAAAACATATTACTTTTACAGCCAATCCGGGCGAAACCGTTGCCCTTGTTGGTCATACAGGCAGTGGAAAAAGTTCAATTATTAATGTCATGATGCATTTCTATGAATTTGAACGAGGGGAAATTTTAATCGATGGGGAATCCATTCGACATTTTACGAAGCCTGAACTACGGGAGAAAATGGGCTTAGTACTTCAGGATCCATTTTTATTCTTTGGAACAGTAAAAGATAATATCCGCCTTCATAACGATAGGCTAACAGATGAGCAAATGATGGAGGCTGCGAAGTTTGTTCAAGCTCATTCATTTATTGAAAAATTAGAGGATGGCTATGAGCATAAAGTGGTAGAGCGAGGATCCACTTTTTCAAGTGGACAGCGGCAATTAATCGCATTTGCAAGGACCATTGCAGCCAATCCTAAAATATTGGTGTTGGATGAAGCAACGGCCAACATTGATACGGAAACAGAAGAAATGATTCAAACCGCTTTGGCCAAAATGCGGAAAGGTCGAACAACCATTGCGATTGCGCATCGCTTATCGACGATTCAGGATGCCGATTTAATCCTTGTCTTGCACCAAGGAGAAATAGTCGAGCGGGGGACCCATCAAGAACTGCTTGCCCTTGGAGGACTTTATCATAAAATGTTCCTGCTGCAAAATGGGGCGGTAGAGAGGTTAGAAGATGCGGTAAATTAGTAGAAAAAAGCCTTGCATGAATAGATATGCAAGGCTTACCTGTTAGTGGGCTGTGGATGGAACTTTTTTAATATATATTCTATTATATTCGTTTAGTAATTTATCAAGTTCCTGGCTGTAGCGAATTGCAACGGAGGATGTCAAGCCGTTCGTGATGGCGACTTGAATTAATTCAGCTCGCTTTGTTTCTATCATAGTTATAAGGTCTTGTTTTATCACGGCCGAAGTCCTTTCCGGAGTAACTCCTAAAATGGATAGTAGAATAAGAGAGTTATCAACAAAATAGCACTGTTTTACTAGTATAACCTATAATGTAAATAACTTCAAAGTTATTTGTAAGAAAAAATCCATTTCATACATTCTATATGAAAAGTTCCCATTTCATGAAGCGTTATCACTGAGACACAAAATATTCATGTGAACCATTATCATTTGGAGAGCATTTTTGTTAGAATGAAGAGGTATCGACTTAAGTGGGAGTGTTCATACATGTCTGATGTAAATATATTTTTAGCATTAGGGGCAGGCTTTTTAAGTTTTATTTCACCGTGTTGTTTGCCGCTCTATCCAGCCTTTCTTTCATACATAACCGGCATGTCTGTTGGGGAGCTAAGAGATGAAAATGCCATGCTACAAAAACGGAGCTTACTGCATACAATCTTCTTCTTAATCGGTTTTTCGATTATTTTCATTGCTATTGGTTTTGGAACCTCGTTTTTTATAGGCAGCTTCTTTTTATCCTATAAGGACCTAATTCGTCAGTTAGGCGGGATTTTTATTGTCTTATTTGGATTAATGATTGTCGGGGTATTTAAACCCGAATTTATGATGAGGGACCGCCGTTATGAGTTTAAAAACCGTCCTTCAGGTTATATTGGATCGGTTTTAATTGGGATGGCATTTGCCGCCGGATGGACTCCTTGTACGGGCCCAATTCTTTCAGCTGTCATTCTCCTTGCCGCTTCCAATCCGGGGTCAGGTGTGTTATACATGTTTGCTTACTCTCTAGGATTTGCGATTCCTTTCTTAATTCTGTCGTTCTTCGTTGGACGGATGAAGTGGATTAAAAGACACAGCGGAAAGATTATGAAAATTGGCGGTTATATCATGATTGTCATGGGGATTGTCCTTTTCTTTGACTGGATGACCAAAATCATTATCGTTTTTCAAGGAATGTTTGGTGGCTTTACCGGTTTTTAGAAGTTCATAGTTTGCAAGGCATAGCAAACTTACCAGCGATTGTATGGATTCCCTTTAAGATTAAAATATTTTAATGATTAAAACAGTAATATTTTTTTTCAAATTTCTTCATTTGAGATATAATAGGTGAGTAAATAATTAGATAAGGGATGATTGAATCCAATGAACTACGTTGTTGTTTCTTCAATCGGAGCTGTTTTTATGGGCTTTTTTGTACTGTTTGTCCGCATGAAAGCCGCAAAGAAACCGACTAATGCGAAAAAAATTATCCTGCCGCCTATTTTTATGTCCACTGGGGCATTCATGTATGTGGTACCGGAATTTCGTTTAACGCCAATGGAAATTGGTGAGGCAATCATTGTTGGTATGCTTTTCTCTATTCTATTGATCAAAACATCCAATTTTGAGATTCGCGATAATGATATTTATTTAAAACGATCGAAGGCGTTTATCTACATCCTTGTCGGTTTGTTGATTCTTCGTTTGATTCTAAAAGCCATCTTAAGCAGTACGATTGATATTGGACAGCTAAGCGGCATGTTCTTCTTGCTGGCCTACAGCATGATAGTACCTTGGCGTGTGGCGATGTACCGCTCTTATCGGAAGCTGTATAAAGAGCTTCATAATCAAAATTAATGCTAAACACTGACTTCTTTGATGTCAGTGTTTTTTATATGCTGTGTCGACAGGGGAACACAATAAAAAAACCGCCATAAATTGGGCGGTTTAGAATAAATGTTCATAGGGAGTAACATCGATTTGATTTTGAAAAAGCTTTTTACGTAAAAATTTATGATCCCGCTTTGGTGTCGCCTGGATATATCCTCGAATGACGAGTTCTTCGGTAATTTCGGAAGCATTTTCTTTTAGTGCCAGCTCGCCAATTTTTCCAGCAATCTTATGCTTTGCAACATCTCGGAACAACTCCGGCACAGGGCTGACAAGATCCTCTAAGAGGGCTTTTTCTTCCGGACCCCAGAGGTGAAGGGATTCATTCACATAATGTTCTTCCCAATCCATGTCGGATTTGCCATCTTCTTTGGGCATCTTTTTAAGAAACTTTCGGAACATAAAGAAGCCGCCTATCGAAAAGGAACCTATTAAAAAGACGACCCAAAATAGGATAAACCATAGAAACCAACCTTGCAGCATGCGATTCACCTACAAACCGATATAATTATCTTCTATTATAGTCTTTTTATGGGGCTAATGACAAGAATCCGCCACAATTTTGAAAACCAAAATATAGGGTCGATGATATGCTATAATGGAAATCCTTGTCGATAGTATGACAAATAGGATTTTTTAATTGATTAATACTATATTCCATAGTATTATGATTGCAAGATAATATTTAGTTGTAGAAGCATATTGAGATGGGGTTGAATGGGGTACTGGTGTCCTCCACAGTCTTCAAAACTGCTTGAGACCTGCGTGCCAGGTCTGGTGGGTTCGATTCCCACGCAGTCCCGCCAACAAACTCAATCATATCAAGCGTTTTACCGGCTGTTTGAAAATTACATAGTACTAGTGCTACTGCTTTAATGTGAACTAGTGTGTCAAATCCACCAAACTCTGAATGAAAGGTGGATTTTTTTATGCAAGCAGTTGGGAAAACTCAATGCTTGCCTAGTTAGAAGCAATTTATGAGCTGATGGCCGAACTTCTTTAAAATATGCGATAAAGTTCTGGATCTACACAAATGAAGCTGCGATATTCATTAAACGATTCGCCATCAAAAGACCAATAGCGACATGCCATTGGTCTTTCTTTATAACTTATCATAGTTAGTCTATGGGTCCATTTCGACTCCTTCTTGGATAAATTAAAAGAAAATTATAATTGTGTTATAAACGACACAATCATATAATTGTATGAAAAAGGATGAGTATCGTGCCGATTAATTCTTTTGAAAACTATCCGATGAGCTGGAAGCCATCCATTGATAAAACCAAAAAGCCCATTTATAAAATGCTCGCTGAGCAATTAAAACAGGACATATTAAATGGAGTTTTAATACCAGGCACAAAACTGCCCCCACAGCGAGAATTGGCCGATTATTTAGATTTAAATTTGAGTACTATTTCAAAAGCATTTAAAGTCTGTGAGTTAAAGGGTTTGTTAAGTTCATCAGTTGGAAGTGGCACCTTTGTATCATATGATGCGTTATCGAATGCGTATTTACTTGAAGAAACAAAGCCCAAGCATTTAATAGAGATGGGAGCAACACTACCGGATAAAGCTTCTTACGAGCCACTCCTGAACCAACTGAGAGGTATGCTGCAAGAGACACATTATGAGAAATGGTTTGGTTATGGTCGTGCAGGCGAAAGTCTTTGGCAAAAGGATGCAGCTATTAAGCTTATCCGAAGAGGCGGGTTTGAAACGACAGTTGATCACATTTTATTTGCAAATGGAGGCCAAAATGCGATTGCTGCCACACTAGCTAGTCTTTGTCACCCTGGAGATTGCATTGGTGCGGATCATCATACATACGCAGGCTTAAAAACTGTAGCAGCGATGCTTAGTTTGAAAATAGTACCGATAAAATCAGAGAACAATGAAATGAGACCAGATGCCTTTGAATATGCATGTAAAAATGAGAATATTAGAGGCATTTATCTAATACCTGATTATCATAATCCGACAACTCGCTGTATGTCAGTAGAGAATAGAAAAGCCATTGCAACAATTGCCAAAAAGTATAATAAGTTCATCATTGAAGATGCGACATATCATCTCCACAAAGAAAAAGCACTTCCAGCAATTGCATCATTTGCATCAGAACAGGTTATCCATATTGCAAGTTTATCGAAATCAATAGCCCCAGGATTAAGACTAGCCTATGTAGCGGTGCCGAACCAATTTAAAGAATTTATTTCTAAGGCACTTTATAATTTGAATATATCAGTTTCCCCTTTATTAGCAGAACTGGCTGCACGTACTATTGTATCAAATCAGTTTGAAGTCATAATTGAGGAGCATCGGAAACGAACCATTCGCATAAACCAAGTTGTAAATCAATATTTGGCAGACTATATGTGTTTGGGTGCTGAAACAGGTATTTTTCGTTGGTTGCTATTACCAGGCAAGATTACAGGAGCTGAATTTGAAACGTTAGCGGCACAGCAGGGGGTGCAAGTGTATGCCGCTGAACGGTTTGTAGTTGGAAATAGTAGTCCAGAGCGGGCTGTAAGGATTTCTGTCTGTGCACCAGAAACGCTTGAAGAACTTGAGCAAGGATTAATGATCCTTAAACGTTTATTAAACGATCTTACCTAATATTATTCGCCATACAACATTACGATTGTTTGCCACACAATATAAAATTGTTCGCCATACAATCGTGGAGTTGTATGGCTTTTTTGTGCGTGTTATGATGATCTCAGATAGAGGGATCCCAATAATTTATGTTTTCAAAATATTATGGCATTTGGAGCAGAAACATTTAATCGGTTAATTCGACTTAATAAAAATTTAGAAGGCGTGATGAGCTTATGTATAATTTTGACGAAATTATTGACAGAAGAAATACAAATGCAATGAGTACAGATGGTTTCCGTGGATATATTTTCGGTGACAACGATGGTTCGATGACGTTTCCATACAAAGATGAGGAGTTTATCAGAATGTGGGTCGCAGATATGGATTTTGCTACACCACAGGTAATCATCGATGGAATAAAAGAAAGATTAGATAGTAAAATATTTGGTTATACCAGAATACTCTCTGATTCTTATTATAAAGCTTTTGTATATTGGTGTATTAGAAGATATGGATGGAGCTTTGAAAGAAAACACTTAGTAATGTCTAATGGAATTATACCTGCTTTATTTGAGTTTGTTGAGTATATCTGCAAGCCAGATGAAAAGGTGATTTTTTTAACTCCATCATATGCCTATTTTAAATATGCAGCAGATTATAATCACCGTGAGGCTATATGCTCAGATCTAATTAATGAAAAAGGTCGCTATCTTATTGACTTTGATGATTTTGAACGAAAAGCAGCCGATGAAAAAACAACTCTCTTTATTTTATGTAATCCACATAATCCTACAGGTCGAGTTTGGACTGAAGAAGAGCTTAGAAGATTGGGCGATATATGTGTCAAAAACGATTTATGGATTATTTCAGATGAAATTCATTGTGATCTTCTAAGGAGAGATCAAAAACACATTCCATTAGCAAAAGTATTTCCTAAGTATGATAAATTGATTACCTGTATGGCTCCGAGTAAGACATTTAACACAGCGGGACTGATGCTTTCGAATGTTATAATTCCGGATGAGAAATTAAGAGAAATTTGGCTTTCAAGACATTACAATTTTGATAATCCTTTAAGTGTTGCCGGTGCGCAAGCTGCTTATGAAAAGGGAGAACCTTGGTTAGAAGAACTTAGAATTTATCTGGATGATAATTTTACTTTTACTAAAGATTATCTAGCAGAGAATTTACCAAATGCCATTTTTGAAATTTCGGAAGCAACGTACCTTGCATGGATAAATGTAAGTGCTTACTTAGATAAGAATGAGAACCTTCCTATGTTTTTTGCCTATAAGGCTGGTGTTCTATTAGAAGGGGGGAATATGTTTGTACAGAACTCAGACTGCTACATTAGGTTAAATCTGGCCTGTCCGAGATCCGTATTGGCTGAAGGTCTGAAAAGAATCTGTGATGCAATCAATGCCAAGGAAGAAGAAACTTCAGAATCCGAAACTAATGTGAAAATGGAGGTTTGAGAACTGTAACCATTGAAAAATATGAAGAATTTGTAATGATGCTTGGTCTTCCTCTTTGGTGGTGAACTGCAGGTTATAGCGATTGGAAGGCTAGCGGTTAACGTTAGTAGTAGAACGAAATAGTATATTTAGGCGATACCGTTTGATTTCGCTATTTGAGGAAAGAGATTAGTAAATAACCGAGAAACGTCTTTATTATTACCTTTAGGCAACATCTACTGTATTTATATATCTTATCTGCAATCACCACTATAGAGGGAGGAAAAAAAATGAGTGACAAAATACACGTAGAGTCTTACGAGAAAGAGGACTTGAAGAGAGATCTGTCAAATCGTCACATCCAGATGATAGCCATAGGAGGGGCAATTGGTACTGGTCTATTCTATGGTTCTTCCTGGGCTATTAGTCAAGGAGGACCTGCCATTCTGCTGATGTATTTAATTGTTGGGATAGCCATTTACTTCATTATGAGAGCTTTGGGTGAAATGGCTGTTGAAGAACCTGTGTCGGGAACGTATGTATCCTATGCGAATCGTTATATTCATCGCTTTGCTGGGTTTCTATCTGGCTGGAACGCATTTATCTTCTTAATTGCTACAAGTGCAGCTGATCTTAACGCACTTGGAAAGTATGTACAGTTTTGGTTTCCTAATATACCGGTATGGGTTAGCGCTTTAGCAGTGGTATTGATTATGTTCACCATTAATATTATTGGCGTATCGATCTATGGAGAAACTGAATTCTGGTTATCCTTGATTAAGGTCACAGCAATTGTTCTTATGATAATATTTGGAGCTTTAATGATTATTTTCGGAGTTGGCAATCATGGTAATCCGGTCGGAATCGGTAATCTTGTAAACCATGGGGGATTTTTCTCTATGGGAATGAATGGATTTATTTTATCAATTGTTATGGTAGCGTTTGCATTTGGCGGAGTTGAAAACCTTGGATTTGCAGCTGGAGAAGCAAAAAATGTAAAGACTACTATTCCTAAAGCTGTTAACGCTGTGTTCTGGAGAATTATGATTTTCTACGTAGGGGCTATCTTTATTTTGGTAACAATCTTTCCATGGAATACTGCTGGTTCGAAAGGAAGCCCTTTCGTTGAGATTTTTACTAAAATGAATATTCCAGCTGCGGCTTCGATTATGAACCTTGTAGTTATTTCAGCAGTATTATCTGCAGTAAACTCTAGTATTTTTGCCAACACCCGTACATTCTACAACTTGGCTTTGCAAAAGAACGCTCCTGCTATCCTTAGCAAGGTTAACCGTAAAAATATACCATTTGCAGGAGTCATGCTAGTTTTTGCATCAATGCTTTTTGGTGTTTTAATGAATTTCCTTATACCAGAAAAAGTTTTCTCTTTGTTTGCTTCAGTTACTGTTTTTGGTTTAATTTGCAACTGGTCTGCGATTCTAATAAGTCATTTGAAATTCAGGAAGATAAAGATTAAAAATAATGAGGTTGACAAACTTACTTACAAGATGCCTTTCTATCCGTACAGTAATTATTTCGGCTTATTCTTTATGGCTGTGGTAATAGTATGTATGGGATTCTTACCGGATGAAAGAATGTCTTTGGTTGTGTCGGCTGTATGGGTTGTAATAGTTTTCATTGCTTATAAGTTCTATACAAGGAGTGATACTGTAAAGGATATTGCAAATGATACAGATATTGCAAAAGGCACATTAGAAGATTTTGGCGGATAATTATTACTTTAGAAATTACCTGTTTACAGGATGCAACATATGTAACCATTTAATCGGTTTTATAAGGTGAAGAAATTTTAGGGCTCAAATAAATAAAAGGATCGGAGGAAAATAATAATGAAAATAATAGAAACTATACATGCACCAGGTGCAATTGGACCATATTCACAGGGATTTATAGTGAATGAATTGGTATATACGTCTGGTCAAATTCCAGTAAATCCAGAAGATGGGACAGTAGAAACTGCTATTAAAGAACAGGCGGAACAGAGTTGCCGAAACGTGGGAGCGATTCTTGAAGAGGCAGGAAGTGGATTTGAATATGTATTTAAGACTACCTGTTTCCTAGCAGACATGGCGGATTTTGCGGTCTTTAATGAGGTTTATTCAAAGTATTTTGTATCAAAACCAGCTAGAAGCTGCGTAGCGGTAAAGGAACTCCCAAAAGGTGTTCTTTGTGAGATAGAAGCGATTGCTGTAATGCCAAAAAACCAGTATTAAATAATTTTTAAATATAAATTTGAAAGGTGGATGAACACTATGAAAGTAAAAGTAATTGGAAGCCACTTGTGCCCAGATACCTTATACGCACTCAGCAAACTGAAGGAAAAAAATGCCAATGTCGATTTTCAGGATTTATCTACAAGCTTTCCGGCGCTAAAGGATTATTTGTACGTTAGGGAAAATAATACACTATATGATTCCGTACGTGAAGCAGGAGGAATAGGAATTCCATTTTTTGAAATAGAAGATGGAACACAGACTTTAGATTTAAATGTTGTGTTAATTAAATTATAATTGGTAATTTATACTATTTTTACCATACAATTTTTAAAATTGTATGGTTTTACGTGTTGGAATTATTCAAATCTGGTTTGAGAAATAAAGCTATAGAATTAGCTTTCTAGAAAAGTAGTTTTAATATAGATTTTATAGTAAACCAGAAGAACAATTATTTTTGGGGTTGAGCTTCCTGATTCGGAGAATTATGATATTAGTAGTCGCAAAAAAGGGAGAGAACAGAAATGAACATTGAAGAATTTGTAGAAAAGTATAAAGTAGAGAGACATAATTCAACATCTTTAAAATGGGATTTATTAGAAGAACGTTTTGGAGATGCAGACTTACTTGCCATGTGGGTAGCGGACATGGATTTTAGGACCTCAGATTCCATTACAGAAGCTCTTACAAAACGCGTGAACCATGGTGTGTATGGCTATTCTTTCGTTCCACAAAGTTACTTTGATGCATACTTCAATTGGATGGAAGAAAGATATTCTTTTCAGTTGAAAAAAGAATGGATTCGATATTCAACCGGTGTAGTTGCTGCGCTTTACTGGTTTATTAATGCTTTTACTGAACCTGAAGATTCTGTAATCATTCTTACTCCAGTCTATTATCCATTTCATAATGCCGTTCGTGATTGTGGTCGGAAACTAATTACTTGTCCATTAAATAATGATAACGGTTATTTCACCTTTGATTATGACCGTTTCGAACAAGCAATCATCGATAGCCGTGCCAAACTGTATATACACTGTTCTCCACATAACCCAGCAGGCAGAGTTTGGTCAGAAGAAGAACAAGATAAACTATTTGAAATTTGCAAGAAACATAACGTTTTGATTGTGTCAGATGAAATTCATCAGGATTTTACTTTCGATGATCATAAACATATTCCTGCCGCTGTAGTGAAAGACGGAAAATACCGGGATCTAATCATTACAGTGAATTCTGCTTCAAAAACTTTCAACCTGGCAGCACTGATTCATTCCAATATTATCATTACAGACGATATACTAAGAGAAAAATATGATAAATATATAAAAACAGTGAATCAGACAGATTTTAATACGATGGGACTTACTGCGACAGAGGCAGGTTATTCTAGCGGAGGTGAGTGGTTAGAATCAGTGAAGAGCGTTATTTATTCAAACTTTGTTTATGCAAGAGATACCCTTAATAAAGAGCTTCCGGAAATTACAGTTACACCTATGGAAGGAACATATTTAATGTTTATTGACCTAAATAAAATTATTCCAAAAGAAAAGACAAAAGAATTTATTCAAGACCGCTGTCGACTTGCTGTGGACTTTGGGGAATGGTTTGGTACAGATTATAAAGGATACGTCAGACTGAACCTGGCAACGACTCCCGAGAATGTCAAAATAGCGATTACAAACATTATTAGAGAAGCAAAACTCTTAAAAGAAAATGATTATATGAATGTACCATCTTTGCTCTCTATTTGAGCAGCCTCCTATATGGATTTGACATACCAACAGAAGGAAAAGAAGAAAGAAATTGTTTGCCATACAATTATAATGTTGTATGGCTTTTTGTTGCGTGTTAGAATGTTTTAAATCTAGTTGGAGGATAAACAGAGTAAGGACTGCTAAAAAGTAACTGAAAATTCAGGGTATTTTAGAGGAAGGTAGCTATTAATCTTTTTAAAATAATTATTAAATGTTCTCCATTACTAAATATAAAAGGAATGATGATAAATGGAAAATAAATTTGCTGAGAGAACTCACTTAGTAAAACCTTCAGAGACACGTGAAATATTAAAAGTAACAGAAAGGCCAGAAGTAATTTCTTTTGCGGGAGGCTTACCAGCTCCAGAGTTGTTTCCTGTAGAAGCTCTTAAGGATGCATGTAATGCTGTATTAAACGAAGAAGGTGCGGCTTCTCTTCAATATAGTACGACTGAAGGATATATTCCTTTAAGAGATGCTATTTGTCAGAGAATGAAAGTTATTGGAATCAACGCTAATATTGAACATGTTCTTATCACATCAGGGTCCCAGCAAGCAATCGACCTTACTGGAAGATTATTTATCAATGAGGGAGATACTATTATTTGTGAAAGCCCAACCTACCTTGCAGCCATTAATGCATTCAAGTCATACAATCCCAAATTTGTTGAAGTAGCTATGGATAATGATGGTATGGTGATGGAAGAGCTAGAGAAAAAGCTAATAGAGTATCCTAACACGAAGTTTATCTATACGATTCCAGATTTCCAAAACCCTACAGGGCGCACATTAAAGCTCGAAAGACGAAAGAGAATGATTGAGCTCGCTAATCAATATGATGTACTGATTGTAGAGGATAATCCCTATGGAGCTATAAGATTTGCTGGAGAGGAACTCCTACCTGTGAAACACTTTGACACAGAGGGTAGAGTCATTTATATAAGTACCTTTTCTAAGATTTTTACGCCCGGTCTTCGACTTGGATGGATTTGTGCTGACGAATCTTTCATTGAAAAGTACGTTGCTTTTAAGCAAACAGCTGACTTACACACTGATAGCTTTGCTCAAAGAATTACAGCTAAGTATCTGGAACTTTACAATATCGAAGAACACATTAATAAAATCAAAGCTGTTTATAAAGAAAGATGCACAGCTATGTTATCTTGTATCAAAGAATTTTTCCCAAAAAATATAAACTATAGTATGCCAGAAGGTGGATTGTTTATTTGGATAGAGCTTCCTGAATCTGTTGATTCTGGGGAATTATTCGCAAAATGTTTGGAAAATAATGTTGCTTTTGTTCCTGGTGCCCCATTCTTTCCGAATGGAACAAAGAAAAATTCTTTACGTTTAAATTACTCGAATATGCCTAAAGAGAAAATTTTTAAAGGTATGGAGGTTATGGGAGAAGTATTGCATCATGAATTAGAAAAAGAAACAACTCTTTTATGATACAAATCCCTTTAACAAAGTACAATTATACAACATAGACACTGTCAGAAGGAGGACAAAATATGAACAATCCTGTAATCATTGTTGGTTCAGGTTTAAGTGGCCTACGTGCTGCATCACTACTTACTGAAAAAGGCATTAAATGTAGGGTTCTAGAGGCAAGAGATAGGATTGGTGGAAGGGTTTTGAGTGCTTCTGATCCAAAGAGACCTGACCTAGGAAAATTTGACCTTGGCCCGAAGTGGTTTTGGCCACAGTATGAGAGCCAAATTGCTAAACTTGTAAAAGAACTAAATTTAGAAACTTTCGAACAATATAGTAAAGGTGAAATACTTATAGAACGATTTCAAATCAAGCCACCAGAGCGTTGTGAGCTGAAAGAACACACTGACGAAAAATGGGTTCGATTGACTGGAGGTGTGCAGTCTCTTATCGATGTGCTAGCAGAAACTATTCCCTCAGAAATAGTTGAACTAGAAACGCGAGTGAAGAAAGTTCAGCTGAATGAAGCTGGTGATATCACGGTTGAAGCAGAACTTTCTGATGGAAAGAGAAAAAAATTTCCTGCAAAGGCTGTTATTCTAGCATTGCCACCTCGTCTTGTGGCACATCACATTGAATTTTCGCCTTCCCTTCCTCCAAATCTTATTGCTGACATTGTCAAAAAACCTACGTGGATGGCGGGACAGGCTAAGGTAGTTGCAGTATATGATCGTCCCTTCTGGAGAGAAGTAGGACTTTCTGGTTATGTATTGAGTGCCGTTGGTCCCTTAGAAGAAATATATGATGCCTCTCCAAATAATGGCCCTGGTGCATTATTTGGTTTCTTCGGAATGCCTCCAGCAGCACGTGAAAAAATGGGCCAAGATAAAATTTTAAAATTGGTTGTTGACCAGTTAGTTAAGCTCTTTGGGAGTGAAGCTAAAAACGTAAAGGCTATTTTTTATAAAGATTGGTCCAGCGATTCTGAAACCACTGTTGAGGAAGACTTAAGTCCTCTTAAAAATTACCAAAGCTATGGTCCACCACCAGTAGAAGGTGTATGGGAGAAGAAAATTATTTTTGCTGGTACAGAAACGAATTCAGAATATAGTGGACATCTTGAAGGTGCCCTTCAGTCAGCTGAACAGGCAGTTGCTGAAATCATTAATTTAAATGAAAAGGATGTTTCTTGATGGCAAAGCAGATCGCGAATATCTCGATTAATACGGAACGAATTTGGTCTCAATTAATGGAACTGGCCGAAATAGGTAAACAAGAAAGTGGCGGTGTAACCAGAACTTCCTTGTCCCCGGAAGACTTAACCGCCCGCAAGCTTCTCATGAATTGGATGCAGGAAACGGACCTGGAGGTACGGGTAGATGAAGCGGGAAACATTATTGGACGATTGCCAAGAACAGATGAATCAATAACTGAATCTGTTATGACTGGATCGCATATTGACTCTGTCCTAAATGGTGGGAAATTTGATGGGCCATTAGGAGTTCTTGGTGCCCTCGAAGCCGTTCGAACCATTCAGGAGAATGGGATAAAACTGAAACGTTCCATTGAAGTGATTTCGTTTACGGATGAAGAAGGTGCTCGCTTCTCAGCTGGTTTTACCGGAAGCAAAGGAATGTGCGGCCTTTTTGGACGGCACCATCTTGATGAAATGGTCGATCAAGATGGGATTACCTATTCCCAAGCCTTTCTTCAAGCTGGGTTAAATCCTGATAACTACGAAAATGCAAAAAGAGAACCAGGTAGTATCAAGGCATTTGTTGAAATCCATATTGAACAAGGTAAAGTACTGGAGAATGGAGATCTTTCTGTAGGAATTGTCACAGGTATTGCAGGACCGATGTGGCTCGAAGTGACCATTTGAGGTGAATCTGGCCATGCAGGAACCACCCCGATGCAGTTACGGCTGATTCTGGTTTGGCCGCAGCAGAGTTAATGCTGCAAGTCGAACAGATTGCCAAAGCGTATCAAGGGGTCGGAACAATTGGGAGAATTCACTTTGAACCTGGCGGTGCGAATATTATTCCAGAATCTGCTTCCTTTATGATTGATTTTCGACATACAGATGCCGGGAAAAGGGAGCTAATGAAAACGGAGATTGAATTAGCTCTTCGTAAAATTTGTGAAAAACGTTCACTGCAATATAATCTGACTGTGAATATGGATATTCCACCGGTTCTTTGTTCGAATACGATTGTGGATATGTGATGGAAGATGCGTGTCAAGATCTGGGTTTCGAACCGTTTCGAATCGTAAGTGGGGCTGGCCATGATGCGATGATCATGTCCAATATTACGGATGTAGGCATGATTTTCGTTAGAAGTAAGGATGGGATCAGTCATAATCCAAAGGAATGGAGCAGTAAAGAGGATATCGCGGATGGCGTTAATCTCCTCATGCAAACCATAATTAGATTAGCATCAGAATAAAGTCAGGTTAACATACAATATCGATTGAAAGGAGTACTATTTTGGACTTTTTCTTTGATCACCTTGTTTGGTTCTTTAGGAAACCGGAGAAAGCAATTTTACCCTTAAAACAAAGAGGACTTCATGTTGTGAATGGTGGGCGTCATGAATCTTGGGGAACATATAATACCCTGACCTATTTTGGCTTAAGTTATATTGAATTTTTAGGAATTGAAAATTTATCAATAGCTGAAAAACATGTTGAAAATCGATTGATTACACAAATTGTTGAACAGCTAGCTAAAGAAAGTCGGGAAGGTCCTGCGAAAGTAGCGATCCGAACAAATCAAATTGAAGAACTAGCAATAAAACTTAAAGCAGAAGGACTTACAGTATATGGGCCGCTTACTGGGGAGAGAGTTCGAGCTGATGGTGAAGTAATCAGGTGGTCATTGTTATTCCCTGAATACGCGGAAAACAAAGTTTCTTTACCATTTTTTATAGAATGGGAAAAATCAGATGAAGAAAGGTATTCGGAATTAGAGGAACAAAGACTCATAGGGACACACCTATTAGGTCAACCAAAATTGGAAAGTGCTGGTTTTGTCGTAAATAATTTAGATAAAACTTTAGAAATTTGGAAGAAATTGTTTGGCCTTAAACAAGGCGAGGAGTATATTGATACGGAAATCAATGCACGTTGCAGAATATTAAAATTGAACGGAACTAATTTATTATTTTGTACACCAATTGGAAATGGTCCGGCTGCTAAGGTATTAAAAGAAAAAGGGGAGACTCCTTTTTTAGTGAACCTGACTGACACGAATCAAAGTCACTTTTTTGAAATGTTGGATGGTTATTGGAGGTTCCAGTAATATATTAAAACGCTTATAAAGTAAATCACAGATCCAAGATTGAATATAATTCTTTTAAATTTCAGTGTCCTCACTGATGTAAGGCCAATGATTGAACCTTTTCCCTAAGAACATGAACAAAGGCAGAAATACTTTAAAAATTTATTTTACATAATATTGACAGGGGCTTCACATCTGGTAGGTGGGATTGAATGGCGAACAGGTAAATTTAAACAGTATTCACACGATCAGAAAGAGGAAGGAATATGAAAAATCCGATAGTAATTGTTGGTGCTGGTTTAAGTGGCCTACGGGCTGCGTCTCTACTTACAGCGCAGGGCATAAAATGTAGGGTTCTAGAGGCTAGAGATAGGATTGGCGGTATCCTGCTTAACGACCCAGTCTTAGTGGAGATTGCTAACAAGTACAACAAGTCTACTGCCCAAGTGACCCTGCACTGGGATATTCAAACAGGCGTGGTGACGATTCCAAAATCAATCAAACCACATCGTATTGCTGAAAATGCCGATATCTTTGATTTTGAACTTACACAAGAAGATTTAAATCGAATAGGTACTCTTAATTAGAATAAGCGTCAGTTCGGGGATCCTGAAGTGGTCGGCAGAGATTAATATTTCTATAAACTTCGTTTAAACAAAAGGTTCTAGTATTGTATTTTAAAGTATAATAAGATCCGACCTTGGTACGGAATGAACAGAAAATCCTTCCAGAGTTTGTTTATACTAGAGATGAATATAATAATAATAATAATTTTGCTTGGGAAGTTTCCCAAGCTATTTTTTTTGAACTGATTTTAATAAATCTGAAGCAAATGCAAGACGACATTATTGGCTAGGAAGTGTATATATTAGATTCTTTGAAATTATTTAGGCATTAAGTTAGTACATAGTTTGAGGAGAGGAAGGTGAACTTTTTTTGGCCATTACATATGTTATTTAATGAGCTGCTCAAATTGGTGAGCAGCTTTTTTTGTAAATTTGGCAAAACATGTGTGTAAATGTCCATCGTATTTCCAGTTGTTGAATGTCCTAAGTCGTGAAATCTTAAATAAGGCAAGCAAGTGTTTTGGAATTAAATAATCGGTTAATTTGTAAGGAGGACTTGGGATACTAAAGTAAATTATAATTATTAAAATATTTAAAATTATATAAATAAAGGCTTTTATCTAGAAAACTTATATGCTACAATGTGAATGTAATAATTATTACGATTTGTATTTTTGTAGTAAAAAATAATACTACTGGTGGTGATGACTTTTCGGGTTATGCTGAATTTCCGAAGGAACTTCAAGAACTACTTAGAAATAGGGTAGACCTACAAACAAGTCTGCTAGCAAATTTTTAAGGAAATTAATGAAAGCGATTTAATGGGAAGGGAAACAAATAGAAAATATTCGTTCCACTACTGACGGAAACTCATCTCCTTTGTGAGTTTCACTTATTTATTCTTAAAAAGAAAGCGCTTCATCAATTAGAGACGGTCTTGATAACATAGGTATGACCCAGCATAAAAGTCGTTACGCATCCCACGTTATTCAAACCTTTCCAATGAGCATACCAAATAGAATAATATTTTTTGCTTAAATTGGTAATAAAAAATACATTAAATATAACAAATGTAGTATTTATTACAACGTAAATTAGGTAGATTAAAAACTTATATAAGTAAAGAGGGGATGAAAGAGATGAAGAAAAAATGGTTAACAAGTATTGCCGTAACCACCATGATGGGTGCACTGATTACAGGATGTGGACAACAGAGTACAGCTTCTAAGGCAGAAAGCAAGAAAGGTAGCATTGAAAACCAACTGGTTATTGCTGGTAATGGGGCAGAATTCGAAAATGTCATGAGAGACGATATCTTCAAGCAGTTTCAAGAAAAATATCCGGAAGTAAAAATCAGTTATGTTTCTGGAGTTTCAGGGGACATTGTAGCCAAGGTAAGAGCACAAAAAGCTTCTCCTCAAATTGACTTTGCGATCGTAGATTCCAACTCCCAAGAGATTGGACGTAAAGAGGGGCTTTGGCAAAAAGTAGATAAAAAAGATGTACCGAATTTGGAAAAAGCTCAATTTGGTTCTAAAGCGAAAGATAACAGTGGAGTGCCTGTATTTTACTCGACTATGGGGATTTCTTATAACAAAGAGCTTGTGCATAGTAAAGGGCTGCCAGTACCTAAATCGTGGAATGACTTAAACAATCCAAAGGTAAAAGAAAATCTAGTACTCTCGGATATTAGCAATAATTTCGGACGTACGACATTGATCATGTTAGCTTACGCTAATGGAGGGTCGGAAAAGAATATCGATCCCGGCTTTGAAAAATACGCGGGTATTGCTTCTGGATTACCCACTTTCTTAAATAATACCGCCCAAATTCAACAGGCGTTACAACAAAAAAGAGCAGCTTATACAGTATGGAACTCAAACAGAAGTTTAACCTTGGCTGCTTCTGGTACTCCTATGGAATTTGTTATTCCAAAAGAAGGGACCATCCTTTCGACTCAATTTGCCAACTTGGTAAAAGGAGCACCTCATACTAAAGCGGCGAAAAAGTTTATTGATTTTCTTCTGACCGATGAAGTGCAGAAAACTCTAGGAGAAAAATTATATCTGAACCCAGTAACAGATGTGAAATTATCGGCTGAAGCGTCCAAAAAAATTGACTTTGATAAAAGTAAAGCGGTGAATGTGGATACAGAATTGATTAGTAACGAGTATGCCAAATGGGTAGAGAGATTCAACAAAGAGGTCGCAACCAAAGTCAATAAGTAAGGAGGACTACCAGTTGGAAAAACAGTATGATGTTGAACTAAAACATATTAAAAAGAGCTTTAATGGAAACACGATTGTAAAGGATTTTAGTCTACAGATCGAGAGAGGAGAATTTATCTCCTTTCTCGGGCCTTCGGGCTGTGGAAAGACCACCACACTCAACATGATTGCGGGCTTCTTGGAAGCGGATGAAGGGGAATTGTTGATCAAGGGAAGATTAATGAATGGAGTTCCTACCTACAAAAGAGACTTGGGGATGGTTTTCCAAACCTACTCATTGTTCCCGCATATGACTGTGTATGAAAATATAGCGTATGGATTAAAATTGAGGAAACTTCCGAAAGTTGAAATAGACGTAAGAGTGAAAAAAGTTCTTGAACTGGTCAAACTACCTCAAGTGCAAACACGCTTTCCCAAACAGCTTTCAGGTGGTCAACGTCAACGTATCGCAATCGCCAGAGCGTTAGTAATGGAACCGTCCATTCTGTTACTGGACGAACCTCTGAGTAACTTGGACGCGAAGCTTCGCGAGGAGTTAAGAGATGAATTGAAACGTCTCCATAAGGAAATTGGGGTTACTACCATTTTTGTGACCCATGATCAGGAAGAGGCCTTGTCGCTATCCGACCGAATTGTTGTCTTGAGTCATGGAAACATTGAGCAAATCGGCTCCCCCTCTGATATCTATCACCGACCGGCTACGGAGTTTGTACATACTTTTATTGGGAAAACGAACCGTCTGACTGGTACTGTAAAGGCTTTGGATGGCAGTGACCTTACCATTCATACGGAGGATGGACTGTCCATTAAGGCAAGGAACAAGGAGAAGAAATTTGTCTCGGGCGAAAAGGTTTCAATGTATATGCGTCCTGAGACCATCCAATTGACAAAGGACCCGGCCGGTAGCGCTGATGTAACTACTTTTAGTGGTATCATCAAGCTTGTCACTTTTCTTGGCCCGATTACGGAATATCACATTTCTGTAGGAAAGCACGAGCTGATTGTGCGAACGCAACAACCTCAGAGACATTTCGTTGAAGGAGCTGAAGTTTACGGCTTTTGTCATACAGAAGATATTATGGTTGTAGAGGAGAACTACTAGATGGCGAAAACTTCTTTACGAACAAGCTTAATTATTGGACTCTTGTTGGCTCCTACACTTGTTGTATTAATGGTTTTTTTCTTAATTCCCATGCTGATGATGTTTTTTCATAGTTTTGAGGATAATGACTTTCACTTTACCTTGCAAAACTACTTCATTTTCTTTAAGGATCTCTATTATTGGGATATTCTTTGGAATTCAGTTAAAATCAGTGTCTGGACCGTTTTGGTAACGTTCGTTTTCGGCTATCCTGTAGCCATGTTTATGGCGAAATCGGAAGGGAAAGTAAGAAGCCTCGTTACTTTGCTTGTACTTGTGCCTCATTTGGTAAGTGTGGTTATCCGCAATTTTGGATGGACGATTATTTTGAATGAAAATGGTTTAATCAACAGTTTGCTAATGAATTTGGGCATCATCCAAAAGCCTTTACGCCTAATGTATAACGAATTAGGTACTGTTATTGGTCTAGCAGACTCCTATATTGTGTATATGATTTTAGCGATTGCGACAAGTCTTTATGCCATAGACCAATCCCTGTACAAAGCTGCTTCTATTATGGGTGCGAGACGATTTACTTCTTTCTTAACGATTACGTTTCCGTTAAGTTTGCCGGGGATTTTTTCTGGGATTGTCTTGGTATTTAGTTTATCCATGAGTGCATTTGTGACACCTGCCTTATTGGGAGGAACTGCGGTAAAAGTGATGCCAACTCTGATATATCAAGAAATCCTGATTACACAAAATTGGCCTTTTGGTACCGCTTTGTCCTTTATTTTACTAGCCTTTACGCTTCTCTTGGCGGGCTCATTTACCAAACTGGTGGAAACACATCGTTATAAGGAGGTGTTCCAATCATGAGAACGTTTCGCTTCTCTTGGCTTGGGGCTTTAACATTTATTGTTTTGTTGTTTGTAATCTCTCCTTTTATCGTTCTTATACCAAGTTCGCTTACATCAGCCAAATTCCTGTCGTTTCCTCCGCAGGGGTTCTCTTTTCAATGGTATGCGAAAATACTGGATCGCCCAGAATTTATTGATTCTTTTATATTCAGTATAGAATTGGCTGTGGTAACTGCCATTGCGGCGACTATTCTAGGAACATTGGCTGGATTTTCTATAGCGAAGTATAAGTTTAGGGGAAAGAAAATTGTCAATACATTTTTACTTTCGCCACTAAGTGTTCCTTCATTAATCGTGGGAATTGCTGTATTGATTTATTTTACTAAGATTGGCATAGCGGGTTCCTTTTTTGGATTGCTTTTGGCGCATTTGCTGATTACTATTCCGTACGTCGTTCGTCTGGTTTTAACTGGAATGACAAGTTTTGACTATAGTCTTGAAAAAGCAGCAGCCATTGTAGGAGCAAAACCAATTAGAGTATTTTGGGATATTACCCTTCCGTTGATTAGACCTGCTGTTTTTTCTGGATTTATCTTTTCTTTTCTCAATTCGTTCGACAACGTTACACTGTCCTTGTTTTTAGTGTCACCGCAGCAGATGACACTTCCCCTGACGATATTCAGCTACATTCAGGAAAATGTAGATCCGTTAATATCCGCAGTATCAACTGCAGTGATTCTTTTAAGCTTAATTCCAGTTATTTTATTGGAAAAAGTATATGGCCTCCAACGGTTGTTTGGTATGGAAACAAATTCCCATTAAAGAAAGTAATAAGTCTGTAAGTAAACCTAGCCCCTGCAACTAGTCATAATCCAGCGCAGTATCAAAAGTGGATATGACAAGATGTCGCAGGGTTTTTATTTCTAATAAGTCATATTAATGAGAGTAGACTAAGTTAATTTTACTTTTTTAGAGAAAAATACATCTAAATAGAAGATTATATTTTTGCTAAACGTTGCTAGCATATTTAGTAGTGGTATTTATTACTACTTGAGTTTAATATAGTAGTTTTTGATATAAAATCTATAAAGGTTTAGCCTGCGACATCCTACTTTAATATGGTATGATGTAGAATATGTACCTTTAATTTACATTATAGGAGATTGTCATGAAAACGAATGTAATACAATTAATTCAAAATAAGGCATCAGAATTAACAGAATCACAACGTAAAGTAGCCGATTACATCATCAAGAATGCGATGGATGTTGCTTTTTTAACTGTTGATCAATTGGCAGGACTCGTAGGAACGAGTACTACTACGATTATGAGGATGGCTTTTAAATTAGGCTTTTCGGGTTATGCTGAATTTCAAAAGGAACTTCAAGAACTACTAAGAAATAGGGTAGATCCTCAAACAAGGTTGCAAGTAAATCTGAAGGAAATTGATGAAAGCGATTTATTAGTGCGTTGTGCAGAAAAACAAATAGAAAATATTCGTTCCACAATGGATCTCATCGATAGCGAAACTTTGAATAAGATGATGGATATGATATGTTCTGCCAATCAGATTTATTGCTTAGGTGCCAGAACAAGTAAGCCAGTAGCTCAATTTCTAAATCATGGATTCAATCGATTGTTTGGTAACAGTCATTTGGCGAATGAGGATGAATGGCCAGAAAAAGCAACTGATTTTTCACCATCAGATTTAGTGATAGTTATCAGTTTTCCAAGATATTCAAGCAAAATGATTAACATGGCGAGAGTGGCAAAACAAAATAATGCGAAGATTATTTCTATTACTGACGGATACTCATCTCCTCTAGTGGGCTATACCGATTTATTACTTCCTTGCAGTTACCAAAGCATTGCTTTTCACAACTCCATCATTGGACCAATGTTTATCGCTGATTATCTTATTAGTGCAATTGCCATTAATTACTCAGATAAAACAAAAGAACGCTTTAAGTCAATTGAACCAATCATTACCGATTTGGGCTATCATTATTTGGATTAAACTTAAAGTCATTATGAAACGAAAAGGCCATACGTGTTCACGTATGGTCTTTTATATATTCATTAAATTCAGCAAAGTGTACCAAATATAGTTAATGATTAATGTGAATTTTACTTATTTTCAAAATTTATATAGTGAAAAGGTTTACATGTAAATAAAACGATGATAATATAAGTGTGTAATAAATATTACATTTTATTTATTAGTAGTTATTTTTACTACAAAACAACATATTACATTTAGGAAAGTTTAAAACCATGTAGGATTTTCCCCTGCATTAGGTAAAATGCCTATTTGTTATTTTGCTACTAGTTATACAAATAGAAGATCCTAAACAGAGGAACCTGAATTAAAGTAATGAAAACCGAAATCAGAAGCTTATGTAGTAAAAGAGGGAGGATATATCAGAATGAAATTAGGGTTTGTAGGGTTTGGAGAAGCAGCTTTCGAAATGGCAGCTGGACTAAAAGTACAGGGTTTGGAAAAAATAGTTGCATATGATTCGCTCTGGAATCACCCTGTGTACGGAAAACTTGTCCATGACAGAGCAGAACTAGCACAAGTTAAACTGGAAAATTCTTTGGAAAGTTTATTCAATTTGGAAGAAATCAATATCCTGATTGTCGCTGTGCCAGCAAATAAAGCATACGAGGTTAGTGAGACATTAAAGCCATATATAAAAAACAATCTAGTGTATATCGATGTATCTGCTTCAAGCCCAAATGTTAAGCGAGATATTAATGATAATATTAAGGAGAAAGGAGCACAATTCGTTGATGCAGCGATGATGGGTCCTTTGCCGGTTTATAAACATAAAGTACCTATTCTTGCAAGTGGTGAGGGAACGGACGCTTTTATTGATTTCATGTCCCCATATGGCATGAATATTACAAAAGTAAGTGAAAAACCGGGAGATGCATCTGCCGTAAAATTAATTCGCAGCATCTTTATGAAAGGCTTACCTGCTCTTTTGCTTGAAATGTTAGAAGCTGCTAGTGAATTTAATGTGGAAGAACGAGTTATTAACTCTATAAGTGAAACCATGAATGCAAAAACATTTGAAGAAACTATGAATCGTTTGATTACCGGAACTTCTATTCATGCATTAAGAAGATCGATAGAATTAGAAGGGACGATAGAAATGCTAGAATCCTCGAATTTGAATTCCTTGATGAGTAGAGCAGCCAAAGATAAACTTAGATCGTTGGCAGAATTAAATTTAAAAGAAAAGTTCCAAGGAAAGACTCCGGAGAGCTGGTTGGATGTAATTACAGCTAGTAAAGAGCATGACAAGATCTCCTAAATAATAATAGTTTAAAAATTTAATAGATTAATTATAATGTTTGAATGGAGTGGTTATATAATGGCAACATGGCGTTTTCATGGAGGGTTAATTTGGAAAGAAAATGGATTCAAGGAAAACACCTCTATAGATATTCAAGTATTAAATGCAGAGGATCGAGAAATATACCTCTCTGAATCCAGCTTACTAGTTCCAGGCTTGATTGATTTTCATTGTCATATTTGGGCCCCAGGTGCTTCTGTGGGTGTTACCGATACTGAGTATATTTCCTCTGGGGTGATTGGGTCTGTAGATGCTGGAACTTTTGGATATGATGGATGGGAAAATGCGGACCGATTATGGCAGAATAGCCCGATGGAAATTCGTTCATGGCTATCTGTTCTCCCTGAAGGTCTGACTATCCACCCTAATCCTAACCCAACAAAACCTGAAGATATCTCTGTGGAGCGTTTGATAGAAACCGCTTCTTTAGCAGGGAACCGACTATATGGGTTTAAAGTTCGATTAGGCCAAATAGATGCAAAAACGGATCGTGGGTTGTTGGAAGTTGCTCGTAATGCGGCTGAAAAAAGTGGCTTAAAGATGATGGTTCATCTTACAGGTTCAAGTCTATCGATTGACGAAGTGGTTGAAATTTTACGTCCTGGAGATGTTTTGACACACCCTTATCATGGACAAAAAGGTCATGTTCTTGATGAACATGGGAAAGTGTCTGCGGCCTTTAAACAAGCAGTTGATCGAGGATTGTTGTTAGATGTTGGTCAAGGAAGCAAACATTTTTCCTGGAAAGTATTTCAGCAAGCTGCCTTGAAAGAGGGTATCAAGCCAAACTTCATTAGTTCGGACATTGTTAGGAATACATGGAAGAAACCGCCTGTTAATGACATGAGTTACATTGTTTCTAGATTTATTGCAGGGGGACTTACGAAAGAAGAAGTATTTTCATCCGTATTGGATAACGCATGCCGTTTTATGGGATTGGAACTGGATTATGTAAATCGAATCCTTGTTTTAGAGGCAGATCATTCTGAGACTCAATATTTGGATTCTGAAGGAGACGGCATTACTGGACATATACAATACAATCCGAGTATTCATATCAATCATGGAAGAGTGATTTTTTCACATGAATTAAACTAAAGTAAATTTACGGCAAAACGCTAAAAATAAAAGGGGTATTTAAAGATTTTTAGCGTTTTTTTAAAATTAAATGAAAGGGTTTGCAGATGGTCCTATTTCATTATTAAACTTATTTAAATTTCTCAGGGGGTGTTTTAATGAAAAAAAAATGGCTTGTTTTATTTTTGTTATGGCTGACGTTTATGGTATCTTACTTGGACCGTGTAAATGTATCTACAGCGGGACCACTTATGATGAAAGATCTTCACATGGATGCCGGAAGTTTTGGTCTCCTTTTATCGGCTTTTACTTTCGGTTATGGACTTATGCAAATACCTGGAGGAATGCTGGCAGATCGATTTGGGTCAAAAGCAACGATGATTTTTGGATTAGTTTGGTGGTCGATTTTTACAGCATTATCCGGAGTTGTTGCATCGGTTGGTATGTTAATCGCTGTACGAGCATTATTCGGGGCAGGAGAAGCGTTAGGAACTGGTTCACAATTGAAGTTACTCGGTAAATACTTCAACGGCTCGGATCGTAATTTAGGCTCGAGTCTATATAATACGGCGATCCCGTTGGGTCCAGCTCTTTGTGGACCGATTGCCGTTTGGATAATGGGAAAAGTAGGATGGCATGGTCTTTTCTATTGGTTTTCAGTCCCTGGAATCATTTTGGTGGTATTGCTCTATTGGCTTCTACCAAGTGAAAAGAAAGAAAAGAGAAACAGTGGCAATCATGTAAAGAAAAAAGATAAGGTTGCATTGAAGGATGTTCTGAAATATCCAGGCAGTTGGCTTATCTTTACTGCCTATTTAACAAAAAGTGTTGCATCCTGGGGACTATTGGGGTGGATCCCCGTCTATTTGAACACTAGCCGGTACATTAACATAAAGGATTTAGGGTTTGCGTCATCAATACCATATTTACTGGGATTCTTTGGTTTGTTATTTTTCGGATGGCTGGGTAGTCGAGTAAAACATCGCGCTTCTCTAATAGGCATCATTTACATATTAGCAGGAGCAGGTTTATATTTTGCCTTCAGCGCAGGGACAACTAGCGGCAGTATAGTATTCTTATCAGTTGCATCCTTCTTTATATTTGGCGCATATGGACCATTTTGGGGGCTTACACTTGATTTATTTCCAAGTGAAGTCCACGGAACACTAAGTGGATTCACCAATTTTGGTGGACAAATAGGTGGGTTTATATCACCATTGGTGGTTGGTTATCTGGTAAAAGCTACAGGCTCATTTACAGATGGATTTTTATTCATGATTGCCACATTAATTGTGTCATCCATTGCTTTATTCGGTCTTGATTATTTGAAGATAAAAATGAAGCAAAACACAATTCATTATGAAGAAAAAATTGCAGAGTAATTCTATTAATTATATAAAGAGAGGAATGTAAAAAAATGAGTGTTGGAAATAGGGTATTTTTGAAGAGAGAGCTGCCGGATCAAAGTATAATAGAAGGTTTTAAAACCATTCCGGCGGCCAATGCTGCAGATTGTATGGGGAGATTAAGTGCATTAAGTTCAGAAATCAAACTAATGTCTAATCCCAATAATAGAATTATGGTTGGTGTAGCTCTGACAGTAAAAGCGCGTCCAGGAGACAACCTTTTATTGCACAAAGCTTTAAATATGGCTTCTGAAGGTGATGTCATTATTGTTTCAAATGAAGGTGACCGTACACAAGCACTCATGGGAGAGATTATGATTTCCTACGCTGAACACACGAAAAAGATAGCCGGATTAGTGTTGGACGGACCCATTCGTGATATTAACGAGATTTCAAAAATGACTATACCAGTCTATGCAACGGGAACGACACCAGGAGGTCCTTATAAAGAAGGTCCTGGAGAAATTAATGTTCCGATTGCCTGTGGGGGTATTCATGTTAGTCCAGGGGATGTAATTCTAGGTGATTCTGACGGTGTTATTGTAATACCTAAAAATGATGCCGAACAAATTCTAAAAGATGCTCAGGTTGTATCTGCCAGTGATCATAAAAAATTACAGGCAGCCATAGATGGAACTGCAAACCGGGATTGGGTAGATGAAACACTAATGAAGAAAAATTGTGTGATTATTGATGATATATATAAATCTTAAGATAAAGGTATTTTTGTGCTGGATTTTGTAGTAAAAATTACACTTTTTAAATAAAATATTGTGAATGTTACAAGCGAAATTTAACTTAAAAAAACCATAGGTGAAAAGCATTTGGGTTATAAAGTTCAAATGCTTTTCTGTTTAAGACAGTAGCAGGTGTAAACAGTCTTTGAATGGATTTATCCTTTTTCGTGTTTAGTGCTAGCTAAAAAGTATTTATCAAAAAATTTACAGAACAAAAAATATCTAATACGTTTGTTTTCGTCAATAAAATATGATATTCAAACACGTTGTAGATCAATTTATGGAGTAGAAATCATGAAGCGTATACAATATTTAAAAGAGTATAAAATACAAGTTTGTAAGGAAGCTATTAACGCAGGTAATGCAGCAAATATTGCCCGACACCATGAGCTTTGTCCCAAAATGGTGAACCGATGGGTTAAAGAATATAAAGACGGAAAATATAATAACCTTTAAGGCTTGAAGGAATTAGCCAGGAGTTATTTTATGGTCTGTCAAGCCTTTTTTTTATGCCGATAGTTTCTGAACAAAAGGCCTAATATTATAGAATATACCTTTGTATTAATTAGCTTAACCATAAAATAATTGTGAGGAATAGAATATGAAACTGTGGAATGTTATTATCATTACATTTGGATTTCAGACCGTTGTTTATCTTACTAGACCAGTCATAACGCTATATGCATCACATATGGGATCCTCTGCTTTTGAAATCGGTATTCTCACCGCGGCTTACTCATTTCTTCCGTTAATTTTTGCGATTCATGCTGGTAAAATTGCTGATAAAGTAGGGGATCGGTTACCCATTCTATTTGGATCTATTGGAACCACAATGGGAATGGTTATTCCTTATTTGTTTGGTTCTATGTGGTCACTGTACATAAGCCAGTTCATTGTTGGATTATCCAATGTTTTTCTTACTGTTTCCCTGCAAAATGTACTTGGGAACACCGCGACAAGGGAAAATCGGGATCGGTACTTTAGCATCTTTAGTATGGCTGTAGCTGCAGGTGCTTTAATTGGTCCACTAATAGGAGGCTATATTTCTGAGCATCTTTCATATACTGCAGCTTTTTTTGTTTCTATTTTTATATCCTTTATGCCTGTTGCCTTCTCTTTTACTATTCCTGTAGTAATTAAGAAAAAGGAACAAGAAAAAATTAGTATTCTTTCATCAGTCGGATTATTAAATATATCCGTTTTACGAAAAGCATTATTTTCAAGTGCATTAGTTTTGTATTCCAAGGATATCTTTATTGCCTATTTCCCGTTGTTTGCAAAACAATATCATATTTCTGACTCTACAATTGGATGGATTATTTCTAATCAGGCACTGGCCATGATGATTGTTCGTTTTATATTGCCCAGTCTGACAAACATGTTTAGAAGAGATACAATTTTGTGTGCATCCATTATTTTTGCGGGTATTTCTTTCATTATAATTCCTTTTACAGGGAGTGCGATTTTACTAGGAATTTTAAGTTGTATAATGGGATTTGGGCTGGGTTGTGGGCAACCTTTATCCATGACTACAACGTATAATGCTTCACCAAAAAATAGAACTGGAGAAGTATTAGGGCTGCGTCTATCAACAAATAGGCTTTCTCAATTGATAGCACCTATCTTTTTTGGATTAGTGGGTAATTGGATTGGAATTATCTCAGTATTCTTTATAAGTGGTGCCTTTTTACTTGGCGGAACATTCTTTATAAGACCAGAGAAAGATAATCCAAGCGCATCTAATAATGAATATCATGCTTAAAATAAAAAGGAAAGGTGACGTGATCCGTTCTACAGAAAGGTTATGAATATGAAAGAGGAACTCAATTGGTTCTCATTTTCTATAGTGATACCGATTGTCGAATGCCCTAGCCTTTCAAAAACAACTTTTGGAGACACTCCTTAATGTAAAATTAATGCCGCATGTGTTTGTCAAAGTAAATTAATTATTTATTTTTCAATATAGTAACAAAATTTAAAAATAGGAATATTTTCTTATGAAACAAAATTGCAAAATAACTTTTCTGGTAAAAAAATACTAACTTACTATAGAGGTAACAAAAAAATAGATATTTTCCCCCGTATTTTACATATGGTGAAGTTTCGATTACTCACATAAAAATCAGACTCTCGAGAGTGAAAGCCCTTGTATAAAACACTTAATTCCCAAGCCCCAGTAAGCCAGCCATTCAATAAAAGTAAGAGTTTTGGTCCTTACTAATATGAAAAAATCACTTTCTCTTATTTAGGAATACGAAATATGTCGTAGTGAGTCGTAAATTATTTTGCAAAATTCACTAAAATTAACAAGGAATCTTCTCTCAAAAACTAGAATTATATTAATATTATTTAATTGTCCATTCGGCGGGGACAAGAAAGGAGGAAGTACATAGAGCACCGTCTAACTTTATATTATTGGGGGCGAGATTAGTTGGTTAATTGGAAAAAAACTTTGGGAACCTCGATTCTTTCTACTGGACTAGTGTTAAGCAGCTTTGGTCCATTGGCATTTGCTCAAACATCAAATGGGAGTAATTTGAATTCTGCGCAGCCAACCACTCAAATACTTGAAAAATACCAAGGAGGACCTTTTGATGTTGGTTTAGTTAATGATGATCTTCTACTAAATTCATTAATTAAACAGGGGGTCATTGATAAAAATGCCAGTGCTGCGGTCAAACAAACCGCGTTAAAAAACTACATTGCGAATAGAGCGAAGGCTGCGAGTCAAATGGCAGGTCCTAAAAGCGTAAAGGAAATCCGCGCCAATTTGCAAACAAAAGCTGGACTCAAACATAAGCCCCCTGGCAAAACGAAGGGACAAGATAGCACAACCCCTAAAACAAACCCTGGTAACGGAAACGGAGACGTCAATCCCATTCAAAAAGAAACTTGGAATGGTCCAGTTCGCCAAGACAAGGAACTGGTTATTTTAATTGACTTCCCTGATTATCCATATACAGACCTTCCATCCAGAGATGGAAAGGACCCTGGAACCGTTTTAAGTCTGCCATCCTACCCAACTGAACACTATAAAAATATGCTTTTCGGTAAAAACGGGTATGAGGGACCAAGTGGACAAAACCTTATCTCGGAAAAACAATTCTATGAACAACAATCAGGCGGCAGCTATACCGTTGATGGAGATGTTTATGGATGGTTCACAGCTGAACATCCTGCTGCTTATTATGGTGGACATAATGCGGCGGGTGGCAATGATTCAAAACCGCGTGATTTAATTAACGAAGCCTTGGCAAAAGTTGCGGCATCTGGTGTCAATCTTAGCCAATATGACATAGAGGATCCGTATGACCTTGATGGGGATGGAGATTTGCGTGAGCCAGACGGAATTATTGATCACCTTGTGGTCGTCCACTCAGGTATTGGGGAAGAATCTGGTGGAGGGTCCTTGGGTCAAGATGCGATTTGGTCGCATAGCTCGAATCTGGCTGGTCCTACAGTAATCCCAGGAACATCGGGGCAGGCAAAGGTTAAATATTGGGGTGGAAGCTTAGTTGGATATGGATACGTGGTGCAACCAGAGGACGGTGCTGCCGGTGTATTCTCTCATGAATTCGGTCATAACCTTGGATTGCCAGATGATTATGATATTGCTTATAGTACCCCATATGATGAACCTGTCGGTTATTGGTCCATCATGTCCGCGGGCAGCTGGGCCGGAAAAATTGCCGGAACAGAACCAACCGGCTTTAATGCGAAAGATAAGGAATTTTTACAAAGCACCATGCCAGATTCCAACTGGTTTAAACCAGTCACTTATAACCTAAGCGATTTAACTGGAAAGGGCCAATTCGTTAAGCTTGATGAAGCCAGTGTGAAAGGGACCAATGCGGATGCTGTCCGGGTGAATCTGCCTGACAAGGTAACGCAAGTCAATACACCTGCAAGTGGATCCTATGAATATTTCAGCGGCAGTGATAACAAATTGGATAATTCCATGACAACGACCGTTGATTTAACAGGTAAAACGTCGGCAGAACTGACTTTCAAAACCTGGTATGACATTGAGCAGGATTGGGACTATGCCTCTGTTAAAGTTCAACAAGGTAGTGATTGGGTAACGGTTCCTGGTAATATTACCACAACTACTAATCCTAATGATCAAAATCCAGGTAACGGAATTACTGGGTCTTCCAATGGGAAATGGGTAGATGCAAAGTTTGATCTCTCTCAATTTGCTGGACAAAAAATTAATCTTCGTTTCAACTATTGGACGGATGTTGCAGCCATTCACTCAGGCTTCTATGTGGATGATATCAACATAACAGCTGATGGTGCAACGATTCTATCTGATGGAGCTGAAAACAGTACATCTCCATTCACTCTTAATGGATTCAAAAAGGATCAAGGAACAGTTTCTACGACTAATTACTATCTTCTTGAATGGAGAAACTATGCAGCAGCTGATAAGGCACTTGCAGATATTTCACGTGGCCACTCACTACTAGCCTATGATCCAGGTCTGGTTATCTGGTATGTAGATAATAAGTATACGGATAATGTGGAGGCAGACCATCCAGGTCATGGTTTCTTAAATGTGGTGGATGCCCACCAAAATATTGCTTCATGGACGGATGGGACGGTAGCGAGTAACAGATATCAAATTAAGGACGCAGCCTTCTCACTTAATAAAACAGGTAATGTGTTCTTAGATTATCATGATATCACTAATCGGAACCTTGTTGAAGCCGGTCAGGCACCAGTACCAGCTTTCAATGATACAAAAGCCTATTATAATCCTGCCTATCCATTTATCGGTGTCCAACTCCCACAAATTGGCTTGAAAGTTAATGTGGTTGGACAAGCCAAGGATATGTCTGTTGGCTCCATCCATCTTCAAAAATAGTTATATCTTCAATCACACCGTTCGTCTTTGACTAGCGGTGTGATTTTTATTTTCGGCAAAATGAATAGACGTTCTCATATAAATCCATTATGACTCTCCTCTAAACATAAACGAAAGTCCAAAACTAGTGGAATTTCTGTTATTGATGTGTACAAATAATCAATTTTCGAACAAAAATAATTTTAACCCTTTAATCATTAAAGATAGAAAAAATATACAAAAAACCCATCCTATTTCTATAAGGATGGGTTTTAAGGGGGATTGCCAAGACCTTTGGGATTTTTGTAGGTTTCTTGGTACATATTCATTTTGGAAAAAAGAACTTCAAAAAATTCACTTTAAATTTTAAAATAATGTAAATAATTTGTAATAATAAGTTTGAGTGCTTTAACTTTCTTGTTTTTTCAGATACACATTAAAGGCTTCTTTCCAATGGTCTTTTTCACTAAGGTAATGGTTTAATCGAAAATGATCGAGATAATATATTTCATTCTTAAAAGGTAACATATCCGATTTTTCAATTGCTGAAATTAAGCCGCTTAGATCATCCGTTTTAGTTTTATAAATAATCTCATTATCAAAATAATAAACTACTTTCATGGCTAGCAACTATCCTTTCCCAACAAATCAGTTTAACCAACAATTTAACTGAGTTCGTTTTAAGTCCGTTTCTTTTCACCCTGTTTTCTTAACAATATCATTATTTGAAAAAATAGACAATTAAAAAGATAGCTTAGCGATTATTGATATAGGGTCAAACCATATTTCTAAATATTTATTACTCCATCCAATTCCTAACATATAGGATTTATGTATATCATTATAATCAGGGCCATGCATAGTAGGTAGGTTAATATAAAGAAGGGTAAAAATAACTGTAGTTAAATAAATAGATAAAAAGATAGTTTCCATTACTTACTCCTCATTTTAATAGTATCTTAACAATATTATTATATAAGCAGTTTTTGTAGGTCAGATTGATTATATGTAAAAGTTTATTATGTTTTTACGTATTAAAACATTGCGTGGCCTTGGTTATGAAATAGAATTTTACTACCTAATGCGTTTCTGCTTATGCAGTAACGCTTATTTACTATGAAAGAAAGATAGTAAATAATCAAAAATTCAATGAAATTATCGAAATATTAAAGCTAAGATAAAGAAGCCCTACGGTCAACATCATCGCAGGGCTTTTTTCAAAAAAATTATTTAGGATCCACATCGAATGCAAGGAATTGCGTCACTTGAGTTGAATTAAAGTTATTGTCTGAAACGAGGACCAGGCTATCATGACCATTTGCAAGCTTTGGACCCCATGTCATTCCTTCCACATTATCTAGTTTTGGTAAATTAAGGGTGTTGAGATCGAGTACAAGTTCTTTTGAGACAGATTTATAATCACCCGAAAGTAGTGAATCCATATTACTAATGTTTGAAGCATGGCGCGTATCGACTTTATAGATGCGAATGTAGTTTGAATAACTGCCATCAGCAGCCTGTACCCCTGAACGTTCTAGCATTAAAAACTCATGATTGTTGATGGCAAGCATTTCAGAAACACCGTTATCAGCGCTTTTTCCTGCACCTGGTTTAGACGGAATAGCTGAAACCGTATAAGCATATTGTGCGAGGATATGGCCTTGTCGATCGTATTTTGTAATCCGAGAGTAACCACCTGCATCAACGGTCGAAATATTTCCGTCCTGGAAAAGCGGCGCTTCCATCGATGTAAAATAAAACTCCCCATTTGGTGAAAAAGAACTTCCCTCAAGGGCAAGATTATTGCGAAATCCATGGTTTGATCCAATTGTAAACTGTATCGGGATTTGAAATGATGATAAATATTGCCCGTTTTGATTTGCTTGGCGAATAAAAGGAACAAGACCAAGACCAAGATCGCCTTCACTCGTGTACCAAATGTTGTGGCTTTTAGGATCAACCCGTATCGATTCCAGATCAGGTACAACACCATTGTGGTCTACAGCATACTGGTTTCGGTTAGGGTATGTTGATCCATCAGGTTGTTTAAATATGGTCACATCTGATAGATTCACAGAGTTGAACTTTTTAGAGTCATAATTTAGCTGACCCGTATAGAAACGGGCTGGAGCCAGGTCTGAACGGTCATCACTAATCATAATCCATTTGTTTGTCTGTGGATCATAATCGATACCAGAAAGACCGCCAACAGGTGTACCATTGAAAATGGCATCATTTGCAATCCGTTGTTCCCCGATAAAAGACAAATTGCCCACCGTATGGTGTTCCACCTTTGTCTTTTGATGATCTTTTGCGTTTAAAGATTCCTTTGAGTGAGAAACTGTCTCTGCAGAAGCAGTCCCCAGCTGGGAAATCAATAATAAACTTGCCGTTGTACCGGCTGCTAGAAGCTTTGTAAACCTCATTTATCCACACCTCTTTCTTAACTTAAAATCATAATAAATGGCAAAAACAAGAGGAATTTATGATGAATGTTGTTATATATAACCAAAACTATTATAAAAATGATAGAGAACTAGAACAATAGTATTTTGGAAATTTTTACATAGGATTCATAAAATTTACATTTTAATTTTAATATTCATAAAAGGGGATATTCCAAAATCCCCGGATGTTTCGCTCTTAAACTCCTCTGTGCATTCAGGAGTTTTTTTAGTAATTGGTATCTGATTTAATAGACGAAGCTGCCATCAAGGTAGCTTTATTCATTTTGAAATTAATCGCATTTATGGATATATATACTAATATTTTACGTTAGGTTAACTCTAGCTTAATAGTGTCCTTCTATAATTCTTTTTGTAGGAATGAAGACATAAAGAGAGGAAGTAGAAAATGAAAAAAAAATCAATCCGCAATGTCGTGCTATCATCCGCAATTTTATTACCAGTAGTGGCGGGCACAGCAACAGTGAATGCAGCGAATATTGGCGTTACAAACGGTTATTTTCAATTTAATCCTATTTCATCCTCTACAGATGCAACTCCAGGTGGAAATCCAAATCAGCCATTGGTTCTTCCCGAAGGGTTCCAGCAGACTATTATTGCTTCCGAGCCAAATTATGGCGGTAACCCGGATATGAATACTTTAAATGAAACAGGACCTGAAGCAGGGCGTTATCTCTATCAAACTCATGAAGTTGGCAGTAACGCCTCCGTTTCTGTCATTGACCTTAAAACAAACGAAGTAAAAACATTAGCACAACGTTCTGATTGGGGAAGTATGGATGGAATCGTTTGGACTCCTTGGGGAACTTTGATTGCTACTCAAGAGAGGGGGCAATCTGCAGTTTATGAAATTAATCCAACGACTGGTGAAGCAAAGGCAATCCCAGCTTTTGGCGTAAGAGCAAATGAAGGAATCCGATTTGATCAGGATGGCAATTTATATGGTATCTCAGAAGAACACGATGGCCATATCTTCAAATTTGTTCCTGATAAAAAAGGTGATTTATCGAGCGGTCAGCTTTATGCTTTGAAAGTAACGGACAACACCGCTGATAGAACAGGAAATGCTGTTTGGATTCCATTAGATCGTCAGGCAGTCCAAATCGATTCACATGCAGCTGCAACTGCTGCTGGTGCAACAAAGTTTGATAGACCTGAAGATGTTGAAATCGCAACAAGCACAGGAAACAACCGTGGCGGAATGAATACCTTATACGTTGCTCTTACTGGAGAGGACAGGGTCATTGCCATCGACTTAGATAAGGACAAAGCAAAAGTTAGAACCTATGTTCAGGCGGGCGTGAATGCACCAAGTGATTTCCATATGCCAGACAATCTTGCACTTGATAAAAATGGAAACCTCTATATAACAGAAGATCCAGGCGGTAGTTATTTCAGTACCACCAACCCAAAAACAAAGGGAGATGATATTTGGGTAGCCGTTCCAAGTAAAGGAAATGTTGAATCTGCTGAGACGACCGTTCGTTTTGCTACTTTAACCGACAGTGAAGCCGAGCCAACTGGCATTTATTTTGATAAGAGCGGAACCACGCTTTATGTCAACATCCAGCATCGCGGTGGCGACGGTTTGGATAAGACTTTGGCGATTACAAAAAAATAGTCATTGGAATAAGATGTTGATAACCATCATCTGTCAGAGTGTCGGGAAACCAAGAGTGTCATCATGTTTTCATTAATTATGTTTTAACAAAATATGCCCTCTATCTCTTGCTATATTTCATGGAGATGGAGGGCTGTTTTCTTCATATTTTAATAGCGCAAGATTTTTGGAAAACCGCTTTACCCCAAAATACCGTGCAAAATAATATCTCCAATTGCGTGTGAGATCATTGCGTACTCTAATCCCTTTTTCCAATAAAGGTAGCCGAAAACAATTCCAAGAAGTCCATTTGAGACGATAGTGCGGATAAAGAGGATGGGAGTAATGAATCCAAATATCTGCTGAGCAGCTGGAAGGTGGGAAACTCCAAATAGGATGGCAGCAGCGATAATTCCTGTCCAGTACATCCACACCTTTCTCCCGGAAGTTTTTCCGAACAATTTATACAAAATCCAAACTATAAGCGTCATAAAGAATAAACGGACTAATACTTCCTCAAATACCCCTCCCTGGAGAAAGGTGAGAATACCAGCCCAATGGGGTACTGGATGAGATTTGCTGGATATTTCAGGTAGAAGAGGTTGGAAGACAAACATCTCTAGTATAATAACAACCAAAGTCCCAACAAACCCTGATATAAGAGCTTGCCAAACATCTTTTTTTTGAAATTGTGCATTCCCGGTGCCTGTCACCCAGCGCCGAAAGATTGGGGCATCAAGTCCGAGTTTTTCCCCCATAATAAATCCAAGCCACCCCAAGATAAAAGCCATGATTAATTGTTGGATGATCGTAACGGTAATGCCAACAGGTAAAGGGAGTTTAGCTGCAGCTGGTGTACCTCCAAGAACCGCAGCTAAATAAGGAATAGCGGCTAACATCCCAACTAAACATAAAATCGTTAAAAATCCAGCTAATTTTACGTGCCTCATAAAGATCTCCCCCTGAGTTCTTTTTATTCTCTCTATTTGCCAACTATCTGCTTGTTGTCAATTTTTTCAGCAATAAAATGGTCTTCCAGCCATGCGGACAAGCAGTTCCTAAATTCCTCTGGAAGAGGTTCTTCAAACAGTTGTTTATAGATTTTCAAAGGGTTTGAGGCATCCATGGTGCCGGACCAGCATTTTAAAATATGGGTCATATCTTTGATGATATGAAACTCCGCTTTGCCTGACACAGTAGGAATCACTTGTTCTGATGCAGCAAGCGGCACCTGGCAATCCTTATCCCCGGCTATTACGAGAACAGGACATGTGATTTTTAGGAGGTCTGTTAATACATCATATTGATAAAATTCTCGCAGCCATTTAGCGGGAAATTTTTTTCCGAATACTCTCATGGTCTCTTTAGTGCTGTTCAATATTTTTACATCAAATTTAGCATTTGTCTTTTTGGCTTTTTCTGTCACATTTAATGTTCTGATCAACCAGCCCTTAAATCCACCCAGTTGATTCAAGGCATCCAACCCCTGCTGTCGTTGCCAGTTAATGATTTCCTGCATGGGCATAGCCCCTCCGCATAAAAGGATTACTCCGGCAGAAGGTTCCTGGGCATAAACCGCCGGTGAAAGCTGTGCACCCTCACTGTGGCCAAGGATAATGGTTTGGTTTTCATTTACCTTTGGATGCCGTTTAAGATAGTGAAGGGCAGCAGTTGCATCTTTTGCCAAATCCCGGAATCCGAGGGTATAGGCGTCACCCTCACTCTGATGGGTGCCGCGTTTGTCATAGCGCAGCGTAACAAAACCGAGTCCTGTTAGGAATTCAGCCAAGTCTTTGTAAATCCCCATTTTGAATTTTGGGTTGTTACCATCACGGTCACTACCACCACTTCCTGGGATAATCAGGACAGCGGGATAAATCTCCTCTGTTCCAATCGGTACGGTTAGCGTACCTGATAGTTTTACTTCACTCTGAATGACAGCATGTTCTTCTTTAATTTTATATACCATGTTCAATCCGCTCCCTTTCCCGCATCCGGGATTATAATGGTTGCAATGGTCCGTTTTTTTCGCCCTTCACCAGGTGTATTTTGAATATATTTTTGAAAAACTGCTCCAAGTCCTATGGCGACCTCCATAAATTCCTGGTCATTCAAATGGAGGTCAAGCTGTCGAAAAGATACCCCATCCTTTATCAAATCTATGTTGTCCTGTTCAACGTAATTTCCAAAGTCGTTAATCAATCCACTTACAAACTGTATAAATACCCCCAGCTTTTCTTCACTCGAGCTTTCTATAAATTCCTGCGGAGTGATGCCGCTGTTGCTTGATAAGGCATAAACCTTTTCAACTGTGCCGCGTACTTGATTTTGGGCCACACTTTCAATGATTCCTCCCTGAACAAGTTTATTTAAATGCCGATAAAGGGTAGCTTGTGGAACATCGGATAAATACTGCCCGATTTCCTGCACAGTTAGCTTCCTGTTTCCAACCAGGGCTTTCATGATTCGTATTCTAACTGGATGTAAGATTAAATTCGCTTTTTCATTCATGTGATCACCTATTGCTTTAATTATTATCATTCTCAATAATGATAATATACCGTTTGGAGGAAATTGTAAACCGTTTTTTGAAAAATTTACTAATTTTTTCACAACACAATCTTTCCTTTGAACAAAAAGAGACAAAACGAGACAGTTGTATCGTTTTGTCTCTTTTTTTCTACCATAATTCTCTTTAAAGCCTTAAGAATCTCACTTCCGTCACTTGGCACGGTTCTTGCATAATTAAAGTTGTAATGAATTTTTCCAGGGAGGCTGAAAAAATGAGAACGATGGATAGTAAAGATGTAGCTTTAACAAAGGAAAAAGCACAATGGATGTATCAAAAAATGCTGGAAATCCGTAATTTTGAGGACAGAGTGCATGAGTTATTTGCACAGGGTATCCTGCCAGGATTTGTTCATTTATACGCAGGAGAAGAAGCCGTAGCTGTGGGCGTTTGTGCCCATTTAACCGATAAAGATAGTATAACAAGCACCCATCGAGGACACGGTCATTGTATTGCCAAAGGCTGTGATTTAAATGGAATGATGGCAGAAATCTATGGGAAAGTAACTGGATTATGCAAAGGAAAGGGCGGATCCATGCATATTGCAGATTTAGATAAAGGGATGTTGGGTGCCAATGGAATTGTCGGCGGAGGCTTTCCTCTTGCATGCGGTTCTGCCTTAACAGCGAAGTATAAAAAGACAGGAGATGTAAGCGTTTGCTTCTTTGGGGATGGCGCCCAAAATCACGGGACTTTCCATGAAGGAATTAATCTTGCTGCTATTTGGAATCTTCCAGTCATTTTTGTTGCCGAAAATAATGGCTTTGCTGAAGCTACTCCATTTACCTACGCGTCCAGCTGTAAATCCATTGTCGATCGGGCGATTGGCTATAATATCCCAGGTATTAAGGTGGATGGAAAAGATGTACTCGCAGTCTACCAAGCTGCAGAAGAAGCTGTCGCCAGGGCACGCCGCGGGGAAGGTCCAACTCTAATTGAATGTGTGACGTATCGAAATTATGGCCATTTCGAGGGAGATGCTCAAAAGTACAAAACCGAGCAAGAAAAGGTCGAACATAAAACGGAAAAAGATGCAAATCTACTGTTTAGAAATCATTTGCTGAGCCAGGGGCTATTAACTGAAAACGAATTAACCACTTTAGAACAATCCGTTGAAGATGCAGTTAATCAAGCTGTAAAGTTTAGTGAAGAAAGTCCATATCCAAGTCCTTCTGAGTTGTTAACCGATGTATACGTATCTTATTAAAATGGAAAGCACGGTGAACGGAGGTCCAAAAGGACGTCTTTAAGGAACGACCAGAATTTATATTTTGGGATTAGGAATATTTTTTCGGATGGACTAATTTAAAGGAGGAATTCGATTATGACAAGGAAATTGAGTATGTCTGCTGCGATTAATGAGGCTATGAAACTTGCAATGCGTAAAGACGAAAATGTCATTTTATTAGGTGAGGACGTGGCCGGCGGGGCTGAAGTGGATCACTTACTGGACGAAGATGCATGGGGCGGAGTACTCGGGGTCACAAAAGGGCTTGTTCAGGAGTTTGGACGGGAGAGAATTTTGGATACCCCTATTACAGAAGCAGGTTATATGGGTGCAGCGATGGCGGCGGCATCAACCGGTTTAAGGCCAATTGCTGAATTAATGTTTAACGACTTTATTGGAAGCTGTTTAGATGAAGTATTAAATCAAGGGGCAAAGTTCCGCTATATGTTTGGGGGCAAGGCGCAGGTTCCAGTTACAATCCGAACCATGCATGGTGCTGGATTTAGAGCGGCTGCCCAGCACTCCCAAAGTTTATATGCTCTGTTTACTGCGATTCCAGGTGTGAAAGTGGTTGTCCCATCCACGCCTTATGAAGCAAAAGGACTATTACTCGCTGCAATCGAAGATAACGATCCTGTCATCTTTTTTGAGGATAAAACACTCTATAATATGACAGGAGATGTTCCAGAAGGTTATTATACGATTCCAATTGGCAAAGCAGATATCAAGCGGGAAGGGTCAGATGTAACTATTGTTGCGGTTGGTAAGATGGTACATACCGCATTGGAAGCTGCTGAGCAGCTTTCAGTAAAAGGAATTGAAGTGGAAGTCGTTGATCCGCGCAGCCTGTCACCAATGGATGAAGAAACGATTCTAACATCTGTAGCAAAAACCAACCGCCTAATTGTTATCGATGAGGCAAATCCAAGATGCAGTATTGCTACGGATATCGCAGCACTTGTTGCGGATAAAGGGTTTGATACACTTGATGCCCCAATTAAACGGATTACGGCACCACACACGCCTGTACCTTTCTCACCGGTGCTCGAGGATATTTATCTGCCTAAAGCAGAAACAGTGGTTAAAGTGGCAGCCGAATTAGTCGGAACACCCCTAGAAGTATAAATCAGAGAGCATGGGAAGGAGAGATCAACGTGGCGGTAGAAGTCGTGATGCCGAAATTGGGAATGGCCATGAAAGAAGGCACTGTTTCGATATGGAATAAAGGAGTCGGAGACCCTGTTGAAAAGGGTGAACCGATTGCAAGTGTCAGCTCAGAGAAGATAGAAATTGATGTGGAATCTCCTGCAAAGGGAACAGTATTGAAAATTACTGTTCCCGAAGGAGAAGGGGTTCCGCCTGGTACTGTAATTTGTTATGTCGGAATTCCGGGTGAAGAAGTAGCTGCCGCGTTGGCAGTCGAAGGAGCCCAAAAGCCTGCACTGGAAAATGTTGCACCTGTAAATGAAAAACATGAGCCTATCTCTTCAGTAAAAACGGCTCGGAATCGCGTGAAAATTTCCCCAGTCGCTAGGAAAATCGCGGAGGCGGCCAACCTTACTATTGAACATATCAATGGATCTGGGCCGGGAGGAAGAATAACAAAGGAAGATGTAGAGGTAGCTATAAAGAATTCATCTTCGCCTCAGACTGTGGAGGAAAAAATAACGATCGAAACTTCGGTGCAGCCATTAGAAGAGACCCAGCAAATCCCGGTCAGCGGAATTCGAAAAGTAATTGCAGGACGCATGTACGATAGCCTGCAAAAAACAGCACAGCTAACGATTAACATGAAGGTCGATGTAACGGATTTAATTGCGTTACAAAAGCAAATAGCTCAAACCGTTCAAAATCGTTATGATCAAAAATTAACGGTGACCGACTTTATTGCGCGAGCCGTTGTGCTTTCACTGCAGAAGCACGGGGAGATGAATAGTGCGTATATGGACGACAAAATTCATTTGTTCAACAACGTCCATCTTGGCATGGCTGTTGCGCTTGAAAAAGGGTTAGTGGTTCCAGTCATCCGCAATGCTGAAAGTTGTTCACTTATTGATTTGTCTCGAAACATTAAAACCCTTGCACAAAAAGCAAGAGAAGCTCAGCTTAATCTTGAGGAAATGCAAGGTTCCACGTTTACAATTAGTAATCTCGGAGCCTACGGTGTTGAGCATTTTACACCAGTCTTAAATCCACCTGAAACAGGGATTCTTGGTGTCGGTGCTGTTTATGATACCCCAACCTATATTGGTGAAAATTTAGAAAGAAGAAGCATTCTTCCGCTCAGTCTGACATTTGACCACCGTGTTCTTGATGGCGCTCCAGCTGCAGCATTTTTACAAACGGTCAAGCTGTATTTAGAAGAGCCGATAACCATGCTTTTATAGAAAGAAGGGAACTCTTTTGGCATCAATCGCAATAATAGGTGGTGGTCCTGCTGGATATGTGGCTGCAATTATTGCAGCCCAGCAAGGGCATGAAGTGACAATAATAGACCAGGGACCGCTTGGAGGCACTTGTTTAAATGAAGGGTGCATGCCTACTAAAGCCCTCTTAGAAAGTGCTGGAGTGTACAATAAACTTCAAAATGCGAGTGAGTTTGGGATTCGTCTTCCTTCCGGCAGCATTGAAATCGATTGGAATGTCGTCCAGGGTCGAAAAAACAAGATTGTTTCCACACTGGTTCAAGGAATCCAATATTTAATGAGGAAAAATAAAGTAAAGGTAGTAAAGGGATCGGCATCTTTCCTAACAAGCCGGGTTTTACGGATTGAGCATAATGGGAAACAAGAAGAGATAACGGCAGACAAAGTGATCATCGCTGCAGGATCTGAACCCATCCAGCTGCCATTTGCCCCATTTGACGGCGATTGGATCATTCATAGTGGTCAGGCGATGTCACTTCAGTCCATTCCTTCCTCCTTGCTAATTGTCGGTGGGGGTGTAATCGGCTGCGAGTTTGCTAGTATTTTTAGCAGATTGGGAACAAAGGTCACCATTGTTGAGATGGCGGATCAGCTGCTGCCGGGAGAAGATAAAGATGTAGCTGAGATCTTACATAAGGAGCTTGAAAACGACGGTGTAACGATCTATCCTTCTACTAGACTAAAAGATTTAAATAAGGACCAGAAGAAGGCGTTTTTTGAAAACGATAAAGGTCTCCATGAGCTTGAGTCAGATATGGTCCTCGTTTCGATTGGCCGTAAACCAAGGGTGAATAGCTTAGGTCTAGAGAACATCGGCATTGATTTTACAAGGCAAGGAATTGTCGTAAATGAGCAAATGCAAACAAACATGCCGAATATCTATGCCTGTGGAGACGTCATCGGTGGGATTCAATTGGCCCATGTGGCGTTCCATGAGGGAACAGTTGCCGCTTTAAACACTTGCGGATTGGATGCGCAGGTAAATTATCGTGCTGTACCCCGCTGCATTTATACCTCACCTGAAATTGCCAGCGTAGGGTTAACAGAAAAGCAGGCTATTGACCAATATGGTGACATAAGAGTTGGGGAGTTTCCTTTCTCCGCAAACGGCAAGGCGTTAATTTCCAATGAACAAGCTGGAAAGGTAAAGGTGTTGGTTGAACCAGAGTATGGGGAAATCGTTGGGGTTTCAATTGTTGGACCCCATGCCACCGAACTAATTGGGCAAGGCACCGTCATGCTCCATGCTGAGTTGACAACAGACACTATGGAACAATTTATTGCTGCCCACCCAAGTCTTTCTGAGGCCATCCATGAAGCAATCCTTAGTGCTGTTGGACATGCTGTTCATGTATAAGAAAAGGAGAAATGTGTATGAAAGCTGCTCTTTGGTATAACCAAAAAGATATAAGAGTCGAAAAAATTCCAGAACCTTTGATTGAAGAAGATCAGGTGAAAATAAAAGTATCCTATTGTGGCATTTGTGGTTCGGATTTACATGAATATTTGGCTGGACCTATTTTCGTTCCAGTAGAAGAACCCCATCCAATTTCTAAGGATAAAGCTCCAATTGTTATGGGGCATGAGTATGCCGGGGAAGTGACAGCAGTTGGGGAAGCTGTAACAGGTATTAAAGTAGGTGACCGAGTGTGTGTAGAACCGATTTACAGCTGCGGGAAGTGTTCCTCTTGCAAAAAGGGTCACTATAATGTTTGTGAACAATTAGGTTTTATTGGTCTATCCGGGGGCTTGGGCGGTTTTTCAGAATACAGCGTTGTACCATCAAAGATGGTTCATAAAATTCCAGACCATATGTCATGGGAACAAGCGGCGCTTGTTGAACCAACAGCTGTTGCCGTTCACGCAGTTCGCCAAAGTGATATGAAGATTGGGGATTCCATTGCCGTGATCGGTACGGGACCAATTGGATTATTAGTTATTCAAGCTGCTAAAGCTGCAGGGGCTAGTCAAATTATTGCAGTAGAGGTTTCAGCTGAACGCCGTGAGATTGCTAAACAAGTTGGAGCCCACATCGTCATTGATCCTATCGAAGTAAATCCCGTTGAAGCTATAAAAGAATATACAAATGGACTTGGGGTTGATGTAGCATTTGAGGTAGCTGGAATCGAAGCCACTATTAATACCGCGATTGAATCCACAAAAGCAGAAGGTAATGTGGTGAATATCAGCATATGGGAAAAGCCAGCTAGTATCCCAGTCAATAATTTTATTTTAACTGAGAGAAAAATGACTAGTATAATAGCTTATCGCAACATTTTTCCACAAGTTATTCAACTTATTGCCAATGGGCAAATCCAAGCAGCGGAATTAGTGACTAAAAAAATATCTATTGAGCAAATCGTTTCTGAAGGATTTGAAGCATTAACTAAAAACAAGAACCAAATTAAGATCCTAGTAGATCCCTCCTAATAATGATTCTATAAAATTATCAAGCTATGCGTTTAATGCGCATAGCTTTTTCGAATTTTCTATATAATGACAATTGTATGATTGAAAGCGCATTCCTAGTTTTGTATAATTAGAATTGTACGTTTAACCAACACGTTTTGACGTATTTCTTCTAATACTCCTTTTTTCTTCGCAAGATTTACAACAAGTAACTATCACAAATAAATGTAGAAAATATTTCCTATGGGTACAGGAGGGTTTATGAATACTACTTTTTATTTTGATGCTTGGAAGCGATTTGTTAAAGAAGGAATTCTTGATTCAGCACGGTTGAACAAACGAATTTCGGAATCCTGGCACCGCTGTAAAAAAGAAAAGGTAAACCCTTATTTAAAAAAAGGCCTGGATTTATTATCAGAAGAAGAACTGAATGCCAAAAAAGTAAAGAATTCTCTGCTGATCGAAATGGCCTCTCCTTATATAAAAAAGATGGATCAGGCGATTAAAGATTCTGGAATGATGGCACTTTTGGTCGATCCGGATGGATATGTTCTATCTTTAACAGGAAACCAACAAACCTTATCGGATGCAAGAAAAATTAATTTTGTTGAAGGAGTGCGCTGGACTGAGGCAGAGGTCGGTACAAATGCTATTGGGACAGCGTTACAGACAAAAGAAGCGGTAACGATTAATGGGGCAGAACATTATTCCGTCGCTTCCCATCAATGGAGCTGTTCCGCCACACCTATTTTTCACGATAATGGAAACCTATTGGGGGTCATTGATGTTTCATGCCCTGTTAACTATTCGCACCCCTTTATGCTTGGAATGGTCACATCGATTTCATATGCCATTGAAAAAGAAATCAGCAAGCGTTGCCATTTAGAAGAAATAATACTTTTCCAGCAAGCAGGCCACCTGGTAGAGACCTATCAAAGCCAGCCCTTTCTGGTATGTAATCTAAAACAAATGATCATATCAGCAAGTAAGCCACTTAGGGAAAAGTTCCCTCAATTAATCGGCATGAACCTGTACGAACTATTACATAACGGATACCAAATTGATGTTGAAATGCCATTCCATTCAAAGGAAAACAATAGGATCATCGGAAGCTGCTATTTCCTTTCAGAGAGAATTACTCATCGTAAAAACGTATCTTTTCAAGCAAAAAGTCACTCAAAATCCTTTATCTTTAAAGGAGAGTGTGGAACGAGTGAGGTTTTTCAAAATACATTAGCCAAAGTTAAGCTTGTAGCTCCAACAGATGCCACCGTGTTTATTTCAGGTGAAACCGGTTCAGGAAAAGAGCTGATTGCTCGGGCCATTCATGACAACAGCCCCCGAAAAGATGGGCCATTTATTTCAATAAATTGTGGAGCAATCCCGAAAGACCTTATGGAAAGTGAGCTTTTTGGCTATGTCGAAGGGGCTTTTACCGGGGCAAGACGGCAAGGCTATAAAGGTAAATTTGAACAGGCTCAGGAAGGGACGATATTTCTTGATGAGATAGGTGAAATCCCGCACTCCATGCAGGTGGCCTTATTGCGTGTACTACAGGAGAAGAAAGTCTCTCCGATTGGGAGTACGAGGGAAATCCCATTGGATGTCCGTTTTATTACAGCAACCCACCGTGATATTACGAAACTTGTAAAAGATGGGGATTTTCGGGAAGATCTCTATTATCGTTTGAATGTTTATCCAATTGATGTTCCTCCTCTTAGAAGAAGAAAAGAAGATATCCCGCACCTTGTCAGGTATTTCTGTAAAGGAAATGGATGGAACCTCCCGAATATGGATGATCTTTCTTATAGATTGACAGACTATGAATGGCCAGGGAACATAAGAGAATTAATAAACGTCTTAGAGCGCCTGCACATTATGTCTCTTGATGAACAGTCAAGTCAGAATATTATCGTTAATAGCTTTGAATCTTTAACTATTAGACATCCATCCAATTCTTCATTAAATGAACAGGAAAATAAAGAAGAGGCTGAAAAGAAGTTAAATGCCCGAGAAAAAATACAAAAAGACCTAATGCTGGATGCATTAAAAAAGACAAAAGGGAATGTAACCGCAGCGGCGAAACTACTAGAAATCCCAAGGAGTACTTTTTATAAAAGGCTTCAAAAGTTTGGAATGTAAGGCTGACTTGGTTCAAACCATTTGTTTTTCTAAATTAAAAATTAAATGAATTGACGGTAAAAACTTGATTACCTCTTGTTATAAATGAGTTTTGTTTGTAACAAGGGGTTTTTGCTATGAATATTAAACTATAAAAAATACCTCCTTTTGTGTTAAATTAGGCAACTTAAGGAAAATTTTTAATAACGTATTAGTAGGGAAAAAAATAATCACATTCATCAGAACCGCAGAACTTGTCTAAATATTAGGTAGAAAAGAAGGGATTATTTAATGGTATGGGCTATTTTTATCTTTCTATTGATTGTGTTTATTGTGGGACCGATTACTTTGCTTTTATGGTTAAATATTTTGGCAAAGAAACCGCAACATTCGATTATCAGAGCACACCCGTATTTGGGATGGATGCGCTACTTATTAGAAAAGATTGGTCCGGAATTCAGGCAATATTGGTTTGATGATGACAATAGTGGCAAACCATTTTCACGAACCGATTTTTTAGGGCTTGTTTTTTCAGCCAAATATCGAAGTGATCTTTTAAGCTTTGGTTCCAAACGTGACTTTGATAAGCCTGGGTTTTATATTGCGAATGGTTTGTTTCCCCTATTAAATGAAGAATTAAGGGTGGACAATCAAGAAAAAGTCCACTCAATGAAGTATAAAATCGATCATGAAGGATTGTTTACTCGTCATGAAAAGTTGGAAAAGGACCAAACAACACGTTGGCTTTACCATGAGGAAGAGACAATAATCGTTGGGGGGAATCGGAAATTTCCATGGAAACTTCGTGGTCCATTTGGTGCCTCGGCCACATCTTACGGAGCAGTCGGTGAAAACTATATACTTTCAACAGGTCATGGCAGCCGTCTGGCAGGAGGGTCATGGATTAATACGGGGGAGGGCGGAGTTGCACCAGAGCATTTAGAAAGTGGTGTAGATGTGGTTGCTCAGATTGGCCCTGGTTTATTTGGTTTTCGCGATGATGAGGGGAATTTCTCTATTGATGAATTTAAGTGTAAAGCCGAGGAACCGAATATAAAAGCATTTGAGCTTAAATTTGGCCAGGGAGCAAAAATCCGTGGCGGACATCTGGAGGGGTCGAAGGTTACAACCAAAGTAGCAAATATTCGTAAGGTTCCAGTGGGGAAGACCATTAATTCCCCAAATCGCTTTCCATTTTTGCATAATGCGCCCGAAACCTTGCAGTTTATCAAAATGCTGCAAGATGAAGGTGGAAAACCTGTTGGAATCAAAATTGTCGTTGGATATCCATCCATCCTGGATGATTTTTTCGAGGCCATGAATAATCTTAGGATTTATCCGGACTTTATTACGGTTGATGGTGGAGAAGGAGGAACAGGCGCCACTTACAAATCAATGGCAGATACAATGGGGCTTCCTTTATATCCTGCTCTAATTGCGGTTGTTGATAAGGCCCATCAGTTTGGTCTACGAAAAAAGCTGAAAATTTTTGCTTCAGGAAAGTTAATTTCAGCCGATAAAATTGCGATTGCCATTGCGATTGGTGCAGATGCCGTAAACTCTGCGCGAGGATTTATGATTGCTAACGGCTGTATTATGGCACTTCAATGTCATACGGGTAAATGCCCTACGGGTGTAACGACCACCGATCCAAAATATCAAGGAGCACTTGTGCCAGAGGAAAAGAAATGGCGAGTCATGAACTACATCATTAATGTACGTCAAGGTTTGTTTGCCTTAGCTGCGGCTTGCGGCATTGATAGTCCGCGTAAATTCACTCGTGATCACATAGTATTTAAAGATGTTGATGGAAAAATTAAAAGGTTATCAGAACTGTTTCCAATTCCTGATTCTTTGGATGAATTATGTAAAAGAACTTTATAGTTTAATAGAAATGAACGGGATAAATGTTAATGACTTGTCATTTCAATGACGCAATATAAAAGCATGGTGGTTTTTGAAAATCTTCAAAGCCACCATGCTTTTATAAAATTATTAAAATTTACTCACTTTATTGAGTATGTCTAATTGACTAATTTTAACTTATATGTGTAAAATACATATATAGTAATTTCGTAAATTATATTTATAACCAAAATTATTAAACTCTACATACCTCCGTTTCATAGGAGGAAAAAATAGTGATATTTAAAAAAGGACATGAGGAGGAATAAAGATGGCACAAAAGGTAATGGAACCAAAAGAAAAAGTTCTTAGTAAGGAAGTTCAAAAAGTAGAGGTTGCAGAAGTTGAGATTCAAGAAGTAGAGCTGCAAAACGAAACAAGCTATGTTTCAGAGTCATTAATTGAAACATTTTGGGATCAATTTGAAGGTGCAATTTCTTGTAATAGAGAATATAGAGCACAAGGCCAAGAACTTTTCTTGAATTCTATAAAGCAAACAACAAAGTTCAATGAAGTATACCGCAATACTTTAAAGGGTCTTTTTGAGGATGCAACAAAAATTAATAGCGATTTGCGTAAAAGCTTATTCCAAATCACTGATATCAATTCTAATGAATATACTCAAGAAGTGACTGAATCTTTAAAAGGTCAAGTAAGTGAAGTAGCTAATAAATTAGAGGAGCTTTCTTTAACTCCAATTAATACTGCCTTTGACTTAATGGAGAAATCAGAGAAGCTTGTTGAACAAAATAGTGAGTCATTTATTAGATATACAAATGAAGCATGGAACGCTGGGGAAGCTATCACAGACAACTATTTAAAACAAACTAGGGAAATTCATCAAAATATTGCTCAACGATTTGAAGATAGCATTGGTAAACTTGTTGCGCCAAGTAAATAATAATTTTAAAGAAAAAAACACTCTTAAGTAGATGAGCCCTTCTTGTTAAGGAATATTCTATGATTGCACAAAAAAGCAGCTTTACCTCCACTGGCACGCTACTTTTTTTGATATATTTGAAGTTTTAACAAAAGTTCTTAGTAGGATTAGGTTAAGACTGATGGAATAATATATTGGGGGTTTTTGTTGTGAATGAACAAGAAGAAATGTTGATTTATAAAACATCTATAATTCTAAAAAAAGATACAAGTAAGATGTGCTTAAACGATATTATTGAGGAATTGGTTACTCTCATTGAACAAAAAGAGAATTGATATAGGGAGTGGATTTGAAGAATAATCCTTTTCATCATGTCCATTGTCACTATGAAATCAATTATAAAAAAGGGACACGAGTGTCCCTTTTGCTATTGATTCTGTTTCAGTTTTTGGGGCATCCGAATCGTCAACAGCATAATCATGATTCCGATAATCACACAGATGATGGCCATTACATGAAAATGGCTTGTTGTAAATTGCTTCCCGAATAGAATACCCAGTAAGCTAGAAGAAAAAATGGTCCCTATGTATCGAGACGTCATAAAAAGTCCCGAAGCAGTACCGGTTTCGGCAGGAGGTACAAACGAGTACAGTGCTGTCTGCAAACCAAGATTGTTGAAGCCGTTGCTGAATCCAAGAACGGATAAACAACAGAATATCCATACCGCCGGCGATGAAACGTGGATGGTAAGTAGAAGCAAAGAACCTGCAATCATACAGGATGTCCCTGCGATTAATGCCGGTTTTGAACCACGATTGTCAATCCAGCGTCCAGCCAAAGGAGAAACGATAATGCCAAAGCCGGCAATGGAAAGCATAACAAGACCCGTAGTCTTGGAATCGAAATGGCGAACGTTTTGCAGATAGAGTGGAACTCCAAAGAATATCGAGTAGAAAATCACGTTGACCAGGATAAACTGTACGTACACAAGACTCATATTCAGGTTTTCTTTAAGTGATCCTACATTGATAAATGGTTGCGATTGTTTTCTCTCGTATTGATAAAAAACGAAGATCAAAACCAGGCTTACCAATAGTTCTACCCAGTTAACACCGCTTTCCCATGACAGCAAAAACAATAGCAAGCTTAAAATGGACAGAGTAAATAGAAGGATTCCGAAAAAATCAATGGTGACTTTCCGGCTTCTATCCCTTCTATCTTTTGGTAGAATAAATATTCCCAGAAAAAAGGCTGCTAAAATGAATGGGAAGTTAACCAAAAAGATCGCTTGCCAATCCCAGTAATGTGTGAGAAATCCACCAATGGAAGGACCGAATGCGGCGGAAACGGATGAAAAAATCGAAAGCACACCTAGTGCCTGTGCTTGATTTTCCGTAATTGATTTGCGAATCATTCCCATGCCTGCAGGGAAAAGCGCTGAACTTCCGATTGCCTGGATGATCCTGATCGCAATTAGCCAGCCAAAACTTGGCGAAAAGGGAGCTGCAAATGAAGCTGCTGCAATCATAACGAGACCGATTAAATATATTTTCTTAAGTCCAAACACATCGCCGAGCTTTCCCATGACAGGCTGACCAATACCACTTGCAAGATAATATGTGGAGATAAGCCATGATGCATCCGTAAAAGAAAGAGAAAATTGATTTTGGATGCGAGAAAGCGCAACGGCAATCATCGAAGAATTCAAGGGATTTAGCAGCGTTCCCAAAGCAACGGCAGTAATAAAAAGATAGCGGGTTTTGTTTGTTATAGACATATGTTTCCCCTCCGGTGATTTTCATTGAAAATGATATAAACAAATTATTGTATTAATAATGATAAAACATATTGGTAGAAAAAGGTACTTAGAGGAACTGGGGTTTCGTTGATTAAGAGATATAAAGACAATATACATAAGTAGTTTATTGACATAAAAAAAGATTTATTTTCGGGCAGGAGGAAGGTAGTCAGAGTTGAATAAGACGACATAAAAATGATGATTTCATCATATTTATCATCAATGAGAGGTTAGAGAGGTGAAAATATGTTAAGCCATGTATGCAGAAGATTCATCTGGTTTCTGATTGGAAGTACGATCTTTACTACCTTTATCGGATATGCCCTGATTAAAGCTGGCCTCATTTCATTTCCAAGTCCTAAATCCCAAAGAGCACTGAATACTAAAGAGGGTAATCGAAATAGAAGAGTTGGTAAAATTCGAGTGATTTAGAGATTTCTAAATCAACTCTATGTACTTTTAGTTGCTCTGAGGATTAATCTTTTCTAAGCGTTTAAGAAGATAGTCAAAAAAGACGTTCAGTCTTCAAAACTGCTTGAGACGTGCGTGCCAGGTCTGGTGGGTCCGATTCCCACGCAGTCCCACCATCACATCATTTACTTATAACTGTTACTAGAACTCGACTTTATTAATTAGGTGGGCTTTTTTTATCAATTAAAAGTATTATTCTTCAATTAATTCTTCTTCAAAGAAAAAGGTTTTTGGATGTTCCTTAACAATGTAAGAGTATCTTTTCATGTTTTTAACATAATGACATTTAGAGATGGTAACTGATTCACCAGATGCTTTAATTTTAACTTCTTTCCCAATTGTAAAAAGACTTTCCCTCATTTTTTCACCTTCTTTAGCTTCCAATAATTAATTGGTCAAATTATACCCTTTGTCGTTGATACATGCTATCTATTATAAGTTTGGCAGGACTTCTTAATAATATCCAGCATTTTTGCTTAAATTACTTGTTCATCAAATTTCTCAAATAAATAAGGCAAGCAGTCGGGAACTGGCTTGCCTTAAATAACTATTATAACTTCCAAGGAGGAAAATCGCTATCTTTTTGTTTCTCATAATTTTTCATTCTAGAGTATGCATTGCCAAGTCTTGAGACAATAAATCCTTGAGGACCCAAGGTTTCTACATGATCGTTTAACTCTTGAATTCTAATATTTGCAAACATGTTTGCTACCTCAGCTAAACTTTCAATTGTATCCATTAATTCGGGGTTGTCATTATAATTGCATTTAGCTATGGAGTAAATATAATCTAGTTTATTTCTAATTAGTTTAAGTGTTTCAATATCAAACTGACTCTTTTGCATAATTTTTCACTCCTCATACATAAAGCATATGGGGTTAAAGTGAATTAAGTACCGAAATCGAAGAATAAAGGAAATTAAAAAAGATAAGCAAGGCAGAAAGGTCAAATTTTATCAGATTGATATCATATTAGCTTTTTTTAAAAAAACATTGACTAAAATTGATATTTAATGATATTATAATAAATTTGATAAATTAGACACCGTGTGCTATCCTTAAAAGAGTAACTAATAATGAATGGATTATTTTTTTAGATAAGTTTCATTATTTATCCAATGTCTTCAACTTATATGTTTGTTATACCTCAGTATTTCCACATAATCGATTGTTCTTATTTCTTCTCCGCACAATCATCGATATTTACCGAATAAGTTTATAAAAATAATTTTTGGGGTTTACCGGTTCGGCGTCTCAACTTTTTGGGTATGTTCGTATTATTTTTTGACTAATTGGAGGTATAACTTTTGAACAAAACAAAATTAGTAAATGTAGTGTCAGAGAAATCTGAAATTTCTAAAAAAGATGCAGAATCAGCTGTAGAGGCTGTATTCGATGTTATCACACAAACACTAGTTAGCGGAGATTCTTTTGCGCTTTTTGGGTTTGGCAAATTTGAAGTTTGTCATCGTGATGCTCGTACTCGAATCGACCCTAAAACGGGTGAAGAATTCATAATTCATGCTGGCAAAGTCCCTGTATTCCGAGCGAGTAAGTCATTGATACAGAAAATGTAAGTTTGAGGGTAATCCAAATAAGGGAGGCAAACAAATGAACGACCAACAATCTGAAGAAATGATTAAGCAGTTACGTAGAATTGCTGATGCTCTTGAACATATAAAATCGCAACCATCTAAAGAAGCTACTAACAACATTGAGGATGTAATAAAACAAAGTTGAAAATCCTGTAAATCCTTATTTATTTAGTATAGGGAAAAATAACCATGAAGGAATCGGAAGTGGTGGGGTAAATAGCACAAAACTTAACTTTCTCTATAGAGATTGAAATGGAAAAAAGGATAATCGACAGTCTACGGATTGAGGGTTGTGTTTTTGCTGAAGAAGAAACACAGTTACTTATCTCGGAGGCTGGCAGTATCGAAAATTTAATGAAAATGGTAGAAAGTCGAGCCAGTGGTTTACCATTGGAATACGTACTCGGATTTACAAAATTTTGTGGACTGCGGATAGAAGTAGAACAGGGAGTTTTTGTACCGCGCCAACGGACGGAGTTTCTGGTTCAGCAGGCAGTAGCATTGACCACCATTTCTGATATAGTTGTTGATTTATGTTGTGGGACAGGTGCGGTAGGTGCTGCAGTAGCAACCGACTTGAAAAGAATTGTATTACACTTAGTTGACATTGATCCCATTGCTTTAAAATGTGCCTCACGCAATATATCTAACATTGGGGGGCACGTTTATCAAGGGGACTTGTATCAAGCACTACCCCATTCATTAAGAGGACGTGTGAATGTAATTGTCGCCAATGTACCATACGTTCCTACTGATGCAATAAGGCTGCTGCCTCAGGAGGCACGCTTATATGAACCAAAAGTCGCACTTGACGGAGGAATGGACGGATTAGACCTCCAGCGAAAGGTAGCAGATGAGGCTTCTCAATGGCTTGCTCATGGAGGGCATTTATTGGTAGAGACGAGCAAAATGCAGGCTGATCAAACCTTTGAAATTTTTGTTAATGCGGGACTAACTGCCAAAATAGCCAGAAATGAAGAAATGGATGCAACTGTAGTTATTGGAAAGAAAGAGTAAAATGGAGTAACCTCCTTGTCATGTCGGTGCCACCGATATAACGAGGAGGTTTTCTTTTGTTATAAGAATATGAATTTTGAGGTAGCCTTTGTCGTATTTATATTCATGGAACAATTTCAAAAACAGTACCTTGATTTAAATCCGTCACTTTCATAGAGCCATAAACTCCTAAAAATAGTTTGGTTTGATCAAGATTCGTACCCAAACTAACATAATAAGCTGATTGAGACCCAAAATTATAATCGGTTTCAATTACACTATAATCATTTAGTTTCCCATCTGTTCTTATCCTAGAAAAAGCTAAAACTCCTTTAGCAGGAGATTGAGATCCTTTTCGTGCTAGATCGGTAAACAAAACGCTACCCGTTAATTCAGGGATTGCATTCCCCATATAGGCTTGCACTCCTGTCAGTGCAGTTCCTCCAAACTTATTAGGCCTTTGATCTTCATGAAAATAACTAGTTAGAGGCAGAAGACGCCTTATGGAGGTTTCTATTACTTCATTGAAATAAGCCATTGTTTTCTCATCCAGTTTCGGATTTGCCGAGCAGCCTTTTATAGTTGAAGTAGGAAAAGCACCTTCCCAACCTCGCCAGCCCAAGTTAATAAAACCTTCTTGATTAGGTTCAGTTTTCATTAAAGAAGCTTGAACTAGCTGAGTTACCGGTATTGATTTATAGTGAACGAAAGAAAAAATCGACTCTACCAGATCCTGTCCAACATTTCCCACATATTTAATAAACTGATGATAAAACCTTTGAAATGAAATGCCTGGTATATTACGAACCCCATTGGCCATTACTGAAAGGGTTTCCTGTATAGGGACGGGAAGTTCATTAAAACGTGAGACTACGGGTGGATTATTGATAAAAGTATTCTTAGCTACATCAATTTCAAGAATTTTACCGGCTATTTCCATATAATCCTGACTTAAATTAAATGGATCATATCCTGATCCACCATCTCCGGTTGTTAAAACAAGTTTTCCCGTTTCAGGTGAAAAGTTTAAGCTATTGACACCATTATGATTCATAAATGGTCTTCTTAAATTAAGTAATGTCCGCCGTTTTTGAGGTTGACCATTCGAGGGTAAGATCCATTCTTCAACTGTGTCAATATGGTCATATTGAGTTTCTCTATTTTTCCAACTTTGGTTTAAGGTCCTTGGATCACATGGGTTAGGCTTAAAATGTTCGGTTAAAGCACCTGGACCTTGTGTTCCAGCTACTGAATAATGAAGATAAAAATGACCGTTTGAATAAAATGCGGGATGAAACGCTAGCCCGAGCAATCCTCGTTCATCATAACCACCACTAGGACCACCTAATTTTATTATTTGAGGTCGAATGTCTAAAAAAGTTCTTAATCTCGAGTTTCCTATGTAAAAGATTTCTCCTACCTGGGTTGCAATAAATAAGCTTTCCGTTGTGTTACCCGGAAGTATAGTTGATTTCACAACAGTGGGTAAATTGACCTTACTAGCAATGGGGCGTAAACGAACCTTAACATTTCTCACCTAACTTTACACTCCTCTACGGGTATTCTTTTATAAAGAATATGATTGGAAATGGGCAAGTAGTACCGAATTAAGGCTGCAGGAATCTGATGAAAGTCTCTGCCATTTGATTCTGAAATGACTTATCAAAAAAAGGAATGTAGATGATAAAAGAAAGACATAATAGTTGGTGTATGAAAAAGGGGTTATTTTCCAAACTTTTTGGAAATTAACTGAAAAGGGGACAGTGAAAATGACGAATGTAAAATTAGCAGTAGTGTATTATAGTATGGGTGGAACCAACTACCAACTAGCAAAATGGGCTGAAGAAGGGGCAAAAGAAGCGGGTGCTGAAGTTAAGGTTTTAAAAGTACCAGAACTTGCACCGCAATCAGCGATCGAAGGTAATCCAATTTGGAAAGCCCATGTAGACGCAACAAAAGATGTTCCAGAGGTTCAATTAAATGATTTAGAATGGGCAGATGCAATTATTTTCAGCGTACCAACTCGGTTTGGCAATATGCCATCACAAATGAAGCAATTCCTAGATACAACTGGCGGTCTTTGGTTTAACGGAAAACTTGTCAATAAGGTTGTAAGTGCGATGTCTTCTGCACAAAATTCTCACGGCGGTCAGGAGGCCACCATTTTATCACTTTATACCTCCATGTATCATTGGGGTGCTATTGTCGCTGCTCCTGGATACACAGATCCAGTTATATTTGGCTCAGGCGGTAACCCATACGGTACAAGCGTGACGGTTGGTCAAGACGGAAAAATGATTGAGGATGTTCAAGCTGCTGTAAAACATCAAGCAAAACGTACGGTTACAGTTGCTGAATGGGTAAAAAAAGCAAATCAATAAATGAATTTTTTGAAAAAACTAGTTGAACTTCCCTGCCTTAATTTCAAAAAGGCAGGGTTTTCTATTGGTTTGCTAATCAATAGAATCTAGTTAGTAATTGCTTTGCTTTAGCAGGGCACTGTAATTAAAATAGAACAACCAAAGAGCAATATGTTCTCTCTTCATTGCCTGCTTGCAAATATATGTGAAAAATGTTAATATTTATTAGAATTATTTTTGTTCGGTGTAAAGGATCGTATTAGTAGAACTTTGCGTCTTGATGATCACTGAGAGCAAGGATAGTAACAATATGTGTGTTTACGCACTAGGAGGCAACAAAAATGGAAAATGGTAAAGTAAAATGGTTTAACAGTGAAAAAGGCTTCGGATTCATCGAACGTGAAGGTGGAGAAGACGTATTCGTTCATTTCTCAGCTATTCAAGGCGAAGGGTTCAAAACTTTAGAAGAAGGTCAAGCAGTGACTTTCGATGTTGAACAAGGTCAACGTGGAGCTCAAGCAGCTAACGTTCGTAAAGCTTAATAACATAAACAAATCCAAGCAGGCTCTTTACCAGAGTCTGTTTTTTATCGTTTAAAAAATTATAAAATTATCGCTTGTGGATAACAGTTAATATAAGGACTTTCGACGTCCAGCTCCAGCGCCTAGCCCCTCGAGGTCATAAGGCGCTCAGGGAATGAAGGCAAAGAACGCCTTCTTTCCCTGAGCGTCTTATGCTTGTCGGGGCTGTTCAAGGCGCTTGCGCTTTTGTTCTTTGCCCTTACAGCAAGGAGCCCCACTCATTTTTGAGTGGGGCACATGTAAACAGTAAATCAAATGGTAAATTAAGTGTAACACATAATCATGAATCCTGCTAACTTTTGTCAATGATTTGTTCCTTTTTATTTGGGTATAATTGGTAAAAAATCCAATTAAGCATGAAAATGAGCCAATCACTGGCAAAAATCGGCCAATTCATGCTAAAAATGAGCCATTCACTCTCAAAAATCAGCCATTTCATGCTTAGAATGAGCCAATCAATTTAGAATGTATTTCCTTTAATTAACTGGTAATCCACCATATTTTGAACAGGGACGGTTTCCCCTTGAATTTGTTGAAGAAGTAATTCTACTGCTTTTATTGCAATACCATCTTCATCTTGTTTAATATGCGTGAAAATCATATCATTATATAACCAGCCGGGATGGTCGAAACAAGCAATAGCGTAATCATTTGGAATGGATTTTCCGAGAGATTTCAGAACTTGTGCTAGGACACATGCAATTTCATACTCACAAGCAATGAATGCCGTTACATGAGAATTTTCCTCAATGAAATTCCGCAGCTTTAACTGATCCTCGAAAAACTCATCAGATCTATTGAAAGTCGGTAATGTACTGAACATATCTGTCAGGATATAGTTTGGACTTACGGCAATTCCTTTTTGCAAATAAGCTGTCTTAAACCCTTTAATTCTCTCTTCAATTGAGGAAGTATATTCCTCTGGAGGTGAAACAAAGGCTATATGCTCATGTCCTTGAGTAAAGAGAAAATCTGTTAGATTTTGAGCTGCCGTATGATTGTCAGTATAAACAGCGCAAGCTGGAATTCCTTTTAAATATCTGTCAATTAAGACGAGTGGAAATTCTTCCAGAACCAATCGCAATAAACTTGTGGTGTAATGCTGGCCATGGACTGGAAAAATAATAATCCCTTTAACCTGCTGCTGTATCATCGTATTAATAGCTTCGTCCTCTTCCTCTTGGCTTCCATAAGTCAGCTTAATGATTAAATTATATTTCAATTCTGAGCAGCGTTTTTCAATCGTACTAAGTAGTTTCCTTCCAAAGCAATCCTTAAAGAATTCTGGAATGATAAGTCCTATTAACCCATTCACTTCTCGATTTGGATAATCACCTTGTTCGAAATGCGTCTTTGGATTAATTGTTCCAAAATCAGGAAGTGTCTTAGATACATAGGAACCTCTGCCACGAATGCGTTCAATTGCCCCGATTTGCACTAATTTCTCAAGCGCCTTTTTAGAAGTGATTCTACTGACTTGATATCGGTCGGCTAATTCTTTCTCAGTAGGAACCTGATCGCTTGGTTTTAATTGACCAGTTTCAATTTGGTTTAATAAATTAAGGTAAATTTTTTCATATAATGGAGTTTCCATAAATCATCATTCCTAACATTTGATATATTGAATATATCATATAGTACAAATCCTTACAATGAGCTGATCATATTTTTTTGACGGGTATTCCTATTCTTTTTTTAAAAATAGATATATTTAGAGAGGTTATTAAAAATAATAAAATAGTAACTTGAAAATAATGCGATCCTATTTCATTTCGTAGTGCTATCTTACTATTTTTTTTCTAACTTTAAGAAAATTTATTTGGTATATTGACATATACTAAATATATCATTTATGCTATCGATATATTAAGTTAGCAAATTAAGTGAAGGGAGGAATGAAGTACCAAAACAATGGTATCATTCTATTTTTTACATCACTGTTGTAACCGTTTTCTTTTGTGGGAATAAGTGTAAAAGGGGAGAGATTTATGAAAAAGAAGATGTTGCAGAAAATGGCGGCTGTTTCAATTATCACAGGAAGTGTTTTAGTAAGTTCAGCGTGTTCGAATCAAAGTGCATCCTCAAACAGCAGTGATAAACAAGTAATCAAAATTACATACCGTTCTGGAGGAGGAACAAACAAAGGTCTTACAGATTGGCTCAATAAAGATATCATTCCACAATTTGAAAAGGAACATCCAAAGGTAGATGTTCAGCTTGCACCACTAGTAGTTTCAGAAGGTGATTATTTCGCCAAAATTGCTTTAATGCTGAAATCTCCAAATACGGCACCTGACATCGTCACAGAGGATACCTTTATGGTCAATTCAGATGCAAGTGCAGGGTATTTACAGCCTCTTGATGATAAGATCAAGAACTGGAGTGATTGGAGCAATTATAATGACAGTGTTAAAAAAGGTGTCATTGCTCAAGATGGAAAAATTTATGGGGTCCCATATAATACCGACTCCAGAGGTCTTTGGTATAACAAGGATTTATTTAAAAAAGCAGGTCTTCCAGTTCCATGGGAACCTAAGTCGTGGGATGATATCCTTCAAGCGGCAAGAACCATTAAAGAAAAATTGCCTGATGTGACACCATTATGGATGAACTCAGGTAAAGCAACAGGGGAAGCAACATCGATGCAAACATTTGAAATGCTGCTTTATGGTACAGAAACACCACTATATGATAACGATTCGAAAAAATGGATTGTCAAAAGCGAAGGACTTACAGATACATTCAATTTTATCCATACTGTATATAAGGAAAAGCTTGGACCAAATCTTTCTCAGGTTTTAAATGGGTCAGGCGGTGCCGTGGCATATCAGCAATTAATGCCTAAAGGAAAGCTAGCCATTGGATTAGATGGATTCTGGCAGACAGGCAACTGGGGTGAGACGGGGGCTGCACCTTGGCCTGAAGCCTTTGATAAGTTAGGATTTGCAGCAATGCCGACTGAACATGGGCAAGCTCCTGGAACCACCTCGATGTCTGGTGGTTGGGCTCTTTCAATTCCAAAAAATTCACATCATAAAGATTTAGCTTGGGAATTTATTGAATTCGCTTCATCGAAAGAACACAATCTTGCACTCCTATCGAAAGAAAGAAATTTGACTCCACGTAATGATGTTGCACAAGAGAAAACATATCAAGAAATCCCAATGTTTAAAGAAGCCACTGACTTCTTAAAATTCACACATTTCCGTCCAGCGGTTGATAAATATCCAACGGTTTCGACTCAAATTCAAACACTTGTCGAGGATGTTGTAACAGAAAAAATTACGCCAAATCAGGCTGCAAAGCAATATCAAACAAATGTAACAAAAATTGTCGGCTCAGATAATGTAATTGAAAAATAACCGAAAAGGAACGATAGGTTACCTTTTTGAACCCCAAAAAGGTAACCTCCTTCTAAAAATAATAGGACGGGGTGTGAAATGAATACAAATACGGTTGTATCACAAACAGTCACAATCAAGCAGAAAACCCAAAAGGATCATACTTTACTGAAATCGGTTCTCTTCTTGTTACCTGCTTGGATCCTATTGCTTGTCTTTTTTGTTGGACCTATCTTACTCACTTTTTATTTTGCCTTTACGAATCTTTCTTTAACTGGTTCAGAGGCAAAGAGTGTTCAGTTTATTGGCTTTCAAAACTTTTTATCCATGTTTCAAGATCCGAATTTCCGCATCAGTGTTGTAAAAACCATTGTGTTCTTGCTTTTTTCTGCCGTCATTGGCCAGCAGGTTTTAGGGTTTATTCTCGCTGTCTTGATGAAGGAGAAAAACAAAACATTTCGCCGGATTATAGGCATCATTGTCATCGCCGGCTGGGTAACCCCTGAAATTGTAGTCGCTTTTTGTTGGGTAGCATTTTTAGGTGATAATGGAACCTTAAATATGCTTCTCGAGCATATTGGATTAAAACCGGTTACATGGATGTATACCTTCCCAATGGTCAGTGTGATAGTCGCTAATATCTGGCATGGAACGGCTTTTTCGATGCTGGTTTTCCAGGCTGCTTTGGATGATGTTCCGAAAAGTGTGGAAGAAGCAGCAGTTGTAGATGGAGCTTCCCGTTTTCAAGTCATGTTCCGTATTGTCTTGCCAATGGTGAAAGGATCGATTGTTACCAATATGATTCTCGTAACCTTGCAAACTTTAGGGGTGTTTACGTTAATTTATGCGATGACTGGCGGCGGCCCTGGAACATCAACACAAACTCTTCCTATTTTTATGTATAACCAGGCGTTTGTAAATTACCAACTTGGCTATGGAACGGCGATATCCTTAATTCTGCTCCTTATCGGAATTTGTGCAAGCTTGTTTTATATCCGCTCCATGAAGGTCAATGTTTAAGGGAGGAGTTAGAAGTGAACCGCTATAAAGTTAAAAAAGTTGTCCCATACATTATTTTATCGATTATTGGTCTTTTGTTTATCCTACCGCTTTTGTGGGTCCTGTTCGCATCTTTTGATCCTAATGCACAGCAAGCTTTGAAAATGCCTAGTTCTTTTACGGTTAATAACTTCACTTCCATCTTGACTGATCCAGCCACTCTTCGTTCCTTTGGCATCGGGTTATTTATATCTTTTGGACAATCAGTGCTGGTTGTAGTGGTGGCCATCATGGCAGCTTATCCACTATCCCGATATGCACTAAAATTTAAAAAATCATTTATGTATACCATTTTGTTTATGACGGCTTTACCGATTACTGCGGTCATGGTGCCTGTGTATCAGCTCTTCCTATATCTCAATATGCAGGATTCTCTCATCGGGACGATTTTGTTTTTAACGGCATCTGGATTGCCGTATGCGATTTGGATGATGAAAAACTTTATGGATTCTGTGCCGTTGGAATTGGAAGAATCCGCGTGGATTGATGGTGCATCCGTTTGGGGTGGTCTAAGGAAGGTAGTTGCACCATTGATGATTCCTGGAATTTGTACGGTCGCGATTTTTACCTTTTCCGGAAGTTGGGGGAACTTTTTTGTCCCATACATATTAATCCAAACACCTGATAAATTTCCCGCATCTGTAACCATTTTTCAGTTTTTTGGTAATTTTGGAATGATTGAGTACGGAAAACTTGCAGCGTTCTCGCTGATTTATACGATGCCTGCTGTCATTTTATATATGTTTTCTCAGCGTTTTATGTCTCAAGGTTTCAGTCTAGGTGGAGCTTCCAAAGGATAATAACAATTTAAAGGAGTGTTTGATATGTTTTGGACTATTGATAAGCTAGAGAGAAGGATACAAGAACTAGATTCCTATCGCTATAGAAATATTCTGCCGGTGGCATCATTTCAGTCTCAAGAAGATGAGGAAGGAAAGATTGGACAGAGGCCACCAGAGGGTGGACCATGGGAAACGATGAACGTAGGGGATCGATGGGAAGGTCGAGATAAATACATTTGGCTGAAAACGCTCATACCGATCCCAGAGCAGTGGGGACAGCAAAAAATTGTTGGAGTGTTTGATTTTGGAAAAACGGGCGGTGGTAATAATTCAGGATTTGAATCCCTGCTCTATGTAAACGGAGAGCCCTATCAAGGTGTCGACATGAACCATCAGGAAGTATTTTTGGATGGCAGAAGAGCCGGCACCACCATTGAAATGTGCTTCCGACTTTGGTCCGGACTCGAAGGCGGAGGTAAGCCGACACTGCAGGAACATCAGTTGAAAACGGCTTTTATCGCATGCCTGGATGAAAAGGTCGATGATCTATATTACACCGCAAAGGCAGGGCTCGCAACTGTAGAGTATCTGCAGGAAAATCAGCCGGAAAGGCAAGCATTATTAAAGGCTTTAGACAGGGCGTTCTTGATAATCGATTGGTCTGAACCCGGATCAGAGGGTTTCTATGATTCCCTTTATCAAGCACAAGCAGTTATAAATGAAGAAATAGAGCAACTTCCAAAAAACTATCCCGTTACCGTTACAGCAATTGGACATACCCATATCGATGTAGCCTGGTTATGGAGGCTGAAGCATACAAGAGAAAAAGCTGCACGCTCTTTTTCGACGGTTCTCCGTTTAATGGAGAAATACCCGGATTACGTTTTTTTACAAACACAGCCACAATTATATGATTATATTAAAAACGATTATCCCGAGATTTTTAAGCAAATTGAAAAACAGGTTCAGGAAGGACGTTGGGAAACAGAAGGTGGTATGTGGCTGGAAGCGGACTGTAATTTAACGTCAGGCGAATCACTTGTCCGTCAATTGTTGTTCGGTACTAAATTTATCCGGGAACACTTTGGAAAAGAATGTGAATATTTGTGGCTTCCGGATGTTTTTGGGTACAGCTGGGCCCTTCCGCAAATTTTAGTGAAATCCGGCATTAAGACTTTTATGACCACGAAAATTAGCTGGAGTCAATATAATCGCATGCCGCATGATACCTTTAAATGGAGGGGGATTGATGGAACGGAGATCTTAACTCATTTTATCACCACTCCTGAGGATGACCGCTGGTTCTATACATACAACGGACAGATTACTCCTCGCTCTGTAAAAGGAGTTTGGGAAGCGTATCGTGATAAAGCTGTAAACCAGGAGCTTTTAATTTCCTATGGTTATGGAGACGGAGGCGGCGGTGTTAATCGTGAAATGCTGGAAATGAGGAGAAAATTAGATAAGATGCCTGGTTTGCCAGCTGTTAAGACAGGCAGAGCCGATGAATTTTTTAGACGCCTTCATAAGACGGTAGAAAATACAGACCAATATGTTCATACATGGGATGGCGAGCTTTATCTTGAGTATCACCGCGGAACCTACACATCTCAGGCCTATAATAAACGGATGAACCGCAAAATGGAGCTGCTTCTTCGTGAAACTGAATGGCTTAATACCTTGAACAGTGTACTTTCGGGTTCTTGGTCAGCTTATCCTGTACAACAATTAGGAGAAAGCTGGAAAATTGTCCTTCGGAATCAATTCCATGATATCATTCCAGGATCCTCTATTCACGAGGTTTATGAAGACAGTAAGCTGGAATATGGACAAGCCTATGAGCTGGCAGTGAATGCATGGAAGGAAGTTTCGCAATCCTTAACCGAAAATCATGGACAACCATCTTACACCATTTATAATTCTTCTTCATGGAAGCGAAATGATACGGTTAAAATTAACACCAACACGACTGGTGAGTTATTGTGGAAGAAAGAAACCGGTGAGGTCCTCGATGCTCAGCAAACAGCTAATGGAGAATGGCTAGTCAAAGTGGATGAAGTTCCATCATTCGGAAAAAGCTCCATTTTTTATGAAAAGGGGACAAACCATACAGCTTCGCCGTTCAATGAGTCTGGAAATAGTATTTCATCCGACTATTATGAGATTACATGGAATGATAATGGCCAGCTAACGAAAATCTATGACAAGAAAAACGGAAGAAATGTTTTGGCGCCTAATGCGCGTGGTAATGTGCTTCAGGTCTTTGAAGATAAACCAATGCGATTTGATGCATGGGATATCGATCTTTATTATCAAGAAAAGATGAAAGAGATTACGAGTTTACAAGAGTCTAAAGTGATTGAAAATGGTCCGGTACGTTGTGTTGTCGAGTTTACATGGGCTTATTCAAACTCAGTGATTAATCAGAAAATGGTCCTTTATGCTACAAGTCCGCGAATTGATTTTGAAACAAAGATTGATTGGCATGACCAAAATCAACTGTTGAAGGTTGCTTTCCCTGTTGAAATTCGGGCTACAGAGGCAACGTATGATATTCAATATGGAAATGTAAAACGTCCAACACATTGGAACACAAGCTGGGATTACGCACGATTTGAATCGGTTGGTCATCAGTGGGCAGACCTCTCTGAACGGGATTATGGTGTAAGCTTACTTAACGATTGTAAATACGGACATGATATCAAAGATAATGTCATTCGACTTACACTGTTAAAGTCTGCTGTTTACCCTGATGTATTGGCTGACCAAGGTGAACATTTGTTTACTTATTCCTTACTTCCTCATGCTGGAGGCTGGTACGAAGGTAATACTGTACAGCATGCTTGGGAGCTAAATAATCCATTGACCTATGGAGAAGGCCAGTCTCAAAGTGTTTCCATGTTTCATATTGCTGATCAAAATGTCATGGTTGATGCAGTTAAAAAGGGAGAAAATGATGATCATCTCATCCTCCGCCTGCATGAATTTGCTGGTGCAAGAGGAACCGTTGAGGTAGCAAGTGATTTCCAGATTCAATCGTGGCAGGAATGCGACTTAATGGAAAGAAGCATTTCCGAAGCAAGGGAAAATGAGGCCTTTACGTTTGAGATCAAGCCATACGAAATTAAAACTTTTATTATAAAGTTACAATAGGACAGAGGCAAAGTGGGGGAGATTTTTTTCCCCCTTGTAAACAATTAATAAGTTAATCCACAAAAAAAGCTCAAAGATTTGAGCTTTTTTTATGGATTATTTGTAACGAATTTTATGGCTTTAACAATATCGATAACATATTCCCTTGTAATGTAGCATTTGTTTTTGAAGTCACTAAGTGGCTGACCTCTTGGCAAAAATTAGTAAGGATTTCTTCACCAATTTTTATATGCGTAATTTCTCTTCCGCGAAAACGAACACTTACTTTGACATAATAACCTTTTGTCAAAAAGGACTCCGCGCTTCTTACCTTTGTTTGAAAATCATTTTCGTCAATCGTAATGGACATGCGTATTTCTTTAGTTTCGATTGTTTTCTGATTCTGTTTGTTCTGCTTTTCTTTTTTCTGTAATTCATATTTGTATTTTCCTGCATCTAAAATCTTACAAACAGGCGGATCAGACTCCGTGATTTGAATAAGGTCTAATCCCCGTTCAATCGCCATATTAAGCGCTTGAATGGTGGGTAATACTTGTTGACCGCTTTCTGATACGAGTCTTACTTCTTTTGACTGAATCGCATCGTTCATGATCAATTTTTTAATAATTTTTTCCCTCCAAACATGGAATTCACAATAATCAACATTGATAGTGGTAATCTTGTACTCATTCATTACAATCTATGTTAAGAAATTCAAGTTGGAAGGGCTCTTTAGCTAAAATTTTATAAAAAGCATTTCTTCATAGAATGAAAAAACATTAAATTTTATACTGATCGTAAAGGAACTGAAGCAAAGCTCTTACGGCAAAGGATAAATAACGGTCCTTTTTGGTGATGACAGCAAGTTCCCACATGGGCGGAGAATGCAATGGAATCATGTTAATCGTTTGTTTGTCCATTTTTGTATAGATGGATTTTGGTAAAAGAGTGATTCCAAGTTGAACACTAACCAGTTCAGCGATTAAGTCCCATTGCGAACTTTGATAGGCTATTTTAGGATAGAAACCTGCTTTCTGACAATGCTGAATGATTAAATTGTGTAAGGCAAATTCTTGATTAAAAAGGATGAATTTTTCCTCTGCTAATTGTTCCAGTTTGATTTCTTCTTGTTTTGCGAAGGGATGTGTTGGATCTGTATACAACATAAATTCTTCTTTAATGAATGGTATCACATCAAATTTGGAATGATTGGTTGGTAAGACAACGATTCCGACGTCTACTTGCCCTTCTTCTACTAAATATTCAATCCGTTTTGCCCCAAGTTCTATTAATTCTAAGGAAACAGACGAATGAAGCATTCCAAAATTTTTGGCGATTGTTGGGAAAAAGAGGGTGCCAATCAAAGGGGGAATCCCAATTTTAATTTTGCCAGTTGGTAAATTCATTAAATCATTTATCAATAGGGTGAGCTCATTTGTAGCCCCTAATATGGTTAAGGCTTGCTTGTAAACAATTTCCCCTGCATCAGTTAACATTAATTTACGGGTTGAACGTTCAAATAATTCAACATTTAATTCGGATTCTAATTTTTTAATAGACTTACTTAAGGTTGGCTGTGATAGATAAGTACTTGCCGCCGCTTTTGTGAAACTTCCATATTTAACAATTTCCATAAAATATTGCAAATCCTTTAATTCCATTCTAAACCACCTTTTATTCCATTTCGTAATAACTTTTATTACTTTTATTCATTTTACTCATAAAAAAGAATATTGTAAAATTTTAATCAAATGATAGGGAAATTGATTAGACGGAGGTAAAAACCGCCTTTTTGTCCGTTTTGTAAGCGTTTTATGTTCTTTGGTCTGGGGAATTGTGAGTTTTAAATAAAGGAAGGGGAATCGTGATGAAAAAGATCTTTACCAGTTTCGAAGAAGCAGTAAATGAAATAAAAGATGGAATGACGTTAATGGTTGGGGGATTCGGACTTGTTGGAATTCCAGAAAATCTTATCTTAGCATTATGTAAAAAGAACACAAAAGATTTAACGGTCATTTCAAATAACTGTGGGGTAGACGATTGGGGACTTGGTATTTTATTAAAGAATAACCAAATAAAAAAGATGATTTCCTCGTATGTTGGAGAAAATAAGGAGTTTGAAAGACAAGTGTTAAGTGGGGAATTAGAAGTACAGTTGGTACCCCAAGGAACGCTAGCAGAGAAAATACGTGCCGGCGGAGCTGGGATCCCTGCTTTTTACACTCCGGCAGGTGTTGGAACACCCATTGCGGAAGGACGGGAAACAAGAGAATTTAATAGTAAAGAATACTTACTAGAAGAGGCATTAACAGCTGACTTTAGTTTAATAAAGGCATGGAAAGCTGATAAACTAGGAAACTTAGTTTACCGACAAACAGCACAAAACTTTAATCCGATGATGGCTGCTGCTGGAAAAGTCACCATTGCTGAAGTAGAAGAAATCGTAGAAGTCGGTGAACTATTGCCAAATGAAATTCACACTCCAGGAATTTATGTTCAAGGATTGATTGTAGGAAAACATGAAAAACGAGTTGAGCGTCTAACCGTAAGAGCTTAGTAGGGGGGCAAACATAAATGAGTAACGTTAGAATTAAGATAGCAAAAAGGGCAGAAATAGAAATTCAAGACGGAAATTACGTAAATCTTGGTATCGGGATGCCAACTATGGTGGCTAACTATATTTCAGAAAACAAACATGTGGTTTTACAATCTGAAAACGGGCTTCTAGGGATTGGACCGTACCCAACAGCAGAGGAAGTCGACCCAGATTTGATCAATGCAGGGAAAGAAACTGTCACAGCAGTTAGCGGAGCTAGTTTCTTTAACAGCGCTGAATCATTCGCCATGATACGTGGAGGTCATATTGATATCGCCATTCTAGGTGGAATGGAAGTGGCTGAAAATGGGGATTTGGCAAACTGGATGATTCCCGGAAAAATGATTAAAGGCATGGGTGGAGCAATGGACTTGGTTCACGGAGCGAAAAAAACCATTGTGATTATGGAACATGTAAACAAAAATGGACAGGCAAAAATTTTAAAAAAATGCTCTCTCCCATTAACGGGAAAAGGAGTAGTTAATAGAATTATAACTGACCGAGCTGTAATAGATGTAACGGAGGAAGGCTTGAAATTAATAGAAGTGGCTAGTGGATATACTATTGAAGACATAAAGGCATCGACAGAACCAAATTTAATTATAACAAATCAAGTTAAGTGCAATGCCTATTAATAATCGTAACTCTTTTGTTTATTGCAAGATAAAATGCCTGTCCGAAGTACTCCGGGACAGGCATTTTTATTTATGTTTTTTCAATTTGAAATTTGTTTCATGTCTACTTACATATAATCATAAACTGAATCTTCGAAATAGAGCCAGTGATAATACTCAATCTGTGAATCTGTCATAACAGCAATATCTTTTTCATTGAATTTTTGTTTTTCTAATAAATGTTTCACTTTGAAATTTCGTTCTACTTGGCTCATATCTATAGCCTCCTTATGTATATGTAATAGCGAATGCTACAACTGGAAACGTTTTCTTTTGGTTCTTGTCTTTATTATATATCTAAAAACGAGATGAAACCAATATTATTTTTAGATTGATTTTTTGAAATTAATACTCATACAAGAAGTAGAGTTCAGGGGGAAATAATGAGTAATTAAGTGAATGGAGAAATTAATTCTACATTCTAAAATTTTATTCACAAAAAAACAAGTGACATCTATGCCACTTGTTTTTTTGGCTGACTTTGACTTCTTTCAAAGAATTCTATAAGAATCCACAGTCCGATACTAGCGCCGACACATGTACCGAAAAATCCGCCTGCATGAAAGGCGAGTGCAATTAACCATGCAAAAGACAGCAGTCTGTGTACCTGTCTTGTCCATTTATTTTTAATTTTACGAATCACATACCCATACATAGCAAGCGTAAGAAGAATAAGACCGGCTGCAATCCCAGAAAGTTGATCATGGTCACCAAGTTTTTTGGTATAGAGGAAATAGGCACCATGAACAGCTGTTAATACTAAAGCAGTCCAACCCACAAAGTTATGTACTTTGTATAAAAATTTGGAGAGTTTTTTAATAAATGGTACCTTTGAAGTCATCTTCTTTTTGAAACGGAACCACCAGAAGGCAACCGTACCTAAGAAGATGGAAACATTCCCAACCTGTGTCATCCATCCCTTTAATCCGCCCCCGTCACCTTTACCTCTCATAGCCTTCATTTGTTCTGGTGTCAAATTTTGCCCATTTTTTGCGGCTTCCTGCATTTTATGTTTAAGGTCGTCTGGAACATCCTGTTTCGATAGTGCCTGATATATAAGAATGCCAGCAGCAATGAGTATAATTAGGATCGCTGGCAGATAGGTTCTAATTTTTGGATTCATGAAAACAAATTCCCCTTATCAAATAAGTATATTGTTGTTGAAATACGCCGTTTTTTATTGCATGTTGATTGAACAAAAAGAGATTATATTACAATATCTTTTCGATTTTCATATGTAGTTATACAAGTTCATTAAAATCATTTCCCTTATTGAAGTGTCATTTTGCTAATCAATTTCCAATTCGTATTTATTTGAGATGACACTGTTTTTACTATATTAGAAATTGGAGAGATATTTATTAAAATCTTATTAAAATTAACTTAAGTGAATATTAAGTATAAAACTGCGTTTTCTTTTTATTCAAAATTTTATCACATATTTAGGTACTTCATTTCATAACTTCCTCCAACTAGTGCTCGGTTAATGTTAGTATATTTCAATTTTATTTATTTTTGGAATTTTTTGTAATTAATACTTTACTTAATGTAAAGTTTATATTACATTATGTATAATAAACATTACTAAGTGTAAAGTAAAATGTACAGGGAGGGAAACCATGACCTATCAAGAAAAAAAGAGTATCGTATCGTTGATTAGCACCTTACTCATTTTTGCAATTTATTGCTTGTATATGTACCCGCGGCACCCCGAGGGAGGGCTGAAGTCGATGGAAACCTTTCGCTATTGGGGTACATTCGTCCTCATTTTGACTTTGTTATCAATAGTGGCACACATCATTATTAGTATTCTTTTTAACATTATTTTTCGAATGACGACGGGAGAAAAGGAACCAAAATTTGCGGATGAACTGGATAAGTTAATCGACTTAAAAGCAAACCGAATTTCTTTTTTTATATTTATTTTCGGCTTTCTACTTGCAATGGGATCGCTGGTTTTCTATCAGCCGTCACAGGTGATGTTTATAATCCTAATCGTTTCAGGGTTCTTTTCTGATATCACCGGATCCTTGACAAAACTTTATCACTATAGAAGAGGAGTCTAATATGGCTAAAAATCTTGTCGGCAATCATATCCGAAGATTACGATTTAACCATGATGAAATGACCCAGCAGAAGTTGGCTGACAAGGTAGGCGTAACAAGACAAACAATCGTGGCTCTCGAAAAGGGAAATTACTCTCCATCTCTAGAATTAGCTTTTCGAATTGCTCATGCCTTTAACTTACCGTTGGAGGAAGTATTCTTCTATGGGGATCAAACTAAGCTCTAAAACGAAAAGTGTTTTGCTTTACTGTTTTTGAATTTATTAAAAAAGGGGATATAAATATGAATTCAAGCAAAAAAGCAGCAAAAATTGTGGGAGTATTATTTATCATGGCAGCCGTTACAGCGGTAATAGCTGTTATTTTATACAGACCTATCCTAAATACTCCTGATTACTTGATCCAAGGTTCCTCACATGCAGACAAGGTTATATGGGGAGTGGTGATGGAGTTAATTCTTGTCGTTTCAGCAATTGGTACTGCAACCACCATGTTTCCATTTTTAAAAAAGTATAATGAAACGATTGCTCTTTGGCATTTAGCTTTTAGGTTTCTTGAAGCGGTTATTATTACGGTTGGAATAATCAGCGTCCTGTCCTTACTAACACTAAGCAGAGAATATGTAGCAGCGGGGGCCCAAAATATCGACTCCTTTCAAGCATCAGGTATTTTATTAAAAGCGGTGCATGATTGGACATTTTTGCTTGGTCCCAATTTCATGCTGGGCATTAATACATTGATGTACAGTTATATCTTTTTTAAATCCAAGCTCGTACCAAGGTTTATACCCATTTTGGGTATAACAGGGGCAGTTCTTGTATTTATTGCAGCCTTGTTAGAAATGTTCGGTGTCATTCAACAAGTTTCTGTTTGGGGTGGTATTTTGGCGCTGCCAGTTGCGGCTAATGAAATGATTTTAGCCGTTTGGCTCATCGCAAAAGGATTTAATGAATCTGCACTTGCTTCCATATCTGAAAAAAAGAAAGCAACGAATGTTATTACAATCCGTAATAAAGTCGAATCTTAAACAAAGCAAAATTGTTCAATATAGGGCAACAGTGCTTTAGTTAAGAGGAACGACAACTTTCGATAAAAAATGAAAAAAGTTTTATGAAGGCGTTGACAAATTTCTCGTAATGGTAGTATAGTATAAACAAGAAAACGATAACAAGAACTTAGGATTGTTACTGGTCAGGCAGGCAAAACCTAAATCACATGAACATTTTGAGTGAATGCTCCAATGGTCCGTGATTTTGGTTTTGCCTGCCTTTTTGTTATTATTCCCGCGCGCGAGTTCTATTATTCTATCTATTTTAATTTATGGAGGGTCAATAACATGAAGTATGAAAAGTTATCGAAAGACATACTTGAATTAATTGGTGGAAAAGAAAATGTTAATAGTGTTTTCCACTGTGTAACAAGACTTCGTTTCAAATTAAAAGACGAAAGTATTGCAAAAACTGAGGAAATTAAAAACTTAGACGGTGTCGTTACGGTCATGAAAAGCGGCGGACAATATCAGGTTGTTATCGGAAATCACGTACCAGATGTATATGCCGCAGTATTAGCAGTTGGTGGTCTTAGTGGAGTAAGTGAAAACGCTTCAAATGATGATGATGGTAAAAAAGTCGGTCTAGGTGCCAAATTCATCGACATGATTTCAGGAGTCTTCACACCAATCTTAGGAGTACTTGCTGCAACAGGTATGCTTAAAGGTTTTGCAGCCTTAATCTTAGCTTTGCATTGGGTAGAAGCAACGTCTGGAACTTATAGCTTATTAAATATCGCTGGAGATGGCTTATTCAATTTCCTACCAATATTCCTAGGTTATACAGCAATGAAAAAATTTGGAGGAACGCCGTTTGTCGGTATGGCAATCGCCGCAGCACTTGTTCATCCAGGTTTAACAGCTTTGTCAGCAGGAAAACCACTTTATACACTATTTAAAGGAACCTTGTTCCAATCTGATATTCATGTAACATTTTTAGGAATTCCAGTTATCTTAATGAGTTATGCATCAAGTGTTATTCCAATTGTATTGTCAGCATTTTTTGCAGTAAAGGTAGAAAAAGGATTCAAAAAGATCATTCCGGATGTAGTAAAAACATTCTTAGTTCCATTCTTTACAATCATGGTAATGGTACCGTTAACATTCTTAGTCATCGGACCAATCGCAACGTGGGCTGGTAGTTTACTAGGTGCAGGAACCATTTGGATTTATCAATTAAGCCCAATCGTGGCTGGTTTAGTTCTTGGTGGCTTCTGGCAAGTATTCGTTATGTTTGGTCTTCACTGGGGACTTGTTCCAATTGCAATGAACAACATTTCATCTTTACATTACGATCCAATTCTAGCTACAACCACTTTTGTATCTTTTGCACAAACTGGTGCTGTTTTAGGTGTTATGTTAAAAACCAAAAACAAAAAGTTAAAATCTTTAAGTATTCCAGCTTTCATTTCAGGAATTTTCGGTGTAACAGAACCAGCGATTTACGGTATTTCCTTACCGCTTAAAAAGCCTTTTATCATGAGCTGTATCGCAGGTGGAATTGGCGGCGGAATTATCGGTGCTTTTGGAAGTAAATTATGGATGTTTGGTGGAATGGGAATTTTCGCTATTCCAAGCTTTATCAAACCAGGAGCAGGACTTGATATGGCTTTCTGGGGAGCTATGATTGCGATTGTAGTATCTTTCGTATTAGGATTTATCTTAACTGCCCTTTTTGGATTCAAGGACACAGCAAGCAAAGAAGAAACAAAAGTAGAAACAAAAGTAGAAGTGAAAAAAGAAGAAGGTCCAGTAGAAGTAGTTAGCCCAATCAAAGGCGAAATCGTTCCTTTATCAGAAGTCAAAGACCAAGTATTTTCAAGTGAAGCAATGGGTAAAGGTGTAGCGATTAACCCATCTGAAGGAAAAGTCTTCTCTCCTGTTAATGGAGAAGTAACAATTATGTTTAAAACAAAGCATGCGATTGGCCTTACATCTGAAGATGGTGCTCAAATCCTCATTCACGTTGGGATGGATACGGTTGAATTAGATGGAAAACATTTTACGGCCCATGTGAATCAAGGGGATATTGTAAAAGCTGGGGATTTATTGGTTGAATTTGATGTAGAAGCGATTAAAGCAGCTGGCTATCAAGTTGTAACACCAATCGTTGTTACAAACACACCAGATTATCAGGAAATTAAAGTATTACAAGCAGGACAAGTTGATAAAAATGAAAAGCTATTAGTGCTTGTGTAATTATAGGTTCAATCTATATGGAATATGGTTTTCGGCTCCAAGCCGAAACCATATTTTACAAAAAATATATTTGGAGGTAAAAATAATGGCTAATATTCAATTTCCTAAAGACTTTTTATGGGGTGGCGCAACTGCAGCTAACCAATTAGAAGGTGCATATAATGAAAGCGGCAAAGGATTATCCATTTTCGATATGGTTAAATTTGTGCCAAAAGAGGAACGCGGAAATGATCCCGAGATGGATGTTAAAAGCGAAAAAGAATTAGAAGAATTATTATCCTTAGGGGATGGCGAAAACTTTCCAAAGCGCCGTGGAATTGATTTTTACCACCATTACAAGGAAGATATTGCGTTGTTTGCAGAAATGGGCTTTAAAGTCTTCCGTATGTCTATCTCTTGGCCGCGTATTTTTCCAACTGGAGAAGAATTAACGCCTAATGAAGAAGGTCTTGCCTTTTATGACAGAGTGTTTGATGAATTACAAAAATATGGTATCGAACCTTTAGTCACTTTATCACACTATGAAATTCCTCTTCACTTGGTTCAAAAATACAATGGCTGGGCAGACCGTCGCCTTGTTGAGTTCTTTGTCCGTTATGCAGAAACCGTATTTAACCGTTACAAAGATAAAGTTAAGTATTGGTTAACTTTTAATGAAATCAATATCTCTCAATTCTCTCCATATATTGGTTCTGGTATTCTTGTGGACCGTGTAGAGCACAAGGAGCAAGCTGTATACCAAGCACTTCACCATCAATTCGTTGCTAGTGCAAGAGCGGTTAAGGCTTGTCATGAAATTATTCCTGGAGCGCAAATCGGCTGTATGTTAGCTCGTATGGAAGTGTACCCAGAAACTTGTAATCCACGAGATGTGCTAGTAGCACTGGAAGAAGATCAAAAGAATCTATTCTTCACAGATGTTCAGGTTCGTGGCTATTATCCAAGCCATATGTTAAGTTATTTCGAAAAGAATAACATCAAAATCGAGATGTTACCTGGTGATGAAGAAATCTTGCTGCAGCACCCAGTTGACTTCCTATCATTTAGCTACTATATGACCATGGTAGCGAGCGGTGATCCGGATAAATTGAAACAAAAAGGGAACTTCTCTAGTGGAATTTTGAACCCTTATCTTGAAACATCTGATTGGGGCTGGCAAATTGACCCCACAGGTTTAAGAATTACCTTGAAGAAAATGTATGACCGTTATCAAGTACCTTTATTTATCGTGGAAAATGGATTAGGGGCTTATGACAAGGTGGAAGAAGATGGTTCCATTAATGATGATTATAGAATTGATTATCTACGTGAACATGTTAAAGCAATGGGCGAAGCCATTCAAGATGGAGTCGATCTAATGGGATACACTACTTGGGGTTGTATCGATTTGATCAGTGCCGGTACTTCAGAAATGTCTAAACGCTATGGGTTTATCTATGTAGACCAGGATGATTATGGTAATGGCACCTTAAAGCGTTCACCTAAAAAATCTTTCAATTGGTATAAAGAAGTTATTGCATCCAATGGAGTGAATTTATAAGAACACCTAAAAAAGAGAACCGATTCTGGTTCTCTTTTTTTGTCATATTTTTTAATATTTAAAATTTTCAAAAAAGAAGGAATTTTACTGTTGTTACATAGAATATATTATTAAATGTATAAGAAATAGGAGGGATGAGAAAGAATTAACTTGGCGTTAAAAAATTTATGCTTCTTTTTCTTTTTAGTTTTTATTGAATAACTTTCCATATTATTCCATACCCTCAATTAATGCCGCATAAAGCAGCCTGTTTTAATTTCTTGATTTTGCAAACGCTATCACAAAATTCTAGTATGAGTATATGTCATTTTTCAGCCATTCATTTCGCAGGATTCTGCAGCCTTCTATTTCTTCCTTTGCAGTCAGTTCAATTTATTATTTCACATAAAAAAGATGGATGAACAGTAAAAGGCTGTTTATCAAAGAATTATTGAATGTTGGGAATGGGAACGGCAAACCTTTTCCTTGTTTACTAACATAATGGGAAGGTGAAAATATATGTTAGATTTTCTAATTGGCTTTGTTAGAGGTATGGCAGCGATGAGTCCGATCTGGGTTGTTTTATATTTTATTTTCACTAATGCGGGAAAACCAAATGATGAATCCATTAGTCTTCAGAAATTTCAGCCCGAAGATGAAGAATCGTCTCTTTCATAAAGCCTATAAAGATAATTTAAGCCAGATAGAATTTGAGAATTACGATGATAACTCGCATAGCGGGCAATATTTAAAATTTTAACACAACAATAATATGTTTTCATTAAAGATGTGATAGCTGTAGTGATCGCATCTTTTTTCTGTCTCTAAAAGTTAGTGGAGCCCCATCGGCATTAGTGAAAATATAATGTGAGCTTATGTTGGATATGATAAAAAGCTTGTAAATGGGGATAATAAAACAGAAATGATTTATCACTAGTATGTGATGTTTTCATGAGTTTTTATCCAAATTTATAAAAAAGGGGCAAAAAGATGAGTAAAAAAATATTGATTGGAATTATGGGAACACTATTAATACTTAGTGTTGCTGGCTGTGATGATACACTAACCAATAATGAACTCACTACTCAATCGGATTACAAAATGACTCACGCTAAACGATCACTATCCACGCCTTTTCATGATATGTTCTATGGGTTTAGAATGATGGACAAATTTATAGCCCATGAAGATTATGCTTCTGCAAAAATCCTTTCGCGTAACCTTGACGATGAATTTCACGATGCTATCCTGCCTTCATTAATCGCTAAAAAGGGTAAAACATTTGCAGGTGGTATCGATGCAAAATACGATCAGCTAACTGAGGCGATTTCTCAAAAGAATAAACCTCAAATTCGCAAGCTTATCGTGGAAAATCGTAATAATATCAAAACCATTGCACCGATGTTGGGAGTTTCAGTCATATCAAGCGAATAATGTAGTTTTTCAAATACATACATCCAAATAATGGAGGAAAGAATATGAAATGGTACATAAAATTAACAATATTGGAGATTATTGCAGGAGTTCTTTTTATGTTATATGAACTTTTTACGGGTCAACCCTGGGCAATGGATGGAACTCCTTGGACAATGAATGAAAACTTCCATCTTAACCTTGCACTTGGCTGTTTTGGCGGTGCAGGATATACCTTTATTTTCGGGGCTGTTCTGGGAGCAATCCAAGAAAGAAATCATTTGTTCAAAGAATGATTTTTTTCCTTACTGTCAAAGAGCTGTCGATCTAATCTCTTTCAGGCAATCAAACTGTTATTAGAAAGGGGCACAAAATGGAGAGTATTTATTATACAGCTGGATATTTTGGGTTGTTTGTCATAGCGTTGGGGTTATCCTCATATATGTTTTATAAGTTGATGGCTGAATAACTAGAAAAGCGCAAGGCGCTTAGACTTCGGCGACAAGCACAAGACGAGCCGGCCGGAAGGTTGTTCTTTAACCTCTTGGCCGGATTGACCTAAATGTGGAGGCGACTGTTCTGGGACTAAGGCATAAGACGACCACTGTAAGAAGGCGCTTTTTGCCTTCTTCAGGGGGTGGCTTATGACTCGAGTCCCAAGGAGCCGCAACTGGATATGCTTGTGACCTCGAGCCGATGGCGCCTGAAGCTAGACAACTCTCGAAAAAGTACCAATTCCTAGTACCGGTACCTGCATAAAAAAGGGCTTTGTTGGATTTTCAACAAAGCCCTTAAATCTGTTGTACCATTTATTCTTTCATTGCCTTTTTAAAGATTATCGTGGTTAAAATAAAAGTCACAGCAAATAAACCAAGAATAATGATTAGTCCGTAATTCATCTTGTCCCCCCTTAATGAACGTTTTTTCCTTTTATGAAATTCCAATGACCATTGTTGAAAACACTCCTAAAATATAGAACAAAGAGCAAATAAACGTCCGTTTTGCCCAAAAAAATATATGATCCTCTTCTTTCCACATTCTAAAAGTGCAATACAGGAGAGCACTGTTAAAAAGGACGGCACCTGCAAGGTATATGGTATTAAAGTTCCCATGTATGTAAAGGACGATGGAACAAACAAATAAAAGGACCATATAAATAAGACTTTGAATTTTGGTTCCACGAGGACCTATAACTACCGGCATCATCGGGATGCCAGCCTTTGAATATTCATCATTCTTGTATAAGGCAAGAGCCCAAGAGTGTGGCGGTGTCCAAAGAAAAATCACCAAAAACATTAACCACGCTGTCAAATCTAAACTATTCGTAACGGAAGACCAGCCAATTAAAATGGGAAAAGCACCAGCTCCTCCGCCAATGACTATGTTTTGAGGGGTACGTCGTTTTAACCACATTGTATAAATGACAGCATAATAGAAATACCCCGCAGCATTTAAAAAAGCAGTAAGAGGATTGACAAAGAAAAAAGCGATAACCACTGATAATACACCCAATACAAGTCCAAACCTCAAGACAGATGTGGGTTGGATTAAACCCAATGGAAGGGGACGATTAGCTGTCCGCTCCATGATGAGATCAATATCCCTGTCATACCACATGTTAATCGCCGCTGAACCCCCTGCCGACAATGATGCACTCAAAAGCATTGCCAATGTGACATACATAGATGGTACTCCTCTTTGTGCAACAATGGCAGCGCACAGGGAAGTAAAACTTAGCATAAATAAAATTTTCGGTTTGGTGACTTCTATATATACTAAAATCGTTTGAGTTAAACGACTTAATAAAGATGGCGATTCCTGATTAATTTTCGGGACAACTGCCATGACTCCTCACTCCTTTGTGTTTACCTTCCATGATCCAGTGTGGGTTTACCCGTAGGATGATCACCCTAGTTTCTATTGAACCACAGAATTAAACTCCATAATCCAAATAGAACCAAAGACGAGAGTTACAGCGAAAACCAAACCTAAAATTAGTGCCATGGCATTGTACCTTGGTTTGTCGCCCTCACGAATATGCATAAAGAAGAATAACTGAATGGCAAATTGCAAAACAGCTGCAATCAGGATACTAACCGTCAGCGGTGTTTTTGACATCATATGATTCAATACCAAAAAGAGTGGAATAATGGTCAGAATAATCGATAAAAAGAAACCAATGATGTATGCCTTCATGGCTCCAGTATGTTCAGTGTGTTCGTGATTTGCCATTTACATCACCCCCATTAAGTAGACAACGGTAAAGATGAAGATCCAAACAGCATCCAAAAAGTGCCAATACAAACTAATAATTGAGATTTTATTTTTCGTTACTGATGTAATGCCTCTTTGGGCAAGCTGGATGATCAACCCGATCATCCACATGATACCGAATGAAACGTGAGCCCCGTGCAGTCCGACAAGACTGAAGAAAGAGGTAAGGAACGCACTTCTTGAAATAGTAGCACCCTCCTCGGCCATGTTTGCAAACTCATTGATTTCAAGTCCGACGAACGAGGCACCTAAAAGGACCGTTACAATTAACCATCCAATAAGGGAATTTTTCTTTCCTTTGTGCATGGATATTACGGCTAATCCACTTGTAAAGGAACTTATTAAAAGAATAAAGGTTTCAAGAATAAACCCAGTAACATCAAAATCATGTGCTGTAAATCCGCCATCTGTATGACCACGTAACACAGCAAAAGCTCCAAAAAATGTTGAAAATAATAGACAGTCTGTTACAAGGAAAATCCAAAACCCTAAAACCTTCAATTCCCCCTGGTCATGGCCATGATCGTGACCATGACCAGAGGATTGCGCAGAAATACTTTGTGACACCACTTTCTACCTCCCTAACGTTTCTTCCGTTGATGTTTTTGGAATGACAGTAGAACGATTCTTTAAAGCTCTTTCCGTACGTTCAATTTCATCCACTGGAATGTAATAATCCGTATCATATTGGAATGAACGTGCGTATAGCGATAACGCAACACCGATTAATCCTGCAAAGCCCATCCAATTCCATTCGAACGTAAATCCAAATCCGGCTATAAAGAAGAAGCATGACAGGATAAAAGCAATGCCTGAATTTTTCGGCATATGAATCGGTTCATATTTTGGAGTCTCTTGTTCATATCCTTCTTTTTTCATTTCTTGTTTCTTATACCACCAGGAGTCACGTCCTTTTACTTCCGGGAGGATGGCAAAATTGTATAGAGGTGCTGGAGAAGGAATCGACCATTCTAATGTTCGCGCGTCCCATGGATCACCTGTGAAATCACGTTTCCCATATTTAATGCTGTATAGGATTTGCCAAACTTGGAAGGCAAATGCAACTCCCATTAAGAACGCACCAATAGAAGAAATGATATTGAGCGGAGCCCAGCCCATATCCCAGCCCTCGGTTTGGTTATAAATATAAATCCGCCTTGTCATACCCATAAAACCAAGCGCATATTGAGGCATAAAGCAAACATAAAACCCGATTTGCCAAAGCCAAAAGCCCCATTTTCCAAGTGTATAATTTAATTCAAATCCAAAAATTTTAGGGAACCAATAATACATACCAGCCAGATAACCGAATACGACACCACCAATTAAAACTTGGTGGAAGTGGGCAATTAGAAAATAGCTATTATGATATTGATAGTCTGCTGGTGCCGCTGCAAGCATGACCCCCGTTGCACCGCCAATGACAAAGGTTGGAACAAATGCTAAAAACCAAAGCATGGGCTGCGAAATCTCGACGCGTCCGCGATACATGGTAAAAAGCCAGTTGAAAACTTTCACACCAGTTGGAATCCCGATTATCATGGTACAAATCGCAAAGGTAATATTCACGTCAACACCGGCGCCCATGGTAAAAAAGTGATGAGCCCATGTATAGTAAGAAACGACGGCAATCGCAATCATGGAGTAGACCATTGAACCGTATCCAAAGGTACGTTTCTTGGAAAAGGTCGCCACTACTTCAGAGAATACCCCAAACGCAGGTAAGACAACGATGTAGACTTCAGGGTGACCCCACATCCAAATCAGATTGATATACATCATTGGGTTACCACCTGAGGTCATGGTGAAGAAATGTCCTCCAAGTAAACGGTCGATTGTTAACATTCCTAATGTACCAGTAAGAATTGGAAATGCCCCTAAAATGGCAATGGATGATGCTAAAACTGACCAAGTAAACAAAGGCATATCCCTTAAACGCATGGAAGGTGTACGCATTTTTAAAATGGTAACAGTAAAGTTAAGTCCGGAGGCCAAACTTCCTATCCCGGAAATTTGAAGACCCCAGATCCAAAAGTTCTGCCCCGGCCCAGGGCTAAAGGTTGTTTCCGATAAAGGGGGATATGATAACCACCCTGAACTGGCAGATCCGCCAATAACGAAAGAGATATTAAAGAGCATGGCTCCAATAAAGAATACCCAAAAACTAATGGCATTCAGAAATGGGTAAGCAACATCACGAGCTCCAATTTGTAATGGAACAACGATATTAAACAAAGCAAACATAAAAGGCATGGCCATAAATAAAATCATGATGGTTCCATGAGTGGTAAAAATTTCATTATAGTGGTCAGAAGCTAAAAATTGACTATTCGGAACCGCCAGCTGTATACGCATTAAAATCGCATCTACCCCGCCGCGAAAGAGCATCAGCAAGGCAGCCAATAGATACATGATACCGATTTTTTTATGGTCAACTGTTGTAATCCATTCTCTCCATAGCCAGCCCCATTTTTTTAGCATGGTGAGAGAGGCGATAATACCAATCGTTACTAAAGCAATAGAAACGTCTGCACCATATATCATTGGATCGCCTGTTACAAAAAAATGCGAAGTATTCATGAAATGGTTTCCTCCTGTTTAATGATGAGTTGAAGTGGTTTGCATCTGCATGTCATCACCCATATGGTGTGGATGGTTGAAATAGATTCCACCATTTTTATTGACGACGTCTTCAAATAGATTCTTAGGATAGGAAGAAAAGCTTAATTCTTTCACCGTATTTGGTCTTACCAAATTCTCATATCCGTCGCTTGTCAGAGCAGGTGAGTTTTTCTTGAGACCAGCAGCCCATTTATTGAAATCTGCTTGACTTACAGCTTTTACTCTAAATTTCATATGAGCAAATCCTGTACCGGTAAAGTTAGCTCCTCTGCCGTAATAATCTCCTGTTTTATTGGCCTGAAGCCACAAACCCATTGCCATGCCAGGCATGGTATATTCTTGACCTCCTAACTGCGGTACCCAGAATGAATTCATAGGCGCATCAGAAGTTAGGACAAATTGAACGGGAACCCCAGCCGGAATTTCCGCATAGTTGACAGTGGCAACTTTTTGGCCTGGGTACGTAAACAGCCATTTCCAATCCAATGAAGTTACTTGAACAACAACAGGTGTAACATCTTTTACAGGAGGCTTTGATACATTGATCGCTGTTCTTGCTGTGTAAAATCCTAGAATTCCTATAATAACAATAGGGATTCCCCACCAAATTACTTCGAGCACTTTGCTATCATCCCATTCAGGCTCATAAGGTGCTGTGTTTCCTGGTCTATCGCGATAACGAACTACAATATGAACAAATATGGCGAATACAGGAATGATAACAACGGCACAAAGAATGGTAGAGATAATAATGAGACGCAGCTCTTCCTGACCGACCGGGCCTTTTGGATCAAGGACAATATATTTACTACGGTCACAACTGGATAAAAGCATAACGCCCAATAAACACAAAATAGAAGTTTTGCAATATCGAATCCAATTTCTCACTTCACAATTCCCCTTCGTTTTATTTTTGAGGTTCATGAAATATACTTTTGTGATTAACAGGTAATATTGTACCCAACTTCATTAATGTAATTCCAAAACATGGAACTCCGACAAAATTTATGGAGAAAAGTACTATGGTTTTCCTGATGACAACGAAAAAAGGAACCGCCAATTGCGATTCCTTAGAATTTTTTTAGTATTTATTTACTCCGTTAAGCCCACTAAGTGGATTGTTAGGGAAGGATTTGCACTTGTTCTTACATATAGTCATAAACGGAATCTTCAAAATAAAGCCAGTGATAATACTCAATCTGTGAATCTGTCATTAAGGCAATTTCGTTCTCATTGAATTTTTGTTTTTCTAATAAATGCTTCACTTTGAAATTTCTTTCAACTTGGCTCATGTTAAATCCTCCTTATATATGAGAAGTAGCAAAGTGGCTACAATTTGAAAACGTTTTCTCTTATTTCTTATCCTAATTATATATCTAAAAACGAGATGAAACCAATATTAATTTTAGATTGATTTTTGGAGATTAATACAAATACAGTAAAAACATATTAATATAGAAGGATGGTACGATGAACTATACGACTGAACGAACAAGGCGCCAAATCATACAGAGCTTTATTCATGTACTGCAAACAAAACGATTTTCCTCGATTACGATTCAAGATATTTGTAATGATGCATTAATTCATCGCACAACCTTTTATCGATATTATGTAGATAAATATAGTCTACTGAAGGATTTTATCTATCATTTATCGGAAGAGATTATGAAATTGAATAAAAAATCAAATACAGACCCGTTTAAATTACTTGTGGATTATGTCGAAGAAAATTTCGTGTTATTCGAAAATACATTATTAGGATCGGATGGGCATTTATTATTTAAAAGTATGGTGAAAATTGCAAGTGATATTTTACGAGAACATTCTAAAACAGAGAATGATCACATTTCTAGCAAAATTAATCAGTCGAAGTATCCTGATGTCATTTGTGACTTATATGCCACTTCATTTATGACCATTTTACAGAATTGGATTAGTAAAGAATATAATTACCAGAAAGATGAGTTGTTCGAAATTTTCAATCAGGTGATGAATTAATAATACAAATTGCTTTAAATGTAGTATTTTAACACACTAGTTCTTTTTTGCTCTTTGAACCCGTTCTTCCACCTTGCTATAGTGACTATTGTGAAAAAGGATTTTTGATGTTTTATACTTTCCGAGAGACACCCAACATGGAAATTAAACATTAAAAAACAACAATGGAAGGGAGCTGCAAGGTGAAAACAATCATAAAAGGACGTTGGGCTATTTTTGCCATTTGGTTAGTTGCAACGATAGTGCTTACAGCCATTCAACCAGACATCAATGCTATACTGCGAGAAAAAGGACAGCAAGGAACCAGTAATAACAGCTCTTCAGTCATAGCAGACAATATCTTGAAAAAGATGGATACTACAAAAGGTATAAACAACCTCATCGTTTTTTATGATAAAAATAAAATTTCAAATGCTGAAATGAAACAAATAGGGGCTGCGGTTAAATCTATTAGTGATAGCAGCAATGAGCTAGGTATTACAAATATGATTGATCCTTTTAGTATGCCCGAGGCAAAAAGCTCGTTAATATCTAAAGATGGTACGACGCTTATGGTCAGCTTTAAGCTTGATAAAAAAGGTAGGGAAGTAGATGATCTAAAAAAAGAGTTTGATAGCAAGCTCAAGTTAGTACCTGTCCAATACTACTTGAGTGGGGAAGACTTTATAAATAACGATTACCTGAAGGCGTCTTTAACAGGAGTAGAAAAAAGTGCCGCATTGACGGTTATCTTTATTCTAGTTGTCCTGATTATCGCATTTAGATCAGTAGTAACACCTTTGGTTTCCTTAATAACGGTAGCCTTTTCTTATCTGGTTTCCATGGGTATTGCTGCTCAATTAATTGATAAAGCGGGATTTCCCATTACAAGTCTTACCCAAATGCTATTGGTCCTGATCCTTTTTGGGATTGGTACGGATTACAACATCCTCCTTTTTAATAGATTTAAGGAAGAACTATCCCATGGACATTCAATAGATGAAGCGATCGTCAACACCTATAAAACAGCGGGTAAGACGATTGCCTATAGTATACTCATTGTATTTATTGCCTTCCTTGCACTTGTTTTTGCTGAATCACCGATTTACAAATCAGGTGTGGTTGTTGCCATTGGTGTAACGATTCTACTATTTGAAATTTTGACTTTAACACCTTTTATGATGAAAGTTTTAGGAAAAAAACTTTTCTGGCCTTCGAAGAATGCAGGGGGGCATAAGGAAAATAAGTTTTGGGGGAAATCATCCGCCTTTGCAACAAAACGTCCTCTTTTAACGGTGATTGTCATTCTGTTAATTATTGCTCCAATGGTGTATTTACATCAGGAAAAGCTTAATTTTGATACAATTGGGGAACTTGGAAATAAATATCCTTCTACTAAAGGCTTTAATCTGATTGCGGAGCATTTTGGTAAAGGTCAAGCCATGCCTGCAACGGTTGTCATCGAAAATAGTAAAGCCTTAAATAATAATGAATCACTTGCAATCATCGATAACTTAACGGAGAGACTAAAAGATGTTAAGGGAGTTAAGCAGGTTTCTTCGGTTACACAGCCTCAAGGGACACAAATTAATAGTTTTTACGTCGATAGCCAAATGGGCTCCGTTACGAATGGTATTTCAAAAACTCAAAGTGGTGTTGATCAAATCAATGATGGATTAAAGCAGGCCAGGGAAAAGCTTGCATCCACAGACTTTTCTCAAGTCAACCAAATGGTGGACGGTACGTCTAAGCTTCAAGATGGTATGACCGCCTTAACGAATGGATTAAAGCAAATCCAAGCAGGTATTGATGGTAGGGCAAGTAATTCCCAAACAATAACTAAGGGAATTGCAACGATCCAAACGAATCTCACGAAGATGAGCAGCGGCGTATCCGTATTAGCTGATAATTATGGGAAAATGCAGGCAGGTTATCAAGAGATGGGTACCCACTACCAAGATGCTGCTAATGTTCTCCTTGGTGTTAAAAGTGCAATCTCTCAAATGCAATCCATGGTCACAGCTTTAGGCAGCAGTTACTCGAATTCAAATAATGACCCTAATTATCAAGCATTAGAACAAACAATAAATGGGTTATCAGCGTCTTTAAGTCAAATTACACCCGAAGGAATACAAGCATTAAATACTCATTATAATGAAGTAACAGCTGGTTTTTCTGTAGCAAATAAAAATCTTTCAAGCATTAGCAACGGATTAGCTCAAATGTCAGAAGGTTTGAAGAAACTTGAAGCAGGACTCAGTAAAGCCTCTTCTGGAATAGGTACAATCGTAACGAATATGAACCAAGTAACCGATGGGCTTGGTCAAATGAAATCTGGTCAGCAGCAGCTGGCGTACGGTCTCAAGGGCTTCAGTGTGTTTGGAGAAAAACTATCGGAAGTTAACGGCGGGTTAAAGCAAATATCGGATGGGCTTGGTCAAACAAACGGTTTCTTAACACAATATAAAGGAACTAAGACTTTCTTCATTCCAAAGGAAGCATTAACTGACCAGAACTATAAAAAATCATTAGACACGTTCATGTCAGATAATAGAAAAATTACAAAGGTAATGATTGTTTTAAAAGATGACCCCTATTCAAAGGAATCTTTAAGTACGATAAATAAAATAAATGCAACAGTTTCCAGTGGACTAAAGGGCACTGAGCTTTCGGATGCGAAGTTTGGTACATCAGGACCAAGTGCCACAACCAATGATACGAATAATATATTAAGTCGCGATCTAAATAAAACAACAACGATCGTCATTATTGGAGTTTTGCTAGTCCTGTTCTTTGTGATAAGGTCTTTCTGGACACCTGTTTTCATAACGGCATCCCTAATAGGTGCCTATTATGCAGCGATGTTCATCATCAATTATATTTTCATTAATCTAGAGGGGCTTGAAGGTATTTCTTCCTTTGTTCCATTCTTCTCCTTTATCATTATTGTAGCCCTTGGAGTAGACTATAGTATTTTTCTGATGATGCGTTTTAAGGAATATCCGAATTTGTCACCGAAAAAGGCAATTGTGTTGGCTTCAAGGCATACAGGCGGTGTTATTATATCAGCAGTCATTATCCTTGGAGGCACCTTTGCTACTCTTATGCCTTCTGGACTCGTGCTTTTAACTGAATTGGCAGTAGCTGTTATTACAGGACTCGTCTTGCTTTGCTATGTATTGCTTCCTGCCTTCTTGCCGGCGATGATTGCCCTTCCAGATAACCTTACAACTTTATTTTCTAGAAAAAAGGAAGAAGAATTACATTTTGGAGGAAAAAGTAATCTAAGTAAGTAAAACTAGTTTAAAAAAAGCCGATTTTCCTTTTGGGAAGGAAAAATCGGCTTTTTCAGTATTTTTTTGTTTACCTTCTTAAAATAAGGGTAAATAATAATTAGCTACTTTCCCCCATATCCTTACTTTGCTAATAATTTTGACTATCTTAATGATAGTCCTTTTTTTTGAATACATTTTTTAATCATATCTGTTGTGATAAGAATAGCCTTCAATCAATAATTACCAATTAAATGGTTAATGAAATATAGGGCGAAAGTCATGTTAATTTCAGGGGGCATGTAGTGATACGATAATGATAAAGAATTGAAAGACGGTATAAATGGAGGAAAAGAATGAATACAAGAATACCAATTTTAAAATTATATAATCATCTGTTTGTTTCCATTCAGTGGGAGCTTGATGATCAAACAGCATTACAATTTCAAGAGGCATTACTTCAGAGAATATATGAAACAGGTGCTAGCGGTGTTGTAATTGATTTAACATCTGTTGATATGATTGATTCTTTTATTGCTAAGGTTCTAGGTGATGTGATAAGTATGTCCAAATTGATGGGTGTAAAAGTTGTTTTAACTGGCATTCAACCAGCTGTAGCAATTACGTTAGTTGAACTCGGGATTCACCTCCAAGATGTCCATACAGCATTAGACTTAGAAAAGGGGTTAGAAATATTACAAAGAGAGTTGGGGGATTAAAGTATGAAAAACGAATCCTCCGTAAAAATATATTCAGAATGGGATATCGTTGCAGCTAGGCAACTAGGAAGAGAGATTGCTAAAGAGCTAGGATTTGGAACCGTAGACCAGACAAGAATCACCACGGCCATTTCTGAGCTGGCACGTAATATTTATTTATATGCCGGCAAAGGAGAGATTCATTTTGAGCCAGTCAATTCATTAGGAAAGAGAGGTCTACAAATAATTGCTTTTGATCATGGTCCCGGAATTCAGGATATTAGAAGAGCGATGGAGGATGGATTTTCCACATCCGATGGTTTAGGGGCAGGTCTGCCAGGAGTGAAACGTTTAATGGATGAATTCGATCTGACCTCAACACTAGGGGAAGGGACAACGGTTCAGGTTGTAAAATGGCTACGAGATTGGAGGTTTGGTTAGTAAATGGATTTTAAACCTATTTTAGAATCTAGTTATCGGGAGATACTTCGCAGATATTTAAAAGAATCTTCCGAAGCAGCACTGTATCAAGGACAAATGTTTAGTAGGAAATCCATAAAACAGCAAGTATCCCCTGAAGAAATTATTAGTATTCATTGTAAAGCTTTAAAGGATCTATTTCCAGATATTAGTGAGGATATTTTAGCATCGTTTGATTTCCTTATTGAATTTATGATGAATTATGGGTTAGCATACCAAGAATATCAAAGCTTGAGGGACAAGCAGTTTGAACTTAAATCGGAAATTGAAATTGCAGCAAGCATCCAGGAAACCCTATTAGAAACGCCAATCCCGAAGATTGCGGAAGTAGATATTGGCGCCATAAGTATTCCGGCAAAGAAAATAAACGGAGATTTTTATCGCTTTGTTGAAGATGAAAAAAGCATTAGTATTGCCATTGCAGATGTAATTGGCAAAGGAATTCCTGCCGCACTTTGTATGTCTATGATTAAGTATGCAATGGATAGTTTACTAAATTCGAAAAATGAACCGAATGAAGTGTTATCAAATTTAAATAAAGTTGTCGAAAGTAATGTCGATTCCAGTATGTTTATTACCATGTTTTACGGTATATATGATTTCATTACGCATACATTTACATATGCTGCAGCAGGGCATGAACAAGGTTTCTATTATCATGCGTCTTCTCAATCCTTTGAAGACCTTATAACAAGAGGCATGGTGTTAGGGGTAGAACCGAATATTACTTATGAGCAATTTGAAAAAAAGGTTTACCCCGGGGATATAATCGTTTTGCTATCTGACGGTGTAACTGAATCTAGGATGAAAAATGGTTTTATTGAGCGATCAGTCATTACCGACTTAATTCAAACCTTTATGCATTTATCCGCACAAGATATGGTGGAAAACATTTATCGTCAGATCGAGAGGTTACAGAATTTTGAGATTAGGGATGATTTTACGCTAATTATTTTAAAAAGAATTTAAAGCCGTACTAATCGTTAAATATTTAGATTAATAGAAAAGTAACCATATAATCTATGAAAGGCACTGGTATGATGCATGGTAAAAAAATGCTTGAACTTGAGTTGAATGATTATATAGAAGCAATTGCCTATCAAATTCCTAAGGATGGTAATGTAATAAACGGGGATAGCTTTTTTATGAAAGTAACCGACGATTACTTTATTTGCGCTGTGGCCGATGGTTTAGGGAGTGGGGAGCATGCCTATTATTCGTCGAATGCGATTCGTGAGGTGGTGGAAAAAAACCATGATCAAGAGGTAAAGCTCTTAATCGATTGTTGTAATCAGGTCCTTAAGAATAAAAGGGGAGCAACGTTATCTATTTTAAAGGTACATTTTTTACCAATGACCTTTACCTATAGCGCAGTGGGGAACATACAGTTTATTCTTTCATGCCCCTCTGGTCGGATTATTTATCCACTCCCTGTCCAAGGCTATTTATCTGGGAAGCCCCAAAAATATCGTTGCGAAACATTTACCTATGAAAAGGGGTCAAAATTTATTATTCATACGGATGGTCTTGCCAATCCCGGTATTAAGTCTTTAGCAAGTTCCTCCAGTTCGATTGAAGAAATCTCTAACTATTTAAAGGTCATTACGAAAACAGGAAAAGACGACATGACTTATATTGTAGGTCAACTATTTTAACAAAAGGCTGTGTTAAAGGATATTGTTGATTTTGGAACAATGTTGATTGAAGCGAGGGCGCTCGACTCCTGCGGAAGTACGGGGCAGGGGAGACCCCACAGGCGCTTTCATCGAGGCCACTGAAAAAGTCTGTGAAATTTAATGCGAAACTAATTCCTGAAAATCCCATCCCCACTTCCAGTTTATAATTAGTGGTAAAATAGACGAATTCCCCCACTTTGATATTGGAAAACGGTGAAATTTTGGGATTAGGTTTTTCGGAAATTTCATAATTAAACAGAAAAGCACTTTTTCAGTGCCCTCCGCAAAAGCGCCGAGGAGGCTCCCCGGCACGCCCGCGGGTTTGCTGAGCGCCTGGAGCGGAAATCAACATCCATGTTTAACAAAGCCTAACAAAAATATGTTTCAAATATTCAAATAATGGGTATAAACATGGAGATACCTTTGTGAAACGTAATAGAGACGTACCTAAGGAGGAATACACTGTGGAAACATACTATGATACTAAAAATATATCGGAATATATAAATAATCATAAGGAAGAGTTTCAGAAGAAACTATTATCTGAAGCTGTCAATGTTGCCTCTAATATTGAGGGTATTTTAAAAGAGGGAAATATTGATTTATTGAAAAATGCACAGAAGCTAGTTCTTTATGTGGTGGAAAGTAGAAGCAATGAACTCATTACTTTTGCTAAAGAAGAAGGGATTGCTTGGGCAAAATATTCATTAACTCTTGCCTTCAAATTAGAATGGGTGCATGCTATAAGACGTGCTTTATGGTATTTTATCAAACTTTATGATTCTATAAATGAGAATGTTAAATTTGTAGACGATTTCTTTGAATTAGAGAAAAAAGTTAATGATGGGATTGATGAGTTTCTAAATTCCTTTTTCATTAGCTATTCACAGTATAAAGATGAATTAATCCTTTCCCAAAGGAAATTAGTCGAACATCTTTCGGTACCTATCATACCAGTTAGCCAAGAGGTAGCCGTATTACCATTGATTGGTACATTCGATTCTTATCGTATGGATATTATCGAAGAAAAAGTGTTAACAGACATTGCAAAGTTAAGGATTCTAACATTAATTATCGACTTGTCAGGAATATCAGACATGGACGAAGTCAACATATCCCGCTTTCAAAAGGTGTTGATTGGTATCACCTTGATGGGGGCTAAAACAGTTATAACCGGCTTACGTCCAGAACTTGTTCGGAAGATGGTTCATTTAGGAATTGACCTTACTAGTTTTACAGAAACAAAAGCAACCTTACAGCAAACATTAAATAGTTATTTCAGTTAACCTATACATAACTATTTTGTACTAGATTAGATTGGAACGGAACTTCGAGTTAAACCAAATCTACCAGTATTTTTGAATTAGTATTAAAAGGATCGTATATAGCTACCTTATTGGGTAGCTGTTTTTTTTGTGAGATAGTTTGAAAATCCAGCTTCAAACGCAGATGATTATGTTTTTCAAAAAGGGGTATTTACATAATGAAGGGAAGTAAAAATCGGCAGAGGATCATTCCTGGTCTTCAACTCTTAGGAGGAGAATATGATGTTCAATTTTATAATTGGATTTATACGAGGAATCACGCTTATGTCCCCCCTTTGGATCATGATTTTTTTAGGTGTATCTGGAAAAAATGAGTAAAGGGAGATTTATAAAGGATTTACCTGTTATCTGAAGGTGTGTGAGCAAGTGTGTTGCCTAGAACATTAAAAAGTCCTGAACAATTTGAATGTTCAGGGCTTTTGGCTTTATAACGGACGTTCCCAGAAACGTCCCTGAGTGATACCTTCAATAAATGGAGGAAAGTCAGATCTTGATAAATTATAAACACCAGGAGCATCTAACCGCACACGACAACGTTCAAGCGCTTTGTTATCTTTAACTGCCAGTGCTAAAGGTTTGAAGTGTTTATAGGAAGTTTCAATAAATTCTAATATAGGCGGTTCAACTTTGGAACTAGTACTAATAAATAGTGCTGCATCAAAAAGACTTGAATCCGCCGTATCAAATGTATCTGTTACTTTTAGGAAATGATTGATTGTATATATCTTTTCGGCAACAATACTATAATTGATATTAAATTGTGCCAGCGTTTTAATCCAGTCAGTTAATACCGCATCTTCCACTTCACCGTTTAACAAGATAGCTACACATTTAGTATCCGTTTGGCTAACTGTGTTTGCCATACTAAGAGCAGAAGACTTTTTATCTGATTTTACTTCAAGATTTTCCTCTGGAAGTACAGCACCAATATGGTCCGACACTTCTTCCGCCACTTGCCGATCGATACGATTTAAAAGTGCCACCACGTTATTTTTAACCATAGCTGATTTACATTTTCCCAGCTCGAAGCTCAAAGCATCTTTCAGGTGCTGTTGTTCAATTGGTGTAAGACTGTTGTAGAATAACTTCGCTTGAGAATAGAAATCTAGAAAACTATCACTTCGCCCTCTAATTTTGCGTCCTTCAATTTTTTCCTGGTATGATTCGTAGCCTCCTAGTTCAACTGGAGCAGGTTCAGGTTGATTGGCATTTAAACCGTTTCGATGATAACTTGTTTGCCCTTTATGAATTGCCATTTGATGCATTCCATCCCGTTGATTGTTATGGAATGGACAGACCGGTTGATTTATAGGGATTTGATGAAAGTTCGGACCTCCTAAGCGGGAAAGCTGTGTATCTGTATAGGAAAATAAACGTCCTTGTAAGAGCGGGTCGTTGGAAAAATCGATGCCTGGAACGACATGACCGGGATGAAAAGCGACCTGTTCTGTTTCTGCAAAAAAGTTGTCAACATTACGGTTCAAGGTCATTTTGCCAACAATCTTTACGGGCACTTCTTCTTCAGGCCATAATTTGGTCGGATCTAAAATGTCAAAATCAAATTTGAATTCATCTTTTTCTGGAATGACTTGCAGGCCAAGCTCCCATTCCGGAAAATCCCCTTTCTCAATGGCTTCATACAAATCTTGTCGGTGGAAGTCAGGATTTTTACCAGCAATCCGCTGTGCTTCATCCCAAACGAGTGAATGAACACCAAGATTAGGCTTCCAGTGGAATTTTACAAAGTGTGCTTCACCATCTGCATTGATTAGTCGGAACGTGTGGACACCAAAGCCCTCCATCATTCGTAGGCTGCGTGGAATCGCACGGTCACTCATTACCCACATAACCATATGGGCAGATTCGTGATTTTGGCCAATGAAATCCCAAAACGTATCATGAGCGCTCGCACCTTGAGGAATTTCCGTATGTGGTTCAGGTTTAAGCGCATGTACAAAGTCAGGGAACTTAATCGCATCCTGGATAAAGAAAACGGGCATATTATTACCGACTAAATCAAAGTTGCCTTCATCCGTATAAAATTTGGTCGCAAATCCTCGGACATCACGAACCGTATCGCTTGACCCTCTCGAGCCTTGTACGGTTGAGAAGCGAACAAAAACCGGTGTCGTTTTGGATGTGTCAGTGAGAAAGTCAGCTTTTGTATATTCAACCAAAGATTCATATAGTTGGAAGATTCCATGAGCACCTACGCCACGAGCATGAACGACCCGTTCAGGAATCCGTTCATGGTCAAAATGGGTCATCTTTTCTCGAAAATGAAAATCTTCCATTAATGTCGGTCCTCTTAATCCGGTCTTTAAAGAAAACTCATCTTCGGAGACTTTTAGCCCCTGGTTGGTAGTCAAAGGGGCGGTTTCTTCATTATTGATAGAAAAGTTTTTTAATTGAACAGCCTTCTTATTTTCCATAGTCATCCTCCTTACGAAAGTATGTACATTAAAAAGAAAGAGTAGATAAATGTATTACCCACTCTTTCGATACCCTTTTAAAAGAAAAGTAAACTAATTATTTTCGAACTGGTCCTATTGTTTTCGTTAATTTTCTATGATATATTTTCAATATTACTTATTAAAGATGTTTAATAAGTTTTTTTATACGGCACTTATTAAAGGTGTTTAATAAGTCTATTTATTAGGTGGTGATCCTTGTGAATGCTACTCCGAAATCAATGGGGAAGGAAATCCTTCGTAGTATTCGGAAATCTTTATTGGAACTTGGAAGTGCAACAAAAGTTGAACTCAGCGATAAATTAGGAATTAGTTTCCCTACAATTAGTAAATTCTTAACACAGATGGAAAAGGCCGGCGAACTTCTTTCAGTCGGTCTTGATGATTCGAGTGGTGGTAGAAGGGCTAAAAGATATACCTACAATCCCGAGTATATGTTAGGATTGGCCATCTTTTTAGAGAGAACAGAGACAAATTATATTGTTTTTAACTGTTTAGGAGAGGTCAAGAATGCGGGAAAAACATCAAGTACATTAATAAATGATCATTTAACATCATTAACCGAGTTTGTTGAAAAAATAAAAAGGCAATTCCCAAAAATCAATTCTATAGCCATTGGTGTACCAGGATCTGTTGATAATGGACGAATTATTTATATACCAGGCTATGAACATCTTCAAAACTTTGATTTGAAGGGATACTTGGAAAATCGATTCTCCATGCCGGTTGTTATAGAGAACGATATGAATGCGGCAGTACTTGGCTATCAAGATACTAAAGGAAATAAGAAAAATAAATCGATTGTCTATTTATATTCAGGTCAAAATGGTCCAGGTGCTGGAATTATGGTAAATGGAGCTATCGTGAGAGGCAGTACGAATTTTTCAGGAGAGGTTTCATTCGTTCCACAGTATGATGACCGAAATTTTGGGCAGGCACTCAAAAATGAAAACAGGACCCAAAAAACAATCATTTGCGAGGAATTTGAGATTGATGCCATTAGCAGGTTAGTCGCTTCATTTACAGCGATCATTAATCCTCATACGATTATTTTTTGCGATGATGAGGTCAATCCATTTATCATCGAGCAAATTGAAAAACGAAGCTCAACATACATTCCGGCAGAACATCTTCCAGAACTTATTATGAGTGATTGGAAAGAAGACTATCTATTTGGATTACAAAGTCTTGGTCTTGAACTTATGATTACCGGAAAAAGCATATAGCTGTAAATGTATCTGACAATAAGGAGAATTACATAATGAAAACCGAAAAACAAAAAATGTTAAATGGGGAACTTTATAATGCTGCTGACGCTGAATTACATAGCGAAAGAAAGAATGCTAGAAGGTTAACGAGATTATTTAATGATAGTCTTGAAACAGATAAAAACCAAAGAACGGATTTGTTAAGAGAACTACTTGGTTCCACTGGAGAGAATTTTTATATAGAACCGGCGTTCCGTTGTGATTACGGCTATAACATTCACGTCGGTGAAAATTTCTATGCTAATTTTGATTGTGTTTTCTTGGATGTTTGTGAAATTCGAATTGGTGAAAACTGCTTGATTGCACCAGGAGTTCATATTTATACAGCGACTCACCCAGTAAGTACTAAGGAAAGAATATCAGGCGCAGAATACGGAAAACCAGTAAATATTGGTGATAATGTTTGGATTGGCGGGAGAGCAGTTATAAATCCTGGAGTTACTATTGGAAATAATGTCGTCGTAGCATCAGGTGCGGTCGTAACTAAAAATGTACCGAATAATGTGGTCATAGGTGGAAGTCCTGCTAGAATTATAAAACAAATCGAAGAATAAAGTACAAGTTTAGGAGGAAATTATAAAAAATGAGGGAAACCTTAATTACATAGGTTTCCCTCATTTTTTATTTCATTTGAGTCAAGTCGTAGATTGTGACTCCATCCACTGTGGTTGACTTAAAAGTGTTCTGAACCCAATTGGTGATTTCTGAGTTCGAGCTTCCGCCCATTGGACCATTTTGCCTATTACTTCCGGCAGCACTTGCAGTTGTTTCTCCATTCGTGCTTCCATTGGTAGTACTATTAGAAGTGGTGCCATCCATCTGATTAAACTTACCGCCATGGTCCATTCCACCACCACTAATAAAATAATGGATTTTTCCTTCACTTACGTATTGTTTAAACTGCGAAAGTGTAGGTGTTGGATCACTTCCCGTAAAGCCGCCGATGTCCATAACTGGTTCATCTGATGCTAGTTGGTAAGTAGCCGAAGTCTGTGAACCGATTGTTGCTGCAACCCAGGTGTATTTCGAAGCATTCTTTTGTAACATGGATACGATTTGCTTGCTTGCTGTGTCTTCTTTTTCAGTACCTCCAGAACCTCCTTGTTTAAAGTTCGCAGGCATCGTACTGTTGGAATTAGCACTTCCAGAATTACCCGAAGTTCCTGAGGACGGGGCACTTCCAGTATTATCAGTAGTTGTAGATGGGGTGGTTGAATTCATTCCAGGTGGCATTTGCCCATCTTCAAAATTACCTGGGAAACCTTTGCCACTACCAGGGAACCCAGCTCCACTTGTTGTTGGGCCTGCAGATGGCATCGAACCGGTATGTGCTGTCGCAATGGTCTTAATCGTGTAAGCTAATGGCCCAGCCAAGCTGGCAGCCAGTCCAGCTGCTGCGGCAAACATCATTATTCTTTGTCCAAGTCTTGGTCCAATTACGATCGTAATGGCTGCAACACCACCAATAATTAAGATGGCCATTTTCAGCCATGGGTGCCATGTGGATGTGCGATTAAGTAAGACAAAAGACCAAACTGCTGTCAAAGCAACCGCTGCTGCTAACCCTACTCGGGCAGCTAATTGTTCACGTCGACTCCAGAGAACTTCAACACCAATCCCAATCATGGCACCGATTGCTGGAGCAAGTGCAACAGTGTAATACGGGTGAATCGTTCCTTGACTAAAGCTGAACACAATACCAGTAATGAAGAACGTACCCGCCCATAAAAACATTGCCGGAATGACGCGATCCATTTTCCAGTTACGGCGTACTAGCCAAATTGCGACGATTAATAGAATGAGTGCTGCGGGGATCAGCCAAGAAATCTGGCCTCCCATTTCAGAGTTAAATAAACGCTGCACGCCGGTGCTGCCACTGAAATTTCCGCCCATGCCGCCACCAGTTGCTCCCGTGGAACCGCTTTGGCTGCTCGTTCCTGATTCATTTCCTGTAAGTCGGCCTAAACCATTGTAACCTAAGATTAGATCGAGAATGCTATTACTCTGAGAACTTCCGATATATGGACGATTTGCAGCTGGTACTAGCGCAACAATTGCAACCCACCAGCCTGCCGATACGACAACCGTACCCGCACTAATTACCAATTGTACCAGACGTCGACGTACCGATACTGGAGCAAACATCAGATAGACGACTACAAAAACCGGAATAATAAGGAAAGCGGCCATCATTTTAGTCAAAAAGCCAAAGCCAATGTAGACAGAGGCCCACACGAGCCATTTCGTTTTACCTTCCTCAAGTGCTCGGGTAAAGGCATAGGCGCTTGCCGTAAGGAGTAAAACTAATAGTGCATCAGGATTATTAAAACGGAACATAAGTGTGGCCACCGGGGTTAGGGCAAGTACGGCACCTGCAAGGAGTGCTGCATTTGCACTAAACCAGCGGCGAATGGTAATGTAAAGGACCCATACAGAAGATACACCCATAAGTGCTTCTGGAACTAACATACTCCAGGAATTGAAGCCAAAAATTCGAGCTGATAGCTCCATGATCCACAAGGAAGCAGGGGGCTTATCTACTGTAATAAAATTGGATGCATCAATTGAACCAAAGAAGAACGCCTTCCAGCTTTTCGTACCCGCCTGAACAGCAGCACTGTAAAATGAATTGGCCCAGCCTGATTGTCCGAGGCCCCATATATACGCGACTGCTGTCAATACCAATAAAACTACGAGTGCTGGTCTTTCCCAGGGGGGACTCCCAGGCCGCGCTCGTAATTTACTTTGTCTTGTTTCTAATGTATCTTCTTGAGGTAATCTATTTGTATTTTCCATCTTTCACTCATCCTTTCATCTAGGAGCTGGATCTCGCCATAATTCAATTTTTTAGATAATAGATTTTGAGCTAGATCTTGTATTTCGCCGGTTTTCAATCCGCTCTTTTTCTACAATTCTTTCAAGATATGGAAGTAGCTTGTGATGTAAGTCATCATGATTTAATGCGACTTCAATCATTGCGTGTAAATATCCAGCTTTATCCCCAATATCATATCGTTTTCCTTCCAGTTCTAAGGCAAATAGTTTTTCCTGTTGACATTGGAGACGAAGTGCATCTGTTAATTGCCATTCATTTCCGACACCGCGTTCAATCGCTTTTAAATACGAGAAGATTGACGGATTCAGAATATAGCGTCCCATAACTGCTATATTCGACGGGGTATTTTCAATAGTGGGTTTTTCCACTAAATCCTTTACGGAATGAACCTGTCCAAATTTCCTGCCGGGGTCGATAATCCCGTATTTATAGACATTCTCAAGGGCTACTGCGTTCACACCGATAACCGATTGATTCGTATGATGATACGCATCGATCATTTGTTTTAATGCCGGTTTCTCAGAAATCATAATATCGTCGCCAAGTAACACGGCAAACGGCTCATTTCCAATAAACTGTTCTGCACATAAAACGGCATGGCCAAGTCCTTTGGGCTCTTTTTGTCGAATATAATGAATGTTAGCCATGGATGAAATGTTCTGGATTTCTTTTAATAGATTCCATTTTTGTTTTTCTTCTAACATTTGTTCTAACTCAAACGATTTATCAAAATGATCTTCTAGCGATTTCTTATTCCTTCCAGTAATAAAAATAATGCTTTCAATACCGGATTCCACGGCTTCCTCAACGATATACTGGATGGCTGGTTTATCAACAATTGGCAGCATTTCTTTCGGCTGTGCCTTTGTTGCTGGCAAAAATCGTGTGCCTAAACCACCAACTGGAATAACTGCTTTTTTTATTTTCATAGACTTTACCTACTTTCCTTTAACTTCATAAATACAAATTTGATGAGTGACAGCCATTTCTTTATCATCAAAACATCATTTTCTTTTCAGATTTTTTCTGATAAATATCACGAACAATATAGAGAGGACGCTGTTTTGATTCATCATAAATTCGTCCCATATATTCGCCCATAATACCGAGAATGATTAAAATAAATCCACTAAAAAGTAACTGAATTACTATAAGTGATGACCAGCCAGTGATGGTGGCAGTTGTAAACAATTTTAAGTAAAGGACGATTAACAAATAGAAAAATCCGCTAACCGATAAGGCTGTTCCGGCAATGCCCGCAAATTTTAAAGGTTTATAGGAAAACGATGTAATCCCATCCACCGATAATTTCAGCATTTTTTTAAGAGGGTATTTGGACTCGCCGGCTAAACGCTCATCCCGTTCATACTCCACCGCGGTTTGTTTAAAACCAACCCAGCTCACCATCCCGCGTACAAACCGATTTTTTTCTTGCAGGTTATTCATTTGATCGCAGACTTTACGATCCAATAAACGAAAATCTCCTGTATCAAGCGGGATTTCAATATCCGTCATCGAATGTAAAAATCGGTAAAACATCTTGGCTGTCTGCTTTTTAAAAAACGTTTCTCCTTTACGTTTCGTTCGTTGGGCATAAACCACATCGTATCCTTGCTTCCATTTTTCAATCATTTCTAAAATTAGTTCAGGCGGATCCTGCAGGTCAGCATCTATCACGATAACTGCCTTTCCTCGTGAATGGTCCATTCCTGCAGTGATGGCAATTTGATGACCAAAGTTCCGAGAAAAATCCAATAACTTAACGGAAGAATCTCTTTCGCAGTAATCGATTAGAATGTCAGCCGTACGATCTCTGCTTCCATCGTTCACGAAAAGAAGTTCATAAGCTTCTCCTGTTGAACGCATAACCTCCGATAAACGACGATAGGCTTCGTGAATCACTTCTTCTTCGTTGTATACGGGTATCACAATTGAATATTGAATGGGTTGACTCATATTCCATTCCTCCTTAAATCTTTTAGCTTTCGCAAACTAGGCCCTTGTGAATTTATGTACTTATCATGCACCAGCGAACTGAAACAGACATGAGGAATAGCTGAATGTTTCCTGAAAAGTTTTATAAGAAAATGATTGAAAAGGAAAGGAAAGGAAGTATTGTTAATATTTCCTCTGTATCATCAACTCTTTCAAGAGTGTTCACGTACTCTGTCCCAAAGGCTGGGCTTAACAGTGTAACACAGTTTCTAGCCCGTGAATTAGCACCAAATGGAATTCGTGTAAATGCCATTATCCCTGGTTTCTTCCCGGCTGAGCAAAATCGGAAAATCTTAGATCAAGATAGAATGAATCTATTATGAGACATACACCGATGGAGCGTTTTTGGGAAGCGGAAGAGCTTCAAGGGGCGTTTGGCTTCCCTCTGACAAAGCATCAAGCTTTGTCACAGGTGCACTGATTCGAGTCGATCGTGGATTTGGAAGCATGACGATTTAACGAAGCACAAAAAAATGATAAAAGTAAATTGCGTTCAAAAGAGAAATTTGAAGGGAGATGGGAAAATGCTAACAGAGAAATATAACCAATTACAGTCTATTCTCCTTAACTTAGAATCCGTAGTGGTCGCTTTTTCCGGAGGAGTTGACAGTACATTTTTATTAAAAGCAGCGGTTGAAACATTAGGCCCAGAACATGTACTCACGGTTACAGCTGAGTCCGAAACCTATCCCTCTAGTGAATTGGAAGAAGCAAAAATATTGGCTCAACAAATTGGTGTTAGGCACCAAGTAATTGAAACATCAGAGCTTGCGATTCCTGGTTATGCGGAAAATAATAAGAATCGGTGTTATTTTTGTAAAAGCAGTTTGTTTGATCATTTAATTCCTGTTATGGTAGAAAAGGGATATCAAAATGTAATCTATGGAGTTATCGCCGATGATATGAACGAATATCGTCCAGGCATGCAAGCAGCTAAAGAAAAAGGAATACGTGGTCCGCTTCAAGAAGCGAATTTGTTTAAAGAAGAAATCAGGAAGCTTTCAAAGCAGTTTAAATTGCCAACCTGGGATAAACCGTCTTTTGCCTGTCTTTCTTCAAGAATCGCTTATGGAGAATACATTACGAAAGAAAAGCTAACAAAGGTTGATAAGGCGGAACGCTTTCTAAAATCCCTTTCGATACGCCAAGTTAGGGTTCGGACACATCAAGATATTGCTAGGATTGAAGTAGAACCAAACGATATGAAGGTAGTTTTAGAACATCACGATAGGATTGTGAGAGAACTGCAACACTATGGATACAAATATATCACATTAGATTTATTGGGGTATCAGAGCGGTAGTATGAACAAGATTCTATCTTAGTATCTTTTATCCTTGAAGAGTGAAAGATACTAAATAAAAGGCTTTGGAAGGCACCAAAGCCTTTTATTAAAGGAATGTTATTTTTATCTGTAAAGGGAGATTAAGATGTCAAAAGAGTTCGTAATTGGAATTGATATTGGAACGACAAGTGTGAAAGCATGTGTCTTTAACATAAATGGTGATCTAATCTCTGAAGTGGAGAAAATGAATACTTTCCATTACCCACAGCAAGGCTGGGTCGAACAAGATCCGGTTGAAATCGAACGATCTGCAGTACTTGCAGTAAGGGAAGCAATTGATAAAGCTGCAATTGGGAAAGATGAGATACTATCAATTGGTTTTTCTGCTGCCATGCATTCCCTTATTTGTGTGAACAAACAAGGGAAACCGATTTCTCCAGCTCTCATTTGGGCAGATGGAAGAAGTTATGCTCAAGCTGAAACTGTATTAGAAACAATTGGACAAAGTATATATTTAAAAACAGGAACACCTATTCATCCAATGACGCCTTTAGTAAAATTATTATGGATGAAAGAAACAAACTATGACCCATACCTGCAAGCGGCATACTTCCTGTCCATTAAAGAATATATCCTTCTTTGCTGGTATAACCAAAGGGTAATCGATTATTCTATGGCATCCGCCACAGGTCTATTTAATCCTTCAACACTTGAGTGGGAGCCTGAACTTTTAGTTCTAGCCGGTATTGAGAAAGAGCAGCTTTCAGAAATTGTTCCTCCTACAAAACTTATGACTGGAATTAAAAAAGACATTGCTGAAGAGATGGGCATTGAACCTGACATGCCTTTTGTTGTGGGAGCAGCAGACGGACAATTGGCGAATCTGGGAATAGGCGCGATACTCCCTGGTGAGGCAGCCGTTTCCGTTGGAACAAGCGGTGCCATCCGGCAGATGATCAAAGGCATTCAAATAGATGAATTGCAACAAACATTTTGTTATTCCTTTACGGCTGATACATCCATCATTGGAGGCCCTACGAATAATGGTGGTATCGCCTTGCAATGGTTAAAAGAATTGGTCAACCATCAAGGCAGCTTTGAGGAATTTCTGGCAGAAGCGGAAAAAGTTGACCCCGGCGCAGAAGGGCTCTACTTTCTACCATATTTAAATGGTGAACGAGCCCCTCTTTGGAATCAGCGGGCAAAAGGGAACTTTTACGGGGTATCCATTACACATAAAAGAGAACATTTTGTTCGTGCCGTACTGGAAGGAATTACTTTTAATCTTTATCAAATAGGGAAGGCTTTAGAAAACATGGCAGGGAGCCCTCAAAAGATTTATGTCAATGGAGGTTTGGCCCGTTCTCCACTTTGGCTGCAAATAATGGCTGATATTTTTGAGGCGGAAATCTATGTCTCCTCAAGTCATCACAGTGCCGCTTGGGGTGCAGCGTGGACTGCGCTAGTTGGCATTGGCACTGTACAATCCTTTGAGGATATTAAAAAGAATATACCAATGGGGAAAGCAATTCTCCCAAATAAAGAGAACAGTGAATTCTATAAAGTCATTTATGAAAAATATGAAAAGCTAGTCAAGACAATCGTCAAACATTTTTAAGACATTTCTGTATTAAGGAATGATGATGTTAATGGGGATTCATTATGGAGTATAACTTAAGGGGTTGAGGGTTTGCTTGATGATATTTTAGAAAAAGTTCAAAACGGGACCCTTAGTATAAATGAAGCAAAAGAACGTTTAGCTACATTTGAGAATCTGGGTTTTGCCAAAATTGATCATCATCGGAAGAACGTCAGGGTTTCCCTGAGGTCGTTTTTGGTGAAGGAAAGACGGCAGAACAAATCATTATGATTATTCAATCATTAAGAGACCGCAACAATCAAGTGTTGGTGACAGAGTTTCCCCAGAAAAAGCAGAAATTGTTCGAAGTGCTTGTCCCGATTTTATCTATGATCATGTAGCGCAAATTCTCTTTTGGAAGAATGAAACCGGCTCAGGAAGTACTATGCATGGATATATTGCCGTTATTTGCGCAGGAACCTCTGATTTAAGAGTGGCCGAGGAAGCGGCAGTAACTGCTGAGGTTCTTGGAAGCAAAGTGCATCGAATATATGATGTTGGGGTCGCAGGAATCCACCGCTTGCTTAATCATGCGGAGGAAATCCAAAATGCGACCCTTTCCGTTGTCGTTGCTGGTATGGCAGGGGCCCTACCGAGTGTCGTTGGCGGTCTCGTTTCCCATCCTGTAATTGCCGTTCCAACGAGTATTGGATATGGTGCTAATTTTAAAGGGTTATCCGCCCTGCTTACGATGTTAAATTCGTGTGCGTCAGGAATCAGTGTTGTAAATATCGATAATGGATTTGGCGGAGGCTATAATGCTGTCTTGATTCATCAACTTGCACAAAAGGGGCAGAACAGAAATGAAGACACTTTATTTTGATTGTTTTTCAGGAATAAGCGGGGATATGATCATTGGTGGTCTCATTGATGCAGGGGCTGATCCACATAACCTAGAAAAAGAATTAAAAAATCTTCAGATTGAAGACGAATATGAGTTGAAATGGAAAAAAATCGTAAAGAATGGAATTACTAGTACAAAGTTTGATGTGCTGTTACTAAATCAACATAACCACCACGAGCATACACACGATCATAGTCATGACCACGAACATACACACAATCATAGTCATGACCACGAGCATGTACATGACCATAGTCACCACCATCATCATGACCATCGTGCTTATAAAGAGATTGTAAGGTTAATTGAGAATGCGGAATTGGCTGATCAAGTAAAGGAAACCGCTTTGAAAATATTTAAAAAAATTGGTGAAGCCGAGGGACTTATTCACGGCATCCCCTTAGAACAAGTACATTTTCATGAAGTGGGAGCAGTAGATTCGATTATTGACATCGTTGGGGCTTCGATACTCATACATCAACTTGAAATAGCAACTGTAAAGTCTTCGCCGATTCCTGTGGGTACCGGTCATATTCATATTGACCATGGCATTTATCCTGTACCTGCTCCGGCAACCTTAGAAATATTAAAGGGAGTTCCGATACAGCATTCGAATGTCAGAGCGAAGCTTACTACTCCAACCGGAGCAGCCATCGTTTCGGTCCTTGCTGAGGAATTTTGTGCAATTCCTTCTATGAAGGTTCAGTCTATAGGTTATGGAGCCGGAACAAAGACTTTTAAAGATAGACCCAATGTCTTACGAATCATTATTGGCGAGTAATAGCGTTTACCACTAATGTGAAAGGAGTTTGCCAAATGGTTTCACATCCTCCTAATCATGAACATCTTGACGAACATATGGTCAAAATGGAGGTTAATCTTGATGATATACCAGGAGAATGGCTAGGCTATGTTATGGACCTGTTATTCGAAGCAGGTGCTAATGATGTCTTTTACACACCGATATATATGAAAAAAAATAGACCAGGCATTCTACTACAACTACTCTGTTCACATCAAAAGGTCACCAAAATGAAAGAAATCTTGTTTAACGAAACAACAACACTGGGTGTACGCTACTTCCCGCTGACTGTACATCGGTTAGAGAGAGAGTATAAAAAAGTGATGACAGAGTGGGGCACCGTAACCGTAAAATTGGGATTATATAATGGGGACGTAGTTCAGAATGCGCCAGAGTTTGAGGAATGTAAAGCCATGGCACAACTCTATAATGTTCCCTTAAAAAAGGTGTATGAGCAGGTATGGAAGGCATTAGGGCAAATTTAAAAGAAGGAGAAAAGCACCTCAATGATAAGCTATATTTCCATACTATTTCTTGGTTTTATTCTAGGTATTAAGCATTCGATTGAACCGGATCATATTATCGCTGTTTCAACCATGGTCAGTAAAAGTAAAAAACTATCACGCTCTACCTTAACAGGAGTTTTTTGGGGGATTGGCCATACCAGTACTCTATTAATTGTTGGGATGATCCTGGTTTTGATGAAAGGAGAGCTTTCAGATAAATGGGCTATGTCACTTGAGTTTCTGGTCGGCTTTATGCTTGTCTACTTGGGTATGAAAAATATGATAGTAGATAGAAAGAAAGATTCCCATCAAGAAGCTCACAATCATGAGAAAGCATTTTTAATAAAAATTACCGTAATTGGTTTTGTTCATGGTCTGGCTGGCAGTGCCGCAATGGTTTTATTGACGATGTCCACTGTTTCAACCGTTTGGGAATGTGCTCTTTATATTTTAATATTTGGAATCGGAACCATTATTGGTATGATGTCATTTACAACGATTATTGGAATTCCTTTTGTTTATAGTAAAAAAAGCATCAACCTTGACCGTTCATTAACACAGCTGGCCGGCTCAGTTAGTTTTCTATTTGGAATCTACTATATGTACAATATTGGAGTTTCCGAAGGTTTATTTCAAATGTGGAAATAGTAAGTCCAAGTATCTCCAAATAAAAAGTCCAACCATTGCAGCATTTCTAGCTGGGATAGTTGGGCTTTTTTGATTGTGTACATTCGTCATTTATTTTTCGATAGATTATAAACTTCCCGTGCAAGGGACTCCAAAATATAGACAACAGGTAAAGAAGTAGTTATGTTTGAAGTCTTCAAGCGCTCTTCTGTAACAAAGTAAGGAATATTAATATCTGAAAATTTTGCAATGGTGTTTACTTTATTATTGGTGATACTAATAATTTTACTTCCTTCCTTTTTAAGTTTATTGACATGTTTTAAGGTATAAGCTGTTTCGCCTGAAACTGATATACAAATGGTTGTGCTGTCTTGTAAATAATCTGTTTCAATTGGGAAATGTGGATCTTTTATATGCAAAGAAAATTTACCCATACTTGAAAAATACCTTGCACCAAACTCGGCTAGAATACCAGAAGCTCCAATCCCAACAAAAATAACATTTTTTGATTGAGCAATTAAACTAGCAGCTTCCGAAATAATCGATTGAAAATTGGCATTCATAGTCCTCTCAATAAATTCCGTTAATGAGTGTTGCGGGCTTTTAATATTAGTTGCTTGATTCTCTTCTGAATAAAGCTTTAATTTTACTTTAAATTCAGAGAATCCTTCACAATTTACCTTCTTACAAAAACGTAAAATGCTAGTGGTTGAGACATGAGATTCATCCGCTAAGTCACGAATACGCATATAGATAACTTTATCACTGTTTAAATTTATATAATTATACAATGACATTTCTAGCTCATTAAATGAAGCGATTACATCATTCGTAAACATAGTCCTTTTCCCCCAAAACAAGATTCTTCTACTAATATTTATACATGTTTAACTATTAAAATAAAGTGTTTTAAAAAACACAGTGTTCCAAACTTGGAACATAACACATCTTGCGGAACAAAAAACTAGATAGCTGAAATGTATTTACCTGCAAAATTATTATGGTTACAATAACGTTACAGTAATAAATAAAGCGTTTGCAAAGGGTAGAATTTGCAGAAACTTTTTCATCAAATTTTTTTCAATTACATACTATTTTAAAGCATTACAGCAAGACAGTAAAGTCATTCTCTATTAACTGAAATCTATCACTTATTCTATTAAACAACCTGGAGGTATGTAAAATGTCAAAAGGAATTAAGATTGTCACTATTGGCGGTGGTTCCAGCTATACACCGGAACTAGTAGAAGGTTTTATTAAACGGTATGAGGAGCTTCCTATCAGAGAACTTTGGTTAGTAGATATTCCAGCTGGGCAAGAAAAACTAAATATAGTTGGAACTCTCGCAAAAAGAATGATTGAAAAAGCTGGACTTCCAATTGAGGTTCATTTAACACTAAATCGCCGCGAAGCATTAAAGGATGCTGATTTCGTTACAACACAATTTCGTGTGGGCCTGCTTGATGCCCGTGCAAAAGATGAAAGAATTCCTCTTAAATATAATGTCATTGGACAGGAAACTAACGGACCAGGTGGATTATTTAAGGGCTTGAGAACGATTCCTGTGATATTAGATATTTGTAAGGATATGGAAGAGTTATGTCCAGATGCATGGTTGGTAAACTTCACTAACCCTGCTGGAATGGTAACAGAGGCTGTACTTCGCTATTCTAATATCAAAAAAGTGGTTGGACTTTGTAACGTTCCGATCGGTATCCGAATGAGAGTCGCGAAAATGTTGGATGTTGCTCCCGAGCAAGTTCATGTTGATTTCGCTGGTCTAAATCATATGGTATACGGCTTAGATGTAAGAGTGGATGGTAAGAGTGTACTGGACCAGGTCCTTGTTGAAATGGGCAAACCAGAAAATGCTTTAACCATGAAAAACATCCCAGGATTAACTTGGGAACCAGAATTCTTACTTGGTTTAGGAGCGATTCCTTGCGGATATCATCGCTACTACTACAAAACACAGCAAATGCTTGAAAGAGAATTAGAAGAAGCTGCAACAACAGGTACTCGTGCAGAAGTAGTAAAACGAGTAGAAACCGAATTATTCGAACTATATAAAGATCCAAACCTTGCTATTAAACCACCACAATTAGAAAAACGCGGCGGTGCCTATTACAGTGATGCGGCATGTAACTTGATCAACTCAATCTATAATGATAAGCGTGACATTCAGCCGGTCAATACACGTAACAATGGGGCTATTGCAAGCATTCCTAACGACTCAGCAGTAGAAGTAAACTGTGTGATTACGAAAGAAGGACCAAAGCCAATTGCTGTAGGTGACCTTCCAGTTCAAGTCAGAGGGTTAGTACAACAAATTAAATCATTCGAGCGTGTAGCAGCTGAAGCTGCGGTAACAGGGGATTATAATACGGCATTACTAGCCATGACCATTAACCCATTAGTGCCATCTGACAAGGTAGCGAAACAAATTTTAGATGAAATGCTTGAAGCACATAAAGAACATTTGCCTCAATTTCATCAAACAGTAGAAGTTTAAGTAATTTACGAACGGTTTCAACCTACTGGGACCGTTCGTAAAAATAAATTATTAAAGCAATTGATAGTTTTTTTAAAAGTCCTATTTGAAAGCGTTTTTATAAAAAGGAGCGGGGGAGAAGTATGAATATTGTTAATCCATTTCGTGAAACCATTCCATAGAGTGAGAAAGGATGATAAAAAGAATTTTCGCCTATTGAATTTTTTTTAAAAAAAGTGAAAGCGATTACTGATTGCGAATTTCACAATTTTCTGTATAAGGGGACATTCTAAACTATGGACAAAATTATGAATTTTCTAGAAGAGAAAGTAATGCCAGTTGCAGGAAGACTTGCAGCTCAGCGTCATTTAACGGCGCTTCGTGATGCCATGGTTCTAACGATTCCGTTCATTATCATAGGTTCAGTTTTCCTAATTTTGGCTAACTTCCCGATTCAAGCTTACTTGGACTGGATGGCAGCGCACCCAACAGTTAAAACTACATTGCTTTATCCATATAATGCTACATTCAACCTTGTCGCGCTGATTGCAACATTTGCGGTTGCTTATCGTTTAGCACAATCGTATAACGTGGATGCACTTGCTACAGGTGCAACGGCCTTAGCGGCTTACTTTACAGTAACACCATTCACTGGTTTCGTTACTGGTGTAAATCCAGAAACAAAAGCGAATATCATTGTAAACGCAATGAACCAAGATTATTTTACAAGTAAAGGTTTATTCGTAGGATTAATCATCGGTATTGTTACAACTGAAATTTGTCGTCGAGTTATCCACAAAAACATTGTTATTAAAATGCCAGATGGTGTTCCACCAACTGTTGCAAGATCATTTGTTGCACTTATCCCAGGTTTTATTGCCATTTTTGTTGTTTACTTATTGCGTGTAGGAATCGAAGCGTTAAACCGTGCACATTTCAATTTGTTTGGTATTCTTGATTTCACAAATATCACTAGTATCCATGATATCGTTAAAGTTCTTTTACAAAAGCCTTTAACAGAAGTAGGGACAAGCTTAATTGGAACATGCGTTGTCATGATTTTAATAAGCCTATTGTGGGCAGTTGGACTTCATGGTTCTTCTATCGTAGGATCTGTTATGGTTCCAATTTGGCTACAATTGACTTCGGAAAACGCTTTAGCAACTGCTGCTGGTCAGGTTCCTCCACATATCGTAACGGAAGAATTCAGAACCATTATCCAAATTGGTGGTTCAGGTGGAACATTTGGTCTTGTGTTGGCAATGCTGTTCTTATCGAAGAGTAAGCAAATGAAACAGTTAGGAAAGTTAGCGATCGGACCTGGATTATTCAATATCAATGAACCAATATTGTTTGGTCTTCCAATCGTATTAAACCCAGTAATGTTGATTCCATTCTTTATTGTCCCAGTTATACAGACACTAATTACCTATTTTGCTTTTGATTTAGGTCTCGTTCACATGCTAACAGGTGTGGTTCCACCTTGGACATTACCTCCTATCATCCAAGGATACCTACTAACAGGCAGCATTTCCGGCGCTATTTTACAACTTGTTATGATTGTTGTAACGGGATTAATTTACTATCCGTTCTTTAAAATCATGGACAACAAGAACTATAAAGAAGAAAAAGAAGCAGAAACTCCATCTAATACTAAAAAAGCAATCGTTGGTTAGTTAAATAAGTTTTTAATAGACCACTATAATAAAGGAAAAATCCTTTTGCTAGGCAAAAGGATTTTTCCTTTTTATAAAACCTTTTTTATTTAAACTTCTTTTAGGAATTATATACAAAGGGGAAGAGTGAATTCTAATGCAATTCGCATTAAAGAGTAATCAAACCTATACAACATCAATGTTTGTATCCTATTACTTTCTACAATATTTTGGATTTGGTGCTTTATATCCTTTTCTAACTGTCTATTTAACAAAGCAGGGTTTATCAGGTTCTCAATTAGGTATACTTATCTCTATCCCTCCTGTGATTATGATTTTTGCACAACCATTTTGGGGAATCTTAGCTGATTATACGAAGAAAACGAAATTAATATTATTTTTTACCATTTTATGTTCCGCAATAATTGGTTATGTTTTACATTTAATTGACCATTATGTGATGTTAATAGTGGGTATTGGTCTATTATCTTTTTTTCAAAGCTCGATGATTCCGTTAACAGACAGTATTACGGTAAGCTACGTTCAGAAGGTGAAATATGATTATGGATTCTTCCGTCTATGGGGCTCTGTTGGATTTGCAGTATCGGTTTTTATCGTTGGTAGAATTTCTGAATCCTATGGACTTACGGTCATCTTTTACACCTACTCTTTGACTTTATTTGTCTGTGCACTTTTAACCTATCAATTTCCAATAGAAGGAGATAATGCAAAAATAAATTTGAAAGATGGCGTCTCTGAACTTATTAAAATACCTAAGTTTACGCTGTTTTTACTGGCCACATTTTTAGTTTACGGACCTGTCTTTTCAAATGGCTCTTATTTTGGACTTTTTATCACCAATCAAGGAGGGACACTTGCAGGTGTGGGAACCGCCTTTTTAATAGCTGCCGGAAGTGAAGCTCCCATTATGAAAATGGCGAATCAGTGGATTAGAAAAGTAGGTGTTCTGAAGATTTTATTGATTTCTTCAGCTATTGCTCTATTACGCTGGACATTTTATTATTTTGAACCACCACTTTATCTTGTTTATTTTTCAACAATTGCTCAGGGGTTTGCTAATGGTTTAGGAATTCCTGCTGCTTTGCAATATGTCACTGAAATTGTTCCTTCTAAAATGAGAATCACTGCTATTTCATTGTACACAACTGTTGGAGCTGGGGTAGGGAGCTGGTTCTGTATTTTTGTTGGAGGATTTATTCTGGAAAAATACACTGTGTCCTCTGTGTATGGATTTTTTAGTTTGTTAGGTTTTCTAGGCTGTATTTTAATATTCATGATAAACTTATTAGAAAAGAATAAGAGGGTAGCCATTAGGGATCGATTATAATTCGGTCCTGTTTTTATTAATGCTTTTTTGGAAATCGGAGGGGATGAAATGATTAACCTTAATAATTAAAGTTTTTGTTTGTATCTCTAACCTATATAACGGGGATGTTACAAGTAAAAAGAGATGTTTTAATTAATTTTATAAATAGATTAGACATGAAAGTTGGGAATCAGAAAAATGACGAATAAAAGCATAATTTTCTTTGATATTGATGGAACATTGCTTAATCATGATAAAGAATTGCCTTTCTCTACGAAAGAATCCATTTTTAAGTTAAAAGACCTTGGACATGAAGTAGCTATTGCAACAGGACGAGCGCCTTTTATGTTTGAGGACCTAAGGAGAGAATTAGATATTAACACTTTTGTTAGTTACAATGGGCAATATGTCATGTTAAAAGGTGAAGTATTATATACAAATCCACTAAACATATCATCGCTTGAAAAGTTAACAGGAGCGGCTCTTCATAACAATCACCCAGTCGTCTTTATGGATCATGAGGATATGAAAGCAAATGTTCCAGAGCATGTCTACATCAAAGAAAGTATTGATACATTAAAAATTGGCAAACTTCCTGCGCATGACCCACATTATTACAAAGGACGGGACTTATATCAATCGCTCCTCTTTTGTCCAGAAGGAGAAGAAAAACAATACGAACAAGAATTTTTAGATTTTGATTTTGTTCGGTGGCACCCAGTATCGGTTGATGTCCTGCCAAAGGGAGGATCAAAGGCGAAGGGAATTGAAAAAATAGTTGAAAAGCTAGGAATTCCACCTGAAAGGCAATATGCCTTTGGTGATGGGTTAAATGATATGGAAATGCTTACAACTATAAGGAATAGTGTAGCAATGGGGAATGGGGAAGAAAAGGTAAAGTCCGTTGCAAAATATATTACAAAATCAGTTGAGGAAGATGGAATTTTATATGGTCTTCAATTGGTGGGTCTGCTATAATTTAGGTTGCTGTGGCAACCTTTCTTTTTTTGTTCAAAAATATTTTCATCAAAAAAGGATAGTTTATGGTAAAATAAGTCGGGGCCTGATAATCAGGTGAAAAATAGAGGGTAAAAGGATATAGAACCCAAATTTTTGACTTATATTAGCCCACAAATTTATGATTCTTTAAACAAATTAAAAATGCCTATAAAATGAAGGAGAGAGAAAGATGAAGTTTCCTAAAAATGTCATACTAGATTCTGTTGCCGAACGGAGAAATGATCAAGGTTACGGTCTGGAATTTATTCAGGAACTTGGAAACGATGATGCTGGATATTCTGAGATGTTAGTAATTATCTTTAAATACAAAGATAAATATTATAGTGTTGAAATCCAACATATTAATGGGGAAAACAACTATGACCATTGGGATGAAGAAGTTGAGTGTCCTGAGGTAATTAGGAAAGAAGCTATTCAATATTATTGGGAAGAAGTCAAATAAAAACTCTGATAACTTTAACACATTCACTCCTATACTATTGAATTTATTATATAGACTTAAAAATACTCAAATTAATAAAACAACGTTCCAATTGAAATCTGATTGGGACGTTTTTTTTTTACTATTTCATGTTTAATTATGAAAAACTGTGAGTGTTTCATACATATTGGGCTAGTTAATTTTTAAAAATGTTGGGGAAATAATAATAAATATTATTTTGGGAGGTACCTGAATGGATAAAGGACATACAATTCACCAAGCAATTATCCAAAAAAAGGTGGATAATCGTGAAAAAGAAAAATCCACTGGGCTTGCTTGGTGGCAACTTTCTTTGATTGGAATTGGTTCAATTATTGGTGCAGGCTTTTTCCTTGGTACAGGATTATCGATTCAAACCGCGGGTCCAGCGATTTTAATTGATTACATATTAGCTGGAGTCACAGCCTTTATTGTATTTAGTGCTCTTGCAGAGATGACTGTAAGGGACCCGGTACAAGGATCGTTCCGAACATATGCTAAAAAGGCTTTTGGAAATTCAATGGGTTTTATGTCTGGGTGGATGTACTGGTTATCGGGTGTGTTTATTATGTCTAGTGAAGCTGTAGCTTTAGCTACCTTCACGAAATATTGGTTTCCCCATGTTCCTTTATGGATTTTCACCATAGCTTATGTTGCAGCTGCTTTTGGAATTAATATCCTTGGTGTTAAAAATTTTGGTAAAATTGAGTCTACATTTGCCATGATTAAATTATCAACTCTTGTTATTTTCGTTTGTTTTGGAATCTTCTTATTAATGCATTTCATATCTCCTCAAAATGTCACATTGAAAGGATTTAGTGAATTTCACCCTTTTTTTACCATGGGTATAAATGGAATGTGGTCAGCTTTAATTTTTGCCTTTTTTTCATTTGGAGGTATTGAGGTAATAGGGATTGCATCATCTGAACTTAAAGATAGAGCTGAAGTTCCAAAGGCAGGAATTGGGATGCTGATGGCATTAGTTTCTGTTTATATTTTGTCTATCTTCTTTATTTTGTATATGGTTTCCTGGACTCAGATAAGTGAAGCTAAAAGTCCTTTTGTTCTGGCGTTAAATTTATTTAACATTCCTTACATTGGTTCTATATTTAATTTGATCATCATAAGCGCAGCGTTTTCAACCATGGTTGGTGCCCTTTTTTCAGTCACAAACATTATGGTTTCTTTAGCTGATGATAGAGATGCTCCCAAAAGTTTTGGAGAAAAAAACCAAAAAGGGACAGCCTATAAAGCGTTATTTGTTACTGGTTTTGCTTTGGCTCTATCTTTAGTACTCTCCTTTATTCTTCCTGGTCAAATATACGAATATATCACTACTGCTGCCGGTGTCTTACTGATTTTAAACTGGGTAACGATTTTGACGTCTCAAATTAAATTAAGAAAAGCAGCGAAAGAAAAGATTAGGACATATAAAATGCCTGGCAGCCCCTATACTTCTTATTTAGGAATTGCCTTCATTCTGATTGCTGTTTCAGGAGGTCTGTTTCATCCTACGCAAAGAATGGGAGTGCTAATTAGTTTAGGATTAATTGGAGTTATCTTTTTAAGCTACCATCTAATTGTGAAAAAAAGGAAACCCTTGACCAAGAATTACTAAAAAATTTTCAACACACAGTTTAAATTTTCAGTTTACTTTTCGTGATATTTTGATAAGATGACAAAAAGGCGGTGATATGTATGTCTGTAAATGTATCCGAAATTCTTGGGGCCCCTTATGAAAGCAAAATCGATGCCCAGGTTGATAAGAGTCCAAGTGAAGTGGTAGTAACCAACACAGGAGATCTGTTCTATATTGTGGAACGTGAAGTTTATGATAACCAATTAGCGGTACTAGGTTATGAAATCGTAGTGGCAGAAGGAGAGTAAACCTCTCCTTTTTTTGTACTTAAAAATCCTAGTTAATGATAGGGACTGCGTTATAATACTCCTCCAGTGTGATTCCCTTGCTCATAATGGTTTTTGCTAGAGCGGTTCCAACGTATCGGATATGCCATGGTTCATACTCATACCCTGTAATGGACGTTTTGTTATCGGGATAGCGAATAATAAATCCATAATCGGCAACATGGTCTTGCAGCCATTTCGCCTCTTTGGTCCCCGCGAAACAATCTTCTGCGGCACACTTTCCATTACCGCCTGTGACATCAATGGCAAGACCAGTTTCATGTTCACTCGTCCCCGGCAGAGCAGAATAGGTGACGGCATTTTGGTAGCCATCTTGGTTTTCATAATAATTAAATAAAGTCTCTTGGGACTGATAGGAACGAAAGGCTGAAACTCCGATTAGTATAATGCCTTGTTCCTTGGCCCCGGCGAATAACCGTTCAATGGCAGCCGCCGCTTCCTTCTTCATTTTTCGCTTTTCTTTTTGGCTGTCAAGATAAGGGATATTTGGGGTTACTAAATCACTTGGTACATAACCTTCTGGGAGTCGGTTTTGCTTGTTAATAAGGACAGATAAACTCTCCGGATTTTGAACCACCTCGACTTTGTTTGAATCAGTGGAGTAACTAGTTTTAGTTGAAGTGGCTGTTGTTTGCGAAACAGAAACTTGTGTTTTTATTTGAGTATGTGTATTGTTCGGTGCTGATTGCTCTTTTTGAACGCATCCTGTCAACCATAATGGAATAGTTAACAGGATGAGGCCTTTTTTTAACATTGTTTTCTTCCTACCTCTTTTCCAAATATACTTTTTCGGAGTAAAAAGGGCTTTGTGAACAAAGTTTTTAATTTATTAACATTTGATTCCACATTTCACTGAATTCCGCGGGTGTCCTCATAAATCTCCAAAAAAACTATTTTAAAAATCATTTCTTAATTTTTTCTTAAGTAAATTTTTGTGAGTTTTTTCAAAAAAAATATTTAAGTTTACCTTAAGGAATGGGTGATAGGATTCGAGTTGTTGGAGAGTATTTCCGACTCGGAATAGAGAGAGAATAGGGGGATAATAAGTGAAGATAAAAATAATTGCCGTTATATTAGCTTTAGGGCTGCTTATCAGCGTCGGCTATGTGAAGGCACAAAAAACAGATTCTACCACAAATACAATTGAAACTAGTACTGAAAATGGTGAAATTACACAAGAAGAAAAAAATGTTTCCAACGAAACTGATTCCAATACAGATGGATCAGAGGAAACGGAATCTCAAAATGAAAAGCAAACTCAGACTCAAAATGTGGTACCTGATGCGAGTGGAAAAATAGTCATTAATGATGTACCGCATATTCAGCAGATGCCTGAATTGCCACGCGGATGTGAGGTTACTAGTTTAGCAATGCTCCTGCAGTATGCGGGTGTTTCAGTTGATAAAATGTCACTTGCAAAAGAAATTAACACGGTTCCTTTCCGTGACCAAAATGGTGTTCATGGAAATCCAAATGAGGGCTTCGTTGGTGATATGTATTCATTTGATAATTCCGGATATGGAGTATACCATAGCCCGATAGCAGTTTTAGCTGAAACCTATTTACCAGGTAGAATAATAGATTTAACAGGTCAAAGTATTGATTCTGTCTATAAGTTGATAAAATCTGGATCACCTGTTTGGGTTATTACTAATTCAAGATTTGCCTCACTTCCTCAAAGTGAATTTAGTGTTTGGAATACACAAACTGGAACTGTCCAAATCACCTATCGAGAGCATAGTGTTTTAGTGGTTGGTTATGATGATAATTACGTATACATAAATGACCCATTAGCAGCTCAATCCTATAAAGCTGTTCCAAGGGGTAGTTTTGAGGAGTCATGGGTACAAATGGGGAAACAAGCTGTTAGTTATCAATGAAACAAAAATAACTAAAGTCGTAGTAGCTCAAATACCGAAAAATGGAAAAAGTCCTGAATCATAGATTCAGAACTTTTTTAAATTTATGGAATAAAGATAGCAATATACTTGAAAAATATTGTTAAATAGTTTAATATAACACATTGTTACGTATTTAACATAGTGTTTATAGTATTAATTGATTTTACGAATTTAGAAGCTTTATCAAATTAATTGAAGGGCAAATTAAGAAGCCTACAAAAAATTCTATTTGGTGATTTCTTTGTTTTGATTCTTAATTGGCCAATTGAAAGGGGAATTAGTTATGGTAGAAGTTATGGACAGACCAAAGTCAGAACAAACGAAAGTAGAACAACTAGATGTGCTTGATCAGTTGTTAAAGCCTGAGGTTCAGGAATCCTTGACCGCTTTAGTAGAACAGTTGCCAAAATTAACCGAACTTGTGAATATATTAACAAAATCGTATGATTTTGCCCAGTCGGTAGCAACTGATGATGTATTAAAAAGTGATACGATTGGAGCAATCACTGAGATTGTAGAACCTATTAAAGATTCAGTGAAAGGTATTGCTGCTACTGCAATTGAAGCAAAAGATCGTGCTGAGGAAAGTAATGACGTGATCGGATTGTTTGGACTTTTAAAAATGATTAAAGACCCTCAAGCGCAGAAGCTTTTCCGCTTTATTAACGCATACCTTGAAGTTTCTGCAGAACGTTCAGCGAAATAAATTTTTCAATACATCCATACGGACGGAGGAGATCATATGTCAAAGAAAGTTGTTATTTTAGGTGCGGGATATGGCGGACTATTAGCTGCTATCAATATTCGTAAATATTTAAATAAAGATCAAGCTCAAGTTACTGTTGTGAATCAGTATCCTACTCACCAAATCATTACTGAACTTCATCGCTTAGCAGCAGGAAGTGTTTCTGAACAAGCCGTTGCAATGCCATTAGCTAAGCTTTTTAAAGGAAAAGATATTGATCTTAAAATTGCAAAGGTTGAGTCCTTCTCAGTAGATCAAAAAGAAGTAAAATTATCAGATGGATCTACGTTATCTTATGATGCACTAGTAGTAGCTTTAGGAAGCAAAACTGCTTACTTTGGTATCCCAGGATTAGAAGAAAACAGCATGGTTTTAAAATCAGCTGACGATGCAAATCAAATCTATCAACATATCGAAGAGCGAATTGCTGAATATGCAAAAACAAAAAATGCAGCAGATGCAACGATTCTTATTGGCGGCGGCGGTTTAACTGGCGTTGAGTTGGTAGGAGAAATTGCGGATATCATGCCTAAACTTGCTGGGAAATATGGTGTGGACCCTAAAGAAGTAAAATTATTGCTAGTTGAAGCAGGTCCAAAAATCTTACCAGTTTTACCGGATCACTTAATTGAACGTGCGACTGCTAGTTTAGAAGCACGTGGAGTTCAATTCTTAACAGGTCTTCCTGTTACCAATGTGGAAGGAAATGTGATTGATTTAAAGGATGGACAAAAAATTATTGCTAATACTTTTGTATGGACTGGCGGCGTACAAGGTAATCCTTTAGTAGGTCAATCAGGTCTTGATGTAGACCGCGGTCGTGCTACTGTGAATGAATTTCTACAATCTACATCACATAAAGACGTGTTTGTGGTTGGTGACAGTGCAGTTGTTTTTGGTCCTGAAGGACGTCCATTCCCACCTACAGCACAAATTGCATGGCAAATGGGAGAACAAACAGGATACAATTTATATGCGTTCTTAGAAAACAAATCCTTTAAAGAGTTTTCTCAAGTTAACTCTGGAACATTGGCAAGTCTTGGACGTAAAGATGCGGTAGCTACCATTGGCGCTAACTCTACTCCACTTAAGGGACTTCCAGCGTCATTAATGAAGGAAGCAAGTAATGTTCGCTACCTATCACACATTAAGGCGTTGTTTAGTTTAGCTTACTAAACACTATCGAAACGGTGTTTATTGTAAAAGCAGAATCTTGAATCATTATCTTTAAAATAATATACTTCTTATGAGAATTAGGCTTTCTCAAAGTGGAAAACCGCAGTGTTTCAGCGACACTGTGGTTTTTTTATGGAAAAATCTTTGAAAAATAGTTTAGTAAAATAGTTAAAAATATTGTCGTAATTCTAGTATCATGTTAGTATTAAGTGAATTTAAATTCCTTTAATTTGGTCCAGAGAGGCCAAAAAGGCAAAAGTAAACTTTATACATAATTGTTATTTGTATAAATGCCCTTTTGTCCATTGGATAAGAGGGCTTTTTATTTTGCCGACCATCTTTTAATCTGAGTCCCGTGAGGCTCGAAAGGAGAACGTCAAAATGGATTATCGTAAAAAAACAGTTGTCGCATCAGTAGCAGGGTTAACGCTAGAGGGTATGGATATTATGTTTATATCCTTTGCTATGTCAATGATCATTGCCCAGTTTCATATTAGCATGGTGTCTGGAGGTCTTATTTCTTCTATTACAAACATCGGTATGCTTGTTGGGGGAACGATCTTCGGTATCTTAGCAGACAGATATGGGAGAGTTATAATATTCACCTATTCCATTCTCTTATTTGCAATTGGAACAGCATTAACGGGGTTAGCCACAAATATGGAACAGGTTTATCTATTTCGGTTTATAGCAGGCTTAGGAGCAGGGGGAGAATACGGAATTGGTATGGCCCTAGTAGCTGAGGCATGGCCAAAGGATAAACAGGGGCGTGCTTCCTCTTATGTAAGTATCGGAGCTCAATATGGAGTGATTTTGGCAGCCCTTCTTAGTGCCATGATCCTTCCAACATGGGGATGGAGAGGTTTGTTTTTAGTAGGTTTGGTTCCAGTCCTTTTTGCCTTTATCGTACGCAAGAACTTAAACGAATCACCTGTTTGGCTCGAAGCTCAAAATCAAAAACAACTTATGTCAAAACAAGCGAAATTAAAACAACTGTTTGTAACTCCAAGAACATCTGTTACAACAGTCGCTTTGGCTATCATGGCAACAGTTCAAATTGCGGGATATAATGGATTAATGATTTGGCTGCCATCTATGCTTCAACAATCTCAAGGATTATCCGTTTCAAACTCAGCTCTTTGGACCATTAGTACAGCTGTGGGAATGATTGCAGGAATGTTAACTTTTGGCCAGTTCATGGATCGCTTTGGAACGAAGCGAACATATGGAATCTTCCTTTCCGCTTCCGCTTTGGCAGTCTTTTTATATGCTTATGCATCAGGTAGTACTGCGCTATTACTTGGCGGTGCAGTTGTAGGATTCTTCTCAAATGGGATGTTTGCAGGATACGGTGCATTAATTAGTAATTATTATCCTATAGAAATTCGCAGTACTGCTACTAACACCATATTCAATTTTGGAAGAGCGTTAGGCGGATTATCTCCTATTCTAGTAGGCTATATCTTACAGCATACAAATGTTACCGTTGCTATGGGCTATCTTGCGGTACTTTACTGTGTATCCTTATTAGCAATGATTAGTTTGAAAAAAGATAAGGGTAAACAAAGACAAATTAAAATCTTAACTAAAGTTGAATCTTATTAAAATTTTTCAAGAAAGACTCAAGTTAAATTTCCAACTGTGTTCTATAAAATATGATTAGCCCTAGAAGATGACTTCGGTATTCATGCCGGAGTCATTTTATTTAAGCAATTATAAAAAGACTTTACCAAAAACTGTAACAAAAACTTTACGAGTAGTTTAAATGAATATAAAATTCCTGAGTTATTCTTAAAGTACATCAGGAGGGAGTGATCACAAATTGTTAAAATTTAAGATGATGTCTTCTTTGCTCATCTTTGGGGTTATTCTTTTTGGAAGCTACAATTTGTCCGAATCTTCACGCAATCAATCCACTACCACACATCCCACATCCAATCACTACGTTCAAGTACAATTGTTAGGAATTAATGATTTTCACGGTCAACTAAACAAGTATCGAAAGGTTTCAGGGCATATGGCAGGAGGGGCTGAATACTTAGCTGCCTATTTAAAGAAATATAAAAAAGAAAACCCGAATACCCTGCTTGTTCATGCTGGTGACATGGTAGGAGGAAGTCCCCCTATTTCTTCTCAATTTCAAGACGAACCCACTATTGAATTTTTAAACCTTCTGCATATTGATGTCGGTACACCTGGAAATCATGAATTGGATCAAGGCGTAAATGAAATGAAACGTCTTATTTATGGAGGATTCAATGAAAAAACAGGTTACTTTAATGGCTCCAATACCCCTTACATTTCTGCAAATATCATTGATAAAAGAACAAATAATCCCTTGTTTCCACCATATGTCATTAAGGAAATTGACGGTATTAAAATTGGCTTTATAGGTGTTGTCACCACCGAAACAAACCTGTATGTAACCCATGAAAATCGTAAAGAAGTAGAGATAACGGATGAAGTTTCAGCAATAAATCGAACAGCTCAACTCTTAAAGGAAAAAGGGATTAAAGCGATTGTTGTTCTCGCACATGTTTCAGCGGAATCGAATTTATCAGGCACGAATCCCCAAGAGGCATTAGTGGAAATGGCTCCAAAAATTGATAATGAGGTTGATGTCATTTTTGCTGGTCATAGCCATCAATATGCGAATACCATTGTAGACAATAAACTGATTGTTCAAGCTTATTCATACGGGGAAGCTTTTTCTCAAGTAAATATTAAAATTGACCGCAATACAAAAGATATTATTGAAAAAAGAGCAAAGATTGTTGTCACTTCACATGATGGTATAAAGCCAGATAAAGATACCGTTGCCTTATTAAAAAAGTATAAGGAAAAATTGGGTGATAAATTTAATCAAATCGTAGGATTCCTTCCTGAAGAAGTCAGCCGGAAGCAAGATGTAAATGGTGAATCTCCATTAGCGAAAATGATTGCAGAGTCTGAGCGGAAAGCCATGGGGACAGAAATTGCCATTGTTCATCAAGGAGAAATGCGAGGAAGTCTAAAGAGAGGAAATCTTACTTTAGAGGACCTTTATACACAATTGCCGTTTGGTCATAGTGTTAGTAAATTAATCTTAACTGGGGACCAAATTAAACTCGTTTTAGAACAGCAGTGGAGAAAGGATCAGATGAATGATATGTTACAAACGGTTGGTTTAACATATAAGTGGAATCCTAATGCGCCAATAGGCAGCCGAATTATCATGCTGAAGGACAGTAAGGGACAAAATCTTCAATCTGACAGGGAATATGTGGTAGCAGTTAGTAATTATTTGGCTTCGGGCGGTGATAACTTCTCCGCATTTGAACAAGGAAGGCTTGTAGAAACTGGCCCACAAGTTGTGACAGCCCTCTTGAACTATATCAAACAACAATATCCCATGAATATGAATTGAGAGTAAAATTCCACTTTCCTTAAGGTAAAGGGTTCCATTTTGAGGTGCTTTTCTTAAAATAAGTACCGAAATGACAGTCGTATTGGGATCGATACTGGTATATAAAAAAGTAAAACTCGCCATATTGGCGAGTTTTTTTATTGGAATACAAAAATCTTCTTTATATTAAACCTTACTTACTTGTGATACAGTTCACCGTTATGCACCCAAATGAGGTTATCTTGAATTTTTTAGATAAACTCACTCCCTTTTAAATTGAGAAGTCTTGTCATTAATGAAGTAACCAACGAAAGTGAAATAAGCGGAAATTTTTCGGTTATATGTAGCATGGAGCTCGTTTAGGGGTAAATAAGAGGAGGATTTCCGGTTATGCAAAGCAAAATTGCTTATTTTTGCATTCTTCGAGTCAATAGGCGGAATCTCTCCGTCTATTTAAGCTTTTTTTAATTATAAATACCAATTAAGCGAAATTTTTCCGTCTATTTATCAGATCGGGTGCTTAACCTGATCCCCAAACCGATAGTGTGGACCCTCATGATCCTGATGCGGGAATCAGTAGCTAGTTAATGCAAATTAAACAATTTACTAAACCTTAACAAAACAACTCTCTTAATTTAACAATTCTTAGATATTATTTTTTAGTAAAAACTTTTATCCGTAAATTTTAGAGAATAAGAGAGGATAGGAATAAAAGATGAAATTATTAAAGAAGCATGTATCTTGTGCATTATTAACTTTACCATTACTTCAAAGTTCCCTGGGAGGAATTTCTGCGAGTGCTGCAACAATCCCAGCCACAGTAACGCCTGCGTCAGAACCATCCTGGGGTTATTTTGTAGGTAGTTACAAAAATAATAGTTCTGTTAACATGACGGAAAATTCAAATCCGACAATTGGGCTGCTCTCCGAATACAATAATTTATGGAAACCTGGCACTACATGGGATACAGGTACCAAACTGAACAGCAGCGTGCTGGATGCAAACATACAAAAAGTGCTTGACATAACAGCAAATCGTACCGCCAGCGAAGCAGATGCGGCATATATCGATGACCGTAGAAATCAAAGCTACAGTGTTATGGACGGTCTGGGATCGCTGACTGATGTTTATCGTATGAACGCAGGAGCGACGACAACAATCAATAATGTCCCAGCAGATGCCACCACAAAAAAATATGATGACCAAGGAAACAATGCAGGCAGCACGTCCTCTAGTCTTGGTAACATAGTAAGCTTAGTAAATACCTTACGTGGAAACTATTCTTCCACAAGTCCGGCTAAAAATTACTTTAGCTATCCACGCCCTTTTAGGTGGAGCAGCACATCAATTATTGTTCCGGCCCTTGTGCCTGCTATCAATCCTGATCCAAGCAAGGATGGCGGCTTTCCTAGTGGCCATACCAATGCTGCCTACCTCAGTGCTATTGCTATGGCTTATGCAGTACCAGAGCGTTACCAAGAACTACTTACACGAGCTTCAGAACTGGGTAACAACCGGATAGTTGCGGGTATGCACTCTCCTCTTGATGTTATGGGGGGGCGTGTCATGGCAACCGCGCTAGCTGCAGCGATTTTGTCTGATCCAGCCAATCAAAATTTGAAAAAAGCTGCTTATGATGATGCACATAGCAAATTATTAACACAAACCGGTACAGCAACTGATCGCTTCAGCGATTATTCCAAGAATAAAACAGATTATACCCAACGATTGACATATGGATTTAAGCAATTAAATTCAACGACTAACCCAATGGTGGTTCCGAAAGGAGCCGAAGTCCTTTTGGAAACTCGTCTGCCTTACCTTGACAGCACGCAGCGCCGCTGGGTTTTAGCCACTACTGGTCTACCTTCCGGCTATCCTGTGCTTGATGATCCTGAGGGATGGGGGCGTTTGAATCTCTTTGCCGCTGCGGATGGTTATGGTGCTTTTGCCACCGACGTTACCGTGACAATGGATTCATCGAAAGGCGGATTCAATTCATTGGATCACTGGCGCAATGATATCTCCGGTACTGGAAAGCTCACAAAAAAGGGTACAGGTACTTTAATCCTTCAGGGTAATAATACTTATGCCGGTGGTACTCAAATCGACCAAGGTACACTAGAGGGAGATTCTGAGACTGCTTTCGGAAAAGGGGATGTTACGAACAACGGAGGCACCGTAAGTGAAAATGTTTCTGGAAGAGTTATCATCGACGGAAATTACACACAATCTGATAATGGAACACTTGAGCTAAGCCTTAGCGATAAAAATGATCAACTCGAAGTTAATGGAGGGGTAATCACTAAAGGGAAATTACTTCTGAATTTCGAGAATCAATATGTACCAGATAAGAACGTCACGATCATTTCCTTTAATAAGCATCATCGACAGGGAGAATTTTCATCCATTGAGACAAAAGGATTACCAAGTCAATACAAAGTAAAGGTTAACTATAATTCGGACAGTATCCAGTTAAAAGTCATAAAAAAATAATTCGTAACTTCACCAAAGTTTCTTTTGACTCTTGGAGAAATTAGCTTTCTTCTAAGAAGATGACCACATTTGTGGTCATCTTCCTTAAATTTATAGATGTAGGTCTTTCGTTAGATTTCTTAATACTCGTTTATATTGTTTCATAGTGTTAACTCTACCAATATAACTTCTTTTTCTGTTCAAATCCGAAGAGATATATTGAATCGCAACAGAAGGGAAAAAACTGTTAGTGCGAAACCGAAGATCCTTCCAATAAACGATATAACCTTTTTTCCTGACCTTGACAAATGGATAAGCAAAATTAGTCGATGCTAGAAAATCGGAAACCTCTTGATTATATTGACTATCTGATACCAATGTCGGAAAGTTGATTTTTTTACTAAGTGTATGTTCAATAGTTAAACTATTTACAGAATAAATGCCAAAAAGGAAATCTTCCCTTGTCTCAATGATAATATCCCATTTAAATAGTGTTATTAGGGGGATTAATTTAATCCGTTCTGCGTTTATAAAATGGCATTGTAGGTGTCTTTTCGCTAATATGGCAGAAAAAGTGCGGATGGCAAGGTAGAAAAGTAGGATAATATAAATGATAAGAAAGGTCATTCCAGATTGAAAGAATATGATTAATACAAATCCGAGAAAATGGAGGAGTAGAATGTAAGGATCTAATAATGGAACAGCATCAAAGGCAATCCATTTTTGAGAGTAAGGCCGCAATATTTGTGTTCCATGTACATTAAATAAATCAAAAAACACATGAAGGATAACAGCTAAAAATGTCCATAAAAATAGATGGAAAAACGATGTGCCAGCAATCAGGTATAGAATGCCTGTAACCATAATACCCCATAAAGGAAGAGCAGGAATTGAATGTGACAGACCCCTGTGATTCCGTATATAGCTACCCTTTCCCTTCAAGCGGTACAAAAAATCAAAGTCAGGTGCATTTGAACCGATGACAGCACCTAAAATGACAACCTGTGATAAGGATTCGTTAGTTGAGACGGCGGGATCAATCTGAGCTAAGGCACCAATACCTAAGCCAATAACAACATGCGAAAAAGTATCCACTTTATCACTCCTCAGTCTTCATCCTAATTATAAAATCTCCAGGCAAAAGGACCAAATTACTTCTATATTTAATACTTTTATTTTACTAGATGATCAAGCGAATTTTTCTTGAGTTATTATTAAAAAATTGTAAAGATTCTGTATATTAGTAACTAGTCTTTTGGATTTTATGTAAAATAAAAGTATTAACACAATTGGCCCTAGACTTAAGTTATAAAAGCAATGTATTAGTAAAGATTTTCTTTTTGTAAAATAACATGTTCCATATAGATTATGGCAGGACTTATTGAGGAAAGGTGATGTTAAGATTGTTAAATTCCACCGTTCGGCAAAACGATTATCTAATCAATCCATTCATACCTTTAATAAATTATAGTGAATTGAAAAAAGTAAAAAATGTAATTCTACTAATTGGTGACGGGATGGGCTTTTCATATACGACCGGGCTTCGTTATTTCAATCATTCGACTCAAAAAGGGTTAATGAAACCAACTGTATTTGATCGATACTTCGTTGGAACCCAGTCAACTTATTCATTAGATACACAATGTAATATTACCGATTCCGCCGCAGCGGGGACAGCTTTATCGACAGGTTATAAAACGTATAATGGTGCTCTTGGTGTAAATATTGATAAACAAACCGTTCCAACCGTATTAGAATATGCAAAATACCGCGGAAAATCTACTGGCTTAGTAGGAACAAGTCAGATTAACCATGCAACTCTGGCAGCGTTTGCTGCACACATGGAATCAAGAGAACAATATGAGCAAATTGCAGATGATTATCTCGATGAGCGAATAGAAGGTAAGCAGAAAATAGATGTGATGCTTGGGGGAGGAACTTCGTATTTCCTTCGAGAAGATCGAAATTTAATAGAAGAGTTTGTAAATAACCATTATGGCTTTGTGACTAACTTTCAGGAGCTTATTTCAAATAAAACTGAGCAATTGTTAGGATTATTTGCACCTGTTGAACTCCCAAAAAAGCTTGATCGTGATTCTAGTGTTCCATCTCTTGCCCAAATGACAAAAGCTGCTCTTCAACGGTTGCAACAGAATCCAAATGGATTTTTTCTTTTAGTAGAGGGCAGCCAAATCGATTGGGCAGGTCATGACAATGATATTGTTGGGGCAATGAGTGAGGTTACAGACTTTGAAGAAGCTTTTAATATAGCAATTCAATTTGCCTTCAATCGAGAAGATACAATTGTCATTGCGACCGCTGATCACTCAACAGGAGGAATGAGTATTGATTGTAATGGTAACTATAATTGGAAACCGAGTGTGATTAGAGCCATTACCTCAACTCCATTTGTGATTGCCAATCGTTTACATGAAACGAAAGATCTATCGACGTTAGAACATTACATGCATTTTTCGCTTTATGATGAAGACTTGAAAACGATAAAGTCAACTTTAGAAATGGAAGTTGAAGATACACGGCAAGCACTCATCAACATTATCAATCAGTATTCGAGTACTGGATGGACAACAAAAGGGCATACAGGAGAGGATGTTCCCATTTATGCCTATGGTCTAAATCGGCATTTGTTCAGTGGTAAAATGGAAAATAGTGATATTGCAAGGATTATTTTTCAAATTATGGATTAATTACGATTAAAACACTAGAGGGAATTAATATATGATAAGAGAGACAGTCAAGTATTTCTGTCTCTCTTCATTTTATAAACATATAAGTTTTTATATATTTTTTTCTGGCAACTCAACCAAATAAAGAAAAAAGAAGCGTTAATCTACGCTTCATTGTCATTAATTATTTTGAAAAGAAAGTTCAGAGTATTGAACTAAGAGAATTTGAAATTTGTTTTTCGTATCTTGAATCTCACAATATTCCGAGGAGTAACGGTGAAGTAAAAAATAGTTTTTTCCATTGTATTTAACTAATTGATTGAGCAAAGAAAACTCTCCTTTGAAAAGACCGTAATAGGTAAGAGTAATAACTAGCATTGGCTTCACCTTTGCCAAATACCATGCTTTCCTCCCTATAAATATATTAATGCGGGAATATTAAGAAATTACTTATTCCATGTAAAGGTTCTGTAAAAAATGATAAAGGTATTTGGCTTCGCTTAAAAAAGTGCATGAGAGAGGATTTTGACCATAGGTTATAATAACACTGTTTATTTTACAAAAAATTAACAAGGTTTTTTGTCATTTTTGTCAAATTCTAAATATAGGTAATATAAGGGGAAGGAAGTGGAGAGATTGAGAAATCAGAAAACTTTTTTTGTCATAAAAGACCTAATATTTGAGGTTCCAAAACCAGAAATAACCGTAAGGAAAGTTAGAATAGCACTGGTTAAATGTGAAAATGAGGAATATAATGTCCTTAAAAAAAATTTTGATGAAGATATTTTTAATATAGAAAAAACAGCTGAAGGGTGGCTTATCACAGAGAAAGATCTGCCCTCTTAGGCCAAACTTCTAATATTATAACTTATTCCTACTATAAAGGCTGTATCCATTGTTTTTGGATACAGCCTGAACGCTAGTAAAATTAATAGGAAAAAGTACATATCAATTAGAAGTAGTGTGTAGTTTAACCGAATGATCTTGGTACACTAGATTACCACACATATAAGTCTCTTGAACCACAAGGGTATCTATCTTTTCAGGACGAACTTCAAATATGTCCTTATTCAATACAATAAAGTCAGCATGATTGCCCACGCTCAGTTGACCGACATGAGGAATCCGTGTGATTTCTTGTGCTTCTTTTGTGTAAAGCATAATCGCAGTAAATATATCGATTTTTTGTTTTTGTCCAGTATCCGCGCCATTATACGCCAAGCGGCTAACAGCTGATTTCATCCCAACAAATGGATTTACGGGATCAGCCCAAGCTGTAGCAGGTGCATCTGAAGAGAAAGCCACTTTAATGCCTGCTTCTAATAGGGACGGAATAGGATATGTTTTCTTTGTACGTTCAGGTCCAAGGTTATTATGATAGCTCTCAATTTCTGCAAACACAAAAATCGGCTGCGTTACAAAGGCAATACCTGTTTCAGCAGCCCGTTGAATGGCGCGAGTAGTCGGCATTGCTGCATGTTCAATCCGAATAGAAGGACCATCTGTAAGCCAGCCTTTTTTGCCATAAAAAGTATCAATGATGAAGTCAATGGCTTGCTCGCCCATCGCATGGATGACCAATTGAACATTGTTCTGCTCGGCTGCTGTTGCTGCAGCTAATAACTCTTCTATTGTTACTGTTTGAATTCCGTAGTTTTCTTCATCCCCTAAAAAAGGAGGAGTGACCCAAGCTGTTTTCCCAGATACACTCCCATCCGCGAATAACTTGATACCGCCAATGTGAATTTGATTTGCGTTATTAATGTTGCCTGAATGTAATATTGAATGATCCTTTAAATCCTCCCACAAATAATATAAAACCGTACGTTGTTTTAGTCCTTTTTTTACAGCGGTATTATACATTTCTAGATAATCAATTGGCTCAGTTCTGCTCATAAGGTCTGTAATTGCTGTAATTCCGCGAGAAAGCAGGAAAGTACTTAATTCGGCAAGTGACGCAGCGTCTTCTTCGAGAGATTTAACAGGCATGATGCAATGGACAAGATCTTTGGCATTTTCCCGTAAAATACCTGTTGGCTCCCCATTTAGATCCCGATCGATTTCTCCACCTGGTGGATCGGGAGTATCTCTCGTAATACCTGCTAGCTCCAGAGCTTTGCTATTTACTACCGCAATGTGGGTACATGTCCGGGTAATGAAAATCGGTATTTCGGTTGCAGCTTTATCTAAATCCCACCGTGTCGGTGCTCTTCCTTCTAAAAATTTTCCTTCGTCATAACCCCAGCCTTCAATCCATTTACCAGTTTCATTGACTTTACATGACTTCCGAATCTGTTCAACTAAATCCACAATGGAATTAACGAATGGAGGGGTGCAGGCAATTTGTTTAGAAGCATTTGCAAGCCACAAGGGATGCATATGGGCATCAATAAGACCTGGAATCACCCTTCGACCTTTAAGGTCCATGCATTCGCCCTCTATTCTTTCTAAATCTGATTCCTCACCAATCCATGCAATCCTGCCATTGCGCACAATCATGGTATTGGCATATGGTTGTTCCGGATTAGCTGTGAAAATTTTTCCGTTAAAAAAAGTCCGCACAGATTGTTTATGAATAGACATTAAAAATACTTCCTCTCTAAAAAAATTTAATCTGCAAAAATAGAATTTAGGTCTTATCAAGAATCTGAGGCTTAATTTTAAGACCCTAGATTACTCGTACCTGAAGTAAACTAGGGTCTTAAACTGAATATGGAGTGATAAATACTTACGATAAATGAAGAGACTCACACTTGTTTTGGAAAGTGAAAAGCATATAAGAAGTAAAGGAAATCGTCAAAAGGGAGAGACGACTCACCATGACGCTCACCATTCCCAGTGACACTTGTTCTAATTGAGTTTCCCCATACTTGAAGACTATCGTTATTCGGATTATAAAAGTAAACACGAAGACAGCCTTTTGGATCGGTGCAAACTCTTTGAATTAGTACGGCATGGGCACCAAGTACTTGACCTGATTGATTATAAATAGTAATTCCCGCAGGTTGCGGAAGTCCTTCATTCACATCCGGTTTTTCCGATGGGTGATAGTATCGATAAAACCGTTCCTTAAATCTTGAGTCACTATAAACATCTGAAAATTCACTCCAAATTCCATTGATATGAAACGAGGGATTAATCCATTTATGGGGATCCTGCCCGCGTCCATTGGCAGCCTTTAACATTTCAAAATAGATGGAATCAAGGTGAGGAATCAAGAGTAGTGAGACGGTATCAATATTTTCCTCATCGTCCATGGCTGCATGCGGAAGCGCGTCTGAAGATAGGGGTCTACCCTCAAAATGAATCGTGATTTTTCCATGCTCCAGAAAATGATTAAACAATTTAAGAAGCATGACAGGATCCTTTTGTGACCAATAACTGAGTGCTCTTGTAGATTGGCAAGTTGGATTAAAGCCTTGCCCAATACCTAGGGGTTGACCTAAAACACTAATCATTCCCGATACAACAAGTGAACGAAGGGTAGATAAATCCAATATTTTATAGACGTTCACAAGCCTATTCTGAATCTGTTCGTGAATAGGAATGGTTACAAGTTTCTCTATTTCACTTATAAATTCTCTGGTAAAAACGTCCCGCTGTAGAAGACACATTAAACCATAAATGCTACTCCTAGTATTCATGGTGGTGGTAGAAGTGATTAATGAAGAAATCAAAGGAAAATTTGATCGAAGATTTTTTCTGGCTGTATCGTCCACAACCAGCATACTCTGAACCAAATCAGGCTTTTCTTTAGTAATAAATTTTAAAAATAAAGCATGGAAGGGTGAAACAAGCCCCGTATGACTCATCGATTCACGTAGCTGCTCGGCTTCTTTAACTAGTAATAAATCAATACTGGCCTTTAATTTATTTTCATAACTTCCCCTATCAAAAACAGCCAAATCGGATGGGGAATAGACAGCATTTTCGTATTTCATTAAGCTCGAATCCTTCATTTTCTGGCCGTCCTCTAATCCTCTCGCATTAGCGATTAATTTAAGGATTTTGTTCGTTACAATGGGCCTTTGGACAGTTAGATTGTCAACTTCCTGATACAAAATGTGAAATACATGTGAAGAAAAACAGTGGTCCGAGATAAATCCTAGAATCTCTGAAGCTTGCTTGTCTTTGTAAAGCTGGGTTACCCGATTTTCCTCCGTTTCCTTCATTAAAAGGAGGTCAAGGTTTAGAGCGATCACCTTTGTCAAGAATTCAGTTGCATCTGTAGCAGACATTTCTGGATGTACATAATTTCCTCTTGCAATGGCTAGAATTCTGAGATTGCTCATCGCTTCAGCTGCTGCCATGGTCCCGCCGGCATGCAAAGTCCCTCTAACTAAAGGAGGATTAAGCTTAGAGACGTTTTCCCATGGCTTCCCGACAAATACTCCGGCTTCATCAAAGAGATGTGCATATTTGAATATCTTTATTAATCCATTTGGTTCCTTGAGAAGGGCGGCAGCTTCTTCAAAAACGGCATTTTGAAATAAACTTTTTGTTAATGCTGGAGATTTCCGTAACTGATAAAAGGCCTTTTGAAACGAATCCTCTGAAGTAAATAATAAAAGTCCCATATATCCATTCCCTTCTCTGCTTTTTGCCCTTACAAATAATTTTTTGACAAGGAATTAAGAGAAACAAGCAGTGGCGAGGCGGTTTAGTTGTTCAACTATCCTTCAACATGACCAGTGTAACAGAAGAATTTAATTTAAGGGGAAGATCGGATCAATAATTACAAGAATATTTTTAAAATTTGGATTATTATCTGATTAATTTAACATAGGCTGGTAAATTAATCAATGAATTTTAGTTTGTAAAATACCAAAAATAAGGACCACGAAAATACCTTTCGGGTCCTTTTATTTGTTATAGCTAGTTTATCATTAGCCCCTGTTTATCGGCTCCCCCTGATATATTCTAGTACCATGCCATTGGCCATTTTCAAAAAATGTATTTTTACCAGACACTATCATGACGCTTTCGACACCTTCTTCAACAGCATTAAGCGCCGAATGAACTTTTGGAATCATTCCGCCGCTTATTTCTCCCTTTGCTATATAGGTTTGGACCTCTTGCTGGGAAAGGGAGGAGGAGAGTGAGCCCTCAATGAACACACCATCCACGTTGGTAACAAATAGACATTGTTCTGCCTGAAGTGCCTTAGCCACCTCTGCAGCGGCATAATCGGCATTAATATTAAGTTTTTCACCGTTTGTATTAATCCCTATTGGAGTAATGACAGGTATATAGTGGTTATTAACAACAAGTTCTAAGAATTCTTTATTTACTTTGCTGATTTTTCCAACATGACCCAGCTGTTCACGGTTTATGTAATTAGCCTGTAACAAAGAGCCATCACTTCCATTGAGCCCAAAAGCAGGGAAGTGATACTGTTGAAGCTTAGCCACAAGCTTTCTGTTCGTCTGACCGGCAAGAATCATTTCAGCAATATTTAGTGTTTGCTCGTCTGTTTTACGAAGCCCATTTACAAATTGAGGTGTGACACGAAATAAGTCGAGCATTTTATTAATATCAGGGCCGCCGCCATGAACAAAAACAAGTTTATAGCCTTGCTTTTGCAGTTCAGAAAGACTTGTAAAAAAAGGGGAGGTTAATTCGTCAATAACACTGCCGCCACATTTGATTACAATATATTTCATCTATTTTCACCAATCCTTATGAACGATAGCTTGCATTGATTTTGACATAATCATAAGACAGATCGCAGCCCCATGCTTTACCAGTTCCATTACCCACATGTAGATCGACAAAAATTTTGATAATTGGCTGATCCAAATAACTTCGTGCATCGTTCTCGGAAAATACACAAGGTGTACTATTTGTAAGCATCTTAATAGAACCGATGGCAATATCCACTGTATTTGGATTAATGACTGCATTTGTCTGCCCGATTGCGCCGATGATTCGTCCCCAGTTGGCATCTGCACCAAATATGGCCGTCTTCACTAAATTGGACCCGACAATTTGTTTGGCAATGAATCTTGCCTCCTCAGGAGTGTCAGCACCTTGAACCTCCACTTCCACTAACTTTGTCGCACCTTCTCCGTCCATGGCGATTTGCTTGGCTAAATTCTCACAAGCTTTTGTCAAAAGCCCAACAAAGGTGTCCCACTCAGAATGATCTGGTGTTAACGGATCATTCCCTGCAAGCCCGTTTGCCATAACGAGAACCATATCGTTTGTAGAGGTATCTCCATCTACGGTTATTTGATTAAAGGTATGATTGATAACGCTTTTTAAGGCAGCAGATAAATGATTAGACGAGATGGCTGCATCTGTAGTCAGGAAACCAAGCATGGTTGCCATGTTCGGATGAATCATTCCTGACCCTTTGGCCGCTCCGCCAATTGTAATGGTTTTACCATTAATGACACCTGAATATGCGCAGCTTTTCATCACGATGTCGGTAGTCAGTATAGCCGTCTGAAAACCAATAGCATCACTGTTTAAATTACCAGGTGACAAGGATTGAATTCCGTTTGCGATTTTTTCCATATCTAAAAACTCACCAATCACACCTGTTGATGCAACGGCTACATAATTTTCATTGATACCGAATTTTTCAGATGTTAAGGAACGCATTTTTAATGCATCCATGTATCCTCTGTCTCCTGTACAAGCATTGGCACAAGCGCTGTTGACCACTACAGCTTGTAAAACACCTTCACTTGCAAGGCTTTCTTGAGTTACTTTTAAAGGAGCTGCTTGGAATTGGTTGGTTGTATAAACTGCTGCAGCTGATGCCGGGATTTCACTAATAATGACCCCTAAGTCCTTTTTAGCATATCGAAGTCCGGCATGGACCCCTGTTGTTTTAAATCCTTGTGGTGATAAGAGATTCCCATTATCAATTTCAACAATCTTATGTTTTAACAATAGTGACATTCCAAATCCTCCTTAAGGATACATGGGAATAAACTCTAATCCCGCTGTCTCATCTAAACCATTCATCAAATTGGCATTTTGAACTGCCTGGCCGGCAGCACCTTTCATGAGATTATCGATAACGGAAACAATGGTTAACCTTCCTGTTCGTTCGTCAACATGTAAACCGATATCACAATAATTGGATCCTGCTACTTCCTTAACGGAAGGGAAATTTCCACTTGATCTTACCCTTACAAACGGACTATGCAAATACTGTTCATTATATAATTCAAGAAGTCTTTCAGAATGTAAATTGTCTGTAAGTTTTACATAAATGGTTGCCATGATTCCCCTAGTAATCGGCAACAGGTGGGTATTGAAAGTAATGGGTGATACACCCCTGTTCCAAAGGTTCAATTGCTGTTGGATTTCAGGGATATGCTGATGTTCGTTCACTTTATAGATACGGAAATTTTCATTTATTTCCGAGAATAACAGTTTTTTAGAAATTGCTCTTCCAGCACCGGATGCTCCAGATTTTGCATCAATAATAATGATATCAGGATCAATCAGTCCTTCTTTTACCACAGGAGCAAGACCTAATAGTGTGGCAGTAGGGTAACAGCCAGGATTTGCGATTAGTTTCGCATCCATAATTTTTTCTTTATTCCATTCACTCAAGCCATAGACTGCTTGTTCTAGTAAATTGCTTTCTACTGGTTCGTGTTTATACCATTTTTTATACTCTTGCCCATTGGTAAGCCGAAGGTCACCGGAAAGGTCGATGATTTGAATTCCTGTTTCCGAGAAGGCAGGAACAAGTTTACTAGATACACCGGAAGGGGCGGCTAAAAAAACGATATCTGAATGCTTAGCTATTTCTTCCGCATCGATATGCTCAAGTTTTAAATCTGTAATTCCGTTCAAATGTGGAAACTCTTCATATAAAGGGATCTCATCTCTGGTCGTATGCACCGATTGTATATTAAAAACTGGGTGGTGATGTAAAATGCGATAAAGCTCACCACCGCCATACCCGGTCGTGCCAATAATAGATACTTTCAAGTACGCTCCTCCTCGAGACCTTACGTTTATTTACAGTATCAACTTTCAAAAAATGACTAGCAGTTTCGCCTAGGTGCAATGGGCACCTGATCAATTTATGCCCACACGTAATTTTTGCCCCAGCTTTCTCTTGCAAGCAGCTCCACTTCTTCGACTAGGCTGTCTTCCACCATATAGGTGTCACCTTGTTCGAATGGGTTATAGTGATAGGCATACATTCTTGATAGAAATTCATGGAAGGGAAGGGAGGCTTCTCCTTCAAGCTCATCAAAACCTGAAACACTTGCAATTATGCCTTGACCCCAATTCTGACCACTATCGTTATTAGGATTGTAAAAATAAATTCGATATTTTCCGTTCTGGTCTTGTTGGATTCTTTGAATGGATACTGCATGAAGTCCAAGCAGATCTCCATGAACGTTTGTAATAAAAATTCCAACGGGGTTTGGATAAATCAATTCATAGCCCTCATTATATTCAGGATGGTGGGTAGCATAGAATAACTTCACAAAAGCAGAAAAGTTTGTGACATTCAGTGTGATTTGATCAATCACATTGATGAAGCCTTTTGGAATCCATGCCCCGTAAAATTCCGGGTTTACCCATTTATGTCCGTCTTCACCACGAAGCAGTGTTCTCTTCATCATTTCGTTATAAACCTTGTCAAGGTGTGGTACTAGAATAGTAGAGATTGGATCCAAATCCTGATTGATTTCACCGGCTACGCCTCCAATTAGGAGGTTAGAGTGAATGGCTACACCTTCAAATGTCATATCTATATCATTGTCACGAGCTGCACGAGCAATAAATTCTAACAGTTGTCCTATTCCATGCTGCGCCCAGAGGGAAATTGCTCTAGCTGACTGGCAAGTTGGATTGTTCCCTTGTCCGACACCGAGAGGTTGACCAAGGACACTCATTACGCCAGCAATCAGAAGACCATTCAGGCTAATCGCACTTTGTTCACCCTTAAATCTTGTAAGGGCTTCACGTACCTGGGCATGAATAGGAAGATCAAATAGACGACGGATGGCAGGAAGGACATGTTCCTGAGTGAGAACCCCTCGATCAAGCATTCTTGCAAGTCCATATATCGCTTGATGTGTTTCAGGATAAATGGAAATCTGGATGATGTCATGAATCAGTTGTTGATTGGCATTCAAACTTGCTATTCCTGTTTCTGATAATTCAAGTGCTGTCTGTATTTTTTCTTGGTTCTTCCGGTTAAAAAACCGAAGAAGAACGGCATGATAAGGGGAGACGAGACCTATTTCTTTCATTGATTTTGCAAAAATTTTAGCTTCTGATACAAGTTCAGCTTCAGAGGCATTTTCTAGTCTAAGTCTATATTCCCGTTGATTTTTCACATCTTGGCTTAAAGGAGTTGGAGCATCTGCACCATGTATATATTTTTTAAGAGTTTCTATTGTTTGTTCATCTATAGCGCTTTTGATTAATTGTCGGGACAAGTTAATTATGTTTATAATCCGGCCAGTCATAATGGGACGTTGAACAGTCAAACGTTCTAATTCCATAACAATTTGATGAGCAATGGCTTTAAAGGAAAGCTGCTCACCAAGGTATTGGAACAAGCCTTGAGCACGAATCATATGATCTTCTGATTGAATGCGTCCTTCTTCTGTTTCCGGTGGAAACAAAAGATCGAGATTCAGGGCCATGACCTCGTTTAAAAAGACAGTTGCTTCTTCTTTACTTAAGCTTTCATGTATGTAATTTCCTTTTGCAATGGCTAGCATTCTCATTTCACTTAACAATTCAATAATCGAATTGACACCTTGCTTTGACCTTAATGAACCACCAACGAGAGGAGGCTGCATTTTAGACGGGTCTTCCCATTGACCTCCAAGGAAAACACCAGCTTGGTCAAAACGATGAGCATATTCATCGAGAGTCCTCATTCCCTCATATGAGGCTGCAAGTTCAATTGCTAGTTGATATACGTCTGTTTGATAGAGGCTTTTTGCGAAAGGTTTAGCCTGTTCAAGTCTGTCTAAAGCATCTTCAAATTTACCTTTTAAAGCTAATGTTTGTTTGCCCATTCTTTTTTTCCTTTTCGTTATTGTATTCATCCTATTAATCGTCCTTTCTTATTCGTAGAAATTATAGGTCTCATAATCTTTTAAAAGGGATCTCATTTCATCCGCATCTTCTCCAAAAAAGAAAATGGTTCCATAATGATTTCCATATCCTACCCGTTCTGCCACTTTGGATGTAATAGGAATAAACATATTATGGTTTATAAAATAAGGATGGGTCTTGAGATTATTAGGTATTTTCAGCTTTTTAACGATTTTTACATTAGGATAAATCATGAGATTACCAGAATATCCCTTAGCGGATACGACCTCTTCAGGGAAAAAGGCCTCTATTTCTTCTTCGGTAGTATCTGGATCACAGCAAAGCACTTGGCCTTGATAAGGGCTAAACCCATATGCATTTTCAATATGTTCAAAAATATGGCCTCCAGGTATACGGTTCGCGACTTCCCCAAAACTCAATATTCCTTCTTGTGTGATGAAAAACTCAGGATGAATGATGCCATATTTGACTTCAAAAGCATCCACAAGCTTCTCAATGGCTTCCTTGATTTGTGGTCGCCATTTTTCAAGCGAAGGAGAGGCGGGTACAAAGTTTGAATGACCTAATTTTACATATTCGGTTATATTTAAAAATCTTATTTTTCCGTTATGGATAAACGCTTCACAAGAGAATTCTTGACCTTCTAGATGGCTTTCCATCAGTAAAGGGAATTCCGAATCGTCTATCTTGTTAATGTCTTTTAGGCTGCGAATCATGTAATGACCTACTGTGCCTGCTTTATCAAATGGCTTAACGTGAATAGGGGAATAGTCAGCCTCGTCTATATTACATAGTGCTTTATTAATTCTTTTTAAGAAATAACGAATATCCTCCTTGTTGCTTGCCTCTTCAAAGACTCCCACACGGATACCTGCCAATTGTGCTTTACGCTTCATCAACCCTTTGTCTCTAAGTAGCATAGATTTATGGAAAATGAGCGGGTCATTGAAGAACCTTGCATTTAGAGCACCGGCCCATTCCACGGTTTCCTCGTAAATAGGTACAGCCACTTTTGTATTGAGATTCTTCAATTTTTCAAAGAGTTCTTCACATCGATCATCTAAATTGTCAAATACCCAAGGAACTAGCTGGATTCCATAAGTGTCAGCAAAACCTTGGAATTCAGGGGGGCCTACAACCACATACGGTCGATTCAACTTGTCAATTGCTTCAATTGCTTGCAGGCTCCAGCCCAACAATGCCGTTATTTTTCCCTTGTTCTGTTTCATCTGAATAACTCTCCCTATTTATGATAAATAAAAAATTATAACAGCCTCATTTTAGCAAATAAAAATATCTAAACTTTCAGATTTACATAAATTGTACAAATAATTAAAATTGTCTCAATAAATTTTTTACACTCGTTTTTTAAAATAAGGTAGACGTCAAAATGATGTTGGTTTTAATATTCTGGTAAAGGGGTAATAGGATGAATGACTGGTTTATTAGATTAACTGATTATTTTCCAGAAAGAGAAATGAAATCGAGAAAGCATTTTGAAATCCTTTTTCACGATAAACAAGGAATCTATCAATTAGAGGAAAGCAAAGATTCTGTACTTGTTTACTTTGAAATGTCTGAATTTATTTTTATCGATTATATACTTGTCGCTCGAAACAATCGACGAAGTGGAAGAGGAAGCCGGATTCTCGAACAATTAAAACAACAGGGGAAAGCCATCATTCTCGAAGTTGAACCAGTTAGTCATATTGATCCTGATTCGGAAAAACGAGTACGTTTCTATGAGAAAAATGGTTTTATGAAGATGAATTCTATTGGTTATGAAAGAATTCATATGGTTACGAATGAGTTGAATAAAATGGACGTATTTTGTTGGTCTCCAGTAAATATACCGGAAAAATTGGTATATGATCAGATGAAAGCTATTTATGAGAGTGTACATACTTATAAAGCGAGAGAATTGTATGGATGTAATCCCCAGCCTGTGTCAGAAGTTCTATGGCAAAAACAATTAACATATAGTGAAGTTTAGCTTACTAAATAATATAGAAATAAGAAAAAATACTAAAAAAGGACCCAAGTGAAATGACTTCACTTGGGTCCTTTTGATTAACAAGACAAATTAATTTTCTGTGAGCTTTCCTTACCAAAATAGATACAGCTATCCACAATTTCAGTAGAATACAATCATAATAAAAGGAGGAATGGCCATGAATACAATGTCAATGGAAGATCAAGAAACCTTGATAGAAAAGGATCCCTCTTTGTATAATGAAGATCTTGCTCCACTCAATAAAGAAAAGAGAAATTGGAATTGGCTCAACTATACGACAGTGTGGATGGGGATGGTTCATAATATTGTGGCCTATGAAACAGCAGGCAGTTTGCTTGGATTAGGAATGAGTGTTTGGCAGGCATTAGCAACCGTGATTACCGCAAATATTATTCTTATTATTGCCATGTGGCTGAATAGTGCGGCCGGCGCTAAATATGGAATCCCTTTTCCTGTTCTCATTCGTGCTTCATTTGGTTATAAAGGAGCACAGCTTCCGATTATTATAAGAGCATTTGTGGCCATATTCTGGTTTGCGGTTCAAGCTTATTTAGGAAGTAAAGCGGTTGGTGCTGTTCTAGGTGCATTATTACCAGGCTGGAACAGTCTTTCCTCTGTCCATTTCCTTGGTCTAGGGTTAAATGATGCCCTTGCAGTTGCACTATTTTGGATTTTACATGCATGGGTGATCTCCCATGGCATGGAACGAGTTAAATTCTTTGAACTTTGGGCGGGCCCCCTCGTTATTGTTCTAGGGTTGGCGCTCGTGATATGGTCGATTAGCGTATCTAACGGATTAGGGCCTCTATTTGATGAACCATCTCAATTAACGGGCGGTGCCTTTTGGGCTGCATTTGGGATCTCTGTTACCGGACTGATTGGAACGTGGGCAACATTAATCCTCAATATTCCGGATTTTACGAGATTTGCACGAAGTCAAAAAGATCAAGTGCTGGGTCAGGCCATCGGCTTGCCAGGTACAGCGATTATATTTTCTATTATGAGTATTATTACAACATCTGGAACTATCATTGCTTTCGGAAGGCCGATTTGGGATCCGGTGGAATTGCTTCAGCAATTTGGAAACCCGTTTGTTTTATTCCTAGGGGCATTTGCACTGTTAATCGCGACATTATCTGTCAATGTAGCAGCAAACGTAGTATCGCCTGCATATGACCTGGTAAACTTGTTTCCTCAGAAACTTAACTTCGTAAAAGCAGGAATGATATCAATCGTCGTAGCCTTATTTTTTGCCCCATGGTTATGGTATAACAACTCAGCCACTATTTTTAATGTGCTAGGGGCAATTGGCGGAGCACTTGGACCGGTCGCCGGAATCATGATTGCAGATTATTACTTGGTAGCACGAGGAAAATATGACTTAGCTAGTTTTTATAAAAAAGATGGACTATACGCATATAAAAATGGCTGGAATGTAAAGGCGCTGATCGCCTTAGGAATAGGGTTAATTGCTTCCTTTATTGGATTAATCATTCCTGCTTTGAAAGAGCTTTACACGTATTCTTGGTTCTTGGGCATTGGTTTTGGATTTATATCATATATTGTCTTGATGAAATCGGAGCGGGTGTCCGAAGCAAATCTTGAAAATGTAGAAACAACGGTTTAATACTTAACTTAATAGTACATTAAAAATCCCCTTGGCTTTAAATCTGCCAAGGGGATTTTCTAAGTATTAAACAGATTGACGATCTTCAAACGGAAAATCATCTTTTGAGATTCGTCCTTTTTTAAGTAGACCAAAGAAATTTTCAATTTCCCGCTCAGCACTTAAAAGGGAATCTGAACCATGGATGACATTCTCTTCTTTTGTAAAGGCAAAATCACCGCGAATGGTACCTGGGATTGCTTCTAGTGGACTGGTTTTTCCAATCATAAGACGAGAAACTTCAATGATGTTCTCTCCTTCCCAGACCATCGCAAAAACGGGACCGGAAGTGATAAAATCCACTAATTCACTGAAAAATGGTTTCTCCCTGTGTTCCATATAATGATATTCTGCTTTAGTACGGTCAACCGTCATTAGCTCTGCATTCAGTAAAGTAAACCCTTTTTGTTCAAAACGTTTGATAATTTCTCCAGTTAATCCTCGTTTTACCCCATCAGGCTTAACCATGATAAATGTGCGCTGTAACGACATACAATCACCTCTTAAATAAATGAAAAGTCATGTGAACCAGCAGCGTCTTGGGCGGTCGATTCTACATATTTTCCATTATGGCGTGATTCTTTAGTTTTCAAACATATCCGTTAAGGAAACAAAAATTTTTTTGGTTTTCTTTTATCATAGTATTGCCTTTCACTCGTTTTAAAAATATAACGAGTGATTTTTTTATACTCTTAATCCTGTAAAGCGTATTTAACGATTTCATTAATTTCTGCATCCTCAAGAAGGTATTGATAAATAATAAATGCTAAAGGATAAATTCTAGAGGAGTGGAATACTGTGAGTGCCGATGAATTGAATCAAGCCTACATTAAGGTGGGGAATGTCAACCTGTACTGTGAATATTTATTGAATGATAAACCACCCATTCTTCTGATCCATGGCTTTGCATCTTCTACCTATACGTTTCGTCGAATCATCCCTTTATTACAAAAGAGGTTTTCTATTCTTGCTGTTGACCTTCCGGGTTTTGGAAAAAGTGAAAAGTCCACTTCATTTGTTTATAGTTTTCAAAACTATGCCAAGTTAATGATTGAATGTATCGACAAGTTTGGTTTTGAAAACATTTATATTGTGGCACATTCAATGGGTGGACAAATTGCTCTAAATATGGCACTCCTCGCTCCTGAAAGAATTAACAAATTGATATTGTTATGTAGCTCAGGATATTTAAAGCCGGCAAAAAAACTTCTCATTTGGAGTTCTTATTTACCTTTTTTTGAAAAACTTATTCATTATTCTGTTCATAGAAAAGAAGTCAAAGATCACTTGAGGAACGTCTTTTTTGATCATTCATTAATCAACGAAGAATTAATACAAGAATTCGGTAGACCGCTTACTGAAAAAGGATTCTATAAAGCGTTAATTCGTCTTCTTCGTCATCGCGAAGGGGATTTATTACCACAACAGCTTCAAAAGATAGAAGTTCCAACATTATTAATTTGGGGAGTGGAAGATCGAGTAGTTCCTTTGGAGGTAGGCCAACAATTAGTTCGTGATTTACCGGTTGCGCAGTTAATTACCTATGAAAAAACAGGACATTTAATTACGGAGGAAAGACCAGATGTTGTTATTAAGAATATCTTGTTGCATACCATTTATGGTTTTAACCAATATCCTTTAAAGTCGAGGATATAACCTGACTCAGAAGTTGTTGATAGGCAACTTCTGAATCAGCTTATTCTAAATTATTAGTAATGAAATTTTAAGAAAGTTTTACTTTTGCTATTTCAAGATAAGGCTCTCCGATTTGTAGGATGAATTTCAGAATTTCTTCGGCTGCATTTGCATTAATAAAATTCCTCTGGCTGTCGATGATATCATTTAGTTTTTCGCCATCATGTTCAAGTAATTGGGCTACTGTATGTTGAATTTCCTTTGGGTTTTTACATACCATACCCAAATTCAACTTCTCAGCGAACGCTGGATTATCCTCTTCCTGTCCTGGTAATGCACCCGTAATAATTAAAGGCGTATTGGAAGCTATAGCTTCAAACATGACATTTGGGCTTCCTCTAGTAAAAGCAATATCAGAAGTTAGCATTAAATCTTGGATATTTTGGGTGAAACCATAAATCTCTACTCTTTCACCAAATGGTTGAAGGGATTTTTCCAACTTTGATTTAAGTTTTTCATTTTTCCCAGCTACAATTTTAACTGTACAATCAAAATGATTGAGCAGATTGACTGCTATTTTCTTCATATTTCCTACGCCTTCTCCGCCGCTCATGATCAAGCAATTTAAGGGTTGTCCCTTTTGATAATATTTTCGCTGACTAGAGTTCTTTAGAAAAAATCGGGATCGGACTGGAAATCCTGAAAGCTTTATTTTTTCGTCAGGAATCCCAAATTCGATACACTTATTTTGGGCTTCATACGTAGGACTAATAATGTAATCAGCCCTTTTGTCCACCCAAAGTGGATAAATGTTTACAAGGTCAGCTATTAAAGTAACGAAGGGTATATTTATATTTTCTTTTTCTAAAATGTTTAAAATGGAGCCGTTAAAATTAGGATGAACAGATAGAATAATATCGGGCTTCACTTCGCTAAGTAATTGCAGAAAATTATCCCTAATCAGTGTTTCGATAAAATTGTCAACTAAAGAGGCTTTCTTAGCTGACAGTTTCCAAATTATCTTCCATAAATTCTCCGAATTTCTTGTGATTGGTCCATATGATTTTCCTATTTTTAACAGAAGATCTTTGCCAAGTCTAAATCCATCCACTACATGTATTTTTACGTCATGATGCGCGTTGACTCTCTCACATAGAGATTCTGTAATACTTTTATGGCCATGCCCAGTATGATTGGAAGAAATAATTAGTAATTTCTTTTCCATAATAATCACCCCTTTATAAGAATATTAATATCGTTTTAATCTATTCTATTATATTTAACTTTACGTTAACTTAACAAAAAAGCGACTAGTTCAACGTTTGTCCATTTCCATTTAATCTCCTTTACATATATATACATGAAACTTATTTATTCTGGGAGCTGATAAGGTTTTATGCGCAATCATGTATTGGTAATTGCCGCACATCCTGACGATGAACTTCTCGGAAGCGGAGGAACCATAAAAAAATTAATTAATAACGGATATCAAGTAACAACTGTAATTGCCGCCAAGGGTCGTAAGGAAGAGGAACACCAAATGAAGCCATTCATGTTAAAAGCCAATGAAGTACTTGGGGTCGAAGAAGTTATTTTTATTGAATTACCGAATTTATTATTAGAATCCATCCCACTAATTGACATCATTAAGAAAATAGAAGACCTGATTAAACAAAAAGATCCTGTAATGATTTTTACTCATCATTATGGTGATTTAAATCGGGATCATCAAGTACTTTTCCAAGCAGTACTAACAGCAGCCAGACCACTGCCGGGAACAGAACCAATCGAAATCATATGCTTTGAGACAGTTTCTTCAAGTGAATGGAGTCCACATACCAATGATAAGGAATTTAAACCAAATTACTTTGTTGATATTACAGACACAATAGAGGATAAATTGAATTCACTTCAGCATTATGATGTGGAGATGAGACCGTTTCCTCATCCGCGTTCCTATGAGGGTGTGCGATCTTTAGCAAAGGTAAGAGGAATGACTGTTGGAGTAAATTATGCTGAGGCATTCGAAGTAATCAGGAGGGTTTGGAAGTGAAAAAACGAAACAACTCAAAACCAGTATCTCTTTCCAAACCATATCCGCACATTATTTCAGCCTTGGACCAATATTACGGTATTTTGGAGTCATTCGAAAAGAATAAAGAGAACATTGGAGAGAGTCGTTCATCAATTAACTTACCAAAGAAGTTAAAGATATTGATCACTACCTTTTGGGAATATCCTTTTGTTGGCGGCTTACAAAATTATATAGCGGCTTTAAAGACAGGTTTGGAAGCCAAGGGGCATCAAGTAGATGTCATTGCACCAAACCACTTCCCTGAAAGTGTTGTCAAAAACTTAAAGTTCAATATTGGGAAAAATTATAAGAATTTCTATCATAAACGCTACGGCAGCTATAATGAAAGAATTTTGAATAATTCATGTGACCTTCAGCTGTTTGAATGCATGTTAGAAAATATAAATCTTAAACAATACGATATTATCCACGCTCAAGATCGTTTTACGGCAAATGTTATGGGAAGACTTAATGAAAGATACCAAAAACCCCTTCTCTTTACCCCCCATGGTTTCATGACCCATAATCGCTTAAGATTTAACCTGATCAAAAGTGGGTCGGTTGAAGAAGCTTATTATTTCGCGATTGATAGGCAAGCCACTACAGCTGCTCATCACATAATCATTCTTTGTGAAATCTTCCGTCCCATTCTAAAAAAATTGGGTGCGGAGGATGAAAAGATGACCACTGTATATACCGGAATTGATTTCCAGGCTTTGGAGAGAAAGCCAAATACAGATAAAACAGTGATTACCTGTGTCTCCAGGCTCCGCCCGCGCAAAGGTCATAAGTACCTACTAGAGGCATTATCTCAAATCAAAAATCAATTCACTAACGTTGAGCTTCGGATCGTCGGTGATGGCGAAATGAGAGAGGAATTGGAGAATCAGGCTCGAGAGCTTCAATTAAACGATGTTGTTTTTTTGGGAAAAAGGAAGGACATACCGGAATTATTAAGTCAATCGGATATCTTTGTTCTGCCTACCACAAGCGACACACTGCCTATTTCGGTGATTGAGGCAATGTTTGCCGGTCAGGCTATTATTACGACAAATTGCGGGGGAATCCCGGAAATCATTCAAGATCAGCAAACAGGCTTAATTGTTAATCCCGCAGATTCCGAGCAGTTAGCGGATAAACTGCTGCAACTTTTGCAAGATGAAACCTTAAGGACAAAACTAGCGGACAACGCTAGGTCGTATGCGCAAAATCACTTAACTATTTCAAATATGGTAACAAGAATTGAACAAGTTTACTTTTCTTTGTTACGTAAGGAGGAACTATGATGAAACATGATATTCCAGCCGTTGTCCTTGATTTAAGCGCAACCGGGATTGGCATTGTCCGAAGCTTGGCAGAAAAGGGAATCCAAGTTTATGCCTATGATAGTAAGGGGAAATATGAGATAGGGAAAACTTGGAAAGCGAGTTGCGGGATTTGCCCTCATCCCGTATCAGAGGAAAAGGAATTATTGCAATTTCTAACGAATCTCGCGCTTGATTTTTCACAAAAGCCTGTCCTTGTTGCCGGCTCGGATGATTATGTCTTGTTTATTTCAAAAAACCGCAATGTACTAAGTCAGAATTATCGATTTTTGTTACCTGAACACGAAATAGTAGAAGCGGTGTTGGACAAAAGATTAACCTATGAATTAGCGAAAAAGTGGAACATTCCATGCCCAAAAACGTTTGCTATTAAGGATGAACATGAGTTAGAGCCAATCATCGAGGAAATCACCTTTCCATGTATTTTAAAACCAGTTTATTCCTCGCTTTTTCGAAAGGAAATTGACCATCGTTTATATAAGAAAGCCATAGTTATTGAACAACCATCCCAATTGCGTGAGGAATACCTCTTTTACCGTCCTTTCGGCGAATTGATGATTCAGGAGCTCATTCCAGGTGAAGAAAACCAGATCTTTTCAGTTAAGACTTTATTTGACGAACATATGAATCTAATCGGTCTATGGATGAACCAAAAATTACATCAATTTCCTCCGCATTTTGGGTCAACCGCACTCGCTATCAGTACTAGGGACGAAGAATTGCTGCAAACCGCTGTCCCTTTTATTCGAAATATACAATTTAAGGGGTTAGCCATTGCTGAATTTAAAAAGGACCCAAGGGATGGCAAATATAAATTTATCGAAATCAATCCTCGAATTGGATTAACTCAAGCGTTATCCATAGCATGTGGTGTTGATTTAGCTTACTTGTATTATTTATCCCTAACTGGTCAAAATCCAGAACCGGTTACTTCTCAGAAAGAGGGAGTTAAATGGGTATATTTTGTCCGTGATTTTCTTTCTTTCCGCCAAAAATGGAAGAATGGAGAAACAACGTTCTCGGAATGGTGGAAAAGCTTATCTGGTAAAAAAGTGGAGGCACTTTTTGCATGGGATGATCCTTTTCCCTTTATGCGCAGTTTTATATCGCATTTAAAAAACTTATGGAAAAGAAATTAATAGAATTGGAGGGATATATTTCATTGAGTACTAAAGAGGAAATTGTATCCCAATGGGATCATTATAAATGGGGGAAGAAATTAGAACCTGTTTTTGGAAAAAATATCTTAATTAAAGAAGAAACAATTGAATGCTTGAAAAATTCACGAGAAAAGACAAGTATTTGGAAAATAACGATCTCAAATCAGACGGAAACCTTTCCGGTTGTTTTAAAGATTTTCAAGCCTCCCCTAAAAGAGAATCATATTGTTGAGATAAATATGTATCGAAAAGCTAGCTCTATTTTTCAAGAATTTATGCCGAAATTGTATTGGATTGAAGAAAGTGTCAATAAGGGAGAAATCTGGATGTTATCAGAATTTTTGCCGCTAATAAGAGGGCAAATAAAACTAACTCCTGAGCATCTGTATCAAATTATCCCAACTGTTGCTAAATTTCATGCTCTTACATTTGAAAAGCGCATCTTAGATTATAAAGAAACCCTTGATTCTTGGGTCCCACTTTATAATTCCGTAATGATGGCAAAAGAGCGAGTGTTGCATATTGAGAAAACCCGGGAAATCCTCGATCTTTCAGTAAATAATGATATTTTAAGAGAGAAGATTGAACCCAAATACGATATTCTGAGAAAAATATACAGCAAGGGTCCGATATTTTTCCCTGAGCTATTAGAAGCAGGTCAGTGTCTTATCCATGGCGACCTTCATCTTCAAAATATTTGCGGCAAATTTGACCTATCAAATGAAAACTCGGCGACTATTCAGTTCATTGATTGGGAGTCTGCTAAATATGCTCCATGCTGGTATGACTTAGTTGTTTTAGTTGAATTGCTGATTGACTTCCGGAAAGATTGGCATAAGAAAGCCGAAGACATTCGTTCGAATTGTGCGGTTCTATATAGTCATGAAATGAGAAAGTATGGAATAACCTTTTCCGAAGAGCCAGTTAAGCTATTAAAGATGGCCTATTTACAAAGAGCATTAGAAAAAAGAGTACTTAATCATCTTCGCCGGGTCATGAGAGGTGAACAAAGTAAACTGTTGAATCGATATTTAGATAAAATTGAACTATGGGGAAAAGAACTAGATTTATATTGATAAGAAACGGGGGCTTATGATTCATTTTAATCAAACCAAAGGGTGATTATTATCAAATTAATTTGGGTGAATAAAATATGAGAGAATTCGAGATGTTGGCAGCAAAGAACAAGGGCATACTATCTCCTCAAATCATGCAAGATTATCAGCAAGTAGGGAAGGGCGCGGATGGTAGTGTTTATCGATTATCCGATGAATGGTGTGTTAAAATTTATCCAAAGGAAGAAACGTTCAGAAAAGAGCTTGATGCATTGATATGGGGACAAAAGTCTCCAGTCGTCCCTCGTCTGTACGGACATGGATCAAACTATGTGGTTATTGAGTATATCAATGGCATCACGCTAAAGAAGTACTTAAAAGACAACAATCATTTTTCTACAGAAATAGTAGAAAAAGTATTATACCTTCTTGATGAATTAAAAAAAGTGGGCTTTACTAGACACGACGCAGAAGTTCGTCATATACTGTTTAATGAAAAAGGGGATATAAAGGTTATTGATTTGAAAAGGTATTTAATGACGGATCGAACTGTCCCTACAAAATTACTCACGGGTTTAGATAAATTAGGATACAAGAAAGAGTTTCTAGAAAAGGTGAAAAATCTTCAGCCCTCACGCTACAAGGAATGGGAACCATTTATTGATTAACAAATCAAAAGACCTCTACAATTGACTAGAGGTCTTAAATGTTAAAATCATTCAAATAGGTTCCGTACATTAGTAATTAAGCATTAAAAAACAAAACATACTGACCTGGACCAATCAAAGCAACACCTATGACAACAGCAATTAAAACGAGATTATATTCAAATCCTCCATTGGTTATCCAGTACCCATTTTTACCATGAACAGCATATATCGCATCAATCATTACCACAACGATCATAAGCGATCCAATCATAGTAAAAAACCCTGCAGCAAAAAGTAATCCGCCTATCAACTCAAAAAGACCAGCTAGCGTTGCCCAGACCTTTGCGCCCTTTTCAAGACCAAGTGTCTCAAGCCAGTTGCCCATTCCCGTTATCCCAGGACCTCCGAACCAGCCAAATAATTTTTGTGCCCCGTGTCCAAAAAAGGTTAGCCCAATTACGAGTCGAATAATTAACAGCCCGATATTAACCAACACCATATTTTCTGACATACGATACCTTCTTCCGTATAAGTATTTTTAAGAATAGACGATAAATGGTTAACTTATTATGGGTAAATTATCCATTTGTTATTCTAGTCTATTAGTAAGATTACTATTGAAACGAAATTAGGACTAGAGAAGAAGGACCTTTTCTTTTAGATCTTATAAAAAAAAATGAACAAACAATGGGACTTTATTGCTATGAGAGCTCCTAAATAAGAAAAAAAGGTTAACTTCTGGAAAGTCATGATCGTCGACTAATTGAAGTTAACCTCTTTTATTTTATTTTTTTATCCTAAGTATCTATGGTATAGGGCCTTTGCTTCAGCAATATCCTTCGATCCATGTATTAAAACTCTTCCGTCTTTAAATACGACTAATCGGTGAGGATTTACATTGAAAGATAAAAGATAAGGATTACGCTGCACGGTCATGCCTTGTTTGGCTAATACATTCTCTAAAGCGGTTAAATCTCGGTTAGCCCCATTGGAAGGACGTATTTGAACGGAATCTCTTCCACATAATACCGCTGTTTTGGTTTGATTTTCAAATGACAAAAATGGATAGGTGCGATTTTTCCCACAGGAGGGACAATCGTCTTTTTTTAATTTATCTACTTTTATTGCACTATATTGGTTTTTCCATAAATCAAATGAAACTAATTTGTTGCGTAAAGAATCCAAGTCACCAACTAATATTTTGAATGCTTCACTGATTTGATAAGAAACCACCATGGTCACTGCAGGACTTATAATTCCCGCCGTATCACATGTTACCCCCCCTAAGGGAACGGTTTCTAGTAAACAAGAAATACAAGGCGTTTCACCAGGGATAAAAGTAAAAGATACACCATAGCTGCCTACACAAGCACCATAAATCCATGGTACGCTATACTTTTGGGATATATCATTAATAATCATTCTTGTTTCAAAATTATCGGTAGCATCCAGTAGGAGATCTACTTGTTGTGCCCATTGTTCTAACTCTAAAACAGAAGCATCCGCAATAACAGCTTCAATTGCTACGGAAGAGTTAATAGCGGTTAGTCGATTTTTAGCGGCAATGACTTTAGGCAATCTTTTCTCGGCATCTTCTTCGGTATATAATTGCTGCCGTTGTAAATTGGACCATTCTACATAGTCACGGTCAACGATGGTTAATTTACCAACCCCGGCACGAACCAGTGCTTCGGCATTTGCAGATCCGAGTGCACCAGCTCCAATAATTAAAACATGTTTATTTTGAATTTTTTGCTGCCCGGCTTTTCCAATTGGTTGAAATAATTCTTGGCGAGAGTAGCGATTATTCACCCAATACTCATTCCTTCTTTTGGACTGCTGGCAGTAGCGTACCTCTTTTTCTCCATTCTTCCTGCTTCATAACCTAAGCGACCAGCTTCTATTGCCAAACTCATAGCTTTGGCCATTTTGATCGGGTCCTTGGCTGCAGAAACTGCTGTATTTAATAAAACGCCATCGGCCCCTAATTCCATTGCCAATGCTGCATCGGCAGGTGAGCCAATACCAGCGTCCACAATAACTGGAACTTCTGCTTGTTCGATAATAAAGCTTAGGTTAACTGGATTGATAATTCCCTGACCCGAACCAATTGGGGAGGCCCCTGGCATCACCGCATGACATCCTGCTTCTTGCAGTTTTCTGGCTAACACCACATCATCAGATGTATAAGGGAGGACAATAAATCCTTCTTTTACTAACTCTTCAGTTGCTTTAAGGGTTTCAATTGGATCAGGGAGCAATGTTTTATCACAGCCGATCACTTCGACTTTTATCATATCGCATAAACCAGATGCTTTAGCTAATTTTGCAATACGAACCGCTTCTGCCGCTGTTTTTGCACCAGCTGTATTAGGCAGCAACGTATATTTATTGGTATCTAGCTGTTCTAAAAAATTAGGCTGGCTTGGTTCGAAGATATTCATTCTTCGGACAGCAAATGTTAGAATTTCAGCTTGAGAAATTTCAACTGCTTCCTTTTGGATTTCAAAGCTAGGGTACTTACCTGTTCCGAGTAATAAACGAGAATGAAAGGATAATGGACCTATTTTTAACATGTCAACCGCCTCCTACAAAATGGACAATTTCAATTCGATCTTTATCTGATAATCTAGTACTTTGATGATTTGCACTTGTTAATATGTCTCCGTTCACTTCAACGACAACCTGCTTTTCGTGAATTTCATAGTGTTGGAGTAAATCTGAAACCAATACAATTGTGTCTGGTAATTGGATAGACTCTCCATTTAATAATACGTTCATTGTAACCTCCTAATATACCTTTGCTTTGTTTCGATCAATCCGGAAAGCTTTGAGAAGATTTTCATCCGATTTACCTTGCAATAAATCAGCCACGAGCGTACCTGTAACAGGACTTAATAAGATTCCATTTCGATAATGTCCTGCGGCAATGAATAATCCTTTCTTAAAAGGATGTTCACCGATGTAGGGAAGGCCATCACCAGTTTGGGGTCTAACGCCAGCCCAAACCCGCTCCCAAGGGGCATCCTTAATCTGAGGAACCAGTTTAACGGCTCTTTCTATTAATCTTATAATTCCGCCAGGTGTTACTTTTTTATCAAAAGTATTTTCCACTTGGGTGGCACCAATATAAATTTCACCATTACGTTTTGGAACTATGTAACATCGTTTATCTGAAAAAATAGTTCTGTTAATAATAGGTGTGTCTGTTTTAACAGAGAAGCATTCCCCTTTGACTGGATAAACAGTTATATCCAAACCTGTTTCTTGCAAAAGTTTTGATGCCCAAGCTCCGGTCGCAAGGACAACTTGCTGACAATGAAGGTTACCAAGCGTTGTTTTAACCCCGATGACCCGGTCATTTTCATAGATAAGTGATAGAACCTCGGTGTTTTCTAGGATAGTCGCACCCAATAGTTCAGCCGCATTGGCAAATGCCTGAGATAATTTAGCTGGCTGGACGTGACCATCGTTTGGTAGATACATCCCGCCTGTGACATTTTGTGAGAGGGATGGTTCTAATTTAAGTAAACTATTCCTATCTAGCCATTCAATTTCTGGATCCCAATTTCGTTGAAAAGCAGCCTGTTGTTGAACTTCTTTTGCCATTTCTTCTGTTTCGGCAATTTTAATCATACCTTTTTGAATAAACTCAATATCAATGCCAGTCATTTCTAATAGCTCATTTGAGAGGGCTTGGAACATTGACTGGCTTTTTAAAGCTAACTGGAAAAAGGGACCATCTTGTTCAATTTCTGCTTGGGCTGCCAGCATTCCAGCAGCTGCACTCGAAGCTTCACAGGCTAACTGGTTCTTCTCTAGTAACACTACTTTCTTTCCAATTTTTGATAATTGATAGGCAATGGAACTCCCATTAATACCGCCTCCGATAATAGCAACATCAAAAGTATTTTTCACTTTTTCCATCTCCATCTTTTAATGCATTAACATACGCTTTTACTCTAGATAAAGGATCACGTGAGTCTAAGACTCCTGACATGACCGCAATGCCGCTTGCTCCTGCTTGAATGACTTGTTGGGTATTTTCGGGTGTAATTCCGCCAATGGCGATAATTGGAATATCCAACTGGGTTACCCTTAATAATTCTTGAATACCCTTCGGTGTCAGACCTGGTTTAGATTGGGAAGGGTAGACGTGGCCAAACAACACGTAATCTGTTCCGTCCTGCAGCGCTTTTTTCCCTTCAAGATAAGAGTGAATGGAACGTCCCACCCTTAACTCTGGAAATGTTTTTTTAACAATTGCCGCTTCTAAACTATGAAAGGCCAATTGAACCCCTGCCACCTTTGAAACATGGGCAACATCCACCCGGTCATTAATGATGATTTTTGAAAGGGAGATAGCTTTAGATAGCATCTCGACAGCTTGAAAAAGTTCTTTTGCTGTTTTTTGCTTTTCCCGTAAGTGAATCGACGTTATAAATGGGTGTATATCGATTAAAATCTCCTGCAATTGTTCGATTGGCATCTTACCGTTCGAAATAATATGTAACTCTTGTCCATTCGTTAAAATTCGCGTCACCCCTTAGAAGATTCCGCTATTTGAAATAAGTGAAAAACAAAAAACCACTTTCAAATTAAGAAAGTGGTTTGATGATATAGAAACAAAATGCTTGCGCACTCAAATATCCCATTTTCCACTTCCCTACGCTGGTCTTAACCAGATCAGGTTCATAGAGTCCCGAAGTAGCACTTCAATCTCAGCCCTTTAAAAAGGCACCTCTAGCGGATTTATTTTTCATATTTATTTGTAAAAATCACCTGCATGTATATATTATCACCATTGTAAGAAATGTCAAATAAATATTTATTAAAATCGGCCTAAGGATATTTAAAAGTTTTTATTCTACCTATAGAAATAAGAGTGCAATGTAAAAGGTTTATCCGTTACATTGTGCTCTTTTTTTTGCTTGCAATGACACCAAAAGTAGTCTTTTCTTTTTTATCTAGGTTTAATAGTAAGAATGATTCTTATTGTAATCATTCCTCACACAAAAACGGAGACTTTCCTGAAAATTGAGAATACTCAATTGGAGCCATTCTTTTTTTATGTAAAGATAGGGGAGTATTAAATAAATCCATTTGAGGTGAAGAGTATGAGAAGAAAAGCTATTGATTGGGAGGGAAGTTGCTTATGAGTGCTGAGAGGGAAATGGTGGTAAATTCATCAAGTGTGCATCCGGAAAGTTCACTAGCCACGACTGGGGAACTAAAGAGAGAGATTACATGGAAGGATGCGTTCTGGTTTGCCAGTGGAGTACCAGCCTTAGTATTATTTTCAATTGGTGCCATCGCTTCCACTGTTGGCAATATTTCATGGGTAGTTTGGGTACTATCGATCTTGATGGGTTTTCTACAAGCATTCACTTATGCTGAAATTGCTGGCATGTTTCCAAATAAATCTGGGGGAGCATCCGTTTATGGTGCCATGGCGTGGATTCGTTATTCAAAACTAATTGCCCCTTTATCAGTCTGGTGTAATTGGGTGGCATGGTCTCCTGTATTAGCTCTTGGGACGCAGCTGGCATCAGGGTACGTATTAAATAGCTTTTTTTCCCATTCTCCCATTACGACTTGGCAGTTCACCCTATTAAATCTGAGCTGGATCAAGCAAGGCCTGTCCCTACGAATTAATGTCAGTTTTATTATAAGTGCGGCCTTTCTTGTATTGATTTTTGCTATACAACATCGGGGCGCTCTCTCCGCTGCACGTTTACAAAAAGTATTGGCCATCGCTGCCCTTTTACCGTTACTACTAGTTGGAATCATCCCGCTATTTATTCATGGTATTTCGTTTTCTAACTTATTTCCTCTTCATCCCCTGTCAGGTTCTTGGGATATGAAAGGATGGACATTAATGTTCGGAGGGATGTTTTTAGCCGCCTGGTCCACGTATGGATTCGAAACAGCCGTTTGTTATACGAGTGAATTAAAGAACCCACAGAAGGACACCTACAAATCCATATTTGCTTCAGGACTACTCTGCATTGTTATCTTTACAATGGTGCCATTTGCCTTTCAAGATACTCTAGGGTTGAAAGGGCTGCTCGATCCGGATGTTGCAAGTGGGGCGGGGGTTAGTAAGGCAATGGCACATATGCTGGGTGGTGGTGTTTTCATCGAAGGTCTTTTCGTCCTATTGTTAATCCTCTCATTAGTATTAGCAATTATGACCGCAATGGCCGGTTCTTCCCGAACGTTATACCAAGCTTCTGTTGATGGATGGTTCCCAAAGTACCTGTCCCATGTCAATAAAAACGGAGCACCGACTAAAGCGATGTGGACCGATTTAACCTTCAATCTAATCTTACTTTTGCTATCCGATTATACATTTATTCTGGCGATAGCCAATGTGAATTATATCATCTTTAATTTTCTCAATCTGAATGCAGGATGGATTCATAGGATTGACCGTTCAAATTGGTCCCGTCCATATAAAGTGCCTAAGTGGCTTTTAGTTACAAATATAATATTCGCATTTGTTAATCTGATATTTGTCGGAATGGGAGCGGATATATGGGGGGCAGGTACACTTTGGACAGGATTAATATGTGCCGCTCTTATTATTCCGGTGTTTCTCTTCAGGCATTACGTAACCGACAAAGGGAAGTTCCCTGAAAAAATGCTTAAGGACATGGATATGAAGAATCCATCTTTTGTAAAAAGGGCTGGCATTTGGCCATATGTCACGATCATTGCAGCAATTTTATTCATCGTGATTGCTCATGAAATAGCTGTCTATCATTAAAAAACAGATTTATTAAGTTCAAGCATTGCTAGAAAAAGGTAAACGAGATTTCATATTTGAAATCTCGTTTACCTATTTATAATGTAAAATGAAAAATCCCTAATGTTCAATTAGGGACACTACTAGAAAAGGCTACTATGCCATTGAGATATATAAACGGGTCGTTGGGGATGGGGCAGTTGAATGCGTGAGCATTTGAAAAGCTTCAGAAACTCTAATCTGGCGATAGGTTTCAACCGCCCGACCGGTTACCGTTAGTGATTTCCGAAGATCAATTAGCTTGTCGTATTGAGCCTGCTCAAACATCTCACCCGATCTTTTCAACGAAGAAAAGACATATCCTTCCGCTGCAGGGCAACTTGTAATACGGACGTCATGGTTTCGAACTCTTCCAGTTGGAGAGTAGGCGATGGCGCTTTTTATCCGGAGTTCGGCACTGCTGATTGTTTCAGGTAAAAATGTGGCCCAAGATGGTTCAATGTCTTCTACAAGCAATCTGGTTATATGCCGGTCATTAACAGCTTCTAGAATTTGTTCAGGATCATCTTCTACGATTACTTCTTTATTGGGTGTCCATACATCCATCCAGTAATGGTCCATATGTTGTTTGCCTACATGGAAGATATAAAATTCGGGATAGATTCGGAGTTTCCCAGGCCCATTTCCAAGCAATGGTCGATGAAAATCATAAAATTTCGTAATAGTTGCCATAAGGAGAGCACTTGCCCCTGCACTTCCGCCTGATTGGCGTACCACAATTCCTAAACGATCCTGTTCATTAAAACCAGGAAATAAGTCCAGGAGAGAGCTCTTGATACCATTAATTGTAATATCGAAATCATTCGTTTGAATGACGGATGTAGTGTGCATTTTTTTATCTCCTTTTATTATTACTTCTTCTATAAGTCTAAAACCAAACAACCATGAATAAAACTAAAGCGGTATATTTTTAGATACTAAAAAAGACCATGCATATCAGTCTTTTTCTTAAATCTATTGGATTTTCATATATTTTCATTACTTATCTCTCCTAAAAATATACTGGAAATTATACAATGAGCATTCTAAGTGGGGGTTACCTTACCTAGAATGCTCATTTTTTTACAGATTGTTAGGCTCTAACCTATTATTTTGACTATAAGAACTTACATAAAAGCAGGTTCTGGCAAACGATGCCCCGTATAAATGGCTTCCCCATCACTTTCTTTGTCAAAAATAACCGTAGTTTCCGGTGTGAAAATTAATACGTCCCCAGCCTCTGCCACATATTTTATTCCTTGATCGTCGCGAACAACTATTTTTCCGTTTATTATCACCTTCACTTCCAAATAGGTATAGGTGAATTCAAAATCTTCCGACGGCTGCATGGAAAAGTAGCCCATCGATAAGGCATTTTCTTTTGAACAAATCGGCACATCGATAATTTGGCTTTTCAATGCTGGGATTCCCAACATTCCGTTCAGTTCTTTTTTTGCGTATGTCCCTGCTTTAATCAACTGGACACCTGGCTTTTCGCTTAAATAATGGAATTTTTCCTTTGTTAAAGTTTTTTTACTCATTTTCTTCACCTCGAAAAATTTTTTCCATAAAGAATTTTAAATGTTGTCAAACTGTCCTGCGCTATCATTCTTTTTAAAAAGCTTTATTAATTGGAATAAAAATATAATTACATAATTATCATTTTAAACCCACTTTAATTTCTTGATTATTGGGATAATTATGGATTTTATGTAAAAATACCTAACATTGAATCTACTTTTGTAAATAGCTCTTAAAAAAATGCAGGGTGTAAGATTACTCAAATGTAAAAATACATAACATTGAATTCTCTATTTTCTCAATATTCGGGAAAGATAATTAGGATTTTCTAGCAATTTTTGTAAATATATGAGTAATCGTAAGATAAATAGTAAGTGATGTAATATTTATTGACATTATTGGGTGATGGATATGAAAGGGTAGATAGGTGAATGTAGCTACTAGAATGAAAAGGATGGATGGAATTGAGAGTACTTAAAGATAAGACGTTGAAACTTTCCGCTTCGGTATTAACGATAGGAGCGCTGGATGGAGTCCACAAAGGACATCAGACATTGATCTCAAGAGCGAAAATGCGAGCAAGAAAGTTTAATGTACCGCTGGTGGTCTATACCTTTGATCCGCCGCCCAGGGTTTATTTTAACAAGAGTACTCTATTATTAACACCTTTAGCTGAAAAAATAAAATGGCTAAGTCTGCTTGGTGTAGATTATGTCATTGTAGCTCCTTTCAACGCTAATTTTATGGAAAGAGAAGTTCATTCCTTTCTTACAGAACTTGCTGACTTAAATCCCTTAGAAATATGGGAGGGACATGATTTTCAGTTTGGAAAGAATCGGGAGGGAAATGTAGATACTTTGCGCAAACATTTCTCCGTACAAGTATTGGAACCAATTCGATGTAATTCAGGTGAAATTATTTCTTCTAGTAGAATTCGTATCCTCATTAAGGAAGGAATGGTTAGTCAAGCAAAACAGCTATTGGGGTGGAAGGGTTTATCTCCAGATTTGACAGGAGATAACTATTTATAGATATCGATTCTACTACTCAACAATTCCATTAAACAAGTAAATCTGTCTTATTAGTCTTGAAGAAATCTTCTTTGTTACCCTTCCTTACATGAAAAAAGATATTTTCCTGAAAATTGAGAAAACTCTGTTTGAGCCTATTTTTATTTATGTCATGATAGTGGGGTATTAAATATATCAATCTATGAGGTGAAGAGGATGAGTGAAAACACATTAACAAAAGCGGAATTCAATTACTTAAGTCAAAAGCGGGTGTCCAATTAATCAAGGCAGGGTATACCGGGCACAGATTACCTGAACCAGCTTTTATGTTAGGTTAAAATTGGAAGGGGATGAAAACATTGACGAATACGAATATTGTTGTAGATGAAGGTGTAATGAAGGTTCCGGATTGGTGGTCATGTCCAATCGGTTTTGAAGAACTTCAAAATTTGGCGCATCAGATTGGAAAGAGTGAACTATTACCACGTGCGTCTATTTCAGATCAAGAAGGAATGTACCCACGTCAGAGTCTTCAGGCAATTGCAAAGGCAGGTTTTGGTGCATCCACTCTTCCAGTTGAAGCAGGGGGCGCAGGTTATGGCTTAACTGGTTTTGCCGTATTAGCCGAAACGTTTGCCCAATATTGTGCTTCTTCTACTATGTGTTGGGTCATGCATACAGCAGCGGTACAAACATTGTATTCTGCAGGTAATGAAGAACAACGTCAACGTTTGATTCCGGGTGTATTGACGGGAGAGATTGGTGGTCTAGCGTTTAGTGAGCCAGCCACAGGAAGTCATTTCTGGAATGTGGTAAGTGAAGCCCCTAGAGTAGGTGGAGGCTACCTTTTGAACGCGGACAAATCATTTGTGACAAGCGCTGGTGAAGCAGATTGGTATATCGTTTGTACTAATTCACCAGACAGTCCAAAATCGGATAAGCTGATGTTTTTGTTAGTGGAAAATCATCAAGATGGTGTGGAATCCTTCCCATTCTCCGCGATGGGGCTTCGTGGGAATTCGAGTGGGCCAATGAAGTTTAAGAATGTTATGGTCCCTATCGAAAATCGCATTGGAAATGAGGGAGGAATGAACAGCTATAACGATAATGTCATTGATCCGTTATTCCTGTTAGGAACGAGTGCTTGCTGGATCGGTATTTCTCAAGGAGCCATTAACGCAGCGATTGACAGTGCCAAGAAAAAGGTACATAAAGACACTGGAAAAGCAGTAGCTGGGTATCAAGTCATCCGCCATGAATTAGCAAAAGCTCAAATTATTGTAGATAGTGCTAGGAGTATGCTTTTCCGTGTGAGTGAAGCGATGGACCGATGTATCGAAAATGGAGAAGAGTTGTCAAAATGTTTGTATCCGCTCTGGGAGTTAAAAACACAAGCTGCGGATATTGTCATTCAGGTGACCAATCAGGCCCTGCAAGTTTCGGGTGGACGAGGATACCTTACCGGGCAGGTGGAAAAATTCTTACGGGATGGTCGAGCAGGTGCAGTGATGGGTCCTACCAATGAAATTTTACGAGAATGGATTGGTCGCACGTTAATAGAAGTCCCATGGTTTGAGTAAATAAATCACTATAAATTAAAAAAACACAGAAGCATGTCTTTATAAAAAAGTCTGCTCCTGTGTTTTTATTTGAAAAATAGGATTTATGAATATTTCCAGTACAATGTTAGGAGAACTAAAAGGAGTAAAGTAGAGGAGGAAGAATGGAGGACATACCCCAATAGTTTCTTAAGAAAAAAGACTTCTGTATAGGTCTTTTTTTTAAATAGAATGGAAAACTTAATTAAAATCAACCTAATTCATTATGGTTTTGATCAAGTACATCGCTAGTTTGAATTTCTACCAATTTTATATCAGGATTTGATTTTTTAACTATAAAACCAAGTGCTCCTTGCTTTAACCCTTTGGCTCTAATTCCAAGCCTAAATACTCTATATAAAAGTCCTCTTTGAAAGTTTTTGTGGCATCATTACTTGTGATTAGATGAGCAATTTATGTTAATAGGAGATACGGAGTGTGTTTAAGAAGACTTCTAAAGGAGAAAAATTAGTGCTAGAAAAAGCAAAGTGTCCTTAATAAGGCATCTAAAGGACAAAACTTGTTACTAAGGGAAACAAAGTGTCTTAAATAAAATTTCGTAAGGTGTGATGATATGGGAGATTTATTAAATGGATCGATTCCATTACCCCAGGAGTTTTATGAACAACCCACACTTGAACTGTCAAAAGCTTTGCTCGGATGCCTCCTCGTTAAAGAGACAAAGGAAGGAATTGCAGCGGGATTTATTGTTGAAACAGAAGCATATATCGGTCCAAATGACAGGGCGGCACACAGTTATAATAACAGGCGTACAAAAAGAACAGAAGTAATGTTCCATCAATCCGGGCTCGTCTATACTTATGTCATGCATACTCACTGCTTATTCAACGTGGTTAGCGGCGGTGAAGGAAATCCAGAAGCCGTTTTGGTCCGTGCTCTTGAACCTCAGAGTGGGATCGAACTTATGAAAAGTAGAAGAGGTATGAAAGAACTTAAAAGTCTCACAAATGGTCCTGGTAAACTAACAAAATCAGTGGGCATAACAATGGAAGATTATGGTCGCTCACTCACCTCTCCCCCACTATTTATAGCCAAAGGTTTCCGTCCTGAAAGCATATCAACCGGTAAGAGAATTGGAATTCATAACTCAGGAGAAGCCCGAGACTATCCTTGGCGTTTTTGGGTTACCAATAATCAATTTGTATCAAGACATCAAAAGACCTGACCCCATCGTCACACGAAAAAGATCGGGTCTTTTTCTAAACCCAAAAATGACAGTGTTTTTTAAATTTCTGTGTAAGATTACCTTACCAGATAATGGAATGATTCATATATTCACAAGATAATCAAGCTAGGACATTAAAAAAAGGCATTGATTAAGCCAGGTTGGCCTTTTAGGAGGTTCTATTTAAGTAATAACAAAAGTAATCTTTAAGTACCAAGAAGAATGAAAGGGGCAGAATTGGAAATGGAACAACAAAAAATTTTAATCAGCGCCAAGCGTTTACAGTTTATCCTTGAATCATTTGCCAATTTTGGACGGACGGAAAACAATGGCGTTACTCGTTTAGCTCTATCGGAAGAGGATCGACTAGCAAGAGATTATTTTTGCACTTGCTGTAAAGAGTTAGGGTTGTCGGTAGCAATGGATGATTTGGGTAATATCTATGCGACATTAGCAGGGATTGAAGAAAAGCCGCCTCTTGTCATTGGTTCTCATCTAGACTCTGTCAAAAAAGGCGGACGGTTTGATGGAGTATTGGGTGTAGTAGCTGGTTTAGAAATTGCCCGGGCCCTAGTTAAAAATAATATTAAGCCGAGGATCCCTCTTGTGATTGCGAATATCACAAATGAAGAAGGAGCCAGATTTGAACCCTCGATGATGTCCTCAGGTATATTGTCAGGTAAATTCGATAAAGATGTCATGCTCAAGAAAAAAGATGTCAATGGCACTACATTTGAAGAAGCCCTACATTCAATTGGTTACGTAGGTAAAGAGGAATCCCGTTTGAAAGAAGCCACAGCATTCTTGGAGTTACATATTGAACAAGGGCCGATTCTTGAAAGGGAATCTTTATCCATTGGCGTGGTGGAATGCGTGCTTGGAATGGTTTGCTATGAAATTGAAGTAACAGGGGAATCCGATCATGCCGGAACGACTCCAATGGACATGAGAAAAGATGCTCTTTTTGCTGCCAATAACTTAATTAGTGAAGCACGTCAAAAGCTAAATGCTCTTGATAAAGATTTAGTCTTCACTATCGGGAGAATGAATGTCCTTCCTAACATTCATACGGTTATTCCTAATAAAGTCGTTTTTTCATTAGAAGCTAGACATAAAGATCCTGCAGTGATTAAGAATGTTGAGGAGATTATCATAGGGCTTCAACAATCTTCAGCTAATGAGGGCTGTGAAATACAGGCAAAAAAATTATGGGATCGTTCTACTGTATTATTTGATGAACAAATATGCAATTTATTAGAAAAATCTACGAAGTCATTAAACTACTCGTATAAAAGAATGGATAGCGGGGCCGGCCATGACGCACAATTTCTAGCCAGCTATATGCCAACTGCCATGGTATTTGTTCCAAGTATCAAGGGTAAAAGCCATTGTGAAGAAGAGCTAACAACTTGGGAGGACTGTGCAAAGGGTGTAAATGTCCTGCTAGAGACGGTTCTTTCATTTTAATTAAGGAGGTTTTGGCATTTGGTTTCAGTCAATCATGCAAAAATATCATCTGATGATTTGAGCCTGAATTTTCAAGAAATAGTCCCGAATTTAACCAAGCAGGAGGCACTTGAAGAGGCTAATCGTTGTCTCTATTGCTACGATGCACCTTGTATTAAAGCCTGTCCAACTGGAATTGATATACCGTCGTTTATCAAGAAAATTGCTTCTGGCAATCTAAAAGGGTCTGCCAAGACCATTTTAACGGCCAATCCAATTGGTGCCAGCTGTTCGCGCGTTTGTCCCACTGAGGAATTATGTGAGGGCGCCTGTGTTCTAAACCATTCTACCAAGCCAATCAAGATTGGTAACCTGCAGCGGTATGCGACTGACTGGGCAATCCAGAATGAGCAATCCCTATTTAAGGCTGGAAAGAAAAACGGGAAAACAGTGGCGATTGTTGGCGCAGGACCAGCAGGGTTGTCTGCTGCTAGAGAACTAGCCTTGCTGGGCTATGAGGTTACTATTTTTGAAGCAGAAGAAAAGGCAGGAGGATTAAATACTTATGGGATTGTGCCGTTTAGACTTCCACTTCACATCTCCTATTGGGAGGTAAAGCAGATCGAGAGTCTTAATGTTACCATCCGAACCAATACAAGAGTTGGCCAAGATATATCAGTAGGAGAAATTCTAAAGAACTACGATGCTATTATTCTTGCTATTGGTATGTCCAAAGTCCCTGCGTTAGGGATAAATGGTGAGGACTTAGCAGGGGTATTTGACGCGATTGAGTTTGTAAGAGAAACAAAAACTAAACCAATTTCTGAAGCCCTTCTTGGAAAAAAAGTTGCTGTAATCGGTGCAGGAAACACTGCCATTGATGCTGCAACGAGTTCAGTACGGCTAGGCGCTGACAATGTCAAAATCCTCTACAGACGGACATCCGAAGAAATGACCGCATATGAATTTGAATATGAATTTGCCAAACAAGATGGGGTAGAATTCCGCTGGCTAACGGCACCAATTAGGATTTTAGGCGATGAGCAAGGGAATGTAAACGGGATTGAATGCATTAAAATGGAGCTGACAGAACCAGACGACGATGGCAGACGGCGCCCTGTACCAATCAGCGGAACGGAATTTATTCTTGAAGTGGATGCGGTTATCAAGGCAAATGGTCAATCCCGATATATGGAATTGATTGAACAATTTAATCTAGAACATAAAGGCGGAGTTGTAAAGATTAATCCTGAAACCTATCAAACTTCCAAGCAGAAGGTGTTTGCCTGTGGAGATGTTATTTTTGGGAAAGGACAACAGGGAGATGCGATGGTTGTATCTGCTGTACAACAAGGGAAAGAAACTGCCTATAGCATACATCAATTACTTAAACCCTCCGTTGTGGAATCAGCGTAGGCCGTTTGGGATTTAAAAGAATTGAGAATAAGGGAGGCAGGTCGATGGCCGATTTAAGCATTAATTTAGCTGGAATAAAATCACCGAATCCATTTTGGTTGGCTTCAGCACCCCCAACGAACTCAGGATATCAGGTCCAGCGTGCGTTTGAGGCAGGATGGGGCGGCGCGGTTTGGAAGACATTAGGTGAGCCTATTATTAATACTTCTTCACGATTTGCTGCCGTGAGCTTTAATGGTCAAAAAGTTGCGGGATTTAACAATATCGAACTAATTACCGATCGACCGTTAGAAGTAAACCTTAAAGAAATAAGTGAGACGAAGAAACGGTTTCCGAATAATACAATCGTTGCTTCGTTAATGGTAGAGCCAAAACAAGAAAAATGGCACGAGATTGTAAAAAAAGTCGAGGCCGTTGGAGTAGATGGACTTGAATTAAACTTTGGATGCCCTCATGGAATGGCGGAAAGAGGGATGGGATCAGCGTCAGGTCAAGTACCTGCCCTTGTAGAAAAACAAACCTACTGGGTTAAGGAAGTAGCAAAGACTCCAGTTATCGTAAAGCTCACCCCGAATATAACCGATATTACGGCTACAGCGGAAGCCGCGGTAAAGGGTGGTGCGGATGCGGTTAGTATGATTAATACAATCAATAGTTTAGCGGGGGTTGATCTTGATACTTGGAACACCATTCCACATGTTGCCGGGAAAGGCGCGCATGGGGGATATTGTGGACCAGCGGTTAAACCGATTGCATTACATATGGTTGGGGAGTGTGCCAGAAATCCAAGGATTAATATCCCGATATCTGGAATTGGTGGAATCTCTAACTGGCAAAATGCAGTCGAATTCATGTTAATGGGGGCAAGTGGTGTCCAAGTTTGTACCGCAGCGATGCACCATGGATTTAGAATCGTCGAGGATATGATTGATGGATTAAATAATTATTTAGACGAAAAGGGCATCGCCTCTGTCATGGAACTAGTTGGAAAATCTGTACCGAAATACTCCGACTGGGGCAACCTTGATTTGAACTATAGTGTTGTTGCCAGAATCAATAACGAGGTTTGCATAAATTGCAATAAGTGTCATATTGCCTGCGAGGACACCTCCCATCAATGTATTGATATGTTGAAGGATGAAAAAGGAAACAGCATTCTCAAGGTAAGGGAAGAGGACTGTGTCGGCTGTAATTTATGTGCCATCGTCTGCCCGGTGGATGGTGCGATTAATATGGTCGAAGTACCTGGTGAACTCCCGCCGATGACATGGAATGAACGTCAAGCTGCACTTGGAGCTCTTTCTAGCAAAATTGGTATTGTTAAAAAGTCATAGACTGTAATGGAGGGTTATCATGAAAAAAATTATTAAGAATGGAACAGTCGTAACCGCAACAGATACCTATCGTGCAGATATTTGTATTGAGAATGGAGTCATTACTCAAATTGGCGGGAAATTACCGGATGTTGATGCAGAAATCATTGATGCAAAAGGCTGTTATGTGTTCCCTGGTGGAATTGATCCCCATACCCATCTTGATATGCCGTTTGGTGGAACAGTAACGAAGGATGATTTTGAATCAGGGACGATGGCAGCAGCATTCGGCGGGACCACAACCATCATTGATTTCTGCTTAACAACAAAAGGGAAAACACTGAAAAGTTCAGTCGATACTTGGCATGCCAAATCAAAAGATAAAGCCGTCATTGATTATGGATTTCATTTGCAAATTGTAGAGATGAATAATGAAAAGCTAGCCGAGCTGCCTAAAATGATTGAAGAAGAGGGCATCACTTCACTTAAAGTATTTATGGCCTATAAAAACCAATTTCAAGCCGATGATGAAACACTTTTTAAAACATTGATTGCTGCAAGAGATCTTGGTGCCCTCGTTATGGTTCATGCAGAAAATGGCGACGTCATTGATTATTTAGTGAAAAAGGCGATAGCTGATGGAAATACCGATCCTATTTATCATGCATTGACTAGACCGCCAGAGGTAGAAGCTGAAGCAACTGGGAGAGCCGCTACATTAACAGAATTAGCCAACTCTCAACTTTATGTAGTTCATGTTTCTTGTGCGGAAGCAGCCTGGAAAATTGCGGAGGCGAGGAGTAAGGGCATAGACATCTGGGGAGAGACTTGTCCACAATATTTGGTTTTGGATCAAACCTATCTAGAAAAACCAAATTTTGAAGGAGCAAAATACGTATGGTCCCCCCCCTTACGTGAAAAATGGAATCAAACGGAGTTATGGAATGCGTTAAAAACAGGACAATTGCAGACCATAGGATCTGATCAATGCTCATTTGATTTTGTTGGCCAAAAAGATCTTGGTAAAGGCGATTTTTCAAAAATACCGAACGGTGGGCCGATTATTGAAGACCGTGTTAGTATTCTTTTCTCAGAAGGTGTTAAGAAAGGAAGAATCTCACTTAATCAGTTTGTCGATATCACTTCCACAAGAAGTGCAAAGTTATTTGGACTGTATCCAAAAAAAGGAACAATTGCCATTGGGGCTGATGCGGATATTGTTATTTTTGATCCGACAGTGGAACGTGTTATTTCTGCTGAATCCCACCATATGGCCGTTGATTATAATGCATTTGAAGGAATGAAAGTAACGGGAGAGCCTGTATCCGTTCTATCCCGTGGTGAATTTGTTATCCGTGAAAAACAGTTTGTCGGAAAACCAGGCGCTGGACAGTTTTTAAAACGTGCGAAATATGGAGCAGACAAACAAACGATACATGAAGGACCTTTAACAGTTTAAGAGTTTACTTGAGGATGGGTTAAAGATTAGTGGATTCTTAACCCTTTAGCATAAGGAAAAAGAGGGGTTTCAAAGTATAGGGGGCTTAATCAATGACAGAGTATCAACAATTTTTAAAGGAACGTGATCATATCGATTATTACATTCAAACAGGATATAGTATCCAAAACATTATTGAAAATTTGAGCGGGGCCTTTTGTTTATTTGAGAAAAATAACAGCAGGGGAGAAAGAGAAAGGGAATCTATACACATATCAACCCCTGCTGGTCGTAAATATATTTCTGTAAAACTAATTCAACAACAAAGTCTTAAACCAAGTTAAAGACCTGCTTGGTGCGCAAGGATTTTACTTTATAATTGTTCTCTGTTTAAAAATTTGGCTCTGTAATAAATGAATGTGGATTTCACTGTGTTTGAAAAATAAACGGAAAAATTCCGTTTAAATTGGAAGATACCCCTATTTCCTTGAAAATAAAGGAAGTTTTTCCGTTTATATGATTCAAATCTTTGGAATTCGTCTTATTTAGAGCAGTTAAACGGAATATCTCCGCTTATATCTGCTTCTTAAGCTTCCTCCATATACATTAGTCGGAAATTCTCCGCCTATGTATTCTCATGCCTACATGAAAATCAAAAATGAATAATAACAGAAATCCATGCCAAAGAATATGCACATCAATGAATGAAATAACTGCTAAAAATTATTCCAGTTATTTCGGGGGAGTGCCAAAAATTAAAAGGAGACTAGTAGAATGACCACCTTCCTACGAGGAAACCAATCATTAAAAAATTATATTGGGGGAGAATGGATCGACTCAAATTCTGATAAAAAAGAAATCGTTGTTAATCCTGCAACAGGCGAGACAATCGCGGAAATACCTCTCTCGATGAAAGAGGATGTGGATCGTGCTGTAGCCGTTGCAAAGGAGACCTTTAAAACCTGGTCACAGACACCTGTACCAAAGCGAGCTCGAATATTATTTAAGTATCAGCAGCTGCTCGTGGACCATTGGGATGAACTGGCCAAGCTTGTCACCATCGAAAATGGGAAAAGTCTTACTGAAGCTATAGGCGAGGTCCAGCGTGGAATAGAGTGTGTGGAATTTGCAGCTGGAGCACCGACCTTAATGATGGGGAAACAGTTGCCCGATATCGCAACAGGTCTCGAATCTGGTATGTACCGCTATCCTTTGGGAGTTGTAGGAGGGATTACTCCATTCAATTTTCCGATGATGGTTCCATGCTGGATGTTTCCAATGGCGATTGCGTGTGGAAATACTTTTGTCTTAAAGCCATCTGAACGGACACCACTGCTTGCGGCTCGCTTAGCAGAATTAATGGATGAAGCTGGATTGCCAAAAGGAGTACTAAATATTGTCAATGGAGCACATGATGTTGTGAATGGATTGCTCGAGCATCAAGACGTCAAAGCCATTTCCTTTGTCGGGTCACAGCCTGTAGCTGAATATGTATATAAAAAAGGCACTACAAATCTAAAGAGAGTCCAAGCGCTTTCCGGTGCCAAAAATCATTCCATTGTGTTAAAAGACGCAAACCTTGATCTTGCAGCTAGAGAAATTACTAACGCAGCCTTTGGTTCTGCTGGCGAACGTTGTATGGCAGCGGCAGTCGTGGCGGTGGAAGAAAGTATTGCGGATGTATTGGTGAAGCAGCTAGCTATTTTAGCGGATGAAATGAAAATGGGGAATGGTCTTGAGGCTGGTGTTTTTCTGGGACCGGTTATTCGGGAAGGGAATAAGACCCGGACCATAGATTATATCGAGTCAGGTATTTCTCAAGGTGCGACACTTGTCCGTGACGGACGTAGGGATGAAGCGGTTAACGGCCCGGGCTACTTCGTTGGACCGACTATTTTCGATAACGTTACAAAAGATATGAAAATCTGGCAGGATGAACTTTTTGCACCTGTACTCTCCATCGTAAGAGTGAAAGATTTAACGGAAGCGATTGATGTGGCCAATGCATCACCATTTGCGAACGGTGCTTGCCTGTTCACCGACCGTGCTTCCGCCATTCGTCAGTTCAGGGAAACCATTGATGCAGGGATGCTTGGAGTTAATGTGGGGGTGCCAGCACCAATGGCTTTCTTTCCGTTTTCCGGTTACAAAGATTCATTCTATGGTGATTTACATGCAAATGGTGCAGATGGGGTCGAATTTTATACAAGAAAGAAAATGGTGACCGCGAGGTATTAAAAGGCTGGGAGGTAATGAAAGAGCGGTTTAAGAAGTGACTGTGTTCATGGACAAACGGGAGAAAAAAAGCAGTGACTGAATAAATGGAAGACGGGTTCATAGACAAAAGAGTAGAAAAAAATTACGGAGAGCTGTCCGAAGTCTAGCCGAGTTCGGACAGCTCAAACCCAAAATTATACGGGGTTGTCCGAAGTCTAGCCACGTTTGGACAGCTCAAGGCAGAAATTACGCAGAGCTGTCTGAAGTTAAGCCAGGTTGGGACAGCTCAAGCCAACAATCACGCGGAACTGTCCGAAGTCTAGCCAAGTTTGGACAGCTCAAGGCAAAAATCATATGGGGCTGTCCGAAGTCTAGCTGAGTTCGGACAGCTCAAGCCCAAAATTATACGGGGTTGTCCGAAGTCTAGCCAGGTTCGGACAGCTCAAGCCAAAAATCACGCTTAGCTTTCCGAAGTAAATTATAGTTCACTACACTAAGTTGTTCTTAATAGTTGATAATCATTGTTGACACTTTTAAACAATTAAGTGGACTTGACTAAAAAAATAGTGACTGGGTCAATGAAAGCCGGGTTCATGGACAAAAGAGAGGAAAAAAACACCGCTCGGGTCAATGAAAGAGAGGTTTAAAACTAAGGCTGCTCCAGTTGAAAAGAACAGATCCAAAATTACGAAACCGGAAGGAGGCAGAAACATGTCTAACACCAAAAATAATAAAGATGAGTTAATCGAAAAAGATCGTCAATATCTATGGCATCATATGACACCCTATAAAGAAAATGGTTCACCTACCATTGCGGTCGAAGGAAAAGGCTCATGGATTACTGACATAAATGGCAACAAATACTTAGATGCCATGTCGGGATTATGGTGTGTAAACGTGGGATATGGAAGAGAAGAGTTGGCCCAAGCAGCCTATGAACAGTTAAAAACAATTGCCTATTTTCCACTTTCCCAAAGTCATGTTCCAGCAATTAAACTGGCAGAGAAATTGAACGAGTGGTTAGATGGGGATTATGTCATCTTTTTCTCCAACAGCGGTTCAGAAGCAAATGAGACAGCCTTTAAAATCGCTCGCCAATATCACCAACAAAATGGAGAGCCCAATCGTTATAAATTCATTTCTCGGTACCGGGCCTATCATGGGAATTCCATGGGCTCTTTAGCTGCTACGGGGCAAGCCGTTCGCAAATATAATTACGAACCACTTGCTCCAGGATTTATTCATGTCAGCCCTCCTGATAGTTATCGACGTCCAGAAGGGCAAACCGTTGAACAATTTAATCTGCAATGCGCCTTAGAAATTGAAAAAACAATTATTTGGGAAGGGAAGGAAACCATTGCTGCAATCATCATGGAACCAGCCATTACCGGTGGAGGCGTTTTGGTTCCTGATCCTGTTTATATGGATAAAGTAAAGGAAATTAGCCAAAAGTATGGAGTTTTGCTCATCATGGATGAAGTTATTTGTGGCTTTGGCCGAACCGGGAAAAAATTTGGTCATATGCACTTTGACATCAAACCTGATATTGTCACAATGGCGAAGGGACTTACTAGTGGTTACCTTCCTCTGTCGGCTACAGCCATTCGCCGAGAACTATACGAAAAGTTTAAGAGTTCCGATGAATTTGCCTATTTTCGACATGTTAACACCTTTGGTGGAAACCCAGCCGCTTGTGCCTTAGCATTAAAAAATCTAGAAATCTATGAAAAAGAAAATTTAGTAGAGCGAGCACAAGAGCTAGGTGAAAAGTTAAGACAAGAAATGAACGAACTAATCGAACATCCCCTAGTAGGTGACATCCGTAGTTTCGGTTTTTTACTTGGGATAGAACTTGTGGAAAACAAGCAAACAAAGGAACCGGCAACTCCTGCGAAAATTGATCAAATCATTACCGAATGCAAAAATAAGGGGTTGATTGTGGGCAAAAATGGGTCCACGGTTGCAGGTTTTAATAATATTCTTACGCTTTCACCGCCATTGTCATCAACAGATGAAGATTTTGATTTTATGGTGACAACGTTAAAGGAGGTTATCTTACAAATAGTTTAAGGCTAGCCAGAAAGGAAAAAAGACTTAACCCTCTTGGTTAAGTCTTTTTACATATATTAAAGTAGTTCTCATCTAAGAGAAGCACGCTGGCTGCTAATTAATTATCCTTTCTATTATTTTTTAGAATTTATCCGATCGAAAAGGATTAGCCTTTTAATCCTTTTGGTTTCGATCATTTTATTTGTATGAAGTTATAGATCCCTTAATGGGCAAACCTCTTCAACACCCCCTCAAAATTAAATTTATATGATTCTAATCACCTGGACCGATAAAATCTAATGCGGCAGGGGAAAATACTTTAACTTTTCTTTTAACGTCCTCCAAAAGTATTCGGATTGGTTCCATCACTACCATATCCTGAAAGGCATAGCCTCCGCTCTGTATCGTCTTTTTAGACCTCCTTCTGAAACCAGCCTTGTTTTCTTTGCCTTCTATGATAGAAGAGCTCTCAGGTTGCGTTTTCTCTATATGCTGCAATGTGCTTTTCTCTGTGTGAATTTCTTGTTCAATTGAAGCAACTATTCCAATTTCACGTTCGTTTAATACCAAAATGAAGTTATAGCCTGAATTCGTTTTCTTTTGAACAATTTTCACTTCGTCCGTAATCACCGTAACGAAATCATCGACTTCAAGGTTGTTTGAGTTGTGAGAGTCTTCTTTTTGCTTGATGACTCGATAAAGGGCCTTTGCGCCAATACCTTCATCTGTGAAGTCAAAGGGTTTAATACTTTGTGTTCGCACAAAATAAAGTTGATGAACCTTATCTCTTTTGTTTAATTGGACGCATAAAGCCACATCTTCCTTCACCGCCCTTCCCTCACTGCTCGAGAGCATTGGGACATTCATTTTCATTCCTGGAAATTGAACGAAGATGTAGCTGAAGTTTTTCTTAGGCTGTATGTCTGAAAGTCTCATTCACTCACAACCTTTCTAAATGGTAACAAGGTAATTTTCCTTGTAAGAGTATAATTCAATATTGTTTCTTATCTTCCTGTATAGGTATGAAGAGTTTTCATCGTCACTTTCTTATGAAATGTGATGATTCCTCCTATTTGTTGAGGATTTTTGAGTAAATCTTCTATCGAAAAACAACGAAGAAATGATTTTTGTCGTTCGATTAAAGGTCCTTTTATTTCTATTCATTAAATTAATAGAATTTGTTAATCAATAAAATAAATTATTCCATCAGCCAACCCGTTGTCAGTGAAAGATTTTTAATGATAGTATAAATTCTAATAAACCTATAAGTTTACTAGGGTTAATAAAAAGTAATATCGAAAATACGTTTGGTCAAACGGGGTGGAGTAATGGTGAAATTCTAATCCTAGTTTTCAGGTGTGTTAAATCGGGGTTGTAAGATTAGAAAGGAGAAGAAAAATGAGAAAAATTTTTAATACTTATTTGAAGTATGTTGCACCATGGATTTTACCTGCGTTATTAATTGGAAGCTGGCAACTGTTTACATCAACAGGTCTTGTAGCCAAGGATGTTTTGCCTTCACCAACCGAAATTGTAGCGAGTGCCTATCGCATTATTCAGACAGGGGAGCTGTTTATCCATATTCAAGTAAGCTTTACCCGAGCAATATCAGGTTTTTTAATTGGAGGAGGGCTAGGACTTATTCTTGGTATTGTGAATGGAGTGTTTCCTATAGCTGAACGGCATGTAGATACTACTATTCAAATGTTTCGGAATATTCCGCATTTAGCATTAATTCCGCTAGTCATTTTATGGTTAGGAATTGGGGAAGAAGCAAAGATCTTTTTAGTATCCATTGGCGTGTTTTTTCCCATATACGTTAATACCTACTATGGAATTATCTCAGTTGACAAAGGGCTTATTGAAATGGGAAGGGTATATGGCTTAACGAGGAGCAAGCTGTTAGTAAGAGTCATCTTTAAAGGAGCCCTTCCATCCGTACTGGTAGGTGTTCGATATGCATTAGGTATTATGTGGTTAACCTTAATTGTGGCGGAAACAGTTGCGGCTGATTCAGGAATAGGATATATGGCTATGCACGCTCGTGAATTTATGCAAATAGATGTGGTGATTGTGGCCATTCTACTTTACGCAATACTCGGGAAATTGGCAGACACTGCAGCAAAAATATTGGAATCTAAATTATTGAAATGGAATCCAAGCTATAACAAGTCATAAACGAAGGGGAGAAACGCAATGGAAATCAAGCAGGGAGGCATACATTTAGAAATCAAGAATTTGAGAAAGACCTTTGGAGATATTGAAGTTCTTAAAGGGATTGACTTAGAAATAGCTCCAGGAGAGTTTGTGGCAATTGTAGGACAAAGTGGATGTGGAAAAAGTACATTACTAAGGCATATTGCTGGGTTAGAGAAAGCCAGTAGTGGTGAGATCCTTCAAAACAATGAAAATCTAAAAAACCTTAATAAAAATGCTCGTTTTATGTTTCAAGATGCTCGTCTTCTTCCGTGGGAAAAAATTGTTGCCAATGTTGGAGTGAGCTTAGGCCTCGAAGGTAATTGGAAGGAAGAGTCTTTACTTGCTCTGCATCAAGTGGGCCTTGAAAATCGAGCAAATGACTGGCCAACCGTTTTATCCGGTGGACAGCGTCAAAGAGTAGCGCTCGCTCGAGCATTAGCAACAAAACCAAAATTGCTTTTATTAGATGAACCTCTTGGGGCACTAGATGCATTAACAAGAATTGAAATGCAGGAATTAATAGAAAAAATTTGGAAGTCACATCAGTTTTCAGCTGTTTTAGTAACACACGATGTAGCCGAGGCTATTACACTTGCAGATCGTGTGGTTTTAATAGAAGAAGGAAAGATTACAATGGATTTACAAATTCCATTACCGAGACCTCGTGAAAGGGGCAGCAATGCTTTTGGCAGATTAGAAGGGAAAGTTTTATCACGTGTAATGAAAAAAGAGCTCCAGTCATTAATAACGGTTCAATCACAAGGTTAGTAGAAAAAGGTTCTTAAGGGAACAAGGGGGAGAATGATTATGAAAATATTTCTCAAGAGCAAAAAATTCCGAAAGAGAAAATGGTATTTGCCTATATTCATTACAGTCATTATTTCGATCCTTTCAGCCTGCGGTAATGATCAAGCAAAGGTGGCTGAGGCAGATGGTAAGGTAGACCTCTCAAAAGTAACCTTAGTGCTAGGAGATCAAGCAGGATTAACGAAATCAAAAGTGGAAGCTTCGAAAGTATTGGAAGGAACACCTTATAAAGTGAAATGGGCAAGCTTTCAAGGTGCTGCTCCTTTATTTGAAGCTGTTAAATCGGGTTCAGTAGATACAGCTCCTGCTGGAGATACACCTATATTGACAGCGGCTGCCTCTGGTGTACCGATAAAAATTATGGCAACGAATGTTTCTTCTACTGAATCACTTGGTATTCTCGTCCAAAAAGATTCCTCCATTAAGACAGTTAGTGATTTAAAAGGAAAGACGATTGCGATTTCTTCTGCTCAAGGGAGTATTGCTCAGCATTTAGTGATTGAAGCATTAAAAGAGGTAGGACTTACAACCAATGACGTGAAAATTAAGTTTATTTTGCCAACAGATGCATCGGCGGCATTTAAAGCAGGAGAAATTGAAGTATGGGGTACATTCGACCCGTATATGACCATCGCCGTCAACAATGGAGCACGTGTCTTAAGAACGGGGAAAGGTATTAGCAGCGGTGTGGGTTTCCTTACAGTTTCAGAGGAAGCTCTTAAAGATCCAGGCAAAAAAGCAGCTTTAAAAGATGTTGTAAAAAGATTCGAAAAGGCCTGGGAATGGCAGCAGGATAATAAGGAAGAATACGACAAACTTTACTCTAAAATTACAGGATTACCGGAAGATGTTTCTAGAGAGATTAATAGTAAAGTAAATGCTGAATTCCGTCCAGTTACCGAAAGTGATATCCAAGCAGTTCAAAAGGTAGCAGATTCATTTAAAGAGGCTGGAGTTCTTCAAAAATCTGTTAAGGTTTCAGAATTAGTAGACAAGGAGATTTTTCCAAATAAATAGGCTCTGTTAAACAATATTGATGTTTTTAAACTCTGTTGATTGAAGCGGAAGGCGCTCGACTCCTGCGGGAGTACGGGGCAGGGGAGACCCCACAGGCGCTAAAGCGCCGAGGAGGCTCCCCGGCACGCCCGCGGAAAGCGAGCGACTGGAGCGGAAATCAACAGACAAATTTAACAGAGCCAATAAATAAAAAAACAAAAAGGAGAACCCATACATGGTTAAACAACTACAAAACTATCAATACGCAAAGTATCTTCCTTCCTCCCCATCCATTGGGGGAACAACCGTTACTGATCCATTACATGTGCATTTATCATTTGGATATCCAAGCACTCACTTATTTCCATTAGTTGAACTAAATCGTGCTGCTTCAAATGCAATATTAAATCATGGGGAACATGCCCTTCACTATTCAGGCGCGGAGGGTCCAGCAAAGATAAGGGAATGGATTAAGAACCGATCAAAAATTAGATCCATTTATGTAGATCAAAATCAGATAATAACCACTGCTGGGGCGATGCAAGCTATTGATTTGGCTGCCAGAGTATTATTAAATCCTGATGATGAAGTCTGGGTAGAGGAACCAACCTATTTCAATGCCCTTCAATCATTTCGGATGACTGGGGCTAAGATTAAATCGTTTCCTATTGATGAACATGGGGTTCAAGTTGATTTGATTGAGGAGGCACTCGTCAAGGCAAGAAAGTTGAATAAGAAGATACCAAAATTATTATATTGTATGCCAAATTTCCACAACCCTAGTGGTGTAAGTCTTTCCCTGGAAAGAAGAAAAAAGCTGGCACATTTAGCATATGAATACAACTTCTATATTCTTGAGGACGATGCCTATTCAGAATTAAGTTTTAAGAACCACTATCTCCCTGCCATTTATTCCTTTGCGGAAGAAAGGGTTATTTATGTGGGAACCTTTTCAAAAATTATTGCTCCTGGAATTAGATTAGGCTGGATGATTGCTAATGAAAAGGTATTACAAAATACCCACTTATTAATGCTGGGAAGTCAAACGAACCCGTTCTCACAAGAAATAATTGCTAGTTTATTAGAAGAAATATCTTTTGAAGATCATCTAGAAAGACTAATTTCAACGTACCGCCAAAAAAGAGATATTATGCTGGAAAGTATCAAAACAAGTTTCGGTGATGATGTCACTTTTGTGGTACCTGAAGGTGGATTTTTTCTTTGGCTTAATTTTCATCCAGAAGTGGATACAGCTAATTTTGCAAATGAGGCATTTCGAAGAGGAGTGAGTATCGTGGAAGGGAAGCCTTTTTTTGAAACGAATCAAGGTGCAAATCAATTAAGGCTTTGCTTTTCCTATTGCAACGAGGAGCAAATAAGACGCGGGATCAAAATACTTGCTGATGCTTATTATGCCTATTATGGATAAAACGCACAATTTCTTAAATTCATCGAGAAGGCTTTGAAATAAAGGAGGAGAAGGGATGTTAAATATTAAAGCGCCTGAAAAATATATTAATGAAGAAAATAGCATTTTACTAGCGGGAAAGTATATCTCAAATATAACTGATAAAGCAATTGTAATAGGAGGAAAGAAGGCCTTAGAAAAAGCAGGTCCAATATTATTTTCAAGTTTAGATGAAGCAGGAATTTCCTATCAAACAGAATTATTTTCTGGCTATTGCACCAAACAAGCGATTGAAAAATTTACAGAACTTACGAAGCAGACAAATGCAGGTGTAGTGATTGGCGTAGGAGGCGGCAAAGTATTAGATACAGTTAAGGCAGTTGCAGAAAGGGCTGAGCTCCCCGTTGTGACCATTCCCACCATCGCAGCCACATGCGCAGCTTGGTCCGCTTTATCTGTTGTCTATAATGAACATGGAGCTGTAACCGAATTTATAACATTAGATAAATCTCCGAATTTGATTTTAGTAGATCCAAAAATCATTGTGGAAGCACCAGTGAGATATTTGCAAGCTGGTATTGCAGATACCATTGTAAAATGGTATGAATTTGTCCCATATCACAAAAATGATAGATATGAATTCTCTTTACAGATTTCTTTAAACACAGCTAAACAAGCTTTAACTATACTTAATGAAAATTCTCTTCAAGCCATAAATGACAATAACGAAAGACGTGTGACGAGGCCTTTAAAAGAAGTGATAAATGCGATCATCGCTTTGGCGGGGTTAGTTGGCAGCGTAGTAGGAGAAAAACATAAAATGGCAATCGCCCACTCCATTCATAATAGTATGACTTACCTATCAGAAACTCATGGTAGTCTACATGGAGAGAAAGTGATATTTGGATTAATTGCTCAATTTATTCTAGAGGGAAAATCTAAGTCAGAAATAAACCAACTAGTTTCTCAGCTAAATGAATATAATCTGCCTGTTTCATTAAAACAGTTAGGAATCGAAAACAATCTAGGAAAAAAAATAAACGAAATTGCGAGCGGTATAAAAATAAATCCTGAAGATGTAGCTAATTTATCCTTTGATGTGACCATTCCACTAATTGAAGATGCAATAAAGTCAGCCAATGAGATTGGGGAAAAGAGTTTGAAGGTAACCAATATATAAGAAAGGGGGAGAAGAGAATGAATAATCATCTTACTAGTCAAATTAGCGTAGAGGAATTAGTAGAAGAAGAAAAAGAAAAGGTACAGACACTATTGATTGATAGCTATCAGCAGTACGAACATTCCTTTTCAGATCCCGAATTTTGGAGAGGGTATCTAGATGATATTAAGTCATCTCTTGAAAATCCTTATGTGGATCGAATTTTAGTTGCAAAGCTAGGTCAAGAAATAGTAGGTACCGTGCAGCTCTTCAAGACAGCTGAAAAAGCATATAAGCAAATGGAAGTTCCTATTTATGCTCCGTTTATCCGATTATTGGCGGTTCATCCAAAAGCAAGAGGACGTGGGATTGCAATAGAACTGTTAAAGGCATGCCTAGCCTATGCAAAGGAAATAGAGGCTAAGTCTATTTATTTATTTACTGGTAATGAAATGGCCAAAGCGATTCGTTTATATGAATGGTTTGGATTTAAGCGGGATTTAACAATAGATTTTGTGAACGATAATAATTCTCCTAAATGCTATCGTTTTGATTTATAGATTTAGGAAATCCCTTTAAGTAGACTTAAGGGGATTTTTTTTGATTAAAAAGGAATTAATAAAAATGTAACGATTATTCTTGATGATAAAAATGAATATTCTAAAAACATTATGTAGACTTGTTGTTCATTTTTATATTAAAATGTAATTTATAATTATTAATTCACATTATTCGATGATAATATTCGGAAAATTACAAACTGATAAAAAGTAATTTTAATATGTTGAATAACTCTAATTAATGTTTTGTTAGTCATACAATAAATTTTTTGTTGGAGGAAAGATGATGAACTTTGTTAGTACACGTGGAAACGTAAATCAAATTGGATTTATTGATACCGTATTAATGGGATTGGCGAATGATGGAGGGTTATTAGTTCCCGAGAAAATTCCACAAATACCAGCAGAAAAATTAGAAGCCATGTCAAAATTATCTTATCAGGAATTAGCTTACGAAATTTTTTCTTATTATGTGGAAGATGAAATTCCAGCAAATGAGCTAAAGGAATTAATTGAAAAAAGCTATTCAACTTTCCGCCACCCTGAGGTAACACCAGTTCAAAAAGTAAAGGAGAACTTGTATGTCCTAGAACTATTCCATGGTCCAACCTTTGCTTTTAAAGATATTGCTCTCCAGTTCTTAGGAAATCTATATTCATATGTATCAAAGAAGACTGGTGAAACTATTCATATTCTCGGAGCTACTTCAGGGGATACGGGTGCGTCAGCCATTGAAGGTGTAAGAGGGAAAGAAGGCATTCGCATTTGTATTTTGCACCCACATGGTAAAGTGAGTAAGGTACAAGAATTACAAATGACGACGGTTGATGATAAGAGTGTTTTGAATTTAGCCATCGAAGGAACGTTTGATGATGGTCAAAGCATTATCAAGGAAATATTTGCTGATGTAGATCTTAAAAACAAATATCATCTTCGTGCGATTAATTCCATTAACTTTGTTCGCATTTTGGCCCAAACTGTTTATTATTTCTATGCTTATTTCCAAGTGAAAAAAGAGAAAAATGTTGAGAGTGTAAACTTTAGCGTACCGACTGGAAACTTTGGGGATATCTTTGCGGGGTATCTTGCAAAGAAAATGGGGCTTCCTGTTGGAAAACTAATCGTAGCAACGAATGAAAATAATATTTTAGAAGGATTTATCCAAGATGGGGTTTACAAGCCTGGTGAATTCCAAAGCACCTACAGTCCATCGATGGATATCCAAGTGGCCAGCAATTTCGAACGTTATTTGTACTATTTAGTTGGAGAAAATCCAAATGCGGTATCGGAATTAATGGAGAACTTCAAGACAGAAGGAAAGATCGTAGTGAATGAGGAGCTGCTCCATCAGGTGAAAGAAGATTTTGCTGCACACGGAGTAGAAGGCCAAGAATGCTTGGATACCATTAGTAAGTATTATTCTGAAACGGACTATTTATTAGATCCACACACTGCTTGTGGGGTGGCAGCCTATGAAAGATGTAATGAACCTAATGAGGTTTGCGTAACACTTTCAACAGCCCATCCGGCAAAATTTAATGAATCAATCGAACTTTGCAATATTGAGCAAACATACCCTGAGGAAATCAATCAATTATTTGATAAACCACAGCATCTAGAAGTAATTGATGCGAATAAAGAAGATGTAGTTCGTAATTTAGTAAAGCTATTTAGTTACACAACAAAATAAAACCAAAACAAAAGGAGTAATGAGATTACTCCTTTTTGTGTTCTATATAGTTGGTGTTATTCATTTTATTCTATCCTGTAAGAAGATGTTTGAACTTGAGAAATAATCTATTGATTTAATAGGTGTAGATTTTTGTGCCTTGACCATAAATACAATACATGTTACTATATGGTCACATATTACATGTGACAAAAAAGTAACATGTTTATCTAATTTATTTGAAAGGATCGTTGGAATGGAAGACGAACTTTCCACACTTTTTAAAGCATTAGGACATCCAATTCGCAGAAGAATTCTTGATATTCTGAAAGGATCACCTAAAACAACGGGTGAACTTAACGAATATTTTCCTGAAGTCACAAGGTATGCGATTATGAAGCACTTGTCATTACTCGAGGAAGGGAACTTAATCGTAGTCAGACGTGAAGGTAAATATCGACTCAATTTTCTTAATGCTGTTCCACTTCAGAAGATGCATAACCGGTGGATAGGAAAATACATGGAATCTACTGCCAATTCACTGCTTAATTTGCAATCAATTGTTGAAAAAAAAGGAGAAGATAAAACGATGAATGTAACAGGACATGAACAAGGTCGCGTTTTTAAAATTGAACAAGAGGTATTGATTAACGCTTCGCGTGAACAAGTTTTCCAAGCCTTAACAGAACGTGCTGGCGATTGGTGGGAGTTCCGCTTAGCACCAAAAGGGGTTTCTTCTCAATTTACATTTAGTGCCGTTCCAGGAGGAAAATTCATTGAAAAATGGGGAGAAAATCAGGGGGCAGTATGGGGTAATGTTTACTATGTGAACGCGCCGGAAGAAATTCGTCTGCATGGTCATCTAGGAATGCAGGGTGCCGTGAACAGTTCTTATACTTATCGTCTCGTTGAGAAAGAAGGGGCTACACTTTTGCAACTTTCCCATCATGCATCTGGCATCATCCGTGAAAACTGGGAACAGGAACATTCTGAAGGATGGAAATATCTACTAGGAAGTTTATTGAAGAATTATGTAGAACAAAGTCAATAAACAAAACTTTAAATGTATCAGGAAGTGAATTTAGAAATGGTAGATGTATTAACTGATATTATTATCCACTCCCATTTAAAACAAGTTGCGGAGTTTGCAACCAATCCGGACAATGCTCCAAAATGGTATGTAAATATCAAGTCAGTAGAATGGAAATCACCCAAGCCATTAAAAATTGGATCGCAAATTGCCTTTAAAGCCCATTTTTTAAGAAAAGAGCTTGCCTATGTTTATGAAATTGTCGAATTTGTTCCGGGTCAAAAACTGGTCATGAGAACGGCTAATGGTCCTTTTCCAATGGAAACAACTTACACTTGGGAACCAATTAATAACAATGAAACGAGAATGACTTTGCGAAATAGAGGAAATCCAACTGGATTTTCAAAAATGTTTACACCATTTATGGGTATGATGATGAAAAAAGCAAATAGGAAAGACTTGGAAAAAATAAAATATATTCTTGAAAAAGGTATATAGGGGGAAAGGAAGGTACCACTTTTGACCACTAATGTCCCAAATGAAAAACATGCAGGCTTAGAAGAAGTATTCAAAATTTTTATTGAGGTGGATAAACCCATCGTAGTAGGCCAAGATGATGTTGTAGGAAGAAGGCAGTTAATTCCCATTTTATCGGGGGAGGTAATAGGAAAGGGGATTAAAGGAGTAGTACTGCCTGGCGGTATTGATAGCCAAATTATTCGTCCTGATGGAAAATGTGAGCTTTCGGCAAGATATGCGATTCAATTAGAGGACGGTGCTTCTATTTATATTGAAAATAACGGCATTCGCACGGTTCCATCAGAATATGTGGAAGAAGTAAAAGCAGGAGAATTTGTTGACCCTAATTTATACTATTTTCGGACAGTCCCACACTTTGAAGTATATGATGAAAGATATAGATGGATGATGAACCACCTTTTTATCTGTTCTGCGACTAGATTGCCAGACAAAGTTGAATTAAAGTTCTATAAAGTCTTATAAGAATAAATAACCGGCATTTAATGGATGCCGGTTTAAAGTATTCAAAATTTAATTATAATAACGGAAGAAAAACACGGAAGGTAGTGCCATTGCCGATTTGACTCTCCACTTCAATTCTGCCTCCATGTGCTTCAACAATGGAATTTGTTATGGCTAAGCCAAGTCCTGCACCTCCATAAAGCCTTGTACGAGAAGGATCGGCCCGATAAAAACGATCGAAAATATAGGGCAATTTTTCGCTGCTAATCCCAGCCCCATTGTCTTGTACGGTTAGGATTGCTTGAGTACCAGACTTTGTCATAGAGAGTTTTATGGTTCCAGTTGTCGAGTCTGTGTGTTGAACGGCATTGTTGAACAGGTTTAGGATTACTTGCTTAATCTTATCCGATTCATAACATCCAATCAGTCCTTCCGATAGATCGAATTGAACGGTTCGAGTACCGGCTAACACATTTAATTGCGGTTCCATATCTCTAATGAGCTCTGAAAGATTTGTTTCGGCAGCCTGCAGGTCTGGAGCCCGGTCCAGCTTGGTAAGAAATAATAAATCTTCAACCAATTTTATAATCCGCCTAGTCTCACCTTGCATACTATTCAATGCTTTAAATAGTTGTTCAGGTCGATTGGCTGCCCCTCTTAATAATACTTCTACGAATCCACTGATGGAAGTAAGCGGGGTTCTTAGTTCATGAGAAGCATCCGCGATGAAGCGCCGCATTTGTTCTTTCGTTTCTCTTTCATGTTCAAAAGATTTTTCGATTCTCTCCAACATCGCATTAAACGCGATGGACAAACGATCAATCTCTTCTTGCCCTTGTTGAACGGGGAGACGCTCTTCTAAGTTACCAGCATCCGTATTCTTAACTGCATGAACAATCGTTGATAAAGGTACAAGTGTTTTCTTAAGCACGCGTAAATAAATCCAAAGTCCTGCAACTAAAGCCAATGCGGAAAGAATCATAAAAGTTAATAATTGCTGATAAAGTACATCTTTTAGAGGAGCCGTATTAGTTCCCAACTGGAGAATACGGGGCTCCTGAGTGGAAGTTTCTCCAGGTTTATCTTTAGTAGGCTTAAAAACAATTAGCTGCTCAATTCCCTTCGCATTTGTTGCGATTTTGTAATCCTGGTCCCTAAGATTTGATGGGTCTTTTATCAAGTTTTGATAATCTTTTTTAGATAGTTTGGGAGCTTCAATACTGGTTTTTCCAAAGAGATCCGAATAATTACCATCAGAATCAATTTCCGCAAGTGACATATCCTGTAAGAAAAAGAACTGGTTATCCGTTCGAGGCTTATTATCAACTTTGTCATCAGAATCAGAAACTTTTGTTTCTGAATCCATATCGAAATGAATATTGTCATGCAAAGACATCAGTCTTGCACTAAGCGTTTCTGCCTCATTTCGATAAAGAAAATCCTTCATAACAAAGTATTGAAAAAATCCAATCGCTAGTAATATAAAAGCTAAAATAAATAAAGTCCGTGTTAAAAGCTGGTATCGAAGTGAGCGTGGTAAGAAAAAGTTCTTTATTGGGTTCCTTTTCCGCTTTATCATCTTAAATCCACCCGATAACCCGATCCTCTAATCGTACGAATTAACTGATGCTCCTTATCATTTAGTTTATCGCGGAGTGATCGTATGTACACTTCTACGATGTTCTCTTCTCCTTGAAAATCATAGCCCCATACTCGATCAAGAATCATTCCTTTGCTCATGACAATTCCGTTGTTCATCACCAAGAATTTAAGTAGTTCATACTCAGTAGGTGATAGCTCTAATATTTTTCCGTTATAGACAAATTCTTTTCTTTTGTCATCTAGCTTAAATGGACCGTATGTTACTTCACTGAAAAGGTTTGGAAATTGATTGCGTAGGCGAGCATGAATTCTCGCTAATAATTCTTCAAAGCTAAATGGTTTTACGACATAATCATCAGCCCCAATGGTTAACCCCTTTACGCGATCCTCTACTTCATCTTTGGCTGTTAGCATAATAATCGAGGTTTGGGCGCCGCTTTTTTTTATCATTCGACATACTTCAAATCCATCCATGCCTGGCATCATGACATCAAGAATGGCGATATGCGGCTGAAACTCCTGAGCTAAATTTACTGCGGTTAACCCATCTAAAGCAGTTTTGACTTCAAAGCCTTCATTTGTCAATCCTAATTCTAAAAATTGTAAGATATGCGGTTCGTCATCGACTAATAAAATTTTAATACCTTCCATTGTAGTTAAAACCTCCTGTTCCCTTTTCCCTTGTATAAACATTATCGACCATAAACCTGAAAATTACCTGAATAAGGTCTTAAATTGTGCTGAATCGTAGATTTATTTTCCTACACTATATATTTTTTTAGATTTAGAAAGAAATTCAGAAAACATAGCACCTCTAAAAAAATTTTTTTCATTGATAAAAAAAAGAACTGTCCAATAAGGAACAGTTTCAAATACTTAGCTGACCAAATAATCCGATTCATTGATCCCTGAAACTAATGCATCTTTTGCTGCTTCTAACTCAAGTTTAATAAAAATAAGTTGCCCATTAAGTTTATCATTTTTACTACTTAATAATATAGCTTGATTAATTACATTAATCGAATCGTTCGTCTTATTTAATGCCAATGAAATTCGATTGTCAGAAAGAGTAATTAGTAAATCATTATCCTGGATTTCGGGAGCTATAGGAATATTTTGAAAAACGGGGTCAGTCGGAAAATAAGTATCAAATGGTAATGACTTAATAGCAAGATAGGTCTCTGTAAGACTATCAATGGCATCTTGATAAAATTGTTCTTTAATTGGATTTGGCGGAAATGGATACGCCTGCAGTTCTCGAAGAAATATTAACGCACTTTCAGTATATCGAATAGCATGTACCGTATAAGCCAAAGCAAACCTAACACTTGTAACAATGGTTGAGGACATCACATCACTCCTAATGGCTGAATTCTATTTAGTGTATGTATTTTAGACGAGCCTGTTAAGGACAATTAGGTAATTTAATTTTAAGTGTAGCTAAAAACTGATATTGAAAAAGAAAAAACTTAAGCCAGTAAGCAGGCTTAAGTTTTTATTTTTTAATGGGTGGATTGTTAATATCAACGTGAAAGGGGAGTAGATTGTCATCTTCAGTTTTCCCATAGAATTGTTCCTGTATCTCTTGATTGGCCTTACCTGCCTCTGAATTAACTTCCGATGTTTCCCTGGTATCACAGTCTTTGAACTCTTTACTCATCTGTTGATTTGCAACGATAGTTGCATCTTTGTTCCGTTCGTTTTTTTTCAAACTTTATCCACCTCTTCAAAAATAGTCACTATAAAATCTAATTTCTTCTTAATATAAATTTTTTTAAGAAATAAATACATATTGAAAAAATTTTTTCTTAAATAATTTAAATTTAGGGAAGGCAAGCTATAAAGGAGAAAGAATTTTTTCTTTTTTGCAATAACAACTATTGCTTTAACCCTTTACATCGAATTTTACAAGTTTAAACGATATTCGTTCTTGTAGAAAGTTTAGGGCAAACCAGTATCATAACCATTATTTCTGGAGGAGTCAAAAATGAATAGTTTGAAGAAATTTAGTCTATTATTGAGTACTTTTTCCTTAATGATGTTTTTAGCTGCTTGCGGTGGTGGTGGTGGAAATAAAGACACTTCTGACACAGGTGGAAAAAAAGTATCTGGCTCTATCGTGGTTTCCGGTTCAACAGCTATGCAGCCTCTTGTAGCTGCAGCGGCAGAACAATTTATGAATGACAATCCGAATGTGGATATTCAAGTTAATGCCGGCGGATCTGGTACAGGATTATCACAAGTCTCTGAAGGGTCGGTTCAAATCGGAAATTCAGATGTATTTGCAGAAGAAAAGGAAGGTATTCCAGCCGATAAATTGGTTGACCACAAAGTAGCTGTTGTTGGAATTACAGCAGCAGTTAACCCGAATGTTGGAATTAAAGACATCTCGAAAGATAATCTTATAAAAGTATTTACTGGTAAGATCACAAATTGGAAAGATGTTGGCGGTAAGGATCAAAAAATTGTATTAGTCAATCGCCCTGATGCATCTGGGACGCGTGCCGTATTTAATAAATTTGGTCTTAATGGTGCCACTCCTGCAGAGGGCATTACCGAGGATTCATCTAATACAGTTAAAAAAATTATCAATGAAACTGCAGGAGCAGTAGGGTATTTAGCTTTCTCTTATTTTACAGATAATAAAGTGACCCCACTATCTATTGATGGTGTTGAACCTACGGATGAAAACGTACAAACTGGAAAATTCCCAATCTGGGCATATGAACATTCGTATACAAAGGGAAATCCAAGTGGAGCTACAAAAACATTTTTAGATTATTTGATGTCAGATGATGTCCAAAATAATTTATTAAAAGCTCAAGGCTACTTACCCGTAACCAAAATGCAAGTAGAACGCGATGCGAAAGGGAATCAAACCAATAAATAATTAACAGTGTGAGTTGTTAAAAGGGTAAATGTGATGGTATGCATTTACCCTTATGACTTAATAGCGAGGTGATTTGTGCAATATGGAAAAGGTTATTCCTGCAAAAGAAAGGTTATTAAAATCAAGTAAAAATTGGATGGGTGGGGAAGCAAGGGGGAGAACACTTGTTATTTTATGCGCCATCATTATGATTTCGGCGACAATTGCAATTACGATCTTTTTAGGTATAAAGGGTCTTCAATCCTTTATTAAAAACGGTGTTAGCATTATTGAGTTTATTACTAGTAAGACATGGAATCCGACTGATCAAGCAAATCCAAAATATGGAACCTTACCCTTTATTTTTGGCTCATTTGCAGTTACTTTTCTTTCTGCATTGATAGCAGCACCGTTAGGTATTGGGGGAGCCATCTTCATGACCGAAATTGCTCCTTCTTGGGGAAGGAAAATATTGCAGCCAGTGATTGAGTTGTTAGTCGGAATCCCTTCTGTCGTATATGGATTCATTGGTCTTACAGTATTGGTTCCATTTATTAGGGAGCATGTAGGTGGTCTCGGATTTAGTTTACTTTCTGGAATGATTGTTCTGTCTATTATGATTTTACCAACCGTAACAACGATTGCAACGGATGCAATGAGTTCTTTGCCGAAAACCTTAAGAGAAGGGTCATATGCTCTTGGTGCAACAAGGTGGCAAACCATCCGAAAAGTTCTAGTTCCCGCCGCTTTGCCAACACTACTGACTGCCATTGTACTTGGTATGGCCAGAGCATTTGGGGAGGCGTTAGCTGTACAGATGGTTATTGGAAATGTAAAGGACTTGCCATCAAGTTTACTTGATGCTTCTGCTACTTTAACAACCATCATTACTTTAAACATGGGTCATACTACTTATGGAAGTGTCGAAAATAATACTTTATGGTCGATGGGATTAATTTTGTTAATCATGTCGTTTGCGTTTATTCTCCTCATACGTTACTTATCATCAAGGAGGAAGGTGTAATGAATACCAAAACAACGGATCGAATAGCATCCTCCGTCTTTTATCTAATAGCACTTATTATCATTTTGATCCTTCTCGGATTGTTTTACTATATTCTAGTTAACGGATTAAAAAACATATCCCTCCACTTCTTAACATCCCCTTCAAGCAATGTTATGGCTGGCGGGGGAATTCGGGATCAGTTATTTAATTCGTTTTACGTGCTAATTATTACCATGTTGATTGCTATTCCTCTTGGTGTCGGAGGGGGAATATATATGGCCGAGTATGCTAAACCAGGGAAGGTTACGGATACTATTCGTTCTTGTGTAGAAGTTTTAGCATCGCTCCCTTCAATTGTTATTGGAATGTTTGGTCTTTTAATGTTTGTCAATTTAACAGGTTGGGGCTATACCATCTTAGGTGGAGCATTAGCATTAACTGTATTTAACTTACCAGTTATCGTACGTGTAAGTGAGGATGCGATTCGTTCTGTCCCAAGGGAGTTAAAAGAAGCGAGTCTTGCTTTAGGTATTACCCACTGGCACACTATCAAAACAGTTATATTGCCGAGTGCTTTTCCCACTATTTTAACAGGGATTATATTAGCAGCTGGACGTGTTTTTGGTGAAGCAGCAGCGCTATTATTTACCGCTGGTTTATCTACACCTAGACTTGATTACGCCAACTGGAACCCATTTTCAGAAACCTCACCATTAAACATTTTCCGGCCTGCTGAAACTTTAGCAGTTCATATTTATTCGGTTAATACACAAGGTTTAATTCCAGATGTTGAAGCGGTATCCAGTGGAGCAGCGGCCGTTTTAGTTATCTCTGTATTAATTTTTAATTTACTAGCCAGATGGATTGGAAGTATGATTCATAAGAAAATTACGGCAACAAAATAAAAAGCAGGTGAAATGCATGGCAACAGCAACAAAAGAAAGACCAGTTGAAACAAAAACGGATCAAACGAATCAGAATCAAGATATTTTAAATGTTAAAAACTTAGAAATATTCTACGGCGAAAAACGAGCTGTAAATGGAATATCAATGGATATCGAAAAGAATTCAGTAACAGCCCTAATTGGTCCATCGGGCTGTGGGAAGTCGACTTTTTTACGAAGCATTAATAGGATGAATGATCTGATTTCTGGAGCGAGGGCAACGGGGGACATCATTTATGAGAATTTAAATATTTTGTCCGATCAAATCAATGTTGTTGCACTTAGAAAAGAAATTGGCATGGTCTTTCAAAAACCAAATCCATTTCCAAAATCGATTTATGAAAATATTACCCATGCGTTAAAGTTTGCAGGTACACGAAAGAAGAGCGAACTTGATAAAATCGTTGAGGAAAGCCTGCGAAAGGCAGCACTATGGGATGAAGTCAAAGATCGCCTTCATAAATCAGCCCTTTCCCTTTCAGGCGGGCAGCAGCAACGGCTTTGCATTGCCAGAACCATTGCCATGAAGCCAACGGTTATGCTTCTGGATGAACCGTCTTCAGCGCTGGATCCAATCTCAAACGCGAAGGTCGAAGACTTAATCGTTGATTTGAAAAAGGATTATTCAATTATCATCGTTACTCATAATATGCAGCAAGCATCACGAATCTCCGATAAAACAGCATTCTTTTTAAGTGGCGATTTGATTGAATATGATCTTACAGAAAAGATATTCACAAATCCTTCAGTGAAAAAAACAGAAGAATATATTTCTGGAAGGTTCGGTTAAGGAGGAGAAACATGTCAAACTTAACAGTACATAGACAAGTTTTTCAAATTAATGATTTGAATTTATGGTATGGTGAGCATCATGCATTAAAAAGTATAAACTTTCCTATTAACAAAAAAGAAGTAACAGCCATTATTGGACCTTCTGGTTGTGGGAAGTCAACTTTTATTAAGACCTTAAACCTAATGATCAATTATGTTCCTAATGTGAGAATGAAGGGAGAAATTAACTATAACGGCCAAAATATTTTAAACGATAAAATGGATCTAGTGGAATTACGTAAAAATGTGGGGATGGTTTTTCAAAAAGGAAATCCTTTTCCTCAATCGATCTTTGATAATATAGCTTATGGACCGAGAATTCATGGAATTAAGAGAAAAACTCATCTTGAAGATATAGTCACTAAATCATTAATGGATGTTGCTCTTTGGGATGAAGTAAAGGACCGTTTAGATGCTCCTGCACTTGGCCTATCAGGAGGGCAGCAGCAAAGACTGTGCATTGCAAGGGCACTGGCAACAAAGCCAGATGTTTTATTAATGGATGAACCGACCTCGGCACTTGATCCTATTTCCACATTAAAAATTGAGCAGTTAATTTTAGAGTTAAAAGAAAAATATACAATTGTGATTGTCACACACAATATGCAACAAGCATCAAGGGTTTCAGATCAAACAGCGTTCTTTTTGATGGGAGAATTAATTGAACTAGATGATACTTCAAAGATATTCTCAAACCCGAAGGATGACCGTACCGAAGGTTATATCACAGGAAGATTTGGCTAATAGGGGTGAATATGATGAATACAAGATTACATTTCGATAATAATTTAAATCAATTAAAGGATATGCTAATCGAAATGGCACGAAAATCAGAAAGTGCCATTAAAGAAAGTATAAAAACCCTCATCAATCAAGATATTGAAAAAGCTGAAGAAATTATTGAAAATGATACGATTATTGATGAATTAGAACAAGAAATCAATAATAGAGCAATAATATTAATCGCAAAGGAATCACCGGTGGCAAGGGATCTAAGAAAAATCATTGTTGCCTTAAAAATTTCTTCAGAGGTCGAACGGATTGCCGATAATGCGGTTAATATAGCAAAATCAACACTTCATATCGGTAAAGAAAAACTTATTAAAGAGATTGTTGATATCCCTAAAATGATGGATCTTGCTTTAGAAATGTTAGATGATTCTTTAAATGCATTTTTAACAGAGGATGTAGAACTTGCAAGGAAGTGTGCTGCAAAAGATGATCAAGTAGATGGTATGTATGGAACGCTAATTAAAGAATTAATGGGATATATACAGAAATATCCAGCCCAAACCAATCAAATTACGCAGTTAGCCTTTGTTTGCAGATATATTGAAAGGCTTGGAGACTATTCGACCAATATTGCAGAACATGTTATTTACCTTGTAACAGGTAATCTTTATGATTTAAATGCTTAGATTATTTTGATAGAAAAAGGCTGCGAGATATAATGAGAATTGCAGCCTTTTTCTGTTTGTTATTAACATCTTGGCTCTTCCATTTTATATCCAATCCCACGGATGGTTTTAATATAGGCTGGATTTTTAGTATCCCCGCTCATCTTTTCTCTTAAGCGTGAAATATGCACATCGACAATTCTTGTATCCTCAGCAAAATCATGCCTCCAAACAGAGTTAAGCAATTGTTCCCGGCTTAGTACCCGACCTTTATTCTTACTAAGATAGAGGAGCAACTCAAATTCCTTTAATGTCAATTCAATGAGATTTCCATTGAAATAGGTTTCAAATTTTAATGGAAAGAGGATTAAATCACCAATCTCCATTTTCGTTTCTTCCGAAATAATTTCATTTATGCTTTCGGTTTGAAGTTCGTTCCTTCTAAGAATAGCTTTTATTCGTGCAATGACTTCCCTTGGGCTAAATGGTTTAACCATAAAGTCATCGGCACCTAACTCAAGACCTAATATTCTATCGAGGACATCATCTTTAGCTGTAATCATTAAAATGGGAGTCATGATTTTGTTTTGTCGAAGTTGTTTGCATACTTCCATTCCATCTAACTTTGGTAACATTAAATCTAATAGGATAAAATCTGGAAATTCAGTTTCCGCAAGTCTTTTTCCTTCTTCACCATCCATAGCCGTTATCACTTCGAAACCCGCTTGACTCAAATTATATTGAAGCAGCATTACAATTGAAGGTTCATCATCGATTACTAGTATTTTTTTTTTCATCATCATTTATCCCCCAAGGTTAGGTAATTTATGAAAAGCTATTTATATGTTAAGTGAGGTATATATAAATGATAATTTCAACTTTTACTTTTTACAATTTAATCACGGGAAACTTTACAAGGAATTAACCAAACTTTACGAACCCTTAACAATCTGTCAACTCTAGATTAATACTTTTTTAATTTAATAGATATGTGAATAATATGTTTCAAGGGGGAGAAAAATGAGAAAACGAATTTTTAGTAAAAAAGCGACTACGATTGCACTAGGACTAGCACTTACAATACCAGCCTTAACACCTGCAGCTGCGGCAGGGAATGGTCATGTAACCATTGACTCTGTAAAATTTAATGGGATGGAAGCACCGAAAACAATTGACGACATGGTTAAAACTTATACAAATGCCTCAATGGATGTGAAGTATAGTAATGGGCAAGTGAAGAACTTTCCGCTTTCTTATAAGAGGTTATTTAAATCTGAGGATAAAGTAGCCATTAACAAAGGGAAGTTGATTCCTGCAGGTACACCAATCGATGTAAATGGTGACCCTATTATGGATACAAGTGTGGAAGGAAATCCTACATATTATGTTTCAGATGCACCCGATTCCAATAGTTTATTGAATCCAATTCATGGACAACAATACATGGTCACACATTATGAATACCAGACAATTGATGCTGCAGGAAAATCAGCATACGGTATTGTTCCAGCGTCAATGTCATTATCCAAACTAGAACAAGATAAAGAAACTGGGGAATTAACACCAACATCAGTTAAGAAAATTGACTTTTCTAGCGTAAATGGACTTTGGATACCATGTAACGGTTCTCTTTCACCATGGAATACCCACTTAGGTTCTGAAGAGTATGAGCCAGATGCTCGCAGTTTTGAATTACCAACTTCCTCTACCAGAACACAAGTTGAAAGCTTTGCTAAACTTTATTTTGGAGACAAGTCAAAGGCAAATCCATATTTTTATGGATTCATTCCTGAAATTAAAGTAGATAAAAATGGAGAAGCTTCTGTTGCAAAACATTATAGTATTGGCCGTTTTTCTCATGAATTAATGAAGATGATGCCTGATCAGCGTACAGCATTCTTTGGAGACGACGGTTCCTATACAACGATGTTTATGTATGTAGCCGATGAAGCAAAGGATCTTACAGCAGGTACACTATATGCAGCGAAATTCCACCAAACAGGTACTGAAAATGGCGGAGCTGGTAATTTAGAATGGATTAAACTTGGCCATTCTAGCGATAAGGAAGTTAAAAATATCATCGACAGCGGTATTAAATTCAGTGATATTTTTGAAACATCTGATGTTCCGAAAGAAGGCTTCAAAGCAATCAAGCAATATTCTTATGGGAAAACTGAATACTTAAAACTTAAGCCTGGTATGGAAAAGGCAGCAGCGTTCTTAGAATCCCGCCGCTATGCCGCATTACTTGGAGCTACATCAGAATTTAACAAAATGGAAGGTGTAACCTTAAACGAGAAGGATAAAAAAGTCTATATTGCTATTTCTGATCAAAGTAATGGTATGTTGGAAAATGCATCTGACCCAGTGGATGATATGAAACTTCCAAAAATTAAATCAGGTGTAACGTATCAATTAGATTTAACTGATGGTCAAAAGGATTCCACAGGTCAAAAGATTAATAGTAAATATGTTGCGGTTAGTATGTCTGGTTTAATCGCTGGCGAAGATATGCCATCTGCGGATGCTTATGGAAATACAGCAGACGTAAATTCTGTAGCTAATACCGATAATTTAAGCTATTCTGAGGCCTTGAGAACATTATTTATTGGTGAAGATAGTGGAATGCATACGAATAACTTTGTCTGGGCTTATAATGTCGATACCAAGGAACTATCAAGAATTTTATCAGTTCCAGCTGGAGCGGAGTCAACTGGTTTATTTGCTGCAGATAACCGAAATGGCTTCTCTTACATCATGAGCAATTTCCAGCATCCAGGTGATGAATTAGATGGTAAGAATATCACTGCTGTAGATAAAAATGAATTAAAACAAGCAATGGAGAAAGAAATAGGCATTGATCGTACTGGTGGAGTAGGTTATATATCTGGGCTACCATTTGTTGGAGATTTGCAAAATACTAATCGCGATGTAAAAAGTAATAGCCAAAAATAATTATATCGAGATAAAAATTTTATTTAATAAACTCCGGTAATCAATGATTACCGGAGTTTATCATTAAATGACTAGTGAAAATTCTACATTTTAGCCTCACCAAGGAGTGTTTACGTGAAGAAACGAACTATAATGATCATTTTTTCTGTTTTTTGCTGTTCAGCGGCGTTAGCATTTTTCATCTTAGGTGCCAAATTGAAAGCAGCACCAGTCCCAACCAAAAGTGAAACTAAGGTGTTTCATTTATATGTAGCAGATATGGAACAGGAAGTATCACAAGGTACAACGCTTTATTCATGGGGATTTGGGTTGTGGGATCCGAAAAAAAATGCTCCAGCATCTCCTCCGAGTGTCCCTGGACCTGAACTTCGTGTCAAAGAAGGCGATCATGTAAAGGTCGTGTTTCATAATCAACAGCAAGAAATGCATACGATTCATTTTCACGGGATCGACAATAGTTTTGCAGGGGATGGGACACCTGATATGAGTCAACATCCAACCATGAAGGGAGAAACATTTACCTATGAATTTGATGCAAAACATGCCGGTACCTATTATTATCACTGTCATGTGGAACCGGATAGGCATCCAGAAATGGGTTTATATGGGGCTTTTATTGTGGAGCCTAAGCAACCAAAATATAAGACAGATGGGGAGTTTACACTACTCCTAGCAGAAAGAGACCCACTATTAAGCTTGTCAGAAGGAACCGAAGCTAATCAATATGTTGGTACAGCAGCTGAGCATTTACACCTGGAAGGGGACTATGATACAACCGAACGAAAAGCTAAATATTACACGATAAATGGTAAAGTGGATCCGGAAATACCCGCTATCCATGTAAAAGAAGGTGGTACCTATTTGATTAGGTTAATCAATGCGGGTTCAGAAGTCCATACCTTTCATACCCATGGTCATCATTTTCAAGTGGTTGCTTCTGATGGAAGAGATATCTCCCATCCAATGACTAAAGATTCGATTACCATTGGACCTGGTGAAAAATATGATTTATTGTTAAAAGCCGATAATCCTGGTATTTGGCCGATTCATTGCCATATGGGGCCGCATGATACACATGGTATGCATATGATGATGGTCTACGATGATTACCATGACAAAATGAATCATGGGAATATGAATCCAGTAAGTGATGTAAGACACCATTTTGCATTGTTGAAAGAATATCAATTTGATAAGAAATATGTTGCGATGAAACCAGAGATGAAGGATATTGTCCAAGGAATACAAGATTTTTATAGTATCTCATCCGATGCTCACTTTGAAGAGTGGACAGCCCTTGACAACGCTGCTGCCACTGTTAGCAAGCAATTAAATAGCTCACCAAATCCTGAAACTTTAAAGAATTCAATCAATGATCTTGAACAAAAGATCAATACTATGGATCAAGCGCTACAAGCGGGGGATCCGAGCTAATTTATAAAAAAATATAGTCGTGAAAAGAACTCGATTGAAAATCGGGTTCTTTTTTTGGGGGGATAAAAAAATAACCTTAAGGGAAAGGTTATAGCGATAGTTAGTAAATTTGTTTAATACCTGATAACCGGATGGAATGCAGGACTTCTTTTTCGTCTTTTAAAGAAAGTAATTGTTCTTTAAGATTTAAACAATAAACACTTCCTTTTAGGGTCTTTAAAGCTCCATTTTTATAATAATCAATTGTAAGTAATCCACCTTGTGCCAACTTTTGTAAAAACATTTTAGCAACCTCCTATTTAGTAATACATTTACACTAATCATTATACGAACTGTATTTTAAGAGGAGATGAAGCAAGTGTTAAATAATTATTAACATGTTGAGGAAGTTGTAATTAATGTAAAAGATAGAAGTTGTTGAAAAATATAGGCTAATAGTTTTAGTTAAAAAGATAGAATTTTATTTATTTTAATTTTACATATATCTACATAGAGATTTACATGAAATATAGAAGAGATTAATAAAAGAAGAGTATTCTTTAAATTGTATTAAAGAAAGGGGAGAAGAGGTATGTTAAAAAAACTTAGAAAAAAGAAAAGGCTGCTTGCTGGTCTTACATTAAGTACCGTGTTATTGGGTTCAGCCGGGGCGTACGCCGCACAAGAAAGTGGGTTTGGAAGTAATTTAGTAGGTAATCAAGCAGATGGTTCGGTACAAACACCTGTGAATCAATTGATTACACCAGCAGGGAAGCAAATCGAATTCGGTGGTAACCCGATTACGGTTACTGTTAATCCAAATGGAAAAACAGCTGTAACAATTGTTGGACGCAACAATTACGGTGGTAAGGGGATTAATGTTGTTGATCTTGCAACAGGAAAATTGACTGTCAAAGATTTATCTTTAGGTCTTTCTAGTATGTGGGGATTAGCGTATTCGAAGGATGGAAATCAGCTATATGCTACAGGATCTACAGGCGGAAAAGGTAAGGTTGTGGTTATGTCTGTTGGTGCAGATGGAACTCCTGCTATCCAAAAAACTTATACTCTTCCAACTCCAGCTGTTGGCGGAAATATCAACCCGCTCGATCTGGCGGTTGGACCTCAAGGCCAGCTTTTAGTAGCACTTAACCGAGACAACAGCCTTGGAGTCATGGATCCACAAACTGGTGCTTTAACAGCCAAAATTGCAGTGGATAATGCTCCAACAAGTATTTTAGTAGATGGAAATACAGCTTACGTTACCAACCAGGGCGGAAGAAAACCGAAGGCTGGAGATACAACTGTAGACTCTTCTGGAACACAAGTGGTTGTTGATCCACAAACAGGTGCTACTTCAACAGGAACTGTATCCGTTATTGACCTTTCTACCAACACCGTTACTAAAACGATTGAAGTTGGCGTACAGCCAGAGCGTATGACGCAGTCAGGCCAATACATATTTGTAACCAATACAAATAGTGACACAGTATCAGTTATTGACTCCAAAACCAATACTGTTGTTCAAACGATTAACATTGAACCATATCCAGACGCTCATAAAGGTTCGGCTCCAAACGCTGTGAAAGTAATTGATAATAAATTAATGGTCAGCCTTGGCCGCGATAACGCGATTGCGGTTTATGATTGGCAAGGCCCTGATAAGACTCCTGAATTGCAAGGTCTATTACCTACTGCTTGGTTCCCTGTTGATATCGCAGTAGACAATGAAAATAAAAACTTAGTCGTTGCAAATGCTGATGGTATTGGTTCACAAGGTCCGACGCGTGATTTAACGATTCAAGGGGTCAAAGTAACTGGACACTCTTCTTATGCTCAGGTTGGATCGTTATCATTGATTCCATTTCCTTCAACGGAAGACCTTGTTAAAGGAACACAGAAAGTATATTCAAACAACAACTGGTATGGCATAAAGAACCGAAATGCGGAGGCACGAAATAACAAAAAACCAGTTGCAATGCCAGAGCGTATTGGCGAGCCATCTACTATTAAACACGTATTCTATATTATAAAAGAAAACCGTACGTATGACCAAGTTCTCGGAGACTTAGGAAAGGGCAATGGAGAAGTGGGATTAACGCAGTTCCCAAGAGCTGTTACACCAAACTTCCACAAATTAGCAGAAACTTATCCACTATTAGATAATTTCTATGTTTCCGGCATACAGTCTGCAAGCGGACACCAGTGGGTTATGCAGGGAACGAATAACGACTATGAAGATAAAGAAACCGACGCTGCGAACGTCCGCAGTTATCCGGGCGGTGCAGGAGACCCAATGGCATATGCACCAACAGGCCATTTATGGGATCAAGCTATTAAACAAGGTGTATCGGTAGAGAACTTTGGAGAGGACACGACCGGATTTACAGGACCAGAAGCATTTGGAAACTGGACGGATTGGTATAACGATTACAAAATCCTTTCTGGTGAGAAACAAGGTACTCTTCATGTCCCAGTTGGAGATTATAAGGCAACCTATGACATTCCGTCACTTGGACCAATCACCTATAGTCCATTCCCAACATTCGACACAAATATACCTGATCAATACCGGTTCGAAATATTCAAACAGCAATTTGAAAAACATGTAAAAAATAATGATTTACCAGCACTAAACACGATGTGGGTCATGGATGACCATACAGCAGGAACTGCTACAGGTTCCCCTACACCACAGGCTATGGTGGCTGATAATGATTTAGCGGTTGGTAAAATTGTGGATTTAATCTCCCATAGTCCATACTGGAAAGACTCCGTCATTTTTGTTACAGAAGACGATGCACAAAACGGATTGGATCATGTAGACGGTCACCGTGAGCCAGCTTATGTCATCAGTCCTTGGGTGAAGAAGGGGATTACTAATAGCCACTATTGGACTGTTATCAATATGATGCGGAGTATTGAGCAGATTCTAGGGCTTGCTCCAATGAACCAGAACGATGCCGCTGCCGAACCAATGAGCGAAATCTTTACTAATGAACCAGACTTTACACCGTACAATGTTGAACAAAATCAAATTCCACTCGACACTTTGAACGGTCAGCCGAATGCAAATACCGCAGCGCTTGCCAACACAGAACAAGTGACACCTGAGGCGAAGGAACTTTCAAAAAAATGGACGGAATGGTCTAACAAGAATAAGGACAAGTTCACGGGTAAACATGCGTCACCAGATGAAGTGAACGCCAATATGTTAAATCATGCTGTTTGGTATGCGACGGAAGGCTTTGATAAACCATATCCTGGTGATAAAAAAGCCCATACACCGGAAGAGGTAGAGCAGCAGCCTGAAAGCTTTGCTCCATCACCGGCTGAAAATGATTAATAGTTTTCATTTACTATTTTAATAAGGATTGCTGGAAAGGTATGTAGAAACACAATAATAGCTATCCGTGAGGATAGCTATTGTTGTTAATACTGGCAGTATTTTTTACTATGCCCATTGTGGTGGGGGGAGTTACAGGTTAAAAGATTTAGACTATCCACCAACGGCACCATCAAAAAATTAAGTGATTCGTTACTTTTTATTACATATTAAAGGGGGAACGTTTTCAGGCTTTACTTTGCCTGGATAAGTTGATATGAAACGATTAATAAATGAAACAATGAAGCGTGCGATTTTGATTATAACCTTAATTGGTCTGATACTTGTATGGGGTGGGATGTCTGCAAGGCAGATCCAGCGGGATTATTTACCGGAAATTAATAATTCTACCTTATCGGTGACCGTCCGTGCAGATAATTATCAGGCTGAGCAAGTAAAAGCCGAGATAACAGGACCGATCCAGCAGGCAGTCCGGGTAGTTGAAGGTCTAGAGGATGTGGAAACAACTTCATTTAATGGCGGGGCACTAATCAGTTTGAATTTTCCAATGAGTTATAACATGGAACAGGCGGAGGAGCAGGTTTCAAAGGCCTTAGACACTATTAAACTACCGGCTGGGGCAGAAAAACCGTTAGTCACACGTCTTAGTACCCATTCCATGCCGATTATTCGTATGAGTCTAATGGGGTCTTCTGCCGATCTTACAGAAAATACACTTCGTACGGCCATTCAAGAGGATTTTGTTAATCGATTAAAAACCGTTCCAGGGGTAAAGGATGTGCGGGTATCAGGAGGTGGAAAAGCGGGATATTCTGTTACGCTCAGGCTGGAGGATTTAAAAAAGGCCGGATTGACTCTTAACGACGTAAAGCGTTCACTAGCAGAAAATTACATAACTGGATTAGAGGGAAAGGTATCGAATAATCAGGTATCCATTCCAATTCAAGTAACGGGCTGGGGGTTCAACCAACAAGACCTCATGCAGCTTCCTATTAATAACGGAGAAGGCAAAACCGTTCCGCTTTCGAATGTGGCCGACATCTCAAACTCCATTGTGGATCTGGAGACCATCTCAAGGACGGACGGAAAACCGAGTGTTCTTGTAGATGTGTTGAAGACTTCTTCATCCAATATTACGGATGTCTCCAGTCGGATAAAAAGTGCAGTGAAAGATTTTCCTGCATTAAAAAATAAAGATATCCAAGTTTCCATCCTTTTTGATCAAGGCAAGCAGGTTAATTCATCCTTACTGGGTCTGATCAAGGAAGGTTTATTAGGTTGTTTATTTTCAATGATTTGCGTGTATTTGTTTTTCCGTAAAGTCCGTTCCACTTTATTAATTGCGATCTCTCTTCCCATCTGTCTATTAGCTACAACTGGCATATTAAAAACAATGGGAATAAGCCTCAATCTTCTTACCGTTTCGGGACTTATCGTTGCGATGGGCAGAGTGGTCGATGACTCAATCGTGATTCTTGATAATATGAATCGGAAAGTTAATGAGTCGCAAGGCAAAACCAGTGTTCAATTGCTAACGGATGCCGTGTGTGAGATGATTCCAGCAATTGTTTCCTCCACTGCTACCACAGTGGCTGTATATGTTCCGATTGCCTTAATCGGTGGTTTGGTGAGTTCAGCGTTTTCTGGATTTGCCTGGTCAGTTGTGATTGCTTTGATTATTTCATTACTAGTAGCCATTTTGGTAGTTCCTGTTCTTTACAACTTTTTTTGGAGAGGAAAGCCGACTTCAAGGGATGATGATTTTGAGCAAGTTTCCCCAAAAATTTTAACCTGGGTGTTTGAGCACAAGAAAATGGTTGTATCCGCATGTTTTACATTATTTTTAATTGCTTCGGCAGGTGCTGCCTTTCTTCCAGTGAATTTTTTACCTACGGCAGGCAATACTGGTCAGATTGGTGTACAAGTAGAAATGCCGCAAAATACCTCTTTAACTGAAGTCGACTCTGAAGTGAAAAGAATCGAATCTCTTCTGGTAATTAACAAAAAAGTCAAATCCTTTTCTTCAGGGCTGGGTTCATCCTTCGTTCCCCAGTCTGATGATGTATTTGATGCAGGTGGTGGATGGCTTCAGAAACCAAACATAGCTAATTTGTCGATCATGGTAAAAGAAGGTACTAATATAAATGCGTTTATCTCAAGTCTACAGGAGCAATTAAATTCATTATCTAGTAAAGCGGTCTTCACAGTATCTAATCAAAATATTGCAGGGGACGATTCTCAGTTAAACATCAATCTATCGGGTGCTGATAGCCAGACGCTAGAAACAATAGCGCAAACGATACGAAACGAACTAAAACTTGTTCCTGAATTGTCTGTACAGGGGGCTGCTGATACCGATGACCATTCCACTCAGTATGTGATCACCCTTAATCGAAAAGCTATTGAACATTATGGAATAAAACTTGATGATGTTTTAGAACGTATACAGCAATATACCGTTGACGGAACAAAAGGGGTTATTTCCATTAATCAAAATACCTACCCGGTTGTGATTCATACTAATAAACAGAATGGGAACTCAGAGGATATTTTCTCGTTGCTTGGAAATGAAGTTTTCGTAAATAGGGAAAACCAAAAAGTGACCTTGCAGCAGCTTGCTCTATTAGAGCCTGCTGGAACATCGGTGATACAAGAAAAGGACGGAAAACCATATTTTGTAATTACCTCTAGTATCATTTCTAATGATATTGCAAAGGTGACGAAACAAGTTAAGGATAAACTTAAGAAAATACCCCTGCCAGAGGGTGTCAACTATTCTTTTACAGGTGCTCCCGAGCAGGTCTATCAAATGATTTATGAAATGACAATTGCCTTATTTTTCTCTATTTTACTTGTTCTTATGATTATAAGCGGTGTTTTTCGGGGATGGAAGGCACCCCTTTCCGTTTTAATATGTATTCCGTTAGCTTTTATTGGTTCTGTATTCGGAATGTTTATTTTTGGGCTCGAATGGAATCTAGCTGCATTAGTAGGATTACTGATGTTAACGGGAATTGTGGTAACAAACGGGATTGTTCTAGTAGATAAAATTGAGAGGAATCTCGCTAGCGGGCTGGAATTAAATGTAGCGATCCAAAATGGAACAGTAACAAGAGTCAGGCCTGTCTTAATGACCGCATTGACAACCATTTTAACTTTGATGCCTTTAGCCCTTTCGGGGAGAGGGGACAGCATTATTTCTCAGACACTCGGAGTAGTAGTGGTGGGAGGGATGTTCAGTTCCACACTAATTTGTCTAGTAGTCATACCAATCGTTTATCAGTGGTTAAGTGGCAAAGTGAATCATTCAAATATCAAACAGAATCAAGGAATATCAGCATAATGATTTAGTTTAATTCAAACAATGATGAAAAAGAGAGGAACTGGAGCCTCTCTTTTGCTTTATTTAGAAAACCTATAATCATTTGAAAATAGCAAAATGCGACATTTTACAAAACCTTTACATTCAATTCAAACTGGGTTAATAAATATCTTTTATATTAATAACTGTAAGGCAAACAAAATAGATTCATAAATTGATATGAATCAAATAGGGGGAAATCAAGCAAATGAAACGTTTCAAAAATTTAAGCCTTCTTACATTATTTGCCGCAGTAATGGTATTCATGGCTGCTTGTGGAGGCGGAACATCAACAGACAAAACAGAAGGTAAAACTACCACTACCAAAACGGAAGAAAAGAAAGAACTTTCTGGGTCATTAGCAATTTCAGGTTCGTCTGCAATGCAGCCGTTAGTAGCAGCAGCAGCTGAAGAATTCATGGCTCAAAATCCAAAAGTTGATATTCAAGTCCAAGCCGGTGGATCTGGTACAGGCTTATCACAAGTAGCTGAAGGTTCTGTTCAAATTGGTAACTCTGACGTATTTGCTGAAGAAAAAGATGGCATCCCAGCTAATCAATTAGTAGATCATCAAGTTGCCGTTGTAGGTATTACAGCAGCTGTTAACCCTAAAGTTGGCATTAAAGATATTTCAAAAGAAGATCTAATCAAAGTATTCACTGGCAAGATTACTAACTGGAAAGAACTTGGCGGAAAAGACCAAAAGATCGTACTAGTAAACCGTCCTGACTCTTCTGGTACACGTGCAGTATTCAATAAGCTTGCGCTTGATGGAGCAACCCCAGCAGAAGGTATTACAGAAGATTCTTCAAACACAGTTAAAAAGATTATTAATGAAACAGATGGCGCTATTGGTTACCTTGCTTTCTCATATTTCACTGATGATAAAGTAACACCTCTTTCAATTGATGGTGTAGAAGCAACTGATGAAAATGTACAAACTGGTAAATTCCCTGTATGGGCGTACGAGCACTCTTATACAAAGGGTGAACCTACTGAGCTTGCGAAAGCGTTCCTTGACTTTATGATGTCAGATGATATTCAAAACAATCTATTAAAGCAACAAGGATATCTTCCTGTAACAAAAATGCAGGTTGAGCGTGATGCTAAAGGAAACGTAACAAATAAATAATATCTTAGTTCGGAAAGGTAAGTGCAAGTGGCACTTACCTTTTCATGTTGTTGTCGAGAAAGGGGATTTTCTCGGCAATTTTTGTCTCTACTAACGGGTCCTCTTTATTTCCGCTCTAGACAATTGCATTCCATGGGGATGTCCTGGAACATCCTTAGCGCATTGGTACCTGCTAGAGTACATGGGGCAGTGGAGATTCCGCAGGAGAGCAGAAATGAGGAGAGGAAGTTCCCCGACACGCGCCTAGAGGGCAATCAACAGACTTGTGCAAAGCCTAAAATATTAGTAATAATAACTGAATAACTCGGTGGATTGTTAGACAGAGACTTAATTTAATAAACACTATCGAAAGTTTTTCGATAGCCTGAAAAAAGGTAAGTGCAAGACTACAATTACCTTTCATTTGTAAATAATGTGAACGAAAGAAAGGTCATTGAGTTTAAACTCAATGACCTTTCGATTACAATTGAAAAATTATTTATATGTATTCAAACAATAATCAATTGCTCCAATATAACCCATTTTGGCTGATTCAATCATTAACTCATATGCTTCTTCAAATCTTAACTGAGTTTCAAGTAATGCTGCAAGATTTAACGTGGAAGCAGGATGACCTAAATTAACTGCATCTTTATAGTAGCTTTCAGCTTTTTTTAAATCTGGTAAAATGTCTGAATAGCCAAATTGATAGATCTTACCTAATGCACCTAATGCTTCTATTTCACCCTGAGCTGCAGCCAAGTTAAGAGAAAGAAGTGCTTGATTAACATCCAAAACTACACCTAACCCTTTAAGATACATTAACCCTTGATAATAGTGAGCACCTGCATGACCCAGTAATGCAGCTTCAGTAAAGTGTTCAAAAGCCTTTAGGTAGTCTATTCCAATCCCTAACTGGTCACTTCCAGAATAATAGTGTTTCCCCATTTCAAACTCCGCAAGAGGAAATCCTTTTCTTAAAGATTGAGTTAAAATCTCTAATGCCTCAAAAAAGTTTTTAGCTTCAAATAATTTTTTATATTGATTAAAAAGATCTTGTGGATTGTTTTTTTCTTCAGGAACATGATCAGATTGGAGCATTTTATTTAAGTCACTATTAATTTTAGTTTCATCCATTTTCAAATTATTCCCTCCTGGTAGTCTGTTAAATTGATTGTCTGTTTAAAGTAAATGATATGGGAACCGATTTGTCTACATGTGAACGTTGTCTAATATAGTAAATTAGGTAAAGGAACATCCCTTGTATATACTAGTCTTAGATACACAAGGGATGCCTAATTAACTTGAATAAAATGCTGTCTAATCCATAACTAACTATTTTTTTATAATCGTTAGATAAGGACTGTATCTCTTTTTTCTTGGTGAATTTCATTTTCAGCAACTTCCCACCAACGGTATGAACTTGCTGAATGTAAATCTGCAGCCGTAGAACCAGGTGTCACATCGATTCCTAATTTAACTATATCCACTGCGTTTTCATCATCAATAAAGTTAGAACAAATCCGGTAAATATCGTTAAAATCAGCAAATGACATGATCAGGACCTCCCTTCTAAAAAGGTAAGGGAATTGAAATATATTCCATATTCCCTTTAACCTTATTATAAGACAAATCAATTCCCGAAATCGTGAACTTATTTTGAATCTTATAATAATTCAGAAAAGGGTTGTCCACTTTGTCTATTGAACTTGAATTTTATTAAATATTTTCAACAATAGTTGCTACCCCTTGGCCACCACCAACACATAATGTAGCTAACCCAAAACGGTCTTCACGTTTTTTCATTTCATGAATTAACGAAACCAAAATCCGCGCACCGCTGGCACCAATAGGGTGTCCTAAGGCAATTGCACCGCCATTAACATTTAACTTTTCTTTATTAAAATGTAATTCACGGTCTACAGCAATGGCCTGTGAAGCGAATGCTTCATTTGCTTCAATTAAGTCGATATCTTCTAAAGATAATGAAGCGTTATTAAGAGCTTTTTTAACTGCTGGAACAGGTCCGATACCCATAATACTTGGATCAACACCAGCAACAGCATTAGCTTTAATAACTACTAATGGTTTAAGCTGAAGTTCTTCGGCTTTTTTGCGACTCATAACAACTAAAGCAGCAGCACCATCATTAATTCCTGAAGCACTACCAGCTGTAACTGTTCCATCCTTTTTAAACGCTGGACGAAGCTTTCCAAGGCTTTCTGCAGTTGTACCAAATTTAGGAAACTCATCCTGGCTGATGACGCTTACTTGACCTTTTCGGCCAGGAACCTCAACTGGAACGATTTCGTCTGCAAATCTATTTGACTCAATCGCAGCTTGTGCTTTTTGTTGGCTCCATGCTGCAAATTCATCTTGCTCACTTCGTGAGATTTCATATTTTTCTGCAAGATTTTCGGCAGTTACACCCATGTGGTAGTCGTTCTCGGCACACCATAATCCATCCTTGATCATGCTGTCTAGAATTTTTTGATCTCCCATCTTATATCCATTGCGACTGCCTTTTAACAAATGTGGTGCTTGACTCATATTTTCCATTCCACCTGCAACAACTACATCAGCTTCTCCGGAAAGAATAGCTTGTGTTGCCAAGTGAACTGCTCTTAAACCAGAACCACAAACCATGTTAATAGAAATCGCTGGTGATTCTTGAGGAATTCCTGCTGCAAGGGAAGCTTGTCTTGCTGGGTTTTGTCCAGCGCCAGCTTGTAACACATTTCCCATAATTACTTGATCAACATGATTAGGAGTTAAACCAGCTCTTTCAACGGCAGCTTTAATTACTGTAGCACCAAGGTCCCTAGCTGAAACATTTTGTAAACTTCCTAAAAAATTTCCAATTGCTGTTCTAACAGCACTTACAATTACAACTTCGTTTGTTGACATTTCATACACTCCCATAGATGTATTTTATACTATGTATAATTTCCTCTCATATGATACTACAGATAAGGACAAGTTTTATCAGTAATTCTTCGACAAATTCAGTGAAATTGCATCCTTAGAGAGATAACTTTTGGCTATCAATGATCGTTTTGTGGGAAGGTTTCTAGTGGCGGAAAATACTAAGAAATTAGTAAAATCTGAATAATAATTGCACATTTGACTTCCGAAAAGAAGGTATGTGATGAGGAGGGGAAATTGTTGAAAATTAGCGAATTTTGTAGAAATAATTATTACTTTCTAGTAGTCTTTTTCTAGACATCATTCTTGGATTTCGACAAAAACATGTTTAATAATCTAGAAATAGTTAAAAATTACATTTTAATGACTAATAATATATTTCATAACTCGGATTTTTCGGTTCAAAAAATACTATTCTTCTATTACTTTATTTTAAAGGGTGATATCTCTTTGCAAAGGTGGATAGAGAACTACTTCAAGTAAAGACATTAAATGGAAAGGGATTACTTCGAGTCGCTGTAAATGCCGATTTTTTATCCATTTCTGAAAATGTTCAATCGGTTGGCACGATAGGTCTAAGTTCACAACTTTTCAACTTGGAGAACAATCATCAACCATGTGAAAAAGCAGTATTTATTCAAGGTTAAAAAAGAATTATTGAGAGCATATTAATAAGAAGAAAATGGGAATACGTGGTCCTCTTTACCTGAAAGGAAGAAGAGGACCAGGTACTCCAATTGCTGGTAATAAATGATGTACCAGCGTGGGTAACAGCCCTTCTAGAGTGTCTAAAGATATCCTTTGTATTGGTTTTTCTTTGGGAAAACCATGGCATTGAGCCAGAAACATTGAAGTTTTTAGAAAGTGAGTCCCTATTGTACAGATGTTTCAATTCTAGAAGTAGGGCGTTTTCTCCGAATGCGGTTCGCCAAAAACAGATATTGATTAAATGACCAAACCTCCATCAACACTTAAAACAGTTGCGTTAATATACTTTGCATCATCAGAAGCCAAGAATAGATAGGCAGCTGCTATATCTTCTGGTTTCCCGAGTTTTTTTAGCGGGGTCTTATCTCTCATATAATTTAGAACCTTATCAGGTACCGCGGCAGTCATACCAGTTTCAATGAAACCGGGTGCCACAGCATTGACTCTAATCCCTTTAGGGCCAAATTCCTTTCCCCAGCTTTTGGTTAAGCCAATTACCCCAGCCTTTGTCGCAGCATAATTCGTCTGACCAATGTTTCCATATAGTCCAACAACAGAAGAAGCGTTAAGGATTACACCTGAACCTTGTTTTAACATGATGGGGGCGACAGCTTTTGTGCATTTGAATACCCCAGATAAATTAACAGAAATAACCTTCTCCCAATCTGATTCCTCCATCTTTGTCAGAAATCCATCAAGGGTTATTCCTGCATTGTTGATTAAGACATCAATTTTTCCATGCTTTTGAACGACGGATTGAACCATTTCTTGGATCTGTGAACTATCAGTTACATTGACTTGATAGAATTCAATCTTTTCATGATTTAATTCCTCTAGAGCTTTTCTACCAGCAGATTCGTCATAATCACATATAACAACATTGGCCCCTTCATTTAAGAATTTTTTTGCTGTTTCCTTTCCAATTCCTTGTGCTCCTCCAGTAATTAAAACAACGCTTTCAACAAATTTCAAACTTTCCACCTCTTTTTGTTAGATTTAGTAATCCACCTAAATTCATTAAGAGAAAAAAATGCCTTTTGAAATTGTGTCAAAAATGTGAACAAAAAAATGAGTTAGAGAAAGGTATTTGTCGATTATTGTTGAAAAATAACTTTTCTATCACCACCAAACATTCAAACACTCAATAATAAACAATCGCGACTTGGTAAAAATTATTCAAAACCTAGCAGAAATAGAACAAAGGAAAAATTATCCACCTGTAATTTTTAGTTTTGAAAGCGCTTAAAACGTTGTGGTTGAGCGGTTTTATAGTTTAATAAAAATTTCTATATATGTAATTTACAGAAGGCTAGAATTTTGTCGGAATTTGCAGTAATATTTTTTCATAATTTTTAATGTTTGTTCTTTATTTGTTTGAATGTTGTATGTATGATTAATTTGTCGATAAAAAGCGTAAGGAGGAATTATGTTGACGACAAATTTTAATGTTTTTGAAGCTTGGAAGGATCTTTATAACCAAACTAGTAATCTTTATGATGAAAAAATCATGGAGTCTTTTCCTTCCCAAGGAATCGGACAATTATTGGACGTGAACTTACAATTTAAAAAATGGCTTGACGAAACAACAGAAAAATATTTAGAGCTTGGGAACATCCCTTCACGTAAGGACCTTGCAAATTTATCTGCTCAAGTTGTTAACGTCGATGCTAAAGTTGATAGCTTAGAAGAGCTGCTCGAGGACAAACTGGAGGGCACTGACAATCAGGTGTCTTTTAAAAACGAATTATCTGACTTAAAAGCTGAAATGAAGAATCTGGATAAAAAACTTAACCAAATTTTAACCGCTTTAAAGTCTAAAGAATAATTACATACTTACAACTATGGGGGATGAAAATCATGACTAATTTAAATGGAAAAGTAGCAATCGTAACAGGTGGAAGCAGAGGAATTGGAGCAGCTATTTCATTGGAACTTGCAAGACAAGGTGCAAAAATTGTTCTTAACTATGTTTCACGTGAAGAAATAGCAGAAAAAATGGTCGCTGATATTAATGAAATCGGCGGAGAAGCTTTTGCGGTTCGGGCGGATGTATCCAATACTGAAGAAGCAGCACATCTTGTACAAGAAGCATACAATAAATTTGGTAGAGTAGATATTTTAATTAATAATGCAGGTATTACAAGAGACAGTACCTTCAAAAAATTAAGCGCTGAGGATTGGAGAAAGGTAATTGATGTTAATTTAAACAGTGTTTACAACACAACATCTGTTGCCTTGCCATACCTTCTTGAATCTGATGCGGGACGAATTATCAACATTTCATCCATTATTGGACAAGCTGGCGGATTTGGTCAAACTAACTATGCTGCAGCAAAAGCGGGATTAATTGGTTACACAAAATCGCTTGCACTTGAATTAGCGAAATCAAATGTTACGGTTAATGCCATTTGCCCAGGATTTATCGGCACAGAAATGGTACAGGCTATTCCTGAAAAAGTTCTAGAAGGAATTGTAGCAAAAGTTCCGCAAAAACGTTTAGGTAAACCAGAAGAGGTAGCTCGTGGGGTTGTTTTCCTATGTCAGGATGGAGCCTATATCACTGGACAGCAGCTTAATATTAACGGCGGACTTTACATGTAATTGTCATGAAGAGACTTTTCTCTGTATATAGTAAATAACGAAATGAAGGAAGGAGTGAACAATATGAGCTTAGTTGGTGAAAAAGATTGGGATACGTTATTAGATTTATTTCCTGAAGAATATGGAAAGCAAGTGAAACGGGTTGTGAAGGCAACTCAAGTGTTAACAGTTGACCCTCAGCCAGAAGTAGCCCCTACTCCTAAAGAAGTAGTTTGGACTAAGAATAAAACAAAGCTCTATCGTTATATTTCAGAAAAACCAAAAAAGCATAGAATTCCATTATTAATGATTTATGCTTTAATCAATAAACCATATGTTTTGGATTTAACTAAAGGCGGCAGTTTAATCGAATATCTAGTAAATAATGGGTTTGACGTCTATCTTCTTGATTGGGGTACACCAGGATACGAAGATCGAAATATGAAACTAGATGATTTTATTATGGATTATATCCCGCGTGCAGTTAAAAAGGTTTTGAAAACATCTAAAGCTGATGAAGTGTCTATTCTTGGTTATTGTATGGGTGGTACCATGACATCAGTGTTTGCATCCTTATTCCCTGAATTACCAATTCGAAATCTAGTTTTTATGACAAGTCCATTTGATTTTGCGGATTCAGGTGCGTATGGCGAAATGTTAAATGAAAAATATTTTAATATTGATAAAGTAGTAGATACCCTTGGGGTGATTCCACCTGAAATGATTGACTATGGAAATAAGTTGATTAAACCTATGGGTAACTTCTATGGGCCATTTGTAAGTTTAGTAGATCGTGCGGATAATGAAAGATTTATTAAAAACTTCAAACTTCTGCAAAAGTGGCTAAACGATGGGATCCCATTCCCAGGCGAATCATATCGTCAGTGGATTAGAGATTTTTATCAGCAGAACAAGCTGATTAAAGGGGAGCTAGTTGTTCGTGGCCGGAAGGTTGATTTGAAAAATATCACTGCAAATGTACTGAATTTAGCAGGACAAAGTGATTTAATCGCTCAGCCGCATATGGTAGAAGCCTTAATGGACGCTATTTCAAGTGAAGACAAACAGTATAAAAATTTACCAGTGGGTCATACTTCGATTACTTTTGGTAGCCAAGCTTCCAAAATTACATACCCAACTATTGGGGACTGGCTCGCTGAACGATCTAGCTAAAATTAAAATTGAAAAAATATTTTTCTTAAGTGAGTGTCTTTGGCACTCACTTATTTTTTGATGATTATTCAATATGTAGAGATAACTTTAATCAATTCTCAAATCATTAAGGAATAAAATATTTATTACAAGATTAATATGAAATTTACATTATTCCTACTTTACTTATGGGATTAATTGGGTTAAAATTTAGAGAATAAATTAAATGATACTTAGCTGATTGGTCAACCAAAGGCTTCTCAACGCAAATGGCGTTGAGGAGCCTTTTTTATTACTTAATGGATATTCTATAAGAAGGGGGATTAGGAAATGAATATTGATAATCTTGAAGCTTTTATGTATGTGGTTCATTTGGAAAGCATTCATAAAGCAGCAGAAGCTTTGTTTTTATCTCAACCGACGGTTACCGCCAGAATTAAAACACTAGAGCAGGATCTCGGGATCGATTTATTTTTACGAAAGGGGAGAAGTTTAACATTATCAGAGGAAGGTAAAGCGTTTATACCTTATGCAGAGCAAATTATCCGTACGTATCAACAAGGGAAGAAATTATTAAAAAGGGAAGAGCATCCAGAAGAAATCGTCATTGGGGCAAATATCATTACATCTCAGTATTTTATGCCTTATGCTCTTCCCCTCTTAAAGAAGGCACATCCCGAACTTCGGTTTAAATTTATTTCAGCACCAAATGAGGTACTCCTTGATAAACTTTTACAGAAGCAGCTTGATATTGCCTTCATGAAAGATGTTTCTCATCGAGGGATTCAAAAGAACCTTCTATTAAACAATACTGTGAAATTAGTTGTTTATCCAGGACACCCATTTCAGTTTCAAGAGACAATCTCTGTTCAAGAATTAGCCAATGAACCGATGGTATTTTTTGAATGTGGTGCTTTCGATTGGAATCGTGTTTATCATTTATTTGAAGTTGCAAATATCGAACCAAAAATCGAATTCCTTGTTGATCACCTCGAAGTGGCCAAATCGATGATATTAAGCGAAAATGGCATCGGATTTTTACCATCCTTAAGTATTATAGAGGAGCTGCAACAGGGGAAACTTATCGAGATAGATATTTCTCATCTATTTGAAATAAACCAGCCTATTTTTGCCGTTCATTTAAGTAATGGTTTTGCTTTTCAAAAGGAATGGGATGATTTTCTTTTATCTGTTCAAGAGTTCGAGAATGGCAGTGTTTTTTCAATAAATTAAAATGATTAATATATAAAATAAATTTTTCTATCAGTCAACTTATTGTCTTCCTTATTTCAGTAGTGTTAGGATTAATCTCAATACTAACCTATTAGCATTTCAATAAACGATTTTTAATACTTTAAATCCGACTATTCAAGTGAGTATTCTGGGTTTTAAGTTTTACAAGGAGGTTGTAAAGAATGAAAGCAAAAAATGTATGTGATGAGTGGTCATTTATTAAAACCAAAAGGGATCATACCTTTAAAACCTATAAATATCTCAATTTGCCTGATTTACATTTTTTTATATGGTGTAATCAACAATATAGAGTCAATCGGGGAATTTACAATATGATAGATCAATGGCTTTATGAATATGGTATGGTTAATATCCACAACCGTAGAATTCATCTTTTAGCCTTTTTAGATTCAGTAAAAAGTGAGTTAAACGAGCCACATCAATCAAAATTTCTAAAATTTGGTCATGGAGGTCTTTCAAAAAGGCTAAATGACTTTATAAAGGATAATGGATAGAGGTTTCGATGATAAATTTTATTAATCAAATACTGCTTTTTTCCTATCAACGAAAGTATTGCTAGGTCCATATTTTCAGTGATAGGATAAAAAACAATCAATAAAATCCTACTTTACAAATGAGTTAAGTCGGAATAAAAATGGGGGAAACTACAAATGAGTTACAAGTTAAGTATTTTAGATCAAAGTCCGATTTTTCCTGGAACTACTGCATCTGATGCGTTACAGCAAACAGTATTACTAGCGCAAAAGGCAGAAGAATGGGGGTACACACGTTTTTGGGTTTCTGAACATCACCATGCCAAACAATTAGCTGGTTCGTCACCAGAAGTATTAATTTCGAATTTATTAGCTCAAACTTCAAAAATTCAAATTGGATCGGGGGGTGTAATGCTCCAGCACTATAGTCCTTACAAGGTGGCTGAAAACTTTCATGTATTATCCAGCTTGGCACCTGGTAGAGTCGATCTAGGGGTTGGGAAAGCACCAGGCGGACTTCCATTATCAACGAAGGCGCTTCAGTTTGGGACCAATAATGACGGGCAGGATTTTTCAGAACGGCTATCCTTTTTGAAACAATTAATTGAAGATTCTGTCAGTGATGATCATCCTCTTGCAGGTATCCAAGCCACACCTATTCCTGAGACAAAGCCTGAAATTTTTTTGCTCGGTGCAAGTACTAATAGTGCCCGTCTTGCAGCTGAGTTAGGAATATCTTTTGTATTCGCTAAATTTATCAATAGTGATGAACGGGTACTAGAAGAGGCAGCGAATCTGTATCGAGAAGGTTTTCCGAGTGGAAGATTAATTATTGCCCTAGCCGTTGTCGCTGCAGCTACGCAAACTGAAGCTGAACAGCTAGTGGGGAATAGAAAAATAGTAAAAGTCCACCTTGAAAGCGGACGTTCGGTGACGGTACAATCACGTGAACAAGCCGAAGTGTTTGGGAATCAATCGGGTGAAGCCTATGAAATATCCGAACACGAAGCAGATATTATTTTAGGAACACCTGCATATGTAAATGAAATTTTTACACAACTTCAACAAAAATATCGGGTGGATGAATTTATTTTACATACACCAATCGAACAAGTGGTCGAAAGATTTCAATCATTCCAGCTGTTAAGCCCTTTATATTCTGCTAATAAAAATATTCAGCCTATTAATAGTTAAATTCATCCTAGTAAACATAACAAGTCTTCATTAAAAATCCGAGTAAACATTAAAAAAAGGGGCGTCTGATATGAAACCAAGACATTGGAAAAAGGTAATACCTAGTTTACTAACATTGATCCTTCTATTATCAGGCTGTGCAAGCAGCACTAGTACAAAAAATAGTAGTTCACAAGAAACAAACGGGAAGGTAGAATCACAGCCGAAATCGGGTGGTGAATTAACCTATGCACTTGCAACATCTCCTGATTCACTTGATCCTGCACGAAGCGGATTAGCAGTTGCTGTTCGTGCATTCAGAACTATTTTTGATAGCTTAGTTGTGCAGGTACCAGATAATACGATAAAGCCGTGGCTTGCCACAGAATGGACAGTTTCAGATGATGGTAAAACTTATACATTCAAACTGCGTAAAGACGTGAAGTTTCAGGATGGAACACCCTTTAATGCTGAAGCTGTGAAATATAGCTATGACCGGATTCTCGATCCAAAAACTCAGGCAAAAAATGCAGTTGCCCTTTTGAAACCGTATCAATCATCAGAAGTGATTGATGATTATACAATCAAAATCAATCTTGCAACTCCTTCAACGGCGTTTTTAAGTAATTTAAGCCAGGCAATGCTGGGAATTGTTTCCCCGACAGCAGCAGAAAAGTATGGTGATCAGTTTGGTAAGCACCCTGTAGGAACTGGACCATATAAATTTGTCAGTTGGACAGATAATGCAGATATTGTAGTCGAAAAAAATAAAGATTATCAATGGGGTCCTTCCATTGTAGAGAACCAAAACGCACCATATCTTGATAAAATCACCTTTAAAATCATTCCAGAGGAGGCAACTCGTATTGGTAGCGTCCAGAGAGATCAAGTGCTTGCGGCTGAAACGGTGCCACCACAAAATATTCTTTCATTAAAAAATGATCCAAAAACTCAATTGCTTCAAGTAAATACAATTGGTTTACCCTATACACTTTTCTTTAATCAGAGAAGGGCACCATGGAATAATGTAAAGGCGCGTAAGGCAGTTCAGCTTGCGGTTGATGTCGATGCGATTGTAAAAACACTTTACCTAAATACCTATTCACGAGCATGGTCTCCACTTTCACCGGGTATTTTGGGTTATGATAAATCGCTTGAAAATAGCACCAAAGTAGATATAGAGAAGGCTAATCAGCTCCTCGAGGAGCTTGGCTATGTAAAAGGATCGGATGGTATTCGTGAAAAAGATGGAAAGAAATTGACATTAAAATATGTTGATGGAACTCCAAACCGTGAGAAAAGAAATGATATTGCTGTTATGGTACAGCAGCAATTGAAGAAGATTGGCATAAAGGTAGAAATCAATATTACCAAGGACATTGCTTCCGTAATTCTACAAAATGCTGATTATGATATCTATGGAAATAGCCAGGTTAATTCAGACCCCAATGCATTACGCGCCTTTTACCATTCAACAACTCCTCAAGAGGAGGCAGCAGTGAAACGGTTAGGTGGTGGTTCTGATCAAGAAATAGATCAATTGTTAGAAGCAGGAACAGTAGAAACGGATCAAGCAAAACGTAAAGAGATATATAAACAAGTACAACAAAAAATCATTGACCAAGCTTGGATTATCCCTATTTATGTATTCCCTTATACCGTTGCAGCATCTAAAACTGTAAATGGAATTAAATTTGATGCTTTAGGTTATCCACTCTTCAATGATGTCAATATAAAATAAGCAAACGAAATGGAGCTGAATAATATGGAAATTCTCAATAAAATCCTGTTGAAAATCTCAACTGCTGTTGTATCCATTTTTGGCTCCCTTATCCTTGTTTTTTTCATTATCTATCTGCTGCCCGGGGATCCAGTGCTTTCGATGCTGGATCCCTCCACGGCAACACCCGAAACGGTAGCCAATTTACGCAAGGAACTGGGGCTTGATCAACCGATTTATTTACAATTCTCTGATTATTTTGTGAATGTTCTTCATGGAAATTTTGGTCAATCAATCGTAAATAGTGAGCCTGTTCTACCGAAAGTATTAGAACACTTTCCAGCTACACTCGCTTTAACTTTTTGCAGTGCATTACTCTCTATAGTGATTGGGCTTATATTTGGAGTGTTATCGGCTATTTACAAAAATAAATGGATTGATTTTATAGCAAGATTAATTGGTTTGTTTGGTATTTCAATGCCAACCTTTTGGTCTGGAATCTTACTCATATTATTTTTTTCCGTATTTTTAAACTGGTTTCCTGCGATGGGATCGGATGGCTGGAAAACACTTGTCCTTCCATCCATTTCACTTGGGTTTGTCGGTGCGGGGTTAATTATTCGCATGGTTCGAACGAGTATGCTGGAAGTCATTAATGAGCAATTTATCGTCACCCTTCGTGCAAAGGGACTTTCTGAAAGAATCATCATGTACCAACATGCTCTTCGAAATGCACTTATTCCAGCTATTACGATAATTGGTATTCATATCGGTGAATTAATGGCGGGGACTGTAGTAATTGAAACCGTGTTTTCTAGACAAGGGATTGGCAGAATTGTGGCAGATGCAATCATGGCTAAGGATTTACCTGTCATTCAGGGTGTTGTCTTCTTCAGTGCCATCATTTATGTAGTGATTAATTTATTAGTTGATTTATCCTATTCCATTATTGATCCACGGGTAAGGAGATCACATTAAGGGAGAGAAATAAATGAAAGAAATCGTTAATGTTGAAACCATTGTGCGGGTTCCAAAGTGGACGGTGAAAAAATGGAAAATTAATTTTACGTTAGGAAATCTATTTTTATACTTGTCCATTTTTATTGTCCTCTTTTTTATTGCATGTGCTCTATTTCCAAAGTGGATCGCACCGTTTTCTCCAACCTACATGAATACAGAGCTAATTTTAAGTAAACCAAATGTCAAGCATTTGTTTGGGACCGATTATTTTGGGAGAGACGTATTTAGCCTTGTGATTTATGGAAGTCGAGATTCGCTAATTATTGGGGTAACATCCGTACTAATCGGTGGAATTTTAGGTGGAAGTATTGGGGCGTTGGCGGGATATATTGGCGGAATCGTTGATTTAGTCTTAATGAGGGTCATCGATATTTTAATGACGATTCCTGGTATACTACTAGCTTTAGCCATTGCCGCTGCCCTTGGTCCAAGTTTACTTAATATTGTATTGGCAGTAGCGGCATCGGCCATCCCGGGATATGCACGTGTGATGAGAGGTCAAATGATGAGTATTAAGAAAAGAAAGTTCGTAGATGCATCACGCTCGATTGGAACATCAAGTTGGAAAATATTCTTCTGGCATATTCTTCCGCATTCCTGGTCACCTTTATTTGTTATGGGGACAATAGGTCTTGGGACATCCATTTTAATCGGGTCAGGATTAAGTTTCTTGGGTCTTGGGACCATTAAAGAAATACCTGATTGGGGTGCACTGCTATCACAAGGAAGAGGATATTTAACAGTGGCATGGTGGATATCATCTTTTCCAGGTCTAGCCATTACTCTTTTTGTTCTTTCCATCAACATTATAGGGGATAAACTTCGCGATACCTTTGACCCAAAAGCGAACAAAGTGAGGTAAGGGGTGAGTAAAATGGAAAAATTACTAGAAATAAAGGACTTAAAGGTTGATTTTACCAGTAGCAATAACCCATTAACAGCTATTAAAGATGTTACATTGCATATGAAACCTGGAGAAACGGTCTGTATCGTCGGAGAGTCAGGCAGTGGCAAAACGGTTACCTCAAAGGCCATTATGAGACTTATAGATTATGAGAATGGAAAAATATCAGAGGGAAGTATTGTTGTTGATGGTATCGACCTTACGAATCTTCCGCAAAAAAGACTTCGATCCATCCGAGGAAAAAAAATAGCGATGATCTTTCAAGAACCAATGGCCGCGTTTGACCCTGTTTTTACAATTGGAAGCCAAATTACGGAGACCATTCTTGAACATAAGCAAACTAGTAGGTTGGACGCAAAAGAGCGGGCTATGTATTTACTAAAGCGAGTAGGGATCTCTGATGCTGAAATACGCTTGAACCAGTACCCGAATGAGTTGTCCGGAGGAATGCTGCAACGGGCTATGATTGCAATGGCACTTGCTTGTGGTCCAGATTTACTTATCGCGGATGAGCCGACTACCGCGCTTGATGTTACCATTCAAGCACAAATATTACAGCTTCTCCAGGAATTAAAAGAAGAAATGGGAATGTCGATTCTCTTAATTACCCATGATTTGGGAGTTGCAGCAGAAATGGCAGACAGAATCATTGTCATGTATGCAGGCAGGATAGTTGAGCATGCGGACGTTAAGCTATTGTTTGAACAGCCCTATCATCCTTATACATATGGGTTATTGCAATCCATTACGACATTGGATAGTGATAGGAGTAAGAAATTGTACGCGATTAATGGATCGATTCCAACGTTAGCGAATTTGCCCTCTGGGTGTTTATTTCATCCACGCTGCCCATTTGCAACAGAACGATGCAAGAGTGAAGCACCACCATTAATGGAGGTAAATAACCGCCACACTGCCTGCTGGTATTCAGAAGAAATATTAGAAAATCTCAATAATGAAAAAATCAATTTCGACATTGACGTAGAAACTCAAAGAGAAAAGACTCAGATAATTAGAGAAGAAACCCGTAAAACATTGTTTGAGGTTCAGGACCTGAGTAAATATTATGCTGTTGGTAAAAAACTTTTTTCTCGTCAGCCATCTTTTATTAGAGCAGTTGATAACGTGTCCTTTAACATTTATGAAGGGGAAACCTTTGGGCTAGTTGGAGAATCAGGCAGCGGTAAATCCACATTGGGTCGCGTCCTCTTGCAATTAGAGAAACCTACAGGCGGAAAGGTTCTCTTTCAGGAGCAGGACTTGTCTAAATTACATCCAAGAGAATTACGTGAAAAGAGAAGGAATATGCAGGTCATTTACCAAGATCCATATGGTTCTGTTAATCCTCGCTGGAAAATTGGCGATATTATCGGAGAGCCTCTTCAAGTTCACGAATCACTCAGCGTAAAAGAAAAGAATGAAAGAGTTCAAGAATTATTAGAAATTGTTGGTCTCAATAAAGATAGTTATGATCGATATCCACATGAATTTTCAGGCGGACAGCGTCAGCGGATTGCGATTGCTAGAGCGATTGCACTAAATCCCAAGTTTATTTTAGCTGATGAAGCCGTATCAGCATTAGACGTTTCAGTTCAGGCTCAAATCATTAATTTATTGCAGGATTTGCAGAGAGAGCGGAATTTAACCTATTTATTTATCGCTCATGGATTAAATATTGTTCGGCATATCTCCGATCGAATAGGCGTGATGTATTTAGGTCAATTGGTGGAAGTGGCCAGTAGTGAAGAATTGTTCCTACATCCTGCCCATCATTATACAAAAGGTCTCATTGATTCGATTCCAGTTGCCGATCCAACTCGGTCCAGAGAACGGATATCCATTAGTGGAGAAATCCCATCACCGGCAAACCCGCCAACTGGGTGCAGATTTCATACCCGCTGCCCGGCAGCGACTGCACGATGCCGTGAAGAACAGCCTCTTTTTAAGGAAGTGACTAAAGGGCATTGGGCTGCATGCCATAATCCGATTTAACTCAGGAGGAAAGATTATGAAATTTGTTTTGTTTGATTTGATGAGTAACCACCCAAATGGTGTGACAGGAGAGATTCTAACTGCACAGGAAAGAATTCAACAAGTGATTGACCAGGCTGTTCTTGCTGAATCACTCGGTTACGATGGGTATGGAGTAGGCGAGCGGCATGGTGCTCCATTTCTATCTTCTTCACCAGCCGTCATGTTAACCGCTATTGCGGCCAAAACTACAAAAATTCGATTGCTGCCAACCGTATCGGTTTTGAGTGTACTCGATCCAGTTCGAGTGGCAGAGGATTATGCTACTCTTGATCATTTATCAGGCGGAAGATTAGAAATGATGATAGGTAAAGGCAATGATCCACGCCATTACCCGTTATTTGGGATAACAGAGGAAGAGCAATGGGTGTCCCTTGCAGAGCGGTATGAACTTCTTAAGCGTTTATGGAACGAGGAAAATGTCTCTTGGGAAGGAGCGTATCGGGCACCGCTAAATAATGTAACGACAGAACCTAGACCATTTCAAAAACAGATTCCTATTTGGCATGGCAGCGCATCAAGTCCACTTTCTACTGAGCTTGCCGCAAAAAATGGGGAACCCATTTTTTCATCGAATGCATTTCATCCGATGGCAAAATATAAGGAATTAATCGATCATTATCGTGAACGACTCGAATTTTATGGATATGATTCAACGAAAGCGATCGTAGGTGCTGGAGCTGGCAGTTTGTACTTGGCTAACACAACTGAAGAAGCAATTAACCGATTCAGACCTTACTATGATATTCAAATGAATACGGATGCAGCAAAACATAATCAATCACCATTTAAAGATTTAGAGGATCACATACAAAATGGTTCAGCACTAATTGGAAGTGCTGATTTTGTCATAGAAAAGATTCTAAAATACCACCAAGCATTTGGACATCAAGTCCAAAGTATTAGTGTGGGTGGATTAAGCAAGGATGAACAATATGAGCAGCTTGAAAGATTTGCTACAGAGGTTATTCCAGTGCTAAAAAGCGAAATTCCAAGTACCGTTTGGGAAATTGAACAACCTGCTGTGAAATCTTAATGGACAGATTACTTGCTAAGTAGGGAAAGGGGGGGCCCATGAGCAATCAGAAGCGTACCATGCATCTAAATTTATTTTTATATCATATGGGACATCATGAGGTCGCTTGGCGTCATCCAAAGGCAGAACCTAAAGAAATCATGGATTTTAGTTATTATTATCGTTTAGCTCTGAAAGCAGAAAAGGCAAAAATGGATTCTATCTTTCTGGCAGATCGTATTTCAACTTCTCCAGAAGCAGTTGAAAATGGTTCACTTATTTCATTCGAACCAACCGTACTATTATCAGCATTAGCAGCCGTAACAGAACATATTGGCTTAATTGGAACAGTTTCAACCAGTTTTAATGAGCCCTATAATGTGGCGCGCAGATTTTCATCACTCGATTTCTTGAGCAATGGACGTGTCGGATGGAATATCATTACTTCTGGAACTGATCAGGAAGCGCAGAATTTTAATCTCGATCGGATTCCGGATCATTCAAAACGGTATATAAAGGCCAAAGAATTTTTAGAGGTAACAATGAAACTTTGGGATAGTTGGGAAGATGATGCCATTTTAGCAGATAAAGTGAACGGAATTTTTGCAGATAAACAAAAGGTACACGAAATTCATCATCACGGAGAATTTTTTAAGGTTCGTGGACCGTTAAATATTCCAAGATCGCCGCAGAAAAGACCTGTACTTGTCCAAGCAGGAACATCAGAAGATGGCAAGAAGTTTTCTTCAGAATATGCGGATGCCATTTTTACTGCACAGCAAACCTTTGAAGATGCTAGGGAGTTTTATAAAGATGTAAAAGAAAGAGTTTCCAAGAACGGAAGAAATCCCAATCTAGTAAAAATATTGCCGGGAATTAGTTTTATTATCGTTAATTCAGAAGAAGAAGCCAGAGAAAGAGAAGCTGAATTAGCAGAATTCATGAATTTCAATCATAGCTTAATTCAGCTTTCTAATCGAATTGGAGTGGATTTAACATCTGTTTCTTTGGATGAACCGCTGCCGAATCTTCCTGATATTCAAGAGATACAAGGTCACCAAAGCCGTACAGAATTAATCATACAATTGGCCAGGCGAGAAAATCTTACACTTAAACAGTTACTCATACGTTTAGGTGGAGGGAGGGGGCATTATACGATTACCGGTACACCAACACGTATTGCAGATGAACTGGAAATGTGGTTCCTTAACGGTGCTGCTGATGGATTTAATATTATGCCGCAATTAATGAATCCTGATTTCGAACGATTTGTCGATTTCGTCATACCAGAATTGCAGCGTAGAAAGTTATTTAGAACGGATTATTCAGGTACTACTTTAAGGGAGCATTACAATCTGCTTCCTATAAATTAAATTTACAACAATCGTGCTAGGCAGTTCTACATATTACAACCATTAAATGAATCTTTTTTGATAGATTTTATCAATATAAAGAATATGTTTTTCTATCAGGTAAAGTATAGAATTCTTAATTCTTACATGATAGGATAAAGCACAAGAATAAAAAAGTATTCCTATCAAATAACTAAGAATTAAAAAGGAGGATCTTCAATGTCTAATCAAAAAAAATTAAAATTTGGTGCAATTATTCATGGAGTAGGTGGAAACATTTCAGGATGGAGGCATCCAGATATTCAAGCTGATGCAAGTGTCAGTTTAGAGTTTTACACCAATCAAGCTCAGAAAGCAGAAGAGGGGAAATTTGACTTAGTCTTTATTGCGGATGGTTTGCATATTAACGAGAAGTCGATTCCACACTTTTTGAATCGGTTTGAACCACTAACGATTTTATCTGCTTTAGCCGCGGTCACGTCAAAAATTGGTCTGGTAGGAACACTTTCTACTTCATATAGTGAACCGTTTAATGTGGCAAGACAGTTTGCTTCACTTGACCATATCAGTAATGGTCGGGCAGGATGGAATGTGGTGACTTCACCATTAGAAAAAACGGCATTAAACTTTAATAAAACGATTGAAGAACATCCTGATCATCCAAAACGGTACCGGATTGCTGCTGAATATTTGCAGGTAGCGAAGGGACTTTGGGACTCTTGGGAAGATGATGCATTTATTCGTGATAAAGAAACTGGGGTATTTTTCGATCCAGATAAATTACATCAATTGAATCATAAAGGAGAATTTTTCTCTGTACAAGGACCGCTGAATATTGCCAGATCAAAGCAGGGCAGACCCGTTATTTTTCAAGCCGGTTCCTCAGAGGCAGGAAAGGATCTTGCAGCCAAAGAAGCAGATGCAATCTTTACTGGCCATCCAACATTAGCAGCGGCACAAGCCTTTTATCAGGATGTCAAAGAGAGGGCAAAAGCATTGGGAAGAAACCCAGAGGAACTCGCCATCCTTCCAGGAATCGCACCTATTATTGGCGCAACAGAAGAAGAGGCTGAAAGAAAATATCAAGAAATTGCAAATCTTGTTTCAATTGATAAAGCTCTCGATTATTTAGGTCGATACTTCGAGCATCATAATTTCTCGCAATATCCACTCGATGCACCGTTTCCTGAACTAGGTGACTTAGGTAAAAATAGTTTCCAAAGTCATACGGATCGAATCAAACGTCAAGCGAAGGAACAAAATTTAACTCTTCGCCAAGTCGCATTACAAGAGACTACACCAAAACCGACTTTCATCGGAACGCCAGAAAAAGTGGCTGACCTTATCCAAGAATGGTTTGAAGCAGGTGGCGCTGATGGATTTATTGTTGGTTCCGCTGTTCCAAATGGATTGAATGATTTTGTGGACTTTGTCGTGCCAATTCTACAAAAACGAGGGTTATTTAGATCAGAATATGAGGCTGACACATTACGCGGTAACCTAGGAATTTCGTTTCCAGAAAACCGTTATGCTAAAAAGGTGATTACGCATTGATAAAACAAAATAAACAACACGTTTATAATCAAAATATCTGCCGGCTAGACAACTAGAGGCTCTCTTTTTAAGAAGATCAATCTTAAATAGAGAGCCTATTTTATTAAAAAATAGGCACAATTAACGACATTTGTTTTTTTATAATCAGTTGATTGGAGCGGAAGGTGCTCGACTCCTGCGGGAGTACGGGGCAGGGGAGACCCCACAGGCGCCTTCAGCGCCGAGGAGGCTCCCCGGCACGCCCGCGGAAAGCGAGCACCTGGAGCGGAAATCAACAGCTAAATTTAACAGAGATGAACAAAAATGGAGGAATTAAAGATGGAAAAAGAATTATCAGTTGTGGTTTGGGCTAAACAAGGTTGTCATTATTGCGGAGAAGTAAAACAATATTTAGAGGATAAAGGTATCAAATACGAAACCATTGATGTTACGCATCATGACGAGAGAAGAGATATCTTGGAAGTAAAATATGGTGTCCGTCATGTACCTGTGGTGGAAATTGGCCAGGGAGAAGTGTATCAAGCTGTAACAAAAGTTGGCGTTGAATATATTGAGGAAGTACTAGAAAAATTTAATAAGAGTAATATTTTGGGTTAATTCCGACTAAATTAATGTATTTACTAGGTTAATAGATCGTTATACTACATATCCTTGGATCCATTAGTGTAGTGTCGGAAGAAAAACAGTAAATAAACGGCGGGGGTTAGAAATATGAAGAAAAAAATTTTAGTGAGCATGACCTTACTTGCGGCTCTATTGCTAGGTGCATGCTCTTCCCAAGAAACCAAAACAACTTCAAAGGCAAGTTCAGATAACTCGAAGGGGGAAACAAAAGTTCAAAAAATAATAGTCGGAACAGGGACGCAGTTTCCGAATGTATGCTTTATTGACAAGAATGGAAAGTTAACCGGCTATGATGTGGAACTAGTTAGAAAGATTGATGAAAAGCTGCCAGAATACAAATTTGAATTTAAAACAATGGATTTTTCCAACCTATTAATAAGCCTGGAAACAAATAAGATTGATTTTATTGCCCACCAAATGGAAGTAAATGAAGAGAGGCAGAAAAAGTTTTTATTTAATAAAGAACCTTATAATATCTTTCCTCTTGATGTCACAGTTAAGAAAGATAACAATGAAATTAATTCAATCAAAGATTTAAAAGGCAAAAAGGTTATCGTTAGTGCAACTAGTAATTCAGCCGTATTTATCGAAAAGTACAACAAGGAACATAACGCTGGAATCCAAATTGTTTATGCAGGAAATGGACCAGATTCAACCATTAATCAAATAAAAACAGGTAGAGCCGATGCTACGATCACAACACCATTTGCCGTTGATTTCCTGAATAAGTCAGTGGATGCACAAGAAAAAGTAGTTGGTGAACCGCTCTTAAATTCAAAAGTATATTTCCTTCTAAGAAAAGATGAAACACCACTTCAGAAAAGAATTGATGAAGCACTCATTGAATTGAAAAAAGAAGGAGTCGTTAGCGAATTGAGTAAAAAATGGTTAGGAGCTGACTACACCGTCAACTTTTAACTAGCTTGTTTTGGGAGGTATCTAATAATGGGGAAAGCATTTGATCCTTTATTAATTATTGAGTTTTTACCAACACTTCTGCACTATCTTGGGGTAACTCTTCAGATTTTAGCAGTATCTATTTTACTAGGACTGATCCTCGGTGTAGCAGCCGCTATACCGAGGTTGTTTAAAATTCCTTTATTAAATCAACTGGTGATATTATATGTATCTTTTATTCGGGGAACACCTATTTTAATTCAATTATTCCTTGTCTTTTATGGGTTGCCTGCTGTTCTAATGATCTTTGACATTGATATTTCAAAGCTAGATGCGATTTATTTTGTCATTATTACTTATGCCATTAGTCATGGTGCAGGTTGTTCAGAAATTTTTCGAGGAGCCATACGTGCAGTTGATAAAGGGCAGACGGAAGCAGCTTATTCAGTTGGAATGACCAGCTCTCAAAACTTCTTTCGAATTGTCTTACCTCAGGCATTACGGATTGCCTTTCCAAACTTAGCAAACTCTGTGATTGGAGCCTTAAAGGATACCTCACTTGCTTTTACCATTGGTGTGATGGATATGGTGGGTAGAGGGGATACGCTCATTTCAGCAACAGCTCATGCCCTGGAAGTGTATTTATCCCTCTCTATTATCTATTATGCTGTTGTTCTAATCTTTGAGAAGCTATTTAAAAATCTAGAAAAATATTTCAATCGTTATCAGAAAGCAGAACTTTCAGCTGCTTCATAGTAAGGGGGAATATACATGGCGATTGATCTTCCTTTTATCTGGATCGCTTTTAAGGAAATCATAAAATCAGTTCCAATTACGCTAATATTAACTATTGTTCCATTAGTGGTTGGTTTTTTAATTGGGATTGTTGTAGCGTTTGTCAGAATCTATAAAACCAAATTATTATATCAAGTAGCAAATGGATATGTATCTTTTTTTAGAGGAACTCCCATTATCATGCATATTATGATTATTTATTACGGAATCCCCTTAATAGTTGACCAAATATCTTCAAAGTATGACTTAAATATCCAATCTAACAAGATTCCTATTGTTCTATTTGTTTTAATCGCCTTGTCATTAGCAGCAGGTGCCTATTTATCCGAAATTATACGCTCAGGAATCATCAGTGTTTCGAATGGTCAATTGGAAGCTGCTTATTCAGTAGGGATGACTCAGTTTCAAGCAATGTTCCGAATTGTTCTTCCACAAGCATTGGCACAATCGGTAGCTAATTTTACAAATATTTTTGTTGGGTTTTTACACACATCGTCTATTGCTTTTCTTGTTTCAGAAAAAGAATTGACAGGCGCTGCCAATATTGTTGCTTCTACCAATTTGAAATTTTTAGAGGCGTTTATCGCTGCAGGGATTATCTATTGGGGACTAACGGTTATCGTGGAGGGAATTTCATTTTTACTTGAAAAAAGGGTGACATCGTATAGTCGAGGAGGCGTGTCATGATTATTTTAAAAGAAATACAAAAAACATTTAACAAATTGCCGGTTTTAAAAGGAATTAATCTTAAAATAAATCGAGGTGAGGTAGTTACTATTCTTGGGCCGAGTGGTTCAGGGAAGACAACATTACTGCGATGCTTGAATTTTTTAGAAAAACCCGATGCGGGAATTGTTCAAATTGGCAATATCCAGATCAATGCTGAAAAGGCGAAGAAAAAAGACATGTTGTCGATTAGAAAACAATCTGCGATGGTTTTTCAACATTATAATCTTTTTGCTCATAAGACCGTATTAGAGAATGTAATGGAAGGCTTAATTGTTGTAAAAAAAGTAAAGAAAAAGGATGCCAGAGTAGTAAGTGAACAGGTACTGGAGAAAGTCGGCCTTAGTGATAAATTACATTTCTATCCATCGCAATTATCAGGGGGGCAGCAACAGAGAGTTGGGATTGCAAGAGCCTTAGCATTAAATCCAGAGGTAATTCTTTTTGATGAACCAACATCTGCATTAGATCCAGAATTGGTTGGAGAAGTGCTATCTGTTATTAAAGAAATAGCACAAGAAGGTATTACGATGGTTGTGGTTACACATGAAATGAGTTTTGCTAGAGAGGTCTCTGATCGCGTTTTATTTATGGATGGGGGTGTAATCGTGGAGGAAGGAACCCCCTTAGAGATCTTTAATGCACCAAAAGAAGACCGGACTCGCCGATTCTTACAACGAATATCGGGTGATTCATATTTTACTCCCTTAAAAGAGCAAGTAAATTAAAAGACGAAAGATACGAAAAATTTGAATAGACTTGAGGGAATGATTATGAAAAAGATTTGCGTAATCTCCTTGTTTATGGGGATTTTAATGTTAATAGGACTAACAGGCTGTTCCTCTAATATTGCAAGTGATAAAACGAGTGCGAAACAAGCAACTACTAAAGCATCCGCCGATTTAAGTAATGTCACTTTGCGTGTCGGTCAAACTGGCTGGGGGACCATTCAAGAGGCCCTAAAAGCTTCAGGACTTGATGACACCCCCTATAAAGTGGAATACAGTGTGTTTCAGGGTGGAAATTTAATTCTTGAGGCCATGACGGCTGGTCATATTGATTTTGGAATTACAAGTGAAATTCCTCCTCTTTTTTCAGCTTTATCTCAGAATGGGGATCACTCAAAAGTAATTGCCATTCAACAATCCAATACACTGCAACAAGAATTAGTCGTAGCAAAAGGATCTGAGATTAAAACTGTAGCAGATTTAAAAGGGAAAAAAGTTGCTTATGTTCAAAATACAACTGCTCATTATTTTCTAATCAAAATGTTGGAGGAAGCAGGCTTAACATGGAATGATATTAGGCCTGTACAGTTAACAACTTCCGATGGATTAGCGGCACTTCTTGGCGGGAAGGTAGATGCTTTAGCAAGCTATGGAAATGCGATTATTTCTGCACATCAAAATGGTGCTAAAACACTGGCTAGTGCAAAGGATATCTTATCTGGGGATTTCCAAATCAATGCATTAACAGATGCTATCAGTGATCCACGAAAACATGCAGCGATTGTCGATTTGCTTGATCGAATAAACCAAGCTAATAAATGGGAAAGAGAAAATCCTGAAAAATGGGCAAAAATTGTAGCAACCAATACAAACCAACCCTATGAGCAGGCTCTTAAAACGTTCAAAGAAGGTGAAGAACAACGGCCAACACGTGTAATTCCCCTTACTGAAACAAAGACAGAGTCTCAGCAAGATATCGCAAATATTTTTAATAGTGTAGGTATCATCAATAAAAAAATCGATGTGAATACTTTCTGGAGCCATGAATTTGATAAGGAGTTAGCGAAAATTACAGATAAATAGGAGTGGCAAATATGGTCCTTAACCAAATAATAATAGATGAAATGGCGGAAGAACAAAAAGAGGACGTACGCAAATTATTAGTGTCGAGTTATGGGCAGTACGAGCATGAATATAAGGATGCTCACGTTTGGGAAGAGTACTTAGCTAATATAAAAGCATCTGTTGATAATCCAAATGTTGAAAAAATCTTAATTGCTAAAAGCGAGGACAAAATTATTGGTACTTTACAGTTATTTTTGTCTTCCGATCAAGCATATCAAAGACCAGAGTTACAAATTTTCTCACCGATAATTCGCCTTTTGGCGGTTCATCCTGAAGCACGTGGACGCGGTATAGCACAAGCATTATTAAAAGCAGGTCTAGAGTTTGCAAAGTCTCAAGGGGCAAACCAATTATACTTGCATTCAGGTGATAAAATGGCAAAAGCTATCCAGTTGTATGAATGGCTTGGATTTAAACGGGATCAAACCAAGGAATTTTATAACAATGATATTTTAGTAAAATGCTATCGGTATGATTTATAAAAAAGAAAGGACATTACTATGAATCAACAGGAATTTGAGACATTCTTAATATCGATTCGTCGACATTTACATCAATACCCAGAATTGTCGAAACAAGAATTTGAAACAACAAGGTCTATTGAAGGATGGCTTAAGGAACTAAATATCCCGATTCGAAACACAGAACTAGAGACAGGTGTTTTTGCTGATATAAAGGGAGGAAAACCAGGACCGATTGTAGCCATTCGTGCCGATATTGATGCACTGCCAATTGAAGAAAAAACAGGTCTTCCCTATGCTTCTAAAATAAAAGGAATCATGCATGCCTGTGGTCATGACTTCCACACTGCTGCTCTTATTGGTGCTGCACATCTTTTAAAAGAAAATCAATCACAGTTAAATGGTACAGTGCGCCTGATTTTTCAACCGGCCGAGGAGTTAGGGGGCGGAGCAAAGTATGTGATTGAGGATGGGCAGTTGGATGGAGTGGAGGCGATAATAGGACTTCATAATAAACCAGACCTGCCAGTTGGTACAATTGGAATAAAAGAAGGACCATTGATGGCAGCTGTTGACCGTTTTCATATAGTTTTAAATGGCAAAGGCAGTCACGCGGCGCTTCCACAAAATAGTCATGATCCCATCGTTGCTGCAGGACAGCTAATCACAGCCTTGCAGACGGTTGTCAGCCGCAATGTTTCTCCACTTCAAAGTGCTGTATTAAGTGTGACGAAAATTACTGGAGGTAGTACATGGAACGTTATTCCGGGTGAAGTAAGCTTGGAAGGAACAGTACGAACCTTTGATCCGATAGTTCGTGAAGAGGTGAAAGCAAGGTTTTACTCGATCGTAAATAGTATCGCTGCGGCTTTCACACAAAAAGTTGAGATTCACTGGTTTTCAGGTCCACCTCCACTAGTAAATCATCAATCGGTGACTGAAATTGTTGAAGGAGCAGCGATTGAACAATCCCTGAACGTCATTCATCCTGAACCATCTACAGCAGGTGAAGATTTTTCTTATTATCTTCTGCATATCCCCGGAACTTTTGCCTTTTTTGGTACAAATGGAAAAGAGGATTGGCATCATCCTGCCTTTACTGTTGATGAATCCGCTCTTTTAAAAGCAGCTTATTTTTTATATGCAAGTGCAAGGAAATTATTAGATTAACAGTTTACTAATTAATAACAATTAAGTATATGATCCAAACGAAAAACGTTTCATTTATAAACTAAATCTATAAATAGGAGTGATTCGGGTGGGGAATATTCTTCGGGAAGCTGTGGAAAATAAGCGCAAAAAATTAATTGATAAACTGATTGCCTTTAATGTGTATAAAAAAGAAGATAAACATCTTTTTGAGTTATCTTTAACCGAATTAGAACATGAATATAAGGCATTTAAATCTTTACAACATCCACATTGCAATTTCGGTTCCATTAAACTAACAAGTAAAAAAGCAAAATCATAAACTTATTAACTATTTTAATAGAAGAAAGGGAGTTAAAATAATGAGCAAAGTATTAATTATTTCTGGAAGTCCAACAGAAGAAACAAGATTAAATGGAGTTTTGCATGATGTTTTAAACCAATTTCGTGAAATTGGAATCCCTCCTGAAGTTATTAATGTTCGTCAGCTTCCATCAGAGGCTTTAATTCAGGCAAAGTTCAATCATGAAGAAATTATCGCGGCAAACAAAAAAGTAGAGGATTCGAATATTATCGTCATTCTGACACCGGTATATAAGGCTTCCTATTCCGGTGTGTTGAAAACTTACTTGGATCTCTTGCCGCAAAATGGTCTAGAGGGTAAAATCATTTTACCGATTGCTGTTGGAGGAACCTTTGGTCACTTATTGATGATCGACTATTCACTAAAACCTGTATTTACTGCATTGGGAGCAACCCATATTTTAAAGGGAGCTTTTATCTTAGATAACCAAATCAAAAAATTAGGAAATAATCGCTATGAACTAGACCAAGAAGCGAAAAATCGATTGGTTGCTTCCTTAAATAGCTTAAAACCTTCACTTTTAACTGTATAAAAGTATTCAATTAGAAAAGAGGCGATGAGGGCATCGCCTCTTTTTAATGAGGTTATTGTAAAGCTGTTAAGATAACTCCAATGGCTATTAAAAATACCCCGATTCCGTTTACTAGACTAAGCTTCTCTCCGAAAAAGATGATGGCTAAAACAGTTGCAATAACCACACTAAGTTTATCAATTGGACCCACCTGTGACACTTTTCCAGTTTTTAAGGCTAAAAAGTAAAACAACCAGGATGTGGCACCGGCTATACCGCTTAAAACAATAAATAATAATGCTTTTTTTTGCCCGATAATCTCAGGGATTTTCCCTAAATTCCCCTGGAACATAACAACACCGATTAAAAAGATTGCCATGATGACGGAACGAATCGCAGTAGCGGTATTGGCATCAATATTTTGTAATCCTATCTTTCCAAAAATAGAAACTAACGCAGCTGATACAGCCGATAAAATAGCAAATAGTAACCAAGACATTCATAACGACCTTCTTCCATTTTTATCTTATTTTATTATAGCTTATCACCATGTTCATAAAAAAACGCAAAGCAGGTACTCCCACTTTGCGTTTTTTTTATATTCAAAAGGTCTTGTAGACATCTATCGATTTAATGTGGAATGCTTTATACCATAACTGAAATAGATTACTAAACCAATTAACAGCCAAACGAAAAAGCTGATCCAAGTTAAAGCTGGAAGTTGAAGCACTAGGTATCCACATGATAAAAATGCGAGCAGCGGAATCCATGGAACAAGAGGTACCCGGAATCCACGTTTTGGTGCTCCTTGTTTTTTACGTAGATATAAAATGCCAATAGAAACGGACATGAATGCGAAAAGCGTCCCAATATTTGTGAGTTCTGCCAACTTGCCGAGTGGGATCAAGCCGGAAAAAATGGAGACAAGGAGGCAGGTAATCCATGAGTTCACAACTGGTGTTTGTTTTTTCTTATCTACTTTGGAAAATATTTTTGGCAGCAGTCCATCACGGCTAATCGCATAAAATAATCGGGTCTGTCCAAATACCATTACGGTTAAGACAGTCGTAATCCCTGCAATGGCTCCTAGTGAAATAAACCCAGCTACCCAATCTTGGTGGATATAATTTAAGGCAAATGAGACAGGATTTTTCACATCAAGCAGTTGATATGGAACGATACCGGTTAGAACAGCAGAGACAGCAACGTATAAAAGCGTACAAACTAAGAGGGAAGCAATGATCCCAATTGGCATATTTCGCTGCGGGTTCTTCACTTCTTCTGCTGCGGTTGAAACGGCATCAAAACCAATATAGGCATAAAATGCTGTTGCAGCACCAGCAGTTACCCCGGAAAATCCAAATGGCATGAAAGGTGTCCAGTTATCAGGCTTCACATACCAAGCCCCAACGGCTAGAAAAATAATGACAACGGCCAATTTAATGATAACCATTAAGGTATTAAAACGTGCCGAATGTTTGACCCCTTTAGTTAAAAGAAACGTGATAATAAATGTAATGAAGATAGCCGGTGCATCTACATATGTTCCATTTGCTGGATTAAATGCACTAGAGAGGGCTTTTGGTACGTGAATCCCGAATCCAGCGATCAGTCCTTGGAAATACCCGGACCACCCACTTGCGACTGAAGCGGATGCAAACCCGTATTCAAGAATTAAATCCCACCCTAAGATCCATGCAATGAATTCTCCGAATGTTGCATAGCTATAGGTGTAGGCGCTCCCGGCAACAGGAACTGTTGAAGCAAATTCTGCATAGCACAGTGCGGCGAATACACAAACTAAACCTGAAAGAATAAAGGATAAAATAAGTGCAGGACCGGCATGCTCAGCTGCGGCAACCCCTGTGAGAACAAAAATCCCTGTTCCTACAATGGCTCCAATCCCAAGCATAGATAAATCAAAGGCACCAAGTTCCTTTTTTAAGGAAACATCTTTTTTTCCAGCTTCATTTATTAAATCCTGAATGGATTTTTTTCTAAAAATCTCCATAAGTACTTCCCTTCTAAAAACTCTTATTAATATCAAAATTGTGAAAAAATTAAGAATGAAAATAGCGCGAAAAATGTCGAAAGAAAAATCAACGAGTCTAATAATATAATTTATTTTAAAAAAAATCAATATTCTTTAAAAAGAAATTATATAAATTTTTTAATTTAATTGATATGATTTAGAGGGGAAAGGAAAACAATAAATTTATAAAAAGTGTCCATAACATGTTAAAAAATTGATACAAATGGGTAAACACATTATAGAAATATCTACATAGAGTTTATACATCAGTTCACATTATTGACATATTTATTCAATTTTTTTTATTCATATTTCGACAATAATAGAGATGGTTCTACGGTGATTCTCCAAAACTTTGATCACATTTATTAAATAATGCATGAATTTTGTAAATTGGAGTTATAAATAGTCGTTTTTTTAGAATTTCTTTTAAATAATATGTTTGCTACAATAGATAACACAACTACTTAATTCGATGCTATATGTTTATGAAATGACATTAAAATACATGATCCCTGAGAGGAGAGGTATATTATGGTATTCAAAGCAAGATTATGGAGAATCTTAACTAAGAATCAGAAAATAAGATTATTAAAGCAAAAAGCTACTTATAAATCAGTTGTTTAGGGGCCTTGGCATGAAGGGGCCCTTTTATTATGAAATTATAGTTTGGACAAACCTTTTTTTAGTTCTGCTATAAAAAAGGACAGGGAGTTATGTCGCTTTTCCTTAATAAAATGTTAATCAGGAGAATAAAATCTTAAATTAGTGGGGGTAGTTTATACGGAGGAGGCTAATATGAATGATGTCTTTGCACAAACTGCTCGATTTGAACACCGTTTTTGGCTTCAAATATTAGGGGATCATTCTAGATTTATTTATGAAGCCCTTGTACCGGTTCAAGAAAAGGAAATTAAAAAGGCATCCCAATTTATTCGTATATTTGACACTCTGCTTGAGAGGGCAAAATCTGCTGATTTGAGTTCAATAACCGTGGAAGCTGAAAAAGAGGTGATAAATCTACGAGAATTTAAATTAGAATTGCTTAACAAACACCTTATTGGAAAAATTAAAATTCATCTTTCACCTACTTTTATCAATCATATGGTCAATGAATTAGAGGAGTATGTCCGAATTTTGAGCCATCTTAAGGAAGGAAAAGTGCCGCCAATTTATCATGAGCTCCATCATCATCTCGTATGGTTATTGGATGCTGCTGGTCATTCAGAAGCGATTTCCTCTAATTTAGATGGGGTTGAAAAGAAGTTGAAAGAGAAAAGTAATCTATTTACGAAGAGCTTTGAAGAGTTTTACCTGAAGGCTGTTGAATTAGCAGGTTATCTAAGAACAAGTTTGACTACATTTCCAGCTTTAACAAAAATGAATGTAGACGCCCAGTTGGAAATTAAGTTATTTCAAAACTTTTTACTTGAAATTGAAGAACTTGAACTAAGTAAGCAAGCATTAGGGACATTTGCCCCGCTAATGGCGGATCATATGTTTCGGGAAGAATGTTATTACCTGATGAAATTGGCAGAATCGGCAAGTATTGAACCACCCAATTGTGATCCTACTAAACCTAGACTTCAGGAATAAAGGTGCTTATCAAAAAAGGGCGTACCCAAGCTACGATATTTGGGTACGCCCTTTTTAGAGTATCATTTTAAGCTGTTTTAACAATTTTACCTTCAATAGAGGTAGCGTTGGAATGGTCTCTTCTAATCCTCAAGGTAGTAACAATGAAAACAAAAATTACAAATCCTGTCAAAAGAGCAATTAGCTGAATCGTTATTTGGTTGCTAGCTGATTGCACTTCAATAGATTGTTCACTTTCACCGACACTATTCTTTGCCGTTACGACATAAGCATAGTTGGTTTTGGCAGTAGTAGATTTATCCACATAACGTGGAGCCTTGATATTCGTTGCAATCGGTTGATAGCTTTCGAAGCCAAATATATTTACTTCTTTGCGATAGACGGTATAGGATGAAGCCCCTACTGATGGGTTCCATGTTAGTGAAACCGTATTATTTTTCTTATTTACTATAACCCAGTCTGGCGCAGTTGGGGCAGTTGTCATTTTTGTATGGAAGGAATAAATCCCTATCTGTGTTTCCGTTCCACCTATGACTGATGATACTTTCCAATAGTAGGGTGTATCCTTTTCAAGGTCCTTTACCTTTGCAGAAGTGGAAGTAACAGTACGGTCAACAACCACTTTTGTCAAATCAGGATCTGTTGCCACTTGTACATGATAGCTGTCCGATTTGGATATTGCACTCCAGCTTAATGTAATACTTGAAGGATTTATCTCTGAAGCGCCGTTAATCGGTGAAACTGTAAGTGTGGAAGAGGGAACCACATGTATCATATGAGAAGCATGTGTAGCCAGATTGGCTTTGAAACCTGACTCACTCTCACCTAAATCTTCGTGGCTCCACCTATCATGTACCATTGCCGGACCGTCAAACCCTAAATCCGTCCAGTTAACCATTACCTTTTGGGCAGATGAACCGGTATTAAAGAGGGCAACGTTGTACGAGCCATCTGACAGTTCTTGATAAAATACCTCGGAGTTAGCCGTTTTAAATAACCTTTTTCCTGCAACACCGCTTTGGTTAACTCCAATTATTTCGTCATTTGTTAAAAGGCTGATTCCATAATCATCTAGTTTCGTAAGGTCACTTCCAATGACGAAATGAGAGGACGCAATTGCCCATAGTGATACATAGGAGCGTTTTTCATTACCAGTTAGTCCATCTCTACTGCCGTTTGCAACATTAAGTGAGTCAAAATCATTCCAGCCACCCGCTCCAGCATGAGGCTGCCACTTTGCGGCATGATTGAATCTTCTAACGACATGTTCCCAATCGGTAAGGGTGGGTTTTCCATAGCTTTCCACATCATGATCTGTCCGCCAGCCATTTGCTACCTTCTGCCAAGTCGAAATATGATTGATATCAAGGTTATTGGATAACTCCACATGGATAGCTCTTCCAGTTTTTTTCAATGCTTTAGCCCATGCCTCAATATCTGGAATATCCTCGTTTCGAACTCCATCAATTTTAAGATAATCTACTCCATAAGAAGCAAACAGTCTAGCCCATGAATCGACATACTCCTGTGCCCCTCGCTTTGAATAATCGATGGAATACATATTATCAAAATTAAAACTGACTTTTTGTCCCTTACTAAAATCTACAATATCTTTTGCATGGTAGGGGGTACCCTCAATGGGGGTATTTTGGTCAATGGCCCCTTTGGGAATTCCGAGAGTGATATATAGACCAAATTTCAATCCTTTTTTATGAATGTGGTCTCCAAGGGCTTTCATTCCATGTGGAAATTTCTTAGGATCAACCACCCATCTTCCATATTTATCGACATGAGTGGTCCAATTAAGTTGATAATAATCATCTAAGTTTACATATTCATAACCATGAGCCTTAAATTTGGCTGCTATAATATCAGCCGCAGCTTTTATATTTTGCTCTGTCGGTTTCTTACGAATAGAACTCCAGCTGCTCCATCCCATAAACGGACGTCCAGATAAATTGTTATAGGAAGAAGCCTCTGTAACTTCTGGCTCTATAATTGAAATGGATAAAATACCAGTGAGCATGATGGAGAAGGAGAATACAGTTGAGATGATTTTCTTTAGCATAGAGGCCTCCTCTTAAAAATCTTGAACTCAATAAATGCTACCAAAAGACATATAATTCTATATTAATATATAAATCGCTTTCTTTTAATGAACAATATGTTCCAGTTGATTTCCAAATCCCTTTTTAGGCAGAACAATGGACAAAATGATTACATAATGTAGTGGTATCAATAAGTGAAGGTGTAAAAAGATGCGATATACAGCGGAAATTCCAATTCAACCCATCATTGGTCAAGCATGGACGGGTAAACATGTTGTCTTACTTCATTGTACAATTGATAATCAGTTTATGAATCTATATAAAAGTTTTCATGCACCCATTGAACCTCCCCGCCAAAATTGTGCAGAGACCTTATCTCAGTTACTGAGTATTGGCTACCATATTGCAGCCATTACCCCGCTATCTCCATATCAAATTCAGTATTTGCTAGTACTATAATCGATAAAGTCAACAAAAAAAGAAGGCTGATTATCAGTCCTTCTTTTTAATAGGTTTCAAAAATAACTTTCCCTGTATTGGAAGTATCATAATCCCCTAATGAGTTAATTTCTGATTGAAAAGAGGGGGATGATAATATTTCCATTACTGTCCTAATAAGCTGCTCTGTTTTGGGGGTTTTAATAATAACCAGGTCATACTGTTCGGTTACTAATGGTATAAAATCTATTCCTACCATTTTTGCAGCTTTTTCAATTCCAACTCCTACAGCAGCTTTTCCAGAAGATACAGCGGAAGCAACACTTAAATGGTTTGTTTCTTCGTTTTCATAACCATTTATGCTTCTAGAGGGAATTTCGTTTATTCTTAATTGTTCATCGAGAAGAATTCTTGCACCTGATCCTCTTTCTCTATTAATCATGATTATATCGTCACGATGAAAATCAGACCAAGATTGTAGATTTAATGGATTGCCCTTTTGTACGTATAATCCTGCTTTTCTTGAGAGAAGATTGATTAAGATAAAAGGATAACCAACTAAAATTTTCCGGATATAGGGCAGATTATATTCACCTGTATCTCCATCAAACAGATGCAAGCTAACGATATCGCATTCACCACTGTACATAGAGATAAGGCTGTTTAAACTTCCTGTATATGATCTTAAAGACTTATACATTGAATTTTTCTCAATGTGTTTTCCCAGTATATCCAAAACGATGTCTTGCCCGCTTATGACAATCTTATTATTCTTTATTTCGTTAACTTGATGGGCTGTATCCGGGGCTGATCTTAAATTATTTTGATTTGTTTTATGATTAGCTATAAAATTGTCAAGGTCTTTTGACGCAATTCTCATTTGCCTCCCAACACGGAATATTGGCAGCTCGCCTTTTTTCACTAGATCATAAAGGGTTAATTTGGACACCTTTAAAAGCTGTGAAACCTCCTCAATCGTATAGGAAAGCTCATTTGACATGTACATCCCTCCAACCCTTATTTTAACTACTACTTGTCCGAAAGTATATTCTTTAAAGAATTTGTCAAAAAGTGAGATTTGTTCTATTCATTTTAATTATAACTAATTATAATTAGTTATAATTACTTATAATTAAAAAGGGGAGAGAGCTTTGAAAAGGAAATATATATTTTTTTCTATTATACTGCTTTTACTAACTTTGGCTGGATGCTCTTCTAACGAACAAGCTAAAAAAACGACTTCTGAGAAGAAAGTAGAATTGACCGTTTCAGCTGCGGCTAGTTTACAAGATGCACTAAATGATGTCAAAGCAGACTTTGAAAAAAAATATCCGAATGTAACCATAAACTATAACTTTGGAGCATCAGGGGCACTGCAACAGCAAATTTCACAAAGAGCACCTGTGGATCTCTTCTTCTCTGCTGCAAAAGACAAGTTTGATAAATTGATTCAAGATGGATTAATTGAGAAAACAAAAGGAAAAGACTTGCTTGGAAATGATTTGGTCTTAGTGGTACCGAAAGATTCTACTAAAGGAATCAAATCATTCGAAGATCTCACGAAGATAGACAAACTGTCCATTGGAACTCCAGAGGTTGTACCTGCAGGTCAGTATGCAAAAGAGACATTCGACAAATTACATATTTGGAATGCAGTTGAAAGAAAAGTCGTATATGCCAAGGATGTACGCCAAGTGCTTACCTATGTAGAGACGAACAACGTGGATGCAGGAATTGTTTACAAAACCGATGCATTGATCTCAAAAAAGGTAAAAATTGCAGCAACAGCTAATGAAAATACACATGCACCGATTGTTTATTCAGTTGGTGTGATCAAGAATAGTACCCATCCAACAGAGGCAAAACTATTGTATGAATATCTTCAAAATAAACAGTCGTTAAAGACTTTTACAAAGTATGGGTTTAAAGGATTAGAGTAAACTACAATGACAACTGATTTTTGGTCACCTGTTAAACTCTCTATTCAGGTAGCAGCTGTTTCGGGTGTGTGTGTATTAATCTTAGGTTTATTTTTTGCAAAGGTGATGGCTAATAAGAAGTTTAAAGGGAAATCTTTTGTTGAGACGTTTTTCCTTCTACCGTTAGTCTTGCCGCCTTCTGTTGTAGGGTTCCTGTTAATTGTCGTATTTGGGAGAAATAGTATAATTGGACAATTGATGGAATGGATTTTTCATCAACCTGTTATGTTTACTTGGTGGGCAGCGGTTATTTCCTCTACTGTTGTGGCTTTTCCCCTTATGTACCAATCTGCAAAGACAGGGTTTGAAGGAATAGATGAGGATATCGAGAATGCAGCTCGTGTGGACGGGGCGAAAGAAGTTCAATTATTTATGACGATTTCTATCCCTCTTGCATTTCAATCAATCATTTCAGGTGCGATACTTAGCTTTGCAAGAGCATTAGGCGAGTTTGGAGCCACATTAATGTTTGCTGGAAACATTCCAGGGAAAACCCAAACGATTTCCACCGCGATATATGTAGCAATGGATGCAGGTAATATGGAATTGGCTTGGTTATGGGTATCAAGTTTGGTGATCATTTCATTCTTAATGTTAATTGGATTACAACTCATGAAATCTAAATAAAAGCCAATGAATTAAGGAGTAGAACTCTTTCACAATGCACATTTGTGGATTGAATGAGTTCTATTCCTTTTGTTGTTTAGCGCTTTAAGAGAAAACGAAAAATAATTTTTAAATGGATATCAATTTATGTAGTAAAATAGTATTCTGTTTATAAACAGAATCCATTGGTTTTTTGATTTCAACAGCCTGAAAGGAGTTTCAGCTTGATCGAATCTTTACTATTAAATTTTTTATTTCTATTATTTCCAGTTTTAATTTATCTTATTTTCTTTGAGAACAAGTTTCATACATATAATAAATATATTCTTATTTTTCTTTCCTCTATATCAATGGTTCTCTGCATGGCGTTTCCGATTAAATTACAAATTGGTTTTATATTTGATCTACGATATATTCCATTTCTCATCATTGCGCTGTTTGGGGGATATAAATATAGTTTTACATTGTATTTTGTGTTAAACATCTATCGGTTCATGATTGGTGGACCGGGTACATTTCAATCCTTTCTTTTTTCAACTGTCATTTTTAGCTTAGTTCCGTTACTAAGTAAAAAGTTTATTCAACAAAACGCAAAGAAAAGAATTATTTCTGCAATAGTAGTTGCTGTTCTTACAATGGTATTCTATCTTTCAACGCTAGCAACATTTTTACCAGTCTTAAATATGGAATTCTGGATCCTGACTGTAAATGCAGTTTGTACTTATGCTTTAGTCATGTTTGTGATAATGGTATTGTTAGAGAAAATTATGAATAATAATAATGCCCGAAAGTCATTATTACAATCCGAGAGGCTCATAGTACTAAGTGAATTATCGGCTAGTGTTTCTCATGAAATCCGAAATCCACTTACGGTAACAAACGGATTTCTACAGCTTTTAAGTAAATCGCGAACGATTACCATGGAAGAAAGGACTTACATAGAATATGCATTATTGGAATTAAAACGTGCTGAAAAGATTGTCAGTGATTTTTTAGCGTTTGCAAAGCCACAATCAGAGAATATGGTTAATTCAAATTTGAAGGAAGAAACAGAGTATGTAAAAAATATTATGACTCCATTTGCCAACATGCATCAAGTGGACATTCAATATACCTTCAACAACACTTTAACGTTTAAATATGATAAAAACCAAATCCAGCAGTGTTTAATTAATCTACTTAAAAACGCTGTTGAGGCGATGAAAGAAAATGGGGGGATTCTTTTAATCGTTGTATCGGAGCAAAAGAATAACGTCATGATTAAAATTGAAGATAACGGAATTGGTATGAACAAAGAAGAGGTTCTACAATTAGGAAGTCCCTATTATTCTACAAAAAAAGAAGGAACGGGTCTTGGGATGCTGATGGTATATAGTACGATAAGTAAAGTAAACGGGACTATACAAGTTGACAGTGAAAAAGGGAAAGGGACAACCTTTACGATATTAATTCCTGTTTAAAGAAAAAGTGTGAAAGCAATTTTACACTTTTTTTTTATTATGAGTGAGTAGTTATTGTTTTCTAAAAAAAGATAAAAATTAATATTAATTTCGATAAAAATGTGAACGTTTTCAAGTGCGGGTCTCTTTATAATTATCATTAATAAACCGCTTTCGTGTAAGCTGGTTTAATATGATATTTATTATTGGAGGAATATAGTATGTATAAAAATCCACATTTTTTTTCCCATCTTGCCCACGTTGAATTAATCAGTCCAGAGCTAGAAGAATCCGCAAATTTCTTTAAAAATATTATTGGCTTAGAAGAGTCCGACAGAACAGAGAATTCCGTTTATTTTCGGGCATGGGGGGAGCATTACCACCATAGTTTGAAAATAACCGCAGGAAAAGAACCGGGTCTTGGACATATCGGCTGGCGCGCTGATAGTCCTGCCGCACTGGAAGAGGCAGCTGCCCATATTGAAAAACTCGGGTTCGGAATTGGTTGGATTGAAGGTGATCTTGGTCATGGGCGAGCCTATCAATTTACTTCTCCTGATGGACACTTGGAAGAGATTTTCTGGGATGTTGAATTATATGAAGCACCAGATCAACTGCGCAGTAAATGGAAAAATCGTCCGCAAAAAAATCCAGGACGCGGCATTTCTCCACGTCGAATTGATCACATCACACTTTTTAGTAATGATGTAACAAAAGACCGTGAATTCTATCAAAATATTGGCTTCCGCTATAACGAAGGGATTTTCTTAAATGCGGATGAACCAGGAAGTCCTGAAATTGGTGCATGGTTATCTGTCACGAATCTCTCCCACGATATTGCGTTTTTGAAAGGTCATAGCGGGAAACCAGGCGGATTCAACCATGTGTGTTATGCCGTTGAAAGCAGGGAAGAAGTCCTCTTGGCGGCAGATCACATCTTAGAAAACGGTTATGAATTGGCTATGGGAGGACCAACACGACATGCCCTTGCAGAAGGTTTTTTCTTTTACGTAGATGAGCCAGGCGGCAATCGTTTTGAGTTATACGCAGGAGCCCATCTTGTGTTTGCCCCTGATTTTGGTCCTTACCGTTGGAGTCTTTCTGAAAATCCAAATGATGCATGGGGTCGAGAAATGCCTTGGGATGCATCTGGTAAAGTGATTAAATAATGGCTGTGTTAAAGGTTATTGTTGATTTTGGAACGATGTTGATTGAAGTGGAAGGCGCTTGACTCCTGCGGGAGTACGGGGCTGGGGAGACCCCACAGGCGCTGTCTTCGCCGAGGAGGCTCCCCGGCACGCCCGTGGAAAGCGAGTGCCTGGTGCGGAAATCAAGATCCATGTTTAACACAGCTTAAATAATATATAAGCAAAAAGGGGAATTAACGAAATGTGGCATTTCTTTCCGGAAAATTATATGTGGTCTTATCAAATTGTACGAATGATTAGTCAGTCGTATTTTGGCGGCGGCGAAGTAAATGAAATCCTCGATGCGGCCAGCCGTATGAAGTTAGGAGATTTAGAGAGTTTTCATCATGAATGGATGAGAATTGGAAATAAATCATTATCAACGGCTAATGATGCAATGGACAAAGGAAATAAAGAAACAGCCCGTTCCGGCTATTTACGGGCAGCAAACTATTTTCGTACGGCAGAATTTTTCCTGCAGCCTGATGATGAACGTAAACTACCAACCTATTTAAAAGGGGTGGAATCGTTTAGAAAAGGCGGGGAGCTTTTAGCCACGCCGCCAAAAGCTATTAATATTCCTTTTGAGCATGCCGTGCTGCCTGGATATTATTTTGAAGCCCCAGGTCAAAGTAAGGGACCGTTAATGATTATGTTCGGCGGCTTGGATTCTACTGCAGAGGAATTATATTATGGTCCTGCTCAGTTATTAAATCAACGAGGGATTTCGCTGCTTGCCCTTGATGGTCCTGGTCAAGGAGGAGCCTTACGAATCCATCATATTCATTCGCGTCATGATTATGATACTGCTGGTACAGCGGCCTATGAGTGGGCTGTTGAAAACTTGGATGTGGATCCAGAGCGGATTGGTGTAATGGCTGTATCGATGGGCGGTTATATGGCTGCAAGATGTGCGGCATTCGAGCCAAGGTTTAAAGCTTGTGCAATTTGGGGTGCAGTTTATGATTACAATGATGTATGGGCAAAACGTCCAGATAACCATCCATTAGCGAAAATCCTTCAGCATATCTTTGGTGTAGAAGACATGCCTGCCGCAAGGGCAATGCTGCAGCACTATAATTTACGCGGTGTGGCTGAAAAAATCCAAATGCCAACTTACATCGTTCATGGTGAAGATGACCGTCAAAATACAGTTGATAATGCCTACAATGTATATAATGACCTAACAGGACCACGCTGGTTAAAAATTATTCCAACAAGCAGTCCGGGTTCGTCTCATTGTCAGGTCGATAATATTACTGAAACCTATGAAATGTATGACTGGTTAAAAGAGCAGTTATCAAGGTAATGAGGAGTTGGACTAATGAAGTTTGTTACCTTTTATAATCCGGAAGGCCATATGCGGGCAGGATGGCTCGATGGTAATAGAGTAATAGATATGAAGCATGCCTCAAAGGGTGAATTACCTGATAATATGGCAGATTTTATCAAAAATAACGAAAAGTATATGGCAAATATAGAGGTTTTAAGCCAAGGGGCAGAGAATCTTCCAGCCTATTCGCTTGAAGAAATACGGTTAACTGCGCCATTACCAAACCCCGTTACTTTCCGAGATTATGTGGCGTTTGAGACGCATATCAAAAATGCCACAAGTCGCAATGGGGATACCGTTGCACCTGAGTGGTATGAAATGCCGATCTTTTATTTCTCGAATCCCCATACCATGAAGGGACCAGGGGATGAGGTGAAACGACCAGCGAAATGTATTCGACTTGATTATGAACTTGAGCTCGCCTGCATCATTGGGAAACAAGGAAAAAATATCAAGGCTGATGAAGCAGAAGACTACATCTTTGGCTATACGATTTTAAATGACTGGTCTGCTCGGGATCTCCAAATGAAAGAAATGAAAGTGCTTTTGGGTCCGGCAAAAGGAAAAGATTTCGCGACATCGATTGGGCCTTATCTGTTAACAAAGGATGAACTAGAACCATTTAAAACAAATGGTCGATTTGACCTTGAGATGACAGCAGCCGTAAATGGTGAGATTCTTTCCCGCGGAAACTTTAAGGATATTTATTATACTTTTGGCGACATGATCGAGCGGGCTTCTGAAGACGTTACGTTATATCCAGGGGATATTATCGGATCAGGAACTGTTGGTTTTGGTTGCATAATGGAGCTCGGTCCCGAAGTGCATCGCTGGTTGGAGCCTGGGGATGAAGTAGAATTAACGATTACAGCTCTTGGCTCATTGAAAAATAGAATTATCTAAGAGACATGAACGGAGAGGAACTTTTATGGCAAGAATTGTAGACCTAAGTGTTTCCATTGAAGAGGATTTAAAAGATCCTCTTCCGTTTTCAATTCGATTTGAAACACATGAAGAAGGGGCAGAATTTGGTGCAAAGCTTGTCGGGGTAACACCGGATGATTTTCCTGAGCGAAAAGGGCTTGCAGGAGAATTTCTTACACTGACCAGTCATGCAGGTACTCATGTCGATGCACCGTGGCATTATTGGCCGACATCTGAAGGAAAACCTTCCCGGACGATTGATGAATTACCACTTGAATGGTTTTTTAACGATGGAGTCGTACTTGACTTTACGGATAAACCACAAGGGTTTACTTTGACAGTAGAAGATATTCAGGAAAAACTAAGACAAATAGATTACGAGCTAAAGCCGTATGATATTGTCATGATCCGTAGTGATGCAGACAAAAAAAGATATCAGCCTAATTATAGTGAAATCCATGTAGGTGTTTCAGCGGAAGCGACACTCTGGTTAATTGAACAAGGTATAAAAGTAATGGGAACCGACGGATGGGGCTGGGATACACCATTGTCGATACAGGCGCAAGATTATAAACAAAATCCACGACCTGGTGTCCTTTGGGCGGCTCATTTTGCCGGAAGAGAAAAAGAGTACTGCCAAATTGAAAAACTAGCAAATTTAGATCAGTTACCAGCGTTTGGATTTAAAGTATCTGTTTTTCCTGTAAAAATAAGAGGTGGCAGTGCAGGTTGGACCCGTGCTGTCGCGATTATTGATTAATAGGAAATGAGGAGTGTTTAATATGGTAAATCAATTTGTTAAAAAAGTACTCATTGTTGGCGGTGGAATTAGTGGTTTAGCAGCAGCAGCAGCCCTTCATAAAATTGGGATTAAAGCGGAGATTGTTGAGAAGGAACGGGAATGGAATGTATACGGTGTTGGGATTATTCAGCCGCCAAATGCCCTTAGGGCCCTTAATGAAATTGGCTTGGCTGATGTATGTATGCAAGAGGGGTATTCATATCCCGGCTTCGATTATTACACCGGCCAAGGACATTTTATGTTTAAGGGAGACTCCCCCACTATTGAAGGATATCCGGGAGTTAACGGAATATCGAGAAGAAAACTTCATGAATTTCTTTTAGAGGCCGTTGAAAAAATTGATACCAAAATTTATATGGGTTCAACAATTGAAAGAATTGAAAATATCTCACATGGTGTAAAGGTGGAGTTAAGCAACGGAATTTCAGCTGTTTATGACATGGTTATTGGAGCGGATGGTGCTAACTCTAGGGTCCGAAAATTTTTGTTTGGGGATATTGTTCAAAAATATAGCGGACAAGGGGTATGGCGTTACACCCTTCCACGCCCGAAAGAAGTGGATCGAGGTCTGTTTTATTATGGACAAAAAGCAAAAGCTGGCTTGGTTCCTATGTCAAAGGATGAAATGTATTTGCTTGTCACTACACATGAACCAGGTAACCCGAAGTTTCCGAATGACCAACTCCATGTACTACTAAAAGAGAGGCTAACTGAATTTGGCGGTGCGATTGCAGAGGCGGCGAATCAACTTACCGACCCTGATCAAGTGGTTTATCGACCAATCTTTACGCATATGCTGGCAAAACCGTGGTACAAAGGAAATGTTTTACTTGTCGGTGATGCTGCTCATGGTACAGCTCCTCACTTAGGACAAGGTGCCTCTATCGCTATTGAAGATGTAATAGTTTTGGCTGATATTCTTAAATCTAACATTGGGGTCGAAGAGACGTTTAAAATTTTGATGGAGAAGCGGTATGAACGCTGCAGACTGATTGTTGATCATTCAGACCAGTTAGTTGAATGGGAATTACTTACTTGGAGCGGTCAAATGAAAGAGGATGTGAATATAGGTAAGTTTGTCTATGAAACACTTGCTAAAATGAATGAACCATTGCTAACGGAGGTAGACACGCTATAAATTAATTGTTACAACTTTGTATACGTTTCCACTTCGTAATCGTAGCAAGAGTATTGATTGAAGGGGGCAAATTGAATGGGAAAAAAGAAAGGATTTTTTCAATATGAAAATTTCCTAGTATTCACCATGTTTTTGGTGGTTGGTCTGGTATTCTTAGATCGGTTAAGTTTAGGTTTTATCTTTCCTAAAATTGCTCCTGACTTGGGATTGTCCAATACGCAATTAGGAATCACTGTGTCCGTTACGGGAGTATTTTTTGGTCTGTCTACCTTAATCTTTGCCAGTCTTTCTGACTTTTTAGGCAAAAAGAAACCAATGCTTGTCATTTTTGTGTTTCTTTTTTCAATTGCTACATTATTATCAGGTTGGGTCGGATCATTTGCCAGCTTACTATTGGTAAGGGGCATAATGGGTTTAGCAGAAGGACCAGTCATGCCGCTTGTACAATCCATTGTGATTCATGAATCTTCGGAAAAAAGAAGAGGATTTAACATGGGGATTGTTCAAAGTTCATCCTCTTTAATTGGCGGGACATTGGCACCTGTGGTCACCGTAGCCCTTGCTGCAGCTTATGGATGGCGATCTTCCTTTTATATTATCGCAATTCCGGGAATTCTCTTGGGTCTTATTATTTGGAAATTTTTAAAAGAACCAAAACTCAATTTAGCTCATCATCTTAAAGATTCAAAGGCAAAGCCTACCAAAGCTGATTATGTTAGCGTTTTTAAAACCAGGAATATTTGGTTAAGTACCATTGTGGGTATCTGCAATATGATCTACATTTTAACGCTAACTGCCTTTTTACCTACTATCTATGCAAAATCTACTGATTATGGCGAATCACAAATTGGTATGTTATTAGGGTTAATGGGTTTGCTAATGTTTATTGGACAATTCGGCGGCGCAGCTATATCTGACCGTGTCGGACGATTACCGGCCATCAAGATTTTCTCTTTATTAGCTATATTCCTTCCTATCTCGATAGCGCTTACTTACCATAACTTCGGAGTTCTACTCATCTCAATTCTTATTTTCTCATTAGGAAATGGCTATCAGCCTTTAATTATGAACATTATTCCTGCTGAGTCTGTTTCTAGGGCATTTTCAGCCACTGCCATAAGTTTCGTCATATTAACAAGTGAAATCATCGGAGGCAGTTTTGGTCCAACTGTGTCTGGTATTCTTGCTGATCACTTTGGACTTATGGCCCCTTTATGGGTTACGGCAGCTGCTGCCTTTGTTGGGTTCCTTTGCACGTTTGGAATAAAAGAAACAGCACCAATTAAACTAAATCATTCGAGCAATAAAGAGATCCAAGCTCCGCTATAATTAGTTGTGTAAAGGAAGGGGGAAAATCCTTCCTTTTTTTTGTGTGAAGTAAAGCCCTTTTTTGAATTGGTTAAAAAAATGCATTACTTTTTTAATCTAAAATGACTACATAAATACATTTCATAAGGAAAATGGTTATAAAAGTATATGGAAATTGGGAGAAAACAAAATAGTTTTACTGAAAATGTAGAGGTATATTTTAAATGGGACCAAAAAGTAAACGTTTTCTAGTAAGAGATTTGATTCTTAAGGAGTGGTAGTACATGTTTGAACAATACTTAGTCTGCGAAGATGGTTTTCGAAATGTTGTGGAAGATGGACAGACAGTTGGCTTTGAAGTAAAATTGCGGATTCCTTACTATCGAGGTATTGCCTTGTCATTGATTAATAGTATTGATTTAGAGGTGGATAATCAATTTTATTCACACGACGATATGATTTTTTCAGTAGAAACTGGCAGCTTTCCTTATCATGAAATATCAACGGTCATCAATAATCGTTGGGAATTCGGAGAAAAGGCAACATTGTTCGTAAAAAAATCTGGTGGTTTAGAGGCGGGAACACATAAAGTACATGCTGTCGTTAATTTGCGGATTTCCTATCTACCATGGCCAAATATTGGTGATGATACCAAACAAATTACACTTGAACCAGATAAGGTCTTAGAATAGAGAGGGAGGCTTTCAAAATGACAAATCTAGCAAACATTAAACGCGGTGTATCCTTATATAGTTATCAGGAGGAGTATTATACTGGAAAGTTAAGTTTAGAACAATGTATTGCTGCGGTGGCAAAATCGGGTGCGACTGGGATTGAATTGCTTCCGGAACAAATGCTTAAAGGTTTTCCAAAGGTAACAGATGAATTTGTTGATCAGTGGTTTGGCTGGATGGATCAATATAAAGTAGAACCGATTGCCTATGACGCGTTTTTAGATAACAAATTATTCCCTAATCGATTATTAACACTCGAAGAAAATGTGGATATGATGGTAAGGGACCTCAAGCTTGCTAATAAACTAGGTTTTAAGGTGTTAAGAACATTAGTTTCCACTCCTCTTGAAGTAGTAAAGGCGAGTCTACCTTACGCTGAAGAGTATGGAGTGAAAATAGCTCTTGAAGTACATGCTCCGTTTACTTTTGGAACACCATGGTTTGAGGAAAGGATGGAATATATCATAAAAAGCGGAACCAAGTGGTTCGGAATCATGCCTGATTTAGGTATCTTTGTAAAGAGAATGGCACCTGTGATAGAGCAAAGATATATTCGTGATGGAGCTACACCTGAAATTATTAAATTCGTTAGTGACAATTATGCAAATGGACTCGACAAACAAGAAACCTTTGAAGCTGTAACAAGAATGAAGAATGCAAATAAAAAGGATGTGGAATATGCAGAATTAGCAAAACACTTTGTCTACACGGATCCTAATATCCTTAAAGACTATATTCCATATATTATGCACGTCCATGGAAAATTCTATGAAGTTACCGAAAACTACCAAGAACCTAGTATTCCATATAAAGATATTATTAATGTTCTAACAGAAGCAGGGTACCAGGGTTATATTGACAGCGAGTATGAAGGAAACCGGCATATTCAAGATTATATGGAAGTCGACAGTGTAGAACAAGTTAGACGACATCAAGTGTTATTAAGCAATTTACTAAATCAATAGATTGTTAGGAACCTTGGAAAAAGGTTCCTATTTAATGTTTACGGTTAACTTGAAGATTACAAAAAAAATGTCGAATTGATTTCTTTTGTGCTATATTTAGAAATAAAGGTACTTTTTTTAGTATTGCTTTAAAGAGGTGATTGAAATGAGTGGTACACAGATTTTCCAATCTTCCATAGATTCCAATTTGGTAACGGTTTCCGTTATGAATCATAAGAGTAATTTAGAGCATGCCCATCGGGAAATTGAATTGATCTATGTGATAAAAGGTCAGCTTCAAGTGAAAATCAATCAAAATACTTTTCATTTGATCAAATCGGATTTTATCTTAGTGAATTCAAATGAATTTCACTCTTTTCAATCTGAAAAGGATAATTTATTTGTTGTTTTTCATTTCAATTATTTAGAATTAAGTTCATTGCTTGGTCAAAAAAATTTATTATTTTTATGTAATTCTAACGAACAAAGTCTTTCTTCAGACCAGGACTTTAGACAAGTCATTGAAGAACTATTATCCGTATATATGCAACAGAGAAATGATTCCGAGGTGGAAACATTAGAGAAAACATTTAAATTAATCTCATTACTAAAATTTCATTACTTAAAGAGTTCGAATCAGCTAGAAATACCAAGCTATTCAACTAGTAAAGGACAAAATGAAAGATTATCTGAAATCATGGAGTACATTCAAAGTAATTATCGGGAGCCCTTAACCTTAGAGGAAGTTGCCGGACTCCATTTCATCTCTGTTCCTTATTTGTCTAAATTTTTTAAGAAACAAACAGGAAAAACTTTTTCTCAATATTTAAATGGAATTCGTCTCGCACATGCGGTTAACGAACTGGTTAACACGAATAAGCCTATTACTCGCATTGCATTGGACAATGGATTTCCTAATTTAGCGGCATTTAACAGGGTCTTTAATGAAAATTATCAGGTAAAGCCAGTTGAATATCGTAAACAAATGTCTGAGACAACTGAAAAAGAAGATAATTTTACTGAAGAAGTAGGGAATCAAGATAGTGATGAAGCATTCACTGAGCTGCGTCAATATCTTAAAGGTTCGGAGGAGCAAAAGGTCCAAACACTCCCTAAAGTGACAGGAACAGTCGAAACCGAAACCATTAAGATAGGGAAATTGGATGCATTTACGAAGTATTGGAATAAGCTTTTGAATATTGGTTATGCAAAAGATATTCTAAATTCGGATATGCAAGAGCAAATCATGCTTCTACAAGGCGAAATCGGCTTCACCTATGCCAGATTTTGGGGTTTGTTTGGAGATGATATGCTTGTTGAAGATCGCTCTGGTGGAACGATCACCTACAATTTTTCAAATACAAACAAATTATTGGATTTTTTAGTCAAAAATAAATTAAAACCATTTATTGAAATGGGTCCAAAACCTAAAATCATTCAAAAAGCCATAGGAGAGACAATTGCTATCCAAACAATAAGTCAAAGGTCACTAGAAGAATGGACAAACCTATTTAGGGCCTTTTTACTGCAATGTATTCAGCGATATGGAATTGATGAAGTCGAGACTTGGTATTTTGAAATGTGGAAACCACACACGGATGTATTTAATACAAGTTTACAAGATGAAAAGGACTTTTTAGATCAAGTTAAAAACAATCAAGATGTTGGCCTGAGCCAATTTAAAGAGTATTTTAAGATATTCAGTGAATTTAAAAAGCATACAAACGAACTTATACCATTAGCGAAGGTTGGTGGATGTGGGTTAAGTATTGATTTGGAAGGCGATAAACTTGATTTACTTCTAGAACAATGGAAGAAAGAGGAAATTCAGCCTGATTTTCTTTCCATTTACCTATATCCAATTGAAATTAATCGAGATAAGTACCGGGTACCGATTAAAAATTTACATTCCAACAATCCTAATTATGTTATAAATAAACTGAATGAGGTAAGAAAAGCTTTAAAAAAGGCTGGTTTTGATGGTTTAGAATTGAATGTGACAGAATGGAATATTTCCATTTCAAATCGTAACTTTCTTAATGATAGCTGTTTTAAGGCTTCTTACATGACCAAAAACATCATTGAAAATTTGAATCAAAATCAAGTGAATATGATGGGGTACTGGTTGTTTTCGGATATTTTTAGTGACTTTTGGGATTCCAAAACACTTCTGCATGGTGGTGCAGGTTTGGTAACGAAAAGTGGCATAAAGAAACCGAGTTACCATGCGTTTACGCTGTTAAAGCAATTGGGTGAAATTCTAGTGGCCAAGGGTGAACATTATATTGTAACGAAGCGGTCTGGAAATCGATTCCAAGTAATTTGCTTTAACTACAAACATTTTAACTACTCTTATTATTTACATCCTGAAGGAACTATGGGAATTAACGAGCAATATGAAATTTTTGAGAACAATGAAACGTTAAATCTCTCACTAGAAATACAAGGACTCGTCAATGGGAAATATCGAGTAAAAGAGCTTAAATTAAACCGCGATCATGGGAGTGTCCTTGATGAATGGTTGAAATTTGGTGCCGTGGATGATATGAAACCAGATGAAGTCGAATATTTAAAACAAATTTGTGTTCCCTATATGAAAGTGGAACATCATGTGGTGGAGGGTAATTCAATTGTTTTAAAAGGAGAACTACAGCCCCACGAGGTAAGATTATTTGAATTCAACTTGTTGTTTAGTGATATATAAATGATGTTCGAATAAAGAGGTTAAAAATCTAATATAGATTTTTAACCTCTTTTTTTGTTTTTATGGAAAAGAAATGAAAAAGAATGAAAATTAACGATTAAATGGATAACAAGAAGAAAGAAGAAATCTAACACAAAGATTAAAATAAAAATGTAAGCGTTACTTAAAAACATTGTTAGATAATTGGCTAATAAAAATATAAGAAAGAGGTTTTAAAAATGAAGCTTGGAATTATAGCTACTCCAACAGAAGAAAGTTTTCAAAAAGCGAAGCAAAAAGGATTAGATTTTATAGAAGTCTGTGTAAATGAAGGTCAAGATGTTGATGCGTTTTATCACAACCGTGAGAATCTAAAAAAATGGAAAAATGCATATGGTATTGACATTGGCTCGATTGGCAGATGGAAATCCTTACGCATTAATGAGCAAGGTAGTGTTATCGAAGAAGAGTTAGAAAGATGCTACAAACTGATTGATGTAGCAAGTGAATTAGGATGTACCAACTTTGTAAGTGGTTGTAACTATGTGGAAGAATTATCTTTCTTTGAAAACTGTAGAGCTGCCATTCAGTTTTTTTCACTATTAATAGACTATGCAAAACCTAAAGGAGTAAAGGTCTCTTCTTACAATTGCCGAAAGGTGAATTTTGTTAATACTCCAGATGTCTGGAAAATCGTTCATGGTCATTTAAAGGAATTAGGAATCAAATTTGATCCTTCCCACAGTCGATATTTTGGCGGTGATTACCTCCAGGAAACACTTGATTGGGGTGACCGTTTTAACCATGTACATTTAAAAGGGTCAATGATCATCAATGGTGAGAGAGTGGATGACCCGCCAGCAGGCTTAGATCAAACAGATTGGAAAACATTTATTTCATTATTAAGAGTAAAGGGTTATACAGGAGGACTAAGTATTGAACCGCATTCTCCTGTATGGACTGGAGAACTTGGAGAAAAAGGAATAGATTTCACTATTGAGTATATGAGAAAACTAGCATTTTAAATACAGGAGGAGTGGTCAAATGAACAACAAGAAATTACGTTATGGTTTAATTGGGGCGGGCAGTAATGCTGAGAGAAAGCATTTGAATAATTATATGACACTAGCAAATGTTGAATTAGTTTCTATCTGTGATGTAAATATTGAGAGTGCAGAAAGACTGGCGAAAAAATATAATATTACCAAAGTTTATAGTAATTATGAGGAAATGTTAGACAAAGAAGAATTGGATTTGGTAAGTATTTGCACTCCTAACTTTCTTCATGCTGAGATTTCAACCTACGCGCTAACAAAAGGGGTAAATGTCCATTGTGAAAAACCTCTTGCAATTAATGCAAATGAAGCACAGAAAATAGTCGATGCAAAGAATCAATCAGGCAAACAGGTCATGATTGGTTTAAATAATCGTTTTACAAATGAAGCGGTTTTTCTAAAAAAATATATTGATTCGGGATACTTAGGAGAAATCTATCAAGTAAAAGCTGGATGGATCAGAAGAAGCGGAATTCCAGGCAGGGGTACCTGGTTTACCAATAAAGATTCTGCTGGCGGCGGAGTCATGATTGATTTAGGAGTTCATTATCTTGATTTAGCATTATATCTCATCGGGATGCCGGCACCGTCGTATGTTACAGGTGCTATTCATCAAAATTTTAGCCATACCACTACACGTAACCGTAACGGTTATAAGGGGAATCCCAATGGAATCTTTAATGTCGAAGATACAGCTGTTGGTTTTATTGGTCTCCAAAATGGGGCTACTGTAAATTTTGAATTTAGCTGGGCTTCTAATATTGAACAAGATAAAACCTTTATTGAAATACTAGGGACTAAAGGTGGAATAAGTCTAATTAATGGTGAGGTAAAGATTCACTCTGAGTTATTGGAAACCTGTGTTGATATTTCACCAGTTCTTAATCCAAATATTAAATTAAAGAATGAGTTTGAGCATTTTCTAAATAGTATATTAACTGGTGAAGAATTAATCGCACCTGCAGAACACGGCGTTTACATGATGAATATAATCGATCATTTTTATAAAGCAGCTAGCAGAAAAGAACCTGTTTTTTTCGAAAAAGTCAAAGATAAGGTTCGGTTACTATCATCATTTTAAAAGAGGGTGCAAAGTACCTTATAGTGTAGAAAAAAATCTACCTGTAGGGTACTTTTTGTAATAGAACCAATAATAAGATAAACGAGGAGAATGGTAATGGGAAAGGTTAGTAATCTAAAAACAATCATTAATAAAGATTATGAGAAAAAAATAAATGATCTGGTTGGGAAAATGACCTTAGAAGAAAAAATCGGTCAACTAACACAATTTCTTCCATCCATTTTTGGTGCATTTGGCATGACAAAAGACGAAATTATTGCCAAATTAGTAGAAGGTGAGATTTCTTATGAGGAATTTCAAGCAATGGAAAGAAATTATCATAGAGATGAAATAAAAGAGGGTCTGCTTGGTTCAATGGGAGGAGTCACAGGAGCGGAGCTTTCAAATGAATTACAAAAAATTGCTGTGGAAGAGTCAAGATTAGGAATACCGCTTCTTTTTGGTTTAGATGTGGTCCATGGCTACAGAACGATTTTTCCCATTCCTCTTGCAGAAGCCTGTAGCTGGGATATGGAATTAATTGAAAAGACGGCAGAAATTGCTGCAAAAGAAGCCTCTGCTTCAGGATTACACTGGACTTATGCCCCAATGGTAGATATCACAAGGGATCCGCGCTGGGGAAGGATAGCAGAAGGTGCTGGTGAAGATACCTATTTGGGTAGTATAATTGCTGCTGCTAGAGTCAGAGGGTTTCAGGGAGAAGACGTTTCTCAACCTGAAAGAATACTAGCATGTGCCAAGCATTTTGCTGCATACGGTGGTGCAGTTGGTGGCAGGGATTATAATACAGTCGATATGTCGCTCCAAACGCTTCATGATGTCTTCCTTCCACCGTTTGAGGCTGCGGCAAAAGCAGGTGTTGGAACCTTTATGAGTGCATTTAATGATTTGAATGGTGTTCCATGTACTGTCAATAAATATCTATTAACAGATGTTTTAAGAGAACAGTATGGATTCACTGGGTTTGTGGTCAGTGATGCCAACTCGATTGCTGAAGTGGAAGTACATGGATATGCTGAGAATCGTAAAGAAGCGAGCAAAAAAGCACTTCTTGCAGGATTAGAAATGGATATGAGTCAAGGTACCTACAAAGAAGATTTACCTGAACAATTTAAAAACGGTACCATCTCTGTTGAGGTATTGGATGAAGCGGTTAGACGAATTTTAAGTGTGAAATTCAACTTGGGTCTCTTTGATAATCCGTATAGAACAAATAAGGTTATAGAGGAACAATCTCTGCTGGCACCTGAACATATCGATATCGCGAGAGAGATGGCGAAACGATCGATCGTTTTGTTGAAAAATGAGAACAATATCTTGCCATTAAAGAAAAATCTCAAGAAAATTGCCGTTATTGGTCCTTTGGCCGATAATAAAAAGGAATTACTAGGTACTTGGGCAATAACAGGTAATGAAGAAGATGTAGTTACCATTCTTTCCGGCATAACAGCTGCGGTTGAAAATGATACAGAGATTGCCTACTCCAAAGGATGTGAAGTCATTGGAGAGGAAGGGATGGATTTTAACTTAGCTGTGGAAATGGCAAGCGATTCAGACGTAATTATTGCGGTTGTTGGTGAAAATGCCGACATGAGCGGTGAAGCCTCTAGCCGAATGGATTTAAATCTCCCAGGGCGACAAGAAGAATTATTAAAAGCATTGCACCAAACAGGTAAACCTGTCATAGTGGTCCTTATTAACGGAAGACCTTTAGCTATCCCTTGGGTAGCCGACAACGTATCTGCCATTGTCGAAGCATGGCAACTGGGTATTCAGACCGGCATTGCGGTAGCTGATGTTTTGTTTGGAGATTACAATCCAAGCGGTAAATTAGTGGCGACTTTCCCTTATTCAGTTGGACAAGTGCCAATTTACTATAATCATCCGCGTACGGGAAGACCGGCAGGTAAGATCAAGTTCACATCTAAATATATTGATGGACCACATCAACCATTGTATCCTTTTGGGTTTGGTTTAAGTTACACGACCTTTAATTATGATAACCTTGTTGTAAATTCTCCAGAGGTTACGAAGGATAGTCTCACAACGATTAGTGTAGATGTAACTAATACAGGGAAACGAGCCGGTGAAGAAGTTGTTCAGCTTTATATTTCAGATCTAGTTGCTTCTAGAGTAAGACCAGTCAAGGAATTAAAAGGCTTTAAGAAGGTCAATCTACAGCCAGGAGAACGTCAAACTGTTACTATTGATCTGGATATACATAGCCTTGGTTTTTATAATGAGGCGATGGAATATGTGGTGGAACCTGGTTTGTTCAAAGTATGCGTCGGACCAAACTCTCAAGAAGGACTAGAAGGTGAATTAAGAGTTTTAGAAAAATAAATAGAATTGATCGACAACCTATGACAATGTTATAGGTTGTTTTTTATTTCTAGGCTGTGTTAATGATTATTGTTGATTTTGGAACGATGTTGATTGGAGCGGAAGGCGCTCGACTCCTCGAAAATGCTATCGCATTTTCTTCGTGCGTGGGTGGACCCGAGGAAGAATATCAAAGTCCTGCGGGAGTACGGGGCCGGGGAGACCCCGCAGACGCTTCAGCGTCGAGGAGGCTCCCCGGCACGCCCGCGGAAAGCGAGCGTCTGGAGCGGAAATCAACATCCACACAGCCTATTTCTAAAAACAAAAGATTTTAAACTGGGTAAGCTTACCTAGCAAAATAATAATCTACCATTGATAAAAATGTGATAAAATAGCTAGAAAAAAGCTAAAATAATAGCTTTTTTTCAATAAATGTCGGAATTGATTAAAAATTAGGTTAAGAATAATAACTATTTATTTAATCTTTTTGTAAACCCCCATACAGACTCACTATAAAGGATAAGATATTGCTGTTATGTGTTTAATTATATGAATGCGGTTACATAATAGGTGCGGTACTATAATTGTAACAGTAGCTACTGAATGATTCACAAATTCTAATTGAGGTATTTTGAACTAGGAGGATACGATATGGCAAATGGAGCAGTTCCACAAACAAAAGAAAGTTTGGTAGTGCCTCAAATTAATGGTGGTAACCTTAGTTTTCTTACAAAGTTAAGCTATGGGTTTGGTGAATTCTCTGCAAGTGTCGTTTGGAGTTTAGCATCGTCATATCTATTGTTTTTTTATACAGATGTATTCGGTATCGCTGGCGGAGCAGCAGCTATTATTCTACTTGTAGCAAGGGTTTGGGATTGCTTTGTTGACCCAATCCTCGGCTTAATCATGGAACGAACAAAAAGCAAACATGGACGTTTTAGACCTTATATTCTTTACGGTGCATTTGCTCTAGCTCTATTAAATATTTTGACATTCTACACTCCAGAATTAACAGGAACTGCTAAGGTAATTTACGCAGGTGTTACATATTTACTTTTAGGTACTGTTCACTCTGTCGTAAATGTACCTTATGGTGCACTTGCCACTGTAATGACTAGAGATACTCACGAAAGAACAAATTTAAATGCCTATAGAGGGGTTTTTGGACAAGTCGCTGGTATTCTTACAGGAGCTGCGGTAATGCCTTTAATAACTATCTTAGGTCATGGTAATCAGCAACATGGTTTCTTCTATGCAGCAATTGTATTATCAGTGGTATCGGCCCCTTTATTATTCTTTACTTTTAAGAACTGTAAGGAATTAATAGAGCCAACGATTGAGGAGAGACCAACACTTAAGGAATCTTTACGAGCTGTTGGAGCTAATAAACAATTACTTCTGTTATTAACAAGTCTTTTCGTTGTACTATTAGGTGTATTTGGAAGAATTGGTACATTAACGTATTACTGTATTTACGTTTTAAATCGTCCAGATTTAATTGCGGTCTCATTTACGATTCTTTCAGTATGTGGGGCAATTGGATCATTTGCGCTTCCTTTTATAGCTAAATTTTTTGAGAAGAAAACAATCCTAATTCTTGGTTCAACTCTTACTGGTATTGCTTTTATAGCGTTATACTTTACACCAGCTACTAATATTACAATGATAATCGTATTGACAATCGCTGCATGCTTGCCAACTGGTTTTGCCAGCCCAATGAATTTTAGTATGGTTGCTGACTGTATCGATGACTATCAAATTAAAACAGGAATTCGCGCTGACGGTGCCATTTACTCATTTACAAGTCTTTCAACCAAGATTGCAAGCGCTTTAGTTGGGGCGGCAAGTGCAACAATCTTAGGCGCAATTGGTTATGTGGCCAATCAACAGCAGACACCTGAAGTCGTTCACGGAATAAATGCTTTAGTAAACCTAGCACCTGGGATCATTTATCTATTAGCCACCATTCCGTTATATTTTTATAAGATCTCTAAAGCAAGAGCTATGGAGAATACAAATGAACTTTTAAGAAGACGAAATGGGATAACAATGTAAATATTATTTTATGAGCTTATAAGTTGCACATGATGTGTAACTTATAAGCTATTTTAATAGGAGGTTTACATCATGTATAAGACAGTACAGGATTTATTGAATCATCAAACCAAAAATTATATTCTACCTTTTCTCTGGATGAGAGGGGAAGAAGAACTTGTTATTAGAGAAGAAATTGCTAGAATTTTTGAATGCGGGATCAAAGGAATCTGTGTCGAAGCAAGACCGCATCCTGACTTCGCAGGTCCAGACTGGTGGCATGACCTGGATATTGTCATGGACGAGGCCAAGCAAAGAGGAATGCGAGTTTGGGTATTAGATGATGCTCATTTTCCAACAGGCTATGCCAATGGATTAATTGAGAAAAAATATCCGAACCGAAAGAAAACATATATCAATTATAATACAGTGGATGTATTAGGTGCGCAAAGTGAAGTCACCATACATATTTCGCTTATGTTAAAGCCAAAGACATCATGGTTAGATATTGGGAAAGCAATTGACAAAGAAGAACAGAAACATAATAAATTAATTAGTGTTGTGGCTGGGAAATTAGTAACGGAAGGGATTATTAATGAAGAATTAATTGATTTAACTGATCGAGTTGAGGGTGATTTTTTAACCTGCACCTTACCAGAAGGAGCATGGAGAATTTATGTCGTTTATGAAACGAAAACAGATGGCGGTAACCCGAAATATATTAATATGATCGATGAAGAGTCAGTCAACACACAGCTTGAAGCTGTATATCAACCACATTTTGAACGTTACAAAGAGGAGTTTGGGAAAACATTTACAGGATTTTTCTCAGATGAGCCTGCATTTGGTAATGTTAATGGCTTTGATTTTAATGAAACGATCGGAAAAAAAGACATGCCATTACCCTGGAGTGAAGAAGCAAAAGCTCTGCTATCAGAAGCCCTAGGGGATCAGTGGAGAGTATGCTTACCTTATTTATGGAATAGCTCGGATGAAATGAATTATTGTGTTCATACCCGTTATACCTATATGGATATTGTAACCCGCTTATATGAAAAAAACTTTAGTCATCAATTGGGCAAATGGTGTGAAGCACATCATGTTGAATACATTGGACACGTGATTGAAGATAATGATCAGCATAGCAGATTAGGAAGCGGTGCGGGGCATTTCTTTAGAGCCTTATCAGGACAGCATATGTCGGGAATTGATGTGATTGGCGGTCAAGTGATTTTTGGCGGTGCGGGGTTAGAACGCCGTGGAATCTTCAAGGGAGATGGTGAATTCTATCATTATACACTCGGAAAACTAGGCTCTTCCTACGGTCATCTCGATCCCAAGAAAAAAGGAAGAACGATGTGCGAATTATTTGGTGCTTATGGATGGAAGCTTGGCGTTAGAGATATGAAGTATATTTTGGATCATTTAGTTGTCCGTGGCATCAATTACCTTGTTCCACATGCATTTTCGATGCGTGAATATCCTGATTTCGATTGTCCTCCGCACTTCTATGCCCGTGGACATAATCCACAGTTTAAACATTTTGCCTATCTAATGCACTATGCCAACCGCTTATGTCATATCTTTAATGGCGGCAGACATGTGGCACCTGTGGCTGTTTTGTACCATGGCGAGAGTGAGTGGACGGGTGAATACATGAAAATGCAAAAACCAGCTAGGGTTTTAACGGAAAATCAAATTGATTTTGACTTCGTTCCAATTGATATGCTAATTGATCTAGAATCCTATAATGGGAAATTAGACCAAAGACATTTAATGATTAATGGAGAAGCATTTAAATGTTTGGTTATTCCATATAGTCAGTTTATAACGAAAGAGTTAGCTGCGTTTATTAATAATTCAGCTGACTTGGAGATTATTTTTGTTGATGGTAGACCAGAAGGAATTTCGAACCTAGTTGATCAGGAGGAAGCCTCAAACCTATTAAAAGCAGTAGATAAATGTAAGGTGGTATCTTTAGGTGAATTGGCTTCTGAACTTAGAACGGTAGGAATCTATGATATTAAATTAAAGAAACCATTTAAGGATTTAACTTATTACCACTATCTGAAAGAACATAACATTTACATGTTCCAGAATGAATCAGCGCATGAAACCTTTAGCGGGGAAATCGAACTAGCTGATGGTGAATTTGCTATTGTCTATAATGGTTTAGAGAATAAATTTGAAAAAATAGCTGTAAGAAAAGAAAATGAAAAAGCCATGATTTATCTAGAGTTAAAGCCTTATGAATCTTGTGTTGTTTTTGTTAGTGATAATGAACATTCTGGAGAATTTAATGATCATCTTCCTTTTTCTATAAAGCTGTCAGATTGCGAAAAAGCAAAGGACCTATCTTCAGATTGGAAATATTCTCTGGTAAAAAACATTGAATATCCGAATTTTGGCGAAGTAAATCAAATGAATGAATTGGTACCAATTTCTAAGATAAACCCAGCTTTTACGGGAATTATTAAGTACGAAAAGTCATTTGACCTTGCAGAGGTTCCAAAACAAGGGATTCTAGCTTTTGAATCCATTTATGAAGCTGTGGAATTATGGATTAACGATGAATATGTCGGGATGAAAGTTTGTCCACCATATATTTATGATGTAGCCTCCTATTTAAGGAACGGTACCAATACTATTCGTGTGGAGGTAGCAACTACATTGGATAGAGATCGTTTTAATCAACCAGAACCACCATTTATTGTTTGGCATGACCCAATAGATCCAACTGGCATGTTTGGAAAGATTACCTTGTTTATGTCATGAGAATTCTAAAAAGGTGTGGTACCTGAAAAGGCCACACCTTTTATAAGTTTTCATATTCACTGTAGGGGAGGCGCTTATGAAATATCCATATGAAAGTGCGGTCATAAATGAAGAGGTTCCGATGTTAATGTTAATGACAAGTGTGAGATATGTCGCGATGCACTGGCATGATAGGATTGAATTCTTGTTTGTTCTGAGAGGTCAAATCCAAGTTTTTGTGGGGGGAGAAGAGTATTCTCTACAAGAAAATGATTTGTTCCTGATAAACAGCAATGAGGTTCACGGTGTGGAAGCAAGTGAAGATAATTTGGTGTTATTACTTCAAATTCCACTAACGTTTATTAAAAAATGCTATCAAAACATTGAGATGGAATCATTTGAATGTCAATCCTTTCATAATGAGGATCAAGGAAGGTTCGATGGTATCCGTTTGTTAATGGTACAACTTATGCTTACATTAAGAAAAAAAGAGCTAGGATATGATATTAAAATTCATTCATTGCTTTTAGACATTGTATACCACCTTATTAGTCAATTTAGAGTGATAAATCATAAGCAGATCAACCGAAACAGCAGCAAAGATATGGAACGTCTGACAAGAATTACTAACTTTATCCAAAAAAATTATATGCACCCGATTACCTTAAATGAAATTGCAGAAAAAGAAGAGTTGACGGTTCCTTATTTATCACGATATTTTCAGCAGCATATGGGACAGTCTTTTGTAAAATATCTAAACGGTATTCGCCTGGAGCAGGCTGTACAATATCTACTTAATACAAATTGGTCGGTAATTCAGATTGCGATGGAGTCTGGTTTTTCTAGTTTGAATACGTTTCACAAGCTATTTAAAGATACCTTTCACACAACCCCCTACCAGTTTCGCAAAAATCAGCAGAAATCCTTTAGTCCATCTTCTAAAAGTGAAAAAAGAGGAATTGAGAGTTATGATTATACGGAAGAAGACAATCTAATAGAGTTGGATAAGTATGTTCAAGCATTTCAAATTAAAAGCTTTAGTTGAAGTATGTTATTGATTGATAGTAAATCTAATAATTAGATTCGGAGTAACCGCAGAATGTTATAAACCATTTTGCGGTTTTTCGATTTTAAATATTTTTGTATTTTCTAAAAATATTAAAAATTAACATTATTATTGTTAATAATGTGAACGTTTTCGCTAGTATTCCTCCTTATAATAAGCGATATATAGAACGATGGTTAATAAAAAGACCATTCGCAAAAGGCGGTGATTCCTGCTTGGGAATTTAAAAGAAGTGATTGAAAACTACTTAGAAATGTAAGCGGTGTCAAAGAGACAGTAGAAATTGGGGGTTAGTCATTTTGCAGACACATAAAAGATTAATTAGTATAATTCTGGTTTGTTTTTTAATCTTACTTTCAGCATGTAGTTCAAATAAACAGAGTTCGACAAATGAAAGTTCAGGTGAAGGAGGAAATATACCAGAAGTAAATATGGTCTTCTTTACTACAACTGTGCCTAAGGATTTAAACCTAGTCCAAGATGAAATTAACAAGATCACTAAGAAAAAAATTAATGCAACGGTAAAATTAACACCAATTAATATCGGTAACTATGTTCAACAGACAAACTTGATGTTATCAAGTAATGAAAAGGCGGATTTAATGCTAGTTACATCCTTCTTTGGATATACATCACAAGTGGCAAAAGGACAATTACTACCTTTGGATGATTTAGTAGATAAATATGGTCAAGATATAAAAAAGGTAATGGATCCTGATTATTTGAATGCGGCAAAGGTATCAGGAAAAATGTATGCGATTCCAACACTTAGAGATATGGCTGGTGCCTCTGGTATTAATATGCGTAAAGATTTGGTAGATAAATATCATATTGACATTAGTAAGATTAAGACGATGGATGATGTAGAATCCATGCTGAAAACAATAAAGAAAAATGAGCCAAGTATTACACCAATTGTGCCTTTTCAAGCTGGAGCACAACCTACAGTTGTCTATAATTGGTTTGATCCGTTAGGAGATACTTTAGGGGTTTTACCTAACTATGATAACAATCTAAAAGTAGTAGATTTATATGAAACAAAGGACTATGCTCAGTTTGTTGAGAAAATGAGAAAATGGCATGATGAAGGACTGACTTTAAAAAATCCGACTACCAATACAGAAGCTGGAACAAATTTAGTAAAGTCAAATGTCGGTTTTAGTTATTTTAGTCCACAAAAACCTGGTATTGCTTTACAAGAATCTCAAATTACTACTGTTCCGATGGTCACCACATCACTTAAAGAACCGGTAACGACCACTTCTGCTGTAACCACCATGATGTGGGGAATTCCACAGGGGTCCAAGGTTCCTGAAGCTGCGATGAAATTCCTTAATTTAATGTATCAGGATAAAGAAATCGTTAATTTACTAGACTGGGGTATTGAAGGAAAGCATTATGTAAAAGTATCAGATAATGTCATTAAGTACCCAAATGGTGTCGATGCCAAAAACGATGGATACAATTTAAATATGAGTTTTGCTATGGGAGATGCTTTCCTCTCTTATGTATTTGAGGGGAATGATCCAAACCTATGGACTCAAACAGAGGAATTTAACAAGAGTGCGTTAAAATCGAAAGCACTTGGTTTTAATTTTGATAGTTCTCCAGTCAAAACAGAGGTGACAGCCGTTACCAATGTGGTGAGTAAATATGCGCTCGGATTGGAATCAGGTGTGTTAGATCCTAAAACGAAATTACCTGAATTTATTAGCAGTTTAAAGGCAGCGGGTATTGAAAAGATTATAAAAGAAAAACAAAAACAATTAAATGAATGGGCAAATAACCAAAATAAATAATTAACTATCTTATCCATTATGGTGAGATTAAAAATCCAATTTTGATTTTTAATCTCTTTTTTTATAGTTCAGTACTTATTAGAACAGGGGGAATAGGGATGTCAGAAGTAACGGTCAAGGAATTGAAGGCAGATGTCCAATCAATTTCTAAGAGAAAGGTCAACACTAGGCTAATCAAATTGAAAAGGTATATTCCAATTTATATCTTAATGCTGCCAGGTTTAATTTATTTGCTAATTAATAATTATTTACCGATGTTGGGGCTTATGATTGCGTTTAAAGATATCAATTTTGCTAAAGGGATCTTAGGAAGTGATTGGATTGGCTTTAAAAACTTTGAATACCTGTTTAGTACAAGAGATGCCTTAATCATTACTCGAAATACGATTCTCTATAATGTCGGATTTATTATTCTAAATACAATAGTAGCAATCGCAGTAGCAATCATGTTAAATGAAATTAAAAATAAACTAGCGAAAAGCTTTTACCAAAGTGTAATTCTTTTGCCATTTTTGATTTCAATGGTGATTGTCAGTTATTTGGGATTCGCTTTTCTAAGCGAGGATGTCGGTTATCTGAATAAGACTATTTTACCTATGCTTGGATTAGATGGTGTTTCTTGGTATTCAGAAGCAAAATATTGGCCTTATATACTTACTTTCATCAATATGTGGAAGGGTGTCGGCTTCTTGTGTGTCATTTATTTAGCCGCTATCATCGGAATTGACCAAGAATATTACGAGGCAGCAAAATTAGATGGAGCGAATAAATGGCAGCAAATCATTCATATTACCATTCCCTCTATTTCTCCGGTAATCATTATGATGACCTTATTGGCAATAGGAAGGATTTTCTACTCCGATTTTGGGTTATTTTATCAGGTACCAATGAATTCTGGTGCTCTCTATGATACTACGAATGTGATTGACACATATGTTTATCGCGGTTTAATGCAGCTTGGTGATATTGGTATGTCGGCCGCAGCTGGTCTCTATCAGTCTATCGTCGGATTTATACTCGTATTACTATCAAATTATCTCGTTCGTAGAAAAAGCAAAGACCATGCATTATTTTAATCTGGAGGTGGTAAAGGATGTATAAATCTGATCGAATCACACAGTGGGTTTCCCATATTTTTTTAATAGTCCTATCGGCAGGCAGCATTATTCCGTTTATAATACTCGTAGCTTCTTCCTTCTCAAGTGAAGCAAATATTTTAAAAGAGGGATATTCCTTTTTTCCAAATAAGATAAATTTTGATGCTTATAAGTATCTCTTCGCTAATTCAGCAAGCTTATTAAGGGCATACGGAATTACGATATTTGTAACGGTATTTGGAACCTTTGTCAGCTTAGTGATGACTTCGTTTTTGGCTTATGGACTTTCTCGACGTGATTTACCTTTCAGAAATTTGTTTACCTTCTTGGTTTTCTTTACGTTATTGTTTAACGGCGGTCTAGTTCCTACGTATCTTGTTTATACGCAGGTGTTTGATATTAAAAATACAATCTGGGCATTAATTGTTCCTGGGTTACTTATGAACGGATTTAATGTGTTATTAATGAGAACTTTCTTTATGACGTCCATACCGGAGCCTGTGATCGAATCTGCACGGATGGATGGTGCCGGAGAAATTAAAACGTTCTTTTCTATTATTCTTCCGCTTTCACTTCCCATATTGGCTACAATTGGTCTGCTTCAAACCATTCTATATTGGAATGATTGGTTTAACGGTCTAGTCTATATTACGGATCCATCTTTATATAGTATCCAGAATATCTTGAACAGAATGCTGTCAGACATTCAGTTTTTAGCAAGCGGTAATTTAGGTTCGAACGCGAGTAAAGCGGCTTCCACTATTCCTACCACAGGTGTTCGAATGGCAATAGCAGTCATCGGATTCCTGCCTATACTTCTTGCTTATCCATTTTTTCAAAAGTACCTGGTCAAAGGAATTGCCTTAGGTTCTGTTAAAGGATAAAAAGAAAATGTAATTCAATATGATTAAAAAAGAAGGTGCAAAGAGTAATATGGCACCTTTTTATATTTATGGGCTCTATTAAACAATATTATTTTTCTTATAACTCGTTGATTGGAACGGAAGGCGCTCGACTCCTGCGGGAGTACGGGGCAGGGGAGCCTCCTCGACGCTTCAGCGTCGAGGAGGCTCCCCGGCACGCCCGCGGAAAGCGAGCGCCTGGAGAGGAAATCAACAGCTAAATTTAATAGAGCTTATTGATAAATAAATGGGTAGGTTAAAAATTACACTATAATTATTAACCTATTTTTATATAAAAGAAAAGAAACGTAGAAAAAAGACGAAAATCTATACCTGTTGAGGATAATTAAAGAAAGGGCAAAAATACGGAGACAGGTTAAGATATAAATGTAAGCGAAATCAATATAAAAAACTTAATAGAAACATAGGAGGATCAGACACAATGAAGCTTGGATTTAACAGCGCAATCTTAAATGAATGCACCTTTGAAGAAGTGATCGACTATGCAGCTGAAAACGGATTTTCATGTGTGGAGATATGTGCATGGCCAAAAGGGAAAGCGGCTCGGAAATATGCGGGAGTTACCCATATTGATGTCGATAACTTAGATGTCGATTACATCAAAAATTATACCGAAGCAAAAGGCATTAAAATTTCCGCTATTGCTTATTATCCTAATGCATTAGATGAGGATACAGAAAAAAGTGATTACTACGTTGCCCACATCAAAAAATGCATTGAGGCAGCTAACAAGCTTGATATTAACATGGTAACCACTTTTATTGGTAGGAACCAAAAGAAAACCGTAGAAGAAAATTTGGAAACGATGTCAACAGTTTGGAAGCCAATCGTAGAATTTGCAGAAGAGCTAGGAGTCAAGATTGCCATTGAAAACTGTCCAATGTTATTCACTACTGATGAATGGCCAGGCGGACAAAACCTAATGACGACACCAGCTATCTTCCGCCGTGTGTTTGAATTAATTCCGAACCAAAATTTAGGATTGAATTTCGACCCATCTCATTTTGTTTGGCAGCAAATGGATTATATCAAGCCGCTATATGAATTCCAAGAGCGTATCTTCCACATCCACTTTAAAGACATTAAGGTTTATAAAGATCGCCTAAACGATGTAGGAATCATGGCTACACCACTAGAATATATCTCGCCTAAACTACCAGGGCTCGGAGATGTAAACTGGGGTCAATATGTATCTGCCTTAACTGATATCGACTACCGAGGATATGCTGTCATTGAGGTAGAAGACAAAGCGTTCGAAGACTCACTAAAATCCAAGAAAGATTCTATTAAAATCAGTAAAAACTATTTGAGTCAATTTTTTGCTTAGATAGATAATCATATATAAATCTAATAAATCATTTAATAATGAAGAAAAAAAGGAGAATGAAAATTATGGGTAAATTAAAAATTGGTATTATTGGCTGCGGTGGTATTGCAAATCAAAAACATTTTCCAGCATTAGCACAATTTAAAGAGGTTGCTGAAATGGTTGCATTCTGTGATATTCAAATTGAACGCGCTGAAAAAGCGGCGAAAGAATATGGAACTGAAGATGCGAAAATTTATGTTGATTATAAAGAGCTATTAAAAGACGAATCCATTGATCTTGTGCATGTATTAACTCCTAACGTTAGCCATAGCCCGATTACCGTTGCAGCATTTGAAGCAGGAAAGCATGTTATGTGTGAAAAACCAATGGCACATAATACTGAAGCTGCTCAGAAAATGATGGATGCTTGGAAAAAATCCGGTAAGAAATTCACCATTGGATATCAAAACCGCTTCCGTCCAGAAGTTCAATCTCTTTATAAAGCTTGTGAAAAAGATGAGCTTGGAGAAGTTTATTTTGCAAAAGCACATGCCCTTCGTCGCCGCGCCGTACCAACATGGGGAGTATTTCCTGATAAATCTCAACAAGGCGGCGGTCCACTAATCGATATCGGTACTCACGCTCTTGATATCACTTTATGGATGATGGATAATTACAAACCAGTTTCGGTGACAGGTTCTGTTTTCAATAAATTAGGTAATCTGCCAGAAGCTGTTGAAGGAAATATGTTTGGTCCTTGGGATCCAGAAACATATGAAGTGGAAGATTCAGCTTTCGGATACATCAAAATGGAAAATGGAGCAACGGTTTTCCTTGAATCTTCTTGGGCACTCAATGTACTAGAATCAAGAGAAGCTGCTACAACTCTATGTGGTACAAAGGCAGGAGCACAAATCAATTCCGGCATGAGTTTCCGCAACAATGAATTAATTTATAACTCTGCACGCAATGGTATGTTAACAGAAGAGAAAAACTCTGCAGGTGGAGCAATTGCATTCTTTGAAGGTGGATCCAATAAGCCAGAAGTACTAGAAGCAAAACAATGGTTAGAAGCGGTTAAATATGATAAAGAACCACTAGTAAAACCAGAACAAGCATTTGTTGTGACAAAAATTTTAGATGCTGTCTATCGATCTGCTGAAACTGGTAAAGAAATTGTTTTTGAACAGGAAACAGTTGCAAGCAAATAGGAGGTGGGTAGAGTGGCATTTAGTATGAAATTACCTTTCGTCGATGTTGTTTGCGATGAAAGTTTAAAAAACACGTATGTAAATGGAAAAAAACTAGGGTATGAATTTCAAATCCGTTTGAGTAACTATCGCGGACATTACTTATCTTGTATTGAAGAGTTTGTGGTAGCTGTTGATGGTAAAGAAGTAAATTCTGATGACATAACCTTTAGTCTTAATGAGAAAGAGTTTACCTTAAGACAACTGCCAAGTCTTATTTCGAAATTTTGGAATTTGATAGACCCAGCTACGATTCGTGTATTTGCACCTGGCGGTTTAACAGAAGGCGAACATCATATTGATGTGAAAATGATGTTACGGATTCCATATATGGCCGTTCCAGGCAGAAAGACAGAACGAGAATACGCTGTATTAGATTCTTGCGGAAGCAAAACATTATTAGTGAGAGATTAGGAGAAAGGAGGTACTAACTAATGAGTAATATTAAATTAGGTGTTTCTTTATATAGCTTTACTGATGAATATGTGAAAGGCAAATTTACATTAGAGGATTGCATTCGCACTGCAGCTGAATTTGGAGCGGAAGGATTTGAGTTGGTAGGTACGCAAATGCTGCCATCATACCCATATGTAAATGACAAAGTTTTAAATGAATTTAAAGCCATAACGAATCACTATGGAATCGAATTTATTTCTTATGGAGCTAATGCGGACCGTGGATTAAGATCTGATCGTGATTTAACTGAAGAAGAATTGCTTCAGTCGTCTATTATTGATTTAAAAACAGCGAATAAATTGGGCTGTAAAATTATGCGTGCTCAATATCTTATTGGACCGTCAGTTTTTGCCAAATTAGCGCCATATGCGGAGGCTTATGGTATCAAGGTTGGAATTGAAATTCATAATCCCGAAACGCCAACATCACCAAGCATTCAGAAATTCACTGAGGTAATTGAAAAAACAGGATCTCCATATCTTGGACTTGTCACTGATTTTGGTACTTTTGCGACTAAACCAAATAAACCGCATTGGGATGAAGCCTTGGCGAATGGAGCACCTTTAGAACTATTAGAAATGGCAGCTCAATTACGTTATGATGGTGTACCGATGATGGAAGCAAGACAACGAATGCTTGATGCTGGAGCAAATGGTGCTGTCATGGGTGCCTTCCAAGGAATGTATGGTTTTGTAACCTTCTATAACGAACCAGATTATGAAGGGTTAAAACAAATCATGCCACATGTGATTCATTTTCATGGGAAATTCCATTATATTGATAAGAATTTGGAAGAAGCTAGCATACCATATGATAAAATCTTACCGATTATTCAAAACTCTGATTTTGATGGTTACATTGTTTCAGAATATGAAGATCATTTATCGGGAAGAGCTTTAGAAATGACCAAACGACATTTACAAATGGAGCGGAAATTATTAGATAAATAGTTTATAATAATACAGGTGGGTATATCACCTGTATTATTTCATAAGGCGGGGAACAAAATGAAAAAACTAATTGGTATTGATTTAGGTGGAACGACGGCAAAATTTGCAATCTTGACTGAAGAAGGTGAGATTCAACAAAAGTGGAGTATTGAGACAGATATTCAAAATGAAGGAAAGAATATCGTTCCAAACATTGTTGAATCGATTAATCATCACCTTAATTTGTATGGGCTTTCATCTAAGGATATTTTAGGAATTGGGATGGGTTCTCCAGGGACAGTTGACAGTGAAAAAGGAACAGTCATTGGAGCATATAATTTAAACTGGAATACCTTGCAGTTAGTAAGAGAACAGATTGAAGAAGGAACAGGCATTCCTTTTTATATTGATAATGATGCCAATGTGGCGGCATTAGGCGAGCGCTGGAAAGGTGCCGGTGAAGATGGCGCGGATGTTGTCTTTGTTACACTTGGAACAGGTGTAGGGGGCGGTATTATCGCGGATGGCAATCTTATACATGGTAAGGTTGGTGCAGCAGGAGAAATTGGCCATATCGTTGTAGAACCTAATGGTTATCAGTGTACATGTGGAAATCAGGGCTGTTTGGAAACAGTGGCAAGTGCAACAGGTGTTGTCCGATTAGCCAGAGATTTTTCAGAGAGATATGCCGGGGAATCTGAATTAAAGTGGTTAATTGATGATGGACAAGAAGTGACGGCTAAAACCGTTTTTGATCAGGCTAAAAAAGAAGATAAATTGGCTTTAATCGTTGTCGATAAATTTTATTTTTATTTAGGACTAGCTTGCGGTAATATTGGAAACATGTTAAACCCTGAAACGATTGTGATTGGCGGGGGAGTGTCAGCTGCAGGTGACATGCTGTTAAATGGGGTAGAAGAATATTTCCAAAAGTTTGCCTTCCCGACAGTAAGAACAAGTACGAAACTGAAACTTGCGCAATTAGGGAATGATGCTGGAGTTATTGGAGCTGCATCGTTAGTGAAAAAATCTAGTAACTGTTAATACTTAAGCCCATACAAACAAGTTATCACAATATCTTGTTTGTATGGGCTTTTATAATAAATTATCAATATTCATTGCAATTGCATTTTATTTTTAAAACAAACTTAATAAATAAATAACGTACAAGCGGTCCCATAACAATTAATTGAAGTGGATAAGCAACGATAAAATTCTTTAAAAAAGTAGAAAAGTAATCTTTCAATAAAGAATTATCTTCATTACCATTATGCAGGTATGAAATTGCTAAACCAAAAACAGACATAAATAAAGCCATAGCTAAAACCATTAATGTTGACATTGCAAGGACCATATTGATTTTTTTGGATTTATCTATTGGTAGTTTAGATACAATTTTTTTAACTCCAGGACCAACTAAGAAAATATCCAAAGTTAATGCAATAAGAAAACCAATAATAAATTCTTTAATTACTTCCATTAAGGTAATGGCTTCGATAAAGCCACTTAAAAATAAATTATAGATGGTCATAAATAAAACCATCCCAAAGCACATCATTAAGCCAAATTGTAGACTTTCCTTTTTAGTTGTAGGCAAGTTTCATCATCCCTTCTTTTAACTTTTTCATTATAACCATAGTGAAAAACCTCTCGTAAGTGAACATTTTGTGAACATTTTATCGCTCTCCTTACATATTTCTCGTTGTTATTGGTATCTTGAAGTTCTCTCTACTCCTTATAAATAAATGACCTAAAAAAAGAGGACCACCTGTGTAGCAAGGAAGTCCTCAGAAAAAAATTTGATTTTGTCATTAATGCATTGGATTCATCGCGGAATGGTTGACGACAACGCGGCGGATGAAGAAGGCAAGGGCAAGACCGACAAGCGTCACAATCATCGCAAACAAGAACACATTCTGTGAGCCCGCCGTCATAGCGTTAGCCACCTCTGTCTGCTGAGTCGGTGCAGAAGAGTCATGCAAATAGTTCTCCATTCCAGTCGTAAGAATGATGATTGCAATAGCTGTACCAATAGCACCTGCGACCTGCTGTAACGTATTCATGACGGCTGTTCCGTGTGGGTATAGATCCGGTGGCAACTGGTTTAGGCCGTTGGTCTGTGCTGGCATCCACACCATGGAAATGCCGATCATTAATCCAATATGAAGGACGACGATAAAAGCGACTGATGAGGTGGGGGATATGCTCGAGAAAAACCATAATGTTACCGCAACGACAACAAGTCCGGGAATAACAAGCCACTTCGGTCCATACTTGTCGAATAAACGTCCCATACGCGGTGATAAGATGCCGTTTAGCGCGCTGCCCGGCAATAACATGAGCCCGGCGGTGAACGGAGTCAGTTTCATACCATTTTGAAGAAACATTGGCAGAATAATCATGCTCGACAAAATGATCATCATACATGAGAGTACCATAAGTAATCCTACATTGTACATTGGATACTTGAAGACCCTCAGGTCCATCATCGGATCACTCATCTTCGTCTGCCGAATTACGAACAAAACAAGCGCGATTAACCCGATGACAATCGAAGTAATCACGACCGTACTGGTCCAACCCTCGGATCCTTCTCCTGCTTTGCTGAAGCCGAAGACAATCCCTCCGAAGCCGATGGATGATAATACAACGGACAGTAGATCAATCCGAGGTTTCGTTACATCGGTGACGTTTTCTAAATATTTCAGCCCTACCAACAGCCCAATAATCAAAAACGGCAGCGAGAGCCAGAAAATGTAGTGCCATGTGAAATATTCGATTAGGAGTCCTGCAACCGTTGGTCCGGTTGCCGGCGCGAACATGATGACAAGTCCAACGAAGCCCATCGCAGCTCCACGCTTCTCAGGTGGATACACGACGAGGATTGTATTGAACATGAGTGGAATCAAAAGCCCCATGCCTGCCGCTTGTAGAACGCGAGCGACCATAAGCATTTCAAAGTTGAACGCGAGCGCCGCAATCAATGTGCCGATAATTGAGCTCACAAGCGACCCGATAAACAATTGCCTCGTCGTAAACCATTGTAGCAGCAATCCAGTCATCGGCATTAGAATGCCAAGAGTAAGCAAAAATCCCGTCGTCAACCACTGTGCGGTCGCGGCCGAAATTCGAAATACATCCATTAAATTACTAATTGCTATATTAAGAGCCGTCTCGCTGAACATGCCAACAAAACCGCAGATGAGCAGCGACGCCATAATAGCACGTGTGTTGTATTGCTTCATTAACCTTCCCCCTTCTCTCTCCTGAAAAATCTCTATTTACGTACCCCTGAAATCGGTCCGCTATTTGATACAATACAGGTCAAAATTCTTCTCGTCAATAAATGAGTTTGTTAATTTATTGTAAGTGAGAGTTACCGAATCTTTATAATAAAACTGGTCACATCCTGGCTTATTAATGGAAGGAAAGATAATTCGTGAATAAGTTATAACTTTTCTCATCAACTTAAGAAATATACAAATTAGAAGAAGGTGTTTTATGGCGAAAAATAGTTATCGGTCATTCAACGTCATTTCATTGAGTCTGGCATTAATACTAATGTCATCTTGTAGTCACTTACAAAGTAAAGAGGAACATGTAGCGAATAAAAAAACGGCAAGAGAGGTTCTAGGTTTCTACACAGAACAGGAAGGAACGTTTCCTGGGTCTCAACCTACAGTTAACTCACAATTTAACAAATTAAGCATTATTGCACCCTTTTGGTATAAGCTTGATGATAAACGTCCAGGCAGTCTTATAGATTCAGTTACAGCAGATCATAAAAGAAAAGTTATTCAGAGTGCTCATGAAAAAAAGCTGAAGGTATATATGGTTGTACATAATCTTTTATTTGAAAACGTGGAGAAGGGCAAAAAGGTTGCAAGTAATGTACTCGATAACGATAAAAACCGAAATGTTTTCATTCAAAACTTACGCAATGAAATGAATCAGTTCAAATATGACGGTATTAATATTGACATGGAAAATTTGTATTTGACTGACAGGGATTCCTTTAGTTTGCTGATAAAAAAATTGTCTGATGCTTTGCATCGTGATGGAAAAGTGGTTACAGTTTCAGTCCCTGCAAACACAGGTGATTCCCGTGCAAATCCATGGTCGCCTTGGTTTGATTATGAAAAACTGGGTCGATGTTCAGATGGGTTAATGATTATGACATATGATGAGCACAACCCAAGAACTAAACCCGGCGCAACAGCATCAGTTGATTGGACAGAAGCAACGATTCGTTATGCTTTGAAGCAAGATGTACCATCATCAAAAATATTACTCGGAATCGCTGGCTATGGATGGGACTGGGATACAACAACAAACAAAGCCTTGTATAGTTCCTATACACAATTAATGAGTCAGAAAACAAAATATAAAGCTAAAGTTAAATGGGACTCCCGTTCCCAATCCCCTTATTTCAGTTACGTAGATACCAACAATCATAGCCACCAGGCTTGGTTTGAGAATAGCTATAGTCTGAAGTTTAAGCTAAACCTTGTAGAAAAATATAACTTACGGGGAATCGGAATTTGGCGGCTCGGGTTAGAGGACCCAATGTACTGGAAGACCATACAAGAGAAAATAAAAGTAAAAAAATGAAGGAATTGGCTCCAAATTATAAAGAAAAGGATAAAAATAATACTTAAATTTTTATCCTTTTTTTATTTCTATAAGTAGAAGAAGAAAAATGAAACAAAATCTATATCTATTAAGATAAATAAAGAAAGGGATTTAGTAGAAGTAAGCTTTAATATAAATATGTAAGCGATATCAGTTGTTTTGAAGAATAGAGAAAATACTAATTAATTTGGAGGAATACGGAGTGCAATACAAAAATCCTATCATCCCGGGATTTCACCCGGATCCGAGTATTTGTCGTGTTGGAGAAGATTATTATATTGTTACTAGCTCGTTTGAATTTCTACCTGGGTTACCCATTTTTCATAGTAAAGATTTAATGAACTGGCAACAAATCGGACACTGCCTAACAAGACCTGAGCAGATGGAATTTCCAAACTGTATGTCGACTGGTGGCATTTTTGCTCCAACCATCCGCTATCATCAAGGCACCTTCTATGTTGTCTCGACCAATGTTAATCATGAAGGAGCGATGGCACCTGGGGGAAGCGGGAACTTTATTGTGACGGCAACCGACCCTGCAGGAGAATGGTCTGACCCAATTTGGGTTTCTCAAGGAGGGATTGATCCGTCATTATTCTGGGATAACGACGGAAAAGTGTATTTTACAAGTACAATTCCGGCAATGAATGAAGAAGGAAATCTGATGAATGCCATCTGGCAGGCTGAAATTAATCCTGATACGGGAGAACTGTTAACGGAAAGCAAAATTATTTCGTACGGATGCGGTGGAAGATTTGCAGAAGGACCGCACATTTATAAAAAGGACGGCTATTACTATCTATTGTTAGCAGAGGGTGGTACTGAATTTGGTCACATGGAAACTATTTCTCGATCCAAGTCTATCTGGGGACCTTTTGAAAACTGTCCGTACAATCCAATCTTAACGGCTTCTCAGGAAAATGCCCCGACTCTTGCTGCTACGGGGCATGCCGATTTGGTTGAAGCTCATGATGGAAGTTGGTGGGTGGTATTTTTGTGTTATCGTTTGTCCGAAAATTATTATCACCATATGGGAAGAGAAACTTCCATTGCACCAGTTCAGTGGATTGATGGATGGCCGGTCATTTACGATGGAAAAACACCTCAGGTCATGATGGAAGCGGAATGCTTACCACAGAAATCAATAACAGATGAAACCCCAATTCGTACCCATTTTGCGGGTCAAGAGCTTGGTCTGGAGTGGAATTTCATCCGAACGTATTATAACGGTTTTTCCGTTACGGATCATCCTGGGTATTTAACTCTAAAGGGAAACGCAGCTACTTTAAGTGACAAGGCCACACCAGCATTTATCGGAAGAAGAATTGATCATTTTGAATTTCGCGCCGAAACTTTTATCGATTTTGAACCAGAGATGGATGGAGAAGAAGCAGGTCTAGCCATTGCACATACAACTGGGGCCCATTATGAATTTGTTTTAAGCAAAAAGGACGGAGTTAAAAAAGCGCTAGTTCGAAAAACACTATTTGATATGACCACAGAAACCTATTATCAAATAAATAGCGAAGGTCCAGTTCATTTGCAGATCATCGGAGATCGCTACGACGTTATTTTCAATATTGGGATAGATGGAACATACATTGAAGTGGGCAGAGGACTTGTAAAGCTTCTTTCATCAGAGGTGGCTGGAGGCTGTTTGGGAACGTATGTAGGTATGTATGCTTCAGGGAACGGAAAAGACATGACCACAGAGGTAAAATATGAATGGTTTGACTATGAGAGACTCCCAGAAAAAGCGAAGAAACCGATGTTTTTTTCAGAGTAGATCAATGAAGGATAAGCGGAACTATTAAAGGTGAAAAGGAGAGAATACGGGAATGAATACTAAAGTGGTTAATGATAGCAAACCAAAACGAGGAGTTTCTCTTTATAGTTATGCAGGTGAATATGGTGTAACCATGACCTTAGAAGACATGTTTGCCGAAATGAATGATATTGGTGCGAGAGGATTAGAAATACTAGCAAACTCTCACATTGAAGGCTATCCTAACCCTAGTGAGGAATGGCTGGAAAATTGGGATCGATTAATAGAAAAGTATAACATTGTACCGGCAGAGTATGGACATTGGGTTGACTCACGCTTGTATGAGGGAAGACATCTTACTTCAGAAGAATCATATAAAATGTTGGAACGCGACTTCAAACTTGCTAACAGACTAGGATTTACGGTTCTACGTACCAAATTAGGTGTCATCGACAATGATCTTACCCCAGTAGAAAACTGGAGAGAATTTATTGAAATGGCCCTTCCGTTGGCAGAAAAATATAATGTCCGTATGTGTCCGGAGATTCATGCGCCAACACTTTTAAAATCTAAGATGGTAGATGATTATGTTGAGTTTATCCAACAGACAGGAACCAAGTATTTTGGACTAAACATCGACTTCGGTGTATTCGAGACGAAAGCCTTACCTGCAAGTGAATGGGGTCCAGATGATTTTATCATGCCCCCATCTGAACATAGTCCAGTAAAGGACATTATCCCATTGTTACCCTATGTGTATTGCAGCCATGCTAAATTTGTAAAAATGTCAGATGATTTTCAAGAGATGACCATTCCTTATGAAAAAATCATTAATACCTTAATGGAGCATAACTGGGATGGGTATATGGTAAGTGAGTATGAGGGTCCATACAAAGATGTGACCGGCTATGCCTCTGAGCAAATTCGGAAACAACATGTCATGATGAAAAGAATCTTAGGAGAATAAAAGAAAGGGAGAATAGCAATGACCATGTTAGAAAAACCTTGCATCCAATCAAGAGGCTTTAAAAATGTAAAGAAAGATGGAAAAATTATCGGTTTTCAGGTTAATATTCGATCTTTGTATTATCGAGGCCTCTGGCTCTCACAATTGCGTCCCGCTACGGTCACAGTAGATGGGGAAACTTTTTCAGGCGATCAAATCACATGGACGATCAATGATGTGACATACACACAAACTGAAATGGCATCACTCGGAGATGTTCATTGGGGCATTTTAGAGCCAGCAATACTTACAGTAGCAAAACAAGGCGGACTAGAATCGGGTAGCCACGATATTGAAGTTAGTTATACGTATAGCTGTTCCTATTTTCCTCCTGTTTTGGATACGGTACTAGGGGCTGGCACACATAAGAGAAAATTAATTATGGTATAAGTTCTTGAACCTTCGACAACGAATTAGAATATGAAGGCTTAATAGATAAAGAGCATACAGGTGTTTTTTGCACCTGTATTTTTTTATAAGGAATAAAAAATTATTTGACCTTTTCCGAAAAAGATAAAAATCGATATTAATTACGATAAAAAAGTAAACGTTTCCATTTTATGACCTCTATATAATTGAGAGTATAAACAACCCATCATAAATGAATTAAAGATTAATATTTTTGATTGAAAAAATGGTAAGGGAGGTATTTAGATGTCGCATGTAAAAAAGGTTTTGATTGTAGGTGGGGGCATCGGGGGGCTAGCGACAGCGATTGCCTTACAAAAAGTTGGAATTGAAACGGAAATTGTGGAAAAGCAAAAGGAATGGGATATTTATGGGGTCGGCATCATTCTTCAATCAAATGCACTAAGAGCAATTGATGCCCTAGGATTAATGGAAGAGTTTTTGGCTGTGGGGACAACACACCAGGCCTTACATATAAGTGACTCGCAAGGAAATATGATTTTGGATGCACCCATCCAGCCTTCTGGGAAGTTTAATATGACCGGAGGAATCCCAAGACGAGATCTTCACCAAATTTTATATAGAGAGGCTATTCAAGGTGGCACTAAGATTCGCTTAGGTCTTTCTGTTGAAAGCATTGAAAGTGGAGACAGTTTTGTCTACACACAATTTACCGATGGCACCTCCGGGACTTATGATCTTGTAATTGGTGCTGATGGAGTGAGATCAAAGGTTCGTCATTTGGTTTTTGGTGAGATTCTACCAAACTTTGTCGGGCAAGCTGTATGGCGATACACCCTTGACCGTCCCAAGGATATCGAGAACATTACCATGTATTATGGGAGAAAAGCAAAAGCCGGCATTGTTCCAATGACGAAAGACAGCGTTTATATCTTTATCGTGACAGCAGAACCAGGAAATCCTTGGAAACAAGAGGATCAACTGCATGTTGAGATGCGGGAAGCGTTTCAAGAATTTGGAGGTTTAATAGCTGAATTAAGCAAACATATCACTGACCCAAAAGGTGTGGTCTATCGGCCGCTAGAGACCCTTATCGTCGAGAAGCCTTGGTATCGTGATAGAGTTCTTCTTATGGGGGACGCTGCACATGCAACCGTTCCACATTTGGCCCAAGGAGCCGCGATGGCAATTGAAGATGGTCTCGTGTTAGCCGAATTACTTCAGCAGGATTGCCCATTGTCAACCATCTTAAATCAATTTATGGATCGCCGCTTTGAACGCTGTAAATTTGTGGTGGACAATTCAAACACGCTGGTGAAGTGGGAACTCTTGCAGTCGGAAGGAAAACTACCAAAAGAGAATAACCCTAATGCCATTGTTGCTCAAAGTTTAATAAAAATGACAGAGGTTATCTAATAGCTTCAATCCTTAAATAATACTTAAATATTTTATTGGTTGCATTGATTAGGAGGAATAAACATGCCAAAAAGAAATCATTTTATATCTCAATTAGCTCACGTCGTCGAAATTTTTAGCCCAAAACCAGAAGAGTCTGTAAAATTTTTCAAAGGAGTTTTGGGGTTGGAAGAGTCAGGTAGGATTGGTCAATCTGTCTACTTACGGGCATGGGGGGAATTTTTTCATCACAGTTTGAAAGTAACAGAAGCAAAAACCAATGGTCTTGGACATATTGGCTGGCGTGCTGAGAGTGATGAGGATTTGCTGGATGCTGTTGAATATATCAATAGCACCGGTTCTGGTAAGGGGTGGATTGATGGAGATCTTGGCCATGGGAAGGACTTTCAGTTTTATCACCTGATGGGCATCTGGAAGAAATCTTTTGGGATGTTGAACTGGCCGAGATACCTGATCATAAGAAAAGTAAATGGAGATCCCGCCCGCAAAAGAACCCAAGCCGCGGAGCTTCTGTTAGACGTTTAGATCATGTGACCATATGGACGAGTGATGTTACCCGTCATCGAAAGCATTATCAACAATTAGGCATCAAATACAATGAAGGTATTGTCATTCCAAATGGAACTGAGGTTGGTTCCATCCTAGCCGTATCTAGTTTATCTCATGAGGTCGCACTTTTCGCTGATTTTAATAAAGAACATGGCCCACTAAACCATGTTTGCTTTGCGGTTGAAAATCCTGATCAAGTGCTTGAAACTGTTGATTACGTTGTCGATAATGGTTATCGACTAGAAATGAAACCATTTAAGCATGCCGTTGGGGAGGCGTTTACCACTTATGCAATTGAACCAGGTGGTAATCGTATTGAAATTTATGGAGGCTCTCCATTATATTTTGCCCCGGATTATGGACCAAAAATGTGGAAAGTCGAAGAAAACCCAAATGACGCCTGGGATGAAGTAAATATTTTTGAATCAGCACAATTTGATGGTATCCGAGAAAAAGCATAAAAATTGATAATGAAGTTTTGAAAAAGCTTCATGTTATAAGGGCATTTTTGATAAATGCTCTTTTTGTTATTGGAATATATTGAACAGGAAGGATCTTGATAAAATTTGGAATTAGCTAATATAAAATACGGTGCTGTTTCAGGTATTAAAGAAAATGATTATACGGTATTTAAAGGAATCCCTTATGCAAAAGCTCCTATAGGAGAACTCCGATTTCGTGCACCGGAGGAGATTAATCCATGGGATGGAGTATATCAGGCCGACACTTTTAAAAACAAATGCATCCAAAGTGAACTGCCGAAGGAAATTTCGTTTTATATTAAAGAGTTTTATTCTAATCCGGAATTTTTGACAGAAGGTAGTGAAGATGGACTCTATTTAAATATCTGGACTCCGGCAAAGGAGACTTCTGAAAAATTACCAGTTGCATTTTGGATTCATGGGGGAGGCTTTTTAGGTGGATTTGGCTCTGAAATGGAATTCGATGGAGAAGCATTTTGTAAACAGGGTGTCATTCTAGTTACGATCAATTACCGGCTCGGTTTATTTGGTTTCCTTGCGCATGAATGGTTGTGCCAGGAAAACGAAAAAGGTGTATCCGGTAACTATGGGATATTGGACCAAATCATGGCCTTGAAATGGGTCTATGAAAATATAGAAGCCTTTGGCGGAGACCCTGAAAACATTACAATTTTTGGTCAATCTGCAGGGGCAGTTAGTGTTCAAACTTTGATCTCATCACAGCTTACAGGGAACATGATTAAAAAAGCCATTATGCAAAGCGGTGGAGGCTATAAATCCCCTATCACAAGAAATACAAATTTAGAGGACGCCAAGAAAATTGGAGAAGAATTCTTAGAATTCGCCAATATAAAAAGTCTAAAAGAGTTACGAGACATAACTTCTGAGGAATTACTTGCTAGGGTTGAAAGTTATTATAGTCATAGAAGGGAAGCTGGAAAAGAAGGGCATCTCTTTTTTCCTATTAATGATGGATATGTGCTGGAAGATGGATATGATAAGTTAATAGAACAAGGAGATATAAAGGATATACCCTATATGCTGGGATGTTGCAAGGACGATATTTCGGTTACATCAGACGGTGGAGAAAGTTCGCCACTATACAAAGGATGTATTGGGTTTAGTTATAAGTTACAAGAAAATGGAAGAAACCCTGCCTTTGTTTATTATTTTACTAGAAATCTACCGGGTGATGACAGTGGTGCCTTCCATTCTGGAGAGCTTTGGTACATGTTTGGTACTTTAAAGAGAAATTGGCGTCCCAACACATCAGCAGATTATGAATTGTCTGAGCGAATGGTAACTGCTTGGACCAACTTTATGAAAAATGGCGACCCGAACTTAAATAATCAGGAATGGATTCCTTGTAGCTTCAATCATCCTTATGTAAAAAATTTTGATATTAAATAAAAAAGCTGTCTGTAATCAATGAGGTTAAAAATCATACTAAGATTTTTAATCTCTTTCTTTATTTACGAAAACAACTAAGAAGTTAGGTTAAAAATTGCTTCGCAAAATGATTAAAAAAGTGAAATTAAATAAGTGATCAGGGGGTGTATGATTAACCTAAATAAGGTTTTATTTTTAAGAATAGGAGAAAGCAGATGTCGAAGTCATTAAGAATTAAGATTAATATGCCATTGTTTATTCTAATGGTGAATATTTTTATTGCATTACTTGGGGTAGGATTAGCGATCCCTGTTCTTCCTAAATTTATCTTAGAATTTGGGGCAAGCGGTAAAGACCAAGGGTACCTTGTAGCAGCAACAGGGCTGACCCAATTTCTGTTTTCTCCACTTGGTGGGAAGCTGTCAGATAAATATGGAAGAAAAATCATTACCATTATTGGTTTAGGAATTATCATGCTGTCACAGCTAATGTTTAGTATTGCCTCTGAACTATGGGTTCTCTATCTATCTCGCTTAATTGGAGGAATTGGAATTGGCATACTAGTTCCTGCGAATATGGCATACGTTGCGGATGTCACAACCATCGAAAATCGCGGGAAGGGGATGGGGTTACTAGGTGCGGCCATTTCACTGGGCTTTGTTATTGGGCCTGGAATTGGTGGATTCTTAGCTGAATTTGGACTACGTGTACCTTTTTATGCTTCTGCCTTTGCTGCAGGTATCTCCATGATTGTTTCCTTCTTATTCTTGCCAGAAACATTGTCAAAGGAACAACAGTATGCTGCTCGAAACACGAAGCAAGAGAAAGATGGAATGGTTCATGATATTTTAAAATCTTATAAGGTGTCTTACTTTGTCTTGTTATTACTAGTTTTAACAATGACATTTGGTTTAGCGAACTTTGAAGCTATCTATGGGTTATATGTTAGCGAGAAATATGATTATACCCCTAAAGATATTTCTATCATTCTGACTGTTGGTGCCCTGGTAGGGGTTATAATCCAGGCTGTGTTAGTAGATTGGCTCCTTCGTCGTTTTGATGAGATTAAGGTTATTAATACTTGTTTTATCCTTTCAGCAGTATCAATGGTCTTTGTCCTGCTATCTGGGAATTTCCTATTTATGTTAATAATGAATGTATTTTTTTTCTTGTTTACGTCTATTCTTCGTCCAGCCATCAATACGTTATTATCGAAAATGGCGGGCAGTGAACAAGGTTTCGCTGCTGGTATGAATAATGCCTATAGCAGTTTAGGCAATATCATTGGACCATCGTTAGCGGGAATATTATATGATGTTTCCTATAATATTCCCTTTGTGTTTGGTGCATTTATTTTACTAGGAAGCATGGTTATGTCTGCAGTTTGGAATCAAAAAGCAAGAAGGAATGCTGATTTTGTCTCGATTTTACGCGGGCAGAATCAGTCTTCCTAAATATATAAATATTAAAGAGAGAAGGAGTTACGATGACATTGGAAATTGGATTAAACTTATTTTCAGTATTTAAAGAACTAAATGAAGACTATTTTGGCACCTTAGAAAAAGTGGCAGAGATGGGTTATAAAAATATAGAATTAATCACGGCTAATTTTTCAAATGGACAGCGTTACAGTGATACCTTTACTCTATCAGCTATAAAACAGAAGTTTTATGAATTGGAATTAAAGGCTTTTGCTGCCCATGAAGGTGTTCCGCCAGGTCAATCCATTATGGATAACGATTGGGATAAAATTATAGCGGAAAATGCAGAACTTGAATGTAAGTCAATTGTTTTCCCCATGGCTTTTATTTCAGGGCAAGAAGATACACTTCAAACCGCACAACATCTAAATAAAATAGGAGAAAAGTGCAAGGAAGCGGGGATGGATTTTTATTACCATAACCATGCGCATGAGTTTAAGAGAGTTGGAGATCAATCATTATTTGAACTTTTAGTAGAGAATACGAACCCAGAGTTCGTGAAGTTTGAGCTAGACCTCGTTTGGGCGATGAGAGGGGGATATGATCCTCTTTCTTTATTAGAAAAATTAGATGCTCGCTGTGATATGATTCATCAAAAGGACTTGGGTAATCACGTCAATCCAGTTAACCTTTTTCAGTCAATCAATTTGGATGATGCCGAAAATCCGATGAAAATATATACCGATTATGTAAAGCCAACTGATTTTGTTAATCTAGGCAAAGGGATTGTAAATTTCGGAGAGACCTATAAGAAGTTTAATGAATTAGGTCACATCCGTTATGCAATTGTGGAAAATGAAGGGCAGATTGGAGATAAATTCACTAGTATTGCTAGTGATTTAAACGTGATCGAACAGACAATACAGAAACTAAAGTAATAATTTCAGAGTAAAGAAAGAAGTTAAAACCCCCTTACCTTGAATCCGAGGGCACTGAAAAACTTACGTTTTTTAAACTTTTCATTTTGAGCTAATAAAAAAAGGTGACATTCCGTCTTAAATTTGATGAAATGTCACCTT
>NZ_JAFBEX010000006.1 GCF_016908975.1 Neobacillus cucumis
GGTTTTGCCTTGTCCGAAGTTGGCTCGTTTTCGGACACAACCTCGCTCTTTTGGTTTTGCCTTGTCCGAAGTTGGTTCGTTTTCGGACACAACCTTGCTCTTTTGATTTCACCTTGTCCGAAGTTGGTTCGTCTTCGGACACGACCTTGCTCTTTTGGTTTTGCCTTGTCCGAAGTTGGTTCGTTTTCGGACACAACCTCGCTCTTTTGGTTTTGCCTTGTCCGAAGTTGGCTCGTTTTCGGACACAACCTCGCTCTTTTGGCTCTGCCTTGTCTTAAGTTGGTTCGTATTCGAACACAACCTCGCTCTTTTGGCCCTACCTTGTCTGAAATTGGTTTGTCTTCACACACAACCTCGCTCTTTTGGTTTTACCTTGTCTGAAGTTGGTTCATCTTCAGACACGATTTCGCTCGTTTAGCTCGCTATGTCTGAAGTTAACACAACTTCGGACACAAACTACCTTTTTAACTTGGCCTTGTCCAAAATTGAACCGACATTTAAACTGCCTCTATTTTTGGTACGGTTCACCGCAATTAATTCTAAATAAAACTCTCTTATTCAATGCTTATTTATGTTAGCTCAATCTTTTAATGATTAAAGAAATAGCCCTCAAGGCTGTTCGAAAACAATCCTTGAGGGCATCCAGTAATAATATATAAAGGGGTCTGAAAAAGCTTGTCTTAATAATAGCTTCTTAAGCTTAATTAAATCTTAACCATACAACCACGCTTAGTTTGTTAGCTTTTACTTCACGTTCCCTGTTTATTGTTGTATTCCCTTTTCTTTTTTTCTTCTTTTAAAAAGTTCTTGAATTTTTCTTTACTAGTATTAGATTTCATTGCTTCCTTTACTAACTCAATCCACTCTTTGGAAAGTTCCTGCTTATCCATTTTCATTCTTAGCCTCCTCTTAAACTTCATTTCTCTTAATTTGATCGTATTATACTATTCGAAGTATCGAAAGCGTTTTTACGGGTAAAACAGTCGATTAACAAGCCATATAAGTAACTTTTTTACAGTGTCTACCTGAAGTTAGGGCAGTGGCCTTTGTTTCTAAAAAATAATCCAACTTTAGTTTATTTTTAATAAAAATCTAATCATTCTTTGCTAGACTATAGTCAAACTAACCTTTTCTTACACTTTGTAAGATTTAGTCTTATTTTTATACATAACAACAAAACATTTTCGGAAATCTGTTTTAGAAAGATAGGAGGAAATGATGTTTAAGAAAATTCTAAGATCCTATGATTATTCCTTAGTTATTGCGATCACTTTATTATCTCTCTTTAGTTTGGTCATGGTCTATAGTGCAAGCATGGCTACTGCTGTACAAAGGTATGGTGTTGCAAGTGATTATTTCTATCAGAAACAAAAAGTATTTCTAATACTAGGTGCTTTTTTCTTTGTTATCACTTCTTTATTCCCTTATAAAGCCCTGAAAAACCGAAAAATACTTATGTATATGGTTCTTTCATCTATTGTTGTATTAATGGCTCTCTTTGTCTTTGGTCATGTGGCTGGGAATGCACAAAGTTGGTTTAAACTTGGGCCGATTAGTATTCAGCCTGCAGAATTTGTTAAGCTTTGTGTGATTGTTTATTTATCGGCTATGTATGCTAAAAAGCAGGAATATATAACTGAATTTAAAAAAGGGGTTCTCCCTCCATTAATCTATGTAGGAATAGTTTGTTTATTAATCGCCATTCAACCAGATTTCGGGACAGTGGAATTAATTTTATTATTTTCTGGAGCCATCATCATTTCGTCAGGCACAAGCATTAAGAATTTAATCAGACTAGTAACCATTGGTGTTAGTGTATTAATACCATTTGTTCTTCTATTTTACAAGAAAATTTTTACATCTGTTCGTATGAATCGTTTTGAAGTCTTAAATGATCCGTTTAAATATCAACAAACATCGGGCTACCATCTTGTCAATTCATTCATAGCAATGGGTAATGGGGGAATCAATGGCTTGGGATTGGGAAAAGGGATTGAAAAGCTTGGTTATTTACCAGAATCACATACTGACTTTATTATAGCTGTTATTGCGGAAGAGTTAGGCATATGGGGTGTTGGTTTTGTTATCATTACCTTAGCGTATATTGTGTTAAGAGGGATATATATTGCCTTGCAATGCAAAGATCCGTTTGGAAGTTTACTAGCAATCGGTATTTCAAGCATGATTGGCATCCAAGCTTTCGTTAATCTTGCTGGTGTCTCTGGCCTCATCCCACTTACTGGTGTTCCACTTCCATTTATTAGTTATGGAGGATCTTCTCTTATCCAATTATTCATTGCTGTCGGCATTTTAGTGAATGTCTCCATGTTTGTTAATTATGAAAAGAAATATAAAAACAAAAAGGACCAAAACGTTAAATATAGTAATAAGAAAAATGTATATAACTTTTCAAAATAGTTGGACAGGTTCCGTTAAATATGTAATGGAAAATGACCTTCAAATTGTATGGTAATTTGGACATTTTTCCCATTTGAGGTTTGGCGCTGTTATAGCTGAATGTTGGTTTCACTGCAAATGAAAAATAAACGGAAAAATTCCGCCTAAATTAGGAAATACCCATATTTCCGTATAAATAAGGGAAGTTTTTCCGTTTATATGATCCAAATCTTTGGATTTTGTCCTATTAAGAGCCATTAAGCGGAAATTCTCCGCTTATATCCGCTTTTTAAGCTTCCCCTATGGACATTAGCGGAAATTCTCCGCCTATGAATTATCATACCTACACAAAAATCGATACAAAATTCAGGAGTGGCAAATATGGGTTCATTTGGGTCTTCTTGCAAATACTTTTAAAAAATGTTAAACTTGAGAAGAATTATTTTTGATCGGTGTAAAGGATAGGATAAGATTAACTTTTCGTCTTGATGATCACTGAGTGCAAGGATAGTAACACATTGTGTGCAAAGCACACAGCAGGAGGAAACAAAATGGAACAAGGTAAAGTAAAATGGTTTAACGCAGAAAAAGGTTTCGGATTTATCGAGCGCGAAGGCGGAGAAGACGTATTCGTTCATTTCTCAGCAATCCAAGGCGAAGGTTTCAAATCTTTAGACGAAGGTCAAACCGTTACTTTTGATGTTGAGCAAGGTCAACGTGGAGCTCAAGCAGCTAACGTTCGTAAAGCTTAATAATCTAAACCATCGAAGGCAGGCTCTTTATAGAGTCTGTTTTTTTATTTTCCCCTTTAAAAAACAAGGAGCCCTACTCATGAATGAGCAGGGCACATGTTAACAAGTAAATCAAATGGTAACCAAAGTGTACCATATTATCACGAATTCACCTAATACCTTTTGAATAAACATTTTAAAGTGCTTATGAAGAGAGTGGCTATATGTTACCCTTTACTTTAAAACGTTGAAAATTGTTCTCAAGCCCCCCTCCACACTTCATTGCTTTTCAGTATAAACAAACGGGATGAACAACCTTAATTTAAATAAGCCTATACAAAAATAAACAATGGATACGATTAAAACAATAAGCCATATTTGATTGACAACAGGCGTATTCCAAATACCTAAAAAGTACAATAATGACGGGATCGTCAAGGTTACCCAGGATTGAATAAAAGCAACCATCCCAAGATAATGGTCAATCTTCATTTGCAGTGAATTGGATAAAAAGAATAAAAACCACAGAAAAGCCCACATTCCCCATGTGATGGCACTGACAGCATCATGGAAATGGATCACAGCTGTCAACGTATAGACAACCGCTATGACCGCCACCCATAAACAAAACCAACCGAGTCCCTTACCATCAAGACCCATTAAGGCAGTGACCCCCACATATAAATAGGTTAAACCAAATAAAAAGATAGCAGCGTACTGATATAACTCCCAATGAGTTTGACCTGATACCATGATTAAATAAAACGGGATAATCAGTTGGATGACTCCTACAAATAGATTAAAGACCCCAACGCTTTTGGCTTCCGCCTTGCCGATTAACATCAAACTATTAAGAAATAAAACGGCACCCGAAAGAAATAATCCAACGAAACTCATTCCCTCAACTTCCCCCTTTTAAAAAAGGAAAAAGCAGTCTTCCATCCTATTAAAGATGAAAAATTGCTTTTTCTACAAAATTATAAAACGATACTCACAATCACAGCTGACAATACACTTACCAAGGTGGCTCCATATAAAAGTTTTAAGCCAAACTTGGCAACAACGTTCCCTTTTTTCTCATGTAAACTTTTTACCGCACCGGCAATAATCCCAATGGAGGAAAAGTTGGCAAAGGAAACAAGGAAGACCGAAATGATGCCTAATGTACGCGGGCTAAATGATTTACCGACCTTCGCTAGGTCCATCATGGCGACGAACTCATTCGTTACAAGCTTTTCAGCCATAATGCCGCCCGCTTGGACCGCCTCTGAAAAGGGAATGCCCATGACAAATGCAATAGGTGCAAAGATATAACCTAAAATTTCTTGGAAAGAAATGTGGAAAATTAAATCAAAGACGTTGTTAATGGCTGCCATTAAGGCAACAAAACCAATTAACATCGCACCGACAATCACGGCTACTTTAAAACCATCAAGGATGTATTCACCTAACATTTCAAAGAAGCTTTGTTTTTCTACTTCATGAATATCTAGTATATCCTCACTTGGATCCACCTTGTAGGGATTAATAATAGAAGTGATGATAAATCCGCCAAATAAATTAAGGACAAGGGCTGTAACCACATATCTTGGTTGAATCATGGTCATATACGCACCTACAATCGACATGGATACGGTTGACATCGCAGACGCACAAAGGGTATATAAGCGGTGGGCAGGCAGCAGACCCAGCTGCTTTTTCACCGTAATAAAAACTTCTGACTGTCCAATCATAGCCGACGCCACTGCGTTGTACGATTCCAATTTCCCCATACCATTCACTTTGCTAAGCAATAAACCAATGGCTTTCATAATGAACGGTAGAATTTTAAAATACTGAAATATACCAATTAAGACGGATATGAACACAATCGGCAGTAAGACATTAAGAAAGAATGGCATTTCTCCTTTATTGGCAAGGCCACCAAACACGAAAGATACCCCTGCACCGGCATATTCCAATAATTTACTGAAAACACCGGCAAAGCCTTTGATCAATACTAGACCCAGTGTCGTATTTAATAATAAAAAGGATAAAATAATTTGAATAATAACCATAAGAATAATTGGTTTTACTTTGATATTTTTTCGATTATTACTTGCTAAGTAACCTAATCCAAAAACAACAAGTAATCCGATGATCGCAATGATATATTTCATTGATATTTCCTCCGCATGAGTCAAATTTTCGAGGTTGTACCTGTATCCGCTTTCAATAAATATAAAAAATTACTTAGTTAAATCCTTCGAGGAGAAAAAACCTGGCAGCAATTCATGAATGGTTGTCTCTACCCTATCCCCTTTTAAATTAGTTAAGATAATTTTGGTATTTTCATCACAAAACTCAGCCATAACCTGGCGGCAGGCTCCACAAGGCGCAATAGGGCCTTTCGTATCTCCGACAACCACAATGGCTTCGATTTCTTTTTCCCCTTCCGAAACGGCTTTAAAAATAGCGGTTCTTTCGGCACAGTTGGTTAATCCATATGAGGCATTTTCAATATTACACCCAAGAAAGACTTGTTTATCTTTTGTTAAAACGGCTGCACCGACTTGAAAGTTTGAATAGGGAGTATAGGCTTTTTTCCGAGCTATGATCGCTTGGTCAATTAAAGTTTGCATATCCATTCTTTCTACTTCCTTCCTAACTTTTTTTAAATATAGAGGGCAGGCTGACCAGCAGGCCAGCCAAAGATGATCTTAATAAGATGATGTGGAGACTTGTCCGTTCATAATTTTCACACCTGAACTTGCTCCAATTCGATTGGCGCCAGCCTTCATTACGGCCTCTGCGTCTTCTAAGCTTCTAACACCGCCTGAAGCTTTCACACCAATCTCCGGACCGACTGTTTTTCTCATTAAAGCGACATCTTCGACCGTCGCACCGCCAGTGGAAAAGCCAGTGGATGTTTTCACAAAGTCAGCTCCAGCTTTAACAGCCAGCTCACAAGCTTTTACAATCTCTTCTTCTGTTAAGAGGCAGGTTTCAATAATGACTTTTGTCAGTGCTTTGCCTTTCGCTGCTTCCACAACTGCTTTAATATCTTTTTCAACTACATCATACTGCCCGTCCTTTAATGCACCGATATTGATGACCATATCTACTTCGGTTGCCCCATTATCAATGGCGTTTTTCGTTTCAAAGGCTTTTACTTCTGATGTGGTTGCTCCGAGTGGGAAGCCAATAACCGTGCAGACCTTCACTTCCGGTGTTTCACTCAGAAATTCCGCTGCTGTTTTTACCCACGTTGGATTAAGACAAACGGAGGCAAATTTAAATTGTTTTGCTTCTTCAAGCAATTTTCTAACTTCCGCTTCTGAGGCATCTGCTTTTAATAAGGTATGATCAATCATTTGCGCTATATTTAATGTCATTTTTCTCTTCCTTTGCCGTTTATTGAATGTCTGTATAGATGAGGATAGGTTTGCCTACTTTTTCATCGGTAACTTGATAAGCCGAGTAAATTTTTTCGATGACTTCCTGAACGTCTTCTTGGTTGCTATGAATCGTAACCAGGGATTCTCCAGCCTCGACGTAATCCCCTACTTTCTTTTGAAGGACCACGCCTACTGCCAAATCGATGACCGATTCTTTTGTAGCTCGTCCGGCGCCCAACATCATGGCCGCAGTTCCAACCGTTTCCGCCGTAATTTCAGCCACATAACCAGAAGTTTTTGCCGGAACTTCAATAATATAAGAAGCTGTCGGAAGTTTGGCAGGATCGTCGATGACCGATGCATCTCCTCCTTGTGCCGCAAGGAAGGTTTTAAAGGTTTGTAATGCCTCGCCGCTCTGAATGGCTTCTTCTAACATTGCACGCGCCTGGTTGAAATCTGCAGCTTTTTCAGCCAATACAACCATATGTGCTCCAAGGGTCAAACAGAGTTCATGCAAATCTTCAGGTCCTTGCCCTTTCAGCGTGTCAATCGCTTCTTTTACTTCAAGAGCATTGCCGACTGCAAATCCGAGCGGCTGGCTCATATCGGAAATGATCGCCTTTGTTTTGCGGCCGACACCTTTGCCGATCTCCACCATCGTCTGGGCTAATTCTTTCGCATCATCTAGATTTTTCATGAAGGCTCCGCTGCCTGTTTTGACATCGAGAACAATCGCATCCGCTCCTGCTGCAATTTTCTTGCTCATGATGGAGCTGGCGATCAACGGAATGGAGTCAACCGTTGCGGTTACATCTCTAAGTGCATACAATTTTTTATCCGCAGGTGTTAAATTACCGCTCTGACCAATAACAGCTACTTTATTTTGATTCACTAATTGGGTAAATTCTTCGTTTGAAATTTCAACATGAAATCCCTTAATGGATTCCAATTTGTCAATGGTACCTCCCGTATGGCCTAAGCCTCTTCCTGACATTTTGGCTACTGGTACACCAACAGAGGCAACAAGCGGTGCCAGCACAAGGGTTGTGGTATCGCCAACTCCTCCGGTACTGTGCTTATCTACTTTGATTCCTTCAATTCCTGAGAGGTCGATTTGATCACCGGATTGGACCATTGCCTCCGTTAAGTAAACGCGTTCTTCTTTTGTCATTCCCTTAAAAAACACAGCCATAGAAAAAGCTGACATTTGGTAATCAGGAATATCACCATTTGTAAATCCATTTATCAAGAATTGAATTTCTTCTCTGGTTAATTCGTAACCATCACGCTTTTTCTCAATTACATCAACCATTCTCATTGAAGCGCACCTCTTTTTATAAAAATCAATTTTATATTTTGTTGAATCCAATTAAAGGTAAGATGTCAGACGTCTAATGAACAACGAACAACATCATTTTACTCCTTTGTTACTTAAAATGTAAACCTTTTCTTATTTGTAATTAATGGTAATGAAAATCAGTGGCAGCCTTTATAGGAATTTGTTCTTCCTAATTACGCTAGCGCTTTCATTTCACTTTATTTTCAACTGTACAATTACTATAATGGTAGTAACCTATTTTGTAAATAGGTTACCAAATTGTTTTAGTTTTACGATTTTTCAAGAAAATGAGTGCTAAGAAAGAATCATTTTACAAATCTTCTTCCATCCCATATGATTACTCTATCTTGTCAATTTGATAACACTTTTAAAAAAAGAGGTTGGAATCATGCTGCAAAAATTTGGATTTTCACAATATGAAAGCAAAGTGTACGAGGTCCTGTGTGCAAGCGATGAACCTCTGGATGCGACGCTGATCGTAAAATATTCCGGGGTGCCAAAAGCAAAGGTATACGAAGTCATATCCCGAATGATCGAAAAAGGGCTGGTCTTAGATTCCGTATCCGAAAAGAAAAAGCTATATACTGCACTGCCTTTAGACCTTGTCATCGAGAAGCTGACAAAGGAATTTCAGGTCTCTATTGAACAATTGAAAAACAATTCCAGCAAAAAAATCATCATGGATGATCGGGTATGGAGTTTAAAAGTGGACTCCTCGATTCAACTGCAATGTAAACAACTTCTCCAAGAAGCTGAGCATACCATTCATATTTCGCTATGGAAAGAGGAACTTTCTGACTATCTGCCGATATTGCTTGAAAAAGAACAAGCAGGTGTCAAAGTGGAAGCGCTTGTGGTTGGAGACGTCAAAGAACCAATCCCGTTAACTGCCTTGTATACCTTATCTCCCAATCAAGAGCACCAGGCATTGGAGAAAAATCGTCTGATCATTATTGACGAAGAAACGATCTTATTTGCTGGTGTAGAAAAAAAGGCATGGCAGGCCATGGTCACAAAATCAAAACCATTTGTTAAATTTTTTACAGAGTTTTTCTATCATGACGTTGCCTTAACAAAAATCACCAAGAAATATGAAGAGCAGCTAATGAACGACGAAGAAATCAAACAGCTTTTGCTGCGGCTCCGTTACTAAAAAACAGGCAGAGGAAAATCTGCCTGTTTTTGTTATTTTACCAACGTTTCAAGGGCCATAACCGTCATATCATTGAAGGTAGTTTGCCGTTCCTCTGCCGTCGTATCCTCACCAGTAAAGATATGATCGCTAACGGTCAGAATGGATAATGCCTGTGCGCCGTACTTGGCAGCTAGTGTATACAAGGCCGTCGTTTCCATTTCTACAGCCAACACCCCATAATCACCTAACTTTTTTACCAGGTCCATGTTGTCACGGTAAAAGACATCCGCCGACAATACATTTCCAGCTTTGATGTTGATTCCACGTTGAGACCCTATTTGGTAGGCCTTATTTAACAAATCAAAATTGGCACATGGTGCATAATCAATCCCCGCAAAAGCGAGGCGGTTTATATTTGAATCAGTCGATGCCGTCATCGCAAGGACCACATCCCGTACATGCATATCCCTTTGAATGGCCCCACAGGAACCGACCCGAATTAGATTTTTTACCCCATACTCACGAATCAATTCGTTCACATAAATGGAAATGGATGGGATACCCATACCTGTTCCTTGAACGGATACTCTTTTTCCTTTATATGTTCCGGTATATCCCAGCATACCGCGTACCTCGTTATAACATGAGGCATCCTCTAAAAATGTTTCAGCAATATACTTTGCCCGTAAAGGATCCCCAGGCAGCAAAATATTTTCAGCAATTTCCCCTTGTTGTGCTTGAATATGAACACTCATTTGATGATGACTAATACATTTTAATTAGTCATCTTCACCTCCTTGGTTAAAGTTTCATAACTCTCTCTACTTTCAGCTTGATTCCGTGTAATGGAAAAAATGGCACAAATCAACGCAAGAAAAACAAAAATTCCACCGATGGTTGCATTATAGTAAACAGAATACTGATTAATGACCACACCGCCAATGACAGAACCGGCAGCAATCCCAAAATGCATGGCTGAATTATTCAGACTTTGCTGTATATCAGCAGTCTCCGGTGTTGTTTCAATTAAGTAATTTTGCTGTGCTGGTGTAATGGCCCAACTTAACATGCTCCAAACCATCATAACCACCACAAAAAGGATAGTTGAAAGCGTTGCCTTTGGCAGGATAAAGAGAACAAGGCAAAAAACGGCCACAATGGTCAGGATGCTCTTCCGGGAACCCCACTTGTCGGCCATGAACCCGCCAAGCCCGCCGCCAAAGACAGCAGAAACACCAAATATAAAGTAAAAAACGCTGATCCATGTTGAATTTAAATGCAATGATGTTTGCAAAAATGGCGTGAGATATGCATACAGAGTCAAATGTCCTGTTAAAAAAAGCAATGATGTTAACTGCGCAAACAAAATTTTCGGTTTCTTTAACGTCTCTAATTGCTTTCTGATCGTAATGATGGGCCTTGGTTCCATTTTGTCCAAAAATACCATGATCCCCATGATGGAAATCAGGGTTAGGATGGCAATAAAAAGGAAAGGTGAGCGCCAGCCAAACATATGTCCAATCACAAGTCCAATTGGCACACCAATGACCAATGACCCGCTAACCCCCATAAAGATAACGCCAATAGCTCGTGCGCGAAATTCTTCCTTCACCATAGTGGATGCCAGCGTGACGGACAAAACAACTAATAAAGAGCCGGTCGCTGCCGAAATGATCCTTGATATAAAAAGGACCAGGAAATTGGGGCTGACAAAGGCCAAAATATTTCCGCTAAAAAAGATCAATAAAGTCCAGAGAAATAGCTTTTTCCTTTCTACCTTGGCAGTTACGGTTAACAATACCGGCGAAAAAATGGCAAAAACAAAGGAATAAATCGAAATCAATTCGCCAGCTTTACTAACTGACACGCCCAAGCCATTAGCAACGATGTCCAGGATTCCCCCAACAATCAATTCCGCCAAACCTACTACAAACGAAACAAGAGCTAATAAATAAACTTTAAAATTCACGCAACCTAACCTCCCCTCGATAAGTTTTCTATTTGCATTTGGTTACTACTAATATAGTAACCTATTAAATAACTTAATACAAGCCATTAATTTACCTTTTGGTAAAATAAATCCCCTTGTGTTGAACACAAGGGGGATTTTCCTTTATTAAGACTTTTTTAAAAACCTACCGTTATGCAGGTTGGCACCGACGGGGGTGCTCCATAACTAATTAAATAAGAAGGCTTCTCCTTACTCGAATAACAATAAAATATAAGCGGAAATTTTCCGGTTAAATGCAGAATGGAGCTTGTTTCAAGAGATATAAGCGGAGATTTTCCGCTTATGCAAAGAAAAGTCCCCCATTTTCGCAGTTTTAAAGTCAATAGGCGGAATCTCTCCGTCTATTCCAGCTACTTTCAATTCAATTTTACTAATTAAGAGGAATTTTTCCGTCTATTTAGTTGACCGGATGCTTAACCTGATTCCCCAACCGATAAGAACGGACCCTTATGTAACAATAAAATATAAGCGGAAATTTTCCGGTTAAATGCAGAAATGGAGCTTGTTTCGAGATTAATAAGCGGAGATTTTCCGCTTATGCAAAGAAAAGTCCCCCATTTTCGCAGTTTTAAAGTCAATAGGCGGAATCTCTCCGTCTATTCCAGCTACTTTCAATTCAATTTTACGAATTAAGAGGAATTTTTCCGTCTATTTATTAAACCGGATGCTTAACCTGATCCCCCAACTGATAAGAACGGACCCTTATGGTCCCTGATGCGGGAATCAGCATTTTTTTATCGACTAGTTGAGAGAGTACCTTTAATACCGTCTTGTCACTTAACTCTAGATACTTCTGGACTTCTACAGGGGATATGGCTTCTCTTTTTCGAATGGCTAGCCGAAGCACCTCCTTCTCGACAATGGACAGAGAGATCTGATCCAGTCCATCACCCACCCACCGACCAATCACTTGCTGCACAATCTGTTGGCACCGACGGGGGTGCTCCATAACTAATTAAATAAGAAGGCTTCTCCTTACTCAAGATACAATAAAATATAAGCGGAAATTTTCCGCTTATATGCAGAATAGAGCTTGTTTCGAGATTAATAAGCGGAGATTTTCCGCTTATGCAAAGAAAAGTCCCCCATTTTCGCAGTTTTAAAGTCAATAGGCGGAATCTCTCCGTCTATTCCAGCTACTTTCAATTCAAATTTACTAATTAGGAGGAATTTTTCCGTCTATTTATTAAACCGGATGCTTAACCTGATTCCCCAACCGATAAGAGCGGACCCTTATGGTCCCTGATGCGGGAATCAGCATTTTTTTATCGACTAGTTGAGAGAGTACCTTTAATACCGTCTTGTCACTTAACTTTAGATACTTCTGGACTTCTACAGGGGATATGGCTTCTCCTTTTCGAATCGCTAGCCGAAGCACTTCCTTCTCGACAATGGACAGAGAGATCTGATCCAGTCCATCACCCACCCACCGACCAATCACTTGCTGGACAATCTGTTGGCACCGACGGGGGTGCTCCATAACTTGGTCATAAGAAAAACGGATCACGGTCCATCCGTCAATCACCAACTGGTTTTGACGTTCCAGGTTGTCAGAGAATTGCCATCTGCTTATGTTCTTCAGGTGAGGGCCATATCCGTCGATCTCAAAGCAAATTCGAATGGCGGGACGAATATACGCAAAGTCCAAATACCTTTTGCCATCCTTGAAATCATTGACTTCATATTCCGGATGAAGGTAGCGGAAGTGATAAAATAAAGGCCACCACACTGCTTCAAAAACATCTTTTCAGCCTGGCTGTGACCTCCTTGTAAGCGTCGCAACCGTTCACCAGTCCGTACCTGCAAGTGTGCATTTATAAATGCTTGGTATTCTTCTTCAAATCCCATAGCAATCCTCCTCGTATCCAATGGTATTTTTCATTCCATTTAACTTTGGACAATTTTTAAAATTAATGGTTGTTCATGTGAAGTAAAAAAATGTGGTTTCAATTGGAGAATGTAAAAGGTAAATTACGACTAATAAGTAAAATGTGCAGTAGGAAAAGGGGTGTAGAATAGGTTTCAGTAGAGTTTGAGGATAGGGCTAGTTTTAGTTTAAAAGGATTCTTAAATTTGTCAATCCATTTTCCTTAAATTCAGAGAATAAGATCTTTATCATTGGCTATTCCCCACAATGAAAAAAAATAGCCCTCAAGTCTGTTTGAAAACAATCCTTGAGGGCATCCAGTAATAATATATTAAAGGGGGTCAGAAAAAACTTGTCTTCATAATAACCTCTTAATCTTAATAAAATCTTAACATGCTAGAATCCTTATAGAAATTAAATATACATAAAACAACAATATTCCCCGGAAAATGACAGCTATTCTTGTTAATCTACATTCTTCTCCGTATTTCCCTTTATTCAACACCATTTAACGTTTGATTAAAAATGCTCTTTGAAAATGAGTTTGCTTCTTACCATTCGCGCTTTCATTTACATTGATTTTCCAGAGTGAAGTATCTTCCACTCAATCATCACGATATTAAGAATCAATCCTACCCAGATATTCACATTTTACACTTCTTCGACCATCTTCTCTCTGCCTGCCGGTAGAGAGAACCCGTTTAGAATATAGTATACCAAAAGCAATACTGGCACCATTAGGCGGGCACTGACTGCCACTAAGGTTACGCCAAAGCTGCGAATCATCCATCGGCAATGTTCACTGAATTCTTTTCTGACAGCAGCCCAGCACCCTTTCCAACAGGTGGATAAGCATGGGGACGGTTCTCGTGATTCCCCATTGATTCCCGGTAAAACAGTTGTTGCTATCCTTTTGATTCTCTTTATCTACTTCATTTCCTATTTGTTCTTAAGCTCTAGTTACATGTTAATTCATCACTAAGCGAAGTTTGAGTTAAGGTTTTGTTGGCACCGTGATGCCAGATAAAAAAGGATGCTGATTTAACAACCAAATTTATTAAATCAGCATCCCTTTTGAGTATTCTATTTTCTTTTCGGAGCAAGTTCCACACCTTGGCGGATTGCCTCCATTAAGCTCTTTTCTTCGACAATTCCCTTACCGGCAATGTCAAACGCCGTTCCGTGGTCAACACTTGTTCGAATAATCGGTAAGCCAACTGTAATGTTCACGCCGGCATCTAAGCCTAATACCTTAACTGGACCGTGTCCTTGATCATGATACATAGCGACAACAATATCAAAATCGCCGCGAACGGTTCGGAAAAATAATGTATCTGCTGGTAAAGGGCCAACAACGTTGATCCCTTCTTCTTTCGCCTTATTAACACCAGGAATGACCTTCTCTTCTTCCTCACCATAACCAAATAAGCCATTTTCACCTGCATGCGGGTTGATGCCACAAACGGCAATTCTTGGGTTTTCAGTTCCGGATTTAGTAAGTGTTTCATGAGCTAACTTGATCACACGGTAGACTCGTTCTGGGTTAATCATTTTAACAGCATCAATAATACCAACGTGTGTTGTCACGTGAATAACCTTTAAGTTCGGCGCAGAAAGCATCATTGAAAACTCACTTGTATTCGTTAAATCAGCGAGGATTTCTGTGTGCCCAGGATATTTATGTCCCCCTTTGTGCAAAGCCTCTTTGTTTAAAGGTGCCGTACAAATGGCATCAATTTTCTGTTTGTTAGCTAAATCAATCGCTTTTGCTAAGTATTCAAATGCTGCATGTCCTGCTTCAGCGGACACTTGTCCAACAGGTAAGTCTTCACTAAGTAAATTAAGATCTAAACAATAGACGATTCCTCGCTTAAACGTAAGACCATCAATTTGATCATCCGTGATCGATTCAACCGTTAAATCACTATTAACAAATCCTTTGGCGCGATTCAGAATTTTGGTATCACCAATGACAATTGGATTACATATATCATATATTTCTTGATTTTGAAGGCTTTTCAAAATAATTTCAGGGCCTACACCTGCCCCGTCTCCCATAGTAATTCCAATAATTGGTTTGATTTCAACCATTTCAAACATCCTCTCTTGTCATAAATTTCAAAGCATTTAATAATGAATGTTCATTTCCAAAACCGCCGGCCTTTGTTACCGTCCAGTATCCTTGAGCGTTTGTTGCATTACCTAATCTCCCTAAAGGCAGCCCCGCTTCTATTTCTGTATATAATTGCATTCGGTTCATATCTAATTGGTTACAGACAGCTTTTGCGGTATCCCCGCCGGTTAAAATCAATCCATTAATAGCGGGCATTGATTGAACAATAGCTTTTGCAATAACACCAATCTCCACGGAAATAGTCTCACTAATTTGTGTATTACCTAGAGAAAGTTCAGTTCCAAGCTGTTTGGTTGCCTCTCTATTTCCATCAGACGAATCCACAAACAGCACAAAATGCTTCTTGTTGTATTCTTTCGTAAACTCATCGATAATGTCACCGATTCTATAGGTTTTTTTGATTAATTGAACAGGATCTAGTTCTACAAAATGAGTCTCTTCCATCGTCTTGACCATCTCAAGCTGCTGTTTTGTAACCAATGATAGACTTGCTGATACCGTTAACGTTTTGGTGACGCCTAGTTCCTCATGCTGATTTATTTCTGCCTTTTTTAGTTGTAAGGCATTAGGCAAATATTCAATTAATCCTGCTGAACCAGCCCAAACTGTTTTTTTATTAACCTTTGCAAATGTATCTGCAATCATCTTTAAGTCTTCATCTGTTGATGCATCACAAATAAACCAAGTAGTGCCCTGCCCTGTATTTTCTACAATTTTATTTATTAAATTCTCGGTTGAGGAGTTTAATAAAGCTTGCTCGATTAGACAAATTCGTTCGTCTACATATTTTTTTAATAAATTGGGAATAAAGCTATCTTTTACTGGTGTTTTCGGATCCCTGCCGAATTCTGTTTCCGAGACACGTTCACCGTTCACATATTGATATCCATTTATCGTTTTACGATTCATTTTTGGAAAGGCTGGAGCAAGAACAATCATTTCAGGCTGATAAACAGAAACAAGAGCCGCCAATTCAGCGGCTACATTACCTCGTAATGTTGAGTCCATTTTTTTATATACTTGTTCATAACCATGTTTCCGAAAAATAGAACTTGCATTCTGAATCGTTTCATAAGCAGCTTCTTCACTTATCGCACGACTATCGGTATCAATAATGGCAACATCCTCTGTTGATTGTAAAGAGGAGTCTTTATAGTCCAGGAACACGGTTGAGGATATCCCAATTTTCGATAACTGCACACCTGCATCATTTGCTCCTGTTAGATCATCCGCAATAATGTAAAAACGTTGCATAATTTACGACTCCTTTATACTACTTTCTTTCCACATAAGTTATACTGTTGCTTTTCGTTGCTCTACCCTTTTGGCATACCAAGTTGTAATTAGCGGAGTGAAAATGGCAGTAACAATAACAGCTGCAGTAACTTGAAGTGTTGCTGTAGCAGCAATCTCACTATAGCCAGTATAAACAGCCGCAACGGCCATAGGTACAGCTGCAGCATTTCCAGCAGTTGATGAAGCGGCAATCCCAGCTACACCGTTTCCTCCTGTAATGCGATCAATAATAAATAAGACTACTCCAGTAACCACGACCACTGCTACACCTAAAATGACACCAGAAAATCCGGCTTTGACGACATTGGTTAAGTTAATTCCAGCACCGATGGCTAAAGAAAACAATGGAATAATAACGTCTTGTCCCTTACTTAAAAACTCCCGCATTTTTTCATCAAGGTTTCCAAGGATCATTCCAAGGATTAAAGGAAGGATGGCAAAAACAAACGCTAAGAGTGGGAAACTTGCTAATCCAGCAACCCCAAGAATTAACATCGTAAAGAATGGACCAGATTCAAGAGACATAATGGAATAAGCAGCAACATCTTCTGCTTTCTTTCCTATTTGCCCCATAAGTGCCATATAAAGTCCACCGTTTGTATCTGAAAATGCCGCTATGATTGCTAAAGCAGATAACCCTAAGAATAAGTGGTTCTGATCTGGAAAAATGGCTTTAATCAGTAAAGCGATAAGAAATGTTGTTCCAATTTTACCAACCCATAAGCTTACACCTTTTTTCAAGATGTAACCGGTTGCTTGGAATCTTATAGTTGAACCTAGACAAATATAAAATGCCGCTAGTAGAGCTGAAGTTCCTGTTAATAGTCCCCCTGTAAAAGAACTTTTAAATTCAGGTAAATCAAAGATCCCCGGTAAAAATGTACGAATTAACGCTCCAATAAGTAAAGGTATTAACATCATACCGCCTGGAACTTTATCAATTGCTGCTTTAATTCTCATATCAATTTCATCCCCTTGTGTTGTATTTTTAAACAGTTTATAAATTTGGAATCGATTACAATTTTTATTCTAACTTCATCCGACAAAAAATGCAACAACTTTATTCTAATAAAAATTAGATAAAATAAAATTGTTGCATTATTAAACACCTATTTAATTATCCTTTTAACTTACGCCAAAGTGTTGAGCGATTAATGTTTAAGCGTTTTGCTGCTTTGGTTTGGTTATATTCCTCTTCTTCTAACACTTTTTCAATAATTTTCTTCTCAATATCTTCTAAGGTCCCCGTCAAAAAATCAGAAGAAATTCCTACATCTATAGATCCTTTCTGATTCAACAGACTTTCAATTAATTCTTTTTCAATTACATAACCCTTTTCCGTGAGGACCGCATCTTTTAATAATGCTTTTAATTCCCCTAGATTACCGGGCCAATCATACTTCGCCAATAAAGCTAACCCGTCTTCTTTGATTTTAATAGCAGATGTCCCTAATGTTTGGTTAAAATGAAGAATAAATGACGTTACAAGTTCCCTTAAATCCTCTTTCCGTTCGGCCAAAGAAGGGATATAAATCCGAATGATATCATCACTATATACATCCCATGAGTGCTGTGGTTCAATCATGCCCATAATAATGGTTCTTTCTCTACCTTTTATAGTCCCAATTTTCCTCCAAAGCGCATCTCTTAATCCATCATCTAAAAGATCAATGGAATGAATATAGATGGTTTTGATATCCTTATCTATCTTTTCAAGACGGATGTCTAGTAAATCCAGTGCATTTATCGAAGCATATAAGCCGTTCCCATGTGTTTTATGGTAATGAATGTATTGAGCAATCAATTCCTTTTGGGTACCCCTTTTACCATTTAAGATAAAACAAGTGTGAGAAAGGCAGCGATCGATCATGGTTAGGCATGAATTCATGGCTTCACTTTTATGAATAATTAGTGGGGGAGCCAGCACATTGACCTTCATATTTTCTTCCGATGCAGGATTAATTTGCATGTGAGAAAATTGACAAAAAAGATAGTAAGATTCTGTTGTCGTTATTTTCGTTTTGATTAGTTTTAATGTATCGCCATTATTATCTTTTATATAGGAGATTTCCTTTCCACTAGCATCATCCTGATTTGTATCCAATATCACTGGAATTTCTTTTATAGGTCTTGAATGGAAAGTAGTCCATTGTTCATAGACAATATCACCATTGGGGGAAAGAAGCATAAAGTCTTTTGTAGTCATCTGTAATACAGCCTTTAATCGCTCGATTTCGAGCTTATTATTCAACATCCACCGAGCCACCATTTTCGCTTCTTTAAATGAATCAAATATGGCTTCCCTTCCCGATTGAAGCAATATTCCTAGCAACCCCAATCTTGAGGCTGTTTCAAACGTTACGACATCTCCTATGATGAGTTGATACCCCTCTTGTTTTAACCTTGATAGTAATGGCTCTGTTTCACTTTCATCATCAATTGTGAAAATATCTATCGGAATATCCAATAGGTCGATAATCGCCTTTGCTCCGAGAGTAATAGTTGGGAATCCAACGATCGCCTTCTTCCTTGGAAGATCATTTGCTAGAGTGAAGACGCGAAGCATATCGTAACCAGAAACATGGACATCGATAACCGGAATGCCAACCGCTTCGCCAATCAACTCGGCAGTTCCACCACGACTGATGATGACGTCATATCCTTGTGCTTCCGCCTTTTTTGCCAAAACAACACCTTCCTGAAGATTCCCAATCTTAATGTCTAGATCTATTTCATTCTCTTCCCCCCGGCACTCTTCTATTAAATTCTCCATAGCCGCATACGGAGCCACAAACAACGCTTTTATCTTCATTCATACCACACCTATATCCTTTAAATTCTAGTCTAGTCATAGCATAAGTCGAAGGGGATTGCAAAATCAAGGGGACGGTTCTAGTGATTCCGAATCACTAGAACCGTCCCCTTGATTTATTCCCTTTTCTTTTTTTCTTCTTTTAAAATTTCTTGAGCCTTCAATCCTTATATCGCTTTACCTATTCAGGAAAGCATATGCAGGCATTACGAGATAGAAGCAGCTGGATAGAACCTTATCCAGATAAACACCTTTCTTATGTAGTTTGGTGGACAGAAATGGTGAAGGGTGTTTCATGGGAAGAGGCATTCAGGAGATACAACCATTATATTCAGAATGGTTAACGTGGCAGGTTTGTTAAAGGTGCATGGTGTCACCCCGTGTGCCTTTCATGGAAATAAAAAACCAGCCCTTTCAGGGACTGGTTTTGACTAATTTTTACCGAAAATGGTAAATATAGGATTATTTTTCCAAACTCTTTTGATCTAAAACTATTCTACAATTAATTTTCCTGTCATTTTAGAATGTCCTGGTCCACACATTATAGAACAGTGGTATTCAAATGTACCTGTTTTATTGGCAATAAATTCAGCACTTTTATTTCCTTGGATGTTTACATTGAAAGCTGGAAGAGCAAAGCCATGCCCACCATCATCACTTTGAAGAGTAATTCTTACCTTATCTCCTTTTTTAACATGGATTTCTTTTTTATCATATTCAAAATCCTTTGCCATTACCTTAATATCAACTACTTTTCCTGTTGCTGCTGTTGCTGCATTTTTTGTAGCTTCTTTTGGTGAAGCCGAAGTTTTGGATGTTTGTGCTGTATGATCTGACTTTTTGCTAGGTGTTGTTGTTGAATTTGAAGAAGTAGTTGTAGAGTTACCACATGCACTTAACATCATTACTATTAAAGTGACCACTGTAAATAAAAATCCCATTCTCTTTTTCATAGTAAGATTTCTCCTCTCAAATTTTATTACTATTAAAACTTAACAGATATTCCCACAACAAAAATTAAGGCTATCTAAAATTACTATTAATTAATTATTAATTTCATTTAGATAAACGTAGGAAAATCATGACTTTAGCAACGGGCATTGTTAAGCTACCGTATTTAGACTAGCAATAACGAAGGTCACCTCTTTTTTATTCAACTATTGTTGAGTTCACCATTTGTTTAAGTTTAGAAGACATGCTCATAAACAGGTTATTAACGTATAGTGTTGATAACTACCTTTTTAAGAGTGATGTGTTTTGTCCTACTATCATAATCCGTATTTGAACTACTTCATTAACAGTTATAACAATTGTATGATGCTCCTATTATAACGGGGAAAATTGCACTATCTCATCTTTACGAGTTTCCTGATTACTACAAAAGATTAAGGGGGCTCGAGGAAGAAGCAAAAGCCTATTGGAACAAATGATTGATTACAATGCCAAAAATATAAGAGATCTACACCACTTGGTTACCTTCCAACATGTTTTCATATTAGTAGAAATATATATATAATGTTTCAAGTCTTTAATCTACCAGGGAATCGTAAGAGGGGGAAAGAGATGTTATATACAGATGAGTTTTTGGAGAAGTTACGGATGGAAGGCGATCCAGTACCAGACCGAATAATTGAAGAATTGTTCAAGAACTGTCAGGTTGGCTCCGTAAATGGTTTGTTGAAGCAATTAATGTACAATGACCAAGAGTATCCGGAAGAGCTGCCAGATACGATAGAATTTTGGCTCAAGGAAACAGCTTATTGCCCAGAAGACGTGGACTTGGCAAGAATAAGAAATGCAACAAATTTATTTCAGGAACATGGCATTGCCATCACCTTCTTATTATCAACATCCTCACTTGTGAATTGTTACGCAGCACGTAAAGGTGTGAAGGTCCTTACATTCAGTTACCGTTTAGGTCAAAATGCATACCGCAGGATAGCAGAAACTGGGCAATTTGTTCTTCATGTCATGGCGCCAGGCGGACTTGAACCCAGGGGACAAGGAATCAAAGCCATTCAAAAAGTCCGCTTAATGCATTCAGCCATTCGGAATTTGGTTCAAAAGACCGGCAGATGGGATGAGAAAGAGAATGGCATCCCTATCTGTCAGGAGGATCTGCTTGGTACCCTATTAACCTTTTCCATTGTTATCATAGATGGACTTCGTCATTTAGGTATGAAAGTAACAGAAAAACAGGCGGAAGATTACCTGTACTTTTGGAAAGTTGTTGGAGCCATGCTAGGAGTTCGGAAGGATATTCTCCCAGAAACCACGGAAGAAGCAATTCAGTTGGAAAAAATGATTAAAAAAAGACATCATGGACCTTCTCCTGAAGGCATTCAGATGACCCGTGCACTACTTGAGTTTCATGCAGGCCTCATTCCCGGCCAGATGTTTGACAACATAATCCCTGCCCTAATTCGGGAAACCGTAGGAGACGAAATAGCAGACTGGATGGATGTCCCGCACTCCAATTGGCAAAACCTTATGAAATACAAAGAGCTAATGGGTTTTTTTCTTGATTCGGATTATACGGGCTTTTTTGGAAGTATGGTCAATCGGCTTGGATTAGCGTTAATTAAGCGCCAGTCACTTGCCATGACCGATTATGAATATACCCCATTTCTTATACCAACCGAACTGCGGAAGTTATGGGGGATTGAGGAAAAAATAGTATAACAATAAAACAATACGGGATTATGTGTAAATTACATAATCCCCCTATTCCTCCTTGAATCATTAAGAAAGACCGTCATCCTTTTGCGTTAAAGGGCTGATGACATCCCTAATAAAAGGATAGAATTGAATAGAAGGCAGGACTTTTATGAGGATAGTAATGTTGCAGAAAAATATAGTGGATCGGTTGTTAACTTGAAAGATTCCGTTTATTGGATAATAATAATTATTTAAATTTCAATCCCGCTTTTTGAAATAACGATGTCCCACATTTTACTGTGTAAGTCATAGTGACTCAAACCCGGATACAATTTTTTAAGATACTTTTCTATCACGATGCTATTAATTAGATATTCATTGTGACCTTCATCCCATTGCTGAGGATGAATGACATGATATCCAATAGGGTTTAATATTCGTTTTGTTTTTTGATGTTTGGCGGCTAGAAGGCAAACCATCCACCAATCCCACGCCGGCTGCCCCATGCAGAGCCCATCATCCTCAAATATTTTGATCAAATTTTTATTAAAAAAGAAATAATCAACCCCATTACTCATGTTTCCATAGGAATCATTAATATGGTTGACATCGATTCGATGACCATATACCAGACTATCCAGTGCTTGTTCATAAATCACGTTTACTAAATCTGGCTTTGCATTTTTAAAATGAATATCTGAATTGATAATTCCGACAACTGTATAATCGGAACTTTCCAGAACCTTCATTAAATCATATATATAGATGTATGGTTTACCATAGTTCCCCTTAGCACTTCTGTCTGCAATATGGAACTTGATTTCAGGAAAATGTGGTTTCAGTTTTTCTACTTCCTCTTTTGTATTTACAGACACCACATCAAAACCGCTTTCTAACCATGTCCTTATGGCGTTTCTTTGGACTTCAATTCGATTAGGCCCTATGGATGTAACAACTAAGATGGATTTTAAATTGCCAGGTTTTGATTTTAAAGGATTTTCCTGGCCAGGATATTCAATTCCCCTTTTGGAAATAACAATCTTCCACATTTTACTGTTTAATTCGTTTTTAGTTGCGTTCGGATACATTTTCTGAAGATATTTTTTAAACACAATACTCTCAATCAAATATTGGTTAAGGGATTCATACCACTCCTGTGGATGAATTTGATGCAATACAATCTTGCTCAACATCCGCTTTGTCGTTTTGTTATTGGCAGCTGCCACACAGACCATCCACCAGTCCCAAGCAGGTTGTCCCATACAAAGTCCTTCGTCTTTATAAATGGAAATTAAGTTTTTATCAAAAAAGAAATAATCAACCCCATTGCTTAGGGTTCCATCGTTGTCATCAAGATGGTTAACATCAAGCCTGTGACCGTAAACAAGGCTGTCCAGTGCTTCTTTGTATATAAAATCTATGAAATCATTCTTTACGCCTTTAAAGTGGATGTCTGAATTGATGATTCCGACAATCTTGTAGTCTGTACGATCCAGGTAGCGCATGAAATCATAGATATACACATATGGTTTTCCATACCTTTCCTTCGCACTTCTCTCGACGACATGAAACTGGATATGCGGGAAATGTTGTTGAAGAATGGCAGCCTCTTCCTTTGTATTTAATGAAACTACTGAAAAGCCCAGCTTTAGCCATGTAGCAATTGCCATCTGTTGTATATCAATTCTATTAGGTGAAATAGAAGTAGCAAGCAAGATTTTTTTGGATGGATTATGATAATACGGCACTGTTTTGTAAGTCATCGTAATTTTCCTCCTATAAAAATTTCTCGTACCCGCTTTTCTTAAGCATCGCGACAAGATCCTTGACTTCCTGTGCCCTTTCTTTCTTACAAACCAAAATAATCCCTTCCGTCTCAATAATGATAATATCCTTGAGTCCTATCGTTGTTATGAAGCTATCCAAACTATAAATAGTAGAATTTTCAGTATCGATACCTAGATGGTTCCCAATGACTGAGTTATGATGTTCATCTGTCCCGGCCAGAATGGATATAGCATCTAAGCTTCCGATATCAAACCAATCAAAATATCCTTTAACGACATGAAGGTTTTGAAATTTTTCAAGGAAGGCATAATCAAAGGAAATATCCTCTAATTGGCTGTAGGCTGCTTCAATATTAGTTGAAAGATCATTACTGGTCAGAGCATTAGTCAAACTTTCGTAGTGTTTGGGCATGATATGTTTAATTCCCGCTATTAACGACTCCAATTGTCCGGCCACGATACCGCTATTCCATAAATATTGATTTGTTTTGATATAATCATTTGCCGTTTCTAAATCTGGTTTCTCCTTAAATTGAACAACCTTTGAAATTCCCTTTTCATCCTCGGAATCTATTTGAATATATCCAAATCCGGTGGCAGGATAAGTTGGGTTTACCCCAATAATCATCATTTTTCCCCTGCATTCAGCTTCCTGATAGACCTGATTGATGGCATTTAAATAGGCGGCCTTATTCCTTACAAAACTATCCGCAGGAATAAAACAAACAACCCCTTTACCAAATTTTTTTTCTAAAAAGAGACTTGCGTAGGAAATGCACGCTGCTGTGTTTTTTTTTAATGGCTCAATAATGATATTTGATACGGGAATTAACCCGTTAACATCTTCCTCAGTAAGCTGTAAGTAATCTTTATTTGTAATAACAAAGCAATTTTCAGATGGAATCACTTCACATATTCGTTCAATTGTTTGGACAAGGAAGGATTTCTTGCCATCCAGGTTTATAAACTGTTTTGGTTTATGTTCTTTGGAGAGAGGCCAGAGCCTTGTCCCCGAACCCCCCGCCATAATTACGGCATATTTTTCCAATTAACACACTCCTTTTTATAGACTTATAAAGTTTAAGATTGTTTAGTCTTAAGGTAAGATTCATAGGTTAATTTAAGACCCTCTTCTAAACTGATCCTCGGTTTCCAACCCATGTTTGCTATCTTTGTGACATCTAATAATTTCCTGGGTGTTCCATCCGGTTTGCTTGCATCAAACACAATCTTGCCTTTATAATCAACGATTCTTCTAATCATCTCCGCAACGTTGCGAATACTTAAATCCAATCCAGTTCCAATATTTATGTGTTCGACTCCATCATAGTTTTTCATTAAGAATACGCAAGCCTCTGCCAAGTCATCTGCATACAAAAATTCTCGAAGAGGGCTCCCTGTTCCCCATAATTCAACATAAGGATCATTGAATTTTTTGGCAGCCTCCATTTTGGAAATAATGGCTGGAAGGACATGTGAATCATCTGAATCAAATCGATCGTTTGGACCATAAAGATTAGTGGGCATTGCGCTAATAAAGTTGGATCCATACTGTTCCTTATAGTATCGGCACATTTTTAGTCCAGCAATTTTTGCAAGTGCGTACGCCTCATTTGTTGGCTCCAGCGGTCCTGTTAATAAATATTCTTCTTTAATTGGCTGTGGGCAATGCTTGGGATAAATACAAGAACTCCCCAAGAATAAAAGCTTCTTTATGTTATGGTTAAAGGCGCTCTTGATTACATTGCATTCGATAAGCAGATTTTCCATAATAAAGTCAGCAGGATAAGCATTATTTGCACCGATGCCGCCCACTTTGGCGGCTGCCAAAAAAACATATTCAATATTTTCTTCTGAAAAAAACCTTTCAACTGCTTCCTGGTTAGTTAAATCAAGCTCTTTATGCGTTTTACTAATGATATTATGATAACCATGCTTGTTAAGAATTCTTATAATGGCTGACCCGACAAGACCAGTATGCCCTGCCACATAAATACGGCTATTCGTTTCCACTTTTTTTAACCCCCTTTGCTATACATGATGGGTTAACCATTTAGATCACTTTTTACCATCATTTCAACAAGTTGTTTAAAAGAAACTTGTTGCACCCAGCCAAGTTTGTTTTTTGCCTTCGCAGGATCTCCTAACAGTAAATCGACTTCGCTTGGTCTAAAGTACTCACTGCTAATCGCAATCAATTCTTTCCCAGTATCTGCATCGATCCCTTTCTCATCTAATCCATCACCTGACCAAATTAAATTTATCCCCGCATAATTAAAGGCAAGTTCACAAAATTCCCTTACTGTATGGGTTTCGCCAGTTGCAATCACATAGTCATCCGGTTGATCCTGCTGAAGCATTAACCACATGGCTTCCACATAATCTCCCGCAAAACCCCAGTCCCTTTTGGCATTTAAATTTCCTAAAATGAGTTTTTCCTGTTTACCTTTGATAATATTTGCAATACCAGTAGTTATTTTTCTGGTTACAAAAGTTTCACCTCTTCTAGGTGATTCATGATTAAATAGAATCCCGTTACAGGCGAATAGATCATACGCTTCTCTATAGTTCACTGTAATCCAGTACGCATAAAGCTTTGCTACTGCATAAGGGCTTCTTGGGTAAAAGGGTGTGTTTTCATTCTGAGGAATCTCTCTGACCATGCCATATAGTTCACTGGATGAAGCTTGGTAAAATCTAATCTTCGGATTCACTTCTTTAATGCATTCTAAGATTCTTAACGTACCCATCGCATTAACATCAGAGGTATATTGGGGAATATCAAAGGAAACACGTACATGACTCTGTGCTCCCAAATTATAAAATTCATCAGGTTGAATGACGTAAATTAATTTACTTATACTATTTGAATCATTTAAATCTCCGTAATGGAGAAACAGCTTATCCTGTTCATGGCGTTTCAATAAATGATCAATTCTCTCGGTGTTAAGGGAGCTACTCCTGCGAATAATGCCATGAACTTCATACCCTTTTTTAAGAAGAAACTCCGTTAAATACGATCCATCTTGACCGGTAATACCCGTAATTATTGCCTTTTTCAATTTGTCAGCACCCCACTTCCAATTAATCGTTAAATTATCTTATTCCGCTTTTTTCCTATCGCTTGTACGAATGTCCACTTTTTTCCTATATACTCACACTGAGCAAATATCAAAAAAGCACCTCTCCCACTATCCAGAGAAAGGTGCTGCTACTATTTTTTAGAAAAACCTCATTTACTTATGGTACGTTCACTACAATGAATCCTAAATGAGGTTTTCTTGGATTTATGCTAAAAAGCACCCTTTTTATCAAAAACCGTCATCTATGGTTTTCATCTTACTTCCTTTTAAAATAAGAATTCTTATCCTTAATCAAGTAACCAGCGAAATTAAAATAAGCGGAGATTATCCGTTTAAATGTAGCGTGGGAGCTCATTTCGGGGTAAATAAACGGAGGATTTCCGGTTATGCCAAGCAAAATTCCCTATTTTCGCATTTTTCGAGTCAATAAGCGGAATCTCTCCGTCTATTTAAGTTATTTTAAATGCTAATTGCTAATTAAGCGGAATTTTTCCGTCTATCAGATAAAGAGAATTAGGGAGGTTTCAAATCCCCCAAACCATTACATTAGTTTGAGGGAGAATCTTATAAACCACTTATTAACACAGGTGCCGCCGCAACCGATTATTTGAAAGTAATAGTATAATTTGATTTTTTAAAAAATCTTGTAGGGCAAGGCGAGCGTTATCTTCAGCAGTTTTTAAAAGACCAGACTGAGTGGCTTCCTTTTTTATTTTTTGTTTAGCAAGATCTTCTTGTTTGAACCCTTCATCCCAATTGACATCACTACGAAACATGCCTTCACTTGAAAAGGTCTAAATGTTCTTTAAGTAGATAGATGGTGCTTGGACAATGGTGGCATGCGGTAAAGTGATAAGAATCGCCTTCGTGTTGGTATCCAAAGTGATGTCCTTTTTAGTCAAATTCTTCAAGTCAACACCTGCAGTCACTTCTCCAGTAACGACCAAAAATAATGCCCTTTTCGATCCAGGAAAATCAAATGAGATGCTTTTGCCAAATAATTTATTATCTTCTTTAGATACTATGGTTGTGATATGTGCTTGTGCCGTTGCTGTTACAGCTCGTAGATGAAAAAACACACGAACAAACAGGACACACTGGCGGCGGAACCGAAAATCGATCATAAACAATAGCAGTAAAGCAGTGGGGGTCTGTCCCCCACCACTCAGATCAATTGGAAGAAGCAAGAATGCAGATTGCAGTCGCCATTCAAAAGAAATGGTGGAAATGAAAAAATTGTGCCTGGGATCAGTATGGATTTGCATTAAACTAGATTTACGGATTTGCTACCATTCTTAATCCTTTTCGGTTATTTAGAACACTTTAACTAGATGCATCCATCTTGTATGAAAGGCTCAATTCCATAAGAATTGTGCCTTTCAGCATATTTAAAAAACCTCATTTACTTATGATAAGGTTCACCTCAATGAATTCTAAATAAAAAGCTCTTATTAAATGCCTATATCGATAGTTCTTACTTGGCTATTCCCCATAATGAAAAAAAATAGCCCTCAAGTCTGTTCGAAAACAATCCTTAAGGGCATCCAGTCATTATATATAAAAAGGGGGTCAGAAAAAACTTGTCTTCATAATAACCTCTTAATCTTAAAAAAACCTTAACATGTAAGAATATTTATCGAAATTAAATATACATAAAACAACAATATTCCCCGGAAAATGACAACTATTCCTGTTAATCTACATTCCTCTTCTCATTTTCCCTTTATTCAACACCAATTAAACGTTTAATTAAACATGATATTAGGTAAAACAAGTTACTTCTATCCTTTTGATTCTCTTTATCTTCTACATTTCCTATTGTTTCGTAGCCCCACTTAAATGCAAATTTATCACTAAGCGATGTTTGAGATAAGGATATCTCTGCAATCCATAAGCAACTACATCATGACCATTATGCCTTGTATGGAATCACGAGAACCGTCCCCATGCTTCTTCCAGTTCACTGTAACCATTACTTATTTTTCGTCCTGAATAAATTTAACAGCATTTAAACCAATCATTTGTGCCGGTATGGTAGTGTTGCCATCAGGTAAAATGGGGGAGATAGAAAGATCGGCGACTTTCAGGTTCATAGTGCCAAAGACATTTAGATATCCATCTACAACGCCGTCACGAATACTCCTGCCCATCTTGCATTGACCTCCAAAGTGGAAGATATTGCGATATGAAGCCTTTACGTAACTTTCTAATTTTTTACGCTGTTCTTCCCTATTACTCATCTCAAAGATTTTTTCAGATGGGTATACCACTTTGTAAATGCCATCAGGGTCAAGTTCCCGTGCTTTCTTTATAATGTGATATGCCTGGATATACTGATCAACCATAAAAGCCAGGTCATCAGGGTCTCCAAGCGGATTAAGGTCGATGGAAGGATAAGCTTCAGGATCGCTGTGTGCAGCTAATATAGTCCCCCTGCTTTTTGGGTTTAGGTCAAAAAGTCCAAGGCTCATAATATTGCTTTTCTTTTCAGGATCAAAAGCCCAGTTTTTAGCTAGTACATCTTGAGTAGGAAGAAACGTTGGTGTTGGGGATCCATATATTTGTAGGCGACGACCTCCACTTCTTCCGTCACCTTTAAAAGCACCCAGTGGAAATGGATTGTCTGGATCGGCAGACATCAGATCTAAAATTCTCTGGGTATTAACTCTTACACCCATTCCGATTGTAAAATGGGCTTGAAAGTTGTGCCCTACATTGGGGCTGTTAATAAGTGTTTCAATACCCGCTCTAGCTAGGTCATCCGGGTCCCCAATTCCAGAACGTTGTAAAATAACAGAGGAAAAATTACCTGCACAAACGATAATCCCCTTTTTAGCGTATGCTCTATTTGTTTTACCGTTTCGGACAAATTCAACACCCACGGCGACTTGAATGGTTCCATCTTGCTCAAAAAGAATTTTATTCACTGTTGTTTTGGAGAAAATAACTAAATTTCTGCGCCCAACTCCAACTTCATCTGGATGAAACTCATTTCCTTGTGTGACAATTTTTCCATTTAAATATCCTGTAGCAGTAGATGAGCGAACGAAGTGTCCATTCACTTCCTTATTTAAAAATTGTGATTTGTAAAATGTACAATCCCTGATACCGGTATTGTAATCCTCCACAATAGGAATATTTAATACATCTGATGCTGCTCTTGCTAACGTAACAGTTATCCCATCGTTTGGAATGATTTGCTGTCTAACAAAAATGGGTCCGCTTCTTCCGCGTTCTTCAGGTTCTTGAGTCCTTCCTGTATATGTTTCATTTTTTATAAATAAAGAACTGACATTGTCATAACTCCATTGAGAGCCAACTAAGCGTGCCCATTCATCATAAAGTTCACCGCTTCCCCGTACGGCATACATGGCATTATGTTCGGAGCTTCCCCCAATCGTTCTGCCGCTCGATATTCTAAGCTGCTGATTCCCAATACTAGGCTCTGCATTTGTAAACATATTAAAGGAATGCCTATTATCAGTAGCCAAAATCCCTGATACCGCACCAGAAGGACTACTAAGTTCTTTAACCATATTCGTTCCTGGTTCAAGGACCATAACAGATGTAGGTTTGTCATCTGATAATTTTTTTGCAATCACTCCTCCAGCAGTTCCAGCCCCGATTACAATATAATCAAAGGAATTCTTCGGAAACATTAGATCAATCCTCTCCTCTCATTTTCTAGTAAGTCTGATTAAATCGTTATATTATATGAATGACGAATATGTATGTTTGTCGAATGTTCAGATCGTTTCGACCTTAATCAATAAATGGGCTGGTGAAATCTTTAAAAAGTTAAAAGTAACATCCTAATTAAGGTACTTTTATTGCCAAAAGGAATAATTTGTGAAGGATTTCACATAAACAAACGGGTGCATATGTAAAAGATGGGATGGCTGTGGCGATCCCGTTTTCTAATGTGCTAAATGGCAGGTTAGTTGCATAAAGTCTAAACCTTGTGAATACTACAATAAAAGAAAATTAATTGAAAAGGGAGGGATATATTTTTGAGGATATTAGTAACGGGCTCAACAGGGCAACTAGGTTCAGCAGTACTTAATCAACTTAAAGATAGTGATTGTAGTGTCAAAATGACTTCAAGACGAAAACCTAAATGTGGAGAAAACTTTGACTGGGTTTATAGTGATATGCTCTCAGGTCAAGGATTAGAAGAGGCAGCAAAAGATATAGATGTGGTTATTCACGCAGCAACTAGCCCAATGAAAAAAACCAAAGAAATTGAAGTATTAGGGCTCTCAAACTTTTTGAGTAAGCTCACACACATAAAACACTTTATTTATCCATCGATTGTCGGTATTGAAGATATACCATTTAAATATTACAAGTATAAATATGAAGCAGAAGAAGTGCTAAAACAAAGTTTTATTCCTTATACAATTGTTCGTGCAACTCAGTTCCATAGCTTTGTTGATTCTTTGTTTTTGTCAAAGCCTGTTTTTAAAGGGTATTTTATTCCTGGGAACATCAAGTTTCAAACTGTGGATGTAGGTGAATTTGCCAATCATTTAATTAAACTAACGGATAAAGGCCCTCTAGGAAAAACTGATGATTTTGCAGGCCCAAAAATAATGACACTAAGAGAAATGGCGGATTTGAAAATTGGAATAAATAATCAACCAAATAGAGTTTATAGCTTCCCCTTTCCAGGAAAACTTTACAAAACTTTATTGGAGGGTAAAAACACTAATCCAATTCAAAAAGTGGGAACAGTTACATTTGAGGACTTTTTAAGAAAAAAGATGACTGAAAGGTAGGGGTGAATGACATAAACACTAATATACTTTTTGTATTAGTTAGTCTCGTTCAAAGATAACTGCTGTTACTGTTTCTCAAGTACAATCACATAAAATTTAGAGTAACGTTAGAACAACTAAATTTATTCAATTAGGCTTTGTACTTTTTGTTTTTGTAATTAGTCTTGGACAAACAACATTAATTTTAACAAAAATGAAATTTCAAAAGAATCTAGATAAACATTTTACATATAAGCTGAGTGTTTCCTCAAAAGTAATGGAAATGTTACCAAATTGCCCCTGTCCATTAACTAAACTGTAAACAAGAAATGTTATATTTATTACGGCCCTAGATCTACCAATCTCTAACGGATGACATAGTTGTAAACCCTAGCAAAAAGCCCGGTTTTCCTATTCCTAGATACCGGGCTTTTTGATGTTTGCTCTCACAATATGCAAACTTCCTATTATAATCATATTTGTAAAGCGATGCTTACTGCACTAACGTTGCAGGCCTAGTACAATAAAGGAAAAAATAAAAAATGGCAGTATCTGTAGTTATTTTATATCCAGATACGCCACTAATTGATTTTAATCACTTATAAAAATGATAACTAGAGCAGCTTTTCTAATCGTTTGTTTGCTCAACATATTTTTTAAAATTATTTAAAATCGCCTGCCATCCTTGTTGTTGAAACTCAATCGGATGTGTAGTTTCAGCATCAAAAGTTTCAATTACTTCGGTTTCGTTTTCTTGAGCTTTAAAATTGATTTTTACTTTTCTTCCATCACCCATGGTATAAGCAATAACCTCATGTAAATTTACTTCATCATAGATTCCACCAAAATCGAAACCAGCACTGCCATCTTTGGCCTCCATTCTTGAAACAAATTTACCACCTGATCTTAGATCATTTTCGGCAAATGGTGTGTACCACTCATCTGAAGCATTGTTCCATTTTGTAATATGATTTGGCTCTGTCCAATACTTCCATACCTTTTCTAATGGTGCTTGAACTATTGTTTCTACTGTAATTTTTTTAGATGTTTGCATTTTATTACCTCCTCTATAAATACAAAAATTTTTGAGAGATCTGTCCACATTAGGTGTCTAGATATATTATAAATGTTTTTTAAGGAGTTTCACTATTAAAAATAGCTAAAAAATAGTAAATAAGGAAATATTTTTGGTTAAGACGACAGAACTTTATCTTCTACATTGTGAAGAAATGCACTTAAACAAATTATTGAACTAAACTGGGATTATGTTTGAGTGTTTATATTTATTAGTTCTTATTGGATACTATACCTTAAAAAAAGAGAAGAATTGGCTTGCTTATTACCTGTTCTTTTTAGGTGGAGGATTATTTTTGTTTAGTTATTTTACTTCTAATTCTCAGACAGTCGATGGTCGTATAATGTTCCCTTTGTTCTTAATTTGTGGTTTAGCAAGTATAGCAACTGCCCTAATAATTTATTATCAAATTTTAAACCGAATTAGAATGAAGAAAATGACGAACTAATTTTTTTAGGAAAATGGTGTGTTAGTGGAATAGATCGTTGGGGCTTCCATTACCGACAGCATCGCTAGATAAATCCCAGCACATCCATTTTATCCAATGGAAAGTCCAAAAGAACCAGCAAAGTTGGCAATCCCTTCAGAAACACTTGTAAGCCTCACCTCTTTGAGAATGATTGAATAAGCTATGTTACAGATAAGTTTAATCTTTTATGGAGGGAAAACATCAATGAGGGTATATCAGGTTAAGGGTACATCTAATAAAGTAGAATTGTTGGAAATGATGGGAAATGGAAAGGTAAAGGTACGAGATTTATATACTAATGAGGTAATTGAAATCACACAGTCGGCATTTCAGATGGCATTTGAACCTGCGTCATTATCAGTGGAGGACTATAAAAAAATGAAGGAACAAGAATGGACCAGCCAACCATCACGAATGGAAGCTGAGTCTGTCCTAGAAAAATCGAATATGGAGATTGTGGAACTGTTTGGGAATTGTACGATTGTAGCAGTACAGCTTCACAATGGATATGTATTGGTAGAATCATATATATGTAATGATTCTAACGAATATAATAGAGATCAAAATGTCCAGCAATGTTTAGAACAAATTAAGAAGAAAATTTTTGATTTAGAAACGTACAAACTGCAAAGTGCGAATCTGCAAGAACTCGAATGATGCCTTTTATAGTATTTTTTAATGGCCAAATACAGTATTTTTTACTGAGGTATAAATAGATGGGCTCATTATCATTTATGGTCCCTGGCTCGGATGAATATATAAAAAACCTGTATTTAATAAATTCTATACAGGTTTTTTGAATTTCCCATTTAATTGTCAATAACCCCAAATAATTCCACGCTGACTGTTTGTTAACAGGCCCTATATAACTCCCCTTTTATAATGAGCCTCGTTTTTAATGGTATCAATTAAGTTTCTCAATCGATAACGATGCTGCATTAACTGGAATAGATTTCCCGGCATCTATTACAAACGGTAATAGGATATCAGTAGTTCTTCCTATATTTTTAAGATGGATCTTGGTGTTACGGGGAATATGGATAATAGCCTGTCCAGTAAGCATAAGAATAGCATTATCCACTTGCCTTGTGATGCCATAATCAGTAAGACTAACCGGAATATGATTCAAGAATATACCATATACCGATGTTGACTTAGGACCGCCAATGAGCAAAATATATTCTATCTTATAGTCCCCTGATTCTAAAACAGTTAATGTACCGCTGGATGGGGAAAACTTTATATTTTCCAAAGCCCCATGTTGATTAAATCTTACATTTTCCATTGGATTGACTGGAATAGTCTCTGAATCTGAACCTGTGAGTGCCACATAGCCATATGCTGGTGAGTATTTCTTCCAATTTCGATCTGACATAATTATCACCACCTTTTAAAATATCATATTAGGAAAAGAATGAAATGCTTGTACAACAAGCATCCTGATGACCTTTGTTATTCAAAATATGTCTAATGCCCTACAGTTCCTTCCTATCATTTAAAAGAAACAGAAGAAGGGGTCAAAAAAGAAAAATCTAAATGGGCAGAAGAATGGACAAAAGAATGGAAAGGCATATCCATCACTATTATTTGAGCGGGAAGAATTTAATTCCTCAATTTCCAGACCATCTTTTTTAACATTTACGACTCTACCTACGACCCATTCACCATTTTCATGTCGGAAGCGTATGATCCTACCTTCTAAATGCTTCGCACTTTCATAATTTAATTGCACTACAAAGGACCTCCTTTCTATATTGGACTTGCTATATAATATGATTGGAGGTATGAAGTTGTTTGGGTATTCTACCATTTCTAGTATCTTATAAAACATTAAATTGAGAATGCTATAAATTACAACTGGACAAGTTACCTGGAGTCCATATAAATTAAAAAGTTAATTTTAGACCAAAAAACCTTGGTAGATTTTTTTACATAAACCATCTATCTAATTTTTTGTGTGATATTTTTAACTATAGAAACTAAGTTAGTGTGGTTGGCTTCGGAAATCTATTGTGAGGGAGAAAATATGAATTTAGAAATAAGGTTAGCAGATGAGAAAGAAACTCCAATTGTTCATAGGCTTATGTTAGAGGCGTTTGAAGAATATCGATTCCTTGAAGTTCCTTCAAGTGCATTAAATGAATCACTAGATACTTTGCTAAATGTACTTAAAAATGGTTCGGAAAAAGTCTTATTGTGCTTTGTAGATGGGGAACCATTAGGTTCTTCAAGATTTAAAATCAAAGGAGATTCGTTATATTTTTCAAGATTATCTGTAACACCACACGCAAGAGGAAAGGGGATTGCAAAGGCTATTTTATTGTGGCTTGAGAAATATGCTAGTGAAAATGGAAAAATGAAAATGGAATGTCGAGTTCGAGCTTCATTATCTAAAAATATAAGTTTATACGAGGCAATGGGTTATATTGTTTCTGAAGAAGAAGTTGTAACCAATCCTAATGGTTACCCTGTTAAAACAGTGGTAATGGAAAAGAATTTAGAACAAGTAACGGCTTGTTAAACTCCTAACATGATTCGCTAATAAAACTAAAACAAACTGTTCTTTGCAAATAAAATGGAAGTTTGTTTTATGGATATTAGGCTCATATCAAAAAGGACATGGTTTTAATCTAATTTCTATTTTTGTGTTTCACTTAAATGAGCAAAAACTGTGTCATTTAACTAGAATTAAACATGGCTAGTATTTTAGTAAGCCGTTCTCTTTTGAGGTACCCGCATAGCAAAAAGCACATATAAAAACATTTATAAAAGCAGTGTGTTTCTCTATGGAACACTGCTTTTTGCACGTTTTCAGGAAGATATGTTTGAATTTTTTATACTAGTTTATTTAACCGTCCCCATACTTCTTGAAAAATGACTAAAAAGGAATCACTAGAACCGTCCCCATGCTTCTCTTAATTTAATGTAAATTTTATCTTTACCCATTCGCCTTAAGGGATGGTTGGTGGTATCCTTCTAGTATAAATTGGTAATGGAGGGATAATGATTGGTTAAAAAGTCGAGGCTCTTAATGGCAGGAGTAGGATTGATGATCGCGTTAAGTGCCTGTTCGCAATCTACACCAAAGAAGACCCTGACCTCACCAGACAACACTGTACATAAGGAGGCAGAAACAGCAGCACTGCCGAAGATTGACCATATTTTGATTGTGGTGGAAGAAAACCACTCCAAAAACCAGATTCTTGGTGATTCATCCGCCCCCTATATGAATTCATTAATGAAGCAAGGCGCTAACTTTACAAATTATCACGCAATCACTCATCCGAGCCAGCCAAATTATTTAGATTTGTTTTCAGGATCCAATCAAGGAGTGACAGATGACAAGAAGCCAAAGTCCAAATTCTCTACTGATAATTTGGCCAGTGAATTAATCGAAAAGAATTACTCATTTATGGGATACTCAGAGGGGCAACCTTCCGTCGGCTATAATAAGGAGTATGCGGATAATGGATATGCTCGAAGGCACAATCCTTGGTCAAACTTTGCGAATATTCCAAAAGAGACTAATCAACCGTTAACCAATTTCCCAAAAGATCTCTCAAAATTACCAACGGTCTCTTTTGTGATTCCAACGGTTGATACAGATATGCATGATGGGACTGTCAAGGAAGCGGACAATTGGTTAAAAGAACACATCGATGACTATGTCCAATGGGCAAAAACACATAACAGCCTTTTAATCGTTACATGGGATGAAGATGAAGGAACAGATAAAAATATCATTCCCACCTTCTTTGTGGGACCAATGGTAAAAACAGGTCAATATAATCAAAATGTGAACCATTTTAACTTATTAAGAACAATAGAGGATATTTATGGGCTATCCCATGCAGGCAAGGCTAAAACTAGTGAACCTATTACAAATATCTGGAAGTAACGAATTTTAATAGTTCATATATCGCACTTATCGGTTGGGGGATCAGGTTAAGCACCCGATCTGTAAAATTGACGGAAAAATTCCGCCTAATTGGTAATTCTTATTAATAAAAGCTTAAATAAACGGAGAAATTCCGCCTATTTACTCAAAAAATTCGAAAATGGGGGACTTTGCTTTGCATAAGCGGAAAAACTCCGCTTATATATCTCGAAACAAGCTCCATTCTGCATTTAACCGGAAAATCTCCGCTTATTTTACTTTTGCAGGTTACTAGATTAAGGGCAAGACATCATATTTAAAAGTATCTCAAAAAATCCATCAGTATTTAATTAGCCCTGTCTGGATTCCCATAACCTCCAAAAGCGGTTTCCACTTGGATATAGGAAACTTATTTTCGCCCTCACGCGTACTTGATGCAGTGCAAATCCATATTTACCAATATGCCCAGTTGTGGTTAAAAAAAGTACCCATTTACCATTAGAATCCATCTCAAAAGTACGGTAAGCCATCAGAATCCTCACCATGGTCCTTCCAGGAAAGCCCTTCAAAAAAGCACAAAAAATAGCCCTCAAGATTATTAGTAAATAATCAATGAAGGCATCCAAATAATTCTATATAAAAGGGGGTCTGAAAAAGCTTGTCTTAATAATAAACTCTTATCCTTAAAAAAATCTTAACATGCAATTATTGTTGAAATGATATCAAGCAACAATATTCCACGAAAAACCACTGAAAACTATGAGAATACCAGAATTTTACGTGCGATAGATTCTGTTAAACGAGATGCTACCTTTGGAACAGCCCATTTAATAATGGGTGTTAACACCGCACCTGATAATCCACCTGCATGAACGTTCACCGTACAAGTCATGGTTGTTTTACCATTTACATCTTCTGCAGTAAAGTGACCGCTTCCGGTAAAATTATCTGATAAACCTTTTAGTTCAAACTTAACATTTGAAGGTTCATTCCATTCAGTAATATCTACCTGCGCTTGTATTGTTTTTTTAATACCTTTCAAACTACCTTCAAATGTCCAAATAGATTGCTTGTCATTTATGATTTCATGTTCTTTATAGGCTGGTACTGACGTCGCCCATTTTTCAAGATCACTAACATAATCCCAAACTGCTTGTACATCTACTGGAATTTCTACTATATGTGTTCCCGTTGCCACCATAATCACCACTTTCACTATGTATGAATTGTAAATTTACATTTCTACAAAATAATTATTACATAAAAAGCATAAACTTACACCACTGATTATACATAGCTTTCCTTTAATCATGGGTGACTCATGGGGACGGTTCTTCTGATTCGGAATCACGAGAACCGTCCCCATGATTCTTTTGAATAACGAATTGGTCTAGTCCCTTACCTTTCTGAATAATTCGATGAAAAACAAAGATAAATAGAGAAATAAGGAGATAATACTACATTTCATTCGCTTACATAGTCATTGTTTCCGTTTTCTTGAACTTTGTCAAAAGTTAACCAACATATTATCATGAATTCATAATCAATTAACAGGAGGTCAACAAAATGAAAAAATTCTTTAAATTAATTTCAGCAGTAAAATTGGACTTAGCAGACTCCATGAACAAATACGGATCAGAACGTGTGAAAGCGTACATTCATTTTTAATATCAGGAGCCAATCAATCTCATCAAGTTAGGATGGTTTATAATTGTCTAAATATATTAAATATTACCCTTGCAACCTGTTCCATAAATAAAATGAGAATAGGTTGTATTTTTTTTATGTTGCTTTCTCTCATATCTTTCAACAAATCTAGACTGATTTCACTTGAACTAACAAGATTCTATTCAATTCCCACATTTTCCACATTAAACAAACGTTTAATTAAAAATGAGCTCAACCTGCTCCATTGCTGAAAGGCTCGCTCCGAACCTCTAAAAAAAATGTCAGGGATTGACTCCTCTAATTTGAATGACCATGGCACTAATAGAAAAATGAACCATTGAGGATATGTGCGAATGAACAATTACTGCAATCGAGTTCCACTATATAACGTGATTTTTTCTCCTTCGTCATATGGCCACCTCGAATAGGACTGCTAATCCGATTCCTCCACCGCTGCCTATTGCCGCTAGTACATATTTAACATTCTCTCGTCTTTGAACTTCGTAGAACAGCCTCGTGATCAAGATACTTCCCGAAGCTCCATAAGGATGTCCTAACGTTAAAGCTCCTCCGCGAACATTTATTTTGTCACAAGGAATAGAAAGTTCTTTCATACAGGCGACGATCTTCGAAGAGAAAGCTTCGTTTATTTCAATTAAGTCAATATCCGCAATAGTTAACCGGTTTCTTTTTAATAAGGCTTGAATAGCCGGAATTGGGGCTGCCCCGGGATAATGTGGATGGACACCTGAGATTTCACTATCCAAAAATCGCAGGATAGGCCGGAAACCATTATTTAAAGCCATACTTTCTTCCATGACAAGAACAGCTGAAGCTCCGTCATGAATACCGCAACTGTTCGCTGCTGTAACCGTACCGTTCCTTTTAAATATGGGCTTCGCCCTATTTAATAGTAATTCCAGCTTTCTTTTCCTCAATAGTTCTTCATCCTGATGGTAATCCCCAATCGGAATGATCTCCTGAGTAAAATACCCTTTTTCATACGCCTCCCAGCTACGCTTGTAACTTAATAGTGCATATTCATCTTGCATTTCTTTTGAAATAGCATATTTTTCTGCCACATATTCTGCGGCAACGCCCATATCGGGGTCACCCATTTTTTCAGGAGAAAATCTCGCTCTTGCTGGAAACGGAGAGGTGCTCGTGCTTTCTACACCACCAGCAATGTAACAGCGGCCAGCTCCACCTTGGATATAGTAACATGCCATTCGAATCGCTTCTAACCCTGCACTGCATTGACGGTCAATGGTAAGTCCCGTTACAGAGAGAGGTAATCCTGCTTCTAATGCAGCCAACCGGGCTACGTTTCCACCGGGTCCAACAACATTCCCCAAAATGATGTCATCCATCTTTTCTTCTAATCCATGCGCTAAATGCTGGAGAAGAGGAACGGCAAGCTCATGTGGCTGAATATCCCGTAACATTCCATTCACTTTTCCAATTGGTGTACGTTTCGCATGGACAATGACGGCTCTTTTAATCACTGGTCACCTCGCTTTCGATGTGTTTTTTTAGCTCAGCACGAGCAATCTTTCCGCTCGTGGTATAGGGCATATCAGATAGAAAAAACCATTTGCGAGGAATTTTATAAGAAGCCAAATACTTCATACAAAGTCTTTTTAACTCTAATGGACTGCCCTTTCCCTTCACTGCCGCAGCCACAACCTGACCCCAATATGAATCTGGCAGACCAATGACAGCCACTTCCTCGACATCCGGATGCAAGGAAATCACTTTCTCTATTTCTTCAGGAAAAATATTGATTCCTCCATATAAAATCATATTTTGCTCACGGCCCGTAATGTATAGATAGCCATCTTCGTCAAAATAGCCCATATCATGGACCGTAGCCCATCCCTCTTCATCCTGAATAGAATGAACGGCCCCATCGTGATCCATGTATCCATTTATGATCAGTCCACTTCTTACATAGATCTTTCCAACCTTATTGGGCTTTGCTAAAACCTGATCTTGCTGCCGTATTTGTACCTCTACGCCGTAACAAGGCTTCCCGACGGTTGCTGCCTTTTGCCTCCCATCGTGTTCAGAAAGTACAGTAACGAAACTCAATTCACTGGCTCCATAAAACTCATACATAGTCATATTTGGAAAAATGTTATAGATTTCCAATTTCGATCTTTCAGACCACTTCGCACCCGATGAAAGAAGTTTTATAAACTTATGTATTTGAATTCCTTGTTTCAGGAATGCTTCTATCATTACTGGAACCACATACATCGTGGTAATGGGATAAGATTGTATCCATGAATGCCCTTCAATAGGAGAAAATTTGTCTAATAGATACACGGTTCCCCCTAAATACAAAGTGCTAATAGCTCCATAAAGAAAGTGAGAATGGATTAAGGCTCCAGGAATTAAAACATGATCATATTCATTTATTTCAAAATCAAGACGGTTACAATCAAAGCTCGCTATCCATGAATCCTGGGAACGAACAAACGCTTTTGGATTGCCGGTTGTGCCAGAAGTGAAGCCCATATAAAAAGGCAAATTTTCTTGAGTAGACCTCATGATGTTCGTTTCAAACCGGGATATCTCCCGTAAACTGTCATCCCAACTCATTAGATTTAGAATACTATCTTTCATCTGATTGTACATTTCTCTTGTTGTGACAATGATCGAAGGATTGGAAAGTTTTATTCTCTGTTCTAATTCAGTTGTTTTCCATTTCAAATCATAGGGAACTGCAATCCAGCCAGCCTTGGATGCACCTGCAAAGAGTTGCAGGAAAGGAAGTCCATTAGGCAGAAGGATTCCGATTGTTTTATTTTCTGAATGAAGTGAGGAAAGCCAATTTGCCGTTTGATTGACCCATTCACTCCATTTTTGATAATTGATTTGTTGATGATTTGTATGGATGGCTATTTTGTTGGGGAAAATTTTAGCGGAAGTATCATATGATTCCGTTATATTGCCCATCATTATCACCTCTATAAGAAAAGCGCAAGGCGCTTAGTTTATCGGCGACAAGCACAAGACGAGCCGGCCGAAAGGTTGTTTTTTAACCTTTTGGACGGATTGGCTTGTGACCTCGAGCCGATGGCGCCTAGAGCTAGACCAATCTCAAAGTTAAAATTTATACATTCTTATCTTTTAAAAAAAGACACATCAAGGTGTCTCTTTAGACTTAAATATTCTTCGTTACATTTGAGTAGCTCGCAGCTAGTGATCTTGAAAAAACGGGGTGCTTTCTTAGTCTATAAACTAAAATCGAAGCTAGTACAGCTTTTAACACATCACCAGGAATGTAAATTAAACTTACTTTTACAGCATTTAATACTGAAATGTGCATAATCAATGCTTGAACAGGGATACCAATTAAATAGACAAGCAGGATTCCAACTGTCAGATTAATTGATAAAACATGTTGTAGTTTTAAATTTTCTATACGTGATAATAGATATCCAATAACGAATGCTGTAATAGGCCAAGAAATTAAATAACCAACACTCGGTCCAACAAATACACTTAATCCGCCTCGACCTCCCGATAAAAGAGGTACTCCAACAGCAACTAGCAGTAAAAAGACAGTTTGGCTCATGGCTCCTAATCTTGCCCCTAATACTCCACCTGCAAGAAGAACACCTAGTGTTTGCAGTGTAATAGGTACGGGTGTAAACGACAGAGTAATAGGCGGAACGATACCTAGAGCACCCATGACAGCAGCAAACACCGCTACAAAGGTCATTTCTTTAAGTTTCATTTTTACATTCTCCTCAAAATAAATATGTAATTAATTCCATTATGATAATATTCAATTTTATATTAATTGTCAACCTAATAATAAATTAAGTTGACAATCTATGTTTGTTTTGAGTAATAAATGAAGTTGTGCTCATTTGACCAAAGAATACAAAAAAGGGCTTGGCAGGCCAAACCCTTTTTGTTCATATAGCAAATTAGCACATTCCACATGTTATGGAATGGTGCTGTACCTGTATTTCATAAAAAACCTCATGTACTTATGGTACGGTTCACCGCACCTGTTTAAGCGGCAGTTTTTATAAAAAATACTAGTCTTATCGCAGTTGGAAAAACAAGTGATTCCTATTATAAATAATTTTTGTTTTGATGAAAGATTGGTCTTTCTTCGGACATAGTAACACTTTTTGGGATTGCACTTGTCGGAAGTTTACTTGGCTTCAGACATCACTTCTTTTTGCCTTGCTTTGTCCGATGTTCACTCGACTTCGGACATAACTTCATCTTAATGGTACTGCTTTGTCCGATGTTCACCCGACTTCGGACACCACCTCATCTTTTTGGTACTGCTTTGTCCGATGTTCACCCGACTTCGGACACCACCTCATCTTTTTGGTACTGCTTTGTCCGATGTTCACCCGACTTCGGACACCACTTCATCTTTTTGGTACTGCTTTGTCCGATGTTCAATCGGCTTCGGACATAACTTCATCTTAATGGTACTGCTTTGTCCGATGTTCACCCGACTTCGGACACCACCTCATCTTTTTGGTACTGCTTTGTCCGATGTTCACCCGACTTCGGACACCGCCTCATCTTTTTGGTACTGCCTTGTCCAATGTTCACCCAACTTCAGACACCGCTTCATCTTTTTGATACTGCTTTGTCCGATGTTCACTCGACTTCGGACATAGCTTCATCTTTTGGGCCTTCCCTTGTCCGATGTTCAATCAGCTTCGGACCCACCTCATCTTTTTGGTACTACCTTGTCCGATGTTCAATCGGCTTCGGACATAACTTCATCTTAATGGTACTGCTTTGTCCGATGTTCACCCGACTTCGGACACCACCTCATCTTTTTGGTACTGCTTTGTCCGATGTTCACCCGACTTCGGACACCGCCTCATCTTTTTGGTACTGCCTTGTCCAATGTTCACCCAACTTCAGACACCGCTTCATCTTTTTGATACTGCTTTGTCCGATGTTCACTCGACTTCGGACATAGCTTCATCTTTTAGGCCTTCCCTTGGCCGATGTCACTCGGCTTCGGACATAGCTTCATCTTTTGGGCCTTCCCTTGACCGATGTTCACTCGGCTTCGGACATAGCTTCATCTTTTAGGCCTTCCCTTGGCCGATGTTCACTCAACTTCGGACACCATCTTATCTTCTTGATACTGCTTTGTCCGATGTTCACTCGGCTTCGGACACCACCTCATCTTTTTGGTACTACCTTGTCCGATGTTCACTCGGCTTCGGACATAACTTCATCTTAATGGTACTGCTTTGTCCGATGTTCACCCGACTTCGGACACCACACATCTTTTTGGTACTGCTTTGTCCGATGTTCACCCGACTTCGGACACCACCTCATCTTTTTGGTACTGCCTTGTCTAAAGTTGAGCAGATGTAAAAAATTGCCCCTACTTATGATACGGTTCACCGTACTTATTTAAGGGCAGTTTTTGTTCAGTTATTAACATGTAGTTTCTGAATTTCTACGATAAAAAAACGTAAGGACGCTAATTAGAACCTTAATCAGATGGACTCATTTGCCTAGTAAATAATTGGTCAGGATCACCGAACTTCTATTGTGGAATTAATTCTAGTAACCTATTTAATAGCTTCTTTCATTCCAAGATTTTCAATTTTAAGGAGGTATCTAGTCACAGCCTCTGTTAACATTGGCACATTATTTAGGTTTATACCCCAAACCTTTTCATATGCAAGAACAGAAATAACGATTTGCTTTAAACCACTCTCTGTTCCGTCGTAGTTTTGCCATAAAGATTTATATAGGTCTAAAATATCTTGATCATCCTTCAGTTGAATTTCTTCTTCATCACCTCTTTTTCCCCAGTATCTGTCCGTCATCCACTCTATGAAGGATAGAATCCTGCTTTAAATCCAGCAATCTGTCTTTATTCCATAGTAAACTCTAGGATAAAAGTGAAAAGTAAAAAGCACGGGAGCGTTCCCATGCTTTTTTAGCGGCCGAACTCGGCCCCTTCTTCTTTTGTTAATACATAATTACATAGTTTACCGATATTCTGTACTTCCACCGTTACCACATCGCCCGCTTTCATTGGACAGCTGCCAGATGGTGAACCAGTAGCCAAAACATCACCAGGCTCCAGAGTCATAATCTGTGAAACCCAGCTGATAAGGAAAGGAATGGAGAGTGACATCTGATTCGTATTGCCATCTTGCACGATTTTTCCGTTTAACGTTGTAACGATTCGTAAATGAGTTGGATCAAGACCTGTCACAATCCACGGCCCCAATGGTCCAAACGTGTCAAAACCTTTGCCGCGTGTAAACTGGGGATCCGTTTTTGTAAGATCTCTTGCCGTTACATCATTAAAGATCGTACAGCCAAAAACATAATCCAATGCTTCTTCTTCTTTTATATTTTTACCACGTTTCCCAATGACCAGGGCTACTTCCCCTTCCATTTCTACCTGCTTGGTTAAATCACTTGACGGAAGAATGATATCCCCTTCATTTGGAATCAAGGAAGAGGCGGGTTTTAAGAACATAAATGGTTCTTTGAGGTTAGCTTTTCCCCCGGTCTCCCTTGCATGATCAGCATATGTCCAGCCAAAATTAATCACCTTTGAGGGTGACACAGGCGCTAACACTTTGACATCACTAATTTTAAGTCTTATACCATCATATTTTAGTTCGTTATTTACAATATCAGTAAACTCACTGGACAATTGTAAAATTTCGTTACCCTCAACCATTCCGTAACATACTTTACCGTTATCATTCTGATAACGAACGATCGTTTGTGTTTTTTGTAAAACCTTCATTAGCGTACCTACCCCATGTATGGATGTATCTTGTCTCGTGTCCTTATAAAGACAGAAATAAATATTTTTTCGCTCTCGAATATTAAAGCAAACGAATAAGTGGTTCTATTTCAATATCGTCTTCTTGATCTGATTTGGCGGTTAAGTCCTCTGCCATTGGTGTTTCAATGATTTTCTTAACCTGTTCCAGAGAATGAGTTTGTCCCAATGCCCACATTAATTTGGGAACGATGGCTTCTGTATTCATATCCCCAGATAAAATAACTTGATGCTGAGCTACCTTACGGCCCACTTCATATAAAAGCAGGTCTTCCCCTTCTTCCAGGCATTGCGTTGTGATAACGACCGCAATCCCCTTTTCCGTAAGCTCTTGGATTTTTGAAAGTAAGTTCCTTCCTTCAAAAGGCAAGCCGCCGTTTCCAAAGCTTTCAATGATAATTCCTTTATATAAATCTTTTAGACAATCAAAAGTCTCAGGCTTCATACCAGGATATAATTTCATCAGAAATACATCGGTACATAAGTTAGCATGAAAAGAAAACTTTTTTGAGGCACGAACAGGTTTCCATTTATAGTTAATTTCATTTCTACCTACGTAAGCTACATACGGATGGTTAATACTTTCAAATGCATCATAACTTTTTGTTCTCATTTTGACTGCTCTTGTTCCAAGAATGACCCGGCCATCAAATAGGACAAATACTCCGCCAATATCTTCACAAGCAAACCGTAGAGCATCGGAAACATTTTTTTTCGCATCCGTTTGTTTGAAGCTGATCGGGACCTGCGATCCGGTCAGCACAACCGGTTTTTCCAGCCCCTGCAGCATATAAGAGAGGGCTGAGGATGTATACGCTAACGTATCTGTTCCATGTGTAATGACAAATCCGTCATAATCATGATAATGGGTATAGACGGCCTCAGCGATCTTTATCCATTGCTCTGGCTGCAAATTGGTACTATCAATATTCATTAAGATTCTACCGTCAACATGTACATCACTTGATGTTTCTGGTAAGTAGTTCAACATTTCTTCAACAGATAATTCTGGAACCAGCCCCTCATTCCTCTCTACTGAGGCAATAGTTCCACCGGTAGCAAGCAATAAAATCTTCTTCACAAGCAACATCTCCATTGAAAAGAATGGTCAGATTTACGCGAAACGCGTATTTATATTAGCTATTATATAACTAAATTATGAAAAATCAATATATTGTTCTCGTTTCGCGTATTTTTTTCTAGTATTCGTCAATTTCCAATGGTATAATAAATCCAATATTAAAAAGCTGGAGGCCTGAGAACATGCTGGAACGTTTATCTGTATTAAGAAAAGAGCGAAAATGGTCCCTACAAGAAACGGCCGACAAGCTAGGGATAGCAAAAAGCACTTATGCCGGTTACGAATCAGGATACCGTGAACCCTCCCTCCACTCCTTATTACAAATTGCGGATTTATTTGATACAACGGTTGATTATTTATTAGGAGCAGAAAAGGACGATCTTATTGAGATTACAAATTTCGGAAAAATCCATTCTCACAGACTTTCAATAGATGGGGAACTTTTGTCAACCGATGAATTAATCGATTTTGTCTCTTTTGTGAGGGTGAAACGAATGTTAAGAGCAAAGGAAATAAAAAAAGAAGCCTAAATATGGAAGATCCTCAACAGATATTTCAATAACAAAACAGCACCTCCAAATGAACATGGAAGGTGCTTTTACTTTTTTCATATGTTAGGGTTCAACGCAACGCATGAATAGGAGTACGCTTAAGGATTAGTCTCTTTCCAATAGGGCTGCACCGGCGATTCCGGGATGTGTCATTTCATAGGGGTCGAGGATTAGATTAAGCTCCTCTTCTGTCAACACATCATACTTCAAGCACAGTTCCCGGATTGGTGCCCCGCTTAAGATTGCCTCCCGTGCAATTTTAGCCGCTGCCTCGTACCCGATATGGGGGTTAACGGCGGTAATGACTCCCACACTTTTTTCTACATAGTCTTTTAATCTCTCTTCATTTGCTTTTATTCCTTTTAAACAATTTTCTGTAAAAGTACGGAAGGCATTATTCATAATGCTGATCGACTGCAGCAGATTAAAAACGAGAACGGGCTCCATTACATTCAATTCAAGCTGTCCTGCTTCGGAGGCAAGGCAGATTGTATGGTCATTCCCAATGACTTGGAAGGCTACCTGATTAATGACCTCTGGCAAGACTGGATTTACTTTACCTGGCATGATGGAAGAACCAGGCTGCCGTGCTGGTAACATGATTTCACCCAAACCTGCTCTTGGTCCTGAAGCCATTAAGCGCAAGTCGTTGGCGATTTTTGACATATTAATCATACAGACCTTCAATGCCGCTGATACTTCTGTATACGCATCTGTATTTTGTGTCGCATCCACAAGATGTTCAGCCCCCACCAGCGGCAGGCCGCTTATGTCTTTGAGGTGTTTTACCACCGACTCTATATAGCGCGGGTCCGCATTTAAACCTGTTCCCACGGCTGTTGCCCCCATGTTCAATTCATATAAATGCTGACGTGATTGCTTAATCCGCTTGATATCACGTTCGACTGCACGGCTGTAAGCTTCAAATTCCTGCCCCAGCCGAATCGGCACCGCATCTTGAAGGTGGGTGCGTCCCATTTTAATGACAGGATTAAACTCTTCCGCCTTTTGCTGAAAGACTGAATGCATTTCTTCCATGGTTGCAAACAGCTTCTCTAAAAAATTTAGTACGGCAATATGAATGGCTGTAGGAAATGAATCATTCGTTGATTGTGACATATTGACATGGGTATTAGGACTGCAATGGAAATAGTCCCCCTTTTCTTTCCCCATTAACTCAATTGCACGGTTGGCCAGGACTTCATTTACATTCATGTTAATCGAGGTTCCTGCGCCGCCTTGGATTGGATCGACGATAATTTGATCGTGCCATTTGCCTTCAATCATTTCATCCGCTGCCTTGATGATGGCTTCTCCAATGCCTGAATAAAGCCGTTTAACATCTATATTTGCCATCGCAGCTGCCTTTTTCACCATAGCCATTGCTTTAATTAATTCTTCATGAATTCGATACCCGGTGATGGGAAAGTTTTCAACCGCACGGAGTGTCTGGATCCCAAAATAAGCTTCAGCAGGAACGTCTTTTGAGCCTAAAAAATCTTTTTCTGTTCTTATTGTACTCTTTGTGATGGACATATCTTTCGCTCTCCTTTATGTAAAGCAAATTTTTAATAGGACCGATATTTCGGGCAGTTCTTGTGTTCCTATTTAAAAGCCTCTTCATCAGATTTGATTGTTAAGTCTCCCGCCAGTGGTGTTTCCATCATCGCCTTGACCCGTTCCAGAGAATCAGTCTGTCCCAGTGCCCACATTAATTTGGCTACAAGAGCTTCTGTGTTCATATCCCTGGACAAAATAACCTGATGCTGGGCTACTTTACGGCCCACTTCATATAGAAGCAGATCTTCTCCTTCTTCAAGGCATTGCGTTGTGATAACGATTGCAATCCCCATTTCGGTAAGCTCCTTTATTTTAAAAAGCAAGTCCCTTCCTTCAAAAGGCAAACCGCCGTTTCCAAAGCTTTCAATGATAATTCCTTTATATAAATCTTTTAGACAATCAAAAGTCTCGGGCTTCATCCCAGGATACAATTTCATCAGAAAGACATCGGTACACAAATTAGTATTTAAAGAAAGTTTTTGTGTAGCAGGCATAGGATTCCATTGGTAGTGTATCTCGCCATTGTTTACATAAGCTACATACGGATGGTTGATACTCTCAAAAGCATCATAACTTTTTGTCCGCATTTTAACCGCTCTTGTTCCTAGAATCACCCGACCATCAAAAACAATAAATACTCCGCCAATATCCTCGCAGGCAAACCGCACAGCATCAAGTACATTTTTCTTGGCATCTGTTTTTTTAAAGCTGATTGGAATCTGCGATCCAGTCAGTACAACTGGTTTATTTAAACCTTGAAGCATATAAGAAAGAGCGGAAGATGTATACGCTAAGGTATCGGTTCCATGTGTAATCACAAATCCGTCGTAGTCATGATAATGTGTGTAAACAGCATCAGCGATAATTGCCCAATGCTCAGGCTGCAAATTGGTACTATCTATATTCATAAGGATTTTACCTTCCACTTTTACATTACCTAATGATTCTGGTAAGAAATGCAGCAATTCTTCAACAGATAATCCTGGAACAAGCCCTTCACTTCCTTCCACGGAAGCAATCGTCCCACCAGTAGCAAGCAATAAAATTTTCTTCATCAGCAACATCTCCATAACAGGATAATCAAATTTCCGCGAAACGCGTATTTACAATAGCTATTATATTACTAAATTTTAAAAAATCAATATAACGTTCTCGTTTCGCGCACTTTTTTTCTATTCTAGCCCATTCCCCCATGACGATTTGACAAGGGTTTATACGCCTGGTGTCGCAAATATTTGTACCGCAATAGCTGAGGAACCGGAAAGAGCCTATTCCTTTAAGCGGAAAACAGTTGCAGTCATCTCCGATGTGACTGCTGTTCTTGGTTTGGGTAATAATTCCAAGTGTGTATAATGACATGGTTTTAGAGAGTCTACGTGCAGCCGTAGTTAAAGTAGCACAGCAGACAGGATTGGCACGGAAGGAAGCACGGGAGTAATAGATTCATTTTGTTAAAATGCCTGGTCCATTTTAAATGTGATCAGGCGTTTTGGAATTTAATTTACTGATGAAGATCAATTGAAAACGTTCTCGATTCGAGTACAAAATATTGATTTTTTTCTATTTTCAGTTTATAATCTTCCTAAAAGTGCGCATAACGCGTATAACTTTTTGAAATGGAGGGGTTATGTTTAGGAAGAATATTAAACTCTTAATTTAACAAAAAGTTGTTTGTAGTATTACGGAGTTAGAATATTTGGAATTTTTGAAAACGCTTTATATCTTTGTTCTAAATATGAGAGGGGAAAAAAAATGAATCAATTGCATCGAAAAATGGGGACTTTTTCATTGACTATGGTGGGGCTCGGGTCAATTATTGGGTCCGGTTGGTTATTTGGAGCTTGGAGAGCGGCACAAATTGCTGGACCAGCGGCTTTTGTCTCCTGGATAATTGGTATGATAGTCATCTCATTTATTGCACTTTCTTATAGTGAATTAGGCTCCATGTTTCCTGAAGCAGGCGGAATGGTAAAATATACGCAGTACTCACATGGCTCGTTTGCAGGATTTCTCGCGGCATGGGCAAACTGGATCGCAATTGTTTCAGTCATTCCAGTTGAGGCCGTGGCATCTGTCCAATATATGAGTTCCTGGCCATGGGAGTGGGCGCGTTGGACGCATGGTTTAGTAGTAAACGGAAGTCTTACCGGAGGAGGTTTAGCCATTGCCTCTGGATTACTAATCATCTACTTTTTCATTAATTACTGGACAGTCAGTTTGTTTTCCAAAGCGAATTCATTTATTACGGTCTTTAAAATCATTATACCTGGACTTACGATTGGGACACTTTTATTTGCCGGCTTTCATGCCTCTAACTTTACATCTACAGGAAGTATCGCACCGAACGGCTGGGCGAGTGTGCTTACCGCTGTAGCCACTTCTGGTATCATTTTTGCATTCAATGGTTTTCAAAGTCCAATTAATATGGCTGGTGAAGCAAAGAACCCTGGACGCTCTATCCCCATTGCTGTAATTGGTTCCATTTTAATTGCGACTGTTATCTATGTTTTATTGCAAATTGCTTTTATTGGGGCCGTTGATCCGTCTATGATCGTACACGGATGGCAGCATTTAACATTCAATTCACCATTTGCCGACTTAGCTATTTCATTAGGCATAAACTGGTTAGTAATCATTCTTTATTCTGATGCTTTTATTTCTCCTTCCGGGACAGGTATTACTTATACGGCAACTACTTCACGGATGATTTATGGAATGGAACAAAGCAAGTACTTCCCAAGTGTATTTGGAAAACTTCATCCCCTGTATGGTGTCCCGCGTCAAGCGATGTTCTTAAATCTAGGTGTATCATTCTTATTTCTATTCCTGTTTAGAGGCTGGGGCGTATTAGCAGAGATTATTTCCGTTGCCACTTTGATCTCTTATATTACAGGTCCAGTTACGGTGATGACATTAAGACGAACAGGTGCGGACTTGTATAGGCCTTTACGCTTGAAAGGATTAAGTTTCATTTCGCCGATTGGATTCGTGATTGCTTCCTTAGTTCTGTATTGGGCAAAATGGCCGTTGACCGGACAAGTATTATTTATCATTATGATCGGCCTTCCTATTTATTTTTACTATCAAGCAAAACAAAAATGGCAGGGATTCCGTCAAAACTTTTTTGCAGGGCTGTGGATGGTTGCTTATCTATTATGTATGATGATTGTTTCATTCTTGGGAAGTGATAAATTTGGCGGACTTAATGTCATTCCATATGGCTGGGATATGGCCTTAGTCACATGCATGTCTCTTTTCTTCTATAGCTGGGCCATAAAGAGCGGATTCAAATCAGAGTTTTTGGAACAAGGAAAGAGAGTGAACGATGACTTAAGAGAAAAAGAGAACCAAATGGAATCTCAATTGGATAAGAAAAGTGCTGTATAGTATTTTCATTTGGCAGCAAGATGCACGAAAATAGGTAAGCCATAAAAGATATACCATTAGTGGTATGTCCTTTATGGCTTTTTTTCTCCCATACTTTATTGTAAAAACAATTCCAATCTTCCAAGCCAAAAACCTCATTTACTTATGGTACGGTTCACCGCACCTGTTTAAGCGGCAGTTTTTTTAAAAAACCAGTTAATATTTAACAGAATATACACACTTATTTGTCCGGCCTTTTTATAAAATAGGCTTAGAAATGTTGAAAGGAAGTGGCCTATGGAACTTAAAAGCAGAACAGAATCAGAAGAATTATTGAAAATGCGATCTTTAAACACACGGATGGAGTTAACACAAGAGGAAAAGTTTCATTATTTCAACCTGGAAAAAGGTTATGAGGGTGAGGTGAAATTTGACCGAATGGCAGAAAGTCTTCGAGAAGAAAGATACATCATCAATGACTTGCTGCTTAAAATAAACAATTCCTATTTTCAAATTGATACAACGCTTATTTCACAAGAAGTCATTCGCCTGCTGGATGTGAAAAACTTTGAAGGCGACTTTTGCCTGGAAAAAGATAGATTTTACGCTATAAAAACCGGTCGTGAATATAAAAATCCCATCACCCAGTTAAGTAAATGTGCATCCCAATTCCGCCAACTTCTCCACGACCTCAAGCTTCATTACCTCGTGGAAGCTTCCGTTATTTTTATTAACCCAGAATTCACTTTATACAACGCGCAAGTAGACCACCCTATTATTCTTCCCAATCAGGTCAACCGGTTTTTAAAAAGTATAAATAGTACATCATCTAAATTGAATGATGGCCATAAAAAACTGGCCAAACAATTAATTTCATTACATCAAACTAAAAATCCATACTCGCAGGTACCAAACTATCAATATGAGCAGATGAAAAGGGAAATGTACTGTAAATTTTGTAGATCCTTTTTAGTTTCTTTACAAAATCATATCTTTGTTTGTGGAAAGTGTGGCGGTCATGAAACGGTCGAAGAAGCCATTCTACGGAATGTGAGGGAATTTCAGCTGCTATTCCCTGAGCGAAAGATTACGACTACAAACATTTATGAATGGTGTAACGTCGATTTGTCCAAAAGGACATTTTGCAGGGTACTAAAGAAAAACTTTATCGCAGTTGGAAAAACAAGTGATTCCTATTATAAATAATTTTTGTTTTGATGGAAGATAGGTCTTTCTTCGGACATAGTTACACTTTTTGGGATTGCACTTATCGGAAGTTCACTTGGTTTCAGACATCTCTTCTTCTTTTTGGTATTGCTTTGTCCGATGTTCACTCGACTTCGGACATAGCTTCATCTTTTTGGTATTGCTTTGTCCGATGTTCACTCGGCTTCGGACTTAGCTTCATCTTTTGGGCCTTCCCTTGTCCGATGTTCATCCAACTTCAGACACCACCTTATCTTTTTGGTACTGCCTTGTCCGATGTTCACTCGGCTTCGGACTTAGCTTCATCTTTTAGGCCTTCCCTTGTCCGATGTTCATCCAACTTCAGACACCACCTTATCTTTTTGGTACTGCCTTGTCCGATGTTCACTCGGCTTCGGACTTAACTTCATCTTTTAGGCCTTCCCTTGTCCGATGTTCACTCGGCTTCGGACTTAGCTTCATCTTTTAGGCCTTCCCTTGTCCGATGTTCATCCAACTTCAGACACCGCCTTATCTTTTTGGTACTGCCTTGTCCGATGTTCACTCGGCTTCGGACTTAGCTTCATCTTTTAGGCCTTCCCTTGTCCGATGTTCACCCAACTTCGGACACCACCTCATCCCTTTGGTACTGCCTTGTCCGATGTTCATCCAACTTCGGACACCATCTCATCCCTTTGGTACTGCCTTGTCCGATGTTCACTCGACTTCGGACATAGCTTCATCTTTTAGGCCTTCCCTTGTCCGATGTTCACCCAACTTCGGACACCACCTCATCCCTTTGGTACTGCCTTGTCCGATGTTCACCCAACTTCGGACATAGCTTCATCTTATGGGCCTTCCCTTGTCCGATGTTCATCCAACTTCAGACACCACCTTATCTTTTTGGTACTGCCTTGTCCGATGTTCACTCGGCTTCGGACTTAACTTCATCTTTTAGGCCTTCCCTTGTCTGATGTTCATCCAACTTCAAACACCACCTTATCTTTTTGGTACTGCCTTGTCCGATGTTCACTCAGCTTCGGACTGAGCTTCATCTTTTGGGCCTTCCCTTGTCCGATGTTCATCTAACTTCAGACTCCACCTTATCTTTTTGGTACTGCCTTGTCCGATGTTCACTCAGCTTCGGACTGAGCTTCATCTTTTAGGCCTTCCCCTGTCCGATGTTCACTCGACTTCGGACATAGCTTCATCCTTTAGGCCTTCCCCTGTCCGATGTTCACTCGACTTCGGACATAGCTTCATCTTTTAGGCCTTCCCTTGTCCGATGTTCACTCGGCTTCGGACTGAGCTTCATCTTTTGGGCCTTCCCTTGTCCGATGTTGATCCAACTTCAGACACCACCTCATCCCTTTGGTACTGCCTTGTCCGATGTTCACCCAACTTCGGACACCACCTCATCCCTTTGGTACTGCCTTGTCCGATGTTCACCCAACTTCGGACACCACCTCATCTTTTTGGTACTGCCTTGTCTTAAGTTGAGCAGATGTAAAAAACTGCCCCTATTTATGATAAGGTCCACCGCAATTAATCCTAACAAAAAGCTACTATTTAATAGTTCGGTAGTTCTTACTACTTGACTACTCCCCTTAATTGTAAAAAAATAGCCCTCAAGTCTGTCCGAAAACAAACCTTAAGGGCAACAGTAATTATATATAAAGGGGGGTCTGAAAAAGCTTGTCTTAATAATAACCTCTTATTCTTAATAAAATCTTAACACGCAGATCCTTAGTTAGTATATCCCTTCGGAGGGACTCTACCATTCGTTTTTCTGCAATGGCTTCATATAATTCAACCTATATTCCCTAAGATGCTCTTTCCTCTTCACCCACAAATTCCACACCTTTTGCCGGTGAGCCTCCCCGAAAGGCAACTAGAAGAACAATAAAAATCAAATAGAAAAGAGCCATTTCCCTTAAGATACGAACTGGGAAATGACTCTTCCATTTAACTTCTGAGATCCATTAAATCCCCTTCATTCTCTTCTGCTCTTCCTTCCACACCGAATACAGATACCTGAATAATAGTTATACTTATGCCTTTTCTGAAAAAAACATATGATGGGACCATAGTTTTCTTGCCTTGGCTTCTTTTATCCATTTATAGTTTTAAAAAGGAGATTTTTTCTTGGGGAAAGATAACCTGCAAAAGTGCGGAATACCAGTGAGAGTGACTTCTCTCGAACATACACGATTCTATTAAATTCTCACATTTCCACACTAAACAAACGTTTAATTAAAAATGAGCTAAACACGCTCTATTGCTGAATAGTGCCCTCCGAACCTATAAAAAAACTGTCAATGTTTGTATCCTAAAATCGGAAAAACCGATCCTGAATGGGGATCGGTTTTTCTCTTTCCATTACTCTTTATGAAGTAATTTCCACATGAGCATAGATATACCAGTCATATCAAATGGCTATCTTATTTATGATTCACTTTTTCCCAATCTGCTGCGAATTTTTCCATCCCTTGATCGGTTAATGGGTGCTTAGAGAGCTGCTCAATGACACTATAAGGAATCGTTGCAATGTGAGCCCCAGCCATAGCTACACGAGTTACATGATCAGGATGTCGAACAGAAGCCGCAATAATTTGTGAGTCTAAGTTTTGAATACGGAATAGTTCAGCAATCTTAGCTACTAATTGGACACCATCTTCAGAAATATCATCCAACCGTCCTAAAAATGGGGAAACATATGTAGCCCCAGCACGTGCAGCCAAAAGCGCCTGGTTTACGGTAAAAATAAGTGTAACATTGGTTTTAACACCTTTATCTGCAAGGTAACGGCAAGCTTCTAAACCAGCTAATGTCATAGGAAGTTTAATAGTAACTTTTTCATCTCCGCCATTAATTTTGATTAATTCTTCAGCTTGAGCAATCATATCCTCAGCAGTAAGTGCATCTGGAGTTACTTCAGCGGATACAGATTCTACACGTGGAACGGCTTGACAGATTTCTGCAATCCGATCTTCAAATTTCACACCTTCTTTAGCTACTAAAGAAGGATTGGTTGTAACACCAGCTAAAATACCAACTTTATATGCTTTTTTAATATCCTCAAGGTTCGCAGTATCAATAAAAAATTTCATATTATCCTCCATAACTAACGTTTATTTGGTCCTCTTCTTTTTCTATCAATGTAGAAATTGAATCATTCTCTTCATTTAATGCCGATAAAAAATAGAGCTTACTTAACGATTTGTTTAAATGTCTTTACGACATTTTCTACTGTAAATCCGTATTCTTGTAGTAATTTATTAGCTGGGGCAGATGCACCATAACGATCAATGGTAATCATTTTTCCAGCTTGTCCAACATACTCTCTCCAGCCAAATCTAGAGCCTAATTCGATCCCAACACGTGCTGTTACAGACTTAGGAAGCACGCTTTCCTTATATTCTACTGATTGTTGTTCGAAAAGGTCCCAGCTTGGCATACTGACAACAGAAACATATACGCCTTCATTTTCCAGCACTTGCTGTGCTTCAAGAGCAAGTGCTACTTCTGAACCGGTCGCAAGTAAAAGACCCGCTACTTCTCCTTTGGCTGGTGACACAACATAAGCACCCTTCTTTACACCTTCATACACTTGTTCTTGATCAACCTTAAGAGTTGGAAGATCTTGACGAGTTAATACTAAAGCAGTAGGGTGATCTTGACTTTCAAGTGCTAAACGCCATGCTGCAGCTGTTTCCTTCGCTTCGGCTGGTCTAATGACGGAAACACCAGGCATTGCACGTAATGCCGCTAATTGCTCGATTGGCTGGTGAGTTGGTCCATCTTCCCCAACAGCAATACTGTCATGTGTAAATACATAAGTGACCGGTAATTTCATTAGGGCGGCTAGACGAATCGCTGGGCGTAAGTAATCAGAGAAAACAAAGAAGGTTGCTCCAAATACTTTTACACCGCCGTGAAGTGCCATCCCATTTAATGCGGCACCCATAGCAAATTCACGAACACCAAACCAAATATTCCGTGCTGCGTAACCATCTAGCGCAAAGTTCTTTTCCGATGAAATCAGTGTTTTGTTAGATCCTGCCAGGTCCGCAGAACCACCGATCATTTGAGGAATGGCATTTGCTGCTGCATTTAATACTTTGCCTGAAGATGCTCTCGTTGCCATTTTTGAACCTGATTCAAAAACAGGCAGTGCTTCTTGCCAATTATCAGGAAGTTCACCTGTTACAGCATTTTCAAATTGTGCAGCAAGCTCAGGATAAGCTGCTTTGTATCCTTCAAATAATTCATTCCAAGCTTGTTCTTTTGCCTTTCCTTGTTCTACGATACTAGCAAAAAGCTTTTCTACTTCTTCTGGTACAAAGAATGGTTCTTCCGATTCCCATCCATAGGCAGCTTTTGTTAGTTTCACTTCGTCCGCTCCAAGAGGCGCACCGTGAATCTCTGAAGAGCCTGATTTATTAGGAGAACCGAAGCCAATCGTAGTTTTTACTTCAATTAAAGTAGGGTGCTCTAGGTCTGCCTTCGCTTCTTGAATCGCTTGTTGAATGGCTTCGATATCATTGCCGTCTTCCACACGCAGGACTTGCCATCCGTATGCTTTGAATCGGTCTGCTACACTTTCCGAGAAGGATTGACTTAAGTCGCCATCTAGGGAAATATCATTTGAATCATATAATACAACTAAACGACCTAATTTTAAGTGCCCTGCTAATGAAGCTGCTTCAGCGGATACGCCCTCCATTAAATCACCATCACCACAAAGGCTGTATGTATAATGGTCAATCACATTGAACTTTTCTTTGTTGTACGTTTCAGCAAGGTGACATTCTGCCATAGCCATACCCACTGCCATCGCGACACCTTGACCAAGTGGGCCTGTTGTTGCATCTACACCTGCTGTATGTCCGAATTCAGGATGTCCAGGTGTTTTACTTCCCCATTGACGGAAATTTTTCAAATCATCGATCGTTAAGCCATATCCGAATAAATGAAGCATACTATATAAAAGCGCTGATCCGTGACCAGCCGACAAGATAAATCGATCACGGTTCATCCATTCTGGATTGGTAGGATTGATATTCATTTCCTTAGCCCACAACGTATAAGCCATTGGAGCAGCCCCCATCGTAATTCCTGGGTGACCAGAGTTTGCTTTTTCAATTGCGTCAATGGATAATGTTCTAATGGTATTAATCGCTAATTGGTCAATCGCTTGTTTCGTTTGTAATGTTATCACTCTACTAAGCTCCTTTTCTATGATCATTAATGAAAGAGGTGGGTTTTGTCCCACCCCTTAAGTTTTTAAGATATTACTTTCCCAGTCATAACTTTCCCAGTCATGTCCTCGTAATCATTACACATGATTTCCCATGATTTTTCGATATCTTCATCTAATCCAAATAAACCGCTGCGACCTATGATATAAATATCAGGACCGGCTGCATCAATTCTTTTAAATGTTTTCCGACTAGATGATCCATCCATTTCAATAACATATTGATATCCTTTTTCTTCTCGTAATTCTCTTAATGCTACAATTTTATTTAGGGTGCTTTCGATAAAACGCTGCCCAGCGAACCCTGGATCCACTGTCATAATGGTGATTTTATCCACTAATTCAATATAAGGAAAAATCGTTTCAATAGGCGTTTCTGGATTTAATACTACTCCTGCTTTTAACCCAGCATCATGTATTTGATCAATTAAGCGAAATGCCAAACCATCAAGTACTTCGGCATGCATGCAAATCCATTCACACTTAATATCAACCAATTGTTGAACCCAGAAGCTTGGATTCGTTACCATAAGATGGGCAGAAATGGGTAAATTACTTATTTTTCGTACTTCTTCGATAAACCATGGGGATAATGTAATATTGGGTACATAATGCCCATCCATAATATCAATATGATAAGAATCTACATGATGGTTTAAAAAAGTGATTTGTTCTTTAAACTTATCTAAGTCCATGGTCATCAATGATGGTGAAAATTCTACTTTTCTCATACTCTATTTACCCTCCACAAAAATGCTAGTTTCTTTAGAAAATAGTGGTAGAGTTTGTCGTCGCCTATCCACTAGCCCTAAAGTAATGATACGTTTACATTTAGTTGTACTTACATTTTTCTTAAATAATTTGAATATCATCTAAATCAATGTCTTCTTCTTCCACTTCTTCTCGCTCATCTTCTTTACTCACATTTTTCTTAAGCACCGCCAAGGCCACCCCTGTTACAAGAACATTCACTAATATGGCTACTGCTCCTGTCCATGGATGAGTCATTGTCGGTAACATCAATACCCCGCCAAATGGGACTTTTGCATCGGCACCTAACACCATAGTTGTTGCTCCACCTGCCGCTCCACCAATTGCTACCGCAGTGACACAACGAACAATATCATTCATAACAATCGGAATGACACCTTCAACAATATTAATAACACCCATTGGAACGGCGGATTTCAAAGCCTCAGTTTCTACTGGCGTATAGATATTTTTCCCAAACAATTTTGCGATAAAGTAAGCTAACCCAAATCCAATAGGTGTTGCTGTATTTACTAATTGTAAGGCTGTAATAGGTCCATTAATTTTTTCCGCCTGTAATGTCAATACAAAGGCAAATGCAGTCTTGTTAATAGGACCACCAAAATCAACTCCACTCAATAAACCAATAATGGCACCAAATACTAACTTGGAAGAAGACCCTAAACCGTTTAATGCATGTGTTAATAACGATGTAAAAGCAGCGATCGGGATACCAATAATGTAAACCATGATTAACCCGCCAATAATGGAGGTGAGAAATGGAATGATTAAAGTTGGCATTAATCCTCTAGCCCACTTAGGAACTTTAACTTGTTTTAAAACAGCTACAGCAAGAAAACCAGATAAGAATCCTCCTAATATCCCGCCAATAAATCCAGCTCCAACTGCATTAGCAGTTAAACCAATAATAAAACCTGGAGCGATCCCCGGTTTTCCAGCAATGGAAGCAGAAATCCCTGTAGCAATAACGGCAGGTAGTAAACCTAAACCAAGGGCTCCCATCTTAGCTAGTGCATCCCAGAAGGTATAAGTTTTTGTTAAGTCAGCACCAGGATTACCTCCAAATCCCATACCAATTGCGATTAAAAAACCAGCTCCACAAACAACTGGAATCAAATATGAAATTGCCGTCAATAAATGACCTTTAAGATTTAATTTTTTTAATGCACTCATTTTTAACCCTCCCTTAAAGTCTTGTTAATTACATAACGCTTCTTTCACATCTTCAGCGTTTTCTGACTCTAGCATTTTCTCAACCACTTCATCATTACCTAATTTTCTTGCAAATAAGGATAATAATTTCAAATGTTGTTGTGCACCATCATTATCTTTTGCAACAGCAAAGAGGATGATTCCTTTTACACCTTTCCCGTCGAGTGTTTCCCAAGGGATTTCTTCCTGAGTAATCCCAATCGCAACTCCTATTTTTTTTACAGAATCACTATTACCATGAGGAATCGCAATATAATTTCCGATTCCAGTTTGTCCCACTTCTTCCCTAGCATAAATATCTTTTATAAACGCTTCAATATCTGTAATGTATTCATTTTGCAGCAGCACCTCTGCTAATTCTTGGATGGCCTCTTCCTTACTTTTAACATTTATGTTGGTTTTGATTGTATTGATATCGACAATATCTCTTACTTCCATCATTTATTCCCCCTATTCGAGTGCTTAAATTATTTCTATTGATTTACAACTTCTGCCGCTTTTTCAATTAATTTATTGGGTGATTTAACAGCGATTTCTGTGGTAACTTTGATGATTCTCTTTCCTTCAAAACGTTCTCTTCCTGAAATTTGCACGTCTGCAGCTAAGATAACGATGTCTGCTTCATCGATCTGTTTTTGAGTCAATTCATTCTCTGTTCCAATCGTTCCTTGTGTTTCAATATGAATTTCATGGCCTGCTTTCTTTCCGGCATTCTCTAATTTCTCTTGTGCGATATATGTGTGTGCGATCCCAACTGTGCATGCTGCAACTCCTACTATTTTCATCATTATTCCTCCATTTTTTTTAAAATTTCTTTTATAAAATTTTCTTTTTCACAACTATTCAATAATCGGTTTAAATACTCTTCATCTGCTAAAGTCCGGGTGAATAAGGATAGTTCCTTCTTTATTTGAACGCTTTCATTTGCCTTTAATAAAATAACAATCAATAAACAGATATCCTTTGTCTCGTAATCCCATAATCGGATTGGATTTGCTAAACGGATAAATAAAATTTGACTCTTCTTTAGTTGATTGCTTTCGATATGAGGCAACATCACATGTTCAGCAATTAATGTGCTGCCTACTTTTTCTCTTTCATTTAATAGCTGGATGACTTCCTCTTTTTGCAAAGGATTATCCTGACATACGATGTCAGAAATAAACGAGTGTACTTCTTCTTTTGTTTTTAACTCACAATTAAAATAAACTTGATAGAGTGAATTAATCTCCATGATAAATTTCCTCTATCTTCCCCTGAAGTCTCTTCTGGTCATCAATTGTAAACATCGCACTCACCAATAAGAAAGGAATGGGTACTTCTTCCTTCATATGAACAGTACTCAGGATTAATTCAGCCTCTCGGTATTCCTCTTTTAACATTTGTGTATTTCGTGATGCTACTACACCAACAATTTCTAACTCGGGGAATTTCTTTGAAACTTTTGCTTTTAAAAGTTCTGAAGTTCCAATTCCTGTCGTACACATGATTAGTGTTTTTATAGGGCGTTGATGTTGGCCCGTTTCAATGGCTTTGGCAAAATAGAGGGTGATAAACCCATTCTCATCGTCATTTATGGCTGGTAAGTTAAATTTATTACTTACTAATTCGGATACGTTTGTTACGCCCAAAAATACTTCTTCATACGTTACCTTTATCTGACTTAACAAGCTGTTTTTAACTCGAATTTTATGCTCTAATCGATTAAGCATCGGTTTAATATGGTTCGCTAAATCAATAAAAATTGACTGGCTGTCTATATCAATTCCTAAGCTACTACTCATTCCCTCAATATATGCTTTCGTTACTTGGATAACTTCTGATGAAAAAGTGGAAGTTATAGCAAGAGATCCCTGCATTCTTGATGACACTAAATACTGATATAGAAAATAAATCTCACTGTCTGGTAAAGGATTGTTTAAATATTTTTCAATATTATGGACAATCACTTTTGCAACTGGATACAAAATATCTTTTTTCATGTTTTCTATTTCTTCATTAGAAATCGTATCAGTAAACAGTTTGGCAGGAACTTTTCTTGAGCGACTTAATAGTATATATAAATGCGAGAAAATGTTTACATTATATGGGTAGGGAATCGTTATATCTAAATCTTCTTCAATCTTTCTTAATTGATCCAATATAAACAAAACATCGTACTGATTGAAATTAAGTTCTTGATTCCTTTTTAAATCATCAATATCAATCGTATTAAAGATTTCAATAATATCTTTAATGGCCTTTCGAATATTAACTTCTTCCCCTAGTATGGCTAGTGTTCTGTTTTTTCGCTCTAGAACTAGATTATACTTTTTAAGCTCTTCGCTCATGATTTGCTCGTCATTAAAAGTAACAGAGTCTCCTACATAATACTTACTAAATAAGTGGTAAATATTTATAGGTTTAGGCGAAGACAACAATAATTCTTCCATAATCCGTTTACGTCTCTCGTTAGGAGAATGTTTTTCTTTGTATTTTTTATTTCCTTTTTGATAGTTAATATATTTTTCGTAATCTAGTTTATAGCCTCTCCCTCTTTCAGATATAATTAAAGGGCCATCCACATAATCATCGTTAATATTCTTTATTAAACGATATACTGTTTTTTGAGAAACATTTAGTACTTCTAGGAGATCCTCCGAAGTAACATAACCTTGATTTTTCGAAAGAAACAGTATCAGATCTTGTTCATGTTTACTTTTTGAACTCATCTCCTTGCCTCCCTGGTACTATATTAACCCATAATATAATAAACGTTTCGCTGGATAATGACCGTTGCAACGGTCACTTTTTTTAGAGATGCTATAAGGTTTTCTATGGTCGTCGCTTCTATAAAACGTTAATAGAGGCAAGGAAAATTGTCCTTGCCTCCCTCAAAAGTGTGTAAAAGTCATAATGAACTTGACATCTATATCAGATAGGAAAATCACTATGAAAACGATAGCTGAATAAACGAATCATCATATATTAAAATGTCCAGAGGAATCAAAAAAATACGCTGGCTATTCAAGGGGAAAATGACTTGAGGTCTTAGAAGGAGAGCTCCAACTAAAAAAAGATAGAGCCATTACTGGCAAACAAATATTATTTACATAACCAAGAATCACTTACAGAGGAATAGCTCTTTAAGGTTGAAGAAATAGGCCTTACTATTGTGACGTAAGGCCTAAAATTTGCTCCTAATAATCTCATTTAAAATTAAATACCTGTTCTCTTTAGAGAGAAAAGTAAAAATAAATCAAAAAACTGCCTCTATTTATTATAAGGTTCACCGTAACCAAAAAAGGTGACTCAAAAGGCCACTAATACGCAACCTCCTGTGTCACCTTCCCATATCTTTTATTATACTTATTTGCTTGTAACAGTAATAGTATTTCCTTGAGTATTCATAGACCAGCCAAGAATATCGACAGCAGACTGCAGTGGAATGTAGGTGTATCCTGATGGGCTCTTCCACGCAGGTGTGTCTAAATGTACCGGTTTTCCGTCAACAAATGCTGTATTTCCTTGTACTTTCCATTCGATTTGCTTCTCTGGAGCATTAAGAAGTAAACGATTTTCCTCCGTTTGTGTAACAGTGCCATTGATGCTGCGGGCAAAATCGTCAAGTGGAACCATGACATTGCCTTTGCTGTCAACAAACGGTGCTTCACCAACATGGCTTACTCCCAATAAAGCATTATTTAACTGTACTTTCACTGCAGTTCCATTGGATGACTGGTTAGCCAAATCGCCATCGTTATACATGTAAGGCAAGAAGTTCGGATGCTTAAAATCAAACATGTCAGTCAAATTGTTCGCATTTGCATCCTTGCTGTTTAATGCTGGAAGATCATAGTTCCACTCTAAGAATTTTAAAACAGATGCATGATCATACTGAACATGGCTGACATAGTTCTGCTTGGCATAAGGAGATATTACCAGTGCCGGAATACGTGGTCCATCTCCAAGTAATCCATCCGCATTTGGAGTTACAGTCGGAGGCGCTACATGATCATAGAATCCTCCGCCTTCATCATACGTAACAATAATGGCTGTGTCTTTCCAGTATGGGCTGTTCATAATTTGGTTAATAGTGTCTACAGTAAATTCTTCTGCAGACGGTGTACTTTGATTTCCTGTTCCAGGATGTTCATCGTCGCCATATCCTGCTTTAATAAAACTAACTTCAGGAAGATCGCCGTTTTTAATATCCTGTGCAAAATTATTGTAATCTTTCAGGTTGTTATTATATTTCCCATCCTCATAGTTTTGGAAATACTGGAATGGGTTATGGTGTGGAGAATATGTTTTGGCTTCATCTGAAGTAGGAGCTGCTTTGGCAGCATCCCATCCGCCAGCATACCAAGCCCAAGATTGCTTGGAATCACTCAACTCATCCCCGATATTCTTATAGGTAAGGTTGTATTTAAGCGTATTGGTACTGCTATCTCCGCCAAACGGCCCGTTTTTAGGAGATGGATCACCTGTAATTTGAGCCTTAGGATTTGTATTTGTGTTTGTTGTTTCACTTTCATTCCCAGATTGCCCTGCTACTAAATAAAGTGCACCTGGTGTGGACGGACCGAAAACAGGTTGAAAATAGTTGTCCGCCAATGCATAGTGCTGAGCGTATTGCCAATAAGCAGGAATGTCATTATAGTCAAAATAAGACATGGATAATAAGCCTTTGTCATTGGTGTCAGTCGGTTTGCCGCTATCATGGTTGACCTGATAAAACTTGTCCATTTTTCCGCCGTCAACCATGGAAATCATCGGGGAATAGCCGTGATTTACATCGGTTTCTTGAATGGCGCCTTTCCCTGCATCATGCCAAGGATAGATAGGGAGTCCGTTTGCATCTGGATTATAGACATTTCCATTTGCATCTCTTGTCACATCCCCTGTGACATATTTAAAGTTTCTAACATCCTGAGGTGTACCGTTAAGCGGTTTGAAGCCCGAAGCATATGGATATGTTCCAAAATAGTTATCAAATGTACGATTCTCTTGAAAAATAACTACTGTATGTTTTATTGGTGAAGCTGTTTTTATGTCTGAAGCAGATTGGTTTATTAACGCTGCTGTTTTTGTTTCTTCAGCATTTGCTTTATTACCTGTAAAAGGCGCAGCCAAAAGTGACAATGCACTCAATGACAGTGCCATGTTACGAATACCTTTTCTCATTATTTCTCCCCCATTACATTTTTTGTACAACTTAAAATTTAACGGATATATGTAAATTTCCTATAATGATAGTGTTAATTTATCGTTAAGATTATAAACAGGTTTAAAAAAATAATAGGGACTATAGTTTGAATTCTGCTTTCATTCCGTATATCGTTCAAACCTCATTTCTATAGACATTCAAGTTTAATTATTTTAAAACTAGTAAATTTGCAGGAAAATGTCCTACTAAAATGATCCATTTCTCCCCAAACCCCAATTTTATACTATTTTAACAGAGGATTTACATTGTTCTGGTAGGATTGATGTGAAAGAAATACATATATTTTAAGGGGAGAAAATAGGAATGAAGATGAAGAAAAAGATAGCAGCTGCTGTGTTGGCGACTTCATTGTTGGGTACTGGTACAGCTATGGCCTATTCATTTACCACAGCGGGCCCGAAGGCTGATGGTACAGGTGTGACTCCACATGGTTGGACCCTTACACCAGCAGGTAAACAGATTACATTGGGTGACTTTCCGATGGGTGGTTCAATTAGTCCAGATCACCGTTATTTGGTCGTGTCTAATGATGGACAAGGCACTCAGTCATTACAAGTCGTAGATTTGCAAAATCAAAAGGTCGTGCAGACGATTCCTTACACCAATGGAGAGGGTTTATATTACGGTACGGGGTTTAGCCCGGATGGTAAGACATTCTATGCATCTGCAGGCGGGAACAATAAAATCCGTGTATTCAGTTTTAACAATGGTACGCTTACAGAACAATCGCCAATTCTTATGAACAACCCAAGCATTAAGACTCCAATGGGAATCTCCGTTTCTCCGGACGGGAAGTTCCTTTATACCGCTAATAATGAAGCCAATTCAATATCAAAAATTGATCTGACCTCTGGGCAAATAATTGCTACTGCGTCTGTTGGTGCGGACCCGTATACCGCACAAATTACAAAGGATGGCAGTGCTATTTATGTCTCCAACTGGGGCGAAGACACTGTGACGGTGTTAGATCCCAAGGATTTAACCGTTGTGAAAAGGATTCCGGTTGGATTGCATCCAAATGCGATTGCGGAAAATCCGGCAACTGGATTGATTTATGTATCGGATTCGGACAGAGACACCATTTCTGTCATCAATCCTAAGGAAAGAGCGGTTGTTCAAACCATCTCTGTTTCTGCCAATAAAGATGCAGCACTGGGAAGCCAGCCTGTTGCCCTGACATTTAGCCCAAATGGAAAAACTCTTTATGTAGCTAATGCCGGGACAGATGCGATTGCCGTTATTGATATTGGAAATGGCACCAGAGAAGCTCAAGTCAGCGGTCTTATTCCGACCGCTTGGTATCCATCCGGTGTTTATACGAACGGAAATAAGATTATGGTCCTTAACGCCAAAGGTCTCGGAGCAGGCCCGAACGCTCAAGGTCAGTATATCGGCAGCATGATGCAGGGGACAATGTCATTAATAGATGTACCAAATCAAAAGCAGTTGAAGGATTACACCAAACAGGTTGAACAAAATAACCCACTGAACCCGATTAAAGGAAATAGCTGGTTTGGTAATCAAAATGATGGAAATGATTTCCCAATACCAAGGGCTTACGGTCAAAAATCCCCTATTAAACATGTTATTTATGTCATTAAAGAAAACCGAACCTATGATCAAGTATTTGGAGATTTAGGAAAAGGAAACGGCGATAAAAGTTTAACCGAGTTCGGAAAGAACCTTACACCGAACATTCATAAACTAGCCAATCAATTTGTTACACTTGATAACTTCTATACAGATGCAGAAGTCAGCGACCCAGGACACCAATGGGCAATATCAGGTAAATCGAATGACTACTCAGAAAAAACATGGCTGCCGGATTATTCCGGACGTAAGGGGTATGGAGTGGATAAACCTGCCCTTAAACCTGAGGAAGGATATTTATGGGACAATGCCAAAAAGTATGGTGTATCCTTCCGTGACTACGGTGAATACATCAATTATTGGGAATCTCCAGCTGATGGAAAGTGGGTTCCGGATGATCCGGGTATTGGAGATAATTATGATCCAAACTACCCTGGATGGGATTTATCCATCTCTGATATGACCCGTTACAACGAATGGGAGAAGGAATTTAAACAATTTAAAAAGAGTGGAAACTTACCGCAGCTTGAAATGGTTTATCTTCCAAATGACCATACAGCTGGTACAGCACCGGGATATGATACTCCTCAAGCAATGGTGGCACAAAATGATTTAGCCCTCGGTAAGCTTGTTGAAACGGTGAGCCATTCTCAATATTGGAAAGATACAGCTATCTTCGTCATGGAAGATGACGCGCAAGCAGGCCCCGACCATGTCGATGCACACCGTACTGAAGCTTTAGTGATCAGCCCTTATACGCAAAAGGGAACTGTAGACAGCACGTTCTATGATCAAGACTCCATGCTTCGTACAATGGAGTTGATTTTGGGAATAAAGCCAATGTCTCTATTTGATGCTTCTGCCGTACCGATGTTAAATTCTTTCACCGCTCAACCAAACTCTAATCCATTTGATGCGGAACAAGAAAATTATCCAGTTGATTGGAAGAATGGACAGCCGGCACCTGCTAATTTAACTTCTGATGAACAGAAGACACAGCCTGCTGCAAATGCTAATGTCCAACAGTCAACAACGGCTGCGCCTTCATCTCAATTGGATTTTTCAAAGCCGGATACTGCAAACCAAGAAGAGTTGAACCGACAAATTTGGAAAGCCACAAGAGGACACGCACCATATCCCGAAAAAGCAGGCAAGGGCTTAAATAAAAATTAATTGGATCAAAGAAGAATTTTTTATGACGAGAAGGAAGGACGGGGAAACCCCGTCCTTCCTTCTCTGTTTAAACAGTTCACCGGACTTGTCATTGTTCATGCCGAATAACCTGCTGGAAATTCGCACGTTGAATAGAAACGTTGTTGCTATTTGAATGCTTAATTCCAATGATTTATTTCTAAAAACCGCATTTACTTATGATACGGTTCACCGCGACGCATCTAAATGAGGCTCATATATATATATGAGGCTGACGAAATTCTTTTCGACAGCCTTTCAATAGAATGCTTTATTTAGTCTAATTTAAAGTTATTACACAATTTTTTAAAATTTAACAAAATTTATAATTTGTTTATAATAAGTATAACAAGTTCCAATTTGATACGGAGACGATCATATGAAATCAATCAAAGATGTTGTAGCCTTTTTAGATACACGTATTGACCAAGGAAAAAAAGATACAAACTGGATGACAGGTAATTCTATTCTTAAGAAGTGCGGTGCAAAAAAACGCAGTGATAAATTAGTTCGTGAACTAAATGAGGCATTGGAAGAGTACAGTATTGAAATGAAGCTCCCCAATGGGATAGAGAGTTTCAAAAATGTGGACTTAAAACAACGTATTGCTTTTTCACGAAAGGCAATTGAAAAAAAGCCCCTAGCACCAACAAAGACTAAAAAAGTTGTAACCAATGCTCATGCAGGCCAAATCATTGTTAGTCAAGGTAGTAATCCTCGCAGCTTGTATCCTCATCAACAACAAGCGCTAAGTGACTTACATAAAAAACTTAAAAAAAACGGTTCGTTTGACGGTTTGCTAGTACTTCCAACAGGTGGCGGAAAAACAAGTACAGCCGTACAGTTTATTTTACAAGCAGCTATAAATGAAGGTAAAAAGGTGTTATGGGTTGCGCATCGCCATGAATTATTAAATCAAGCATATAGAGAATTTGAGCAAACCTCATATAAAAATTTGCTAACAAGGCGAGATACATATAGCTACCGCATTTTATCAGGCAAACATGACCGTCCTCTACATATCCAACCAACAGATGAATTGTTAATTGCAGGTAAGGATAGCTTGATTAAAGGTGAAAACTACTTAAAAACACAATGGTTACAACATACTGATGATGTGATGCTAGTAATTGATGAGGCACATCACGCACCTGCTAAAACGTATCGTCGATTAATTCAATGCGTGAAAGATACAGTAAAAAACGTAACATTACTCGGATTAACTGCTACACCGTTCAGGACATTTGAACAAGAACAAGGATATATGAAAACGCTATTTAAAGATGATATTTTATATAAAATTGATTTAAAAGAACTGATTACACGAGGTATATTGGCTGAACCTCATTTTTTGGATATTGAAACAAAATTAGACTTAAAGACAAAATTATCGAATAAGGAAATTCAAACTATTGCTCAATTCGATCAATTACCTGAAAATATTGCGAAAACAATTGCTGAAAGTAGTGAACGTAATCGTGTGATTGTAAAGCATTATATAGACAATAAAGCTAAATATGGTCAAACATTAATTTTTGCCATCAACCAAATTCAAGCAGTTGCTTTAAGTAAACTATTTCAACAATACAATATTTGCGCTGAATATGTTATTTCCGGATTAACAGATGAAATGACTGGTGCCACTGTAGCAAATGAACATAATGCAAAGCATATTCAGAATTTCCGCGAGGGCAAATTACAAGTACTAATAAATGTGAATATATTAACGGAAGGTACCGACTTACCCAACGTACAAACCTTATTTTTAACACGACCTACGATAAGCAAAATATTAATGACACAAATGATTGGGCGTGCTCTACGCGGACCAAGAGCAGGCGGGACAAAGGATGCCTATATTGTAAGTTTTATAGATGAATGGTCTAATTTAATTGCTTGGGAGAATCCACGTTCGCTAGTAGCTTCAACAGAAATAGATGATAAACCAACTGATAAATCTAATAAGGCAATTACTGAAATTATTTCTATTAAAATGATTGGGAAATTAGTTGAGGAATTACTAAAAACAGCCGAACATAGTGATTTTGATGATATAAAATTTATGGAATCTGTCCCGGTAGGCGTTTTCGCTTTTGAGTTGCTCTTACAAGATGAAGATGAAAATAGATCACGCCATTGTGAAGTACTAGTATTCGAAAGTACTGAGAAAAGTTATAAATACTTTTTAGAAGCATTGCCAAATTTATTTGCAGCAGAACAGATAAAGAATGAGTATTTAACAAATAATGAATTATCGGTATTAACTAATATCGTGCTAGATAATTACTTTAATAATCCCCCATACTTGCCTAACTATGAGCGTCAAGATATTGAGAACTTACTAAATTACTATGCATTAACAGAAAGTGTACCAGCCTTATTGAGATTTGAAGAGCGGCAAGAAATTGATGTCCAGCAAATTGCTCAAACGATTTGGGATGAGGATATGGGAGCTCAAAAGAAAGCAAATTTTTTACAAGCAGAATGGCAACGAAATCAGTTTTTACAAATTTACTTTGCTAAAGAATTTTACTTTTTTGCGAAATGTGTTGATAATGAAATTTTAAAAATACAACACCCACAAACAAGTGAAAAACCTAAAAGTGTAGGGGAGCAACGTAGTTTTGAAAAGCTTACTTTACAGGAGATTCGAATACATGATTACAATCACTATTTAGCACTTCGTAACACCGTATTTGAAAAATCTCAACTTCCTAATGGATTTTATATTTGTGCAGAATGTGGTTACACAAGTCCACACCGTTTTATGTTTCATATAGATCATATCAAGCCGATGTCAAAAGGTGGATTGACCATCCCAAATAATCTGCAATTACTTGATAAAAAGTGTAATATGGTAAAAGCAGACTTATAAAAATAAGCTAAATATTTATATCCAACAGTTAATGAAAAGCCTTTTTGCAATATTCGATAAAAAAACAGAATAAGAAAAAAACTAGAATTACTATCGAAGCAAAAACAAGCATTCGTGATACAAATTCATCTAATCATCCAAACATCAAAACAGCACCTCTTCTACCATTTAGAGAAGGTGCTGTTACTATTTTCGGAAAAAACCTCATTTACTTATGGTACGGTTCACGGAAATTAAAGTAAAAAAAACGCCTCTATTTTTGGTAAGGTTCACCGCAATTAATCCTAAACAAAAAGCTCTTATTCAATGCTTAGTTCGATTGTTTTTACTTTACTATCCCCTCTTAATTGTTAAAAATAGCCCTCAAGTCTGTCCGAGAACAATCCTTGAGGGCATCCAGTATTTATATATAAAAGCGGGTCTGAAAAGGTTGTCCTACTAATAACCTCTTTTTCTTAATAAAAAAATCTTAACACGAAAAATATTAGTCGAATCTATATGTAAAAAAAACATTTGCCACTGACTCTTTTTAAGCTTAGGCAATCTCCACTTCCTCAGATCCTCTACAAGTTAGAAATAAATTCATTAAATCCCAAAATTCATGAAACTTTATCCAAGTATCGGAAGAACTTGCACCTTCCCTTTTCGCTTCTGGTTAGGTTCATACTCACCCCAACATGGAACGTCGTTCAAAAGAGCACAAAAAATTTTAAAAGAAGAGCTCTTAACAAAATTATTAATTCCTTTTAAACGGTATTATGAATATTTGTCATTATTCCCATCAAAAGCAAATGGAATTACCCATCGTTTTTCACATTAGGTTCATTTTAATTCTTAAGGACATTAAAATTTAGTCCTTTTTCAATCCCCTTATAATGTGCTTTTACTATTGTTAGAGCAAAAAGGGCTTCTAGCAGATTACTTATCTTTTCTTCTACATAAAGATCATCCAAAGCAATATCCCCTATCCATAATATCTTTGATGATTTCTTATCGGCAGAGTCCTTTACAAAATATCCGTAATTATTTAGAGTCTCATACATTGAGTCCCATAAATCTTTTGGCAACCCCTTCGAATTAAATTTCAGCTCGTAAAAGGGAAGGAGTGCTTTTTTATCAGTCCTAAGGTACTTATGAAAACCATACTGTGTTGTCATTTGGTTAGTCCTAGTTCCTACTTTCACTACGATAAACCTGGACTTTTCATCAGCAAAAGTAGTCTTATTTCCACGGTAACCTATTGTTCCCAAGTATACCTCACAAGGTAAACCATTCGGGAAATCTGCTGATGATAGAGTATATGGAATAACAAACCCCTGCCATGATCCATTCCCGTTTTCATTCCATTTAGGAGGTTGTTCCTGATTTCTTGTGATTTTGATTTGTTGACGAAATAACGAGCGATTAAAATTTAGTCCCATGATCAACTTATTAAAAGCATCAGCAACTCTTTGATTGTTCTGGCTATCATCACTTAATTCAGGACTGGCATCAACGGGCTTAAAAAATTGATAAGAAGAATATGGGACACCAAAGGGGGAAGTCTCATTTAAATATTCTTGAAAGCTCATTTTAGGTATAGAAATTGCTTTTTTGTGTAGTTTTCCCTTAATAAAAATAGATTTATATAAATCCTGATCTTCGTTTTGAAGAAAATGGAAGAGCGATTGCATTGTTATCTCTTTCCATTCAATATTACTTTGTTTACATATGTCTTGAATTAGTTGAGGTATTTCCTGACCAATTAACATCCCCCTAATTCGTTTATTTACTTTCCCTTTTAGTCTCTTAACATAATCTGTAATTTGTTCAACATTTTCTAAGGTCACTATGTCTTTTTTTAGCTCAACCAATAAAATATTTTTATCCTTATCAAAAAAAGTTAAATCTGTTCTCCTTGATTCCAATTGCGCCTGCCTATCAAGCAATGTTAAGCCGTCTTCAATTAATTCTGGGTGAATTACTAAAATATCCTCCAGCTCTTTTTCAGAAAGAATATGCATCCTTATTCCCCTTTCTTAAGTTATTTGTCTCGCTGTTAAAATGCATGGTTAAGGTAAATTTTCAAATTATTTTGGAATGCAATTCTATTTATGTCATAATTCCTACTATATTCTAAGATTTTATTAATCTCTTCAATCATTAATGATTCTTTTTTCCTTGAGGATGTTTTTCGATAATAACTTTTCCTATATAATTCCTATCTTTACCTCTTGTTTTTCAATAATATTCATCAATTCGTACTTTTCTATAGATCCTTCTATTACATATAGATTGAACCTACAAGTTGTATTCGCTGCCATTGCAACAGTTTCTGTATCCATAATCAAAATTACTTGAATGATTCCGCTTAGACCTATAAATACCTTTATCTATTTAATGGATTTAACCACCTAATTCGCATAAACTTTTTTGGTAGTATCATATATTGAAGGTGATAAGTATGTTTTTTAGCCCAATTCTACTCAATAAGACTGATAAACCGTTCTATACTGCAGACTATGTATCCGAACCAAAAATGGATGGGTTCCGACTCATCCATTCACATATAGAATAGAAAAAGCTTTATACAGCCACAAAACGGATGGTCACTACCCGTTTTCTAGAGTAGATGAGTAATGAAACAGGCTTACCAAGAAAAATGCCACAGATAGAAAATTAACTTCAAATAAGAATCAAAAAATTTAATACTTACCTTCTCATGACTCTTTTAATGTACTGCCCACTTGTAAGTTTCATAACTGTAAATGTCTAACTTACTTGACCATCGTAATCCAGAAATCTCAGGGAAAAGATCTCTGTGGTGCCCCCAATTTAGAATATGAATATTCTGCATCTCTGAATCTGGAAGGGAAGATATACTTCTTGAATTAAACGCAGGCTTGTGAACATAGATTAATAAACGTTCAGCTAAATCAATTTCTTTAGACCATTGTTCTTCTGTTGGAGTTTGTTGCCCATGTAACCTTCCAACATATATTTTTGTATTTTTGGAGTCATTGTTGTAAAGCCAACTTTCTTGAGAAATCCTTTTACCTAGTGTTTGGTAATCAGCCTTACCAATATACAATAATACATCACTACCATAAATCGGGTGTTTACCGTATATTTGATAAATACCATAATCGGTTTCTTCGTTCATTAACTTTGTTAGATCGTTTAACGTATAGGAGCCGTCCCAATCAATTTGGATTATATAAGTATTAGTTATCTCCATAAAAATTTCACCTACTTAAAATAAATTAATATAATTCTCTTAGCCACTAGTTTAAGCTTTAGTATTTTCTAAAAGCCTAGCTCTGGTCTCTTTTAGCTGTGACTCAACTATTTTTTTATCCTCCAATGCAAACTGTTCTTTAAAATCATTAGATAAGTTTTGTAATAGACCTACTGTAATCTGGCCGTTTTGCTGGATAATTGTTTCTCTGTCCTTAAGAAGACTGTTTACTATTTCTTCCTGACGTTTCATTATCGATTCTATTTGTAAATAAGAATGTTTTACTTGTAGGGCCATGTCATCTTGAATCCTTTTTTGGTACAGCTCATGTGCAGCTGTACCGGGTTCGTACTGTTCAAGCAATGATAGAAGCATAGGAAATTTATCAGTAGTATATTTAGCATTTTCAGCATTGACCCGCTCGGTAAGTTCCTGATAAAAAGTTTCCATATCCTTCACAATTTGCATAGAAGCGCTTTGTATAAGGATTAGCCTTTTCTCTGAGATTTCTTTTATTTTTTCCTGCATAGCCACAAACGTCTGGGCCATATGATTAAACCCTCTTGCTTTAGCCTCCTCAATTGCCATGTTCGATTTCAATTCAAATTCTAAAATGTCTAGGTGAGCATTTTTCATAAGCTCTATACGCTCGTTTTCTTTATTAACCAACCTAATTTTCGTATCTGCCTCAATCTCAGCAATTTTTACCTTGTCCGGTTCGTATGTGTATGTATGAGTAGTGGCCGTACTATTTCTTCCACTGCTTCCACTTCTTCCTGAATTGCCGTTACCCCACAAGGCATTCCACGCGTCTCCTAATCTTCCAAAAAGGCCCATATAACTCTTTCTCCCTTGCATCGGCTTTCCGCCGTTTATTAAAATGCCAAATATTCTTTCAACCTGCTTACTACGAAATCGCCCTAAGGTACACATATTGGCAAAATGCTCACAGTTATTAATAATCAAGTTGTACCCCCTGTCACCCAAGCAGGCCCTAGCAAAATGAACTATATGTTCAACAGGATAAAGGTCGTTCAGTTCTTCTTGTGTATATTCCTTGACTTCTAAGGTACCCCCCTGTAAAAAAGCCTCTAGATTAGTCTTGATCACCTCATTTTTCGACCAATCAAGAATATTATCTGCATCCTCGCCAGTAAAATGGATTACCTCATCATGGGAAATATAAACTCCATGGTGGTTATACAATCCTCTTGAAACCCTAATATGGTCAGCTCGACTTGGAGTTGTGAAAATCCATATTTCTTCTGGTTCTTTAGCTTTTAGATGCTCATAAGCAGGAGTCAGTCTAAAGCTCATTGCTTAACCAATTCCTTTCTCATCCTAAATACAAGTCCGTTATATTCTTTTTCACGCCTCTGTAACTCTTCACTGTATGCTTTGATATCCGAAATATAGACATCAAAATTCTTTCGTTTAAGGTCAGCGAAATCAGTAAGGACGTCTAAGGAGATTTTCGTAATTTCTTTATCTGTAACAAAGTTAAGTATTTCTTCGACTTGCAAATCAAGCAAACTATCAGCCCATTCCAGTAAAAACAGACGGTCTTCCACCCGATCAAGGCCAAAAATAATATCTTTCAACTCTTTTTGAAAGTGATACCCTAGAGCGTAAAGGACACTTTCCACCTCAAACTTTTCCTGCAATTCCCCAGCAACTAGGAAGAAACACTTTGTATGGATTGCTTTCCTTTCTTCAATATAAAACTTATCTAATCCTTCTTTATACTCCTCTAGTAGTCCAAGAATTACATCAACCTCAGTCAAACCTTCTTCGGTTATATTTGTAAGGTTGCCTTTCAAGCTATAATCAATAAGCGGCAAAAACCTTCCCTCAATCGTAAATCGTTTCTTTTGCCATTCATTAAACCACGGATTATATGTATCACTTTCTATTCCATCATCGTCACATGCAGTTTTAAAATCATCCATTAATTTGGTTTTAAAGGTTTTGTAATTTCCACTCCATGCTTCCCAGTTATTGATAATATTGGATGCATATATTTTATTCCCTTCAAAGAACTCAATCTTTTTTAATGCTTTTATAATCATTGAAACTGCATATTCCACGATAAATGAAAAGCTTGCCCTTTCTTCTTTTTCTAAAACTGCAAGTTCCTTAAGGGCATTCATCCTGCTGCTAATTCCCTCTATTCGAACACCAATATCTTCTGCCTGATTTTTTATAGCTAAAAGTTTATCTTTCGTACTGTTCATACTAAGCTCAAAATGTCTTTTAACGTATGCTTGCCTGTTTTTAAATAGCTCATTTTCTTCATCAGTAAAATTAGGGTTTACAGCATATTTCTTGGAAAGCTTCAGACTTATAATATTAAAATCACGAATAATTTCACTTTTCACTTCCTCGTAGTAACTAAGCCTTTCCATCAATTCATCTAACACAGAAATAACTGCCTCATGGTATTTAATAACTGAGAAGTCTATATTTGGAACATCATATTTCGAAAGTATTTGCAGATAGTCAAATGAAGATGATAGCAATACTTCCTCCTGTAAGCTCATAATTTCATTTTCAAAGTAATTCAATTCTTCAATCAAAGATGGCTTTTCGATGTAAATTTTTCTAAAAAGTCCTGTTATTTCACTATCAAAAAAATTAGGTTCCAAACCGTTTCCGACAAAAAGGTTTAGTGTAAATTGTGCACGTTCTGTTTTAGTATAAACTTTGTTCTTATTAGAAACATGGTTTACATAATCCTCGGGTACTAAACAAGAACTGCAAGGGAGGAGACATCCACTTCCAATTGCAATATTATTTGTCGCACCTTGCTGATCTAAATCTTTTTTTTGGATGCGATTTTCATAGTTAACAAGCCAGTAATCTTCACTATTTATTCTCCAGTTATTTCCTCTTATAAAAGGGAATGATTTATCTGAAATCATATTCCAAAGTTCAAGGGCGGTAGGAACCCTCCAGCCAGTGAAATTATCAAGCGCTGTTGTTTCTAATAGATTTTCTGCCTGAAAACCGGTATACTCTTCACCATTTTCTTTTGCGTATTTAAAGTAATCTAAGTTTGCCCATAGTATTCCAGTATCCCGATCCATTAAAACTTTGGGCTTATTCTTAAAAAAATACCATCTTTGTTCTTGGATTGCTTCCAGTATACGATTAGTTCCAGTTCCTATCCCTGAAAGGGTTCTGATTTCATCATTCAATTTATTAATCTCAACTTCTAAATTATGAATTTTTTTGACTAACATTGATTTTTCTTCATACAAATTTGCCTGTTGAAGATTAAGTTCATGAATTTTTCTGGCATTATTTTCATTTTCAATTCCTTCATACTTCTCTTCTATGTCTCTTATAGTGGTAAATATTTGGTTACGTTTTAATAATAAATCATTAAGTTTGCTCATTTTGCAATACCTCCTAGAAGTAGGTTAAATCGAAGACTTTTAATACTCATTCAAAGAACCCTAAGTAAACCTTTCTTCATTTACTTTTTTAAGGATGGCCCCCGAAACACAGGAATAATAGACTATGTATTTTTTACCATTATAACTATATTCCCCTTTTTACGGTGATATTTTATCTGTATTCTTGAAGATTGTATTTATTTCAGTCCGTAATTATACAGATACCCTCTAGCTGAAAACAATTTTAAATTCATAAAACAAGGTCCTTGTCTTTTTTTGCATTGTGGATTTAATTTTAAAAAAGGACGACCATAATAGGACGACCGAATTTCCTCTAATTATGTATATTAATAGTTTTTTTGCTCTTATTAGTGTACTTTTCTTATATCCGCCCTAAAATAATTGGAAACCCATTCTTACAAACAAGCGTAGAGATTACAATGCTTACCCCTCCTGGGTTAGTTCTAAAATTCATATTTCTTTCCATTAGACATTATTGAGAAAACAACCAATGACCTTGATGATTCGGACAATGGTTTAGCAAGTAAAAGTACTCAACTTATAGCGGACGAAGTTAAAACAATTGGAAATAACATTAGTAATTTAACCGAGGATAAAAAAGAATTTTATAAAAAGAAATTTTTAATGAAAGCTATCTCGTTTTTGATAGTCATTTTTACACCCATCATAAGAAAATCTCAATCAAAAAGCCTGTATAGAATAAAATTCTACACAGGCTTTCAAATTTCCTATTAGTGTATCAACAGCCCTATATGGAGTACATTTTTCGGTCTTTTTGTGTCCTCTCGATTAATAACTGTTAATAATCATTTAAAGGATATAATCGGAGGAAGGTTATATTTAACGAATTTCAGATTAAGCCATTTGACTAGGAATCCCAATCTGGACCATGTGTCAGAACGTTATATTTCATATACGCCTGACTTTAAGAACAGAGTTGTAAGAGAGAATTTTAATGGGGATTCAATAAAATGACTCCGGTCCAATACCAGAGTCATTTACTAGCTTCATAAAAAGGCCTTTTTTAAACTATCCATTTTATAGGTCAAAGTTAAAAATAGATTAGTCTTTTTTTCATATAACATTTAGATAGTAATGACACCACGACCTTAGCAATGTTATACCGGAAGTTCCCTCCACTATTCGTTTTTTCTGCTATGGCTTTATCTGAAATCAACCTATATTTCCTAAGATGCTCTCTCCTCTTTATCCAAAACTTCCACACCTTTTGCCGGTGAACCTCCCCGAAACGCGACTAGGAGAATAATAAAAATCAATAAAACAAGACTAACCAAACCTTTATCTATTCCCAAGCCCCCGTGGATATGAGCCGCAGCTAACCAATCTGAGAACGAGGCACCTACTGGACGCGTCATGATATAAGCGAACCAGAAAGCAAAAATTTCATTAAAACCAAAGAATTGGTAACCCAAAGCTGGAATAACAAGCATGACCGTAAATAATAAACCTGAAGTTAAGTAGCCTAAGTGCATGCTTGATGCGGTCATATCCCCTGCAGCAGTACCGAGTGCGAAGGTTACCAGTACAGTGAGCCAGTAAAAAATCTCACGGCGACGAGTAAAGATGCTGTGTACGGACAGCGTTTTTTCCTTCGCATACCAAGTGATAAGAACAGCAGCGAGTCCCACTATAAAGACAATGGTTGAAACGATGTAGGGAATGCCCAATCCGACACGAACCACATCTGCAGCCATTGTCCCAAAGATACTAACCATGATGACAACTAACCAGTAAACGGATGGTATATATCGGCGTACTTTAAACTGTAATACCATGGCAACGATAAAAATAAGCAAACTTAGCGGTGCTGAAATAAACGGATTTAGTTTTTCGAATAAATAATCGGATGCCACTTCACCCATTCCAGTCGTCAGCAGCTTCGTAATCCAAAAGTAGAAAGTAATTTCAGGCACTTTAGCTAACATTTGCATGGCCTGATTCTTGGTGACCGATACAGAATTGTTCATTTTTCAACCTTCTTTCAATAATCTTTAATAAACAAAGGCTTAAGTATAAAGAATAACAAGCTATCATATAATTTTTCCCATTATTGTAAAAATCAAGTGGAGCTAGAGTGTTTTCACGCTAGTCTCTACTATATTACATATGGGTGAGTTATTTATTAAAGCTTGATTAAAATTAACTTAAGTGTCTATTAAGTATGGTTGGTATTCTCTTTTACATCGGTTCTTAACAAAAGATTTACATTCCATTCATTAACTCTTCATATTCTATTTGTATTATTAAGACATAGCTTTTTTGGACAACTTCAAACATTCAAATTAAATGAGGTGATTTTATGCTAAAAATAATAAAATCGTTAGCAGAAAGAATTACATCTTACATCGAAGAATATGAACATATTGAGTTTGAAGACTTAGATGAGTTTAATGAAAATAATGATTATATTTATGATCCTGGTTGGAATCACAATCTTTAAAAATAAGTTCAAATTTGGAGTCCTTGAGGGCTCTTTTTAATGTTTCAGATTTGGAAGAAAATGCGTACTAGTGTGTATTGATACACACTAGTATTTATTGGACCATATTCCCATTACCAATGGAGATGGGAATGTTGGTAACACCCTTAAAGTTCATTTTCTATGCACATTGCGACTAGACGTTTCAAGTAAAAAAAAGAGCCATTCCCCTTAATACTAACTAGGAAATGACTCTTAAATTCGACTCCGGAGAATTACTAAATCCCCTTCAATCTCTTCTGCTCTTTCTCCCACACCGAATACAGATACCAGAATAATAGTCATACTTATGCCTTTTCTGAAAAAGACATATGATAGCTTTTAATTTCATTACGCGCCTCTTTTCATAGGATTATTTTATCAATAAGCCTATCAAAAATAGGAAACATATAAAACTAATAACTACAAATATTTACAAAATTCAACCAAAAGTACTATACTTCTGATAAAATCTACAAATATTAAAAAATAATCAACCAAAAGTACTATACATCTAAGAAATTCTACAAATTCTGCATTTTCCCAAAATAATCTTATTGATTACAATCTCCAAAAATAGTAAGATTACTCAGTATTTATGACTATAAATTTCAATTAATACTTTTTCAGTGGAGGAAATTATGGAGAAAAGAGAAAAAAAAGGGAAAAGAAAATGGAAGATCCTTGGCCTCAGCATTCTAGGAATCTTTGTTTTAGGGATTGCTGCCTTAGGATATGAGTACTATCAATTACAGCCAAAAAATCATTTCTCAACCGTGCCTGTAGTAGGTGCAAAGAAAACTAGCACCGATCAAGTAAAAACACCGATATTTAATGTGCTTTTAATCGGTTCTGACCAACGAAAAGGTCAAAAGTTGGGCCATACCGATTCTATGATGCTCATTCATGTTGACTTAAATAAAAATAAATACCAAGCTGTAAGTATTCCACGTGACACTCGTGTGCATGTAGATGGCTATGGATATACCAAACTAACAAGCGTTCAATACATTATGCAAGCCAAAAAAGGCACTCAAAAAGGGGTTGAAGCAGCGGTGGCTGCAGTAAGTGATTTTATGGGTGTTCCGATTAATTATTATGTTGAAACGAACTATTGGGGCTTCCAATCAATGGTAGATTCATTAGGCGGTATTAACATGAACGTTCCATTTGATGTAACTTTAACCCATCCATGGTATAAGGAAAATAAGAATAAAGTAATCAGTGCAGGTACTTATTCTTTTGATGGAAAAATGGTAACTGAGGTTGTTCACGAGCGCTATTCGCTTAAAAATGGTGAATATGGTCGTCAACAATCACAAGAAGAAGCTCTAAAGGGCATTGCCAAGGCGGCATTAAGCCCAAGCAAGATTACCAAATTACCAGACTTAGTGAAAACAATCCCTCAATTTGTCCTGGCTACGAATATGACAACATCGGATATGTTGAGTCTTGGGTTATCTGCAAAAGACTTTGATCCACAAACTCAATTAACCTATCAACAAATTCGTGGTGAAAGTAAGACATTATATGACGATATTTTAAAAGCAAAAAACTATCAAATTGTGATAAATCAAGACCAAGTTAAGAAAATAGCGGTTAATTTCCAATAAGACTCAGGAAGGATGGTTTTCATGCTTTAGTAGCATAAATGAACCATCCTTTTTTCCTCTTTCCATTCGATCTTTTCAAACAATTAGCCCCATAATCCCACAATAACATTTTATTAATTCTACAATTTATCCTATTGCAAATGTAACCGTTTTCATTTATAGTTAATGAAACGCTATAGCAAACATAATAGGTATCTACAACTTTACTAGGAGTGGTTGATATGGACAAACAAGGAAATCTATTAGTTGGACTATTTTGGGGCACCTCTTTAAGTATACCATTATGGATGGCGTTTTTCGGCTGGATGAAACTTCTAATTCACTTTGTCAATTAAATCAATATATATATTATGCTAAACAGAGTAAGGACCCAAACCGATTGGGTCCTTACTCTGTTTTATGAATCCGACACAAGCTTCTCGAAATTCCCAAAAACTTCAACCTCATCAAATCCCACAGGAAGAATAAAATGAATCCCCTTCGGTCATTTGTTTTTTAAGTTCTCTTTAAGGAGAATTTATTAAACTAAAGACCTATACCCGTACCCGCTGAATTAATTGACAAATTTCCGAATCTTACTGTATAGGAAATGATCTGATTCGAAAATATATTACAATAAGATAGTAGTAGTGCTAAAGTTGCAAACAGATGGTCCTCGACCATATTTTCATTACTTCCCCCCTAGTTCCCCACTCCATTCATTGCTCATAAATGATACAAAAAAACTCCCTTTAATGAATAATCGATATTTCCAATTCAATATCCAATGCACAAGAGTAATTTTCTTCATTCTAGGGAATAATAAAAATTATGTCTGAGATGAACCACCTTAAATTCTGTTTCAGATAATTTTGAAGACAAGTGGTTCATATACTTTATTTAACTACACAATCATTAGAGGTGAACATAATGGAAAAGCAGGGAAATTTTTTAGTGGGATTCATGTGGGGAACATCTTTTAGTATTCCATTATGGATCGCCGTATTGGGATGGGTAAAATTAATCCTTCGTTTATTTTAAAGATAAGCTTGTACACAATGGAGTGAATCATATGAATGAAAAGGATGATGGAAGGAATTTTGGTAAAGGCTGTTTTTGGGGTATCCTGCTATCCATCCCTTTATGGATAATCTTCTTTTTCATAATTCGGCACTTGTTTCATAAATGAACAAATACTCTGCACACCTCTTAAGCCAATTTTAATGTGAAAAATCGAACACAAAAACTCTTAAAATGATAAGATATTCCTATCAAAGATTTTGCAGGTGTTCTGATGAAAAAAAAGATACTTATAAATATCCTGTTTATTTTTTCCCTGATTTTTATATTCCGATTGACGATGCTTCCCAACGCTTCCTTAGGCATTGGGATGAATAAGGGAGAACTCAACTTCATACCGTTAATTAATTTAGGTAATCCCCTATCTCCCGATTTTATAGTGAATGTTGGCGGTAATATTGTCTTGTTTATTCCTTTCGGTTTATTCCTACCATTAAAATTTCCTAAACTGAGAAGAACACTAACTGTCACTTTGATGGGATTATCATTATCCATCTTAATTGAGTGTATCCAATTATCAATGCCTAATCGATGCACGGATATTAATGATGTGATCTTAAATACCTCTGGAGCCTATATTGGATATCGCATATTCCGCAAATTTTTAGCAGCATATAATGTTCTAAGTCTATAAATGACAAGGGTCAGTCCCCCACTGCGTTAAAAGAGGGCACTAAACAGTGGGGGACTGACCCCTTTATGATCCTTTTAACTGCTTATATATCCAGCATTTACTTCCTTTCGTTTGTAAACCACTTTGGATAATAAAATACTAATTTCATATATCAATATGAGCGGAATCGCTACTGAAAGATGAGAAACAAATTCCGGCGGTGAAATCATGGAAGCGATGATGACCAAAAACAAATACGCAAATTTTCTAAACTTCACAATCCTGTATGGATTTAATATTCCTAAGGTTGTTAGGAACATAGAGACTAGCGGCAGTTCAAAGGCTATCCCAAAAGGCAATGTCATATCCATTAAAAAACTGAAATATTTATCTGCTGTAAAGGAAGTCGTCACTAAGCCGTTTCCGAGCTTAATCAGGAACCTCATGATGTTCGGAAAGATTAAATAGTACCCAAATGCTAGTCCGCCCATAAAAAGGAAAAAAAGCGCCGGGATGTATGCTAAGGTAACCCTTCTTTCCTCCAGCTTTAAAGCAGGTTTGACAAATTGCCAAATCTGCCATGCTGCGATGGGAATGGTCCCCGCCACAGCCACTACAGCAGCAATATGGAAGTAAATCGAGATAATATCACTTGGTCCGAGGACCATTAATTTATACCCCAGATTCCCCATGAAAAAGTGGTAAATATCTTTTACATATACCATACCTAAAACAAGTAATAACAAAAAAGCGATGGCAGTAAAAATCAATCTTTTCCGTAACTCTTCAAAGTGATCAACTAAACTCTGTTCTTTTTCCTCCATTGCGCAGCACCTGCCTGACCGTATCTTTAATAACAGAATTATACAGTATCTACTTGTGGGTGGATACTTTTGTTACAAAAAATACACAATGGCAATTCCACCCTGCATGATGAAAAAAGATTGTCGACCTCGAAATGAGAATCTCATATACAAGGAACCAAGTTACCACGAATTTCGAATGATTTTTCTTGACAAATAATAGTTCCTTCCAATTTCCCCCTCAGTTTACACTAAAACATCAATTTCTTCTGATTAAAATCATGGTATTATAGAACTTTATTACTTTTTTCTTTTTTTAAGAAAGGTACATGTTCTATGAAACCAATATTAAGTCCTATTAACCCCCAAATACCGACAGCGACTAAAGGAAAATATATATCAGTAAAGACTAAGTTTTGGATTAGTCACATAGCATCTTTTATCTGGATGTGTTTTTCTATCTACGTAGCACAGCCTTGGTTAGAAGATCTTGCAAAAATCGTATCGTTTCCACTAGCCTTGCTTATCATTGGTGGTATATCCTACATCCCTGGCTATATGAATACCTTTTTAGTCATAAGCTTAATTCTCGATCGCCAGCCTGCCTTTAAGAATGAATATCCGAATGATGAGATTACGATACTCATAGCCGCACATAACGAGGAAGACAAAATCTTTCAGACTTTACATTACATTGATAAACAAGACTATTCAGGAAAGGTAAAAGTATTTGTTATCAATAATGGTTCAACAGATAAAACAGTTCATGAGGTTGTAAAAGCTAAAAGGGAATTAACGACTGAAATTGAGTTACTTAATGAAGAGAAACCCGGAAAATTCAATGCTTTAAACCACGCGTTAGAAATGGTAGAGACTCCTTATGTGATTACGATTGATGCCGATACTCTACTACATCCATCTTCTATCCGATATCTTGTTGCACGAATGAAATCCAGTCCTGAAGACGTATGTGCTGTTGCAGGTTCTGTTCTAACCAAAAACAGCAGAGATAATTTATGGACAAAAGTCCAAGAATGGGACTACTTCTTAGGTATTGCATCCATTAAGCGGCTTCAAGGCTTGTACCAGGGGACATTGGTAGCCCAAGGAGCTTATAGTCTTTATAAAACTAATTGCATAAAAGAAGTAGGCGGTTGGCCTGATGCCATAGGTGAGGATATTGTTTTAACATGGCGTCTGCTTCAGAAAAAATGGAAAGTATATTTTGAGCCATTGGCTGTTTCCTTTACTGAAGTTCCAAGTACGTTTATTCACTTTGTCCGACAACGAGCAAGATGGGCAAGAGGCATGATTGAGGGATTAACTGAAATAAAACCATGGAAACAGCCTCAAGTTTATGTGAAATATTTGACAGGCATAAATCTTCTCATGCCATATTTAGATTTTACCTATACGCTATGTTGGATTCCGGGACTTATTTTGGCCTTTTTTGGTTATAACTGGATTGTGGGCCCAATGACATTACTTGTATTGCCCTTAACACTTCTTAGTTATAGTATTCTTTATTTCTATCAAAGGAATGTTGTATTTAAAGCATTAAACTTAAGAATCAGAAAAAATATTTTAGGCTTTATATTTTTCATTCTTGGATATCAATTGATTATGTCTCCAGTATCGGTATATGGTTATATACAAGAGGTTTTTAAATTGAAAAGAAACTGGAAGTGACGGAGTACGATGTTAAATCTACTCCGTTTTCTTCTGGTGGTGGGTGGGAATACCATAACCATCTATTTTCCCTACGTAAATTATTGTTTGTACATCATTATAGGGGACGGTTCTATTGGTTTCCGGCAATTGAAATCGTCCCCATGCTTCACCTTATTTGTTATAACCTCGTTCTCCATATGGTTGCAATGTTTCTAGCCATTTTTCTTCAAGTGCTGCTAATGCCTCTTTTTCGTTATAATATGGGTCATCACTCGTTTTCAATGATTCTAGTATTTCGAATGTGAAAGCATCTTTTCCGTACTCGTTCCATTCTTTTTGTAGTTCTTTGTTCGGTGTATACCCATTGGTTTCAAGCATAAATTTTATACCGTTTAAGGTTTTAAAGTTCTTAGTCTTGCTTAGATATATTTTATTGTTTATCGTATTCTTTATTTGAAAAACACCTGCTTCAACAGAAGTTTCTTTATATTGTTGTTTTAGCTGCTTTTTGCGATCCACTGGTTTCACCTACTAGATTAGTTTTTTAGTATTAAATTAGTCTACCCCATGTAAGTTTTATGTTAACAAACTGCCTACAGCACTGTCCACATGTCCTTTCTAAACACTTGGGGTACCCTTACATTCCCCTAATACGACATTCTTACGACTAGATTCCCTATATGCTATACTATTCAAACGTTTGATTAAAATTGCTGCAAGAACCGATTTATTCCGGTTTCTCCTACTGCGGTTGAAAAAAGATTGTCGAGTTCTAAAATGAAATCACTTTATAATCTCCCCCCTTTTCATCAAAATGGGACTAGTTTCATTTGATATGACACCAATCTATTTACTTCTCACTTTTTCAACATTAAACAAACGATTAGTTAAAACCTTCCCCATCCAGCTCTATTGCTCAATTTCCCTCTCCCATTCTCTAAAAAATATGAAAAAAACTGTCTCTTACCTATGTTTCAATTCTACTTATGATAACCATCTAATGAGCAACTTTCTAAAGGAAAGGGTCTGCATTTGTGAACCTTAGTAATAACCCATAGGAACGAGTACTCATTAATCCATAAAAAAGAAGCACGAGAACCGTCCCCATGCTTCACCATCTAATGAGCAACTGAAAATTGACCAACTTTCTAAAGGAAAGGGTATGCTTTTGTGAACCTTGGTTATGACCCATAGGACCGAGTACTCATTAATCCATAAAAAAGAAGCACGAGAACCGTCCCCATGCTTCTCATACTTTAGCTGAGTGAGGGTCTGACCCCCATTACCTGTATGGATTAGTATTCAATAAGGTCGCTACATCCACTATTTCAAATCCTCTGGCTTTTAACCCTTCGATAATGGTTGGGACCGCCTTGGCCGTCTCTGTTTTGTCATCATCGCTGTGCATCAAGATGATGTCTCCATTACGCACGTTGTCCATAACATTTTTTTGAATATTGGCTTGCTCTTTCTGTGACCAATCCAGGGTATCAATGGACCAAATGATGATTTTAGACTGTTGCTCTTTGGCAGAGCTGATCACCTTTTCATCGACATCGCCATAAGGCGGCCTGAGCAGTGCCGGTGCTTTGCCGATAACAGCACGGATAGCTTCAGATGATTTCAATAAATCCTGCCGTAGGTCAGCATCCTTTTCCTTTGTTAGCTCGTGATGATAAAAACTGTGGCTACCAATAACATTTCCGTTATCATAAGCAGCTTTGACAATATCGGGATTTTGCTGGACCTTTTGACCAATAAAGAAAAAAGTCCCCTTCACATTTTCCTTTTTCAAAGCGTCAATAATTTTGGGAGTATTGATCCGGTCGGGGCCATCGTCAAATGTAAGTGCGACCCTCTTTTTATCAGGACCATTCACAAATACCTCATTGGGATATTTCTTCGGAAAGTTGAGAATCAACTCACGCCATTGAATCATTTTTTGCCAGGCCGATGGCGAAAGATTCTTGGAATTTCCCTTTATGGAAAGGATATAAGTTTCATCTGTATTGGATAGTTCAACAGGGCTGTAGACTGAAATATGATCCACCTTCCCTGTTTGATTGGATATTATCCACTTTAATTGATATTGGGCATTCAGTTTATACATGATTATTTTTTCTTTTTGATTTGTGGAAAGCCTTGCCGGGTTCCCCATCGAATCTTTTATATCCGTGAAAGTAAATAGTTGAATGGATGGCTCGTTGGAACGGACGTCATATATACGTCCATCTTTGGTGAATCCAAAAACAGCATGCTTAGCAGTATAGGTTGCATAAAACCCATTTCCAACCTGGTCAATCTGATTAGGCTCCCCCCAGGCCTTTTTAACTTCCGAAATGGTGGATTGATGGGCAGCGAAAGGATTGTTAACTACATATCCGGTCTTAGCCAAAGAAACAATTTTTTGAACAGTCAGAGGTGGTTGCTCCTTTTCAGTATCATGTTTTAGGGTATTGCCTTGGTTATCTTTATTCTCTTCCTGTGCTTGCTGATCTGATTTATGATTTTCTGATGGCCCAATGTCCTTAGAATGATTGCAGGCTGTCAAGATGACAACACTAAACAAAATTGCAGAATAAATTTTCATTTGAATCCTCCTGTCCATACTTCAACCGTGATTTCCCTCTTATAAAATGATTCTTCATAAAATGGATTTTTCCTTTTGCGCTAGCAACCTCGTGTGATGTATTCGTCTCGATTTGCTTTCTCAATATTGCAGCTAACCTAATAATCGTATATTGTTGTATTCAGTTATTTGGTTCATCAACTTAAACCATTAAACTGATTGCTGGAGGTATTTACTGAATGAATAAACAGGACCAACTAAATAGGATCAAAGAGGATTTTATTAATTGTCAAAAAGTACTATTGGCAATTGGTGATGAAACACGTCAATCGATCTTGTTAGTTCTAATGGGGACGGATTGTCAAACAGGATTACGTGTGGGTGAAATCACTGAACAAACACATCTTTCTCGACCTGCTGTCTCTCATCATCTTAAGGTTTTGCGGGATGCCGGTGTTATTTTAATGCGCAAAGAAGGGACAAAGAACTTTTATTATATTAATGTACGTACAGAATTAGGTTTATTAAGAACGCTTGTGTTGGATATTGATAAGTTCATGCAGAACTTTTATTGAAATATGGAATTTAAACAGACATTATTTGGAGGCATAAGCTATGAGAGCAATGGTTATTGATAGGTATGGGAAAGTTCCAATGCGTTTGGCAGAAATGCCTACACCTGAAATAGGTGAATATGAGGTACTCGCAGAAATTCATGCAGCTAGTATTAATCCTGTTGATTTTAAAATACGTGATGGGAAAGTGAAATTGTTAGTTAAATATAACATGCCTCTTATCTTAGGGAATGACTTTTCTGGTGTCGTTGCAAAGGTTGGCGCAAAAGTGACTCGTTTTAAAGTTGGTGACGAAATATATGCACGTCCACGTAAGAGTAAAATCGGTACTTTTGCTGAATATATCGCTATTCTTGAAGAGGACATCGCCTTAAAACCTAAGAATTTGAGCTTTGAAGAAGCAGCATCGATCCCACTGGTTGGGTTAACTACCTATCAAGCCCTAATAGACATTTTGCAATTACAAAAGGGACAAAAGATTTTAATTCATGCTGGGGCTGGTGGTGTCGGTACCTTTGCTATTCAACTGGCCAAATTAATAGGTGCCACTGTTGCAACGACTGCAAGTGTTGCTGGTGCGAATTTAGTAAAATCTCTTGGGGCAGATGAAATCATAAATTACAAGACAGAAAAATTTGAAGAGATACTGGAAAACTATGATGCCGTATTTGATACACTTGGGGGCGAGATACTCGAAAAATCATTCGAAGTGATAAAAAGCGGAGGGAAAATGGTTTCCGTTTCGGGATTACCGAATGCTCGTTTCGGCAAAGAATATGGTTCCGGATTTTTTAAAACGTTGTTGTTTTCAGCAGCAAGTCATAAACTTACTGCACTTGAAAAAAAGCATAATGTTCAATATACGTTTTTGTTTATGAAACCAAGTGGAGAGCAATTACGTATAATCACAAGTTTTATTGAGACTGGTAAAATCAAACCAATAATTGATAGAGTTTTTCCTTTTGAAAATGCTCAAAAAGCCATGGAATATGCAGAGACTGGTAGGGCTAAAGGAAAAATAATATTAAAAATCAAATAGTTATGAAACGAAGCAAAAAAATGTGCTGAATATAGCTCCTTGAAAAAACCATTTAGTAGAACAAGAAAAACCATCTTAATCTAGATTTGAGCCACTTTTCTATGATTTGAGCACATAAAAAATGAGCTACATGATTTCCAATCCTATAAACCTCTCTTATGATAGAAAGTGGCCAAACTTACTATCATAAGAGAGGCCGTGTTTGTCAAGATAGTTGTCGCATTTTCCTTGTTTACTAGTGTTCTATTTGGAGAAGGGTAAAGGGGATTCCAGCACAACAGAAGCCCCTGATATTTTTGAGTGGGGGTCTGACCCTCGAATTTCATGACCCATAGGAACGTTCTTTCCATTAATCCATAAAAAAGAAGCACGAGAACCGTCCCCATGCTTCCCCAGTCATTAATTTGTTTGCGAACTATCTATAATAGTGAATTTATGGTTTTTAGGTGTCCAGACATCTAGAACGCGACCTTTTTCATCTTTTACCTTGAATTGATAATTGTAATCACCTGTAGGAAGATCCACAAAGTTACGACTGCCATTTAAATAAACAGCTGAAACCCAGAATGGAAGTCCCGTATTTGGATCATCCACTTCTTTAAGCTCTCCATTATCTGGCATAGCATGAAGTTCAAAAGGTAATTCTTTGACTGTTTGACCATTACTTTTGATTTCAACAAAAATTTGAGCACCACTATTTTCAAAGTTAGCAGCATCCTCTTTAGTTAAAACCTCTTTAATGCCTGCTGTAAAAACAATGTGGGAGCCTGCTATACTTTTGTCAAACTCGTGAAGATCTGGCTGACAGCCCTGTGTTCCTGAGATAATTCCATCAACCGGTGCATGATAAGGTGAATCACCCATTTGCTTGTACGGAACACTAGTCCCGCCACTTTCTAGTGTAATCTGATTCGGTTGAATCTTTCCTTGGGCAGCTGATACCGAACTGAATCCCATTAATGGTATTGAGCCGACAACTAACGCCCCTGTTAAAGCTGCTGAATAAAGCCACTTCTTTTTCATGTTACTTCCTCCCATTTTTAAAAAGAATTTTATCTATAAAACTTAATAACAGAAACCTTTGAGCCCCATTATCAAGAATTATCCATTATGTCTATGTTCAGGGGAAGAATCCCTCTCCCCCTACTTTTAACGATTCGTTACTTCAAATCCCATGCGTAATGCTGGAATGCCACTGCCCGGATGGTCTTGTCCATAGGTCAATTGCGGTGACAGGTAGATATCAGGCTGTTTTTGTTGACCTCTGTAAATTCCAGGATAAAAGTCAATCGTGTGATAACCTGGGGTACCCGAAGCTACCATGTTAACAATGACAGTTCCTGCTGAATTAAACCCACAAACATATCCGACATATCCATTGTCGTAGGTAATTTGATAGGTGTTATCATATTCGGTCCAACCTACCCCTTTAATTTCTATCGTAAAAGGAGTTCCTGAAGGTCCAGATGCAGGTGAAACTTTTACGATGGATGGTGTAATACTTAGATATGCCTGACCATAAATTTTTCCATCCACTTGTAAGTCGATTCGGTGTGCAGGTCCGCCTAAATCATCAGGGATTGGGAAAGTTTTGGTAAACGAACCTTGACTGTCTGTTTCAACGGTCAGCCAAGTGGATTGTTTTGCACCAAAACCTTTTCCTGACACACGGCTTCCTCTCATGGTATTCCAAATTAGTTCAACCTTTTGATTTTTAGGAAGCCCACTTGCTTTCATTGTTGCTGACTCCCCAACAACACCCGATTTCTTATCCAAACTTACGCTTACGCCAGACTTATTTTTAAGTTTTGGCATGTTTACACCGCCATCAGCAGCGGTTGGAGTTGGTTCAACATACCCTTTCAAGTCAGCTTTATCGCTAGTAACATTGAAAGTGAATTTAGGTACAGGTAAATAAGAGGTAGGTGCTTGTTCATGGTTAATATAAGGAATTCCTAAATACCCATGCCAAACAGTTAAGGTATGATTCCCTACCGAACCTGAAGCACGGATTTTGGCGACCGCTTTCCCATCCGTTGTGATGGATGTAATCAATCCAGTCAATTGATTATCATAGGTTAACTGCCAATTTCGTTCCATGTCATCAGAACCAATTCCATCGGCTGTAATGGTAATTTCGCTACCAACAGGTCCAGAAGCAGGTTCCATTTTAAAAGTCGGGTTCACATGAATGTTTGCTTGCGTCTTCAATTGATTATTTTGTTTGACATAAATAGTGTGATTACCACCAAAACCACTTGGTACGGTAAAGTTTCCTTCGAGATTTCCATTTTGATCACTTTTAGCTGAAAGCAAAGGAATGATTTTATCTTTAAAAGAAACACCCTTAAATTGATAGATTCCTATAAAGTTATATTGTCCTTTTACTGTTTTCCATTCCAATTGAGTTTCCGAGTTTGGCTTAAGACCACTTATGGAAAAATGAACAGGTGTTCCAACTACGCCTTTTGTTACGGAAAGTGTCATTTTACCAGTAAGACCGGCTGTGTTCTCTTGTTTTTTTGTATCAGTTGTTACTTTTTCTGCTTTAGCAACCTTTGTTGTGGAATCACTGCTACAGCCAGTAATCACGAAAATAAGTGCAAAAACAAATAATAGAGATAGGATGCTTTTCTTCATAATTTCCCCCTTAAATATAAAGGATAATTGGTTCAATTTGAGCCACTCATCCCTTTCATAGCTAATTATTAGCTTTTCTGCCAGTAATGGTTTGTTATCTATAGTTGTTTCCCCATTTAAATATCTCTTACCAATCCACCGAGGTTTGCAAGTTCCTCAAACAAAAATGATCTTTGATCAGCTAATCGGCAAATGGGCCTATAATCGTTACCTATAAAAAATATTTTGTTCCCTATAAAGAACAAATTTACCGCAAACGGGATTGATAGCTAGAATTAGCACCAATGTTGAGTAATCTGTTAGATTATTATTATGACTTCAAGGTAAGGTTGTCCGCTTCTATCAAAATAAAATGGTTTTTGTTCCATTCTTGCTCCTCCACAATACCATTTTTTTACTAAATTAAAAAAATATTGAACTTTCAGAAAGCACTATGTAATACTTAATACCTATTACCTATTTATCGGTACCGACCTTATAATCTTGGTAATAGTATTAAAGAACTAAAAAAATTATAGGATATTATTTCCTTTGTTTCCACGGTAATGTTTACATTATATGTTATTTTATGGTAAATGGCATATAAAAAAAGGGTTGCTGCTGCAACCCCACTGCTCAACAAGGACTATTACTATTTAACGTTATTAAGCTAGATAAACTTTTCTCCAATTGGTGTAACTATTCCATCCATACTAATAGAATTTTTCTTTTTACGATATTCTTCTAAGTCTTGTTCGCTTTTATTGGTAGCCCACTGTTGAAGAGTATCGCGTTCACTATTGTATGAATAAAATGGAACACTATAACCACATGACGTTTTTACCGTTTCAATTTTTGCATGAATTATTTGACGAGAACCAGGTAGGATGTCAAAATGCTTAGCCATGTCATTCCATTCTGGTGAGTCTGGTAATACTACCTTACCTCTTCCGTATAAACGTAAAATCATCGGGGGACCTTCAAAAGCTAAGAACATAAATGTAATTCTACCGTTATCTATTAAATGGGCACTTGTCTCATTTCCACTACCGGTTAAATCTAAGTAAGCAACCTCATTTGGTGAAAATATCCTTAGTACATCATGACCTTTAGGGGAAATGTTAACATGTCCGTCTGTTGATAGCGGTGCTGAACCAACGAAAAAAATCCGTTGTTTTCTTATAAATTCTTCGTGTTTTGGAAGAATTGAATCATAAACTATTCCCATAATATATTCTCCTCCCTCACCAATTGTTTAAAATAAAAAGCCTACCATCTCATAAGAGACGATAGGCTTTACCTTCGTGGTACCACTCTTGTTGATTTGCTATTACAACAAATCCACTTTATAACTGATTACGGATGTTAACCGTTAAGACTTACATATCAGCCTTACCACTCGTGGGCGAGTTGGGGACTTTATTGACTGTCTTTCACCAGCCGACAGCTCTCTAAACAATAAGCATTCCTTAATACTCCCAGTCACTGTGTTTCGAAATTTTTATAATTTTCTCAATTTTATTATGTATTATTAAATTGGTCAACCATATTTTTCTATTTCTTGTTCAACTAAATGCCCAGTTAGAGCACACTAAAAAAGAAGCAGCCCTAAGCTACTCTTTATCCAATATTTTCTCGTCGTTTCTGTCTATTTCTTTGTAATTCGCTTTGTTTCCATATGTATTTTTGCATATACGTCTTAAGAACTTCAGTCATTGATTTTCCGTTTTTTTCAACTGCATCCCGAAAGTGATCTCTTATTTTCTCTGGGATTTCAATCTCTAATTGTACGGTTTCTTTATTTATCTGATTAGCTTTATTACCTCTTTCTTGTGTATTTTTGTTTTCATGCCCCATCAATTAACCTCCAGTTGTTGTTGTGAGAATTTCTAGTGTTATTCAAATTAAACAAATGATTATAAATATTAAAAATATTTATCTTCAAAGATTTTATCAGCTGAAATCGGATACATTAAATTTTTTTAATCGTCAAAATTCGACAAACATGCCTTACTTAAGACGATTTAATATAAAAAAACAGTAGTCTTTAAACTACTGTTAACCAATCAAGTATCCTAAAAATCACCCCGTTTATTTAAGGACAGTTCTTCAAAAAACTGTTGTAATTTTAGCTTTAAGCTCTTGTAAAACCAGAGTTTAAGGGTTTATGCAATATTTTTATTGTCAATTGACTGTTCATTTGGATCTCTTTTTTTTACTTTATATCCTATATAAAGAATTAAAAACCATATAGGTGCTACAACTAAAGCTATACGCATATCTGGAATAAATACCATTAATACAATCACCAGTGCTAAAAAGGCAAGTGCCAAATAGGTAGAAACTGGATAAAGCGGCATCTTAAATGCTAGCTTTTCTATTTCCTCTGTTGTTTTTGAAAGTCTGAATTTTAATTGAGTTAATAGAATAATAGTCCAGCTAGTTATAACCGCAACCGTGGCAACAGAAGAAATATACATAAACACTCTGTCGGGAACAATATAATTTAAAACAACTGCCACTAATAAAAATATTGACGAGAAAAGGATTCCACGTATCGGACTTCCATTTTTGTTAAGCTTTCGAAAATATTTAGGACCGTTATTTTGTAGTGATAAATTGTAGAGCATTCTCCCAGAACTGAATAAACCACTATTAAAAGCAGATAATGCTGCTGTTATAACAACGAAGTTAATGATATGGCTGGCATAAGGAATTCCAACTTTACCAAAAATTAAAACGAATGGACTCCCATTTGTACCTACCTCATTCCAAGGATATAAAATCATCATAATTCCTAATGCACCGATATAAAAAATTAATATTCGCCAAACAATATTGTTGATTGCTGATGGAATTGATTTTTTAGGATTTTTTGCCTCCCCGGCTGTAACCCCAACAAGTTCTACCCCACCAAATGAAAACATCACGAGAACTAAAGACATTAAAATACCTTTGATTCCATTTGGCACAAAGCCTCTATGCGTCCAAAGATTATCCAGACCGATTGGCTGACCTTTGTTTCCAATCCCAAAGAAGATTATGCCTAATCCAAGGAGAATCATTCCAATAATGGCGACAACTTTAATCAACGCAAACCAGAATTCAAACTCTCCAAATGCTTTTACATTTGCAAGATTGATCATTGTTATAAAGACAAGTACAACCAGTGCTGTCAGCCATTGTGGTATATCTGGAAACCAATAATTCACATAAACACCAACCACTGTTATCTCTGCCATCCCTACGATCACCCACATAAACCAATAAGTCCAGCCTGTTAAGAATCCTGCAAACTTTCCTAAATAACGATTTGCGTATGTACTAAACGAACCTGAAACTGGTTCATCTACAGCCATTTCCCCTAACGCCCTCATAATGGTAAAAATAACTAACCCTCCCACTAAATATGAGAACAAAACGGCGGGACCAGCCATTTGGATCGTTGCACTTGAACCATAGAACAAGCCGACTCCAATTGCACCTCCAAGTGCAATTAACTGGATATGCCTATTATCCAACTCTCGATGCAGTTTCACACTATGATTATTTCTAATCACCCAACTCCACTCCTAAAAAACTAATTTAGTAAACTCTTAATTTGCGATTAACCTCTTACTCCGTGAAGGAACAGGTAACGAGAAACCTTCACCAATTACTTCGTTAGTATCACATACAATAACAAAAGATTGCGGGTCAATTTCTTGTACAATTGATTTAAATTTATTTACCATTGGTAAACTGATTACAGTCATCATGATCATTCTTTCTTTATGAGTATATCCTCCATATCCTGATACTTTAGTTAGTCCTTTATCTAAATCATGAAGAATGGTAGTACTTATTTTATCTTCAAATTCTATGGATGATATAACATACACGATTTTATTAGCGTGCTTAGCTTTAGCTTGAATAAATTCCATCGTTATTCTAGTTATCAATGACCCAATAAGTGCGTACAAAGCCTTTTCTGTTGAAAAAATAAATGCTCCAGAAATCAGAACAGCTGCATCCATAAAAATAATAGATACACTGTGTTTAATGTTCATTTTAGTATGCAGAATTTGAGAAATGACAGTAAAACCACCCGTATTCCCCCCTGAACGAAAAATTAATGATAATCCTATCCCAACGCCTAATCCACTATAAATACTAGCTAGTAGTGGGTCGTGAGTTAAAGGAGGTAATCCTTTTGTAAGATAAACAAAAAAAGGTACTAGTAAAGAACCAATAATAGATTTTAAAATGGCGTGTACGCCTAAAAAGAAAAAGCTAGTAAACAATAAAATAAATGTGATTGCCCATAGTATCGTAGCTGATGATATTTGTAATACAGGACTGAGAACAAGTGCTGCACCAGTTGTACCACCTGAAGCCAATTGGTTTGGACTCTGTAATAATGTAAAACATAACGCCTCTATAAAAGTTCCTAATACCAAGGCTGAGTATTGTTTAACCTGAGACATATATCTCCACTCCTTTTCTTTTGAAATTATAGATAATTCATTATTTTTGTGCAAGAATTCACAAAAAAGCATAAAAGCTTAGACGCTTTTATGCTTTAACCCACGAAATCAATAATTATTCTATATCTTTTTAATGCAGGGGTCAGTCCCCCACTGCGTTAAACCAGTGAAGGACTGACCCCTATCATTCTTTAATTTCGTTAACTTGTTATAGGCGCTACTGATGAAGTTAAAGTGAGTGATCCTTCCACAAATTTTCGGTATTTTTCTTTCTGTGGCTCTGGAAAATGGGATAATATTTTTGTGGTTGTAATATGAGGATTAGCGGAATCCGATATGTATGCAGTATAGCTGCTCCACCGGTAATCTCTTGGGGATTTTACCATGTTTGCCTCTACAGGGTTCAAATGAATATATCTGCTAACGTCTAAATGATAGTCCTTGGAATCAATCAGTTCTGCTCCATATCTACCTTGAAAAACATGGCCAACAAGGTGATGACGTTTATTAAAATACATTGCATACCTAGAATTAATCATTTTCATCATATCTTTAGGGTGGTGGTGAATGGTTTCTACTTGGAGATGAATGTGGTTTGTCATGAGACAGTATGTGTGGAGATAAAAAGGAAAATACCAACGAGCTTCTTCTAAGAACTGAAAGTAGGCTTCACGATCATAATCATCGTAAAAAATAGATGACCTTCGATTGCCTCGGCTCGTAATATGATACTCAGCACCAGGAAACCAAACACGGTGTTTTCTCGACATCGGAGCTTAACGCCTCTCTTTCTATAATAATCTCTTACCAAATATAATTATTCAACATCATTCTCTCTTTCCCTCTATGTTTCGATAATAATTTCAAATCTTTTATAAACACATAAATACTGAATGACCTCTCTCTTTTTCACACTTTAGTTGAGTGGGGGTCTGACCCCAAAATTTAGGGCGGAGATTAAGCAAAGCAATTCCCAAATTATACTAAAAATGGTACTATTAACAACACAACCTTATAAATCCAGAATTTTACAAAAACAAAAGATACAAGGAGTTTATGAAATGAACAAGCAATTACGTATTTTTTTGTTCACCGCCATCCTATTGGGATGGGTTCTTTTCTATACGAAGGTGATGTGGGACGGACAATTCCGGATGGACTTCCATCTTCCATTTGAATTGTGCAATTTTATGCAGATGTGGATTCTTTATGCTGTCGTGACCAATCGAATTAAACTCTTGGATATGATCATGTATCCAGCAATCCTGGGTCCGATTGCGGCATTGTCGTATCCATTTGGAATTGCGAGTATCGGAACGTTTTATCTTTGCTACTTTATGTTTTACCACCTCACATTGATTTTTGTTGGTTTATTCCGTCTGGTTCAAAGGAAAGCCAATGTACATAAGAATGATTTATTCCACTCGATAATATTTATGATTGTCTCGGCCGTATTCGCTTTTATAGCCAATACATTTACGGGGGGAAATTATATGTTTCTGTCCAAAAGAATTTTTCCAACCCCTGGTGATTTCAATTATCAAATATTCTTGATATTGTTCACACTGGCATGTTTATGTTCATTTCATTTCACCATAGTTATTTGTCGTTCGTTTGTTCGAAATAGGAAATTTAAATATAAAATACATAATGAAGAAACAAACGCCTCAAGTAAAAATTTAAAACTACAATGAGTATTATGAATGACAGGGGTCAGTCCCCTGCTGCGTTAAAACAGTGGGGGACTGACCCCCTTCTTCCGCATGACAGATTTGTCCAATGACCTTTTCACTTGTATTCATTTCCTGTAAGAGAGAAATAACTTCAGGAAAACGGCGGATCTTAACCGGAGCCCAGCCCCCTGGTACTAAAATCGCATCATAATCATTCGCCTTAATTTCGCTATATGAAAAATCCGATTGCGCAGGTACGCCATACTTCCCCATATATTCTTTGCCAGCCTCATCTCCTGCAAGATGGACAACGGCACCTTCTTCCCGAAGTCTATGAATCGGATACCAAAGTTCTAAGTCCTCAAAGTCATGGTGCACCAAACTGATCACTTTCTTGCCTTCTAATCTCATATTACCTTCTCCCTCCAATAAATTCCCGAACACTAAACTCTACCATATTAAAAATTCATCCACATTCGGCTTCTACAATAGCATTCTTGGCAAGCAAAAGAGAACCCATAATCCCTGCATTGTTTCCCAAACCAGGACTGACTATATACTCCGAAAGCTCTGGCAAGGAAACATAATCCCGCAAAAATCCCTGCAAATACTTATAAATGGAAGAAAAAACTTGTTTCTGATTCATGACTCCCCCACCAAGAATAATCCTTTTCGGCGAAAGAATTAGAATATATTGCATGAGGGCCTAGGCCAGATAATATCCCTCTAAATCCCATACTTCCATCCGTCCTTCTAAGTTGATTCCCTTTTCTCCCCAACGCTCCTCAATCGCTGCGCCTGATGCCAATCCCTCCAAGCAATCGGAATGATAGGGACATCTTCCTGGATACTCATCTTGTGGATGGCGTTTCGCGAGGATATGCCCCATTTCAGGGTGTGACCAACCTTGTAGCAACTTACCATGGACCACCGCCCCTGCGCCAATTCCCGTCCCGACCGTAATATACAAACAACTGTCCAATCCCTTGGCAGCACCATAAGTAGCTTCAGCCAATGCAGCTGCATTCACATCGGTATGAAAACCAACCGGAACCGGAAAAGCCTCCTTCAACGTTTGCACAAGCGGGTAATTCCTCCATCCTGTTTTAGGTGTAGAGGTAATGTAGCCGTAAGTGGAACTTTCACGATTCACATCAATAGGACCGAATGAACCTACTCCCATACATTCGATAGGATACTTTTTAAAAAAATCAATGACCTCATGAATGGTTTCATTAGGTACTGTGATAGGGATTTGGATCCGTTCGATTAAATTCCCCGTTTCATCGCCAATGGCACATACAAATTTTGTCCCCCCGGCTTCAATCGCTCCAAACATTCTTTATTCCTCCAAAGTAATAAAATGAATTCACTCCTATAAGAAAAAGAATCCACTTGATAAGATGTGGATTCTTTTTAATTTTCCGTATATCTAAAGCTACTAGAACCGCCCGTGGCTATTTGGTCATTTTGGTCAATTGGTCATTGATGACTAAAATGAGAGATATCTAGTCATTCTGTATATCACCCCTTTTCTTATTTTTATAATAGATTAATGGAAACGGATTCACAATTACAATTTTGGCCATTTTTTCATGTCCTTATTAAAGTGATGACCACATCATTTCCTCATTTTTCCGTTAGAATCTAGTGGTTCTCTTGATGGTGTAGGTATTCATGCGTGGGGGTCAGTCCCCCACTGCGTTAAAACAGTGGAGGACTGACCCCTTTTTTATGGTTTTGACCACCAGAACCGTCCCCATGATTTTTTGTTAACAAAAACGTCAAACTTTAAACGAATTTTGTGTTCTTTAGTACATAGTTAAATAGTCCTAATTATATTTAAATAATGTTAGAGGAAAACGCTCCCATGTTTGCAATTCTATTTCCATACTATCATATTGGCGAATACACCTATTACAACCAGGTGAAGAACCTGCAGCAAAAGAGGTGAAGTACAAAAAAGAAAAATAGTAAATCTCAACTTAGTTGCTCACAAAAAGTTCACGCTAATCAAAATTAATTTATAAAAACAATTAGGGAGATGTTTTATGAGTATTGATCAGTTTTATTTATTGGATGAGGAAATCATTTTAATGACAGGTGAATATGATCACTTTGGGAGATTTTGTGCGAGAGTAATGATTGGAGGACAAACCATCTTAGTAAGCAGATCTCCATTACAGCTAATAGATGACACTTTAAATTACATAGGTTTCGATTTAAAAGGAGCAAACAAAGGCACCAAAAACATACTTGGCAATATCAATATGTGGCCCATTATCGTCAATCCTTATAAAGGGATATGTCTATTTCCATATAAGTCGCCAAGACAAGAAGATTGTGTCTGGTTTAACCCTGACCATATTGTCAAAACCAAGTCCCGCGGCTTTAAAACGGAAGTTGAACTCAGCAATGGTGTTTCCATCATTATTGATTTAAAGAAGTACACTTTCATCACCAAGATCCAAACAGCCCTTCAACTGAAAAATATATCGCGGGAAAGAGGAACTCACCCTCATCCTCTTTCACACTTTATCACATCAGAAAAACAGATAAAACCAATTGCCAAGCGGAAGGAAGGCAAATACGATTTTAAATCTTTAATGGAATACAACGGATAACTGCCAGATACAACCTTAATTGTCACCAAATTGATGAAATCAGGATGGAGTATACTTGCTTCAGTCCGTAGTTATAAAGTCCTATTTACTATTTAATAGAGATTGAGATGACTAGTTTGGTTACTGTTCTCGCAAAAGTGAAAACGCAACCAAACTAACCATCTTAAAGAATAAACCCATTTTATTTCTAGAGAGGAAGATCCCTATTATTCACAAAAACTTTGGTGCAGTATTAAAAAATTTGAGAAAGCAACAGAATCTCTCACAAGAGTGTTTAGCCTTCAACAGCTCTCTTGATCGAACCTATATCAGTATTTTAGAAAGAGATATTAAAAAACCTGGCTACAATACCATCATAGCCCTCTCCGCAGGACTCGGAATCAAAGCATCCGAACTATTCAAACACTTGGAAGAACACGATTGAAATATGGAGCATGGGGACGGTTCTAGTGATTCGTAATCACTAGAACCGTCCCCATTGATTACTTTTAATCGTTTTGCTGTCTATAGCCTGTAGAGTATATGTTGCTCTAATTATGTAATGGTCTTAAAAGGAGATTTTTTCTTGGGAAAGGATAAAGAAAAGACCATTTACATCGGTAAAGTCGTTAAACGATTGCGTAAGGAAAAAGGTTGGTCACAAGAAAAAGTGGCACTGAATAGCAATTTAGATCGATCCTATTATGGAGAAATTGAAAGAAACGAGAAGGCCCCTTCCCTTTATGTTACGTTTAAACTCGCTAGAGGGTTTGAGATAGAGCCTGAAGATTTAGTTAGAGAAATCAAAGAAAGCACTGCATTTTATGACGTTTTTAAAGATGATGATGACGATAAATAAAGCGGAGAGTTTTCTCCGTTTTTTCTTTACAATCAGAACCTGTAAAACTAAACTTTTCCTTTCATTGTCCTATATTCTTTTTGCGGTTCTACGAAACCCCTTTCTTTAATCGAAAAATGGAGTTTAATCATAAAAAGCAGTGGAAGTACAATCCACTGCTTCAATGGTATCTATAAATTAATTGATTTCCTTTTTACGATTACGTTTTTTTCTAAATCCGTACCATCCACCGCCTACAACTAACAATACTACGGCACCGGCTCCGCCTGCCGCCTTTATTTTATTTTGTTTGTCTTCGTATTCCTTGTATCCTAATTGATAGTGATGTTTAAATATCGTTTCTGCCTTTTTATATTTGGGCGGTATATTTAAATCTTCTCCCGCTTTACCTAGTTGGTAACCTTTATTTTTAATTTTGATGATTTCTTTATTAGAATCGAAACCTTCTTTATACCAATCTGTAAATTTATCATTGTTTAATATCGGATCCTGATATTTCAGCATAGTAAATGCTGCTTCATATCCTTGCTTCATGTAGCCTTTCTTTAATTCACTTTGCCCCTGATTGTATCCCTCTTGGTACGCCTCGACGAACATTGCCTCCCCATTTAGAGGAGGAGAATTTACATCTTTTTTCCCATCACTGTAACCTTGTTCTTTAAGTTGTTTTTTCTTTTCTTCTACTCTTTCAGCAACAGCTTTATTAAATCCATCTTCAAAGGATTTTTTTAATCCCGCGTGAGATGCATAGACAGTAGGGATATCCATTTTATCTTGTTTTCCCCCCAAAGAATATCCATCATTTGTGGCCTTTGATTTTGCAGATTCAATTTTTTTCTGTCCTTCATCATATCCTTTATTGTAACCAACAGCATAGCCTACTTTATAAGCCTCAGAACCATTTGAAATGGACATATTGCTTGGTTTCTCTTGGTATGCATCATTAATACCAGCAGGATAGCCAGCTTTTTCACCATTTTCATTGTCTTTCTCTTCTTGAATTGCAGCTTTTTGCTGAGGGCTGTTATTTATCAAAGTCAAATCATAACCATATGGAGCCTCACAGGGTATACCATCGTCTACCTGCCCATTCCCCCATCCATCCAGATTTTCAGGATCGTAAGTAGCTGAATAACCTTTTGAGTTCCAATAGGCAATCATATCATCATAAGTTGCAAAATCGGTGCAATCTTTGTCATTAATATTAGTACTGCTACTTGTAGAACGGCTTGAAGAACTACTGGTAGTTGCACCTCCACCGTTGTGATAGTGATACTCACCGGTACTAAGTCCCCATCTACCACAGTTCGTTCGGCATGTGTGTCCTCCATTTGAATCGGTTCTTCCTGGGTGTGCATAAGCGATTGAACCAAACAGTATAGTAAAAATAAATCCTAAAAAAACTATCTTCTTACCCAAATTGCTCCCCCTTTTTTCTATTTCTTTCTATATAAAAAACAGTAGAGGGCTCCCTACTGTAAAAAGTTTTATGATTATATAGTTCAAAGGATGCAGGATATAACTAATATCATTTTCACACATCTTCCATTAAATAACAATTAGTTTTTCACGTTAATAATCGTGATAATTCGCTAAAATTTGTACTGCAGATCATAAAAGTTAATTAGGTATAGGCATATCGCTTACTTGCATGATTTGTTACATGAAATGACATTCTCTCGACCATTTCCCCTATGTCTTATACTAATCAATCGTTTGATTACTATCGAAGCAATTATTGATCTAATCGTTCACTTCCGGCGGACTATGTAATAAAATTACCGATTTCTGCAAATGAAAACTTCCCCAAAAAACTTATTTTTCCACAAGTTTAGACGGATTCCTCCTCTCTTTACATGTTTCTACTGTATTCCCTTTTTTTCCACTTTACACAATCGTTTAATTTAAAATGGCTTAAACATGCAACATATCTGGATTGTAGTGTTCAAATTCCCAAAAAAGATGACGAAGATTGTCCCTATTCCGAACGGTTCCTTCTAATAACTAAGTATATAAAAAATCAATTAACACTTTCGGCATGCTTAATGTTTGGTCTTTAGACCCCTTTCCATATTTAAAGGAATTTACTATGTATCTACTATCATAATATAGAAAACAAACAAGTTTTTCGATAAAGCAAGGGTTATGGAGGGAGATTTTGATTAAACTTGAACCTATTATTTTTAATATTGTGATGTTTAATATCTTCTATGTATCTTGTTTCACACTTCGTATGATGCTTGTGATTAAAGGACAAAAAGTATTGGCTTCGTTCATTTCAATGCTAGAAGTCTATATTTATTTATTAGGTTTAGCTATCGTTCTTGAAAACTTAAATAATCCGATAAACATAATAGGTTATTGTATTGGCTGGGGATTGGGTGTTTATTTTGGAAGTCGGATTGAGGAATATTTGGCCTTAGGATATGTAACTATCCAAACCATTGTTTCTTCTGTGGATATTAAGCTTCCGATAATCCTTCAAAAGCAGGGATTTAGCGTTACATCCTGGAGTGGTGCCGATAAAAGCGGCGATCGTACAGTCATTCAGATATTGGTTAAAAGACGATATGAACCAAAAGCCATTAAAATCATTAATAAAATGTCTCCAAATGCCTTCATCATCTCTTATGAATTAAAGAATTTTAAAGAAGGTTTCTGGGGAAAAGCCCCATTATAGTGGACAAGTTATCTCAAGAAAGTTGTCACATTTTACTTTCAACATGTTATAATCCTATCGCGATAAACACTTGGCGGCCTCTACATAAAAGATTGCATCATACGAACTAATCATTTGTGTAGAGGATAAATTATTATCATTCATACCGATAGTGCAATTGTCTTCTAATTAATCCTTCATTGGAATTAAAGCTGCCGATTGATGGGCATATCCATCCCTCATCGCAAAATTAGAGGTATGTCACAAGAACAACTAGCTCTAGAAAGTAGGTTGGATACGTCCCTTTTTTGTGGAAATTGAAAGTAACAAGAGGACACCCTCCTTTATACTATTTTTAAAATTGCTAAGGGAATAGAAATGGGAAGACACTCTGGACTGAGGAATACAAAATTACATGAGGGCTGCTAAGAAATCATTCCTCTTATTTAAATTTTACTCATACTAATGGGGGTCTCGTGCCAAATGAGTATAAATGTAAACCAAACGCCAAAGAAGGTGTATTTTTTATGCCTTCTTCAGCCGACATTGATATTAATTAGATTAATCAACCTTCAATAAATTCGTCGCAGTTTGAGCAATAGCTTATATAACGTTGCGGTTCCCCAGGTTTGGCTTCTGGTTTTGAGTAATCAATATCCGCAATGTATACTGCCTCGCAGTTTGGACAAGATAAAAATTTAGATTCCATTTAATATTGCTCCTTTTCGTTAATCAATATCATAATGATTGCCCTATTTTAATTAATTAAACCTTCTTGTCTAAACTAACGAGAGTAATATGTATGACACGTAATACACGTGTGCATCTAGATGGCTATGGATATGCCAAACTAACAAGAGTTCAATATATTATGCAAGCCAAAAAGAGAACACAAAAAGGGGTAGAAGCAGCGGTTACAATCGTAAGTGAGTTTATGGGTGTTCCGATAAATTATTATGTTGAAACGAATTATTGGGGCTTCCAATCAATGGTAGATTCATTAGGCGGTATTAAAATGGACGTGCCTTTTGGTGTAACATTAACCCATCCATGGTATTAGGAGAATAAGAACAAAGTAATAAGTTCCAGTACTTATTCTTTTGATGGAAAAATGGTAACAGAGGTTATTCACGAACGCTATTCACTTAAAAATGTTGAATACGGTCGCCCACAATTACAAGAAGCTTTAAAGGGTATTGCCAAAACGGCATTAAGCCCAAGCAAGATTACCAAATTACCAGACTTAGTTAAAACAATCCCTCAATTTGTCCTGGCTTCAAATATAACAACATCAGATATGTTGAGTCTTGGTTTATCTGCAAAAGACTTTAATCCTAAAACACAGTTAAATTATTAGCAAATCCGTGGCGAAAGTAAGACACTTTATGACGATATTTTAAAATCAAACAACTATCAAATTGTGATCAATCCAGATCAAATAAAGGAAGTAGCGGTTAATATATAATAATTCTCATAGTATGGTTCTCATGCTTTAGTAGCGTAAATGAACCATCCTTTTTTCCTCTATCCATTCGATAATTTCCAACAATTAGACCTATAATCCCACATAAACATTTCTATAATTCTACATTTTATCCTATTGATGATGTGACCATTTTAATTATTGTTAAAGATTTATCATTTTGTGGATATATATATATCATTTTTAAAAGAGTAAGGACCCAAACCATGGGTCTTTACTCTTTTATACTTCTTCATTAAGTATGGGACACAATCATTTCAAATTTCCCGTCTACCTCAAAATCTCCAAATTTAACAGGAAGAATAAAGTGAGTTCCCTTCTTTAATCCATATTGCTCCCCATTATGAGAAAGAGTTCCCTCTCCATTAATCACACTAAAAAGAAGATATTGCTCATTAAATGAAAAACTAGACTTTCCACCGACATCCCATTTATAGACAGAGAAAAAAGCTGATTCTACAAATGTTGTGATTCTCGTACGACCATTCTCTTGAACAACTCTCTCACTAATCACATCTTGATGGGGAACCGTTGTCACCTCAACGGCCTTCTCTAAGTGAAGATCCCTTAAGTTCCCAGCCGCATCCCGGCGGTCATAGTCGTATACCCGGTAGGTGGTATCAGAGCTCTGCTGGGTTTCTAGTACTAGCGTCCCTTCACATAAAGCATGGATGGTCCCGCTTGGCACATAGAAAAAGTCACCTGGTTTGATCTTCACCCGACGTAGCAGGTCATTCCACTTGCCTTCCTGAATTTGGACCTGTAACTCTTCCTTGTTTTTCGCATTATGGCCATAGATCATGTCTGCATTCTCTTTACAATCAATGATATACCAACACTCGGTCTTGCCAAGTTCACCATTTTCACGTACCATGGCATAATCATCATCAGGATGCACTTGGACGGATAAATCCATGTTGGCATCTAAAATCTTGGTTAGTAAAGGAAACACCTTTTCTTGTGGATCCCCAAAAAGCTCAGGATGCTCACTCCACAATTGGTCTAGCATCATCCCTTTGTATGTACCATTTGCTACTACAGAGGGCCCATTCGAATGTGCAGATATCGCCCAGCATTCCCCCGTATTATCACTTGGAATGTCATAATGAAATTCTTCCCTTAATGCAGTCCCGCCCCAAATTCTCTCTTTAAAAACAGATTGTAAAAATAATGGTTCCAAAAAAAGTCCTCCTCATTGATGTTCATCTGTTGTAAATTTATATCGAAAAATAGCCGCAAGTCCTCCCCCCCCCCATGATGCAGTCGAAGTGTAATGCTATTCTCCTACCTTTTGCTCTGTAGGAGTTAAGCCAGCTGCAGCGAACAAGAAGATTACCTGCGTTATTGAGCCTGGAGAAGTTAAAAGCTTCCTCATTTAAGCCAATGCTCGGCCACATGCCCTTTCTCTACCTCCAGTTCCCTTTTCGCTACCTTAATTGGATATTCAGCATTTGTATCAATCATTCCGGCAGGCAGTTCCAACAGCCAGCTATGAATCACATCACGGTATTTTCGTAAACAAATCACTTTATAATCATTTGTGATTGGAAGAATGCAAGCTCCCTCAGCAAAGTATGTGTAGGAAAAAGTCTTTTCAACCCCTTTGGGAGAATAACTGATCTATGGTAATTCTAACATTCTACACCTTCAGATTATCATCCTTTAAATTAACATCTTCCTAAATTAACGCCAGATATTAGGATACTATAATTCAGGAGCAAACGGTAGATGCAATTTTAATACTCCCTCATAGCTTCTAAAAAATCACACCAGCCTTTGAATAGATAGAGATCTTTCCCCATGGCGATGAGCAAGGCATTCTTAAAGAAGTACAAAGAGGTTTCATCGGAAGATGAACTTACCGAATTGAACTTATCCAAGAAGTACATCCCAGATATTGATGCAGATGTATTAAATGGCTGGGGGCAGCTTCGAATAGTCATTAAGGTTGAGAACCTATCTGTCGAGCAACATAAGAAGTTAAGATGAATAAATGAATTTGCCGATCAATTTGTCGAGGATGATAAGTACGTGTTTGTTCCTCTACGAGGAGGCGTCAATATAAATTCTCGAAACCTTATTACCTTCATATCTCTTAATATCTAGATTCCGTCTATCTTGATTACGCACATATATAGCTCCCTTTGAATTAACTTTGGAAATAGTATCATGACTTCCCGAAGATACAACTGCTCGGGTTAGAAGGTCATTACCTCCTATAATATTTACGTTATATACATTAAGGAAATCAGAGTATCCAGAAATTGCATGACCACCTGTCGTTTGCACGACCATGTTCTTTAAAGAGACATAATTATTGTTGTTATATATGAGAAAAGGTACTGAAGCTTTGATATATCCATTTTTTACTTCTAAATTAACATTGTGTGTAATTTTACTGTCTCTTACAGTTATCCCTGTTCTTCCATTCTCAAGATTAACTATATCAGGATTAATAATTTTAATATTATGTGCACCTTCAAGAGTCTCAATTTTAATACCATAATCGTTATAACAACGAATTACTGGATGATGTATGATAATATTCTTTGAGGAACCCTTAATTACAAGTGCACCTTCAGTTGATCCCTCTAACGTATTGATTCTTTGCGGATAAATATTGGAATCCTCAACACTTAAAAATTCAAGAGCCTGATCATCCACATTATCCATGTAAGCAATTACCTTTAAATTATCAGATTCGGAAAATTGTACGGTTTCAAGACGGTTACCAGAGGTATCATGAATTCTTCTAAAATATCTCCCCCCATTTTTTGACCTAATTTTCACTTCTAAATTACGACTACCATAGATTGTACTATCACCTACAATAGAGCTATTACAAATTAAATCAATGTATCCATTTTGTAATCCATTTCCCCTAAACGCTTTGGTTCCTGTGCCATCCATTAAACCTACTCTTGTTGCATTAACAAAGGCTTTAAAGTTATTACAGTCATTTAAAACTATTCCCATCGTTCCTACGAGGTCATTAATATTCACGTTAACCGTAAAATCTATGGACTGGTTAATAAACAGTCCGCTACCAGTACCTCTAACTCCCGTAAACGCTGCATTTATTTCACCGCCCACGAAATGATTAACATATAACCCTACTCCGTTAAACTTAAATCCTTTATCGATATGAATTTGATAAGGGTTAGAAATCTTTGCTATCTTTACATTGTTTAAACCATATTGGATGTGTCGATCTAACTTAATTTTTCCATTGTTATTAGAAACCACTTTTGCAATAAATTTTAATGTTTTGTACCGAGATGGATTATAATCTCTATGTACAATATCCCCTGAAATCTCAATATAATCGTTAATATTCACGTTTAAATAACAGTTCAATATGTTAGATTCTTTTTTTATATTATTACTAGGAACACTAGAGGACATATCACTGTTAAAATGAATTTCCCCAGTTCCTATAAATTGTACTTCTCCTTGACTATAAATATTAATAGATTTATTCTTCACAGAAACTTTACCATTCACTAAATACCTTCCTGCCGGAAATATCACAGAACCTTTATCGTGCGTGCTATCCAACATTTTTTGAATTCTGTTTGTAACATCAACAGTCCCGTCTTTTTCTGTTGACGACCATTTTAATACCTTAATAGCTTTATTCGACAATTCATTACTAGTTTTATCTTTTTTTTCTTTGTTCAGTAGAACTAAAGAGAAAGCACATAAGAAAATAATTAGAACTATAATCCAATACCTTTTTTGAGTATTGTTTTTTTTCAAGCCTACCATCCTTTTTCGTGGAGTTTTTATATTAAAATATTATTTTGGTATTAATTCTTTTAAACATACTAAAAATAGTTCTTATATGCCATGATTATGTAAACGCCATTAATTATACAATAATTAATTTTATAATGTATTAAATGCTGATTTTCTACAAGTCTAGAGGTGAATTTCATGGAAGAGCAAGGGGATTTCTTACTTGGTTTACTCTGTGTTACTTATGTGAGTGTTCCCTAATGGGAATTATCTTTTAGTTGAGTGTAAATCTCTATACACTTAATATTAAAATAGTTAAAATACAACTCCTTCTATATATCAAGTGTAAACTACAACTTTGGTAATTTAAGCATTGGAACTCAAACAACTAAGATTACTTTCTTATCTTTATTGCAATTTAAAAGCTGACACAAAAAAATCATCTTTCAAGGAAATTGTGTCAGCCTCTATTATTCCTACTTCACTTTATAATAATCACAATACCAATCGGTAAATTTTTGCAGACCCTCCTCTATTGAGGTCTCAGGTTTAAAACCGACCGCCTGTTGAAGCATTTCTGTAGTAGCATATGTTGCAGGTACATCACCTGGTTTGATTGGTTCAAACACCTTCTCAAACTGTACTTCTCTTCCTAAACTATTACTTAAACATTTTTCTAGTGTTTCAATAAATACCATTAACTTTTCAGGATCATTATTACCAATATTAAAAACCTTATGGGCTACGTTATTCTCTCCAACGGATGGGTTATTGAGTAAACGCTCAATACCTTCTACGATATCGTCAATATAAGTGAAATCGCGATATAGGTCATTTTCAAAGTCGCCGTTATTAAAAATCTTGATTGGTTCACCCGCAAAAAGATTGTTTGCAAATCCAAAGTATGCCATATCCGGACGTCCCATTGGGCCATAAACTGTAAAGAATCGAAGTCCGGTAGCCGGAATCTTATAAAGATGGCTATACGTAAAGGCCATTAATTCATTGGATTTCTTAGTTGATGCATATAAAGAAACAGGATTATCCACAAAATCAGTTTCTGCGAACGGTACCTTTTTGTTAGCTCCATATACAGAACTTGATGATGCATAAACAAGATGGTCCACAGGATAATGCCTGCATGCTTCAAGTATATTATAAAACCCAATAATATTACTTTGAATATATACATCAGGGTTCTCGATAGAATAGCGTACTCCTGCCTGTGCAGCCAAATTTACTACAATATTAGGCTTGTACTCTTTAAAAATATTATTGATTGTTTCCTTATCTGAAATATCTACCTTGATAAAGGTGAACTGTTCAAAGTGTTCTAAGTTCTTCAAACGTGTATATTTTAAATTCACATCATAGTAGTCATTTATGTTATCAATTCCAATAACACGACATCCTTGCTCTAGCAGTTTCTTTGATAGATAGTATCCAATAAAACCCGCTGCTCCCGTAATGAGGTATGTTTTACTCTTATCAAGTTGTTTAAAGTCTTGTCTCACTTACGTTCGTCTCCTTTGCTTTTACCGTAGAAAGTTTTCCAGTGCCCTTCGGTCTTCCAACAGAGTAGTATTCTACTCCTGCTTCTTTCATATACTCAGTACCATATATATTTCTACCATCATATAATAAAGGTGTTCTCATTAATTTCTTATAATCTTCAGGCCGAATAGCTTTTATTTCTCCCCATTCAGTAAAGATAAAGCACACATTGGCTTCCGTTAATGCATCCTCAACATTTTGAACGTACTTGATGCTTCCTTTGCCATTTTTACCTTCTGGAAATTTCCGTTTAAAATTATCTGCCCCTACTGGATCATATGCATAGATTTCAGCACCCTGTTCCAATAATAATGGAATATTTTCAAGTGATGGAGCTTCTCTTAAGTCATCTGTTCCTGGCTTAAATGTTAGGCCAAGCACTGCTACCTTAAGACCATTAAATGTAATTAATCTTTTACTTGCCTTCTTATATAACAGTGTCTTTTGTTCAGTATTAACTTCAATAGCAGCATTCACTGTTTTAAGCTCATATCCATGCTGACCTGCTAGGTAGCTAAGTGCCTTTGTATCCTTTGGAAAACAGCTGCCTCCATAGCCAATACCTGCATTTAGAAACTTACTTCCTATGCGTTCATCAAAACTCATACCTACAGCTACATCTTGGATATCTGCTCCCACTAATTCACATAAGTTTGCTATATCATTCATATAGGATATTTTAAGAGCAAGAAAATCATTTGAAGCATACTTAATCATTTCAGCTGATCTTCTATTGACTGATACAACCGGAATATTAAATGGCTCATAAATTTTCATAAGGATTTCTTCAGCCCACTTACTTTCAGTTCCGATAATAATTCTTGCAGCATGTAAAGTATCACGAACGGCTGTACCCTGTGCTAAAAATTCAGGGTTAGAAGCTACTTCCACTCTAATTTTTTTGCCTAATGCCGAACCATTGCCTGTTACCCCTTCCTCATTATATGGTAAGAAGTCATATATAAATTGCTCCACTTTATCATTTGTTCCAACAGGAACAGTTGATTTAACAACTACTAGGCAATCCTTTTCAATCGTTTCTGCAATTTGTCTAGCAACAGTAGCGATATAAGAAAGATTGGCAGAACCATCTGGAAGTTCTGGCGTCCCTACTCCGATAAAAATGGCATCCGCATCCTTATAGGCTGCTTTATAGTCAGTAGTATAAGTTAATCTTCCTGCAGCATAGTTCTTCTGCATTAACTCCTCTAGTCCAGCCTCATAAATTGGTGAGACTCCTTGCTTCATCAAATTTACTTTATTCTCATCAATATCGACACAGGTCACTTGATGCCCTACTTCAGCAAAACAAACTCCCGCTACTAAACCTACATATCCCGTTCCAGCTACTGCTATTTTGTACATTTGAGCTGCCCCCTATACTTTCTATATTATTTTAATGCTACCATTGTAGCTCTATAAGAAAAACAAAGGTTGTTAAAATTTTAATCTATTTACATCAAAAAAATTTTATTCATAATAACTAATCCAGGAACAAAACTTATTATAGACTAGAAACTGTCTCTAGTACATACAAGCTATAATGGTTGTTTAATCCAATTACAAGGATGAATGTTATTTTTTAATTTATTCCTAGGAGCTGATTCACTTTATTCATAACAGCATTTTGGATTGACAATAACTTTTCCTGGCTGTCTTCCATCGAATTCCCTTTAACTCCAAAATAAAATTTTGCCTTTGGTTCTGTTCCAGATGGACGAAGGCAGAACCAGGATCCATCCGCCAAGTGAAATTTCAATACATTTGATCTAGGTAAATCTATCTGATTTTCAACACCATTAGCATATCTAATAGAGTTTAAATAATCCTCAATAGTGGTTACCTCCACTCCAGCAACTTCAGATATCTTTTCCGCCCTAAAACTATTCATTAACTCTGAAATCTGTTCGGCGCCGTCTTTTCCTTTTAACGTAATGGATTGGAGTTCCTCTTGATAAAAACCGTACTTTTCGAAAATGGCTAACAAACCCTCATATAAGGACATGCCTTTTGACTTATAATAAGCAGCAACTTCTGTAGCAAAGATGGCGGATTGGACAGCGTCTTTATCACGAACAAATTCTCCGATTAAATAACCATAGCTCTCTTCATAGCCAAATAAGAAAGTATTCTCACCGCTCTGTTCAAACTCATTAATTTTTTCACCAATAAATTTGAATCCAGTTAGTGTATCCATAGTTCGTACACCATAATTTTCAGCAATAGCTCGTCCAATTTCAGATGTAACAATTGTTTTAATAACTACACCATTAACCTTAAGGATCCCTTTTTCTTGCTTTTGAGATAATAGATACTCTAGCATTAAGGCACCCATTTGATTACCTGTTAAAACAACATATTCACCTTTTCCATTTTTAACCGCTACACCCAAGCGATCCGCATCAGGATCAGTAGCCATTAAGATATCCGCACCGATTTCTTCCCCATATTTAATGGCCAACTCAAATGCAGCATGTTCTTCCGGATTTGGTGATTTAACAGTAGAAAAGTTAGCATCAGGAAATTCTTGTTCTTTTACAACCGTTAGGTTTTCAAACCCAAATGCCTTTAGACCGGAACTGACTGGTTTATTCCCAGTGCCATGTAGAGGAGAATAAACTATTTTTAAATCCTTTGCCACACATGCAACCATTTCAGGATTTAATTGAAGCTTTTTTAACTGTGCATTATATTCTCGGTCGATTTCTTCACCTATGTAGGTTAATAAACCACTTGATAGAAGCTCCTTCTCTTCTGCTACTTCGACCGTAAGTTCATCTTCTACAGCATTTATATATTGAATAATTATATCTGCTGCCTCAGGAGGAATCTGGCCACCATCCTCGCCATATACCTTAAATCCATTATATTCTGGAGGATTGTGACTTGCGGTTATGACAACACCTGAAAAGGCGCTTAAATACCGCACAGCAAAGGATAGTAAAGGCGTTGGTCGTAGTTCATTGAATAAATAGGACTTAATTCCATGTTTGCCAACCGTTTTAGCTACCTCTAGAGCAAACTCAGGGGATTTATGACGTGAATCATAAGCAATAACAACCCCCCGTTGTTTTGCCGCTTCACCTTGTTGCACAATATACTTTGCGAGACCTTCTGCTGCTCTACGAATCGTATAAATATTTAAGCGATTGATTCCAGGTCCCAGTTCCCCACGCATTCCACCAGTACCAAATTCTAAATGCTTATAAAAACTATCCTCTAAGATTTTCTTACTATTTTCTAATTGTAGTAATTTATTCTTTAATTCTTTATCCATATTATGATATGAATTCCATTTAACAAGATTTTCAAGCCAACTCAATGGTAATGTCCCCTTTTTAAAATATATATTACAAAAATATTGAGGCCTACTTTGTAGGCCTCAATTTATTATTTAGATACTGAATATGCAGCTTCTTCAATTTCATTCCAAGTTAATAGAAGTCGGTGATTATCTTCTTCGACTAATTGAAATCCAGTTTGTACCTCTATAAATTCTAGGTCTGTTACAGCCTTTACTGCATGTTTCATACCAATTGAAATTTCAATTACATCTCCGGGCCTAATTACTTTAAATTCACCGTTTAAATAAAGCACTCCTTCACCCTTAACAATTGTCCAAACTTCTTGACGGTAATTATGATACTGATAACTTAAGTTTTTACCTGCTGAAATATTGATTCGTTTCGTTAATACTTCTGTTTGGTCTTCGTATTTTGTATAATCCAAGACCTTGTACCAGCCCCATCGACGTTCTTCATACATCGGTCTCTGTTCCAAATTACCGATTAATTCTTTAACTCGAGGGCTAGCGTTTTTATCTGTAACTAAAATTCCATCAGGACTCGCTGCAACCAGAATGTTTGATAATCCAAGTACAGAAACAGGGATATCTAATTCATTTATAATATGTGTATTTTCACAATCATTACTTAAATTTGCCTTTCCAAGGATATTCGACCCCATTTCTTCGGTCAAAGTATTCCATGTTCCCAAGTCTTTCCATCCACCATTATATGGAATTGCTATGATTTCTTTTGTTTTCTCTACTACTTCATAATCAAAACTTATCTTCGGTAATAGAGAGTAATTTGCTGATAATTCCTCATAATCAGTAGGTAAACCTTTTTCTTCTAATAAAGATATAACTTTTTCTAATTTAAATGCAAAAACTCCACAATTCCAGAGAGCTTGTTGTTCTAGTAACAATTTTGCCTCTTCTGTTTCGGGTTTTTCTTTAAAGTGGCTAACCCTTACAATATCCTTTGTTGATCGTTCAATATCCGGTACAATATAGCCGTATTTCTCAGATGGAAAAGTGGGCTGAACACCCATTAATGCAAGCTCGGCATTTGATGTTCTTAAAACATCGCCTAAATCAATTAATCTAGCAAAAAATTTATCTTCAACATATGGATCAACTGGCAGCACTCCTACAACTTCATCACGAGCAATGTTTTCAATAGAAAATAAATAGGATGCCGCTAGTGCAATTGCAGGAAAAGTATCTCTTCTTTCAGGCTCAACAATTACAGTAACATCTTTACCGATTTGCCCTTGAATCATTTCTACCTGGTTTTTACTTGTCGCAATTAATGCTGATGAAGTTAATCCTAATTTATCTAACTGGCTCCAAACCCTCTGAACCATCGATTGAAATTCATTATTTTCATTAACAAGTACTTTTAAAAATTGTTTGGATCTTGCATCATTTGATAAAGGCCATAGTCGTTTTCCCGACCCACCAGATAATAGTACTAATCTCAATTTAAACACCTCAGATTCTAAATTTTTTTTTCTCCTCTAATTTCTCATTAACAAAAGATTTTAACTCATTTTTAAATCTTTCAGGTGAAAAGCGAATTGTATTTTCTCTACAATTTAATGGGGATATTAAATATTTATTTTCCTCAAAAATTTGTATTGCGTTAACAATAGATTCAGTAGTTTGTTCGTAGAAAAATAGCCCTGTAGGTTTTTCAGAACTATTAATTCCAAGCACAGTTTCAAGAGCCCCTCCTTTACCATAAGCAATTACAGGAGTTCCACTTGCTTGAGCTTCCACTGGAGTAATACCGAAGTCCTCCTCAGCCGCAAAAACAAATGCCTTAGCCCTTTGCATATAACTTTTTAAAACTTCAAAAGACTGGTAACCTAGTAATTCTACATTATATCCAGCTTTTGACTTAATTTTTTCAAAATCAGGTCCGTCACCTATTACTACTAATTTTTTATCCGGCATCAAACTAAAAGCCTCAACAATTAAGTCAATCTTTTTATATGGAACCATTCTAGAAGCAGTTAAATAAAAGTCTTCCTTTTCTTCTTTCAATGGAAAAGACTGTATGTCTACAGGAGGATAAATCACATGTGAATTTCGGCGATATACTTTCCATATTCTATTACCAATAAAATCTGAGTTGGCCAAAAAATAATCTACTCCATTAGCAGTACGATAATCCCAATTACGAATTTTATGAAGAATAAATTTTGCAAGTATTCCTTTTAACCCTTTTTCAAGCCCAGACTCTTTTAAATATTGATGTTGCAAATCCCATGCATAACGAATAGGCGAATGAACATACGAGATATGAAGTTGATCTGGTCCTGTGATTACCCCTTTCGCTACAGCATGTGAGCTTGATATTATTAAGTTATAACTCGATAAGTCTAGCTGTTCTATAGCCAAAGGCATAAGGGGTAAATATGATCTATACTTTTTTTTCGAAAATGGTAGTTTTTGTATAAAAGTAGTATTTGATTTTTTGCCTTGAATAAACTCTCTATTGTCCCCCAAATGATCTACAACACTAAATATATCAGCTTCAGGGTAAACCTGAAGTATTTGTTCTAATACTTTTTCTGCGCCAGCATATGTTACTAACCAATCATGAATAATTGCAATTTTCATTTTGAAACCTCTTTAATTATCTGTATTAGTTGTTCAACACTATTTTTCCAAGAATACCCTTCAGATTGTAACAATCCATTCATTTTAAACTCTTCCTGAATTTTGGAGTTCTCTAATAGGAAGGTAACTTGTTCAGCTATATTTTTTGGATTATGAGGATTAATATACAATGCAGCATTACCACAAACTTCCGGTATGGAAGTTGTATTTGATACTATAACTGGACATCCGCATGCCATGGCTTCTAGAGGCGGGAGTCCAAAACCTTCATAGAATGAAGGATATACAAAACAAAAAGCATTTTCATATAATGCTTTTAACTCTTCATCTGTTACATATCCTACAAAAATAGCATTTACCTTATTTAAATCAAGTGATTGTTGAAAAACCTTATTATTATCTCCTCCTGCAATAACTAATTTAATATCATTAGGTAAATCTTTAGTAGCATCTATAATAGCTTGGAAATTTTTATTTGGATTCAAACTACTGACAGCTAAAATATACCTATCATTATTTAAATTAAATCTATCTAAAATAGATCTGTCTGATTTTATTCGAATAATCTGCTCTTTACCTTCAGATATAACGCTAATTTTATGATTAGGTATATCTAAAAAATTTATCAGCTCTTTTTTAGAGTACTGAGATACTGTTATAATCTTTTTGGAAAACTTCGCCATCATGAAAAACAGTATTTTATACCACATTCTAAAAGTAAGTGAAAAAGTATTTTTATTTACATAAACCGCTGCATCATGAATAACTGTTAGTTGATTCTTTTTAAATAAAGCCCCTGTGTTACAAAGATTAAGTAATATTTCTCCCCTACTCTTAAACGGTAACACCAACTGTTCCCAAAGATGCCCTTTTAAAAATTTTGATTTAACAAAAGGAATCTTGTGGAATGGATATTCGTGTTCATTAAAATTTTTAGGGATGATTATCCTTATTTTAAGTTGTTCAATTAGGTTTGGATGTTTATCAAGCTCTATCATTAATTCATAAGCAAATCGTTGAACGCCAGTAATTCTTTGAGTTAAAAAACGGCCATTAATGTACATTTTACCATCCTTATTCTTATTGATTAAACTTGCCTCAGAAAACCCATTGTTACTTTGTGATAATTTTTACAATCGAATTTTCGATTATGATTTTAAATTTCAAAGCTTATAAATAAATAACTAATTTTATAGAGTAAAGCAAAAACAGTAGAGGACTTTAAGTCTTAGTTTTAGAATTAGTGAAAAAATTCACTTTTAACAATACTACTGTATAAAATAGTCACCTTTTATCACTTTGTATTAAGATTAATCATCACTATTTAATTTATTTCTCTTAAATTATTAAGAATCATTCATAATATGTGTCTGAAAAACGATGTGATTATTTATTTGTTACTTTTAAATATGTTTGTATATAAGAATTAACTGTTTTATTAATATCAAACTTTGCTAGATAATTAGGTATATTACTTGATAAAGAATTTAGTATATCTGGATTCTCAATAATTTTTTTTACTATATTTTTTAAACTTTCATCTTCATCTGGATTGAAAATATAGCCCGTCTTACCATCAAGAATACATTCTGGAATTCCACCACGATTTGTTCCAATCGCTGGTTTGCCATATGAGTATCCTTCGAGAATTACTCTTGGCAGCGGTTCATTCCATAACGAAGGAGCTATCAAAACATCAATCTCTTCAAGGATTTCATTCGGATCAATATAACCTAAAAACTTAATGTTTGAAGGATATTTTTCCTTTTCTATATTTTCATTAATTTCTTGCTCATACACTTTTCCGGCTAAGTAAAGATCTGCCTCTTGAATCCTTGTAAATGTATCGAGTAAAAGCTTTACACCTTTTGTATAATCTATCCTACCCATATAAAAGAACTTTATTCTTTTACTATAGTCATTATTAGTTTGTTTATACTTAATAATATTAGTACCATTAAATATTCTTGACGATGGAACTTCTTGGAAGTAACCCAATTCCTTGTGCCGATTTACCATAAAATTTGAGTTTCCCACTAAGTAGCTTACGTACCCTTGGCTACTTAGATTTTTTTTATATGAAGTAAATACTTTACATTCTGTACATTGACCACTACAATTTTGATCACCCTTAAACATGGTTGCTTTTGAGCACATTAAGCTAAAATCTCTCAGAGTATGAACTACCGGAATATTATTCCTCTTTGCAACAATCCAAGGAACCATGGAAAATCCAGTCAGATTATTTGAATGGATAACATCAGGTTTTTCATTCAAGATGATGTCATTAATTTTATTTACAAAACGTGGGTTGTAGATATCTATACCATGCCATAATGCTTTCTGAAGTGGGTTTTTATTTTTAGATTCAATGGACCAATATAAATTTCTATGGTTTAAATAATAAACTTTTACTTTATTTATATAGTCTATACCATCCTCTTTAGCAGTGGATACTACCACCGGTTCATGTCCATTCTTTACTAACAATTCTGCAAGTAATTGAACCGACTTTTCGGCTCCACCAATGATATTAGGATAATATAAGGTGTTAAATATTAGAATTTTCATTTTAAGCAACCTCTGCAATTCTTAGTTCTTAGTATGTGGATTAAAGCTCTTTTTTAATTGTGGTATCGCTATAGTCTTTCCACTATTTACGTAAATACCAGCACCTAAGAAAAACCAATACAATAAGTTCAAATTATCCTGGAATATATTTGCAATTCCATTTACTAAAACTATAGAAGTAATAATGTTTTGTATTAGGTCATCTTTATTATTATTTTTAATGAATCCTCTAAAGATATAAACATACACTGAAAAATGAAGTAGCAATCCAATTATTCCACCCTCTACGAGAAGTAGTAAAACTCCACTTTCCGCTTCAGCTGGAAGGTCATAAGTGATATTTCTTGCAATAGACTTAATGGTATCTCCTTTAGCTATATCAGCATAATTACCATAACCAATTCCAAATAATACATTGTGTGAAAAATGACTCATAGCATTCCTTATTATTTCTAATCGGATTATTAATGTGTCAACATATTTTAGATAATCTAAAGGAATCTTATCACTCATGCCAAATATATAATAGAGAATCACATAAAATTGGTTTATAAATTCATTTCCTGTAATAATGAGATACACAAAAATTAATAATAAAACAATTCCATACATAAAGAGTTTCTTTCTAGAATATCCGTTAGTGATAAATAAAATTAGATAAATTGATAAAGGAATTGAAATTAGCAAGGTTTTAATCTGCATAAATAAAATGCATGCAATAATTGAGACAATTAAAATAACTAAATCCTTCAATTTTTTTGAAGTGAAATAAAACCAGAAGCTAGTTGGTAAAACAATTGCATAAAGAACTGTGTAATATTGTTTGTCCATTAATGTATAGCTTCTTAGGTTAACTAAGTCCACTCCTGTACCAAGCAATTTAACCCCTTGGAAAATAATATCTAAGGATAATAGTATTGAAACATACATCAATACTTTACAAACCTTAATTAGCATATCCTTATCTAAAATGTTCAATAAAACAATGATGAAAACATAATAAATTACAAATTTAACGGAGAATATATTAAAATTCGTTGTAAACATCCCGACGAAAATGAATAATATATTTAAGAATACTAGCCAATAAATACCTTTATAATTAATAATTCCCTTTTCTTTTAAAAGCCTAATTAAATAAGCAAAAAAAATGCCGATAACTGGCAATATAGTCAAGGATGAAAGATCTGTTGAATTTGCACTTAGTTTTCCTGCTATTCCACTTAGAGCAGAAAATAATATTGCAATAACTATAAGAACATACAAAATAATTCTCCTCTATTAACTTTTTTCAGGTACATACTTTGAATGTATAGATCGTATTCATTTAACATTAATTTTCGAAGTATGTTCCCTAGTTCTACTACTATTTTTCGAGTCCCAACATACCATTTTTCGGAAAGAACTTACTTACGATTAAGTAGGACAATCCAAACAAACCTATAAAAATTAGACAATTGATTGAAACATTTATATATATATTTTGGATATACGACTTTATCAAATTATTCCCAAGAAATATAAATACACCAATAGTTAAAAGCCATATGATTTCAAATAAACTAAAGGAGAAATTCAAATGTATTTTTACTTTTTTATTTAGTATATACATCAAGAGAAAAACGGTAATAAAAGTAGCAAGAGGAGTAGCAAGAATAATTCCATAAACTCCATAAAGGTTTACAAGTACTATACTTAGGATAATACTAATAACTATACTTATAACACTAAGTCGAGTGGCAATTGCCACTTTTTGTACAGAGAAGAGTATTTTTAGGAGAATATCTTTTAAGATAAGCACGATTAACCCTAAGCTTGCAAATCCAAAGCCCTTTGAAATCGTAACTAACGATTTTGTATCCACATGTCCATTTCCTAATACCAAAAATACAATTTCATGTGCATTTAATATTAAAAATATACTAGCCGGGAAAAGAATCATTATTGTGTATTTAATAATTCCCCCCATATTTTTTTCAAATTCCCCGTTCTTATTATTTAACGCCCAGCTTGTCATTTTTGGATATAGGACTGAGTTAATTAAAGTTAAAATAATAAAAATCACAAGTGTAAATAGTTTATTAACATAAAAGACAATTGTAATGGAACCTGTCTCTAGGTGTGATGCCAACACTCTTTCAGTTACAACTTGCAATTGTGCAAATAAAGTGGATAAAAGAGTTGGAACGCCTAAAATTACAACTTTCTTTAAATAAATTTTTTGTTCACTAAACTTAAACCTATTATATACATTAAGTTTTATGCAATAAATCACTAGCAAGAGAGCCTGTAAAAGCGTTCCTAATACAATAAAAATGGAAACTCCATAAACGCCTAAGTAATCTTTCCCTAAAAATATACCAAGTATAATTAATATGTTATAAGGAATACCTATAAAGTTTCCTATAATTGGTCTATCTAAAACCCTTAACGCAGCTATAAGTATCTGGATAATTCCCTGAAAAATTATCATTGGCATCATTATCTGAGTTAGTACAATGGCTAAGGTCTTTACATTTGATGCAGACCCGGCAGCAACAATATTTATTATAGTATTGTTAAAGATTAAACCAATAAGAGTGACAATAACTAGAACTAAACTAGTGCTCACAGATAAAGCCAAAACAAAACCAGGCAATTTTTCTTTATCTTTTAGTTTAATCTCTTGAATTATTGGTATTAATACAGCAGCAAAGGCTAAATCGATAGTGGAAAACAAGAGCTGTGGAACCACAGATGCTTCTAAGAATGCATCTGTCTTATAAGATACACCAAATACATAGACTATACAAAACTCTCTTATAAATCCCAAAACCTTACTAAGTAATATGACAAGGATAATTATAAAAGAGCTTTTCAGGACCTTATTCATAATTAACCTGCTTCCTCTTTTTATCTACAGGAGTAAATGTTTTAAAGTAGAATATTAAAATTGATAAGGGTATCAACTCAATTATCCTCAAAATATTTTTTATAGACAACAAACCACTTAAAGATTGATTTTTATTATTCGTAGATTGTTTGTAACATTTTTTATTTTTTATATTGTGTCCAAAAACTTCTTTTAGAATTTCACTTGCCACAATTGTATGACCTGTTTCATTCCAGTGCCAACCATCTTTTGTATGAACTTTTTCACTAGCTTCTAATGGAAAATTTAATACATCAATTAACTTAACATTAAGTTCTGTACCAATCTCCTTTATTATTTCATTATAATTTAGAATGTATTGGTTATAATTTTTATTTATATATTCATCGACCTTAGAAAGGGAAACTATTATAATATTTCTTACACCGTTATTTTTCAAGTGTTCAATTATACTCTTGTATTCAGTATAGAATGCTTCATTGCTAGTTTTAAAATCCACACCAAAGGTATAATTCAGAATACCTCTAAGTTTCTGCTTTAAATCAAATGAAAGTTCTGTTAATTTACTTCTATATTTGAGCCTATGCCTTAAATCCTCTTGTATCCATTTATTAAATAGAAATTTATGAGTCTTTTTTGAGATTGAAGGGTAAGATTCAAAATTACCACAGTGTAATATAACATAATCCCAATTGGTTGCATAGAAATCAGGATTAAGCAAATCTGTTACATCTTTAAGTAACACACCAGACTTTGTGTACTTCTCTAACCTTACACCTTCCTTATTATAGCTACTTAATTCATTATAGATAATGGAAGGATATCCATCGTTATCTAATAGTAAAGACTCAGGAAAACTATCTCCTATTACAGCAATATTCAAATATAATCACCCTAAACAAGTAGTTAGCCTTACGCAAAAAATTATTTTCAGATTTAATATAAACTTAAAAAGAAATATCTAATGAAAAACATAATTTCAATTAGTTTATTCATTAGATATTTAAATACTATTTGTTTTATAAAATGTTACGATATGCAAACATAATTATTCAAGAAACTTTCTGAAATTAATAAGCATCTTTCGAGCCAAATAAAATCAACACCGTTTTTATGATAATTTTTAGATCAAAAGAGAACGAACGTTTTTGGATATATTCTAGGTCTAGTTCAACCATTTCCTTAAATCCAACGCTATTCCTTGCTGTTGCTTGCCAGAGACCTGTACAACCAGGTGCTACCATTAGGCGCTGCTTATCATAAGTAGTGTATTCAGCAACTTCCCTTGGTAGAGGAGGCCGAGGACCTACTAAGCTCATATCCCCTCTAAGCACATTGAACAGCTGCGGAAGTTCATCAATACTTGTTTTCCTTATAAACTTCCCTACTTTGGTAATGCGGGGGTCATCTTTCATTTTAAACATGGCACCCGATACTTCGTTATACTTTAATAATTCTTGTAATTTTTCCTCCGCATTAGACACCATCGAACGAAACTTATACATCCTAAATTCTTTCCCATTTAGACCAACTCGTTTTTGAAAGAAAAATACTTTTCCCTTGGGGTCTTCAAGCTTTATTAATATACCGATAACTAAAAATAGAAGACTAAGAATAATAAGTCCACATAAAGCCCCGATAATATCTATTATTCTCTTAGCTATTAAATACCTTTTTCGATTATTCACTTGAACTTTAGTAGTTTGATTATCTATATATGCTACATCTTGATTTGTAAAATCAGGCAACCTGGACACCAACCTTCTCTTTCTATAACTTTATTTTTTCCTTTTCAAAAGTAGAAACGAGATTTTTTAAATAATCAATCATATCATTGTGCAAGTCTTCATGTTGCAAGGCGAACTCAACAGTAGTTTTGACAAAGCCAAATTTTTCACCGACATCATATCTATTTCCTTCAAAATCATAAGCAAAAACTCTTTGAATTTGATTTAGTTTTTGGATGGCATCGGTTAATTGAATTTCACCACCAGCCCCTGTTTCTTGCTGTTCAAGGAACATAAAGATTTCTGGAGTTAATACATACCGTCCCATGATCGCTAGATTGGATGGGGCTGTACCTAATTTTGGCTTTTCTACAAAGTTATTAACTTGATACAATCTTCCATCCTGTGAAGCAGGATCAATAATTCCATATCGATGTGTCTCTTGATCAGGTACTGTTTGGACACCAATCACAGATGAGTAGGTCTCTTCATACTGATTTATTAATTGACGTAAGCACGGTGTCTCGCCTTGAACAATATCATCCCCTAAAAGAACGGCAAAAGGCTCATTCCCAATAAAGTTTCTTGCACACCAAACAGCATGACCAAGCCCTTTAGGTTCCTTCTGACGAATGTAATGGATATCTGCTAGATTAGTAGCAAATTGCACCTTTTCTAATAAATCGAATTTTTTCTTTCCGATGAGGTTTTCTTCTAATTCCATCGCCATATCAAAGTGATCTTCAATGGCACGTTTTCCTTTACCGGTTACAATAATGATATCTTCAATTCCAGATGCTACAGCCTCTTCAACTATGTATTGGATCGTAGGCTTATCAACAATAGGTAACATTTCCTTTGGCATTGCCTTCGTTGCTGGTAAAAATCTAGTTCCAAGACCAGCTGCCGGAATAATAGCTTTTCTAACTTTTTTCAACTCATTTACCCCCATTTATTCTTTGTATATTAAAAAACTCTTCCCCCCGCTAAAGTACTAGAGCAAAAAAATAAATACCTAATGGAATTGCAAGCGGATTCAGGCTTATTCTTTCATTAGATATTTATTAGTTATTATTTTAAAATGGGCATCTAACCCGTCCTCACATCAACCTAATGACGACAAGCGTCTAAGGTCATCTTTTTTGACCCACAGTATGACCGAGTGCCCCCATTGATAACGGACAGGGAAGCCTCACCGTTCAGGTTCGAAACCTGAATAAAGATGTTAAAAAATCTTAAAGAACTTCTTCTTTTTAATTTTTTCCGGTACCTCTTTATAAACATTGTTTCCTTTCAGTACAAGCGCTGCATTATCATCAAACATATAAACTATATCATTACCGTATTTTTCATAAATGAGGTCAAATGCCTCCCTTAGTTTAAATGTACGGTTATGGATATTGTGAGCATCCGAGGCAATAAAATGTGTTAAATTTGCTTCAATTAGCTGCACAGAGAAGTTCTTAATCTTTTTACCAAAGTCCCCACAAATGCTGCTAGCCGTTACCTGTGTTAAGGCTCCGTTTTGCACAAGCTTATAAAGGAGGTCAGGCTGTTCGATAATTTCTTGGTTCCGCTCCGGATGAACGATGATCGGAACTAGACCTTTTACTTGCAGATCATAAAACAACTTCTCCGTGTATCTCGGGACATGACTGGAGGAGAATTCAACCAGTACATAGGGACTGCCATTTACCGGTTGAATCTCTCCCCTCATGTAGTCATCTACCATTTCTCCATAAATTCGGGTTTCTTGACCAGGGAGGATGGTTAAATCAATCTTTTCATCCCGCAATACTTGGTTTAGTTCTTTAACATTTTGTAAGATTCGTTGTTTTGGATTTTCGTAATGATTATTTAAATGATGGGGGGTTGCTACGATGGTCCGGATTCCTTGCTCGACAGCTCTTCGCGCCATTAATATACTTTCCGACACATCTTTTGCTCCATCATCAACACCGGGCAATATGTGACAATGCAAATCAATCATAAGTCACACTCATTTCTACTAAATTCTTACTATCTCATACTAGCACCGTCGAAAGTCCTGGTAAAGGGACGAATTTTGTCGAATGGTTATTTTGTACCATAAGTCCCATAGTAATAGTAATAATCATTATTCTTGATTTCTTTATGGTTTAGCACGACACCTAGAAGCTTGCTTTGTGCGTTCTGTAGCAATTCTTTACTCTTTTTCGCTTGATCGATTTCCGTCTTTTCACTATAAACTACTAAGACCGAACCATCACACTGATTTGCAATGATTTGCGGATCAGCTACAGCCAATAATGGCGGTGTATCAAAAATGACATAGTCAAACATTTCTTTTGCATCCATAATAAACTGTTCCATTGATTTGGAACTTAGTAATTCGGCTGGGTTAGGCGGGATTGGACCACTCGTTAAGATAAACAAGTCATCTTCCTGTGATTTCAATACGGCTTTTTCAAGAGTGGTTTGTTTTGTCAAAACGGTTGTAAAACCATAGATGTTGTTGACTTGGAATGTATGGTGAACCGTTGGCTTACGTAAGTCAGCATCCACCAATAATACCTTCTTACCAAGCTGCGAAAACGTCACAGCTAGATTTGCAGCAGTAGTTGATTTCCCCTCTCCCGGACCAGCAGATGTAACCATCATCGTTCTCATTTCTCCATCAATGGAAGAATACTGAATATTAGTACGGATGGTACGGTATTGTTCCGAAATAGCGTTCTTCGGGGCTACCGCCGTTATTAATTTTCTACTTGAACTGGTTTGCGTCTTTTTCTTCTTAAGAGCCAAGTGTCTCACCTCTTACCGTTGATTTTTTTGTATCTCTGCGCATTTTTAATTCTTCGATTTTTTCATCATCAATGGTTGTAATCACACCTAAGATAGGAAGCTCTAATATCTTTTCAATATCTTGTTCGTTTTTAATGGTGTTATTTAAGTACTCAAGTAAGAAAGCTAGGCCGACGCCCACCATTAAACCAACAACCATCGCAATCACTATGTTTAATAATGGTCGAGGTTTAATTGGAGATGGATTTTCAGATACATCTGCTTTTGCAAGAATGCTGACATTATCCACTTTCATAATTTTCGTGATTTGACGTTTAAATACTTCCGCTGTTTTATTGGCAATTTGAGCAGCCACTTTTGGATCTGGGTCCTGAGCAGACAGGTTAACTACCTGGGAGTTATTTTCACTAGCTACAGTAAGCTTCTCTTTTAACTGAGTAGCAGTCATATTTAAATCGAGTTCTTTCGAAACGATATCTAAAATGGCTGGACTTGTGATGATGACATTATAGGTATTGACTAATTGAAGGTTTGTTTGTACTTCATTGTAGTTGTATAATGCTTGATCACTTTTTGTTTGATTCACAAGAATTTGTGTTGACGCTTGGTAAATCGGGGTTAAGAAAAAGTAGCTGATGATTCCGCTAGCTAATGCAGCGATGATTGTTAGCGACACGATTAACCGTAATCGTTTTTTCAGTGTCCCCAAAAGTTCTTTTAAACTAATCGTCTCTTCCATTTTGTCCTCCTAAAATGCAAAAATAAAAACAAAAAGAATTATAACATAATTTGTCGTAATTTTTCATAATTTGACAAATTTATCACACACTCTTTTTATAAACTTAACAAATGTTTTACACTTTATCTATTAAACAATGAATTGAAAGAAAATGGAAGAGGGAAATTATATATGGATTTAATTCCCATGGTCTTACTAGATAATTTTTGAATTAGCGAAAACGGAGACTACCTTCGAAGTTTGGAAGATTTTCCATAAAATAAAATTATAGGGTTATTATACTTTTAATAATAACGGATGAATTTGTTTCTATGGCTTTTTCCCATGTAATCACTTACATAATTTAATTACATATATAATAGTAGAAACTCGGATAAGGGGTATTAAAATACGCTGCCAGAGATGCCCCAGCAACCCAATTCATTTAATATTATTAGATAACTAATTGTCTTAAATCTGCATCTAAATCTTTAATCTACTTTTCCAATGTGGTTTCGATTTCATTAACACCTTTGTCATATAAGTTTTTCACAATCTGCTAAAGATCAGCCACGTTTTACAATGTTCAAATCTTATAAAATGTTAAGTCTCATATTTGTCATTGTTTCATTTTTCGATTATGTTTTCGATAGATTTTTTGTTCTAATAAATTCCCAATCACCCCAAGTATAAGCCCAAACAATATCCCATTAAACACCGGATAATCCAATAAAGAAATGATTTTGATTAGGTTGCTATCATGTCAGAATAAGCCGAAGTCCATGCCAACGACAAGCCCGATAAAGAACCCGGAAAGATAGGTTCGTTTTTCAACATTCTTTCCTTCAAGTTTGTTGTTATTGACTTTAGCCGAATTGAAAGCCTGCCAGATAGCAAAGCCGTAAATCGACGGGTAGAAAAGCCCCCAGCTTTAGTTCACCGACTGATGGGCAAGCTGGAAATCCCCATTAAAGGTATTAACTAGAACGAGATTAAGGTGAGACTTCAAGTTTATGATAAATTCTAACATCAATAACACAATACCGATAAAATAATACCTATTATAGAATTGTCCAAAACCTGGAAGGACAACCGACCAAAACAACGTTATTTCATATGTATTTGTTAGTAAGGCAGTTGGATTAGGAAATCGAGAGCGAATGTGTAAGTTTATTGACAGACCCTTTCAGTTTAGCACCTGTTTTTTGTCTTTTAATTGGATTTTAACTTGATAAGCCGAGTGGGTTGGGTGTAAATTTGTAAAATATCAGCGGTTTTTTGAGATTTATCGGCACTTTGCGGGAGTTTATCCGCACTTTTAACTGATTTATCAGCGGAGACTAATCATTTATCAGCGCTTTTACTGTTTCTCTATTAAAAACCAATTAGCTGTTTAAATAAAAGCTTCATAGGTTTGCACGTTTTACTATTCTCCCTAAAGTTCCGGGGACGCTGTGAAGGAGACCATCATCTTGAACAAAATCTTTAAATATATTATCTTGTGTATATTTTGCCTTTATCTATTGTTTTTTATTAAAAATATCTTCTTTTCAGTAGACCAGAAGCCTATTAAATCTGATGTCATCATTGTTCTCAGTGGAGATTTAGGGCGGTTAGAAAAGGCCTATGATTTGTATAAGTCTGGGTATGCAAATTATATCATTCTCTCCAATTCCAATTCTAAGGTATTTCAAGATGAACAGGCAGCATTGGGGATACCTGATAATGGTCAGTTTATAGATGAGCCATATGCTACCAGTACCTACACCAATGCCAAGTACACTCTTGCATTGATGGAAAAGTACCATTTTAAATCAGCAATCGTGGTATCATCCAATTATCATATGGATCGAGTCAAATTAGCCTATGATCGAGCGCTAGGCAATAAAGATGTAAAATTGACCTATGTTGCCTCTAAAGGATCTTCGATTGACAGTGCCCACTTTATAAACAGACGAATGACATTGAGATTGGAAGAACCGATTAAATATATTGGTTATCTATTGGGTTTGTATAGGTGGCTTGATTTATAGGTGGATTCATATCTACGAGATCGATATGCAAAAATAGCTTTAAATATGTAAATTTTTTGACAGGTCCTTGCAGTTTGGGACCTGTTTTTGTCTTTTAAGAAGATTTTAATTTGATAAGCAGGGTGAGTTGGGTGTAAATTGATTAATTATCAGCGGTTTTTTGGAAGATATCGGCGATTTTTTTATTTTATCGGCGAAAATAAGTCATTTATCAGCGTTTTTTAAGATTTATCAGCGGTTTTATAATGCCTAATAAAATTAGTTTGATAGATAAACTTCTCATTGGCACCCGTTCTACTAAACATCCGGAAACGGCGCGAAAGGAATCAATGCCCTTGAAACTAATGCTTCCTATTTTGATGAGATTTAGATTTATTTCCTTAGGTATCTTTTGCCTTTATGTCTTTTATTTTATTAAAAGCAACTTCTTTTCAGTAAACCAGAAGCCTGTTAAATCGGATGTCATCATCGTCCTTAGCGGCGAAACGGGACGTTTGGAAACCGCCTATGATTTATACAAGTCTGGGTATGCAGACACGATTATGCTATCAAACTCCAATTCCAGACTATTTAAATATGAAATAAAAAAATTGAAGATTCCTGACAGCGTTCATTTTATCGATGAGCCGAATGCCACCAGCACCTATACAAATGCAAAATATACACTTGCATTGATGGAAAAATACCATTTTAAATCAGCCATCGTGGTATCATCCAATTACCATATGGACCGTGTTCGTTTAACCTATAAACGAGCACTCAACAAACAAAAACTGAAACTGGTCTATGTTGCTTCGTATGGATCATCGATGAGCAGTCCTAGTATTCTAAAAACAAGAATGAAACTGGAATTTGAAGAACCGATTAAATATTTAGGATATTTATTACTTTTATATCATTGGATTGATTTATAATATACAAAAAGACTTCTACGGAAAATCGTTAGAAGTCTTTTTTAACTTATTGTTTAGTATATTCGTCAATCCCATCCGAAACTTCCATCATTAATTTCTGTAAGTAGTCTCCGTTCGATAGGTTTTGATCCTCTTTCGGATTGGTCATAAAGCCCATTTCAATTAGAATCGCCGGCACCTTGGCCCAATTGAGTCCTGACATATCATCCCGATACGAGATGCCATTCACCTTTGTCTCCCCTGACCCCTTCACCGCTGCTAAAATCGATTCCCCCGCCTGCAAACTATCCTGGTAAATCGCCTGAGTGTAAGGATTTTTACTAGATGTTGTTAAAATTGAAAATCCGGAGGTATTCCGATTCGTTGAACCATCGGCGTGAATCCGAATAAACAAGTCCGCGTGGTGCTGATTGGCGATTTCCGCTCTCTGGATATTACTTAAATTGACATCGTGTGTGGTTCTTGTGTAGACCACTTCATAGCCTCTTTGTTTCAGGATCTTACCGAGTATCAAGGAGGCTTCCAGATTCAGAATGTACTCCGGTTTCCCAGTAGAGAGCCCTGTCGTTCCACCGGTTACCTTTATTTTTTCAGTCCTCGCACCAGGTCCAACCGGTTCTGTTGCTAAATCCGCTTTCCGCTGATGCCCTGGGTCAATACATACCACAAATGATTTTTTCGCAGGCTGTGACTTGGGCTGAGGCTGCTCCGTCACAGGAGTGGGCTTCTTTTCTGCCGTATTCTTGGTTTGTCCACCCTGCTCTGTTTTTTTAACAATAGGTTGTTCCTTTGGCGCTTCTTGTTTGTTATTTATATAAAAAACTAGCAAGCTGACAAACAACACACCCAAGCCTACTAAGATGAAGAATAGTTTCTTAGATGTCAATTCAGGCTATCCTCTCTATCTTTTAATAAATTGATATTCTGTTGTTCAATTGTCGTCAAACTTCCGTTATAGCTGGAGTTTTGCGTATACCAGGATTTTTTGGAAAAATAGTTTTGTAAATCGGCCGATTTGAATACATAGCCATGACGGGCGTAGATCTCATTTCTCGCTAACCGAAGCTCATCCTTGGTCAGGGAATCAATTTCCGACTCCGACAGCACTTTTGTCTTACAGTCCGGGATAATATAATCGGCTGTAGATCTGATGTCTGTGTTCGTGTTCGATGAAAAGACATTTTCCGTTAACACCAGGATTAAATCCGTTTTATTGGAACCTGTCAAAACAGGAATCGAATAGCCGCAGGAACCGGCATAATCATTCCGTAACGGCTCAGGAAGCGTGCTGGGGCTTTGTGCGACACAGTTGTTGCCCACCTTAATCGTATAGGAGCTGTCATTGGCATCCGCCATTTCTACTGCTGCCGTATACACTTTCTTAGCCCATTGCTTCAAAGGCTCGTACCTTTTGCCGTCATAAAGGGAGAAGATTTCTTCAAGTGTGGCACTCGGAATTTCTGTTGCCGATAGATGGATCACACCATTGTCATTCTCCACTTTCCATTGACCAAGCTGATACGTCTTGCTCCCATCTACAATGGGAATCTCTTCAAATGTCTTAGGATCATTGTGTGTTAATTGATTCGTATCATTATCCGAAGACTTGTTGCTATCTGAACTCGCTTGGGTGGTCTGCTGATTGGTAGTAGACGCTACCCTTGCTGTAGTCGCCTTCTTCGAGGGCAGGCCCATCGTAAAGTAGTAAGCAGCCCCAGCAATAATCCCGACACCCACTAATGAGACCATCCCTGTTAGGATTCGCTTCTTCTTCGATTTTCCCTTTTTATATTCGCTTCTTGTCGTCTCACTACTTTTTGTTGTTGCTTCTCTTGCTTCTATGGGCTCAATTGGCGGAAAAGGCTGCTGCTCAACCGGAACTTCGTCCTCTTTAATCTTGATGCCACAATGGGTACAGAAAAAATCCGTTTCGTTCAGCTTTTCCCCGCAGTTGGTACAAAACTTCATCTCTTACTCCCCTTTTTCTACTTTTAAAATAATAGTATCACAGTTAAAGAATACGCATAAATCCTCCGTAATACCTCTCTTTTAGGACATCGTGTGTGATGGGTACAGGCGAGGAAAACTGTGCAAGGGGACCTTTATATAAAACTATCATCTTCCTTCTGAATAGGGCACAAGGCCATTCGTATCCATATAGTGCTTGTATTCCTTTTCAAGTTCACTCAATGTCAACTCGTAAAGATGTTTGTTATTCTTTTTATAAATTCCACATTTAATAAGCATATTAATTAATTTTTTCTTTTTTAATTGAACCGCATATCGTAATAAATTTTCCATATTTTACACCTCTATTTATTTAAAAAGCTTGCCAATATCATGAGGTTTAATACCCGGTATTGTATGTACCCTATAAACCTATCTGCCAAACCACTCTTTATCCATTTCCTTCTTTGTCTTCTGTGCCAATTTTTCATAGAATTTCACCTTACTTCCTACAACTGTGGTTGTATTTTTTAGAATGAAACATTTCCCTCTTGCCTTTGACTTTGTCATTATAGAAAAGCAATCTTTTAAAATCTGTCGTTTTATCTGGATTTAACATCTCTTAAATGAATTGTTAACTTTCCGTAAAAATAGAAAAACATGTAATAATATTGTAATTATTTGATTTCATAAGGAAAGTGTTTAATCGCCTGTACCTTTTTTACATATACTATAAAAAAAGTTTGGAGGTGACATGGAGATAGTTGGTCTGTTGACGATAGAGGAGGCAGTAACTCGAATCCAAAGCAGGATCAATGAGATCATTAAAAACAACGATCAAGCAAATTACGAAAAACTTCCTGGTCTCATTGAGGCCTTAAAACTCATATTAGATTGCAAAAAAACGGAGAAATAACTGATTCTCCGTTTTTTACATTCTAAATAATTCAGCCTGCATAATATTGGAAATAACCTTTAAGTGTGTTTCTGGCAAATAGCTGATGTATGATTTGGCATCATGTTTATAAAGACTTATGAATCATTACTTAAGGGAAAAGTGTATGAGCACTTATATTTATTTATATTTGTAAAGCAAAGCTTACTGTACTAAATGGCAGTTAAGTTGAAGAAGGGAACACCTTAAAAAATCCAATAAGCAATAAAAAAGGTGCCTCACAACAGTGAAAGCACCAATATTACGCACTAATCCCAAATACGGATTCTTGGAACACCTGCGGTTCTTAAATAATCTAATAACTGACCAGTATGAACAGATTCGTGATACGCAATGCGTAGGAGCATATCCCCCAGGTCTCTTATGTATCCTGCATCAGAACGGTCAATCTTAATATTTGTTAAGTCTTCTTCAGAAAATGATCTGATTGTATTTATGAATTGATTACGATAGGGTTCGGCAAATTCCAATTCAGAATTTACAGAAGTAAAAGGTCTGTTTTCAAAAGGGGAATTAAAAACGGATAAACTTCCTTGATTTTTAAGTGCCAGGTGATAATAATGTTCGCTTTCCAGTACGTGCCTGACCATTTCTAGACAATTCATTGCTTCATTATCTGGCTTCCAACTTAGTTTTTCTTCAGGAATAGATCTCCAGACTTTTATGCTTCTTCTTCTAACTTCATTTAAGTTTAAAATAATTAATTCAATTGAATTCATAAAAGTTCCTCCTTTGATAAGCATATTTTAATTATACACGAATGAACGTTCGTGCCAATCTGAAGGAGGAATACTTTACAATATTTAGTTATACTTTACACGAACGGTGCAAGAGAAAGAGGTGCTGCGATTTAAAGGACTCTTTCATTGTTGTTGAACTAACTGGCAGGTTAATTGAAGAATGTTTTTTATATAGTACAGTTTAATTTAGGTTCAATTTTGATTTTGTTTGAGAAACCTTAAGCGAATATATACCCCTAAACAAATTAAGCCTATAACAGCGTTGAGTATAACTTCCCACAATGGTGAGTAAAAGGATTTAGATATTGCCCCTATTTCAAAAGCTGAGAACAAAATAAGCCAAACCCACGACTTATAGCGTTGATAATAAAATGATAACAATCTAAACAACTCCTTTGTTTTCTATCAGTCTATATTTTACACTATTTGGAAACATCTGTAATGAATCTTTTTAGTCAAATTGAAAGTAAAAGGGATAATGAAAATATGCTGTTCTTTTTGTGATTTAGTCTCACATTTTTAATTAATTCGAAGCAAGATTGTGAAGTTTGTACTTAAACTAATGGGTGCTTTAGCATTATAAGGGAATAAAAATATAGAGCCTAAAATATGCAAGTCTTTATGCACCTACTTGCGTATTTTGGCTCTTTTTACCTTCATAATACATACTGCCGTTTATGACATTTTTTAATTACCAAATATATTTAAGTTGGACCGTTTAAATAAAACTTATTTGAATTAGGTATAGCAGAAACTCTATTGGTAAAGCCTTCTAGTAATGATTGATGTTAATGGAGGAAAGTGTTTTTATATGTTTTCATTACGAGGGGATGCGCATAAAATTTATCTGAAACTAAAAAGGGCATCGAACAAGGAACAATCCTTTCAATCCGTAAAGGAAATAAACCAGATTGAACAAATTCAAAACTTTTATATTACGATTGATAGCCCTACTCTAAAAAAGATCTATTTTTGCATGATCAAAGAGAAAAATGGCTCCGGAATGATTCCTCTTCTTGTCTCTTCTGGCCCATGGCTCTTACTCCTATTTTCAGAGCAATTACAAGAATTTCTGTTTAAAGAGGGAAGTTTACTTTGGATATTCTTTGTTTTCGCCTATATATTCATCCTTACCCTCAGTGTAATTCTCCACTTTCATGAAAAATCTTGGGCTGCCGTTCATATCGAAATCATCGATGAGATATTACAGGCTCGAAAAACAATCAACTAAGGAATAACCCAACGCCTATTTTCCAGCCAATAAAATGATTCGTTTTGTATCATAAATGGAATTAATCAGCAATCTTCCGGAAGTGAGAGCACTTTAGGAGAAGTCCTGAAGAGTTGGAAATAAGAGTAAATATTTAAATAAAATGGAGAATATCTAGCAGTTAAATAGCGAAAGATATACATTAAAGTAAATCTTAGGGAAAGGGAGACGTCGCGATGGGGAGTAATATTAAATTAACATCAGCTGAATTGTCTCAACTATGGGCTGCATATATCACGAACTCCATGGCAAATCGTATGTTAAAGCATTTCGAAAAAACAACCGATGATTCTGATATCCATGCCGTCGTAAAAACGGCGTTGGCGTTCTCAGAAGCGATGGATTTAAAATTGAAGCAACATTTTCTAGCCGAAAAATTGCCCATTCCTTATGGCTTTACGGATGATGACGTCCATTTGGAAGCACCAAAATTATTTACCGACAAATTTGTTTTAGAGTACCTCAAGCAATTGATGGGATTTGGGATTGCTTCATATGGAATTTCTCTTACTATTTGCCCACGGGAGGATATTCGTGAGACCTTTAAATATGCGATTGCACAAACCACGGAACAGCTCGATACGATCATTCATACGCTTTTAACAAAGGGAATGTATATCCGCCCGCCTTTTATCCCTTACCCTCAAAAAGCAGAATACGTTCATAAGGAAGCGTTTCTTAATGCATTTTTCGGGGATCGACGGGCATTAACTTCAATTGAAATTACCCATTTGTTTTTCAACACACTCACCAATTCTTTGGGAAAAGCATTGATTACTGGTTTTTTACAGGTTAGCCATACTCCAGCCATTAAGGCATTTATGAAGCGGGGCAAAGGAATCTCTTCTAAACATATTGAGGTGTTTGGATCGATTTTGCGTGACGATGATATATCGAGTATTTCAACATGGGAATCGGAGATTACAGACTCTACGACTTCACCCTTTTCCGAAAAACTTATGATGTACCATCTTCTCTACATAAATGGAGCTGGAATGGGTTCGTATGGCAATGCAATGGCCACAAGCCAAAGACGTGATTTAGGTATAACCTACGCTCGCTTAATCGCGGAAATTGCTACCTACCTAGATGATGGAGCGGAAATAATGGTTAAACTTGGCTGGTTTGAAATGCCTCCAAGTGCGGTTGAGAGAAATAAATTAGCGGGGATCTAGTTTAAAAGTTCTTCGGAGTAGATTTATAGGTCTATGTGAATCAGTACACTGCCTAAGCATGAATGAAGGACAACTTAATAGCTCACTAACTGGATTTTGTCCTTCATAACCCATTGGTATAATCATCAATCCATCTGAAATTTCCGTCATCAATTGAGTTATATAATCTCCATTCGATAGAGGGGTGCCCCAACAACTGGGACACCCCTCTTTAAATATATTTATGAAATAACCAAGTTTCTTAAATCTGCTTTTAGGTCCTCGATTAGTTTTTCTAGTGTGATTTCTGTTTCGTTCACGCCTTTTTCACAATCTGCGAAAAATTAGCAATATTTCCACAATTCACCTTAAATTCCCGCTTCAACTTTCGATTTCCCCCTTCAGTTCCTTTAATAGTTACACATTTTAATAGAAGCATGTCGGAATGTAAATGCATCCCAACTGTAGTATGTAAAAATGGCTCGAAAGGCGGAGACAATGTTCTTCAATGTTCTATTTACTACTCTATCATGACCATATAATAGCTCCTAGAAAACTTCCATATTTTTAATGTCTTATTTCCTATCAAAAAGGAAACAAATCAAAAGTAGATTATTCAATATGGTGTGAGTTATTATTTGTCGATTCTGCCAGCCAACAAGACAATTATGAATCGATGGTTGAACAAATTGTGAATACATTTAATCCAGGACAAGGGAATTTGGGGAAGACGTATAAGTGGGGCCGCACTTATCGGTTAGGGAATCAGGTTAAGCACCCAATCAGATAAATAGACGGAAAAATTCCGCCTAATTGGTAATTACTATTAAAAAAGGCTTAAATAGACGGAGAGATTCCGCCTATTGACTCGAAAAATGCGAAAATAGGGAATTTTGCTATGCATAACCGGAAATCCTCCGCTTATTTACCCCGAAACGAGCTCCATGCTACATCTAACCGGAAAATCTCCGCTTATTTCACTTTCGCTGGTACTCGATTAAGGAACATCTTATTTAAAAGGGAGTGAGTTTTATCTAAAAATTTCAAGAGAACTTCATATGGGTGCATAACGGTGAACTGTATCACAAGTAGGTGAGGTTTTATATAAATAAGGTTTTTGTATTCCTAATAAAGAAACTTTCCAATTACTATGACTAGTTCTACTTTTTTATATACCAATAACGATGCCAATACGACTATCATTTCGGCACGTATTTTAAGAAAGACACCTCAAAACAGAACCCTTTAGTAAATCCACTTGGGGCTTTTTTATTCCACTTTAAATGAAAGACTTGCTCTAATGTCCTGCTTCTTTGCAGTTGAGATAAACTCAATCGTATAATTTCCTTTTTTCAGGTCTTTTGTTACTTTGTTAAAATCCTCTTTATATACTAGTTCTTCCCCTTGTTTTAACTTGACTACGCTCACTTGGTCAGCGCCTACCATTTCCTTTGAACGTTGTTTAACAATTGAATTATTTTCATCTCGTACAAGATAATCATATTTCAGTGAAGAAGGGAAGATTAGGTCTTGTACCTGCTCACTTTGGTTTTTGAGCTTAAAAATAAACACCAATCCTGATAGATCCTCTTTTAATTCAAGTGAAGCTTCAATCCCAAAATTAGCAATCCCATTTGATGTTGGTTTACTAGTAGGAGTTGAATTCGTATGATCATTAGATGGATTTGAATCTGATTTTTGTAATCCACAAGCAGTTAACAGAGACATAAGGAAAAGTATGCTCCAAAAAAGCTTCCTGTGTTTCATTTGACACTCCTCCACTATTCACGAAAATAAGGAAAGGAGTGAACAAGTCACTCCTTCTACTTATTTACTTTATGTTGATTTTACCATAACCTTTGGTCATCTTTTATTTATGATATACCACAACAGAGGTGGCTGCACCAACATTATCAACCGTATCTTTCGCATTTACTGATAATGTTGTATTGACCTTTTGTGGGGTAATCGATACGGAGAAAGCTCCCGCAGAATTAGCCCTAGCGTACCCTAATGTTTGTGTTCCCACTTTTACATAAACAGTCGCATATGCTTCTGTTTTCCCAGTAACAACCTTATCCGTATCACCAACAGGGTTAACAGTAGGTTTGCCTGGTGCCACTTTGTCAGATGAAATGATATATTTGATGGCTGCATTCGCATCCAAACGTCCCCAGCCATAATAATCATCATATCCAATATCACCAAGATCTTCACTTGTTTCTTGTAATACTTGTGATACTTGCGCAGGTGTAATATTTGGTTTAAGTGAATAAAGTAATCCTGCAACAGCTGCAACATGCGGAGCCGCCATGGATGTACCTGATAAATATTTTACTTCCCCATTACCTACAAAGCTTGCAATTCTTTGTCCAGGTGCCACTACATCCAGGCCTTCACCATAGTTAGAAAAGTCTGCAAGTTGATCGATATTATCTGTTGCACCGACTGAAATAACATATTCTGATCTTCCTGGGTAACTCAATTTATTAGTACCATCATTTCCAGCGGCCGCAACGACAGTTACACCTTTTTTAGCCGCATATCTTAGAGCATCCTCAATCACATTACTATCATCATCGCCGCCTAAGCTTAGATTAATGACTTTAGCTCCCTTATCGACTGCGTACCTGATTCCTAAAGCTACATTTTCATATGATCCAGACCCTTCACTGTCAAGAACCTTAACAGGTAAGATGCTCGTATACTGGTTAATTCCAGCAATCGAATTCTTATTATTTGATTTTGCCGCAATAATTCCTGCTACATGTGATCCATGGGAATTATCATCAAGTGCATCATTATCATTGTTCACAAAATCATAGTCCAAATTGGTAAGAACTTTTCCACTAAAATCGGCATAGCTATAATTCACCCCAGTGTCAACCACCGCAACGATCATGGATGGCAATGACTTACCAGAAAGCTGTTTGACCATATCTACATAGTTAATATCAGCACCAGCAACCCCATCATTTTGTCCCGTATTCTCAAGCGACCATTGATATTGATAGTGAACATCTGCGGTAGAGGCTCTCATGATTCCATTTGGTTCGGCATACTCAATTTGTTCTGACTTTTTAAGTTCTTTTAATACCTCATTCATTTTTTGATTTACTTTGATTTTAAACGTATGGTCTAAAGATACTTGTGCATTTGATAATGCATTTACTTTTACGTCAACGTTTAATCCTTTTGATGACAATGTACGGCTCACTAGTTTTGCAACGTCAGCGGTATTATAGTTATTCTTTACTTTAATCAGAATCTCATTTGAAGCACTGTTTGCCTTTAATAGATTTGCTTGGGTTAAAGCAGTGGCTACATTTTTACCTGCCATTTGCTTTACATTAAATTCGTTCCAAGCTTTATCTAATTTCCCTCTCAATTCTCCTGAAACATCATTTCGAACCGTCTCATATAAATGCGTTAAGGCATTTACATCTTTATTAGTTATATTGTATGAAGACTCCCCACTTACGGAAAGCTTTTCTGTTGCTTTAATCGCAGATGATAGCTGTGATAAGTCGCCACTCAGACTGGAACGAAGCTTTTTATCTTTTATTACATCCATAACGATCGACTTTGACACTTCGTAGTATAAAGACGTAATTTGTTCCCCTTTATCCGTTTTGTCTAAAAGTTGATCACGAATCGTTCTCATGCCATTCAGATTTTCAAAAACAGAAGTCGAATCTGCGGCAACCCCTTCTATCGCACAGTTTTCTGAATCCTCTTCCGGTTCTTTGTATATAGGTGTATTGGTAAGGGAGAAGTCTCCTGCTTGCAGTGCCTCTACTTTTACATAATAAGGACCTGTCCATGAAAGTGGAAAATCGACTGTACTATCGGCATTTTCAAAATAGGCTTCTCCTTCATTCGCCCTAGTATAATCCTGATAAACCGAAATCAAAGTCGGAAAATCACCAGTTGAGAATGTAATATGGGAGGATGCCGTCAAAGCTTTGGAAGGATCAATTTTAAACCACTTCTCTTCCCCTGCTTTAGTAAACGTACCACTATAGGCTGTTCCCAGATTTAACGTGATGACAGTGGAAGATACCCCATTAATCCCAACCGCGGAAAAAGCTGCCTGTACGGTCTTCACTTCCTGACTTGTACTTCCAAAAAGATCTGTTGCTGCTTGGATGCTTGCTGCTCTCATTTGATGGAAATTCGAAACCGGTGTTAAGTATTGAGTTAGGGTACGGTAGAAAATCTGCCCTAATTTCGCACGGCCAATGCCAGTAACCGTTACACCATTTTGCTTACCGCCTTGACTAATTAAGTAAGCCGCTTTGTTGATGATCCCACTGTTTGTGTGGACTCCACCATTGTCGTCATCACCAATATAACGTTTTGAATAGTCATCCGGATCGCCATAAAGGGTCGGATTGGACATGGAACGAAGCGCATCCCCTGCTATATTAGGTGTATATACATCTTCACCGATATTCCAATCTGGTGATTTATTATTATAATATTCTACTAATGTACCAAAAACATCTGACATCGCTTCATTTAATGCACCAGATTCATTTTCATACACTAATCCTGCAGAATATTGAGTCACGGCATGGGTTAGCTCATGGGCTACCACATCAATGCCGCCGGAAAGTGAACGGAAGGTTGCTCCATCCCCGTCACCATAAACCATTTGTTTACCATCCCAGAAGGCGTTATTGTAATTCGTACTATAATGAACGGATGATTTGATTGGTCCATTCGCATCATCATAGCTGTCTCGATTAAACGTCTTTTTATAAAAATCGAATGTCGTGCCTGCATAGTAATGAGCATCTACTGCCGGAGCATCATACGTATCATTTAGAACACCATCTGTGTCCCTCCACAGGGTTCCTGGCAAACTTTCGGTGGCTTTTGCATTATAAGTATTGATTCCTAATCCACGGGTGAAATCCTGCAAATAATACATATTATTGGTCTTAGAGGCTTGCAGTGTCTTTGTATCACCTAAAACCCCTTTCCCCTTAACCGTTGCACCTAACGCATCAATTGAGTTGAATTTATGAATGATTTTCCCTGATTCAACATCAATAAAGTAGAACCAATTCCCTGGTTTCGGATCAAGGAATGACAAATTCACCACATATACTAAACTTAATTTGTTGTCATGGTAATAGTATTGGATTTCCGCTTTTGGTGTATTAGTATATTTGGGTGAGAACTTTAAGTCTTTTTGTGCAAGACTGATCGCCTCTTCGCTGCTAATTTTCTTTCCTGCAGCTGTCGCTTGTTTAAAGTTATTCTCTGGAAGCACATCGCCTGAAACGGTTAGAAGTTCTCCTTTTTTACTAATATGGGCAATTTGTTGGTAACCAAAAACAGGGATTCCTTTATAGACCTGCTGTAAACGAATGACTTGGTGACCACCTATTGGATCTTTAATACTCCCCTTATTAACAAATAAGGTTTTCGCATCACTGGTTAACCCATATGTATTTTTTGCTTTGTTAAAAAATGATAAGACCAGCTTGTCCGGTGAAGCGGAAGGGTCCTTTGCTAGTATTCCTGAAATGAAATTAGAGTTCCCGAGGTTCTCATTATAATTAACAGTTTCAATTTTACTGCCCACAATGTTTGGAACATTTTCCAAAGGCAATGTTTGTGCGTATGTCATTTTCATTGGCATACTAAAGGTAAATAATAGACTTGATGTTAAAGCTAGACTAGCAATTCTCGTTTTCAAAAAATGATCCCCCTTTTGTACTATACTGAAATAATCGTAGACTTTTACGATTAATCATCAAAAACCCCCCTGTTGTTTGATGATCGTCATTATGAAGTAGTCCTATATACCCGAAAACTCACCTCCTATTATCATACTATTAAACTATAATAAGTTATTAATTGGTAATTTTGCAAGAATTTTTTAAAAAAATAAAGCGACATAACCGGACAATCTCCTCATCTCGCCCAGTTTTATGGAATTGATTGTATGCATTAATGTGGATGTAAGTATTTGTTAACAAAATTTTAAAATTTTATTCTACAATCGCAGTTGTATTAGGAAAGAACCTTCCGAACCTGCAAAAACGAATACAACAGCCCCTTCCACTCAACCATCACAAGGATTTCCTATAACAGCTATACCATGCACGTTATGGGTTCACATCGATTATTCAATATGGCGTGAGTTATGACTTGTCGATCACTTATTCTGCCAGCCAGTAAAGCAAATATGGATCGATGGTTTCCCATATTGTGAATACCTTTAAACCAGGAATGGGGAGATTGGGGAGGATGTGTCGAATTAAGCTGTTCGATATGTCTATTAACCTTAAATTTTGTCCGGCTTTCAAAAACACTATAATATTTTCCAAATAACTCCCATATTTTTTTTATATCTATTTTCCTATCTTTTTGGTATTCTTATAGCTGAGTGCAAAATATTTGTCATTTTTTTGGAGGTATTATCGAATGAGATCTCAAACAAAGAAAAAGAGAACTTGGTTGAAGGTTACTGGAATTATTCTTCTTCTCCTTGTTTTGGGTGTAGGAGTTTACGCATATAATGTATATAGTTCGTTAAAAAGTACTGTCGAAACAATGAATGAGCCGCTTAAGCAGACGCAATCCGCTAAGCGTACAACACCTGTGGCAGTTTCCAATAAAGATCCTTTCTCTGTCTTAATGCTCGGTGTCGATGAGCGCCCTGGTGACAGAGGCCGTTCCGATACGATGATTGTCTTAACGATTAACCCAAACAATAATTCCGTCAAGATGCTTAGTATCCCTCGTGACACTCGTACCGAAATTGTCGGACATGGAACCGTTGATAAGATTAACCACGCTTATGCTTTTGGCGGCGTACAAATGTCTGTTGATACAGTTGAAAACTTTCTTAATATCCCAATTGACTATTATATGAAAGTTAACATGCAAGGATTTAAAGACATTGTTAATGCGGTTGGCGGCGTAACGGTTAATAACACACTTGATTTTTCATATGGCGGCGATCATTTTGCCAAAGGGAATATTAATTTAGGTGGTGCACAAGCCCTTAATTTTGTCAGAATGAGACACCAAGACCCTCGTGGTGACTTCGGTCGTCAAGAAAGACAGCGACAAGTCATTCAGGCTGTCCTTAAAGAGGGTGCAAGTGTTTCTAGTTTAACCAACTACTCAAACATCTTTGCAGCCATTGGTAAGAATGTAAAAACCAATATTACTTTTGACCAAATGGTTGACATTCAAAAAAATTATAAATCCGCTGCATCTAATTTAACGCAAATGGAAATTAAAGAAACAGGAACTATGATCGGTGGTATCTACTATGGTTTAGTTTCTGATGCGGAGAAGCAAAGACTTCAAAACGAACTTCGTACCCAACTTGAATTAAAATAAGTTATCAGGCTGATAAGGAAATTCCTTATCAGCCTTTTTATGTAGAAATATCCATTTTAACATATGATATAATTTGATTACATTAACAAAATTACTCAAAGAAAAAAGAGGGATTATTATGATTTTAGATAAACTAACTAATGCCGAACTTTATGTGAGGTTACATCCTCGATTAAAAAAAGGCCTTCAATTTCTCCTGGAAAATGATTTAAATGCACTAACTCCGGGTAAATATGAAATTGAAGGAAACGATATTTTCGTGACTATACAGGAATACGAAACCATTCCACCTGAAAAGGGACGTTGGGAATCCCACTACAAATACACGGATATTCAATATATGATTCGTGGAGAGGAACAAATGGGCTTTGCGAATGTTGAGAGTTTAGAAATAGTTGAGCAATACAAAGATAGAGACCTTTTGTTCTTAGAAGGTAATGGTGATCTATTTAAAGTTGGACAAGGCTATTTTACCATCTTTACACCCGAGGATGGACATATGCCAACATTATATGTTAACGAGCCTCAGTATATTAAGAAGGCAGTTGTAAAAGTAAGATGTGATTAAACCTATTCCCCTTCTTTATCCTAAATTCTTATTTAGCCCTATAATCTTTTACTCAGGGGAAAACAGTAGGTTTTCCCTTTATATATATATAGTTCTTGTTTATTACAATAACTTTTCTCTTTTCAAATTCCCTCCATATGGTCAATTTACTTCAAGTAGCATTAATAATGCTATTTTAAATCACTTCATCAGCATGAATATGTTAATATAGAATTTATTGGCATAAATCAAAGAAATTATTATGATTTAAATAATTTTAACAAAGGAAGTCTTACGATGGTTTTTAAGGTGAAGAAGAGTTCTTTAATCTTTGGAGCAATACTTATTTGCACTTTTTTAATCTATGGAATATTTCACTTTTTTTTACAAACACAGAATGTTCAAGAAGATTCACAAAACAACAATACTTACATAAAAAATGTAAAAACAGATTTTGGTGCAAGTGGTGATGGACGAACGGATGATACTAAGGCGTTTCAAAAGGCACTAGCCTATGCGGAAACTCAGAAAGTATCACTGTTTATACCATCGGGTAAATATGTCATTAAGGATACTTTAACCTCAGAGCCTTTGAAAATATCTGGTGATGGTGAAGGAAGAACAGTTCTTGTCTTTACTGATATGAAAGGCAAGGATGGAATATCTTTTAAAGGTGCGAAAGAAATAGGTGCTAAAGGAGAAATCTCTGACTTAACCATTGTTGCGAAAGGCTCACATGGAGGTTCGGCCATTAAAACCCCTTTGGGTGGTGCTCTATACTCACATTACCATGTTCGTTACTCTTTTCACGATTTAGAGTTTCGCGGTGATGAAAAGGAAGCTTTAAATATTGGTTTTGTCTATAAATATGGATGGAAATATTACATAGACGTAGCAGACAGCTGGGGTACCTATATTGATAAAATAGATGCCATTGGGACTTATAAAATTTCAGAGAATCCTACTAAGCAGGTGAATCAAACATTTTTACGTTTAAATGCTAGTAGTGATATTTTAACGGCTCGGATCAATAGAGTCACCACCCATGGAATTAAACGTGCTGTGGAAATTGGCAATCATAATTTTTTTATGATCGACCAATGTGATTTTGCTCATGCATTTGAGGGGATTGTTGACACTGGTAATGATCCTTATGGTGAAGGTCGAATTACTGATACATTGATAAATGCCCAGTATCGTGGTATTGATCTTGCGAACAGGAGTTGGGTATCCATTACCAATGTATCTGTAAGCCGGCATAAGAGTGGCTATGACCATAAAGAAAATTGGTATGGCGTGCGCTTACGAAATGTCGACAAATCCTGGCTTACAAATATAAGATCACAAATCGACAAGACGACCACAAATTTTTCTGGAACAAAGTTTGGATTTTATTTTAAGGATTGTGATGGTATTTCTGCCTCTGGCCTTAAACCTGGGCTAGGAATTGATGTGGCTATTGTAAATGATAATACCTCTACTGCAACTTTTGACGGTACAAATTTTTTAGGTGATAGTGGTACAGCATGGAGTTTTATTAATAATAGCCGAAATATAAATATTGGTTCTTATATTACAGGTAAAGGTTATTCCAAATTATTTAAAAGTGATTCTACGATTAATAAATCAAGTATAACGATTGTCTCTACAACTAAACTCCCTTAGAACATTAAACCAAGACATGCAAAATGAAAGGTTGTCCAAAACTTGGACAACCTTTTTTCTTTATTTTTTTCTCATCCATTTTAAATAAATCTTAAACTTTTCTCCAGTTGGCATATCCGCTTGCATAATTCCACCATTTTCTTGTAATAGTTTAGCTGCAACATATGCTTTGGAATGGTCTTTTATTAAATTTGCATAATACTCTTTAGCTTCTGGTTTAGGCATTTTTTTCGCCAGTGTAGCAACAGACTCAATAAAAGTGTCTCTATATAAGGAACGCAATGAGTTAATGTTTTTAGAATATCTTGTACCATCAACATATATATATGGACCACTAAGAGTAATCGTTGATTTCCCTGCTTTACCATTTTTATTGTTTACTTCTTTCTTTTGTTCCGCAGGTTTTACAACATTCGCTTTTGGTGCAGCTGCTTTATTGTTTCCTACAGGCTTTTCATTCTTTACTGTTGATGTATTATTTTTTTTTTCAACAGTTGCCGGAGTTTTCACCTGTTGAGCTGGCTTAGCTGCAGGAGTATTATTTTTAACCACCGCATTATTATTTGCAACATAAAACGCCTTGTGACCTTCTTTCCAAATGCTCTCCGTATCTTTTGCGTTTGAATTAGGTGTGACAATGTAACGATTGTTATGACCAGCAAAGTTATTGTCAAAAACCATACCTTTAAGAATCTCTGCTTCTTGTTGTGTAGGTTTGCGTAAGATATTAGTTAAAATATAATCTGTAGCATTTTGCTCTAATGTAATAATGCCTGGTGTTGCTCTAAAGCATTGTAGCCATGTATCAACAAAGTTAAGGACACCTCTATGAATGGAATTTACCTTTGCAAAATGTTCAGCAGAACCTAATTCTTCCTTTACCACTCTTATCTCGTTGTCTCTTGACCTCACCACTTCAAGTAAGCTTCCCGTTGGTTCATTCATTAACGTTTCTATAATTAAATTATGACTCAACATGATACTTGATTTATGATTTGGAATAATATTTTTTTGATAATAGGCTTCTGCATGTGTAATTGGATCATGTCCAAAGTCATCCGCATAGGACATAAAGAATGCCGGATAAAATTTCCCTTCAAACAGTTTACTAATCATTCGGTGGGTTGAACCTTTATAGCCAAAGTCAATGGCTAATGTGTTCTTTTTCAAATCTACACCACTTTGAATTAGATATTCCCTGTATATATTTCTCTTTTCGTCTAGTTGATCACTTACTCTTTCCCAATTCTCTCTTACATAATCATACACGATACCATAGATAGCTGCTGGAGTTACTTTCCCCACTGTAATTTCAGGATTCGTAATTCCCCAGCGTGATAGAATCGTTTCTGAGATTGAATCTAAATCAATTCCAAATCTATCAGCTAATAATAGTGAAAGGGGATTTTTTCTTGCATAATCGTCAATCCGTACCGTAAAGAAGTCTTCAGGAGACTCAATATTTAACCTCATGACCCCTCTTCTAGAAGTGGCAATGTAGTTCAATTCAAACAGATTGGACTCCCCACGTGCCTCTAGAATTTTTTCAGCAATTTTAAATGGTAAATAACTATCACGCGCAAAGAAAATAATGGAATTACACTTTCTATTCTTCGCTTGCTGAATAATCCATTCAGTGTAAGATAATAAAAGCGGACCAAGACCGATAAAGCCTAGTTCTTCACCTGATTTAATAAATGTCCTTGGTGTATTAGGAACCGCATCTTTTTCAACAAAGGTATTTAATTCATAATATCTCTCTGCAAATAGAGACAATGATGTACGTAAAAAGAAGCTCTTATCTATAATAGCAGGAGAAAGTTTACGTTCTTTTAGAAACTCCAACGCTTGTTCGCGGGCAGAAGAAATACGAACTGCACCCCAGCCAGATTCTTGGGCCATCTCTAAATCACCAATTTTATTATCGCCAATGTGTAAAATCGTGCTGACATCAATATTTCTTTCTTCCGCTACATGTTTAAATAAGTCTCCAGAATGTTTCTTGCTTCCTATTGTTGAAGAGACATACAACTTATCGTAGCCCGCATAACCTGCATTTTCAAGTGCTTTTGCTACAAAAGCCTCGTCATGAATAAAATCGGAAACAATAATAACTGGTTTCTCTGTTCTTATCGCTTCATTAAATAAGAACTTACCGATTGGACGGGCATATAAAACATCATGCTCAATCTTCTGTTCAAATTCAATTAGTTTATCCACTTCACTTATATTTCCGCCAAACCGTTCCATCATGAGCGTATAAACTTCTCTAATCGTAAGCTCTTCTGTCAATTCATGCTCACTTAAATGGGAGTGAATGACCTCATCTCTTTCACGGCGTAATTGTCTTTCTACTCCTGGTCTTAATTGGGCAAATGCATTTATAATATGTTCAGGTAATTGGATATTATGATTAGAAGTAGACAATTCCTTTTGCATAATTAAGAAAACATCTTCAGGTTTAAATACAGCCCTAGACAATAAAGTATCAAAGATATCAAAAGAAAGTACATTGGCATTTTTCATCTGATCAACTAGTGTCTTTAATTCACTATTATTAAGCTGTACACCCGTATTTCCTAACCTACTAAGTTGTCGCACTGCAGCCTGAGGTGATGAAGATGAATTATAATAAAACGGATTTTCTTTAACTGTTTTTACGATAAGACCACTTGGTAATAATTCAATTCCTGTCGCACCATTTGCTCTGTTCTTTGCCATTTCAGTAAATATGGCAGACAAATATTCAGGGTCATTCAATATCCGGTTTTCTAAGAATGTTTGCCTGTTCAGCATAATTGCCATTACATTTTCATTATTACTTTTGCCTGTATAAATTTGTTGTTTTAAATCTGTTTGGTCAGCTAAGTAAGATAAATGAGAACGTGAAGGCGAGATTAATTTACGATCAAAAAACTTTGCCTGAAGACCTATCGTACTTGAAATTGAACATGTTGCATCGGCCCAAGGAGCGATAAATTGGGAGATGTTATCAACAGCTTCAAAATCCTTGGAATAGAGGAAATTGGAGAAATTAGCTGTTAAAAAGTCAATATTCTTATCATTTATGGCTTTCTCTGCGACAAAGCCGCTAACATATTGTGTTGCAATTACCCCTGTTTCTTCCGGCGTATTTTTTAATACATCTAATAAGAAATCAAACTGGGAATTATACTCACAATTCTCATAAAAACCAAAATACTGTGATATCTGAAGTGGAACAAGTGTAAACTTTTCAAATCTTTCAGGTTCTTTCAACTTGGATAGAACAACATTTTTCGCTGAGGTTTCATCAAAAAAGTTCTCGTTCTGCTTACGGATCATATGGTATGCATCAAGCTCAGCATCAGTTGCCTTAATTTCATTTAAATATGGATCTTTAAATACACTATCTTTATACAGACCCACAGGATCAAATGAAATCGTTCTAGGATATGGAGGTCTCATAAATAATCCAGGCATTAAATCTACTACCAGTGCATTAGGGAACAAAGCACGGAAAATAGTTGTAGGGAACTCCCAGCATACAATTAAATCTGGCTCCCAACCCTTAAAGAGGGATTTAAAGTAACCATTAATGTAGGCACTCTCTTCAGAAGCAAAGCTGCTATTATACGACTTGCGAATAAAGTTATCACCAAAACCAAAAACATCGATATCTCTTTGGTAATCTATAATAAAACTATTATCCTGTCCGATTTTTGTTGATTTGGAATTTCTTTTAATCGACTCTAAGGTATGGGTTGCCACTAAAAATTTTACATCCAAATTATTTTGTTTTGACAATGTATTGGCAATTGGTTCTAAGTATTTTAAGTATGCCCCTGTCCGATAATTGGGATCTCCCAAGTCAATTGTAAAATTAGACATAAAGAGAGCTTTTTTAAACGGAAACTTTTTCATGTTGTCATCCCCTTTGACATAGTCTTCTTGAAATTATTGCTTATTTAAGGTTTTTATAGTCATACTGCCTTCATTCTTATTCACAATAACTTCGTAATCCTTTATATATGTTAAAAACTGATTTCCAGTTGAATCCTTAAATACTGCATTTGATTCCAAATTTCGAATAATATCATTATCAGTATTGATATTAAGTATTTTCATTTTATTGCATAAATTTGTGCTATCAAAAAAATATTCAACGTTATAATAGTTATATACTTGAACCTTTTCTCCATCTTCACTAGTCATTTCTTGTGATAGACCGCGAATATTTTTCTCTACTTGATTATAACTTAGACCTAAGTGTTCCATAAAAAACATATAAGAACTGGAAAATGTTTTCGGAGCGGCACCAATAATATCTTGTAAGTTATAATCAGATACCTTTGGATTGTTTTCAAGGATAGATGCTGTATTAGCTTTAATATATCCGATACTATTATCAAAATTAATGGAGTAAGCATTATTGCTTTTTTCTACTATTTGAACAGGGCTTGCAAAAGATAAAGTTCCAATTTTATTTTTAAAATTTGGATCTGAGTACATATCCACGTTTTCTCTTGTAATTAACCCCTTTTTATTAATGGATTCTTTTTTTATTTGATTTGCCTTTGGCATAGTAATTTTATTGGAAGCAATATTATTATCCGTTAAGCCTAGAGATTTACTATTTAGGATTATTAATGGATCCTGTTTTGTAAACATAAGTAGTATCGTAATAGATAAGAAAAGTAATAAGAACAGAATTTGTATGGAAAACAACCATCTTTTAAAGGAATTATTTTTCTTTTTCTTCCCCTTGAGGTTTCTCCTTGTATGTGAAAGTTCATTTTTTCTTTCAAGAAATTGTTCTTGAAGCTTTTGAGTTCTGTATTCCTTCTTTTCTTTTTCATTTAAGGAATTAAACCAGTTTATAAATTCCTTATATTCTTTCAAGACTTCTTTACTGTCGCCAAATTTATGGATTTCACCAAAGTGTAACCAAAGTACTTTATCACAGAAGTTTCTTACTTGAGATATTGAATGACTAATAAAGAAAATGGTCTTCCCTTCGCTTTTAAATTCCTCCATCCTCTTTATACACTTTTCATAAAAAGTTTGATCTCCAACAGATAATGCTTCATCAATAATTAGAATATCCGGATTAGTATGAATCGATATAGCAAAACCAAGCCTAGATTTCATACCACTTGAGTAATTTTTTACGGGCTGATAAATGAAATCACCTATATCAGCAAATTCAATTATTTTTGGAGTAATTTTACTTATTTCATCATTTTTAAGACCCATCATTAAACATTTCAAACGAATATTTTCTAGGCCACTTAAATTATTATTTAACCCAGCTGCGATGGCTATGAGTGAAGATTCTCCATTTAAGGTAACCTTCCCGGATGTTGGAACACCAATTTGGGCTAATAGATTAGAAAGTGTTGATTTTCCGGATCCATTTATACCAATGATCCCAACACTCTCTCCTCTATATACCTCAAAGGATATGCCTCTTAAAGCCGTGAAACTTTTCCTTTTCTTTTTTATCGCAAGGACATCCAGCAATTTTTCTGACTGTGTTTTATAAAAGCTGTATGTTTTATAAACGTTATTTAATCTTACTATTGGCTCCACCGAATTCAAGCCTCCATTTTACAAATAATCAAAGAAGTTTTTCCTAAATTTTAAATGCAATGCAGCACCAATAAATAAGATAACTAATGTAAGAGCCCAGAAATATAACGTGTAGGCCCAATCCTCATAAAACCATGTGTTAAATAAGAGGGATTTTCGAAACCCATCTACTAAATAGTAAATTGGATTTAACATTAACAAATTTTGATATATGCCAGGTAATTTGTCTGTGCTCCAAACAATTGGAGTCATGAAAAAGAGCATTTTCATTGTTGTTTGTAACAATGCTTGAAAATCTCTGACGATTGTAGAAAATGTTGAAAAAAACAAAGTGAATGAAAATAAGAAAACATATAAACAAAACATATAGTAAACCAATTGAATAAAGAAAATATTTGGATGAATCCCGTTTAGAAGAACTATTATTATTAAAAGAAGCAGCATCACAAGAAACTGAAAACTATTACCGATAATTGTTACAGATGGCAGGATGCTAACTGGAAACTTCATTTTGGAAACAAGGTTTAATTTGGAATAGACACTATTTGAGCCTTGTGTGATAGAAGGATTGATAAAAAACCAAGGAATTAATCCAGAGATTAACCAAACGAAATATGGAATTCCATTAACTGGGTGACCCCCACGTATACCCATTCCAAATATAAACCAATAAACAAAGATTTGAACGAGAGGATTTAAAAACTGCCAGAAGACACCCAAATAATGCATTAAGTATTGTCCTTTAACTTCATAAAATGCTAGTCGAAATATTAAATTAAAATTAAATAATTGTTCTTTTATGACTTGTGTTATTTGAATCATATTATAGCTTCCTATCTTATTTCGTTAGGATTGATCATACACTGAGTTTGAGTTTCAATATAACTATTTTCTAAACCAAATGTATATATTCCTTATCTTTAGATGGTTACAATTTATAAATTAGATGCAATCCGTTTAATCGTTTCTTCAAGTGATAACTGTTCTTTTGTGTAGGGGTCTGCATATCTTGGATATAGAAGATACGCACCTGCAAAAATCTCCTCAACAGATAATTTTCTATTTCTACGACCAGTAATCTGACGATCATCCGTAACTCCCCAACCTGAATAGAAGGGCGCCCCTACAGTCGTTACCGTAATTCCTCTTAGGAGTGCTTCAAATCCAGATAGTGAAGTGATGGTATAAACATGGTCGATCGTTTTAAACGAATCCACCAGACTTAAAGGTTCCTGAATTACTTTGGCAATATGCTTTATCTCATTAGGATCTGATTGTTTTGGCCTTCGACCGGTTAAAACATCAGGATGCGGCTTGTAAATAATCTCTGCATCTGGATTTTCTTGGTAAGCTAGCCTTACAAGGTCGTTATTGGTTATTCTCTTACTACATCCTTTGAGAATAGACGCATCATCCTCAACTTGGCCAATAACCAAGATTCTCTTTTTCGTCTTCTTCCCGTATATTTCATGAACACTCTTAGAGTCAAGATGATTGTATTTGCTGATTCCTAAGTTAATTAACATCTCGATACACTTTCTAGATTGGTTAAGTAATTTAGGATTTTGCTCAAAATCATATTGATTTAGAATGTCCTCAAGATCACTTGGTTTAGTTGAGTCAAAGTACATTCCTTTTTTATCAAAACATATTGAATATGGCGGTGTATGCATAGATCCAAGTCCAACAGATCTCACAAAGCCATCTTCGATACGATAAACAGGGATTCCTTTCGTTTCAGCATAACGGCAAATCTCTTGATCTCCACCAAATCCCCAAATGATAATTACCTTTTTTTCTAATTTCTTTAGGATTGGTGATAACAAAAAAAGGCTTTTTTCTGCTGGGATAAACATAATTTCATACTCATATAACAGATTTTCAATATATGGCCGCTTCCACTTTGAAACATTAAATACTAGGGCTGTGGTACTTTGTCTCTTAGAATCGATTTTGAAGTACCAACTGATAATATTAAGAATCAGTAGGGCAAATTTAATTACTTTCTTTACCTTCCTTTTCATACCTAAACGTAAATTCATGGAATTTCCTTTGTTTTAATCGTTATTTTTGTTTTCCGTTAAGTAATTAATCACATCAAATATTGTACCAAGCTGATTCGTTGTTGGATTTAAATACCGGCAATAAAGAAGATAGGCTGCTGCAAAAATTTCCTCTAGATTTCGGGCCCTCTTTCTTCTATCAATTTTTAAGCGGTCAGAGGTTATTCCCCACCCTGCATAGAATGGCATACCAAAGCAATGAACTTCTTTTCCTAACATGAGAGCCTCAAATCCAAGCTGTGAAGTAACAACATACACCTTATCAAACTGTTCTACTAATGACAATGGATTACAATCATCATAAATAAAAACGGCGTTTTTACCTACATTCCTAGGAGTTAAGTTCCCTTCTTTTTTACCAGAAATCACATCTGGGTGGGTCTTAATAAAGATATCAGCATTAGGATTCTCTTTAACGGCGGCTTCATACATTTCTTTGAAACGCTCTTTGTCCGCTAAACCTAGTGTAATGGACATATCCCCTAGCGTTTGATCGACCACTAACACTCGTTGTTTTCCAGCATCCAAAAATTTAGCCGAATCGATTATGGGAGCATGATTATATTTACTTAAATAATTTACTCTAATCAATTCCATTGATTTTTTTGCATCTTGTAAAAGGTCTTCTCTTTCCCAACCGCTTGCATTAAGGATATTTTCGAGTCTTGATGGTCGTGTGGCATCGTAATAAATTCCGACATTATCAACACTTATCGAAAGTGGTGGGGCACCATCCACACCTAAACCAACTGAACGTAAAAATCCATCCTCTAATCCTACATATGGGATATTATATTTTTCTGCTAATGCGATGGCTTTGTTTGCACTTTGTTTCATACCCCAACCAGCAATATACGTTAAACTTTCCGTCTCCTCATATGGATTAAATTCTAATTCAGACAGAAAGAAAGAATCCAGATTTGGGATTGCTTGAATTCCTTTTGATAGTATCCCAATTTTACCTCCGACCTCATTCTTGATGACTGATTCAGGATGTAAAAGTTCCGATTTCACATGGTATGCATGTTGTTTGTTCTCTTCTTGCTTCTTCATGATTCCAATAAACGAAAGAGCCTCTTCAATGGTAATCATTCTTCTAGTAATTGGATGCATATATTTTGGATAGAGAATGTATGCAGCTGCAAAAATCTCTTCAATTGTTAATTGTTGATTTCGACGATCAACCTTTTGACGATCATCCGTTAATCCCCATCCAGAATAAAAAGGCGCACCGAACGTTGTTACAGAAATCCCTCTTAATAAGGCTTCAAAACCAGAAAGTGATGTAATTGTATATACATGATCAATTGTTTGGAAGGAATCAGTCAGACCTAGTGGTTCAGTAATCACTTTAGCAATATGAGCTACCTCAGCTGGATTTGATTGCATTGCCCGCTTGCCAAATAATACGTCAGGATGTGGTTTATAAATAATCTCTGCTTCTGGATTCTCCATTGCAGCAAGGATAACCAGTTCATTATTAGTAATTGGCCTAGAACTACCTCTTTTTATGGATTCATCATCTTCCACTTGACCAATAACTAATATTCTCTTTTTTTCTTTATGTCCATAGACTGCCTCAATATTCTTAGAAGAGACATTGTTGTACTTACTTATATTTTGTTCTTTGAGAATATTGATACAATTAACAGCACGATTTATTAAATCCTTATCAGATTGAAAATCATACGTATTTAAAATATCCTCCAAATCACTTGGCTGTGATGCATCATAATAAAGTGCCTGTGAATCCATAACTAAGGAAATCGGGATACTCTTTGAAGCCCCAAGCTGAACTGAGCGAATAAATCCGTCTTCTATTCGATAAAGAGGAATATTATTCTTTTTTGCAAACTGCAATAGACCTGATCTTTCTTTGTAGCCCCATACCATAATAACTTTTTCTTTGTATTTTTCAGCCTTATTGATAATCGACAACATACTTTCTTTATCATCAATAAATACTACATCATATTGATTTAAGTAGTCCTGTATGAAGGAGTGCTTCCACTTGCTGAAACCTAATAAAAAAGCAATCGTCTTTTCCGTCTCCAATTTTGGCTTTAACCGCTTATGCAATATAGCCACTCTCAAAAATTGATTCTTGCCTACTACCTTTTTAATTATTTTTTTAAGCCTTTTCTTCATCGCTTCACCTTATGTTCCTATTGAAATAAGAGTAGTCCCGTTAGTTTCTTCAACTATATGTCCACTAATTCATTATTTTGACATTCTAAAAGCACTAGTCCTAAAAGTACCTAGTGCCTTCGTTAATTAATTAAATTGTTTCTTAAGAGCTTCAAGAAAAGCGAGATATCTTTCCTCACTGACAGTTGGCTGCCTATTTACCTTTTGCTGTGTTGCCTGCTCAATCAAACCTAAACCTTTTGTTGTATCTTCTTCGTCACGAGGAATTATATGGAAGTGAAGATGTCTAACAGCTTCACTAATTGTGACAACATACACTCGGTCGACTGACAATTCTCTTTTTAAAGCTTCTTCAAGACGTTTGATCAATGGTCCAACCTTCACCAATTCTTCATCCGTCAATTCTGACCAGTTTTCTACATGCCTTTTTGGCTCAATGTACATGTATCCAAGAACTTGTGAAGATAGTGGACCAGGATTGACGATCCAATCTTCATCTTCAAAAATTGGATTTACTAGTTGCTTGTGTTTTTCACAAATTGGGCATTCAATCATCTGATCCACTCCTTATTATTGCGTTACTCTTATTTTTCCGTTCAAAAAGTCTGAAATTAATGCCGGGTAATCAATGGATTGCTGTAAGATATGTTCAATAATTTCCCTTACAGCACCTTCACCACCATTAGAATGTGCAACATATTGTACTTGTTCTCTAACTAATGGGACTGCATTGTTCGGAGCTGCTCCAAAGCCCACTACCTTTAGAATAGGCAAGTCATTAATGTCATCACCAACATAGCAGATTTCATCGAAACTAATCTTCATGTCAGCCATGATTTGTTCCAGGACTTCCAGCTTTTGATGAATCCCCTGGTAAACATAGTTGATTTTAAGTTCACTTGCACGCTTTGCTACCGCTTCTGATTTTCTTCCAGTTATAATGGCTGTTTTAATACCTGTATAGTGGGCAAGGCTGATACCCATTCCATCCTGGGTATGGAAGGCTTTATACTCATGCCCATCAGAGCCAATATAAAGCTTTCCATCTGTTAAAACACCATCTACATCAAACACTATTAATTTAATATTTTTCATTTTCGATTCCTTACAATCCTAGATTCATTAGATCATGAATATGAATCATACCAATCGGTTTATAGTTTTCATCCACGACAGGTAATACATTCACTTTCTTTTCTTCCATCAAATGGAATGCTTCCGCTGCTAACATGTCTTCTCTTATAACAATTGGCGCATAATTGCAAAGATCGCTTACGTTTTTAAATAAGATGTCTTGCTCAAGAGCAAATGCTCTTCTAATATCGCCGTCCGTCACAATCCCTATCATATGGCCCTGCTCGTCTACGACACTTGTTGCGCCTAAACCAACAGCTGTCATTAAAAACAAAGCTTCTTTAACAGTAGCATCTTCTAAAATCAATGGATTTTTTCTAGTCGATTTAACCACATTATTAACAGTTAATAATAACTTTCTGCCTAGTGAACCCGCTGGATGAAACACAGCAAAATCTTCTGCCGTGAAATCCCTTGCTTCCAAAAGCGCAACCGCTAAGGCATCTCCTAATGCTAGGGTAACCGTAGTGCTAGTTGTAGGAGCCAGACCTAACGGACACGCTTCTTGAACATCACCAATACATAAAAAAACATCTGATTTTCTTGCCAATGTTGAATCCGGGTTCTTTGCAATTGCAATAATCTTGGCGCCAATACGCTTAATAGAAGGAATTAGATGCAGGACTTCTTCACTTTCTCCGCTATTTGAGATTGCAAGGACTACATCATCCTTCGTCACCATTCCTAAATCCCCATGAAGTCCTTCAGATGGGTGTAAAAATAAAGAGGGAGTACCAGTACTTGCCATCGTTGCGTTGATTTTTCTAGCAATAATTCCTGATTTGCCGATACCTGTGATGACCACTCTGCCTTTACACTCTAGAATCATATTAAGGGCATCATTAATTGACTCGTCAATGACATTTTTTAAGTTAAGGATTCCCTGGGCCTCTTTTTCCAGCACGCTAATCACACTTGCAGTAAAATCAACTTTAACGTCTAACATGTACTTCTCCCCTTTTAATCATTCTATCTTTATTTTTATTTTTATTTTAATAATTAAAGTTGTTTAACTAAGCGGTCAATCTCGATGATTGGTTTTAATACTTCTTCTAAGTTATCTAATTTAACCATGTTAGGTCCATCTGAAAGGGCATTGTCTGGATCAGGGTGTACTTCCATAAAGATTGAATCGATACCAACAGCAGCTGCAGCTCTTGATAAATATGGAACAAACTCACGCTTACCACCAGTTGTTGTACCATTACCACCAGGAATCTGAACACTATGAGTTGCATCAAATACAACAGGTGCACCCAATTCACGCATAGTAATGAGGGAACGCATATCAACAACAAGATTGTTATAACCGAATGTTGTTCCTCTTTCAGTTAAAAGAATTTGCTCATTACCTGTTTCTTGTAATTTTGTTACAACATTTTTCATATCCCATGGAGCTAAGAATTGTCCTTTTTTCACATTTACAATCTTGTTTGTTTTACCTGATGCCACTAATAAATCTGTCTGTCTGCATAAGAAAGCAGGGATTTGAATAATATCTAATACTTGACCAGCAAGTTCTGCCTGATACGTTTCATGAATATCAGAAGTTACAGGTAAATCAAATGTTTCTTTTACTTTCGCAAGAAGTTCTAAACCCTTTTCAATGCCAGGACCTCTATGAGAGTAAATAGAAGAACGGTTTGCTTTATCGAATGAGCCTTTAAATACAAACGGAACATTCAATTTAGTAGTAACTTCTTTAATTTTTTCTGCAGCCTCCATTACAAGCTGTTCACTTTCGAGCATACAAGGACCCGCGATTAATACAAATGGATTGTTACCACCAAATTTAATATTTTCATTAAGAGTAATTACTTTAGACATATTGTTTTAAACCTCCTAGGATTTCTTCAACTTTTTGAATATCTTCAGGTGTATCAACACCCACTACTTCATAATTTGTCTCAACAACCTTGATATCAAACCCATTTTCTAATAAACGTAGCTGTTCTAACATTTCAACTTCCTCTAAAGATGATTGAGGAAGATTAACAAAATCTTTTAAGATTTCTTTTGGGTATAAATAAATCCCTAAGTGCTTAAAATAAGTGTGTTCTTTTTTGGCACGATTAAATGGGATGGCTGAACGTGAAAAATAAAGTGCACTTCCACAGTTATTAGTTACTACCTTAACAACATTAGGATTATCAATATCTTCTTCACTATGAATCTCTGTTTTTGCTGTAACAACGGATTCAGGTGATTCTTTTGCAGCCTGTACAAGGGCATCAATTAATTCCGCCTTGATTAAAGGCTCGTCCCCTTGGATATTCACATAGAAATCTCCATCAATTTTAGAAGCTACTTCCGCAATACGGTCTGAACCTGTTTCATGGTCCGTACGTGTAAGAACTGCCTTACCACCAAAAGATTCAACGGCTGTTTTAATTAACTCATGGTCAGTCGCCACTACGACTAAATCTAGTTCCTTACTTTTACTTACTTGTTCATAGACGTGTTGAATCATTGGTTTATCGTGAATCAACGCTAAAGGCTTTCCTGGGAATCTCGTAGATCCATATCGGGCTGGGATTACACCAATTGCTTTCATTAAGAACACCTCGTTTTAAATTAATTGATTTAGTCTTGCTGCCAAATTTTTGGCGGTTTGTTCATTTGGTATGCTAATGGTTCCTTCGACTTGATAAATGAACCTTAGGTAATAGATAAATTTTTGTATTCTTTCCACATTAATTGGAGTAGATAATGCTTTTTGCAAATCTAGATGCAAATTCTTTGGATCATTAACTTTATGAACTACACCCGCAATATTATAAAGGGCTTCACCTAACGTAAGCACTCTTTTATTTTTTGTTAAAGCTTCAATGCCCACAGTAGAGTTAATGGTTATGACGGCTTCTGATTTTTTGATCAGTTCCTTCACATTGCATTTTTCCAAGAAAATAACTTCATTGATGTTTTTATATCGATCTTTTAGGTCTTTGTAGTTATTCCTTGACATATCTTCAGGATGTTCCTTAACGATTACCTTAAGATGACGATTATTTTCTTTATTAAACTTTAAAACGGCTGAATAAACATAGTCTAAAAGCCCTTCCATCGTTTCTATGTTAGGAGAGTTATAGAAGATCTGAGTATCTCTTGAAACCTGAAATGGAACAAAAACATATTCATCTGGCAAGTCAATTACATCATTATTCCGCCTTGAAAATTGCATCTTAAATAAGAAGTACCTTATGGCCTGCGGTAAATTAATATGGACGTAGTAGTTTGGATGTAAACCAATAAATCCCCCGAACATTGATAAAGCTTTCACAAAAGCTACTCTTAACAAGTTTTCCTTTTTTCTTTTTAAATGCAAAGGGTGTTCAGCTTTAAATAAGAAGTTTTCTAACCTATTATAATCAACTTTGATAGAATCGTAAAAGTCGGCATCTTGTCTTACCGATGATGCAGCGTTAATTCCTTTGGGATCACATGTTACTGTAGCAGGTCGGAATAAACCATCCTCAAAGCAAATGACTTTTAATCCCCTTTTTTTGGCTAGATAAGAAGTGACACGATCTATCCAATGATAACCATTAAATAGACAAATCACGTCAATTTTGTTTTCTACTATAAACTTATCAATATAGTACATATATCTTTTATAAAGGGTTAATGTCTTTTTTGAAACCCTCTTTTTCAATATTCTTTGGATATATGTCACATTGTAAATTTCCATATTTAATAATTCTTCATTTGAGATGGGGTATTCTTTTTTATTTACTTTGAAGGGGGCGAAAACTGTTTTAATATCTCCGCTTTTAAACAATAAATCACCTAGTTCCAACTTGATTAGGTAACTGCAATGGCCTAGTTTATTTATTTGGTTAGCAACATCTATAAAAAATTTCTTGTTTCTGTTGCCTCGTATAAATAAAAAATTCGCCATCTATTTTTTCCCCTTTTTTTCATTTGAATATCTTATAATAAAATTCACCCATTTTAAAACTTCTTTATTTAATGTAAATAAATTGTAAAATTCGATACTTTTTTGTAATAAAATGTATGGAGCATCAAGCACAACTATAATAATATACTTTAACACAAAGAATTAAAAGACCTCAGACGAATTTACAATCAATTTCCAAATCCACCAAAAGACCTATTTTTTATTTATAATAACTCAAATAAGTTCAATTTTTTATAAAATATCATAATAATAGTGAAAAAGGCTCTAATTATTTTATCATATATATTAAAGAAAATGTCGTAGAAACACTATACAATAATTCGTGTATTTATGACAGTATTCGACAAAAATAAAAAGCATGTGATTATGGCAATTTTTATTGCAGATTACAGATTAATCAAAACCGCACGCATAATGCCGTTGTGGAATTGTAGGATAAAAAGGTTCAAGTTAATTAGGAATTGGCACTATGCGATCATTTGTTATTATGACATAAAAATTTTAATTATAAAACACGAGGGATGAAACAGGCATCAACCGGACAAGAAGTAATTGTTGAGACAATTCCTCTTTTCTACATTAAAAATATATTCGTTTCTAGGACGGTTCTCATGCTTCGAAAGCAAAGAACCGCCCCTTGATGCTACTTCCTCGCAAACGAAACAAAAGCTGACTTTAAAATTCTTCAACGAACTTTTAGTCAGCTTTTTTGTTTAATAACAAGGTATTAAGGGGAAATTAAGTTTGCTCTGACAAGATGTAGGAAGACTTAGTACGCACTTACATCAAAAGCATCAACAGATACGACCGTTCCAGTCGACCCTGTTGGTTTCGTCCCTTTATTTATAACCTTAATCTTATGTGGTCCATATGATAAACCACTTATACTATACATCGGAACTTGATATACGGTTGAACTAGAATACATACTTACCGTCTTAACGAGCTTTCCGTCTAAATAGATGTCCGCATTTCCGCCATTAGACCTAGTAAAGCTTAATAAGGTTACGCCTCTTCCAGTAAAGGTATGTTCCACATATGCATTAGCTACAGTTGAATATTTAGCCGCACTAGCTGAATGATAAGTAGAAGATGATGCGCTCCAGGTACCGCTATAAGCCAATCCTAGCGCATTTTCTTGGATTGGATAGCTTCCATATTTCTGCGAAACGACAAATGCGTCTAGCGTAATAGTGGTTCCTGTCGAAGAAGTTGATTTTTCTCCTCTATTCACAATCTTAACCACATGAGGTCCTTTAGATAAACTCGTTGTAGAGTAGAGTGTTACTTTGTACTTCGTTGTACTGGAATATTGATCAGCTGTTTTCACCAAAACTCCATCAACATAAATATCCGCTTTGCCTTGATTGCTTGCTGTTTTCCCTAAAACCGTTAATCCCTCACCGGTAAACTTATATTCTGCCGCATTCCCTTTAACGGAGTTATATTTTGCTGCTCCTCCTGAGAAACTGGTCGAGGATTGTGACGTCCATGTGCCACTATAGGTTATGTTTGCGTTATTCTCTTCTACTGTCGCAGATTGATTATTGGTCACAACAATCGAGTCGATATTAATGGCAGTGGATGATGCTGATGCATTCTTTTGTCCCGTCCATTCAATCTTTAATGTATGGGTACCTGCTGCGAGACCTGTCTTTTCATAGACCGAAGTATTATATTGGTTTACCGTTGAATAAAGGTCTACCGTCTGTGCTGCACCATCTAACGTCACCTTTGCCATTCCCTGCTGTTTGTTTTTCAATGCATTGTACTGGATGCCTGTCCCATTGAAGACTAGTTCCACACTTGATTTTGATGCATTAATCGTGGAGTAGGAACCGCTTGATGCATAAGAATTCGCAACAACACTCCATGGATTAGTAGATACATAGTTTAAATATCCACTCTTGTTATCATAAATTCCGGCTGTTGTTCCAAGTGTGACCGATAGAGTATACGTACCTTTGCCGCTGTAGGCATACGTATCTAGATAGTAGGTTCCTGCAGCTGGCGCCACAAAGGTCACGCTTTCGCTAGATGTTCCTCCTTTTTCTGAGGATTTTAATATACCATCACTTGATTTTACCGTCGTTGCTTTGGTGTCATATAAATATAAATCAAAATCTGTTCCAGCAGCGCCTGAAAGACTAGCTGTTATTTTTTCACCTTTAGATAGTTTTACGGCGTACACATCATCTGTGTCAGTTGCTGCGTCTAAGCTGTTAGATACCTTTGAACCTGTCCATGCAGTTCCAGGAATATCGTTATCATTATCCGCAGTGTAAGAAACGGCCGAACCAACATTAATCAAGCCGCCAGAGACCACTTTTCCTGTTAGAGAGGATAACTTTTTCGAAGTATCCATTAAAGCTTGTTTAATATTAGCCGCTGTATAGCTAGGATGAGCCGCCAAAACAAGGGCTGCACTTCCTGTCACATGCGGTGTTGCCATAGAGGTTCCACTCATATATTGATAGTCATTGTTATAGTCGTTAGCAAACGCGTACGGAGCTGTACTATAAATATCCTCACCAGGTGCCGCAACATCAACCGATTTCGCCCCGTAGTTAGAGAACCAGGATAAGTTTCCGGTATTATCAATCGAAGCCACCGAAATAATATTAGGCAGGTCAAAGGCCGCTGGATAACTTGGTGTGGAATCCGTGTTCACTCCATCATTTCCGGCCGCAGCCACAAATAGGCCATGATAATTTTTGATTGCATCATAAAGTGCCTGATCGTAGGTGTCACTGCCCCACGAGTTATTTAAGATCTTGATGCCCATCTTGTCCGCATATTGGATGGCCTCAATGGCATCCGTGTCATAACCACCATCTGGTCCCATGAATTTTAATGACACTAACTTAACATTTGGCGCAACACCGATAACTCCTACATTATTGGCAGAAGCCCCAATGGTTCCCGCCACATGTGTACCATGCTCGTCGCCATTATTGGAATCATAAACAGAATTATCATTATTATAGAAGTCCCAACCGTTGATATCATCGACATATCCATTATGGTCATTATCGATGCCGTCGCCTGCAATCTCACCTGGGTTCACCCAAGCATTGTTTTTAAGATCAGGGTGATTGAAATCGATTCCTTCGTCCACCACTCCGACGACCACGTTTGCACCAGTTGTTTTCGCCCAAGCTGCTTCCGCATTAATATCCATTCCCGCTGTTCCATCATAGCCATTCACATTTTGACCAGTATTTTTTAGTCCCCATAATAGACTATAATCGGGATCCGTTACAGCATATTTGGTCACTTTGTAGTTTGGCTGAACATAGGCTACATTTGTAGACTGTCTTAATTTAGCAATCGTCTGATCGACTGAGCTGCCATCCGTGATTTTATAAAGTTTAAAACCTGTTGAGCCAAGGTCTTTGGACTTTTTAATACCGGCGCCTTTTTCCACTGTTCCAACCGCTTGGGCATTAACCGTTTTATATTTTACTAGAACTTCATCTTTTGAAAACTCTTGTTTTTTAGATGTTTTAACCACTGATTGTACTTTTGATTTTGCGGCATTATTATGTACCTGAATCACATCTGATACTTTATTACTGCCTTTTTTAACATTTGTTGTTGTTACCGCCTTATCGCTCGCAACACTTGTGTTTGCACTTGCAAGTGGTGCCGCACTAACGATTAATAAGGACGATAAAATGGCACTAAATACCTTTCTCCCTTTCACCAATGAAACCTCCCAAAATGACTTATCGAACCTTTTGATTTCCCTATTCTAATCTAGTATTTCTAACTCCTTTCCTATGGTTTCACACTTTTCCAATGAAACTATTATACTGCAAAGGATGGTAAAAAAGTACCAAAATCTATTTGATTATTTACTATACTCATAGTGGAAATTACTAGGAACTATTGGGTCTGTTCATATAGACGGAGTTCGACTTGTAACGAGATTAATAATTAAATAATTATAGTTTTTTCAAAAAAACCGTATCTTTTCTATTATAAATGGCTATATAATCATTGATGGTTATATAGGATTGAACTGGAAATACTTTAGAGTAATTTGAGGAGTTTTAAAAGTGCGAGATTTTTTAAAAAATGAAAAAAATGAATTTCTAGCGTTTGTCCAAAAAGCAAAGTTTCTTTTAGTGATTACCATCTTTTTTATGATTCTCAGTTACGGAATTAAACTATTTTATTTTGATTTTTCCATTGATACGGAAGCCATCCTTGATGATTATCCACAACAAATGGATAATTGGTTAAATGTGAATCGGCTAGGTTTGGTTTTCACGAAATATCTATTGTTTCACCACCGATTTAATCCGTTTGTGGCGAATATCTTAACCTTTTTTACGTTTACGATTGTTTGTTATTTCCTTAGTTACTTGGTCCATCGAATCTTAGGTCCCGTTTCCAAAAGTGCGGGAATGTTCATCCTACCGATTCTCTTTTTGACACATCCGATTTTTGCCGAACAATTTAATTTTACTCTACAAAATTTTGAAGTGGCATTGGGAATCTTATTCCAAGTGCTCGCCTTATTGTTGACGTACTATTATACCCAGAAAAACTATATCATTTTTCCCGTCGTCGCGATTGTTTTAAACATCTGGAGTTTTTTAACCTATCAGGCCTTATATTCTTTCTTTATTACTGGGGCAGTTGTGAGTATTCTTCTCATCCTTTGTCGGGACCAAAAAGAATCGCAACCAAGATCCTTCTCAACTTATCTGGTGATTATTTTAAAATATTCGTTGATTTATTTGCTTTCATTTATCTTAGCGCAGTTACTCGCGATGACGTACACCAAGATCATGCACATTCCTAGCGGCACCTACTTAACGAGACAAATCTTATGGGGGAAATTACCCACATCAGAAGTTATTCAGGAGATTCAAAAACAGCTCTCGACAGTCTTTTTTGCGAAAAATGCTAGTTTTTATAATTATGGCTTTATCATTAGCACCATCTTGGTTCTGTTTATTTTTATCAAAAAAATAGTGAAACGTGTTCCGTACATTTATTTAGAGATTTTTGTCTTTTTGGTTTTGTATCTCTCTCCTTTTCTGCTTACTATCATTATTGGGCAGGGAGAAGCGATTCGGGCACAGATGCCGGCACTTGAATTAGTGATTGCTTTTAATTTTTATTATGTATATTGGTCTTTAAACAATCATTGGCTTCGAAAGGCACTGGTCACGTATTGTTTGATTCTGGCCTTCAATCAAAGTTATACAGCCGCTAATTTATTGTTCTCGGAGCATGTGAAATATGAAGAGGATGTTACGTTAGCGAATCGAATTAATGTTCAATTGGATAATTTGGGTGTGGGAGACCGTGCTGATTATTCATTGGTGATACTTGGGAAGCATGAACCGGAGTCCGTTGTGGTTGTGCCGGGAGAAACGCTTGGACATTCTTTCTTTGCCTGGGATATCGGAACGAAGGCCGGTACGACTTATAGAGCCATTGGCTTTATGCGGATTTTGGGTTATCCCTTTAATAGGCCGACTAGTAAGCAATTGGATTACGCTCATTCGATTGAAAAGGAGCTTACCGTGTGGCCGAAGAAGGATAGTATTCGCATTTCTGGTGATTTGATCGTTGTGAAGTTGTCTAACTAATTAAAGGGGCTGTCCAATCGTTGGACAGCCCTTTTGTGTTGCTTAATATGGCTTGGTTAAAACCGTTTTAGGATAATAAAATGCTAGGATACTGTTGTATTTTATTCCTGCCCTCGCACGGTTGTGGGCACCCTCTTGACTCATGCCTACACCATGACCTTTACCTGAACCTGCAATCGTAATTGCAGTACTGGTAACGGATTGTTTGGATAGTAACGTGCTTGGCATCACGTTTGTTCCGATAATACTTCTGATTGTATCAGCGATTGCACTAGTATATGTTTTCGTTTGTAGCTGCAGCTTACCCGTTGCATCCTTTTGGTCTTTTACATAAAACGTAAATTGAAAATCGCCCCGTATTACCCGACCGCTAGTTGTATTATCATAAAACTTCAGTATTGGGACGCTGACGATCTTAATTTGCTTATTCGCATAACCATTTTTGCTGAGCCATGCTTTAATATTGGTCGATATGGTCGGATCTGCTTCATTTGTTTGATCCCACCAGACTGCAGGATTTTTTAAATCTAATGAAGTCGTATTGATTTCTTGTTTATGTACCGTAGTGCTCCACACGATTAGGGTATCATAGGTATCTTTCTGAACCGGAAAGTATGGAAGCGGAGTCGTGCCAAATTCATTGTAATTGCTCTCGGTCATACCGCCATCAGAAGCTGAAAATAAGGTATCAATTACTTTTCCATTATAGGTAAGAATTTGACCAGCTGTTTCTTGCGTCGCGGCAGTTGAATTAGGGTACAATTTGGCGGTTCCAACGTAATACTGATAACTCGTTGTATCATTGATGACTTTGCCTACACGGTAATAGGCATAAGTTCTTGCCGCTACCGCCTGTGCTTTAAGAGCCTCAATATTCCATGAGCCACTCATTTCAGCTGGGACGACACACTTAATGTAATCTTCCATGTAAATGCTATTGGTCACACCAACATATTTTCCACCGTCGACCGCGAAACTAAAACTTCCTAAGTATGTATGGCTGTCTAAGGTTGCCGTGTCATTTCGGTTACTTGTTTTGATTGATAAATTGTCTTTCGTAGAAAGTTTGGTTGTACCATCATATAAGCTTATGTATGGCTTTGTACTTCCATCGCTTTGTTTCACAGTGGTTACTTTTACGGTATACGTTTTCGCGGTACTTAACTTGGTGGTTGTCCCATTTAGGTAGTATGTTCCCGTTACCTTTACTGGAATACTGGTTTTGTTTGCCAAGTAGTTTACTAGTTTTATTTGCATTTGGGGTTCTTGTTCAGCTGCAGCTGATGGATTTGGTGTAAATCCTAATAAAATAAACGCTATTACGAAAAGACTTAATAGTTTTTTCATTCGTTACTCCTTCCTGTTTCTCCATTTTCTCTTATTTTTCTCCTATTCTAAATTTTACCATAATAATATTGATAAAGAATGATAGATTTATGAATCTTTAAGTATTAAAGGGCAAAAAAACCTTACCGGGTAAAAGGTTCAGGTAAGGTTTTCAGGGACAAACTTCATTGTTTTACGATTCCACAGGCAGAACGCACCTTATTTTAATGAGGTGATGAATGCCTGTTTTTTTGTGCTTTCTTAAGTCTTATTGATTGAATATTCCTATAATTATCTATATAATATATTATACAGAACATACGTTCGAGGTGTTAGTGAAATGGCGAAGGAGAAAAAATCACGCTATATAGCGGAACTCGATTTGCACTTAGAGACATTTCAACTTCATATATTAGAAACTAGATTTGAAATTGCTCGTCATATCTACAATGCTTGCAAGGGTAAAATGCTAGAAAACATTTCTTATATGAGAGCCGATGAGGAGTATAAATCTTGGCTAAGGGAAGAAAAATCCGAAGAACGTTCAATTGCACTTAGGAAAATCAGGGAAAAATTTAATATCTCTCAAACCGGGGCTGAGCGAATCGTCAAATCAATGGGTAAACACTTTAAACAAAAGAAGCCAAAGAATCCAAAACATAAACAAAAAGTTCATTTAGATTCGCATGTCGTACAGAAAATTGCCCTTCAAGTTTGGAAATCTATTTCTGACTATCTTTTCAATAAAAGTAAAAAGGTTCATTTCAAAAAGTATGGACAATTCAATTCGGTAGAAGGAAAGAATAATCAGGCTGGTTTAACTTACGAAAACGGAATATTGTATTGGAATGGTTTAAAAATGAAAGTGCATATTCCAATGAACGATACATACATCCAAAAGGCATTACATGATGAAATCGCCTATTGCCGTTTAGTTCGTAAGACTATTAGAGGGAAAATCAAATATTATTTACAGTTAATTCTAAAAGGTATTCCTCTACATAAACAGGAATCTTGTGATGGAGAAGTCGGCATAGATATTGGCATCTCAACCGTGGCTGCTGTGTCCAATAAAGAAGTTATCATTGAGGAATTTTGTGAAGGCTTAGATATGTTGGAGAAAGAAAAACGACTAATTCTGAGGAAAATGGATAGATCTAGGAGAGCGACCAATCCTAATAAGTACCATGAAAACGGGACTATAAAAAAAGGGAACAGAGATAAATGGATACGTTCTAAGCGTTATTGGAAACTATTATTTAACCTAAAAGAAATCTGCTATAAGATCGCCGCTGTTCGGAAAATCATGCACAATAAACTAGCTAATACAATCCTTAAGATGGGTAACAAGGTATTTTGCGAAAAGATGAATTACAAGGGTCTCCAGAAAACGAAATTCGGTAAGAGGATTGGATATAAAGCTCCGAGTATGTTCTTAAGAATCGTTAATACAAAACTATCTTATCAAGGAAAGGAGATTGAATATATCAATACCTGGACGGTAAAAGCCAGCCAATATTGCCATATTTTAAATGAGTTTCAAAAAAAGAATTTATCTCAACGGTTCCATGTCTTCCCAGATGGGACAAAAATACAGAGAGATTGTTATTCTGCCTGGTTAATTAAAAACGTAAATGAAACGAAAAATAAAGTAAATAGAGAGAAGTGTTTAACCGAATTTTCACCATTTTTTGAAAACTACAAAAGAACCGAAGAAACTCTTCGGTCATTAAATAAAAAATTTATATCTAGTATCGGGTTTTAATATTGTATTTTACAAACCTCTGCCGTGTTGAATCCCACGGAAGAACAGGAAATCTACGACGTGAGTTTTAGGTATCTCTTGTTTGGCAGGTTAAAAGCCGGATGCGAATACTAAACGGCGACTGGAAACTCTCTGGTTACCGCCATGTCTAAGACTGTATTTCTTATGCGTGGAAGAGCTGTTCATTCGCGAATGTTGCATGGAAAACTCGTGAGTCTGAACGACAAGAACCCTCCTCTTGTTTAGTAAGGAAAGGGAAAAGTACATGCATTCTTCATTTAAAGAAGGTCTAATTTTTTAGAACCACCCTATTTCAATGGGGTGAGGGTTCAGTTGCATTTGCGGTTCTTGTCCTGCATCAGCTGGCGGTTTGGGGATAGATCCCAATAAAATGAACGCCAATACGACAAGACCTAATAGTTTTTTCATTCGTTTCCCTATTTTCCGTTATATTTGCACAATTCTATATTTTACCATAATAATACTAATAAAGAATGATAGATTTATGAATCTCCAAGTATTAAAGGGCAAAAAAATAAACCTTACCGGGTAAAAGTTTCCGGTAAGGTTTTCAAGGACACACTTCATTATTTTACAATAATCGTATCAAGATTCACGCCGGTAGCGGACTTTTTAACTCCTGTGGCTGCTTTTCCAGTCCATTCAATGGTTAATACATGCCTACCTGCTGCGAGACCTGTTTTTGTATAATAGGTTTGTTTATAGAGATTAGAAGCAGAGTACAGACTTGTTGTTGTACTAACACCGTCTACTGTAATCTTAACCATTCCCTGTGATGCATACTTCGTACCTGTTAACGATACGGATGTGCCATTAAAGACAAACTGCGCCTTCGCTCCTGCCGTATTTGTTACCGCATAGGAGCCACCTGATGCACTTGTATTGCTTGAAGTGCTCCATGCAGGAACATAGCTAATTTCCTTCGCTGTATTTTCATAGGTTGCCGCGGTTGCCCCTCTTTTGACCGTTGCTGTATAGCTTCCTGATCCACTGAACGCGGAAACATCTAAATAATAGGTGCCATCTGCTGAAGCAGTATACGTAAAGGTCTCACTAGATGTGGCGGCCTTTTCCGAGTAGGCCACAATTCCTGCACTGCTATTAACGGTTGTTGCGGTGTTATTGTATAGGTAAATATCAAAGTCTGTACCCGTTGCTCCAGATAAGGTTACAGTCACTCTTTCACCCTTTAATAGGTCCATAGAGTAAACATCATCTTTGTCATTTGTCGCGTTGGCCGTAGTGGTTATACTGGTACCCGTGAATGGAATCCCCGGTATATCGCTGTCAGGCTGGTACGCAAGCGCCTTATCCGCTCTTGCCATACTGCCTGTTAATACTAGCCCTTGTAAGGAAGAAAGTGGGGTTGAAGCTTTCAAAATCGATTGCTTGATAACAGCTGGCGTATAGGTTGGATACTTACTAAGTAATAGGGCTGCTTCCCCAGTGACATGTGGTGTCGCCATGGATGTACCGTTGTAATAATCATAAGCATCGGCATAATCTCCATAGAGTGGTGGTACTGAACTTAGGATACTGACACCAGGTGCAGCAATATCAACGCTTGTCGCACCATAGTCGGAGAAATCGGCAAGATTACCAGTGTTATCAATTGCCGCTACCGAGATAATATTTGGCAAATCATAGTTTGCTGGATAATGTGGTGTGACATCATTGTTTTCTCCATCATTTCCTGCTGCCGCTATAAATAGGGAGTTGGAATCTCTAATGGCATCGGATAATGCTTGACTGAAGCCGCCTCCACCCCATGAGTTGTTGGTGATTTTTACCCCTTTTGCCTTGGCATAATTGATGGCTAGAATCGCATCCGATGTATATCCCCCATCAGGTCCGATGAATTTAAGCGGCATGATTTTGACATTTGGTGCTAAACCGGTAACACCAACGGTATCAGCTGTTCCAGCAATCGTCCCGGAAACGTGCGTACCGTGTTCATCTCCGTCAGCCGAGTCAAATACAGTATTATCCTGATTAAAGAAGTCCCAGCCGTTGACGTCATCAATATACCCATTCTTATCATTGTCAATGCCATCGCCTGCAATCTCGCCTGGGTTTTTCCAGATTCGCGCCTTTAAGTCTGGATGGTTAATGTCTACCCCTGTATCGATAACACCAATGACAACACTAGTACTTCCTTTGGTGAGTGCCCAAGCTCCTTCTGCACCAATATCAATACCAGCTTTACCATAAGAGCCCAAAATCGATTGACCTGTATTCTTCATTCCCCATAATTGGCCGTATAACGGGTCGGATACTGCATCTGGTTTTATGAGGTAGTTCGGTTCCGCATACTCGACCTGCGTTGATGCATTTAGAGCATTAAGTACATCACTAATTGGAAGGTTTGCATTATAGGTTAATAGTTTTGTTGTGGAGTTATTTAAATTCTTTTTTGTTTTTAAATTATATTTCGATGCTAATGCACCTAGACTTTCTGTTGAGTAGGCATTTTTATATTTTACAATGACTTCTCCTTTTTTATATTGCTTGTTTGCATTGTTTTTAAATGTTGCGGTTACTTTTTTGCTGTTTGGGTTTTTGGCTGGAATCTGAATAACTGAGTTGACCTTTTGTGATGCCTTTTTGAAATTTTTGGTTCCGCTTGGGTCATTATTTGCCGCAAAGGCTGGAATGCTGCTAGCAAGTAATAAACCGATACTTACTAATAATGCTGATGTCCTTTTCTTCATACCATCTCTCCCATCGACTATTGAACTAGTAAAAAAACCATACGCGTCTAATATATTGACGTGGGTAGAACCTTATTACTACTTTTCGTTATATCGAATCATTTTTATTTTGGTCGTTTGAGATAACTATAGTAATGGGGATGAGAGGAATTTCTGATCAAAAGAGGATTATGACCGTTTTGGAGAAAGAGTGGACGTTGTGGGCAATATAATTCGTTTTTGTGACCGTCTTGGTGAAAATGTGGACGCTACGGGCATTATAATTTGTTTCTGTGACCGTTTTGGTGAATAAGTGGACGCTGCGGTCAATATAAATTATTTTTGTGACCATATAAAAAAAAAGATCATATAACAGGCAGATTAAGCAAATATAAAAAAGCGGAAAGAGTATCTTCCCACTCTTTCCGCTTTCAATAACTTATTAATTTTTCCCTTTTCCCGCTTCAACGTCAAAGGTCAATTCCGAACGTGCCTCATAGTAATTCGACATCAATCCGGTATTATGTTTGTCCTTTGCTTCCACGACCATCGTGTAAGTGCCAGGAGTTTTCGCAGTCCAAGTTAGCGTGTTGCTTGCCCCGAAGTTCTGCTTGTAAATTGTATCTCCCTTTTTATCGATAATATAGAAACGATATTCAGGTGTTCTGCTTCCTTCAGAGCTTGCGTTAAACACAATAGCTTCTCTAAATACCTGTGTACCAGGCTTAGCTGTTGTGACACTTACCTTGCTCACTTTTTCGTCTGTTACTTTTACCTCAGCTGGTGCACTAGTATTACCTGCCGCATCGACAGCGGTAATGGAAATCATAGAACCGGCTGTTTGCGGCGGAGCTATATCAATGGTGTAAGTACCATCGAATCCGGCTGTGGTCGTGCCAATTTTTGTACCATTCACCTTAGCAACAACAGTGGCATTTGCCTCCGCCGTTCCAGTAATGACTTCATCGTTATCGTTTACTGGGTTGATGCTTGGTGCGTCAGGTGCGGTTACATCGATTACGGTTACTTCAACCGCAGGACTATTATTTCCAGCGGAATCTATTGCCGTAACAGAAATTTTGGTTCCTGCAATTTGCTTCGGAATAGAGATTGTAAATATACCATCTTCTCCTGCAGTTGCGCTTCCCTTTTCTTCGCCATCGACCATCGCTTTTACAGTCGCTTTTGCTTCCGCTGTACCCGTAATGGTTTCATCCGCATCGGTTACCGGTTTAACCATTGGTGCGTCAGGTGCTAAAGTATCGATTCCCACCAATTCCTTCGTATCTCTGACACGAATTCGGGTCCCTTCTGCAAACGCTCCAGAAAGGCCGACTGCTTCTAATGTCTCGCCGACTTTTAGAACTGGTACTGGACCGCTCTGGTTGACAATGTATCCATCGGTAAAGACTAATACATCACCCGAACCATCATTAATGACATAGGAATTATCGTCATACTTAGAAACGACTTTACCTTTTACCTTCACTAGCAGCCCTTGGTTGGCAGCAGATGTTGCTTCACCTGTAGCTACGGTTTTCGGCTGAATTGGATCGCCTGTACCGGTTTTTATCACATCGTTTGTAAAACTAGTAAACTCTAGCTCTTTGTTATTTTCAAATGTCTTGACGTGACCATAGACACGTACTTTGTCGCCTGGTTTCAGTGATCCTGATGGAACTTCTTGGAATGCCATCATACCGCCGGTTTCATCCTGAAGGTAGAAGGCATCGAAGAATACGTCTGCTCCTGTCGTCACTGTACCTTCTACAACAACATCTGTGTTGTCATCTAGTTTACGGACATCGGCAATTTTAGACACTTTTGTTTCACGATGCGCTAACCAGTTGATGGCATTTAACGTGAATTCATCGTTTCCTTTTGGCTCATATGATTCATCCATTTGTTTGTCATTGAAGATGTTCATACCGGAAACAATGATGCGTCCGTTTGTGCCAATTTCTTCGGAGGCAATTAACGGAATCGTCGAACCGCCAGTATCATCGGAAACTGCATCATAGGTGTATCCGCCTTTAATATTGCCTTGATAAGTTGTGTCATTTCCTTTGGCAAGGATGGTTACCTTATCAGATGCTGCGAGCGGCTGGTTGTTAGCTCCAGATAAGCTTGTTCCGCTGTAATAGTCAATAAACGATACGCGGTCGGTAATGAAGTTAGATACTAAGCCTGGATGCACGCGAACGGCATAAGGGCTGACCGTTGGATCGCTCCAGAAGTTACCGCTCTTGCTTAAGTCAAAGACGCCATCATTCCCCATCCGAATCGCCGAGCCCATGTCAGTGAGAAGGGCGTTGTTCATGGTAGGATCGGTGCTGTTATTGCTCTTGCCTGCCATTAATAAGGAACCGCCATTTTGCACGAACTTCGCCACAGCAGCATCTTCCGCTGCGGTTAGTGCTGTTCTGGTGTGTGTGAGCACGAGTACCTTCACATTACTTAATACTTCATCTGTAAGTGCTGATTTATTTTCAGCGACTGTATAGCCTTCTTTTTGCAGCATCTGTGTGAAGGATTTTAAGTTATCCTTGTACGTTCCGCTGTCGGCTGACGTATTTTCATTGCCATGCGCGGCATCAATTAAAACTTTCACGCCGAGCGGCTCTTTAATTTTGACTGGTAAAACAAACTGCGTATCGCCTAGATCGAGACCGTCCAAGGAACTTACAACCGCAATAATCTTACGGTCACCGGTTAATGGAGCAGCCCATGTTGCTGATGCGGTCGCAGAGCTCTTCGGAAGAATCGAAGAAATGCTATTAGTGCCGATTAGATTTTCTTGTTTGACTTCATCATAATAGAAATCAACTTTTAAATTTTTCACTACTTGTGTTCCGTTGTTGGCCACCGTTGCTTTTAATGCAGCCGGGTTGCCGCCAATGATGACGCCGCCGTCTACATCAATGCTGTTGACTTTGACATCGACTGGTTCTTCTTTTGACCAGATTGGCGAAGAATAGATTCGCTCGCCGTCCATTTGCGTTACTTTTACCACAAACCATTGCTGGCCGCCGGTAACGGTATAGGTTGGATTCCAAGTGAAGTCTTTCGTCATTGGCTCATAAGAATCGACTACCCTACCGCCATTTGTAATTAATTCTACTTTTTGAATTCTATCATCTGATTTATAGCTTGTTGGAAGATAGCTATAATCTGTATCGTTATGCGCTTCTGCTACATAATCGCTACCTTTAATATCAAACTTCAGTGTTTTGCTGTCGACCGTTGAACCCATGTAATAGCCATTCGCTAAGACGTCTAGGGTGAAGTTCGGATCTTCTTCCATATAGACGCGCATATTGCGCATGGAGTGAAGTAGTGATGCCTGCGAAAGGTCGCTTGCTACGATGACCGTACGGGCATTGACTTGGCCCCACGTACCTTCATGGTTGTCCTCACCGTAAGTTGGTGCGACATGCCAGCCTAAATCTAGAGCAGAGTAGAATTTCCCTTCCGCGTTAGCGTAGCCGTAGTGTCCGGAACCATTTCCTACTTCTAACATGGTAAATAGCTTATCTACATTGGCATCATAAGGCTTAAAGTTGTTAAACGCATTGGCTGACATATCCGGGTGGTTGAATTGACCCACGATATCGTCATATGTCATGACCCATGCATAGTACTGGCTTAAGTCTTGGTATTGCTTGCCGTTGATGTTTCGGTCGATAAAGTTATCGGTACCGAAGATGTTGGAGTGACCCCATGTAGTTGACGTCATCTCAAATGCTGGGAAGACAACATAGTCACCATCTTTTGTGTATTGCTTTGCAAGATCTTTTGTTAGCTGCCAATCAGAGCCGCCTGAACGCTCCGGCACCGACTTACCGTCTGCTGTTTTACGCTCTACGGTGTCCGTTCCCAATTTTTCTGGGTCAATATCATGTGAATGATCGGAAAAAGCAAACCAGTCATAATGATGGAATTTCCCTGCTTTTAACGCATCTTCAGGCGTACCTGCCGCGTCATGAGAAATGTTGGTGTGGTTATGCGTCGTCCCGCGGTAGTGATTTCCGCCAGTAAAACGAGGCACCACATCAAAGGTCCATGTTTTTTCTGATAGGTTGCCTTTTGTGTCCTTTGCCGCGACCTTAACGGTATGTTTGCCTAGCGCGAGGTCGTCCTGCGGCGTATATTTTACCTGTGTTTTGCTGATGGTTGCCGCTGGCGCTGTAAGTTCTTTTCCATCCAACCACAATTGCACTGTTGTTTGGTCAACGCCGCTTGCATCGTCAATCATAGCGGAAATCTCAGGTTTTGGACTTTCTACTTGGGTCGTATCCTGCGGTGTAAACCCTGAAATTTCTGGTCCTGTTATGTCATCGATTAAGCTGACTTTGTACGGAGCAGTGCTTGACCCTGCCGATTGGACTTGGGCACCTGCTTTTGCTTCCATATAATATTCGAATCCGCTTTGCGGCACGTTAGCTGCTGGTAATGTAGCGGTATAACGTCCATCGCCGCCGTTTACCATAGCTAGTGCAGTGTAGTCGTTGGTTCCTGTTGCTCGGTAGTAAACCGTTACAGACTCCGCACCGTCAGCATTCGCTTCGAATTCAACATTTGTGTCCTTGTAGACTTGCGTTAACGCCGTATGGGTGATCCCTAACATGGACGCAATGTCTTTTACATCACGAGGGTACACTTGGTAACCGTTCGTTGCTGATGCGTTAGTTGTATATTGTCCTAGGACACCTGTTACGGTATAGCTTTTTCCGGCAACAAGGTCTGTGTCAGGTTTGATTCCCGTTGCGGCCATAACCCTTAGGGTAGTGGCCTTACTGTTGTCATCGACAAAAGTAACATTGTAGTTTGCACCTGATGCGGCCACGGCGGAAACTTTTCCTGTTACGGTAACAAGGCTGCCTTCGAGCGGTTCAGCCGTCGTGAATGTGTTTAAGTCATTGATTGTAACGGTTTTGGCTGTTGGAATTGGATTTCCTTCACTTATTTTATCTATCGAAGTTGGTTCAAATTCCGTTAAGCCATTGTAATAGAGGACCTTACCCGTTATGCGGACCTTGTCCCCTTTTTGAATCTGGTAGCCTAAATCAAGAGAAGTACTAAAGATATTGATGCCGGCTGTATCGTCTTGGATGTAAAGATTTTGCGCTTGTGTTCCAAGGATTTGGTTATTAACTGTAGCCACACCTTCAATGGTAAAGTACTTATTCACATTGACTGGCTGCCCTTTTGTATCGGATGCACGAACGTCTGCAATTTTTGTTATAGCGGTTGTATCGGCTTTCGATACAGATACCGGATTACTTTGCAGCATGATTCCTTTTGCAGTGCTGGTGGTTTGTGTTACGTAAACAGTGTTAGGCGCATTGTTAATGGTAATTGTGAAGTCACCTGATGTGCCCGCCGTAATCGCTTGTGTGTTTAATTTTTCTGTTGCTGCTTCATTTGCGTACACATTGATGTCTGCATTGGCAGCAGCTGTACCTGTGCCGCCAATTAGTGTACCGACTCCGTTTGTTACGGAATAGCTTAGTTTGGCTTGAGTTAAGGATGTGCTTGCGGCGGCTGCATCGATTTGGATGGCCGCACTTTCATCTAATCCGGATTGTGTCGCCGCTATAAAGACGGATGCTAGTGCTTTGTCTGTTGTGAAGCTAATCTCAAAAGCACCGTTTGAATCAGCCGTTGCGTTTCCAAGTGCCGTTCCTTTGGCTGAAGTTTCATACACTTTTACGGTCGAACCAGCTTCTGCTGCTTCTGCTTTTCCGGTCACTTTTACAGTCGTACCGTCTTTTAGGAATTGAATGTTATTTCCTTTTGGCTGCAGACTGGTGACTGCTGCCATAGGTGCTTCTGTGGGACTTGCCGTGTTTCGTGGAGCTGCAACTGCTCCTACGTAGAAGTCAGCGGCGTTATCATCTGAATCCCAGGCATTTCCTTTGCCAGGGGCTGGGTCTACATTTGCGTAAGGTCTGCGTTGTGCACTCTTTGTTGCAGATATGGTAGCTGTCGGTCCAGTTGATCCTTCATAAGCATTTGTTCCAGATCCATATCCAACAAAATCAATAGCACCTGTTGGTGTTGGATCAGTCAATGCAGTAGTAGAATTTATTAAAACCACTTTCCCCGCACCTGCTGCCATCGGAATAGTCCCAGTTTTGTCAGCGCTAGGTAACGGTTTGTCAGTTACTGTGGTACCAGCTGCCTCTTGAATTAAGTAATATCCATGAGATTTAATGGTTCCTTCTAGAGCAGTAATACTCCATGCTTTACCTGTTGAACTTGCATATTGAACTGACCATCCCTCCAGAGAAACATCAGTATCGGTTGGATTGTATAGTTCAATAAAGTCATTCGAATAAATGGCCCCACTGTTACCTCCACCCCCATAAACCTGAGAGATAACGACATGATCAGCCTGTTCCGCCTGCGCTTTACCTATCAAACTGCTCGGCAAGAACGTACTAATCAATAGAAGCGCTGCCATGAACGAACTCGTCCACTTCTTATTCTTCCCCTTCATTCATTCTCCGCCCTTTTTTATATATTTTTTTAGAAAAATATCTCTATCTATCGCCCCACTTTCAGATATTTCTAAATTACACTTCTATTCTATAAAATATTTTTTTGAAATTATATACAATTTACAATCTTTACACAGAATTAATGTTAGAAAGTATAACCAAAGATATACAAGTACCTATAAATGTGATTATATGAAAGAAAAACTTATTTCGTTATAGTTTTTAGGGGGCTATTTGGTTTTGATGACTAGACATATTCCATTCATTTCTACTCTATTATCTCTTTTACTAGCTGCAGTTATTTTCTCACCTAAGCCAACGGAAGCCCATTCCTATAGCGCTGGCTATACCAAAATCACAATGGACAGTAAAAAAACGCAGCTAGTTTTTACCCTTGATACGTTATCCATTATTGAATTAATACCCGGAATTGACGCAAACAAAAACTTTGTCCTTGAAAAATCAGAAATCAAAAAGAATCAGCATCATTTGAATGAGTTAATCGAAGAGGGTCTTACCCTTGATAAAGGAAATAAGGAACAAACGCCAAAGATTACAGCCATGAAGCTTGTGAAAAAGGAAAACAAAGAATATTTGTCCACTTATATGACCTTCCCGGCTTTCTCACCAGGGGAAACCATTGAATTTAATGATGGTTTTTATTATAACGACACGGGTACCAACTATGTCGACCTGATCACGGCTTCAATCTACGGGGAATCGAGTGAGGGCGTGTTACAAGGTAAAGATCGTACTTGGACGGTTTTAGTCACGGAGGTTCAGCAAGAGCAAGGGCAAACGACACAGCCTGATACAACGCATGTCCAGCCTAAGGCGACGGCAAAGCCTGCTGAAAAAACGACTTCGACATCGTGGTTTTCTTTTTTTAAATTAGGCATGCTTCATATCTTAACGGGCTATGATCATCTGCTATTCCTTTTGGCCCTGCTGCTGCGAAAGCAATCCTTTAAACAGTATGCGGCGATTGTCACGTCATTCACGATTGCCCATAGTATTTCGCTCAGTCTGGCCGTTTTAGGCTGGGTCACACTGCCATCGCGGTTTGTCGAGGCAGCGATTGCCTTTAGTATTTGTTATGTTGCGCTTGAGAATATTTTTCGAAAAGAAATCCGCTTTCGCTGGAGTATCACCTTCCTGTTTGGCTTGATTCACGGCCTCGGCTTTGCGACCCTTTTAAAAGAAATGCCTATTCCAAATAGCCATTTGGCTGTAGCGCTTGTGAATTTCAACCTCGGCATTGAAGCGGTCCAGCTCTCAATTGTGCTCGTCCTGCTACCGTTGTTAGCGTACCTGTATATGTTACGAAATTCTAGTAAAATCGTTATCTATGGTTCGTACGCAATTGTAGCTTTAGGCGCGACTTGGCTGTTCCAACGAATTTTTCTATGAGACTAGCCTTTATATAAAGGTATTTGTGATCGTTTTGGTAGAAAAGGAGCTGAAACGGGTAATATAATTGGTTATTTTGACCATCTCCGAAAAAATAAAGCTGCTTCGGTCACAATAAATTTTTTATGATGACCACCTAAAAGTAATGAAAGACGCAAAGGGCAAAATTAGTAGAATTTTGCCCTTTTTTCTATGCAAATTCACCAAATAGTCTAAAATTCCTACGTATTTTGTAACTTTTCGACCTCGAGAAATTAGCAAACTATGGTAAAATTAATAAAAATATGAAAATATGAGGTGATTTTTACTAGATGAAGAAAACAATCATTCGCTCTCTTTCGACAACGGCTCTTTTTTCGACGGTATTTGCAGGGTCAGCGATGGCGGCATCATACAAGGTCCAAAAAGGTGATACTCTAACCAAAATTGCATCTAATAATCATACCAGTGTGGAAAATATCAAAAAATTAAATAGGTTAACTTCTGATCGGATTTATGTCAATCAAACGCTTCAGATTAACTCTAAAGCACCGATAGCCTCCGTTCAGGCCGTTCAACAAACAACATATAAGGTGGTCAGCGGCGATGCTTTAATTAAGATTGCCAACCGTTTCAATCTCACTGTCGGCGAACTGCAGCAGTGGAATAACCTAACAGGCACGTTGATTTATCCCGGCCAGACACTGAAAGTATCTGCACCTGGAAAAACAGTCACAGTTTCCGCGCCCACTATGGCTAAGGTGACTGCAATCTCAACAACACCAACGACCACGACAACCGCAACAACTTCTGCTGCGACAACGGCATATACGGTCAAAAGCGGGGATTATTTAGGTAGAATTGCCGCTGCGTATGGGATGACCGTACAGCAATTAAAAACGCTCAATAATTTAAAATCCGATTTGATTTATGTCGGTCAAACGCTAAAGGTGTATGCAAAACAAGGAAGTACTACTCCAGCTCCGACACCAACACTGGCCCCTACTACGGGTACCACTGTGTATACAGTTAAAAGCGGCGACACGCTTAGTAAAATTGCTTTAACATACGATATAACTATTTCGCAGCTAAAGACACTCAATAGCCTGAAGTCTGATCTAATTTTTGTCGGACAAAAGCTGAAAGTGACAGGAACGGCTTCTTTGGCACCAACGCCAACTACACCAACATCGTCACCAGGCTCGGTTTCGAATGTTGGTGAGCAAATCGCTTCTATCGCTAAAAGTTTACAAGGAATTAAGTATGTTTGGGGTGGAAGTTCCCTTTCTGGCTTCGATTGCAGCGGGTTTATCTATTATGTCGCTAGCAAAGCAGGTTTATCAGTGCCTCGTACCTCGGCAGCAGGCTATTATGACCGCAGTTATTATGTGAACACACCAAAGGCTGGCGATCTTGTATTTTTTGAAAATACATATAAGCAAGGAATCTCTCATATGGGCATCTATCTTAACGAGAATCAATTCATTCACGCGGATGAAGCCCATGGCATTATGATTTCTAATTTACATAGTCCATACTATACCGCTCATTTTGCGGCCTTTAAGCGTTTCTATTAGAAAAGCGCAAGGCGCCGCTTATCGGCGACAAGCACAAGACAAGCCGGCCGAAAGGTTGCTCTTTAACCTTTTGGACGTATTGATTTAAATGTGGAGGCGACTGTTCTGGGACGAAGGCATAAGACGCACCCTGTAAGAAGGCGTTTTTTGCCTTCGTCAGGGGGTGGCTAATGACTTGTGTCCCAAGGAGCCGCAACTGGATAAGCTTGTGACCTCGAGCCGATGGCGCCTGGAGCTAGACAATTCTCGAAGTACAAATTTATACTCTTAATCTTAAAAAAATCTCTCATTTTGAGAGATTTTTTTGTATAAAAGAATGCTAGATTGGGAATAGTAGTAGTAAAGACGTTTCAGGGGAGATGGGAGAAATGAAAGGTCAATCGCTGCTATTATCAGAGTTTGTGAAAGAAGATGGATTTGATTTAAGCCATTATATTAATCATTTATTCGAAAATTTTTCCAATCTATCAAAAAATGAAGAGTTAAATACCGAGTCAACCCCATGATGGGTTGGCTTTTTCTTTTGTTGGGTTTATGGATAGGTTTGACAGTTGACATCAAAATGTAAATATTCTGTCACTATAATACAGTTGTTGTTCGGCATTTGAAGGTATAAACTTTACTTACTTAAGGAGTGATTAAGCTGAAAACAGTACTCGTAAATGAGCTAACATTTAAGAACACATTATCGATGATTGAGCAATATTCCATCAAAGATTTCCTATTTAAATGGGTTGGTGAACCACCAGAAGGAATAGATGATTATCTCCCACTTGAGTACACAGAAACTGTCTTTGCGAAGATGGAGGCAAAACAGGAAACAGATTTGCGCCTTTTTGGGGATGAATTATTTAGATATGCGACCATAACAGAAGATAATCAAATTGTTATTGGTGTGTTAGATTCGAATGAAGAGTTAACCCATAGAATTATTTCTCTCGATGAGGTTTTAGCTAGGTAAGCACTTGTAAGGTGCTTACCTTTTTTTGTCGAGTTTCTTTTATCATCTTATACTATTAAATTTATTCAAATCGTTTTCTTCGATTGCGCATGAACGTAGGAACATCCAGCGAATTTACTGAGCTTTCTGCGTGTCGGTCATATTCTGGAACAGGTTCGCCCTGGCGTAATCTAGTTCGTTCCCTTCGAGGTCGATGAGTCATTTCTTCCTCTGATGGCAGGGGCAGATTTTCTTGGACTGTAGTCTCTTGCTCGGTAAATCCAGTGGCAATGATCGTGACAATCATTTCGTTCTTTAAGCTTTCATTAATAACCGAACCAAAAATCATATTTAATTCCTCGTGACAAGCAGAAGCCACTATTTCAGCTGCCTCCTGGACTTCAAAAAGACTTAAGTCGTTACCGCCCGTGATGTTCATAATGACACCCTGCGCCCCATTGATGGAAGTTTCGAGTAATGGGCTATTTAAAGCTTTCTCGGCAGCCTCAGCAGCACGATTGCTGCCAGTGGCCATCCCAATTCCCATTAGGGCCGTTCCTTTATGGGACATGACCGTTCTCACATCAGCAAAGTCAAGGTTGATTAACCCTGGCACAGCTATTAAATCAGAAATCCCTTGCACACCTTGGCGAAGGACGGCATCCGCTTCACGGAAAGCCTCAATCATCGGTGTACTTTGCTCGACAATCTCAAGCAGGCGGTCGTTCGGAATGATAATCAAGGTATCGACTGCTTCCCTCATGGCGTTAATTCCGATTTCCGCGTTTATTGCCCGTTTCTTGCCTTCAAATTTGAACGGACGCGTGACGACCCCAATGGTCAAAGCACCCTGCTTTTTAGCCATTCTAGCAATGGCAGGCGCTGCCCCTGTGCCTGTCCCTCCACCCATTCCAGCCGTTACGAAAACCATGTCGGCCCCTTTTAACACTTCATCAATCTTATTTTGGCTTTCTTCTATTGCTAGTTTTCCGATTTCGGGATTGGCACCTGCTCCTAACCCCCGTGTCAAGGATGAGCCAATTTGCATCTTCGTCTCTGCTTTTGATTGATGAATGGCTTGTGCATCTGTATTCACCGCTATAAATTCTACGCCTTCTACTCCGTCTTCGATCATCCTGTTTACAGCATTGTTGCCTCCGCCGCCTACACCTATCACTTTTATCGTGGCCAATTGGTCCATTTGCATCATTATTCCTCCTCGTTAATTTGATTCTGTACAAATCAAGGTTGTCCGAAGAACTTTATTTTTCGAAATTTTCAATCTTCTGAGTCTAGTAGAGTACTATTTCTTGACTAGCTTTTAGTCTAAGTAACATTCATAAGGTTGTCCAGTTAAGACTTACCTACTTCTTAAAAATAGTTAAAATAGCACAGATTTTATTAATAGAGTCATGACAAATCCAGCTCTATTCCCTCATACCTTAACAGTCCTTTTACAAATAGATTACTATCCGTTCGTTCGACAACTTTTAAAAGAATCACTTGGTATAATAGCTATATCTATAAGTGCGAGGATTTAGAGCTCTAAAAGAATCTAGCGGAGGTGTAATGCTTTGGAGGAAATTTATTCACCAAGTTATGTACAAGACTTGCTTGGAATAGATGGCAACACGTTGCGGAAGTATGCCACTCTCTTGGAAGGACATGGGTATCCTATTCACCGTAATCCGAAAGGACACAGAGGCTATTTTGATAAAGATGTTAGCACTCTCCGCCAATTAATAAAATACTATAAGCAAGACGGTGTGCCTTTGGAACAAGCAGCTATATCTGTGATCACAGATGTTTCTGAAAAAACTTGCACGGAACCCCTTGCAGAAGTAGTACCGTTACAGACTAGCACGGAAACCGTTTCGGTAGCAACGTCGTTACTAACTACTAATGACCAGGATATGAAGCAGGAATGTAACCTTGAAACTAGCACGGAACCCCTTGCAGAAGTAGTACCGTTACAGTCTAGCACGGAGACCGTTACGGAAACAGCGTCGTTACTGACTACTAATGACCAGGATATGAAGCAGGAATGTAACCTTGAAACTAGCACGGGAACCGTTACAGAAGCAACACCGTTACTGACTACTGATGACCAGGATATGAAACAGGAATGTAACCATGACGAGCTATTGGAACGGATTGAACATTTAGAGCAAATTAACTTAGATTTAATCAAAATTCTGAAAGAAAAGGTAGTACGGGAAGCTGCTCAAGAAGAAAAGCTTAATCGAATTTTAAAATATGTAGAACGTACAGAACAATACTTGGTAGAACGAAGTAAACTAGAGGAAGAAACCAGAAGGCAAGTGGCAGCTGCCAGTCAAAAAAAATGGTGGCAATGGTGGAAATAAGAAAAGCGCAAGGCGCTTAGCTTTCGGCGACAAGCACAAGACGAGCCGGCCGAAAGGTTGTTCTTTAACCTTTTGGACGGATTGGCTTGTGACCTCGAGCCGATGGCGCCTGGAGCTGGACAATTCTCGAAGTCGAAATTTATACGCTTATCTTAAAAGAAAAAGTAAATAGTCCCTTCATTAGTAAAAGCATTGCTTCCATGAGCAATGCCTTTTTTTGTCGAGTTTTTTGGTATTATATTTGTCATTTTCAAAAAAAAATGTACAAACTTAGACACGACATTTATTTAAGAAATGTTACATTATTGTTATAAAATTTAAAACTTTGTGAAGACTGGGAAGAGAAATATACTAGGGGTGATACAAATGAAGAAAATGCAAAGGTTCGCAGATGTATGCTGGGAAGGATTTACATTACAACACGTTTCTAATAAAGAAGTGGTCATTCCTTATGTAGTATTTTTTATCCTAACATTCATTTTTGAGCTATTCTTAGCGCTGTTGTTCATCTCCTCGGTTTTTATTTTCGGCAGCTTCGGATATCAACCTAATTTTCTATATTACTTAAGCGGTGTCATTTTAATGCTAATGTTACTTATGACCGTTCCATTGTTAATGACAACCATCAAAGGGAATAAAACCATCATCCTGGCAAAAAAATAGAGGCCCCCCTCTTGTTTTGGGTTTGCCTCACTTGTCTACTCTATTAGTTTAATACTCTTACTTTTACATTTTTGCGGCCCCATTGAAGAGCTTGTTTTGTAGTAGGAAACAGCACATCAATTTTGTTCCCTTTGATTGCGCCGCCCGTATCGCCTGCAATCGCCTCTCCATAGCCTTCTACCCAGACTTTTTTACCGAGCGGAATCACTTTCGGATCCACCGCAATCAGCTTCATGTTGGGATTTTTACGAATATTATAGCCTGCAGCCGTAATACCACTAGAAGATTCTAGCGGAGTATAAGCCGTCGCTTCGACAGTGAACTCTGCTGCTGCTTTTACAGCGGTTTTCACTACAAATTGCTTACTGACATAACCTGTCTTCCCATTATAACTGATTTGATACCAGCCATTGCCAAGATCCTTACTTACGCTAACAGCTTGTCCGTTGGTTAATGTGCCAATCTTGGCGTAGCCTGTGCCAGCGCCAGAACGTACGTTTAATGAAGACGCATTAACGTAATAAGTTCCTGCACTACTTGATGTGCCGGTTTCTTTTGTATATTGTGAACTAACATAACCTGTTTTTCCATTATAGCTAATCTTCAGCCAGCCAGTTTGGCGGGCTGTCACATTCAATGTTTGACCATTCGTTACTTTTCCAATGATAGATGAGCTTGTAGAAGGTGATTGACGTACATTCAATGAACTTGTATTCACAACGGTAGCTGCTTCAGCTGACACCGTAAAAAACCCGAACCCAATAAATGCAGCAGCTGCCATACTTACTATTTTCTTCATATGTATGTATCCCCTAACATTTCTCTATTTTTTTCCATTATAGCAATGATTTAGTCGAAAAAACGAGAGAATCATAGAATTATAAATAACTTGTAATATAATTAATTACTTTGTAACATTTCTGAAATTATTGTCGATGGAAGCATGGGGACGGTTCTCCTGCTTCCAACTGGAAACATAAGAAAAGCCGCCAAAAAAAATCGGCGGCTTTCATCTTACACCCTATTCATCTAGGAAAATTACAAACTTGTCTCTTTTTCTGCCACTTTTTGTTTATGTTCAAGATACCCACTAATTTTAACGGATTTATGTTTAGTAATAGTACGCAAATTAAGGTCAATCAGTGACCCTGCAATCAACCCTAAAAAAACAACTGTAATCGAAAAAACATCCGATTTTAACGCAAAAAACAGAGCAACAACACATAAGGCTATACTAAAGAAAAATTCACTTACAAAAAAATGTATTTTTTCCAGTTTCGCACACCCCTTATATAGTTATACCAAATAAGTTCTTTCATAAATGTCTATTTCCTTTTTTCTGCTTCATTTTTTTTAAAATAAGGCTTATCTCCCAGTGAAGAAAAACCAGTTAACTAAAAACTGGATAGCCTATTAGGACTATCCAGTACATCTATGCCAAAACCTTATAATTTTTGTGTGCTACTACTGTTTTATTCTCCTTAAACTCCCATTCGGTATTATTTTCGGTTATCTTCGTGATCACCGAATTATCATAAACCTTCTCAACGATTCCGATGACTCCATTTTTAAAAAAGATATGATCGCCTATTTCTGCCTTCTTTTGGGTTTTGAATAACAAAGGAATCCCTCCAAATGATTTTGAATCCCATTCTATTAAAATTGATTATTTCACGCTATTGTTTTAGAAATTTTTTACAGAAACGTAATGTTTGTAATATAAGGACTATCCTCTCTTCGGAATTCTCGAATTTCCTCGTATTTTGTGATAAGAATGCAAATTATGTAATTTAATTAACATATATTTTTCAGAGTAATCTGTGTTATAATTATTTTTAACAACTTTGTTATTTAATAAAGTTGGAGCTTTACAGAATGAAAAAGGAGGGATTATGAATGGATAAATGCATTAGATGTGGTGAGGAATTAGCCATCATGGAGAGAAATCGAGCGGAATGCTGGGATTGCCGAGATAAAACCATCGAAGCTTATACAGAATCGGAAGATCACGGCGTTTAACCGCAGCAGTTTTTAAAAAGGACTTATGATTTGACTTCTAAAATAAAACCACATTCATTCAACTCATGCATCATGGTGTACAGCACTTCCTCGAGTATACTTTCGAACCGAATCGCTACGGTTCATTCTCATGCTTATGGATCACCAGTGAATTTACTGGCAATGGAGTAAGATCGAACAAACCACTAGTAGCGTATACAGCGGTAAGTTCCACTTACCTCTACTCTTCTTATAAACACTCTAAAAATGAAATTCAGCTTGTCCCATCCATTGAGGGTGGGATTTTTTTATTTTAACTTATGCCTTGCAGGCAAACATTGCTTGTGCGCAGTTAGACAAATTACCTAATCTTGAATTTTTGGGTATAATGAATGAATATGGACTTTTTAGAAAAAGGGGGTCGCGGCCTTGGAGTCGACACCTGCTAATGAACAAATGGAGTATTTTGAAGAACAGGTTCGTGAACTGCTCGTTCCAACGGATGCAGAAGACGCGAAACTGGTGCAAAAAGGATTAATGCTGTACCGCCAAGGGGTGGTGAAGCAATTACAGATATTTAACAATAAAATCACTTCTACGGTCCAAGACGTGACGCCTTGCTATGTGAAGCTTGATCTGGTATTTGCCTCGATGAGTTCGTGCTCTTGTCCTAACGAGGGCTTTTGCCGCCATCAGATCGCTACCTTTTTCGCGGCATTTTCCAAGTTTGGCAGTGTCGCTGACTGGGTAACAGCGTGGCGCGAGCCGGCCCGGGAACAGAAGGAAGTGGCGGACTGGGGCATGCAACAGGCAAAGGATTTGATTAAGGCGAATGGTGTCTTGAAGCCGGATTACAGCCGCTGGGTGCAGTCGTTTGAGGTCAGCTTCGATACCCTGCTCGCTTCGAAAAAATATACGAGCCCCTACGTCATCCCAGAATTGTATGGCATTTATGAGCGCAGAGTTCATGCGAGTGCGCCAGTCGAACAGGAATGGCGCCTGCTCTACGAACTGATTGCGATTGTGGTGTCGTTCCGGAAGCTAGCCGCGCTGAGCGAGCAGCTAAATCATGATGAGGACACCGTGAGGCGGGCCTACCAGCACGTGTTTCACAATTTATTAGATGATGCCGAGGATCTGGCTGTCAAAATTGGCGTCCAGTCGCTGCCGTTTGCGTTTGATGAGTTTATTGAGCGGTTGAAGGATGATGCGTTTGACCTGCTGCGATGCGCGAGCGGGTTGGAATTTGAGCGGATCTTTTTGTACCGGCTGTTGTGGGTGCAATTTTTCAAAAAGAAGGCATGGCGCGAAGAGGAAATTTTGAAAATCCGCGACGGGCTTAAAAACCTTCAGGACTGGGAGAATCCGATACCGCTAATGGTCGCTGGGGTTCATCTCCATCTCCTCGTTGGCGATGATGAGTCGGCGGTTAAGCTGCTCGGGCATGTTCCAGATGAAAAGATTGCCCCTTATATGGTGTTTTGGATTGATTATTTATCGGCATTGAAAGCTTGGCGCCGTGTTGGCGTTTTGATTGAGTTATTTTTCCAAAAAGTGAAATGGTATTTGGATGCGTTGGGCGGTTATCATAGCTGTGTGACGTTTGTGCGGAGTGCGTTGAAGTCGGTGGCCCCCTTTTGCACGGAAAATGATCGAGTTGATTTGTACGAGCGCGGCTTGCTCACGATGCTGCCTTATAGTTTTGGGGAGTATGAGTATTTGCTGTTTGAGCGTGGGCAGTATGACCGCTGGGGCGAGCTTCAGGCATTTGTCGGGTTGGATTTTTATGATTTGCCGAAGGATCGCTTGAAGATCATTGAGAAGGAGCGGCCCGAGGTGTTGCTTGGGATGTTGCATCAGACGGCGCAGCGCGAGATTGATCAGAAGAACCGGTCGAGTTATAAGATGGCGGTGCGGCATTTGAAAAAGCTGCGAACGTTATATAAGAAGTTGAAGAGGGTTGATGATTGGGAGTATTTCATGGAGACGCTGATGGACCGGACGAAACGACTGCGGGCGTTTCATGAGGAGTGCCGGCGGAGTAAGTTAGTGGATTTGTGATATTGTGGTCAGTGGGCCGCCCTTGTTTTTGGGCGGGCGCTGGCTTTTTTTCATTTCGCTGATAAAATGGAAAAATCGCCGATAGGTTACCATTTTACAGCTGGAACATACTTTTGATGCTCAAGCAAGGTATAATCATGAAAATTACTATTTTTTAGACAGCTACGAACCTCTTATCCGCTTTAAGAGGAAGTTTACGACCCAACTTTATCAGTGTATTCGAGTATTTTTTACTTTTCATAACTACCGAAGTCCGGCTTTTTCGATAGCTTCGGGCGTTATAGACCTTTCATAACTACCGAAGACCGACTCTTTCACTGGCTTCGGGCGTTATAAACTCTTCATAACTACCCAAGACTGACTCTTTCACTGGCTTCGGGCGTTATAAACTCTTCATAACTACCCAAGACCGACTCTTTCACTGGCTTCGGGCGTTATAAACTCTTCATAACTACCCAAGACCGACTCTTTCACTGGCTTCGGGCGTTATAAACTCTTCATAACTACCGAAGACCGACTCTTTCACTGGCTTCAGGCGTTATAAACTCTTCATAACTACCCAAGACCGACTCTTTCACTGGCTTCGGGCGTTATAGACCTTTCATAACGACCGAAGTCCGGCTTTATCAGTGGCTACAAGCGTTATAAAATTTGAATCCTTTTCCAGTTTATCCACCTCTTAGTTTTATTTTCTCATCACAAGAGGGTTTTCATTAAATCTATAAAGCAACCTTCTCAACTACCTTCTTTTCTTCCACCCTATGCTCCTTAATCAAAAGTCCCCCTACTAAACCACAAATCGAAAAGACTACGGGAATGATAAACCCATAATGATACCCCACTTGGCTGCCAGAAGCTTGAAAATGGTCTAAGATTTTTCCAAAAATAGCTGGTAAAAGGATTGCACTTAGAAACCCACCGGTATTCGCGAATCCGGAAACAACCCCCACTTCCTGAATCGGAAAGGCTTGGCGAACGGTAGCAAAAGTGAGAGGATTGGCCCCATTTCCAAAACCAATCATGAGAAAAAGCACAAATAGCATAAAAACGGGTGGCTTGCCGTCAAAGATCACAAATGCCGTCCATCCTGCACATATAAGTAGATGGAAGAAAACATAGGGCCGTCTGATTGATCCTAAACGATTCGATAACCAACTGCTAAACGGCGAACCAATCATGGCGCCGATTAGGCCGACCATAATAAACTGGCTTGCGCTTGACCTGGTCATGCCATATACATGCATTCCGTAAGGGACCGCCCACGAACCGATAAATCCTACATACGTGCCGACCACACCAAAGTGGCATAAGAACGCCGCCCATGCCCGGCGATCGTAAAAGATACGGCGCAGTAATGTCGTAGTTTTTTCACGCTTCTGCTCATTTTTCGTCGAGGTCATGACGAGCTTTTGTTTTGGTTTTTTTACAAGGATAAAATATAACAGGGCGCTGCCAAAGGATAAGATAATTCCCATGATAAAGAATGGGTCCCTCCACCCCAACAGCGTAATCAAGGCGGAAAACGGGACGGTTGCCAGTAAAAACCCAAAGCTCCCGCTCATGCCGGCAATACCGAGCAATCCAACAAATTCCTTCACTTTGAACCACTGGCTTAAGATTAACACCAGGTTGACCCAAATCGCCGCATCCCCTACCCCTGCCAATAACCTAGCGAATAAAAGGAAGAACTCGTTCCCTGCCATACTATATATGATCGTTCCAATCCCACTAAGCATGGTTCCGACAATGAGAAAAAGATTGGGTCCGAAACGGTCTGACAAAATGCCAATCGGAATTTGTAAGGCAGCGTAAGCAAAAAATTGGATACTCGTCAGTAAACCAATCATCGATGCACTCATATTGAATTCTTTCATTAATTGATCTGTAATTAAGCCGGGGGCTGTCCGCTGACTGACAATTAACAAATAGACGAACAGGACCGTGCCAAAGACAATCCATCTGTATTTGCTTTCTTGTTTTTCCACAATCATCTCTTCTCTCGTTTTAAATGTAGGCTTGATTGTTGACTTCACTGTGTTTGAAAAATAAACGGAAAAATTCCGTTTAAATTGGGAAATACCCATATTTCCTTAAAAATAGAGGAAGTTTTTCCGTTTATATGCTCCAATTCTTTCGATTTTGTCTTATTTAGAGAAGTTAAACGGAAAATTTCCGCTTATTTCTGGTTCTTAAGAGTCAACCATATACATTAGGCGGAAATTCTCCGCTTATGAATTTTCATCAACAATAAATAATAAAAAAGCATCCTCCCTCAACTAAATTGAGCGAAGGATGCCACCCTACTGCCTGTTATGCAAATAAATTTTTCCCACGAGACGCAATAACTTCTTTATAATGATCGAAACTCTTTTTCTTTTTCCGATCTAGTGTACCATTTCCATCGTTATCTTTGTCGACATAAATAAATCCATACCGTTTTTTCATTTCGCCGGTGCCCGCGCTGACAATATCAATTGGACCCCACCAGGTATAGCCCATCATTTCGACTCCATCTTCGATAGCTTCCAAAATTTCTTTCAGATGAAGGTCTAAATAACGGATTCTTTCATCATCGATGATTTCGCTATTATCATTTGGCCCTTCGTCCATCCCAATCCCGTTTTCCACAATGAAAAGAGGAATTTGATAACGGTCATAAAGTTCATTACATACATAACGAAGTCCCTTTGGATCAATCTGCCATCCCCACGGAGTGGATTCTAAATAAGGATTTGGCGTGCCAATAATCCCGCCGGTATTGCCTATAATTTTGGTACCCGCTTTATGTGTGGTGCTGCGATAGTAGCTGAATCCAAGGTAATCGACTGGATATTGGCGAATAATTTCTTCATCGCCTTGCTCCATTTGCACTTCTACATGGTGCTCTTTCCAAACCCGCTTGATATAACGAGGATATTCCCCACGAATTTGCACATCCGCAAAGAACAAAGAACGTCTTCTTAATTGATAGGTTTCAAAGACATCATCTGGATGGCATGTATTTGGATATGACACACTTAAGGAAAGCATCGCGCCCATTTGCGCATCCGGAATGATTTCTTTGCAAAGCTTAGTTGCTAATGCACTTGCGACAAACTGGTGGTGTGCCGCTTGATAAAGTGCCTGAACCGGATTTTCCTTTCGCTCTGGTCTAAACGCACCCGTCGCAAATGGAATCGTATGCAGGTTGTTGATTTCATTGAATGTCATCCAATATTTCACTTTATTTTTATAGCGTTTGAAAACAATCTCTGAAAATTTGGTGAAAAAACCAATCAGTTCACGGTTATCCCAGCCGCCATAGGTGTTCGCTAAATGGAGCGGTGTTTCATAATGTGAAAGAGTGACAACTGGTTCCATCCCGTGTTTCAGTAACTCATCAAATAAGTCATCATAAAACTGTAAGCCTTTTTCATTCGGCTGTTCTTCATCGCCATTTGGAAAAATCCGTGGCCAGGCGATGGAAGTCCGGAAACACTGCAAGCCCATTTCTGCCATCAGGGCGATGTCTTCTTTATAACGATGGTAAAAATCAATGGCTTCATGGCTTGGATAAAATTTTCCTTCGATTATATTGTCATCAACCGGACCGACAATTCCATTGGATACATCCGTTGTGCTTGGTCCTTTACCGTCAACATTCCAAGCTCCTTCTGCTTGATTCGCTGCGATGGCCCCGCCAAATAGGAATTCTTTCGGAAATTGTTTTAATTCCATGTTGTTCTCCACCCTTATTTCGTAGTTTCTAACACAGTATTTTCTAAATCAGCACCATTTGTTTCAATTACTTTTTTATACCAGTAGAATGATTTTTTTGGTGTCCGCTTAAAGGTTCCGTTTCCTAAATCATCGGAATCGACATAGATGAAGCCGTAACGCTTGGTCATTTGTGAAGTTGAGGCACTAACAATATCAATACAGCCCCATGGAGTGTAACCCATTAGCTCGACGCCTTCTTTAATCGCCAGGTTCATTTGTTCGAAATGCTTTTGGAAGTATTCGATGCGGTAATCATCAACGATTGATCCATCTTCTTCAACTACATCTCTTGCACCAATTCCATTTTCAACAACAAACAACGGAATCCGGTAGCGGTCATATAAATCAATTAAGGCAACTCTGAAGCCAACCGGGTCCACCTGCCAGCCCCACTCAGATGTTGGTAAGTAAGGATTTTTCACTCCAGTTGTCAGGTTTCCTCCAACTTTTTCACGTTGATCAGCATTGATTGAAGCCACCATCGACATATAATAGCTGAAAGATAAGAAGTCGACGGTGTATTTTTTAAGAAGTTCTAAATCGCCGTCTTCCATGGCAATGTTAAAATTGTTTTCTTCCCAATGATTGAGAACATGACGTGGGTATTCGCCAAACACCTGAACATCCGAACTAAATTGATTATCACGGTTTTCTTTCTGTGCTAATAAAATATCTTCTGGATTACAAGTTTCCGGATAAGTTAGCGTCTTGGTCAGCATACAGCCGATTTGTGCGCCAGGAATGATTTCTAGTAATAGTTTTTTTGCATGAGCGGCAGCGACAAACTGGTGATGGAAAGCCTGGTAGATTGCTTCTTCTGCTTCTTTTTTACTATTATATTTTTCTTCGACAATTCCAGCGGTTGTAAACGGATGTCTGAAGATACTATCGATTTCATTAAAGGTTAGCCAGTATTTTACTAGGTCCTTATATTCTTCAAACACGACTTTAGTATATTTTACAAACATATCGACTACTTCGCGGGATACCCAGCCATCATATTCGTTAACTAGATATAACGGCATTTCATAGTGGGATAACGTAACAAGCGGTTCGATGTTGTTTTTTCTCATTTCTTCAAACATGGAGCGGTAAAAGTCTAATCCTGCCTGATTTGGCGTTTCCTCATTTCCATTCGGGAAAATTCGTGTCCAGGCAATCGATACACGTAACGTTTTATACCCCATTTCGCCAAACAAAGCTAAATCCTCTTTATAGTGATGATAAAAATCGATGCCTCGGCGCTTTGGATAATAGATGGTATCATCTGATTTAAGTGCTTCTTCAATATCTTTTAATCCCACGTGCCATTGGGATTTATAATCTTCTACCGAAATATTTGGTTTATATTTAGCTACATCTGCAACGGAAATGCCTTTTCCATCTACATTCCATGCGCCCTCTGCCTGATTTGCCGCAATGGCGCCTCCCCATAAAAAACCTTCTGGAAAATAACTTTTTACCATGTCCGTTCTCTCCTTTGTTTTATGAAGTAAGTAATTTTATCCTGCATTTACTAGAATGAGTATTTAAAGTGTGAGAAACTCACACACTTTGTTTTAAAAGTTTCTGTTTCTGAGTAAATCATATATCAATTGCCTGGATTTTTTTATAATAATTGAAATCTTGGATGAACTTTTCATAGACACGATGACTTTAACGTTTTTTAGAAAAATTCGACCAAATTCATCACAGCTCCCAAAAACATGAGCAATCTTTCCTCCCACTCCTCTAACCGCACATTTTTGGGTATAATAAAGGAATATGAACTTTTTACCACATACACATAATTAATATATAGATTTTCAACCTTTTCACATTAGGAACATGATTAATGGTGACAGGCACCAAAGGGGTACGTTATATGCTTAAAACTAGGTTTATCAAATTGATGACGACTAAATTAGGGGATGGCCGGTTTCTGTTGACGGCCCAAAATGAGCGGGGTTCTTATATGGCTCCGTTCAAATGGAAAAACCTCGTTTTTAGCAGCCATGAAGAAAGCTTTTTTGGCACCCTTCTTGAGACAGAAACGGTGAATGATGTCGAAGGGATTATTATTAGCGGCTGGCAGCTCGTTTCTTTGTTTGCGAAGGAATCCTTCAATCGCTATATCGATTGGGACTGGAATGAGCAATCCGAGATCTGTTTAGCGTCGGCACTCACACTGTATGAAGGAATCTTAGAGAAAGATTGGCTGCCAGACTTTTCGGTTTGGGAGCATGGCCTGTTCCGCTGGAAGCTCCCAGAGCGGGTCAAGGATGAATTTGACTCGTCCTTTTGGGAACAAACCATCGTGGATGAGACGGAAGCCCCGGACTCGGACGGTGATACGGAGCTTAGCACGGCCAAAGATTATATTTCCGATTTATATAATGAGGCTCTCGATGCTTATTTAACCCGAAACGCCGCAATGAAAGAGCTATTTGGCCCTAAGCTGGACTTATTGAGAAAACAGAATATTTCAGGTGTGGAGCTGTCCCGTTATTTTGATGAAGAAAGCTGGCTTGAGTGGGTTGGTATTAAGGAAAGCGACACGCCCTTTACGATCGGATTGCGTCTTTCAGAACCGATTGATGGAGAAGGTCCCTGGACCCTGGATGTCTTTTTGCGCAGCAAGAAAGAAGTCGATGAGGTCTATGATGTGGAAGGAATTCGAAAAATTCCAGCAAAATGGCGTCCTTTTTTAGACAAAGTTGATCTGGAGCGGAGCCGCTGGGCTCGGTTAATTCCATGGCTTGAAGAGGATGGCTTTTTCAAGAGCCATCTTACGGAGGAAGAGGCGTGGATGTTTTTAACCGAGGCAAGTGAGACCTTAGTTGCGCTCGATGTGGAGATCCTCCTTCCTTCCTGGTGGCAGGCCATGAAGAATGCGAACTTAAAGGTGAAGGCATCCTTGAAGGGATCCTCGAGCCATCGTCCATCGTTTGTTGGCCTTCAGGCTATGCTTGATTTCAATTGGCGCTTTTCGATGAATGGTGTGGATTTGTCTGAAGAAGAGTTCGGGCAGCTCGTGGAGGAAAAACGAAAGCTTGTCTATATCCGTGGTCGCTGGGTGAAGCTGGATCCGCAGTTTATTCGACAAATTCAGGATTTGATGAAGCGTGCCGAAAAAGAAGGCTTGCATGTACGTGATTTGCTAGAGCAAGAACTCGTGGATTCAGAAGCAACGGAAGAGGAGCTGGAAAATCCTAAGGCGTTTGCGAAGATTCAAATTGAGTTGAACCGGCAATGGAAGCAGATGGTCAAGATGCTGTCAGAAGTGCACGAGATTCCACTTGAGACTGTGCCGGAGGGGTTAAACGGAGAACTCCGCCCATACCAGCAGCTTGGTATGAGCTGGCTTTGGTTTTTGCGCTCGTTCGGATTTGGCGCCGTCCTCGCCGACGACATGGGTCTCGGCAAAACCGTCCAACTCATCTCCTACCTATTAAAGGTTAAGAACGAGGATACAGTAGAAATGGTGCCTGTCACCGAAAATACTACCAAGCGAAGGAAAAAGGCGGATGACGCTTCGAGTGAGGCTCCTAAGGTGAAGGTGCCAACTAAGGCAGCGCTGATTATTTGCCCGACGTCTGTGCTGGGGAACTGGCAGAAGGAGCTGGAACGATTTGCTCCAGAGATGAAGGTGTACCTGCATTATGGCTCGAACCGGTTGAAAGAAGACGCCTTTACGAAACGGGTTCAAGACGCGGATGTGGTGCTGACTTCGTATGGAATAAGCCATCTTGATACAGAAGAGTTTGAATCGATTGTGTGGAGTTCGATTGCGATTGATGAGGCGCAAAACATCAAGAATTCGCAAACGAAGCAATCCAAGGCCGTCCGCAGACTGCGCGGCCGCCATCATATTGCTTTAACCGGAACCCCTATGGAGAACCGTCTCACCGAGCTGTGGTCGATCTTTGATTTCACCAATCACGGCTATCTTGGCAGCTTAGGGCAGTTCCAGAAGAAGTTTGTCATTCCGATTGAAAAGGATGAAAAGAAGGAAAAAGTGCAGCAGCTACAATCGTTAATCAAGCCGTTCTTACTGCGGCGAACGAAAAAAGACGAGGAGGTTGCGCTCAATCTTCCCGATAAGCTCGAGCAGAAAGAGTACTGTCCACTTACAACGGAACAGGCATCATTGTATGAGCAACTGATTCACGATACCTTTGCGGAGATTGAAAAGTTATCTGGCTTTGAGCGGAAAGGGTTAATTCTCCAAATGCTAAGCCGTTTAAAACAGCTATGCAACCACCCTGCTCTCTATTTAAAAGAACAGGCGAATGGGCGTGAGCTGCTAGAGCGCTCGAATAAACTGGATAAACTGATTGAACTCGTGGATGCTGTTTTGGATCAAGGTGAAAGCTGTCTGATTTTCACTCAATATATTGAAATGGGTGAAATGATCCGTACCTCAGTGAAGAAGAAGTTTGGTATTGATGTGCCATTCTTGAACGGTAGTATTTCCAAAACACAGCGGGACAATATGATTGAGCGGTTCCAGAATCAGGAGTTTCCTGTGTTCCTGTTGTCGTTGAAGGCTGGTGGTACAGGATTGAATTTAACTGCCGCTAATCATGTCATTCATTACGACCGTTGGTGGAATCCAGCTGTCGAAAATCAAGCAACAGACCGGGCCTATCGAATCGGTCAATCGAGGTTTGTACATGTTCATAAGTTGATTTGTACTGGGACGTTAGAGGAAAAGATCGATGCGATGCTGGAGAAGAAACAATTTCTGAACGACCAAATTATCACCAGCGAAAACTGGCTGACCGAGCTTTCCACCGATGAACTGAAGGATTTGGTTTATTTGGGTTAGCCTGATGTGGTGACAGGCACCATTTGTTACATGGTGAGATGAGAAACGGTGACAGGCACCAAAAGCGGGCTGATTTTTTGAATAACGGGTTCCGTTTACTGTCGCAAAACCTGAAAATGCAATTGAATTTGAAGTCCAATTTGTGCTACCTTTTGTATCTGTTTTAGCAATTAAAAATAAAATGGCTCAGTTACTGAGCCATTTTTGTTTGCCTGGATGCTACTCGATAAAAAGATGCTGACTCCCTCATTTGAGTCCGTGAGGGTCCGCTCTTTTTCGGTTGGGGGGCGGGTTAAGCACTGGTTTGATAAATAAGCGGAGAAATTTCTCTTAATTTAGAAATAGCACAGAAAATAGCTTAAATAGACGGAGAAATTCCGTCTATTGCCTCGAAAAATGTGAAAATGGGTAATTTTGCTTTGCTTAAACGGAAAATTTCCGCTTATATCCCCCGAACCGATCTCTATTCTGCAATCTAAACGGAAAATCTCCACTTATTTTAAATATCACTGTTTACTCATTTATAGATAAGATACATATATCCAATTATAACGTACTTTCAAAGTGTTTTATGTCATATAAATTGAGAGTAAAATTGTGGGGGTACAACAACCATTGTACACCCACAATTTGGGGTGTTTCCCTATACAAACTTTTATGTATTTTCCACCCAAATGGCTTTACACCAATAAAAAATGAGTGTCGATTTCATACACTCATTTTAACTTACATTTTTAATCTTTGTGATAGGAAACGGAACCCGTTATTTTTTGAATCAGCCCTTTTTTCTTCTTGCCAGCCCACTGTGAATATTACCGGTGTTCCAATCGGGTTGCTTGGATGATTTCGAAATATTGGGTATCCCCTAAGCCATATTCTCTAAATTTCGTTATCAGAGCAACTACCAGATCTTCTGCTGGAACTTGTCGATGCTCACGGATATACCTAATTAGCTCACTATCCTCATGAAGGTACTTCAAATAGAGCTCGATCCCCTTCTTTAAAATGTCAGGTTGAATCTCCTCTTCAGGCATAGTTTTTTCCATCAACACTTGGTTGTAAATAGCCAAATACCCTTCCGCAACTACGGTAAAACAGCTCACAGGTTCAAACCGTTCCCCGACAATATGAATATCAACCACCTCTTTATAATTGGCAGAGTCTAGCCAAGCAAGAAGAGTGAGGAGATTAATTTGGCAAAACATATCCTCATCAAACCATAATGCGATCTTAGTAAATTCTTTATTAAAGAGAGGCTCTAATGGCTTCAGTGTGTGCTCGGTATATTGTTCTGCCGTCACATGATGAACCTTCGCCCGAATTTCGACAAACTCACGGGAAAATAAATCCTTACAAGTGCTGCCATAAGACATCGCCTCGTTAAAAGGTGCCATCCACCCTCCTTTCAGAAAATCAGTGCCCTTGTAATAATCATACATCGCTTGTCCATTTAGGATATTTAGAACCATGTGACAACTCTCCTCCGTTCAAGACTCGTTTACTTCATCCCTTAATAGGGAATATTATAATTTAGATTTCGTTTGTGGAGGAGGACCAAATGCAAAATCAACTAAAAAGCTTATGCTTTAGTGAATACGACACCTTAAAAAAAGTCGTTTTATGCTCGCCTACCTTTATGACCATTCGCGAAGCCATTAATGAAACACAAAAACAATTTTTAAAAGAAAACATCGATACCGAACTGGCTAAAAAACAGCATCAGCAGCTTGTTCGAACTCTAGAGGAAAACGGTGTAGAAGTGCTTTTACTGAAGCCCTCCGAGCAGTTTCCTGAACAAGTTTTCACTCGTGATATTGGCTTTACGCTTGGAAACCAGGTATTTGTGGCCCGTATGGCCCATGATGTTCGGAAAGGTGAAGAACAGCCGTTAATTGATTTGCTCGAACGGGAACAAATCACGTATACCAACCTTTTGGAGGACAAAATTGAAGGCGGCGATGTTTTAATCGACCGGAACACCATTTATATTGGTGTGAGTAACCGGACCAATGCAACAGCGATTGACCATTTGCAAAGCTTATTGCCCAATTTTGAAGTCATGACCATACCGTTTACCGATACATATCTCCATTTGGATTGTGTTTTTAATGTTCTTTCTGAAAATGAGGCGTTAATTTTTCCAGGGGAAATTGATGAGGAAAAATTAAAGATACTCTCTTCCCGATACGAATTAATAAAGGTATCCGCCGAAGAACAAGCCACCTTGGGAACCAATGTGCTTTCGATTGGCAACAAGCGCGTGTTAAGTCTGCCGATTAACAAGGAGGTTAACCAAAAGCTGCGGGATCGCGGTTTTGAGGTAATTGAGGTGGATATTACGGAAATTATTAAATCTGGTGGTGCTTTCCGCTGCTGTACAATGCCGATTTTAAGAGAGGACCCTCGCTAATTTCCATTTTCAAAAAACTTCCTACGGTATCCGAGGAAGTTTTTTTTATATTGAGTAGGCATCTAAATCATCCTCTTTAACCGCCGATATTCCGTTGGGCTGGAATTCAAATACTTTTTAAATAATCGGCTAAAGTAATTGGAATCTTGGAAGCCCACTTGAATAGCAATTTCCTGTACAGAAAAGTCCGTCTTTTCTAAATAAAATAAGGATTTATCAATTCTAAGCTTATTAAAAAAATCCATGACACTCGTTCCAACTTCATTTTTAAAAAGATGGCTAAAATGATATCTGCTTAAGTGACAATAATGGGCGATATCTTCTAAAGAAACAACTTTTTGATGATTCTCTTTCATATAACGAATCGCCTTCTTCATTATGGGTGAAACATCATGAATATATGTTTCTTCTACCTGTTCGGTTAACCATTTGGCATATGTACAAACTTTCATGACAAATTTGTCATATCGAATCGTATGATATAGATCTTGAATTACATTTGCCGTATTCGTCAAAATCGAGATCGGACTTACTCCAGCTTCTAAAACAATTCTGGACATCATCATAAGCAAGTCAATTACCTCGGATTTAAAAACATCCTCATTATAGTCATAAATCTCAGCAACCCTATTCATGATTCCTTTGATTTGGGTCACAGCCCCTTCTGTGTGCCCAATTCTAACTAAGGAAAATAGTTCTGACTTTTCTTTCGTTAAAGGAATCTTTAAGGATTCAACCATGTTTTTTCTCATATCTGTGTGAAAAATTAATTTATTCCCTTGAAAAAACCTTCCGGACATTGATTTTTTTGCCTCTTCAAATGAACAAATTAGGTCAGTAGGATCATCATAAAATTTCCCGATACCAATCGATACATGTATGCCAACTTGATCGGAGACCGTTTGAATCTCTTCTGCAAGTAAAAGGACTTCTTTTTTTCTTTCTTGTGTATTTACTTCATGGAAATCCAGTAAAAGAGCAAGAACTCCCTCTTCCGTCCATGCCCATAAAAATGGAATAGGTAAGATGGTATCTAATTCTTCGACAAGCTTTCGTCCAATCTTCATTTTCCATTCAATCGGTTTTCCCTCAGCTAAATCTGGATAGCGATCCATCGAAACTAAAACGACTACATTGGGCTGAATATTCACGCCGTACTTTTCTTGCAACACTTCAAAAGGTGCGACGTGTACAAAAGTTCCGGAAAGCAATAGCTGTGAAAAAGATATTTTTGTTAGTTCTTCAACCATATTCTAAGCCCCCAAATAGAATAGAAGCTATTCTACTCTAAGGAAGAAGAGTAAAAAAAGCTTCCATTTTTCTAGATATTCTTACCAATCTAGTTTTCCAATTATCAATTCGACAGCGTTCAGGATTTCTCCTTCACGAATAAGGTTGGTAATAAATTGTATATCGGGATAGAAATATCGATCTTCTTCTACAGTTGGAACTTCACTCCTGATTAGCTCATAAACCTTTTGGCTGACGGGTGAAGGTTTCAGAGGTTGATGAAAATCCAAGGCTTGAACAGCTGCCATTAGCTCAAGTCCTAACATATACTCCAGCTTTTTCGTTATTTGATAGGCCTTTTTTGCTGCAAAATAGGCAAAACTGACAACATCCTCTTGATTTGCACAGGTTGGTGTATTATCAATTGTCGCGGGATGAGCAAGAACCCTTATTTCATTAAGCAGTCCTGCTGCAGTATACTGTGGAATCATGTAACCGCTATTTAAGCCTGGTTTTGCCACGAGAAAATTCGGAAGTTCACTTATATGATAGTTAACGAGCCGGTCTAGCCTTCTCTCTGAAACCTTTGCGAGATTGGCCATTGCAATGGCCATCGTATCCGAATAGATCCCGACGAATGTTCCATCAAAATTTCCTCCCATAAGGGCATCTCCCTGATCCTCTGTCGTAATCAATGGATTGTCACTTGATGAGTTTATCTCATTCCATATGGTAAATGCCGCATCTTTTAAAACCTTTTTAACGGCCCCATGGGCTTGAGGAATACATCTTAGGCTAAGAGCATCCTGTAATCTGTAATCCTGATATTTTTCAGCAATCTCACTCCCTTTAAGCATATTTACAATGTTTCGGGCCGTGCCAGCTTGCTCTTCATGTCTCTTAACCGCATGGATTCGTGGATCAAAAGCTTTTATGGTTCCCTTTAACGCTTCTAAAGACATGGCACCTGCAATATCCGCTGTTTTGGCCGCCTGAATACTGTTATAGAGAGCTAATGAAGCGAAAGCTGTGACCGATGTCGTTCCACTTATAAGTGCTAATCCTTCCTTACAGCCCAATGAAACAGGCTGTAAACCAGCTTTTTCTAACGCATCACTCCCTGGAATAAACTCTCCATTGTACCATGCTTTACCTTCCCCCATTAACACTAAGGCCATATGGGCTTCCGGAGATAAATATCCAACTGATCCTTCTCCAGGGGCAAAAGGAACAATTTGGTGATTGAGCAGCGACCTTAAAAGTTCTAAAGTCGCTAATTTTACACCAGAGAAACCATGACCTAAATGAACTAGAATCATGATTTGGATGGCTCTTACCACTTCTTTTTCCAAAGGAGAACCAACAGATACAGCATGAGACCGAATAATATTTTTTTGAAGGGTCTCTGCCTCTTCTGAGGAGATACTTTTTGTTACGTTACTACCAAATCCCGTTGTGACCCCGTAAATGGTCCGCTCTTCATCCAAAAACTTTTCAATGACCGAACGCGAAAGATTTACCCGGTCACGGTAATCTTGTGAAAATAAAACCTCTGCATCGTATCTAGAAACAGCTATGATTTCATTTATGGAAATTTCTCCATCACCCAATGTAACTTTTTTTATGTCCTTTGGGTGGATAGTTGATATGGTAGTAATCATTTTCCTTACTGACTCCCTTCGTGTTGCGATATGTCCAAGAAATGATGTTATCTTCCTATTTCTACACTCTTTCCCTCTCCATTTATGATCATATCAACATCTAGATTTGGATCACTCGCTTCATTCAAGCCAAGTGCTTTCGTTTCTGGTGCCCATACAATCGAGACAACCGTACCGATGAATAAGATAACGGACATGGAGATCATCGATGTTGTCATCCCAAAGGAACTGACACTAATCGGTAATAGGAATGTTCCAATTGCTGAACCGATACGGCTTATCGCGGTAACCACTCCAACGCCTGTACCGCGAATTTCCGTTGGGAATAATTCTGCTGGATAGACAATGGTAAGATTGGAAGCTGCCGCCATGACAAAGGTGAAGATGGCAAAAACCATGATAGCAAAAGCATGCGATCCTGCTGGTATAAGACTTAGAATAAATAGGGAAATGGTCAGAATGATAAAGGTATAAATGGTAAAACCGCGGCGTGAGAGCTTCTCTGTACACCATAAACCAGCAATCGAACCGACAAGAAGGAATAGATTTAGTAGCATATCAACCGTAAAGGTTTCTTCAAATCCCAATTTTTCTAAAATGGTTGGAAGGAACGTATAAATGGCAAAGTAAGGGACTACCTGACATAAATAAAATAGACCACCAAAAGCAGTGCGCTTCCAAAGATGTTTGTTGAAAAGATCCTTGAATCCATACTTAGTGGCGGCATCTTGTGAAGTAGTTTCCTCCATTACAGCATAAGGTCCAATATATTTTCTCACGATTTCTCTTGCCTCTTCTTGTCGGCCCATTTTGACAAGCCATCTTGGTGATTCAGGAGTTCCAATACGCATGACTAAAACAATGACAGCAGGAACCACTGCACTAACAAGCATCCAGCGCCAAGAATCGGGGCCCATCTTTCCAAGATAATATCCTACAACATTGGAAAGAACGTAACCAACTGTCCATAAAACATTTAATGATGATAATAGAATACCTCTGTACTTTCTCGGCGCAAATTCCGCAAGTAAAGTAGAACCTACTGCATAATCCCCACCAAGAGCAATACCGATTAATATCCGCAGTATAAAAAGCGTTACTGGGTCATTTATAAAAAATTGCAAAGCAGATGCTACTGTAATAATGACAAAATTGGATAAGAATATTTTCTGTCTACCAATTTTATCAGAAAGTCCGCCAAGCAAAAGGCTTCCAAAAAATAATCCAATTAAGGCCGAACTTCCAATTAATCCATTCCACAAAGGACTAAGATGCATTTGCGGACTAAGGAGGCTAAGAGCCATCCCAATAATCCCAAGAGCATATCCATCAGAAAAATTGGATCCAAAGGTCAGTGCTGTAATCTTTATATGAAACTTATTTAGCGGAGCGTCATCTATCCTATAGGTTTTTTCGTTCACGGAAGTTCCCCTCTCTAACTTTTAAATTATCAAACATTCATTTCCGAATAAAGTAGTTAATCTCTCCTCTCATAGTCATTAAAGCGTTTTCAATTCATTAAAAATCAAGTAATTAATTAGTCAATTACTGTGATAAAGTGATTATATCTATCTTTAAATCATTTGACTCTAGAGGATATTTCGAAACATTAGCACATTATTGCTATTTTTATTAATCTTTTCCCCTGCCCCAATCATAACCACTTATCTGCTTAAATTCATCCGATTTTTTTAAAATGAAAAATATCTCCGTGCTGCCCGCTTAACCATTTTCATCAAATTTCCTCGGAAATTGTAAGGAAATCACAAATTCACTCGTTTATTGTCAGAATATTTCTATGGTAAATTATTGAATTTACTATAATCATAGTGTTAACATTTAATAGGTAACCGCTATCAAGAGTAAATACATAGACTATTACTTTTATGGAGGGATTTTATGAGTCAATTAACCACAGTTTTAAAAGAAAAGGTAGAGAAGTTTTTAACAGGAAAGAAGAAACTATTTATCAATGGTGAATTCGTTGAAAGCAAATCCCAGAAAACCTTCGATTCATATAATCCAGCTACTGGTGAAGTTTTAGCATGTGTGTATGAAGCCGGTCCAGAAGATATTGATTTGGCTGTAAGAGCTGCTCGGAAGGCCTTTGATGAGGGCCCATGGTCGAAAATGAGCGCCTCTAATCGCAGCCGGCTAATGTACAAGCTCGCTGATTTAATGGAACAGAACGCTGAGGAACTAGCTCAGCTCGAGACACTAGATAATGGTAAACCAATCCGCGAAACCACTAATGCCGATATTCCGCTCGCGGTCGAGCATATGCGCTATTATGCCGGCTGGTCGACAAAAATCGTCGGACAAACCATCCCTGTTAATGGGCCATTCTTCAACTTTACACGCCATGAGGCGGTAGGAGTAGTCGGTCAAATTATCCCTTGGAACTTCCCTCTTCTCATGGCGATGTGGAAGCTTGGGGCTGCGCTGGCAACTGGATGTACAGTCGTATTAAAACCGGCTGAACAAACTCCATTATCCGCCCTCTATTTAGCAGAATTAATTCAAGAAGCCGGCTTCCCGGCAGGTGTTGTCAACATCGTTCCTGGATATGGCGAAACAGCTGGCCAGCCGCTTGTGGATCATCCGTTAGTGGATAAAATTGCTTTTACCGGCTCGACCGAAGTGGGCAAGATGATCATGGCTCATGCCTCCAAGACATTGAAGCGCGTGACCCTTGAGCTTGGCGGAAAGTCGCCAAACATCATCCTTCCAGACGCCGATTTATCAAAAGCGATTCCAGGTGCACTGAACGGGGTTATGTTCAACCAAGGACAGGTTTGCTGTGCCGGTTCCCGTGTGTTTATTCAGAAAAAGCAGTTTGATAATGTCGTAGCAGACATGGCTTCCCATGCTGAAAAAATCAAACAAGGCGCCGGAATTCATGCCGATACCGAGATTGGACCGCTGGTATCCGATGAGCAGCAAAAACGGGTACTCGGCTATATTGAAAAAGGACTTAACGAGGGCGCACAGCTTGTGACTGGTGGCATCAAGCCTCAGGAACAAGGCTATTTTGTCTCCCCTACTATTTTTGCCAATGTCCGCGATGAAATGACCATTGCCAAAGAAGAAATTTTTGGACCGGTTATTTCAGCCATGCCATATGATGATTTGGATGAATTAATTAATCGTGCGAACCAGAGTGAATATGGGCTGGCTGCTGGTGTGTGGACACGCGATGTCGCAAAAGCTCACTATATTTCCAGCAAGCTCCGTGCCGGAACGGTTTGGGTCAACTGCTACAATGCCTTTGACGCCGCTTCTCCATTTGGCGGGTATAAACAATCTGGTATCGGCCGTGAAATGGGCTCCTATGCGCTTAATAACTATACAGAAGTAAAGAGTGTTTGGATTTCGATGCAATAATTAAGAAAAGCGTAAGGCGCCCGTCTATCGGCGACAAGCACAAGACGAGCCGGCCGAAAGGTTGTTCTTTAACCTTTTGGACGGATTGGCTTGTGACCTCGAGCCGATGGCGCCTGAAGCTGGACAATTCTCGAAGTCAAAATTTATACATTCTTGTCTTTTGAAGAGAGAGGGCTGAATCTGTTTTTCCAGATTCGGCCCTTTTTCTATTAACACTGGTTTAGTTCTCAGAAGCACGGGTATATAAGGAGTGTAAGTCAAATAGCATTCCAAATTTTATAGGAGGGATTTTATTATGGCAAACAATAACGAAAACAGAGGCAGTATGACAGTGGAAGAAGCCGGTCGCAAAGGCGGCGAAGCTACTTCTAAAACTCATGACAAAGAATTTTACCAGGAAATTGGTCGCAAAGGCGGAGAAGCCACTTCAGAAAGCCACGATAAAGAATTTTACCAAGAGATCGGGCGTAAAGGCGGCGAAGCCACTTCAGAAAGCCACGACAAAGAATTCTATCAGGAAATCGGACGCAAAGGCGGCGAAGCCACCTCTGAAAACCACGACAAAGAATTTTACCAGGAAATCGGTGAAAAAGGCGGCAAGGCTCGGTCCGAACAACGAGATGATTAAAGTTTGTCTTTAAAGGGAGGAGAGATTTCTTCTCCCTTTCTTCATATAACCCCCCTCCCCTTCCCCACTTATATCCCGATATCATCTTTTAATCATTCTTTAATACTTTTTTCTGAGAAATTTACCCATAAAAATGGTAGAATAAATTTCATAGATTGAAATGCGGGAGTTGGACTTAATCATGTATCCTCCATTAATTGATTTTCATCACAAACGTTTTAAATGGGTTTTAAGGGCGCAAGAAGATTTCCTCAACCACTTTAATCCCTTTCAACATGAAGGACTTACCGACTCAATTAATGACCTTTTACAAATTTTGCAAACAGAGCTTGAAAATCCGAATGACCTCACCTCAGACCGCCTCATGACATTTTTTCAAGAAGTGGAAAAGGAAACGAACATAAAGCTTAAAAACTATGAAAAACAAATTGAACCATACGAACTGCTAATCGCAAAACAATCAACCATCATTGATCATAAAAAAGAAGAAGCCCAAATCCAAGAGGACGGATTTATAATCGAAATTGAGGACTATGACCGATTCCTCAACCCGATTGAGCTTAAAAATGCACATCCTGACCACATTTGGGAACTAGTCAATGATACCATTGAGCATACTCCCCATGAACGTAAAGCGAGCACCATCAATGACGATGTGTCTCGCTTGCAGACAGCGGTTGAACGAGACTTAGGGACTTCCATCAAAATCATCCAACAGGAAGCTCATTTTTTTAAAATAGAGCTGGCTACTCCCTTGGAGCTTCCCTTCGTCTCTCCGATTCCACCCATTGAGCAGAAAATTGATGCTTTCTGGTTTAAGAACACCTATGAAAAGGCTCTGTCCAAAATGCGCTTCCTGGCACATGATTGGGTGATGGAGACGTATCAGAACTATAATCGTTTATTAATGGCGATTACAGAAGAAGTATCCGCGCAAAAAGAGCAAGCTGTCAAAGAGGCACAGGCTACAAAGCTTGAGTACAGACAAAAAATCAACCATTTGGAAAATCAATTAGCTACATACCAAAAGGAAGAAGCGGAGCTGAAGGCCCGCTATCTGAAAGCATGCCAATCGTGGAATCAATTTCGTGAGCAGGCCTCTCAATTACAAGGCTATTTAATCAAGCATTGGTTGGAGTATAAGGAAGAGTTACAGAAGCAATTTCTATATGGAGATGCGCAAGGCCGCTATCTTGCGGCACAATATTTACAGCTTTTGCGGCAAGACGGCGAGAAGATGATCCAATCTTTACCCAGAGGAGGCGATGAATAGATGGTGCAAACGAATCTCCCGACAACAAGTGACTATGAAAATGCGGTTAATGAATTGAAGCAGCTGAACGAAGATATTTTTTACGGTGATTTTAAAGAAAAAATGAACTCTTTAGAAGGCAGAAACAAGGAGCTGTTGGAAAAAGCCGTTACAACCGTGGACACCGTTTCGAACGATATTGCGGCTTTCACTCGCGAGCTAACGGTTTCAGCCGAAAACAACCGGAAGTTTTTAGAGCAAAACGAAGAGTTTTTCGTCCTCACAAAAGATGATTTAGCGAAAACACAAGAAAAAGTAGCTGGCCATGTAACTGCACTATTGCAAATGGATTCCCGATTGCAGGAGCTGCAAACCTCCTACAAAGAAATGTTCCATAAACATTCCGAGTCTATCAATAGCATTCTGGTAGTGCGTGAAGAAGCATTAATCAACAAAGTTACCTATCAACTCGAGTGCTTAACGCAAAAACAGCTAGAAGAGTTTAATTCCCAAAAGTTGGAAATTGAACAATTGCGAGATCAAATCGAGTCAAGGATCAAACATACTAACGATTCACTCCATGCTCTCTCCGACCAGATGACAAACAAGCAAGATCTGGCCAAAATGGAGAAGAGAAGTGCGCTTAAAATGAACCTATTATTGGGCGTGGTGGTAGTGGAAGCTATTTTAATTGGTCTTAAATTTTTTATATAAAAGCAAGGGGCTGTCCAACAACATGGGGACAGCCCTCTTTTAATGGGATTTGTTAATATCCTCCCCTCCTTCGCTGAGCAAGTTTCAATTTCTCCATTAGGGGTACGTTAATAAGGAGGAGTTGATTTTTATGAGTAAAAAAATTGCTGTGTTAGTAACAGATCATTTCGAGGATTCCGAATATAGTGAGCCGGTGCAGGCCTTTAAGGAACAAGGCCACGAGATTACCGCAATCGAAATGAAGAAAGGCAAGACGGTTAAGGGCAAACAGGGAAACAGTGAAGTGGTTATCGACCAAAGCATTGATGAAGTCTCTCCTGAGGACTTTGATGCCCTGTTTATTCCTGGCGGATTTTCACCAGATATTCTCCGGGCAGACGACCGTTTTGTCCAATTTGCCAAAGCCTTTATGGATGCTAAAAAGCCTGTATTAGCCATTTGCCACGGACCTCAGCTGCTGATTACTGCTGAAACACTCGAAGGTCGTGATGTAACGGGTTATAAATCCATTCATGTCGATTTAAAAAATGCCGGTGGCAACTTACATGACAAAGAAGTTGTCGTCTGCCAGAATCAACTGGTCACCAGCAGGCAACCGGATGATATCCCGTCCTTTGTTCAAGAATCTTTGCGAATATTAGGGTGAGAACAAGGCAGAAGGAACATCCTTCTGCCTTAGTTAATGATTATAAAAGACTCTTTGTGATCTAGCTCAATGAGGGTCATCCGATTTTTACCCCTCGGCATCATTTGGTGAATAAATGGAATCACCCAGCGGTCAAGGGTATAACGCTATTAAAGATATGAACATTCGGTAATGCTACCTGTTTAAAAAAATCTACATACCAACCATAGGCAACGGCTCCAACCGACCCTTTTGCCGGATTGGCAACAGCTTCTCTTAAGAACACGGAAACGTCGAATCCCCCTCCTGTTAACCTATTCCAGCCAGCCGAACCTGGATATATTAGAAGAACTGTTAATATTCCAGCTGCAATTATGTTGTTTCTCACCAATTGACTACCTTGTTGCAACCTCCCTTAGGAAAAATCCGTTTATGTACGGTCTTACCATAACAAATTCGTTTTTTCCTGGGGTATGTTTCATCATAATGTAACAAGCTCTAAAAATGCTTAATAAATTTTTATTATTTAAATCATTTGTTTCGAGCTGCACTCATATCTTTTTTGTCCTACTAATATCTATTTTGGTAATCACCATATTTCACCTCTACGATGTGAGGAAGTTTGATTATTATTGTGTTGTCCTTGCTTTTGTTTACCTTTTTTATCAAAAAAAGATTATAATTTACAATGCAGATGATTTTTTAAACAATTTAACTTTGATATAGGTGAGGCCTGTGACTAAGCATTTTGATCTATTATCTTCACAAGGGAATGATGGATATCAGCAATTGATTGAATTTTTTCCGGAAGCAATCATTATACATATTGAAGGCATCATTGTTTATTCCAATATAGCAGCACAAAAAATCCTAGGAGCCACTTCAAGCGACCAGTTAGCCGGAAAACCCATCCTTGAGATGGTTCACCCTGAGGATCGGGAAAAAGTAATGTCCGCGATGATGGGTGCCCTACAAACCCCTTATGATGCCGGGATTGGGGAAGTTGACACATCTAACAGATATATCGAGGAACGGCTGTTCAGAGTGGACGGCAGCATTGTCGAAGTGGAAGCAACGGGCATAGCGATTGTCTATGAAGGCAAGCCTGCTATTTTAACAATCGGAAAAGAAATTACTCATCCCCAAAAATACGAAAACTTACTTAACGACCTTGCTTATATGGATTCTTTAACGGGATTATATAACCGCCGCTGGTATATGGATGTTTTTAGAGAACAATTAGATTCCAGGGAGTTCGCCGTTCTTTTTATTGATTTAGATGGTTTTAAGCAGATCAATGATACTTTTGGTCACTTGGTTGGCGATGTTTTTTTGAAAAAGGTCGCTGAAGGGTTCAAATTGGCTGTAGGAGCCCATGGTGAAGTCGCTAGATTTGCAGGAGATGAGTTCATTGTCGTACTTCACTCGTATCGAGATAGGGGCAATTTGGTACAGATCATTGAGGACATTCTTGATCAGGTAGAGGATTGTAGAGAGCTTGATATATCAGTCACCGCTAGTATTGGGATTTCTCTATATCCGAGAGATGGAGAGAATGCTGAGACTTTATTGATGCAAGCGGATAAAGCGATGTATGTGGCGAAATGTAATGGGAAGAATCGATTTTGTTTTTTGATGATGTGGGTTGATAGAGGTCTATGGGAGGTGTGGGAATTTGGACAGATGCTGTTCGATTTTCCTCCCTCTGTCCGAAATACGAACCCCCCACTCCCCTATTCCAAAAAACGCAAATGAACAAACTTCAACATCTTGATTAAATCTACAAGCCGCACCATTAGCCGCGTCCCGCTCTCCCAATCCTTACTAACCGGAATTCCTTTGAAATAAGCTTCCGACGAAACCACCTTAATGTTGGGAGACCACTTTTCAAGTATCTTGGGATTATTGACATAGAAATACATTCTAGCGCCCTTATTCCCTGTTTTTTCAACAGTCTTGTTCGAAATCTTCACAGCAAATTTGGATTCCGCATCAAAAAACAACTCACCGCCTGGAAAACGGGCAGCCATATTGCCGAACATTTCCCTAAGCTCACTTTCCTTAAAGTAGTAGAAAACCCCGGCAGATATAAAAAGGATGCCATCCTCCTTGTTAAAAATCACATCCTCAAACCACGACATATCGAAAAAAGATTTAGCAATGCTGACATTCCTTGATGAGTCCGCAATCAGTGTCTGGCGGAATGCGATCGCATCGGGTAAATCAAGGTTATACCAGTGAATCGTGCCATTATCCACCCTTGAAAAAGTAGTATCTAGCCCCGCCCCGATATTTACTATCGTAGCCCGGGGATGTTTGTTCAAAAAAGAACGAATCCTATCATCTATTTTTCGCGCCCGCACTATATAGCTGATTCCGCCATATTCCCCAAACGTCTTCGCTATCTCTGTAAAATCAAAGTCACATCCCGAAATTATCTCAATGGCTTCTTGATCATACAAGATTTCCGGGTTCTTCTCACTGGCAGTCGCCCGTCCCCAAAGTGGGATTAGCATGGTCGCCTGAACAGATTGTAAATCAATCGTCATTATCGCTCCTCCATCTTTTTCAGCAGGACATTCACCTTATGCAGCGCGTATTCCAGATCCAGTTGCTCTTCACGGTCTAATTTGGACAAATCATCCATGAAATTCTGATAGATTTGGGACCATTTTTCTTGCTGAGTGATATTTCCTTCCTCTGTTAGAGCAATAACAAATGACCTTTTGTCACTCGGATTTTGTTTTTTCGTAATAAGCCCCTGGTCAAATAATCGTTTAAGCAAGTCTGTCATTTGCTGCTTCGGAACATTCAAGCCTTCGCTTATTTGTTTGATCGTTAAGGGATGCTGATACATAAATAGGTATTCTAGAATTTGATTCTGTAAATGGGTTAAATGACTAGCCTTTTGATTTAAGCGTTGAAAGCTTTTAAACAAATTAGGAATTAATTCGAGATATTCTTTACTCAATTGCTGCACATTTGTCGCCCCCCATATAGTAAATGATTATATATCAAATAGGCAAATAATCAATTATATAATGCAATTTTAGTAAAAATTAATTTACCATTTTTTAAATTTTTCTCAATTTAAAAAGGATGTTCACACATCCTTTCGAAATTTTTTATATAAGCTTAATGATTTGTTCATAGTTTGTTCATCTATAGGAGGTAAGATAAGTACATGAAATTGATTTACCTCTTTTTCATGAATGACCCCCTTTTATAATATATTGTTTGGTCCAGCTGCCCGTTGCAGCTGGATATTTTTTTTGGACAGACATCGATGCTTGTATAGGTATTTGGACAATCATTGTCCTCACGATGCCGTATGATGGCATTAGGACGGTGATAAAAAATGAGCTCCTTCATCAATGTCACTAATTTTAGCGTGGACAATGTTTCAAATAACGCCAACATTAATTTTGGACCAAGTCTTCAAAATAGCCATACGGCCAACTCTATCAACATTGGCACCAATATTAATATTGGTGATAACGGCACGATCATCTCTAAAATCATCAATAAAGGTATTCAAGCCAAAATGCCTCAGGATAGTAGCAGCGACGAAAACCAATAGTGCCTGTCACCATTTCCCTCTATTCACGGTGGCGACACTTCAAACAGTGACAGGCACCATTTTTCCTATCATTACAGCGCGAATAGCCGCAACGGTGACAGGCACCAAAAAAAGAGACCTAACATTTTTTTGTCAGGTCTCTTATAATTTAATTTTTTGTTAAGCTTTTTATAGTAATCTAGTTATAATCTAGAATCCTAGCTTAGACGAATGTTTAATTTAGAATGATAACTTTTACGGTTTTCCTACCCCAAGCAAGTGCTTGTGCTGTTGTTGGCATTAAAATATCGATTCTGTTGCCCTTTATGGCACCGCCTGTGTCACCAGCAATCGCATTGCCATAGCCTTCTACCCAGACTCTACTTCCAAGTGGAATAACTCTTGGGTCTACCGCGATTACCTTCATATTTGGATTCGCTCGAACATTTAGGCCCGTTGTTGTACGTCCGGAGCAGCCACTACAATTGGGAGTATACGCAGATGCCGACACATATATTTCTTTACCTTGCGCAACACCTTGTGAACCTCCGTTACCTTTTAAGGCTGAGTTATTTTTTACTGGAGCTGGCGCCGCCACTGGTGCAGGCTGAGCTGCCGCACGTGCCTTGGCTTCGGCCTGCTCCTGTTGAATAGCTGCTTGAAGGTTCTTCATTTGACCTTCGATTCCAGCCTTCTCCTGTTGAGCCAATGCCACCTGCTGAGAAATTTGTGTATATTGTTGTTGCATAGCAGTTAATGTTTGTTGTCTTTTTTGCATATTTTGATTAAGTGCAGCCTGTTGGTCTGCAAGCGCTTTCTGATCCTCTTCTAGGATGCTCTCTTGACGGTCAATTTCTGCTTTATCTTTTTCAATCTTTTTCAGATCCTCTTGCTGTGCTGTTAAAATATCTTTGTCTGCATCAATTAATTCTGAAGCGGCACTCGCACGCTGGATAAAATCTGAAAGACTATCAGATTCAAAGAATATATTAATAATTAAATTAACGTTACTGTTTTGCTGCATCGCAACGGCCCGCTTTTTCATGACATCTTCCCGAGCCAGCATTTTATCCTCAACCGCAACAATCTCTTCTTTTTTCTTCTCAATCAGTTGATTCGTTGCATCGATTTTTTCCTGTGCCTTTGCCATTGCCTCTTGATTTTTGGCAATATCATTGGAAATGGATGTTAATTCAGTTTGGATATTTTGAATGTCATTATTTACCGCTTGTTGTTCTTGTACCTTTTGCTCTACGATTTGTTGCTTCTGCTCCAGTTGGGCTTGGGCATTATGTAGTGCTTCTGTATTTGTTTGTGCATATGTAACCATTGAACCTGATACACATAACATAGTTGTAAGTAAACCGAGAATTATACGCTTTCCTGTTGTGGGCATAACCTTCTCCCTCCTTAGTTACTATATTTATACCAGATGAATGTAACAATCATGTTACAGAAAGAATAAAAGTGTATCACATTTTGTCTTATTTCTATTAAAATTGTCTATTCTGTGGCATAACAGTGTCAGTTTTTAGACGGCTAGGAACACTTTTTTCTGCGGAGAGATTCCGTTCCTTGTTCTTTTTTCGTGCCCGCATTTTCCGGTATGGGGAGGTTTCAAAATAAGTCACTCTTCCCTCTATTGTAAAAATAAAGTGAGTGAACACCTTTAGGAATTCTTCTTCCGTGGGCATTTTATCAGTGTCTGCAATTTGCAGCGAATTTCGCTGAAAGGATAGCAGGACATTATCACTATTAAGATGGATCAGGATGGTCGCATGCTCCTCAAGAGGAATAGATTGATAGGATGCGCTCATAGATGAAGGCTGAAATGGGAGTGACTGATCTGATAGTAAAACGGCATCATGTATACTTGGTTTTCTTGTTATGCGGATCTCCCGGTGCCCCATTATATCTCCAATAAAAATTAATCTATTATTATTCACCAAACACAAGACCTCCATTAATGACAATTCTTAACACTTTTTTTATTATTCGACAATAACTACCATTCTCCTGCATAAAAATAGTCCATTTTTCCTATTTGCGTAAATTTTCACATGCATAACGACTAATCGCTGACCGGTGCATCTTCTTCATCATTTCCGCAAGGGTTTCTTGCGACCAGTTTTGCTTATCAAGCAATTCTCTTAATTTATCTCATAAAGTCATTTTTTACCGCGGTAAAAACAATTCATGTTTTTAAATTAACGGTTTTGAAATGGAATAGGCTGGAATGTGAGTAGTGTTGTGCACAGTTTTCAAGAGGACGAGCCTGATTTAAATAAGGCGCTTGTTGATAAAAATAAACTCTAAAACGAAGACACACATCAAAGAAGCCGCTGACACGAGTTCAGCGGCTTCTTTTTAAAAAAACAGGGGGTTTTTCTATTATTTTACCCTGCCCGCTGGTTTCTATACATATAGTCAGAAAATTCTTGACTGACCCCTGCTATAAAAAAAATAGCATCATTAAGATGCCTGAAAGAACGAGGATGCGACCCGGGGAATTGCTTGATTTTTTATAGTAAAGGAAAAATATTTATGGTAAAAACCCGCTGTTATGCGAGCCCCTAATGGGCGGTTCAACTAGTGATGACGGCTCCGCCATCTTCATAAAAATCAAAGGTGTAATGGATATTTTTCTGAGTATGCTTGGTGGTGATGTTTTGGGTAGATTTCTAAGGGGTCTCTTTCCTTGATGACCAGATTTTGCTCCCGAATGAGCATTTCCAATTGGCGGACACGCGTTTGCAGGCTGTCGACATTTTTATTGGCCTTGCCAACCATCTTAATTAAACTTTCAAGCAGCTGTTCCAGGTTTTGTTGTTCGTCATCATGAAATCCCAACCGTCGTCTCCTCCTTTTTTTGCTCCGGAACGACACTTTGCGGCTTGGCACTCAAGAATCGAATCGTTTCGGCAACAACCTCGGTTACATATACCCTTTTTCCTTCTTTATTATCGTAATGGCGTGATTGGAGCCGGCCTGTGATGCCGACGACTGTACCTTTCCGGCAATATTGGCTTGTGTTTTCTGCCGCCCTCCGCCAAAGTGTGCATGGGACAAAATCGGCCTCCATTTCACCATTTTGATTGCGGAATGAGCGATTGACCGCAAGTGTAATATGGGTTACAGAGATTCCTTCTGTTGTCTTTTTCAACTCTGGATCCCGGGTCAACCGGCCGACAAGTGTAACTTGATTGATCATGCTTTCAACTCCTTTACCGTTTGATAGCCTTATCATATCGTCTCGGTTCATCTGTTGTAAAATGGCGAAAAGGAAAGTATCAGGGTGGTTTTTGTCGTAGATTGGTATTATCCCCCGTGTTTCTGACAAGGTTCCGTCCCTTTCTCACATAAAAATTGTTCATCTACAATTTGTCCAAAACTTTTCGACATTTGCTTTTTCCTGACATATGCTATAATTAGGAAAAAGTACACAGGAGGTAGCGATGAAATCTTTTAAGTTGTATTCATTGGAAGTCGTAGAAGATGAAAATTCTGTGGAAATCCCCTTAGTGGATGGCTTGATTTTGAACAAAGAAGATGAACACTCCACCTGGCTACTAGAAGCTTACACAGACCTGTCCCTCTATGATTATTTTAAAAAGCTCTCCGAAGAAGACCGAGACATGATTCTTGAAGCGGTTATTACCAAGAAGGAGAACGCCCCTGCCTATTTTCAAACTAAGATCTGCTCGCTGATTCAATTCGAAAAACATATAAGCGTCCTATTCCAAGGCCGTCTGCGCCGCAATAAGAGTGATTATTCCGAGCTATTGCTCGATAGTCTTATCGAAAAAGGGTTAAAAGGCCAGGCATTGCTGAAGGAATTCAAGGAAAAAATGCAAAGCAAACCAAAAATAAAAGTGAAAAATCATTAATACCAGCCCCTGGCTGGTTTTTATTTTGTGAACTTTTTGTTGCTTTTTGAAGTATATCTAGGGATACTTATTTATCAAGGGGGGGAAATTTTTTGGAAAGTGCAATTGGTTTAATTATCAGTCTAGCTTTTGCTATATTCTTGTATATCGATGCACCCAAGCATCATAAGAGCCGCTGGCTGTGGGCCATTTTAGGATTTATCTTCGGTCCAATCGCCTTGGGTATTTATTTTATTAAAACTGGTCGCAAGGTGGCAGGCTGGATTATTACCATCCTTGCGATCCTTTTTTATGTTGTGATCATTATCGTGATTGTGTTTGCAATCGCATTGATGGCGAACGGTTTTTCTTAAAGATATTACGATTGAGGGAGGGACAGGCTTAGCCTGCCCCTATTCTTATTGATCGCGGTTGTTGCGGTCGTTTCGATCCAGATCATCCTCGATGATTTCTTCCTGCTTGGTGTTCCTGTCTTTCATCGGGTCTTTGTCGGTATCAGTGTTTCTGTCATTTGTATTTCTAAAGCGACCATGGTCGTTCACATCATCGTCATCGAGATTGTTGTTATCCATTAAACTGTCGTTGTTGTCGTCCTTTAGTTTGTTATCGGCTGGATTTTGGATTCTGTTATTGGTCGGATTTTGAATATCATTATCGGTTACTGGTGTTTTGGGATTATCATCATTGTTGTTACAACCGGTTAATAAGATTCCTGAAAGAATTGACCCAAGCAGTAGTTGAAAAATCCTTATCTTCACGTAAAGGTCCCCTTTCGCAAGTGTTTAGCGTTATTAGGGTGCCCTCGGTAAGCTCCTTCTTATCCATAGTGCCCGTTAAATTTGGTTGTTGATTTCCGCTCCAGGCGCTCGCTTTCCGCGGGCGTGCCGGGGAGCCTCCTCGGCGCTGAAGCGCCTGTGGGGTCTCCCCTGTCCCGTACTCCCGCAGGAGTCGAGCGCCTTCCTCTCCAATCAACAGGAGTGTTTAACAGAGCATATCCATAAAAAAACGGCTGTGATCGCTCCAGCCGCTTGGTAAACTTATTCCTTTTTCTCGCCAAGTGCAAACGTGATTTCTGCCTCGCAGCAAATTTCACCGTCAACAGTCGCAACAGCTTTCCCTTTACCAACTGGTCCGCGCAGACGTGTCATTTCGACTTCAAGGCGAAGCTGGTCGCCAGGTTTTACTTGCTTTTTAAAGCGGCAACCGTCGATTCCAGCAAAAAAAGCTAATCGACCGCGGTTTTCTTCTTTTTTCAACATGGCCACAGCCCCGACCTGCGCAAGTGCTTCTACGATGAGCACGCCAGGCATGACTGGGTATTCTGGGAAGTGTCCGTTGAAAAACTCTTCATTGGCCGACACATTTTTAATGCCAACCGCTCTTTTCCCTTCTTCTACTTCCAAGATGCGGTCAACCAATAAAAATGGGTAACGATGCGGAATGATTTCCTTGATTTGTTCGATATCCAACATATTTAGTACCTCCTCCTAGTAACTGATTCCATTCTACTACATCAAAATAGGAAGGGCAATTGCTCCCTTCCCAGTTATTTCTTATCCACTAGATCAACGATATGTGTCCAGGTTGATTCTTTCCATATGTCTCCCACATTTCCGCCGCCGAGCATTCCGTATCCCACCGCAGACCCCGCGATTAAGCAGATCACGACACTCACCAACAAAAGAACCAAACGAAGCCATATCGGAATCAAGCGAACCCGAACTCGCTTATGCACTTGGGGCTCTGATGATTTATCCGTCATTTGCTAATCCCCTTTTTGGAAGCATGGGGACGGTTCTCTTGATTCTTTTGGAATCGGGGGGACGGTTCTCCCGCTTCCAAGGAAGCACAAGAACCGTCCCCATTGATTCCATGATTGGGAAGCAGAAGAACCGTCCCTATGATTTCTTTCTTATCCTAGTTTCCGGTTTGGAATACGGTCGATGTTGTCGAGCATGATGCCGGTGCCGATGGCTACGCAGTCCATTGGGTTTTCGGCTACTAGTACTGGTACTTTTAGCTCTTCAGCGAGGAGCATGTCGATGCCGTGCAGCAATGCGCCGCCTCCGGTTAAGATAACACCGCGGTCGATTATGTCGGCTGAAAGTTCTGGCGGTGTGCGCTCCAATACACTTTTAGCAGCTTGTACAATGACAGCCACTGATTCACGCAATGCACCTTCGATTTCTTCCGAGCGAACGGTAATCGTGCGTGGTAGTCCGCTCACCATGTCACGGCCGCGAATTTCCATTTCCTCTGAGCGTGAACCTGGGAACACGGTACCGATGTTAATTTTAATATTTTCAGCCGTGCGTTCCCCGATCAATAACTTATATTCGCGCTTGATATGGTTAAGGATTTCCATGTCGAACTTGTCGCCGGCCATTTTGATAGAGGAAGAAGTTACGATATCGCCCATGGAAAGGACGGCTACATCGGTTGTTCCTCCCCCGATATCAACGACCATGTTACCACTTGGCTGGAAGATGTCCATGCCGGCCCCAATCGCTGCCACCTTCGGCTCTTCTTCCAAGTAAATCTTTTTGCCACCGCTTTTTTCAGCCGCTTCCCTGATTGCTTTTTGCTCAACGCTTGTGATGTTCGTTGGGCAGCAGATCAAGATACGCGGCTTTGATAAAAAGCCTTTTACGTTTAATTTATTAATAAAGTGTTTTAGCATCGCTTCGGTTACATCGAAGTCAGCGATAACGCCATCTTTAAGTGGACGAATTGCCACGATGTTTCCAGGTGTACGGCCCACCATGCGGCGTGCTTCTTCCCCTACAGCTAAAACCTTATTTGTATTTTTATCAATCGCCACGACAGAAGGTTCATTTAGTACAATTCCTCGGCCTTTCACGTGAATCAGCACGTTCGCCGTTCCTAAGTCTATCCCTATATCTCTTGCAAACATTCTCTTTTCTTTCCTCCTTGGAAACAAAAATCCACTATCTTTTCCTAATAGACTATTTTATCATATTCCTTAACTTTTCCATAACAATTTATTACCATTACTATGACTTTTGTTGGATTTTGTCGAAAAAGATTTTTCAGCCAAGAGAATGTCTGTTTCTTCTCATGAAAAGAGCAATCTGGGACCAGATTGCTTGTTTCATCTTTTTTCAGTTTTCATGACGTTTTTACCGGATAAATGAGGTGTTGGGCTTTCGGCTTATTTTACAGCCTCGCCTTCTTTTTCTTCTTTTTGATATTTCATTTTTGTCGCCTCTCCACCCCTGAGGTGACGGATTGATTTATGATAATCTAGGATTTCCTTTACCTCATTTGCCAACTCTGGATTAATCTCAGGAAGTCTTTCCGTTAGATCCTTATGGACTGTACTTTTGGATACGCCAAACTCCTTCGCAATGACGCGAACTGTTTTCCTCGTCTCCACGATATACTTTCCAATCTTGATAGTTCTCTCTTTGATGTAATCGTGCACACTCTCGCCCTCCCTAAATTGGATGTGAGACATGTGAAATGAGACCCGCTTTCACTTCGACGAATTCTGCTTCCGTGTGTAGTGTTAATGGTGACAGGCACCACATTAAGACAAAAGTCCACGCTAGGAGGACATATGAATCCTACTGGTTCCACACGGCAGAAAGTGGTTACCTTCTGTCAATACGATGAATAATCATGTCCCTGGCTCAATACTTGCTATCTCCAAACGACTCCTCACCTCAAACACTCTCTTTGTAAAGGTTTGTAACCATTTTATTAGCTTGGATACGGGTTTATGCACAATTTACTGAATCTGGACAAGGGTCGTTTAGAGAATCTTTCGAAAATGGGACAATGTTATTTTTTTCGACAATCGCAAGAATCTAGGAATACCAAGGGTTTGCACCATCTTTTCGTTCTAAATGTGGGATATTTTTTTTATGAAATTGTCGAATGATTTTTTTGGAAAATGTTATTCTATTGTTTCGGATTTATGATTTTTCTGTCGGATTTATCGCCGTTCTGAAAGGGAATCCAGCCTAGGCGAATTCTCTTTTTATCTGTTTCAAATAATATATAATGTTTTTATCATAAATTATTCTACTATCCGGTAGGAAAGGATCGAACATAATGACACCCTTTACGGAAAATGTTATAGAGATTATTCGCAGTATTCCTGCAGGCAAGGTGATGACCTATGGGCAGATAGCGACTCTCGCCGGAAGTCCTCGTGCCGCCCGTCAGGTGGTACGTGTCCTGCATTCGATGAGCAAAAAATATAAGCTTCCTTGGCACCGTGTGATCAACAGCAAGGGTCAGATTGCTCTTTCAGATGATGAGTTTTATCATGAGCAGTTGTTTTCGCTTGAAAGTGAAGGTGTTGAGTTTGGGTTGAATGGGGTTATTGATTTGGCCAGGTATCAGTATCATCCTGTGGGGGAGTCGGGTATTGGGGGTGAATAATTTCTTAACGATGCTCTGGGGTTCAACGACCGATTGACGCCCTTTACGATACTGACAGTCCATGAAGGTGTCGTTCATCGACCTTTCAGACCAACCGAACGTCGCTTTAGGCCATGAAGACACCTTTCACAGACCGACCGGCCACCTTAACGTCGCTTTCGGGCCATGAAGGCACCTTTCATCGACCTTCAGACCACCCTTACGACACTTTCGGACCATAACAGCACCTTTCATCGACCGTCAAACCGACCGAGCGCCGCTCCCGGTCCATAAGACCACCCTAACTCTGCCATTAACCCCCGCCTCTTACATACAAAAAAAGCACAAGTGACACTTCCCCTCACTTGTGCTCCTCCCTTATTTCCACTTCTCAAACACATTCTTCACTTTCTTCACCGGCACCTGCGAGCCACCCTTACCTTGGACATTCTCCACCATCATCGCCACAAGCATTCGTGGCGATCCCGTGTTATAAGCAATAAACCAGCCATTCTCCGTGCCGGTCACCCCTTGCTTCTGCTTAATCTCAGCCGTCCCCGTCTTGCCAGCCAGCGGAATCCCTGCCATCTCAGCAGCATGCGCTGTACCCCCGGGATCACTGACAACCTTCCGCAAATCCGCCGCAATGACTCCCGCATTCTCAGCCGAAACAACTCCCTGCTTCCACACCTGGCCCTGCTGTTCATCTGCCAGCAGTATCGGCTTCCTCACATTGCCATCCTCATTCACAAACGGCGTATAGGCCGCCAGCAAGTGAACAATACTCATCTCGACCTGCCCCTGACCATAGCCAGAATCAGCAAGTGCAATCTCACTGCCCATGGTGCCTGTCACCGACTTCTCCAGTGGAAACGGATACCCTAAATCCTCTTCAAAGCCGAACTTTTTCAGACCATCCACAAACTTGTCTTTGCCGATCTTCAGCGCAGCCTGCGCAAAATAAATATTATCAGAATAAACGAGTGCCTTTTCTAAATTGACCGGATCCGTCCCGGTATGCACCCTTGTCACAAAATAGTTGCCCCATGACTTATCCTTTTGCCACTGCTTGCCGATAATCGGCATCCCTTCACCCGGAACAATCGTGCCATTGGTGAGCCCAACTGCTGCCGTCAACGGCTTCATCACCGAGCCTGGCGCATAGTCCAGCTTAAAGCGGGTCGCGAGTGGATTCCCAGGGTTGTCTTGCAAAGCCTTCCACTCGTCCGCAGAAAACCCTAGCACCGCCTGGTTCGGATCGAATGACGGGCTGCTCACAAGGGCCAGCGTCTCTCCCGTCACTGGGTTCATCGCCGCTGCCGTCCCAGACTCACCATTCAGTTCGCCATACACCAGCTTCTGCAGCTCGGCATCAATCGTCAGCTTCACATCCTTGCCATCGACCACCGGCTTCTCGGCAAGCACCACATCCGCCGCGCCCTCCGCCTTCTTATTAATCACAATCTTGACACCGGTCGTTCCTCGCAGCTGCTCGTCCAGCACCTGCTCAAGACCGCGCTTTCCAATCACATCATGGCTCGTATAGCCTTTATCCTTAAGCCTCTCCAGCTCGTCAGCGGTAATCGCTCCCACATAGCCTACAAGCTGGGCCGCCGCCTGTCCATATGGATACACCCGTGCGTTCACCTTCCGCGTTTGTACCGGCTCAAGCGCCACCAATTGCTTAATCCGTTCCTGATCGTTCATCGAAACTTTCGCGAGAGGCACAAACTGCCCCGTCTGCACCCAGCTCGCCCCGACCGCCTTCGTAATCTGCTCCGGTCTCATTTTTAACAGCGACGCCAGTTGCGCTAACACCGGGGCATCCAGCTTCCCAGCGACCACCCCAACTTCATATACCTGGCCATTCACCGCAAGGCCCGTGCCATTTCGGTCCAGAATCTCACCGCGCGTAGGCGCCGTCGTGCTCACGCCAATCGTGTCACCTTCTTTTAATTTTGGAAAAATGAACTCAGTATTCCAGTCTACATACCAGTTCTTGTTATCGTCCTGTTTTTCTTCTTGCATTTTAGCTTGCTGGCTAAATTTTATCGTTCCCGCTATTGAATTCATACTAACGGTAAAAGTATAGTGATCCTGTTCTTTCTTTGGTTTTTTGAACCCAATCTTGAGGTCTGTAATCTGAAGATCTTTGTAAATCTTTTGATAACGGCTCGTAAACTGTTCTTTGCTGATCTGCTTTTTCGCATCACTCGAAAGATAATCGTACATCTTTGCAAACTTTTGCTGGTTCCATAAGGCAACGTAATCAGAGAATCGTTCTTCTGAGGTGGGTTCCTTGCTGCAGCCTACAAGAGTAATCATGACGAGCAGGAGCAAGAACCCGACTAATTTCTTCAACTCAAACCCCCTCCTTTATTTCCCATTTTAACATATTTACTGGAGGAACCACTCTGACCAAGCCCAGATTTGCACCAGTCGTCACAATTTAATTTACCTTTTAGAAAATATTAATCGTTTATTAATAGTTTGTTCATATATAGACGCTATACTATATGTATTCACACTTATTCAAACCCCCTTTGATAATCCGGCCAATGTGCCGGATTTTTTTTTGCCCAAACGGAATCAAGGGGACGGTTCTCCTGCTTCGGAAGCAGGAGAACCGTCCCCTTGATTTTATTATGAGTTGCTATTGTCTGTTGAGTTAGTTGAGTCGTCGTTTGTTGGTGTTTTAGACGATTCTTGGCTGTCATTTGAAATGTTTTCTTGTTGCAGTGTGCTCAACGATTTTTCGAAGTAATTCGTTGGGTTTACTGCAATTCCGTCTTTACGGATTTCAAAATGTACATGAGTTCCAGCTTTTTCGTTTAACAAGCTTTGTCCAGCCTTGGCAATAACTTGTCCTTGATCTACTTGGTCGCCAACCTTAACTTTTATGTCTTTAACGGATTGATATTGAGTTACAATACCTTTGTCATGTTCGATTTCAATGACATTCCCTAGTGTGGCATCTTCATCTACGCGTGTAACAGTTCCGCTAAGTGATGCAGTTACATCAAAGCTGTCACCGTTTTTCACCGTAATGTCTATTCCAGTGTTTGGTACATAGGTATTATTATAGAATACTAATGCACTTTCCTGGTCTGCTGCTTTGCCTTGGAAATCATAGAATTTCGTTTTGACGACAGCATCAGCGGCGTTTGCTACAGGCATTTTGAAGTTTTCGATTGATTTGTTTACTTCAACTGCTGGAGCATTGTTCTTTTTCCCGGAAAGGTCTGTAGCATTGTAACTATACTTATTCGTGTTGCTGCTGAATGATTGATACCATAGAACCCCGGTTAAAATGATAGCTGCACTTGCGATATAGATGGCTGGAAATACCCAACGCTTTTTGAAGAAGCGTTTTACACTGGAACTTTGAGAAGATCGTTTGTTTTCTTCCTCTCTCATTTTCATCACCTCAGCAATCAGTCTGAACAGATAAATAGAATTATATACACAGGTCTAAAAAAATTTTTAAAACTTATTTTTCGACAACGTGCATGTTTTTATGCATGATTTCAGAAAAATTTTATTGGAGCTTTTCAGACCAACTAGCTTGGGTGTTGCACCAAGCTTTTTTACGTTTTCATTGTGGTCAAAACATGGCACTAGGAAATCTACTAATAAAATGTCATAAAAAGGAAAATATATTATAAATAAGGTAGGAAGGTTCTATATGAACCATCTTTTTAAGGAGAAGCCTATGGAGAAGGTACGCATAAGTTCATACCAATTGTTCATCCTGGTTGTTTTATTTGAATTAGGCACGGCCATTTTGTTTAATCCAGGAGGCTTAGCCAAACAGGATGCTTGGATCGCTAATCTATTAGGACTTGCGGCGGGTCTATTACTTTTTTGGGTCTACTATCGTCTCTTTCGCTATTATCCAGATATCCCCCTAACGAGTTACGCACAAAAAATAATCGGAAAATGGTTGGGAAGTATTATTGCTTTGCTCTATATTGTTTATTTTTTATATCAGAGCTCAAGAATTTTACGGGATATTGGCGAACTTTTAATCACCACGCTTTACAACCAGACACCGTTGCTGGTCTTAAATACGTTTATGCTGTTTACATTACTGTACGGAGCCTTTAAAGGGATTGAAGTTGTTGCAAGGGTTGGGGAGCTTTGCTTTCCTATTGTCTATTTATTAGCGATTTCGGGCTTTTTGGCGATTCTCCTTACTGATATTGTCCACTTAGATAACCTAAAACCGATACTTGAAAATGGCGGGGGAATCATTTTAAAAACAGTTTTCAGGTCAACTTTAAATTTTCCTTTCGGGGAAATGGTAGTCTTCACGATGCTTTTGCCTTATTTAAACAAACCGAAAAAAGTGTTACATATTTGTCTGGGCGGTGTGCTATTAAGCGGTATCAATATAACGATAACATCGATCATCAATATTGCGGTTTTAGGGGTAGATCTGTTCATTCGCTCCCCCTTTCCGCTCTTTAACACCATTAGAAAAATCGAACTCTCCACATTTCTTCAACGTCTCGATGTTTTTTTCATTCTATATTTAATCGTAGCGGGATTTTTTAAATTGTATCTCTATTTTTATGTAGCTGTAGTGGGTGCTGCTGATCTTTTTAAAATCAAAAATCAGACTAAACTTGTTTTACCACTAGGCACGTTGATTTTTTTTGGGTCCATTACAATCGCTTCCAATTATGCCGAACATATAAAAGAAGGAATCGTCCTGATTCCTTATTTTGTTCATATGCCGTTTCAAGTTATTATTCCCGTGATTCTCTTAATCGTTGCTTTTTTTAAAAGTTACAAAAGTAGTAAATGACCCCACATCCCCAGCAGACCAAACATTAAAAAGCCAGGCATCGCTGCCTGGCTTTAGTTAACCTTATTTTTGTGCCGTTAACGTCGAGAGCATGCTTACTGCAGAAGTTATCTTGACACCTTGATAATAGTGCATGACGATTTTCTTGTAATCGGCTCCTTCTTCGGCCATACCGTTCGCGCCGTATTGACTCATGCCGACACCGTGGCCGAAGCCTTTCGTCGTAATGACAATATTATTTCCCTTACGCTGCCAAGTAAAATCAGATGATTTCAAATCTAATTTTTCACGAATTTCCTTACCGGTCAGCACTTTGCCGTTGAAATTCACTTTCCCCACCCGTTTACCGGTCGTGCGTGCGACAATTTTGCCAATCGTCGAGCTCGAACCTATTTTCACCCCGAGCTTCGCTTCAAATTGATTCACCGTCATCACCTTTTGGTTGGAAAATTTCGGTGACTCTTTATCCCAGGGGCTCGATACACTTCGTAAATAAGGAATACTACCCGTCCAGTAGTCTTCAGAGTTTTCCGTGTAGCCATTCCCTGTTGAGAAGAACAGAGCATCAATTGGCTTTCCATCGTAAGTCAAAATCTGGGCGCCTGTTGAGCGAACTGCCTCGACGATTTTCTTCTTTTTCCAAGTATAATCCTGACCCCAGTCCCGTCGCATTTCCGCATCATTCATATACACCTGATGAATTTGAGTATCCGTGACCTGTGCTCCCTCTGGTGCCCCCATCGTGTCCTTCGAGATCAGTCTGTTGACGATATACGTTCTTGCCGCAAGCGCCTGTGCCTTGAGCGCTTCTTCCTTGAATTCAGCAGGCATTTCCGCTGCGACTACACCAACAAGATAATCTTCTAAGGGGACTTTTTCGATCACCTTTTTAGCTGAACGAAAAACAGAGACCGTTACCGCTGTATCCGCGTCTGGACTTGAAACCGTTGGCGTTTGTTTTGCTGAAGCCTTTGTTACGTCTTCGCCTAGCTTTCCGCTCGTCTTTTGCGTATTAGAGAATGGCAGGACAACGACAGAGGGAATAATGATCGTCAAGGCAATGAGGAGTGATGCTAGTAGGATGAGTGGTTTGATTTTAATCATGATAGTGCCTCCAGTTTGTCAAAATTTCAGAGCCAGCACAATCTGCCGGAATACATCTCCATTCATACATATGGAAGCGGACAAGCATTTATTACAACTAATTTCGACTAAAAGACAGCATTTTGGTGACAGGCACCGTTTCTACTATTCTCTTTATTACCAAAGTAGAAAACGACGAAACGGTGCCTGTCACTATTTTCTTTATTGCCACAGTAACAAGCCGCGAAACGGTGGCTGTCACCCACTGTTCCCCCTTAAACTAAAGAATCCCTTAGTACTGCAGCCGTCGGATATCAGACGACTGCCTACTAAGGGATTCTTTCACTTCTATTTCACTATTTTAGATTATGCTTTTAAGCGTTCATGTCAGAGATGAATTTCTCTACTTCGACAAATTTCTCTTCTTCTTCTTTCACACGCTCAATATCTGCACCTAACCCTGCTAGCTTGCCATGGAAGTTTACATAACCGCGGTCTAAGTGTTTCAACTCCGTCACGCGTGTCATACCTTCAGACACCAAACCAGTTAAGATTAACGCAGCAGCGGCACGAAGGTCAGTAGCAGAAACTTCCGCACCTTGTAAATTCGATGGACCATTTAAAATAACAGAACGGCCCTCAATCTTGATATCCGCATTCATGCGGCGGAATTCTTCCACATGCATAAAACGGTTCTCAAACACCGTTTCCGTAATCATAGAAGTACCCTCAGCACGAAGCAATAATGCCATCATTTGGGACTGCATATCCGTTGGGAAACCAGGGTGTGGCATCGTTTTAATATCGACAGCCTTCAAACGATCAGGACCGATAACACGAACGCCATCCTCTTCCTCATGAATCTCAACACCCATCTCTTCCATTTTCGCAATCAAAGAAGATAAATGTTCAGGCACAGCACCTCTAACCAAGACATCTCCGCCCGTAATTGCTGCAGCCACCATAAATGTACCTGCTTCAATCCGGTCAGGAATAATTGTATGATCAGCGCCGAATAATACATCAACGCCTTCAATTCGTAAAGTACCAGTACCAGCACCCTTCACGCGAGCGCCCATTTTATTCAAGAAATTAGCTAAATCGACAATTTCAGGTTCTTTGGCAACATTCTCAATAATGGTCGTACCTTGCGCAAGACTTGCTGCCATCATGATATTTTCAGTTGCCCCAACACTTGGGAAGTCTAAATAAATCTTAGCACCCTTTAAGCGGCCGTCAACCTCCGCTTCAATAAAACCATTTCCGACCTTAACCTTCGCACCCATCGCTTCAAAGCCTTTTAAGTGCTGGTCAATCGGACGGGATCCAATCGCACAGCCGCCTGGTAAAGCGACGCGAGCCCGGCCATTACGAGCCAATAGCGATCCCATAACAAGAACAGACGCACGCATTTTTCGTACGTATTCAAATGGTGCCTCTTCTTTTAACACTCTAGATGCATCAACAACAACGGTATTATTGTCAAAAGCCACTTCAGCGTTTAAGTTACGTAGCACTTCATTAATTGTGTATACATCGGAGAGTGTGGGTACATCACGTAGCACACTTTTTCCATCACTTGCTAATAATGTTGCAGCGAGAACTGGCAGTACGGCATTTTTTGCACCTTCAACTTTTACCGTTCCATACAGCCTTTGTCCGCCGCGGACGATGATCTTTTCCAAGAGTATTCCCCTCCGCGTCCATTTTCTCTATATTAATATTCAATCGTAATGATAGGGGTTCCTATAACTATGGTAGTCTCCCCGCCCATTCCTTCGGAGCGTAAGCCAATTTGTAAATTCATGTTATGCAATTTGTGATCTATGGAGCCTGTAAACATTGGCGATGATGCCGAAACCGACATGAAATTCTCCTCTTTTAACGCTTCGATCTCTTTCGCATTAAAATCTGACATCACCCTGTCAGCTTTTTTTGCTAAAGCCTTACCAATCTTATCACTGAAAACGCCTTTCATACAAGAGAAAACTGTAGGTTTTCCCCGAAATATGTCTGAAAGCCTACCCTCGAATTCTTTAGTAGTGAAAAAGCCCTCAGCCGCCTTGTTCCACTCGCTTCCACGAACACTATATACTATATACGCATCAACAGGTTGTTCTGTGTGGGAAGTCAATATTTGTAGCATTTCTTGGTGGTTTTTAGATGTTGGAGATATTGCTGTCGCTTGCCACTTCTGGCTTGTATTCGTTACAGTCCATTTCCAATTCGGAAACTTCTGCTGAAGCTTTTTCGCATAATCTTGCACTTCCTCAACACTTTTCATGCTCGTTACATGTTCACGTGCATAAAAAGACCAATCATCGAGCAAAATATCTTCGGCTTGCAAAACAGAGGCTATTTTCGCTAAATCATCGGCACCTTTTGGTAAAATTGACGAGGTGCTGCCGGTCTCTTCTAGTGAAAAAAGTTTCTCGGCGGCTGTCCGCACACTCATTGCTTCAGTTGTTCGGTTTCCCATCACAACAAGGATCAAACTGACAATCGAGATCATATATAAAAAATTCTTAAAAAGTCGCATCATTTCTCAAACTCCCCCCTCCCTACCATTGTGGCCAGGCAGTACGGAAGCAATACTTAAGAAATGTCGTCACTTTTTGACAAAGATAAGCTGTTGGACATGCTTAGCTTTCCACATAAACTCGATTGTACTCAAAATATCGTGATTTGGATACATGCAAGAAGACCTAAATTTTTTCCAATTTTGGAATCATAGGGACGGTTCTCGTGCTTCTTTTGGAATCATAGGGACGGTTCTCCTGATTCCCTCTAAAACGCAAAGAAGCACAGGGACGGTTCTCCTGATTCCCTCGCAGCATGGCAAAACCTACCACTATTCCGGCATATTACTGCAGGATCGATGGCAGCTGTTGTGACCATTGAAGATAGTCAAGGAAAAAGTTACTAACAGATGAGCCGAGAAAAATAGCTAATAATATGTATAGCAGCCGCGCCTGGAACACATGGTTCGGCTTCAACAGCTTCTCTAAGCGAACGGCCTGCAGTGCATACCAGGCTAACGCAATAAAGATAATATGTGACAGGATGCTTACTAACGCTATTTGCCCTAAATCACCCATTAATCGATCCTCCCTTACTAGGTCCAATGAATATTCTACCATATAGACGAATGAAAACCAGAAAAGATTCACCAATAGGATTATTTCGGAAAATTCTAAATATAGAAAGGGTTTCCATACAAATTACCTGCCTAAACAATGATCCTTCCAATAAAAGACCGGTGTTTACGCAGGCATACCTAACTTATATCTCATTCCACACTCGTTCCATATTCAAGGGTACAAACACCCGCTCCCCGTGAATTTCCTTATGAAGAATCAGTCTTTCAAAGTTCTCCTCAAGGCTGTGCTTTTTACTTTGATTATGTCTTGCCTTGCGCTCGACACCTAGTAATTTCTCCAAACTTTGTCTTGAAAATTTCATCTCTTATTCACCTCATTTTTTTTTAGGAAGAAACGATAGGATCCCCTATCGTTCCTCAGTATTCGTTATGCCGATTTTGTCGCTATTACAAGGACCTTCCCGTGGTCTAATTCCTCTTCATAACGTTCTGCCTCTGTATCTGACAATCCCAATGATTCTAGCTTGACGCGAAGTTCATCCCCACGCGTGCGGAATACATTGGCCAACGAACCGAGCACCCCTTGTTCCTCTATACCAATGCCAGTAAGACCGAGCGATTCGGTTAAATCCTTCGATCGTTCCTTGTTATGTGTCAATAAGTAAATGTCATCCTTAGTGAAGCCTTGCATCATCAACTGCTCAATTTCCTTTTTCGCTTGAACACCATTTTCAACTACTTTAACTGTTTCCATTTTCAATTCCTCCTTTAATCAATTTCTGTCACGTATATAACCGCTCTCGCGGAAATCAAACCTACTTTTCCTAAAAATAATCAAGTTAAGAATCTTCCAATCGTGGGTATATAAAAACCACTTCATCTATTGTTCTATGAAAACTCATTTTCCGGAGGTGTATATGATGAAAAATCTAATCTGTAAAAATTGTGGAAATGCAGAATTCAAGGTGCTAGCTGTCGGGGAAACGCTCTGTAAGTGTGGTCGCCGGTTAACGATGCTAAGTGATTATCGCTGGGGAAACACCACAAAATGGACGGAGCTTCAAAAACGCCGTGCCGAAATTATTTCAAAAATTAGTTTGTTAAAACGAGAGATTGATAAATGCCTGGATGAACGGGATGAAGAAGGTTTTATGAAACGTACACTTGAATTAAAGCTTTGCGAGCACTTTTTAGGTCGGGAACTGCAGGTTTCCGAGCACCAGCTCATGGAGGCTATAAAAGAAAATCTACGTCATTAGGTTTCATTTTTCACATTGCGGGTACTTAATTACCATACTCATTGAAAAAAAGAAAGGAGAGATTTTCATGGGATTTATTTGGTCATTAATTATTGGAGGAATTATCGGTTGGTTGGCTGGACTCATTCTTGGACGTGACATACCAGGAGGAATCATCGGAAATATTATTGCTGGATTTATCGGGGCATGGCTTGGTTCCTTAATATTAGGAGGATGGGGGCCGGTGATCGGTGGATTCTATATCCTTCCAGCGCTTATCGGTGCGATTATACTCGTATTTGTCTTGAGTCTTATTTTAAAAGGGATGAGAAAAACAGCATAATGTTGAGAAGGCTGCCAAATCGGCAGTCTTTTCTTATTTTTTGAAGAAAAAATGCCTCACCCTAATTGGGGAGGCATCAAAAACTTAGTATCCGACCATTTTTCAGCGATTTTTCAACCGTTTTCAGCGATTTTTAAATCTTCCGGTAAATCCTTTCTTGCGTAATAAACTCCCCGTACTTCAAACTCTTCGGAACAAACAGCAGCGACTCTTTGCTGCCAAAGCCGACAAAACCTCCATCAGCCAGGCTGCTATAAATCAAGCGGTGGACTTGCTGCTGCAGCTCATTGTCAAAATAAATCATCACATTCCGGCATAAAATCACATGAAATTCATTAAACGAGCCATCCGTTACCAAATTATGCTGCGCGAAAAATAAATTTTCCTCTAAGACAGGGAAAAAATAAGCATACTGGTGGTCGGTCGTATAATACTCCGAAAAAGCTTTTTTACCGCCTGCTTTCAAGTAGTTTTTCGTATACTGCTGCATTTTTTTCAAAGGAAAAGCTCCCTTTTGTGCCGCAAGCAACGCCTTTTCATTCATATCGGTGGCATAAATTTTCGTTTTTTTCGCCAAGCCCTCTTCCCTCATCAAAATCGCCATCGAATAAACCTCTTCGCCCGTGGCACAGCCGGCATGCCAGATGCGAATCTCGGGGAGATCTCGCAGCAATGGCACCACCTGATTGCGGAAAGCTGCAAAAAAACTAGGGTCGCGATACATTTCCGTCATCCGGATTGATAGGTCATTTAACAAACGTTCCAAATAACCCTGTTCGTGGAGGACTTTTTCCAAGAGGGCCGTTATCGTCGGGAGTCGCTCTGCCTTCATACGGTTTAGAATCCTTCTTCTTAACGAAGCCCGCACATACCCTCTAAAGTCATAGCCATACATCTGATAAAGGCCTTCTAGCAGCAAGTTCATTTCCACTTCCTGCAATTCGTTAGTAGGTTCCTCTGCTTCTGTTAAAAATTCAATCGGCATGTCGTTGTTCAATCCTGGTTCACCTGCTCTGTCAGCCAGACCCGCATCAACGAGAAAAGTTGATCAATGTTCAATGGCTTCATAATATAATCAGAAGCACCGGCTTCCATACACTTGTCTCGTTCACCCTTCATCGCCTTGGCCGTCAACGCGATAATCGGCAGACGGTGCATACCAAGGTCTTCACGAATCACTTTCATCGCTTCATAGCCGCCCATGACTGGCATCATAATATCCATAAACACGAGGTCAAACTCGCTGCCGGCTTGCAACATTTCTAAGGCCTGCTTCCCGTTATGCGCCACTTGAACGTTTACACCCTTCCGCTCTAAGGCCGTGACAAGTGCAAAAACGTTTCGGCCATCATCTTCTACTAAAAGAATTCTTTTTCCTTTAAACAGTTGCTCATCAGAAGCTTCAGCGCGGTCATCATGCGACTCCTCGCTCATCCATGTTTGTGCTTCGGTTCCTTCACTCGCCGCAGCGACTTCCTCCAATGCCAGCTGAACCTCATCCAGCACATGATCGTCCGCTTCCAACCGACTCGGTATATATAACGTAAATGTACTTCCTTTTTGCGGCTCGCTTTCGACTTCAAGTGCACCGCCAAGCAAACGGGTAAATTCGCGGCAAATCGATAAGCCAAGCCCCGTGCCGCCATATTGGCGGTTGGTCGTGCCGTCCACCTGCTGGAAGGCATCAAAAATAATCTGCTGTTTATCTTGTGGAATGCCGATTCCTGTATCGGTTACAGAGATCGCTAGGACCGGTTCTCTCGTTTGTTTATCGAGTAACAGCTTTACTTTTTCAAAAGGAGCTAGTTTAATTTGTAACGTAACGCTGCCCTGCTCTGTAAATTTAAACGCATTGGATAATAGATTCTTGATGATCTGCTGCAATCGTTGTCCATCCGTCGAGATGACAGGCGGTACATTGGGCTCCGTCATGATTTCAAACTGTAAATTCCTTTTCGCTGCCACTGGGTTAAACATATTCCTTATGGTTTGTGGAAGCTCCGTCACATTGACTTCATCTGTTAAAATTTCAATTTTTCCAGCCTCGATTTTCGATAAATCCAGGATATCATCGATTAGGCGGAGCAAATCGGCACCCGATGTGTTGACGACTCGCGCGTATTCGGCCACTTCCTCCTGGTCCATATCGGCGTTACTCTCCATCAACATCTGCGACAGGATGAGAATGCTGTTTAATGGTGTGCGGAGCTCATGTGACATATTGGCAAGGAAATCGGTTTTATATTGGGAACTCATCCTCAATTTCAACGAATAATCCTCAAGCTCGTCCTTCGCCTTCTTGAGTTCGATTGCCCGGTTTTCGGCATATTCCTTTTGTTCTTCCAGGTATTCATTGGACAGCCGCAATTGTTCTTGCTGCATTTGTAATTCTTCGGATTGAGCCTGGAGCTCTTCTGATTGCGCTTGTAACTCTTCGGTCATGACTTGCGATTCCGCAAGAAGCCTTTCTACTTCCATTCGTCCCGATACACTTGAGATGGACGAGCCGAATTTATCCTGAAGCAAATCCAACAATGTCAGATGCTGGGAATCGAATGGCTGAAGGGCGGCAAGTTCGACGACTGCTTCGACTTGATCTTCAAAAAGAATCGGGGCAATTAATAGATTACTTGGGTTCGAGGTGCCTAACCCTGTTGTAATTTTAAAATGATCTTCTGGTATTTGATCGATGAGAAAAATTCGTTTATCAAGGGCTGCTTGTCCGACGATTCCTTCGCCTAATTTGAAGCGGCTCTTCACGAGGTCGTCATCCGTAATCGCATAGCCGGCCACTTTGACAAAGTCTATTTCGCCCCCTTGATTGCGGCGAAGATAGACCACCCCGTATGCTGCTCCGAGCAAGGGAGTCATTTTGTTAATAAATAGCCGGGTCAGTTCGTTTATGTCGGTAATTCCTTGATATAAAGTGGAAATGTCGGTCAGGCTCTTTTGCACCCAGTTGTGCTTGTCAAGAGCACTAAGCAACTCATTCATCGCATCAGCTAGTTCCCGGGTCTCGTCCCTTGTTTTCACCTCGATCCGCGCTGTCAGGTCGACATTGGAATTTGTATCGGTTATTCCTTTAATGGTTGTTACTACCTGTTTAATGGTTTTCACAATCGAGTTCGATAAGACCACGGCGATGGCAATCGTAAAGGCTGTCACTAAAATTATGATCCCGTATAAAATTAACTTGAGATTGTTCGTATGCTCATTGAGCTGATTGGTTCGTTTCGCTGTCAATTCCTTTTCTGTAGCAAGAAAGGAATCAAACTGGGTACGGAGCTGGTCAGTGATATTCTTGCCCTTGTTTTCCTTGAAATGCTTCGTTAATGCCGTCGTTTCATGGTTTCTTTTCGCATTGATCACATATTCGCCGGAATCTGTGATCCAGTTTTCTATCAATGGTTTCATCTCTTCCAAATTCCGCTGCTGGGCTCCGTTATCGGCTAGCAGGGAATGGAGGTTATTGTAATTATCGAGCCAGCTCCGGCTTCCTTCATTATAGGGTTCGAGGTACTGTTCATCTCCTGTTATGGCATAGCCCCTCATTCCGGTTTCCATGTCGAGGACATTTTTTTGGATTTGATTCGCAAGGTCGTGTATTTCGATATCGTGTTCTGTCAGATAGTCTACTTCATCTTGCAAATCTGTCATTCTATTAATGACGGTTAATAGTGACAGAACCAAGCAAATTAAGATCGATAGGTATCCGATGATAATTTTTGCATGAATATTGAAGTTAAAGCCTTTTATGGTTACCGCCCCCTCTATGGAAATATCCTTATTTTAACATGTAAACAGCCGATTTTAGCTTGATTATATAAGATTGGTACTATGGTAATAGTTATTCATCAGTCTATTTATCTACCCTCTTTTTAGTAGTTTGAAACTTTTTTTAAAAAAAATTTTGGTGGTTTCAAATGGTTTATCGGTGGGTATTGAATAGGTATCACAATCATGCTGGAGGGATGAAAATGCCAAAAACAAAGGTATCATCAACGGAGATTCTCAATAAGCAAACAGCTAACTTTTCTGTTATGTATATGAAGCTTCATCATTTTCATTGGTATGTAAAAGGGGAAAACTTTTTCACGCTGCATATGAAGTTTGAGGAATTGTACACGGAGGCCGCGCTGCATCTGGATACGATCGCTGAAAGGATGCTGTCGCTTGGCGAGAGGCCGGTGTCTACTCTTAAAGAGCAGTTGGAGCTTGCTTCCATTCAGGAAGCCAGCGGGGATGAGAATGCAACGGAGATGGTCCAGGCATTGGTGGATGATTTTGACAAGGTTTGCGGTGAATTGACCGAGGGAATTACTGTGGCCGAGGAGAATGAGGATCAGCCGACTGCCGATATGTTTATTGCGATTCGGACTTCGCTTGAGAAGCATTGCTGGATGTTTAAGGCGTATTTAGCAGAGTAGGTTAAGAGGGTGCTAGATTGAAGGCTGGCACCCTTTCATCATGACTAACCCTGATGGTGTCAAGTTGTGTTGGTTATGATTATGCCCCTTTTATATCTACCGTTTTTGCGATTTTCTTGTTCGCTTGGGCGTTATGAACACCATATAACTACCATTCTTGCTTTTTCTTCGCTCACTCGGGCGTTATGAACCCTTTATAACTACCATTCTCGCTTTTTCTCCGCTCTCTCGGGCGTTATGAACCCTTTATAACTACCATTCTCGCTTTTTTTCCGTTCTCTTGGGCGTTATGAACACCTTATAACTACCATTCTTGCTTTTTCTTCGCTCTCTCGGGCGTTATGAACCCTTTATAACTACCATTCTCGCTTTTTCTCCGCTCACTCGGGCGTTATGAACACCTTATAACTACCATTCTTGCTTTTTCTCCGCTCTCTCGGGCGTTATAAACATCTTATAATGACCATTTTTCCAATTTATAAGCTTAAAAGGACAATATAAATTTTTTTATTGCCCCATCAAATGCCTATTTTTCTTTTTTGAGCAAAATCGTCTTTTATTTTGCCCGTTCAAACTCTTTTCCCTCGCGCTCGGGCACAATCCGCAACCTATTGTGCCTGTCCGACCTACTTTTCCACAGCGCCTGGGCACAATTACAACTTAACCTGCCCGCATAACCATTTTTCCTCGTTCACAGACATAATCAACCTCTAATCATGACCACCATCCGTCCTCACCATCACCAAACACATATCATCCTTCGAACCAGCCAGCATCTTCGAATTTGGCTGCAGCATTTCAAATAATTCCTTAGGATCCTCATTCTCTTGCAACCCACTAATCAGTTTCGCAACAGGATCCCCGTACTCCTCTTCAAGCCACTCCGACAATCCGTCCGTAAAAAGCAGAATACGGGCGCTATCCTGAAAAGGAATAACCCCCTTGGTCGCATCAATCTCTTCAAAAAAGCCCAGTGGAACACAGCTATTCTTCATCAGCTTCACTTCCCCATCCACAATCGCAATCCCTGACGGATGGCCGGCATTCACATATTCAATCGTCTGCTCCACCGTATCCAGCACAAAATAAATCGCTGTAAAATAATAGCTTTCCAAACTATCAGGCATCTGCAGCTGATTCATCCGCCGGTTAAGCTCTTTCATCACGACCTCGGGGTCACACATACCCGTAATGGTATCCTTTAATGCAGAATATATGTACATACAAACCAAGGAAGAAGAAATCCCGTGCCCCATCATATCAAGCAAAATCACCCCATAGCGACACGGGCTAATTTGATACCAGGCATACAAATCACCAGCGAGCTCAAAGGACGGCTTGTAGACAGCTGAAATCGTCACATCTTCTTTTTTAATCGGATCACTCAGCATGCTAAGCTGCACCTGTTTAGCCAAATCCAGCTCATGCTGAATCCTCTTATCCCGTTCTTTACGGAGATCCTTTTCATGCTTTAACCGGAGGACAGAGCGGATTCGCGCCAGCAGCTCCACTTTATTAATCGGTTTCATTACATAATCTAAGGCACCTGCATCCATCGCTTCAGCCATCTTATACGAATCGCCCATAGCAGTCACGATAATAATCGGCAAATCCACGTAGCGCTCATGGGCAAGAACCGTCCGGCAAGCTTCTAAGCCATCAATCTCCGGCATCATCAAATCCATCAAAATTAAATCGACCGGAACCTCTGCCGAAACTGAAACCTTAACCGCCTCCCCCGGATTAGATCCATCCAGCTGTAAATACTGATATAACTCCCTAGCAGAAGACAACGAAACTAAACAATCATATCCCGCCTTCTGCAAAATCTTCTCAATTATCATCAGATTCGTCTTATTATCATCCACAATAACAATATTCATCATGATCTCCTCGTTATTGGTGACAGGCACCATTTGTTGTATTTAGACAGTGTTTACTCCGTGGTGGGAGTCGATGTTGAGTTCTTTGCGGAGTTTTGCGATTGCCTTTTTCTGGAGACGGGAGACGTGCATTTGTGAGATTCCTAGTTTCTCACCTGTTTCTTTTTGACTCTTATTCTCGACAAACGTGCATTGGATAATCTCTTTTTCTCGTTCTGATAATACATGGAGGGCACTCTCAAGCAACAGTTTTCGGTCTACTTTTTCAAAGCCTTCATCTGGGGACCCGATGATGTCTAAAGCCGTAACTGCATTTCCTTCCGAGCCGGTTTCGATTGGCATATCGACGGAGGCGGTTTGATAGCTCTTTCCCATCTCCATGGCTTCCAAAACATCCTCTTCTGAGATTTCTAGATACTCTGCGATTTCATGGATTTTGGGAGAGCGCTGGTATTGATTGGTCAACTCGTCCACGACGGTTTTAATCTTTGGCCAGATTTCTTTAATTTTTCTCGGAACATGGACACTCCACGTTTTATCGCGTAAAAACCGCTTGATCTCCCCGATTACCGTCGGAATGAGAAACGTTTCAAACGATCTCCCCGCACCTTGATCATATCTTTTCAGCGCGGCCAATAACCCGAGCATTCCTACTTGCATGATATCTTCGTGAAAATCTCTTCCCTTTGAATATTTCCTGGCAAGGCTTCCGACCAGTGCCGTATAATGTTCCACTAAAACGTTTTGGGCTAAGGAGTTTTCATTTTGTTGAAATTCTCGTATCAGGGCATCGATTTCTTGCTTAGTTCGCCTCATGGGTTGTGGCAGTTGTCCCATTATTCTCACGCTCCCCACTTAGATACTTCGCCATGAAGACCGTTACACCGGAATGATCCAAGACACGGACTTCGTCCATGAGTGTTTCGATTAAAAAGAGACCTAACCCTCCTTCTGACAGTTGTTCCATTGTACTTGCTTCCGTATAAGGTCCTAGTTCGTTTTTGGTTTCAACAAAATCAAAGCTCACCCCGCTATCCGCGACCATGACCTCCAACTTGTCGTCATAAATGCCAAAGCCTAAGGTTACTTCACCGTCTTCTTTAATTCCATATGCATGTTGAACCGCATTCGTACAGGCCTCACTAACAGCAATTTTCATATCCTCAATTTCCTCGTATGTATATCCCATGCGGCTCGCAATTCCTGATAACGTCAATCGAATCACACCAACATATTCTGGTTTTGCCGGAATCTTCATTTCAATATAATCCATCTTGTCCCCACCTTTTTAATTTACCGAAATATTCATAATTTTATCGAGACCTGTAATCTCAAAGAGTCTTCTTAACCGCTCCGATAACTCCACAAGCCTTAATTCCCCACCATTTTCTTTCAGTTTTTTAAAAATCCCCACAAATACACCAAGACCCGTACTGTCTAAATACGATACATCCTTCAGATTAATAATCATCGTTGTATTTTTCCCGTCAGCAAGCGGTAATAATTCCTCTCTAAGGTTTGATGCTGTAAAAGCATCAATTTCGCCGACCAGCCTCACAGACACTTCCTCTTTCTTCTGATGTACATCTACACTTAAATTCATTCCATCATCACCTCTGAGATATTTATGGTATATATACCACTATATAAAAACTCTAAACCTACTTTTTTAAAAAAATTTTGGAATCATGGGGACGGTTCTCCTGCTTCCACGGAAGCAGGAGAACCGTCCCCATGATTCACGTGATTCCTATTATTATACCAAATTGTTTCATTTTCTATTAATTGGGTATATAAAGGCTAGGAAGGAGTGAGTGAGATGGATGAACGGAATAAACTAAAGACGAAATTGAAGGTAGAAGCTAAGAAGAATGGTTCGATGGCTCAAGATTTTAATGAAGTGAAGAAGCTTGGGAAGGAAATGAAAAGTGCTAAGACTGGTTCTGAACTGAAACAGGAAGATAACTTAACTCCAGATCCATTGCAATAGTGAAAAGCGGCCAATTCGGGGGCCGTTATTTTTTTGCCATACTCTTTCACTTTTAAGCTAAAAGGGGCCTGCGCCCATGTCGAGTGCAAGCCCCCCTATTTATGTTAAATATCGAATCCCATCATCAGATTTGTTTATCGAGCGGGTCGTCTTGCCCATATCGCTGATAAAATTCATTCACCTGCTTTTCAGGATGGGAATCTCCATTCTTTTTTCGTAATTCCTCACTACCTTCTTGTTGAAGGTCTCGCCCATCACTCTTAGCAATGTTATAACCAGAGAGGTGCAGACCTTGTTCGCCGCGTTCCCGCTGTCCATTACCATCTTGTCCATTCTGGTTCCGTTCATCCTCTTGGCAAGTTTGACTCTCGCTTGATTGTCCATTACGCCTAAATTGCTCTTGATTCCTTGCCTGAGCATTTTGCCCATCCATCACTGGAAGATCATCGACTCTATGCCCATACTTTTGCTTTAATTCCTTCTCGTCGTTCCCTGATGTCTGCTCATTTTTATAAAGAGCGTCATCGCCCTTCATACCTGCTTCTTCCATATTCGTCGGTTCCGCATAACTCTTCGCCATGTTTAGTTCCTCCTTTTTTATCTTCCGAGACTGCTGTTTTTCATCCCTAGTCATTCAACAGGTTTTACCGAACAGGAGACCACATATTTCAACCACCCTCTTTCTTTCAAATGCTAGATTCTTTTTTCAGGATAGCTTTTTGCTAGCCTTGTTCATGTAGTACCACCACATCACACATCTCAAACCTCCTATTTAAAAAACGATCCCTTCTTTTTCCCCTTTAACAGGTCGCCCGTCCAGCCTTTATTTTTGATAAAATAATATAATAAAGCCGTTGAAACGAGGATGAGAACAATTGCGAACATATAGCCATAGCGCCATTCGAGCTCAGGCATATGCTTAAAATTCATACCCCATAACGATCCGAAGGCCATAATCGGTGTAAAAATGGTCGTCATCACCGTTAAGGTTTTCATGATTTCATTTCCGCGATGCGAGGAGATGACCTCTTCTAAATTGATGAGCGAATCGATTTCATGTTCATACTCATTGAGCAAAACCATCGCCCGTTCAATCCGTTTGCATGTGCACGTAAAAAACTCTCCATCCTGAATATCCGGAAAATTGATTTCGTCTATCGCCATTTTCACTTCGTTGATCGGAATTAATAAATTTTTGCAAATCAACAATTCATGCCGGCGCTTATAGACCAGTTCAAGGATCCCAATTTCATTTCTTTTTCGCACACTCCAAATCAGAATTTTGAGTGTCTCCTCAAACCGATCAATTTCGACGAGCATTTCATTCATCAATTCCCCGAGGAAAAGCAAAAAGCCCTCAACAGCATTATTTGTTCGTGATAATAGACGGTAAAGTGCGTCCTGATTCATCGAGCCGATTTCAAGGTCAGAAGTGATTAACTGACCGCTTGTTAAAAAGAAATGAAAAATCTTATAATCGTTTTCATCTGAATAGCTTTGTTTATAGATAAGGGACCCGTTGATGACTTTTTCGCCATTCTCTAGACTAGTTACACGTAAGCTATTGGTTTTATCTTTTCCGATATGGTTCAGCCAAGATGTCATAACAGGGTCCTCTTCATTGCTGGATGACTGGTTAAGATCCATTTTTTCGCTGTTCCAATCTAACCACTTCCACTGGTTCCTGCCGATTAATTTTTCCAAAAGAATCCCTCCTCTTTACACTAATCCCCGTAATTTAACTAATTTAAACGTTTCATCTTCATTGTTAACGGGTATTAGAAAAACTAAATAGCTTAAGGAGGGAATTTTCATGAAACGTGTCTTAAGTACGAGCTCACTTTTAGCTGTAGGAGTTGGGGCTTCGGCTGTACTGTGGCTGCGTCATAAAACTAACCGAATTAAGGCCGAAACACTTCTCCGAGAGTGGAAGCGAAAGATTTTTCCAACAGTTTATCAAAAAAGCGAGCAGCTTCCGATTCATAAAGGTGGGCATCCGCATCCACATGATATAGAAGATAACAAAATGGTCGACGAAGGTGCGATGTACTCGGTTCAGTTTTATAATGAAAAATTACAGTAACAGGTTGGGGCTTTCAATGCCCCAACTCTTTTTAAATTATAAGAAAGTATAAATTTTGACTTCAAGAATTGTCCAGCTCCAGCGCCTAGCCCCTCGAGGTCTTAAGCCACTCCCAAAAGGAAGGCAAAAAGCGCCTTCTTTTTGGGAGCGTCTTAAGCTTGTCGGGGCTGTTCAAGGCGTTTACGCTTTTCTAATGAGGTGATCATTTTGCTGTTTTTGTTCATCTACCTAGTCATTATTTTGGCCGTGATTAAAATATTTGTGATTTTATTTCGTTTAACCGGGCTGAAGGTGGAGGTTTCGCGGTTTCAAGTGATTTCGATGATGACGGGAACCGGCTTTACAACGGGAGAGTCTGAGTTAATCTTAGGTCACCCGGTTCGCCGGAAGCTCGCCATCTTCCTCATCTTGTTTGGCGCGTTTTCTCTTGCAGTCATCATTTCCTCCATTAGTGAATTTCTTTCCAAAGGTCTGCGGGAGAAGGAAATCTTTATTGGTACCGGCGCTGTCATCGCCGTTTTCCTTGTGTTAAAAATAGAATCCGTTCGGCTGGGACTTGCTAAGGTTTTTCATCGGGAATTGAAGCAGAAGATTGAACTGGCGGATCTACCGATGAGGGATGTTTTTTTGAAAAATAAAGAAGATTTTCTGCTCCATCTTTCTATTTATGAGGACTCTACTCTTGTCCATCGTACCATTAACGAGGCGGTCAAAGAGCATGATGAGTTAGCGTTAGTCTTCTTGTTTATTCAGCGAGGTGATATCAGAATTCGTAAACATCTCTATGATACGAGGCTTCATGAAGGAGATCAGCTTCTGATTTATGGTGTAAAAGACGTCGTCTTAACTATTCTACACGAGGATATATCTATCATGAAAAAAAATCAAAAGAACCGCGAACTTCCATCAAATCATTTCCTATGATCAAAAAACTATACGCGGTTCTTTTCTTTTTTTCCGCATGCTAATGGTAACTATCTTATACTAAAGCTCCCACCCCATACATGCTTTGCCACTCTTTTTTAAATGCTTCAACATCTTGAGTGGTAGCGGGAAAGGCGATACATTTCTTGATAAGGTCTGTGCCCACCGTGACACTTTGGGCACCTGAAAGGCAAACATCATGGACTTGCTGAACATTTTTAAAGCTAGCTGCTATGATTTTGGTTGGTAATTGATAGGAGGATAATAGGGTCGCAATCTCCGAGACAACCTTGACACCACTACCTGTTAAATTATCAATTCGGTTCACATATGGAGCCACATATTTTGCTCCTGCCATCGCTGCAATCAGAGCTTGAAGCGGGGTATAGATTGTCGTTCCCAAAGTTGAAATATTCTCTGCAGTTAATCGTTTAATGGCTTTAATACCCTCTTCTGTCACCGGGACCTTTACAACAACCGCTCCTGAAAGCTGGTTGCAAATATTCCTTGCCTCTTCGACCATTTCTTCCGCTTTTTCCCCCACTACCTGAACAAATAGTTCCTTGTCCTCGCCGATTACTTCGCGAATATCTTTTAGAAGTTCTAAATAAGGGCGATTTTCTTTCACGATAATGGATGGATTCGTTGTCACTCCTGCAATTGGATAGTACTCCTGTATGTACGCAATTTGTTTTAGATCAGCCGAATCAATATACAATTTCATTTACATGTACCCCCTTAAAGTCAAAGGCTTAATCTATTGGAGATTAAGCCTTTTGGTTAGTGATTGATGTAGATTGGAGACTATTCGCTGATAATTTTTAGTACTGAACCGACTTCTAATGCTGGAAGCTCTTTATCCTCTAGATATAGCGTCCCCGGTAATTCCGGTACAGATGAGCCATCGAATCGTAAGGTAATGTGTCCTAATGTGGTAAGGTTTCGTTGAACTACATCACCTACTGAGGTAATTTTGAACTTTTCATTGTTGATATAAAGGGTTTGCCCTGCTTGGATCTCCTCATCCACATTTACAACGTCGATATTATAGCAAAAATCTTTTAGATCCTGCGGAGCTGCATCGCCAAATAAAATCAGCATTTTTTCCTCTAAGAATGAATTCGCCATTGCACCGATACTTTTTACTTGATTCTCATAGATTGTTTTCATATTCTCGTGGCATTGGCAACTAGCGTTGCCGAGCCGCATACCTCCAATTCCTTTTTTTAAGTTAGTATTAATAAAATGTTAGACTCTTTTAAATTAGTTGTTGATTGCAGCCAAGGGCGTCAAGCTACCCGCGGGCGTGTCGGGCAATAACCGACAACACTACTTTCAAATCTTAGCTATATAATCCAAAGCTTGCCAGCCAAGCGACAAAGACCCTTGGGACCCCGATTAAGAAACGCGAGTAGAGAACGGAAGGTACCCCTACTTCGACGGTTTCAGCCTCCGCTTCTGCAAGTCCTAAACCGACAGGAATGAAATCACAGGCATTTTGGGTATTGATGGCAAACAATGCTGGCAACGCCAAGTTTGGTGAAATATTCCCCTTGCCGATTTCCACACCAATCAGTGTACCAATAACCTGGGCAATAACAGCACCTGGGCCAAGTAACGGGGATAGAAATGGTAAAGAACAGATAAAGCCAATTAACAGTAATCCCCAAATATTACCGGCAAGCGGCGACATTAGCTTCGCAAATAGATTCCCAATTCCAGAGCCTTGGATAATGCCGATTAGCAAGGATACAAAGGCCATAAACGGAATAATCGTATTGATCATGGTTTGGACTGCATCACGACCTGCTTGATAAAACGTATTAATAACCTTACCAGCACCAAGTCCAAATTTTGTTATGATGCTTTTATTCTTTTTAGCTGCCAACGTTTGAGAAATCTTTTGATCCGTACTATATTTATATTCTCTTTCCGGCTCGGGTAATTTTTCTGCTGCCGCAGCCACTTGGACCTCCGCACCGTCAACTAGCTGGATCTGATCAACATCAACGGCAGACACATAAATATCTTCTGTAATATGTTTAGCTAATGGACCACTTTTACCCGTTGGCATAATATTAACCGTTGGAATCCGTTTTTGCGGATAAATTCCACAGCGTAAGGTACCCCCGCAATCAATAATCGCTAGCGCAATTTGCTCATCTGGAACCGAGGTTTGGAAGCCGTTCACTGCCTCCATGCCCGTTAGTTCAACAATTTTATCGACGATGGCTGGCTTGGCACCCCCGCCTGTAATATAAACGATTTTATTTTTAGTAGCAGTTGGCTTAATGGTCAACGGACCCCCAAAACCACCGCTTCCTTTTACAATTTTAATTGAACGATACTCAGTCATCCTAATCCCTCCCTACATCCTAGTGATGTAATTTCACTTCTGTTTTTAATTTAATCCCTTGTTGCTTTTCAACCAATTTGGTTGTAAAGTCAGTAATCCAACCTGCAAAGAAGTTCATCACTAAGCCGACTAGAAGGTAGCGGACAGCCAACTCTGCTGTATTGAAGCCGAGCTTTTCGATCCCTGCTGAAATTCCTAGGAAGATAAACAATTCACCTGGGTTGATATGTGGGAATAATCCATTACTTGTATGACAGAAGTAAGCACCCGAAGCATAATAGCTTGGTTTATATTTTTCTGGTAAAAAACGTCCTAATGATAAGGCCATTGGATTTCCTAACATGAACGATCCAATAAACGGTAGTACTAAATATCTTAATAACGGGTTTTTACTAGAAGCCATCGCCAGCCTGTTAATTCTTTTTTCTCCGATCAACTGAATCAACGTATTCATCGCAACCATCAATAACAAAACAACTGGTACGATTCCTTTCATCCATGAAAGAAACGTCGATGCACCGGTTTGGAACAACTTCATAAAGCCTTCGGCAAAAATAACGATATAATCCATTTACGCTCACCTCTAATTATTTTTTAATTGTAGCCACGCGTTCTGCTTGCAGCATCATCCGTTTAAAGAGACTATTCTTTTCCGGAATTTCTCCTCCGCTCATGATAACCTTGTAATTGTGTACCGCATCAAGAATGGCTAATCTTAGTAATTTATTGCAGTGTGTTAAATCTTTTTCTTCAATCGTTCTAATATTTTTATCTTCAAAACCGGGCAGATCCTTCACTTTCGCCATAACCGTAACCCCCTGAATCTTTTTCGCCTTCAGGATTTTACCATTATTGGTTACCGCAAACATGACGATGGTTCCGGAGCGAATCTTTCCAGGCTTTTTGCCAATCGCTACCTTTCCAATTCTTCTCAGTTCTGCATACGCTTTCGAAAAATGCTTGATTTGGAGATAACCTAATGCCATTTGAAAAATAAAGGCACCAGCCATAAAAATCATGATGATAAAAATTTGCATTTTTTCACATCCTCACAAATTGATTTATGTCGTTCTGCTCACTTGCTCAAGGTATCTGGATAGTTCTTCATAGCTAGTCGTCTCAGCCAATTGATTCACAAGCTGTTTATTAGCAGCAATTCGAATGATTTCATCGTAAATCTTCACTAAAAGACTCGCATCATGATCGGTCTGTCCCGGAATTCCCAACAAGAAAACCAGTTTGATTTCTTTCCCATCGGACATGACGCTCTCTGGAAAGACACCCAGTGCCAGCTCAATGGTGTTAGAGTTATGGTTAACCGTATGGGGCAAGGCAATGTATTGGTCAAAGACCATCGAGCCTTTTTCGGCGCGTGCCCTTAACCGTTCCTCAAATCCCTCATCGAGATAGCCCTTCAAGACTAAATCATCAATCATCACCCGGACATTTTCTCGATAATCCTTTTGGCTATCTAAGATGAAGTACTTATCCTCATTGGTTAATAGCTTGATAATTGAATGATCATTGCCTTTATCTTTTAGCTTAAATTTCTGTAAATACGTCACTCTTTCAATTTGCTGTGAAATGCTTTTTTCATCAAAGATTTCATTGATCTGGATTAATGGGGCATCTGTCTCAAATGCAAGCTGGACCGTTGAAAAAATCATATCATAATCGGCTAACCGTTCCTTCGTTACGTCTGATTCTGAAAATAAGTCGATCTTGGTGTGTAGATTTAACACCCGTTGAAGCTGAATCGCCACCAGTTTTGCCGTACCACGGCCCGTTCCACAAATCACCGCCACTTGCCGTAAGCGTTTCACCTTCACTTCATTTTGCGCGATGAATACGCCGAAATAGAAGGCGATGTAGCCCAGCTCATCTTCGGAAACGTGTAAACCATACTCTGCTTCAATCACATTTCCAGCGATTTCTGCCATTTTGAATGCAACCGGGTATTTTTCCTTCACATCCATAAGCAGTGGGTTGGTGATCCTCATTCCAAACATCAAGCGATTTAGCATAAACGTTAAATGGTATTGCAGGTCCTCAAAGAATTCCTTATTTTCAAGGAAGATTCCCTTTTCAAAGCCTACTGCCTCCATTATTTTTTCCAACAGATTTTTCACATCTTCTGTAACGGTTACGTCGGCCATGGTCCGATTGTTCGTCGGTGTTCTGCGTCCGGCAATCGGTAACGTAATGAACAAAATTTCCGGCTGCGGAATTTTTATAGGCAAATGCCTTTCAATCGCGGCAGCTATATCTAACGCAAGATGATAGTCCTTCGTATCAATTAGTTGCTGGTGCTTCTCATAGATTTCTGGAAGCGGATGTTCCTTTAACAAACGATCAAGCATGATAATAACAAAACGGATTAGCCGATTTTGCGTGGTTGATTCCAAATCAAACTGATTCGCAATCCGTATAACCTCCTCTTTTATGTCTTCATCCAGTGGATAACCGCTATATAAATAATCATAGAGGTTATCCAGAATAAAGAAACGAAGGTTCAGTTCATCTCCACTTAAATAAATCCCTTTGTTTTGTTTACCAAGTATCGAAAGATGATAGGTTTCTAAGACAACAGATGCTTTTTTTAATTCATTAACTAGAGTTGTCCTGCCAATGTTCATTTCAAAAGCCAATTCATCGAGCGTGCTGATTTCATCGCTGTTCACTAGTCGATCAATGATAAAAGCGATTCGGCTTTGCGGTGAATCCTGCTGACTTTTCTCTGAATGGAATTTTTTCAACAAGTTCTCAAATGATAGCTCATCCTCAATGATTAAATGGTAGCCTTTCCCCTTTTCATTGACTAATGATGCGATGCCTTCCAAGTCGCTGTTTAACTGTTTACTATAATTTCGAACGGTTCTTGTGCTTACCCCCATTGCTTCAGCGAGATACTCCAAGGAGCAGTAAGTTTTCTTTCTTACCATCTCCATCATTTGAACAACTCGTTCATCCATCATAAAATCAGACATTTCCTCACCACCTTCTTCTAAAAACCAATGCCAAAATTATATCTAAAAAACAATGTTATGGACAGTTAATAGGCATTGTTCCTTCCCAGTATTGGCATTTGTCCGTCACGTCTTAACCGCGAGATTTACCACCTGAGATATTGAGTGTTGTACCAGTAATATAGCTAGAACGGTCGGAAGCAAGGTAAGAAACAAGCTCACCTACTTCATATAATTTTCCTTCTCTCGCTAAAGGAATCGACTTGCTATAATCGGTTGCTAACCCATCGACTGTCACACCACGGGTATACGCCAATGCTTCATTATAAGCGTCTGTTCTAAGTCCAGTCGTTTCCATGATTCCAGGAGCCACGGCTACCACACGGATATTGTACTTTCCTAATTCTTTTGCCCATGCACGAGTGAAAGAAATGACCGCGCCTTTTGTTGCAGAATAACAACTTTGTCCTGCAGAGCCTTCTTGCCCAGCTTCAGAAGCAATATTGACAATCACACCTTTATTTTGCTTGAGCATTTCCTTGGCGGCAGCCTGTGAACAAAGGAAAGGACCCTTTTGGTTAACCGCTACCATGAAATCAAAGTCTTTTTCACTTAACTCGTATTCTGATCTTTCTCCTTTAACATCTACTAATAGTCTAGGAAGGTTGATTCCCGCATTATTGACGAGAATATCGACAGACCCGAATAACTCCACCGTCTTTGACACCATTAGGTCAACGCTTTCTTTTTTCGTTACATCACACTTTATAAAATAAGTTCCATCATCCTGTGGACCTTCTTCTACATTCAGGTCCGAAACAATCACTTTTGCTCCATTTTTTCTTAGTTCCTCTGCAATACTTAATCCGATGCCAGATGCACCGCCCGTTACAATTGCTACTTTACCTTCTAATTCAAGCCAAGATGTATCCAATCTATATTCCTCCTAATCTTTCAAGTTATAAAAGCGATTCAACTTATGTTTAAAGTATAAAAATTTTCTTGCATTGAATTAATACATACTTTTTCACTTAAAAGTGAAAGCGGTTGAACTATTAAAAGTAATCTTCTAGGCAATGACAAAAAGCCTCTAATCAGAGGCTTTTTTGACTTCAATATATTTAATATGATACCCATCCGATTCGCTGACCCTAAACTCAAATCCCTCCGCGATAACTACCGCATTGGCGATCCGCGCCGATCTCTCTGTTAGAAACCAGCCGCCCAGCGTCTCGATGCCATCCGTTCTTAAAGCGATACGGAGTATCTCGTTTACTCTGTGAATAGCAACTTTAGCATCTATTATATAGTGGATTCGCGGTTTGATAGTCCGTATGGCTGGCACTTCATCCCCATCAAACTCATCTCTTATCTCACCGATGATTTCTTCGATTATATCTTCGACCGTTACCAGTCCGGCTGTACCGCCATATTCATCGAGTAAAATTGCCATATGGGTTCGTTCCTTTTGCATCAGCAGCAATAATTTATGAATGGGAATCGTTTCAATCGCCGTTATCACTGGCTGAATATGGGACTCGAGTTTCCAATCTTGATGAGCGCTTTTATTCAAAAACCGCTGTGTTAATAACATTTTCACGTTCAACATACCCAGAACATGATCCTTATCCCTCTCGACAACTGGATATCGGGTAAATTTTTCACTTTGAAGCTTTTGAGCAATCTCTTCGGTTGTATCGCCCAGCGATATGCAGCACATTTCTGTGCGGGGCACCATAATTTCCTTGGCCAATCGCTCATCAAATTCAAAAATATTGTTCACATATCGCCATTCGTTCCGATTAATCTCCCCGCTCTTATAACTTTCCGACAAAAGGATTCGCAGCTCTTCTTCCGAGTGGGCCATATCATGCTCTGAGGCCGGCTTTAGTCCAAACATACACTAAGAGACGGGCGGAATGATTTAGGAGCCAGATAAACGGAAACATGAGTTTATAAAACCAGATGATTGGTTTCGCGAACCATAAGGTAATCTGCTCTGCCTTTTGGATGGCGAGGGTCTTTGGCGCCAATTCCCCTGCGACAACATTAATAAAGGTTACGGCCACAAACGCCAGTGTAAAAGATAAGAAATGGGTAGCAGCCTCATTAAAATGAAAAGCAGCAAGGACAGGATGAAACAGCTTCTCCACTGTCGGTTCACCCAGCCACCCAAGTACTAATGCCGTCACCGTGATTCCGAGCTGGCAGGCTGACAGATACTCATCGAGGTGAGTAGCCACCCTTTTGGCAGCCGCAGCCCGCTTTTCCCCTTCCTCCACCAATTGGTTAATCCTTGATATTCTTACTTTCACGATGGCAAACTCAATCGCGACAAAAAATCCAGTTAAGACAATTAAAAGGATGATGGTACATACGTTCAACCAGAGCATTGACGATACACCTCCTTTAAAAATAACAATCCGAAATCCCGTTTGGATTCCGGATTGCTATCGTTATTAATGATTTTTCTTATCCAGCTTGTCATCTAGTTTTTCTAAATATTTAGCGGCAAACGCTTTTCCGCCTAGACCAAACGCAAGTCCAAACGCAAGCGCCAACCCGCCTAAGACCAGAATAAAGGCCGCATTAACAATCGAGTGTGCCACCCCGAGTTGGTCTAAGGCCATAAACACGGTAATGGCAAAAATAGTGTATTTTGCAATTGTCGCCAGCGTGCGGGAGTAGGTGTTTTTAATAACATTCTGTAAAACGCGCTCTATTAAATGTCCTAAATATAACCCTATTCCCAGTATTAAAATAGCAGCTAACAGCATTGGCAGGTAAGCAATCACTCCAGTTGCCAACGTGACTAAGAAATCTAAATGAACAATTTGTAAGGCTTCCACAGCGAATAATAATACCACCACAATCTTAGCGAGCAGCCCGACTAGTTGTGATAAGCCATACTTCGAATTTTCCGATGTTAAAGAGCCAATCCCGATTTGGTGAAAGATACTATCAAATCGTAAACGCCACAACAATTGGACGACCATTTTTTCAATCCATTTTCCAAGCCAGATTCCCGCTAACATTAAGATAATCGCTACTACTATATTAGGAATTAAGGTCAAGATGTGGTTTAACATCGCAATCGCAGGTTCAGAGATCCCCTTTAAATCTAGTTTTTCCAAAGCTGTAATGATCGTTGGAATTAAGATGAAGATAAATACGATAGTACCGATGATGCTAGAGAGATTGGCACCTTCTTGATTTTTGAAAATACCATATCGCTCCCCGATATGATCCACTCCTAAGCTTTTTAAAAAGTTTGTTAGAATATCACGCACAAGTTTCGCTACCAGCCAGCCGATGAATAGGATTAATCCTGCTGCAAATAATTTAGGGATAAACGCTAAGATAGACGTAAGTGCATGTGAAAAAGGACCAGATATGCCTTCGATATGCATAGCGCCCAATACGCCTGGTAAAAATAGCAGCAGGACAAAATAGAAGATTCCTTGAGCAATTCTTTCCACACTATCATGTGCTTCGACTTGATTTTCGGCCATTTTCCATTTAACCAGCCGGGTGTCTAACTGCAGTAGTGCCGCTCCCTTTCTGAAGAGAAGGCGTAATAGATACGCTGCCACCCAGGCTAGCAGTAGAATAAGAGCTGCTTTTAGTAGATATGGAATGGCTCCTGTTATGGTGGTCATCATGTTTACGAGCGGCTGTGCAATTAGATGTAAGTTCAGCATATTGAAAAAGATGATCCAGACAACCACTAATAACATATAGTAAACGATTTTTCCAATAATGGTTTCAGATGAGTATTTTCGGTTAGGACCCACGCTAGAAAATAGTTTGTTATCGAAGCTTGTTTTCTTTAAGAGGGCAGTTACTGCTCTCCCGATTCCTTTTGCTGCTAGCCAGCCGATAAGTAGGACAAGAAGGGCTAATAGTACCTGTGGAATCTGATTTGTGTATATGTACCAACCAGAAATCATGTTATTTACGTTCATCAACATCGCTCCTTTTGTAAGTTTGGTAGATGGTATACCCCCTCATTTCCTTTTCAAACATCTGGTGTAAGTTGCGCAGTGTTTTTCGCAACTTAGAACAGCGGATCATCACGCAAATTGAGGAGTGCTATCCGCAAGTTGGCTAAGCCTATACTCAAATTGCCTCCTGTTATCCGCAAGTTAGCCCCCCAGAAAAAAATAAGTTTCATATCTCCAATCCATGGGAATATACACAGCAACCGATCCACAAAAGGAGGGACAAAATGAGGAAAACATTGTTAGCTGGTGGACTCACAGCGTTACTGACTTTTGGCGGTTTAGCCGGGTGCGGTGATGGTGTGGACCAGGATAACGGCATTAGTGATGGTCAACAAAAAGATGCCGTTGATACTAGTACAATCAATACGGCGAAGCAACATCTAACAAAAGCTAAGGAAAATCTTAAAGATATTCAAAATGATGTGGAAAAAGAAATCAAAAAGGAAGACAACAACTAAAAAGGAGGATTTCAATATGAATAAGGAAGAATTAAAAGGACGTTTTGATCAAGTCAAAGGAGAAGCGAAAGAACAATGGGGTAAAGCGACCGATGACCATTCCACCGAAACCGAGGGAAAATGGGATAAAGCAAAGGGGAAATTGAAAGAAGGCATCGGAGAAGTAAAAGATAAATTGTCTGAATGATGAAAAGCGCAAGCGCCTTGGTCAGCCCCGACAAGCATAAGACGCTCCCAAAAGGAAGACGCTTTTTGCGTTCCTTTTGGGAGTGGCTTGTGAGCTCGAGGGGCTAGGCGCTGGAGCTGGACAATTCTCGAAGCCAAAATTTATAATTCTAGTCATTTAGACGCAAAAAGAAGAGGTCCCCCAACCTCTTCTTTTTCTATGTTACCCCTTTTATTGACCAAAGCCAGAAGCCTCCCCCGAAGCCTCCGACCTGCTTGCCCAATTATTTCCCCAGGAAATAATCGGGTACCAGGGCCAGCCAAATCTGGAGCACCGACCCTAGGTTCCTTTTTAAAAAAATTACTGTAAATTATTCAAAAAGTCGAGCGCGATGTTTGGCGCGACTCCGAATAGAACCGAACCGACAACTGCCACTAGCAAGACGACCACGATGCCGAATGGAATGTTCAGTTTGCGCTCATCACTTGCTGGGCGGAAAAACATTTGCGTCATCACGCCAAAATAATAGAAATACGAGATGACGGTCGTCGCAATCATAATCGATGCCAGAACATAATGCGGCGTGCCGTAGAAGGCCCCGACAAAGATGTTTAGCTTGCCGATGAAACCAGCTGTACCCGGGAAGCCTGCCAAGGAAATCAAGAGGATTCCCATGATGACAGCGAGAACCGGTGACCGGCGATAAAGACCCGCGAAGTCAGCAATTTTGGTGGAGCCGGACTGTTCACCGATTAGCTGAATGATCGCAAACGCACCAAGGTTCATGAGCATATAGGCGAGCAGATAGAACCAGATAGAAAACAGCAAGTTTGAGCTTAACGTGGTTAACGCGACCAGTATATACCCGGCGTGGGCGATACTGGAATAAGCGAACATCCGCTTAATATCTGATTGCTTTAACGCGACGACGTTTCCGACAATCATCGTGATCGCCGCAATCACGGCGAGGTAATCGTGCATTTTAAACAAGATGCCTTCACCGTTTGCGCCTGTTGGTGCGGCGTTGTAAAAGACCGAAATCAATAAACGGATGACAATCACAAAGCCGGCTGATTTTGAAATGACACTTAAGAAAGCTGTAACGGGTGTCGGTGCCCCTTGATAAACATCCGGTGCCCACATATGGAATGGTGCGGCGCCAAGCTTAAACGAAAGCCCGACGAAAATCATTAAGAATGAAAGACCAAGCAAGTACGCTTGCTGGGCGTCTGTTACGGCTGACAATGTTTGCGCAATTTGAGTCAGATTGGTTGAACCAGTTAAGCCGTAAACATAACTCATCCCAAACAAAGTGATGGCAGTGGAAATACCGCCATTGATAACGTATTTCATCGCCGACTCGTTTGATTTTAAGTTATGCTTGCGGATGCCCGCTAAGATATAAGAAGAAATAGATAACAATTCCAACCCGATAAATAACGTAATTAAATCCCCACTTGAAGTCATCACCATGGCACCGAGCAAAGCGGCTAAAAATAAATAATAGAACTCACCGCGGTAATCTTCCATGCCTTCCTTTGCCTCATAGCTGACAGCAAGGAACATGACAAGTCCTGCGCCGACAAGCAGAATTAATTTAAAGGCTTTCCCAAAGGCATCCAATGTAAAGCTGTCATCTAAAATCGTTGTTGCTTGCGTATTGAGTAGCGATACAACCGATATGATCGCTGCCAATATCCCGAGAATTCCAATCCAGCCAAGGAAGCGGCGGTCTTGTTTTTTCGGTAAAAACAAATCAATTAATGTTAGCGCTGCAGCCACACCGAGGATGATGAACTCTGGTGTCATGACACTCCAGTTAAATGATTTCAATGTCGCTAAATCCATCCTTCATCACCCTCCTAACCCTAACATGATCGTTTCTAGTGTTGTATGCAGCGGAGAACTTAGAACACTTGGATATACTCCGATTAACACGATTAATAGCATTAAAACCACAACGGGTACCAATTCCACGCCTTTTACGTCAATGACACCGGTAAATTCACGATGTGCTTTGCCGAAAGTAATCCCTAAAACGGCTCTTAATACATACGCTGCGGTCATGATAATGCCAATCGTTCCGACGGCGGCAAGCCACGGTATTTCCTTGAACAGCCCTAGGAAAGCCATAAATTCACTGACGAAACCGGACATACCCGGAAGTCCGAGTGAAGCCATCCCGCCAGCAAGCAGGAAGCCTGCCGCACGCGGCATCCCTTTCGCCATCCCGCCAAGGTTTTCAAGCAGCGAGGTATCGGTACGCTCGTACAAGACACCGACGAGGAAGAACAATAAGGCCGAAATCAAACCGTGCGAGACCACTTGGAAAATAGCGCCCTGCACTCCAGCTGTATTCATCGCCGCAAGGCCAATCAACACGATGCCCATGTGGGAAATCGACGAATACGCCAAAACCATTTTAAAATCTGTTTGAATGAACGCTAGGAACGCCCCGTAGAGGAGGTTAATCACTCCAAGGACCGCAATCAGCGTCGCAAGAGTTTTAAACTGCCCGGGAAAAATCCCCATTCCAAAACGAATTAAACCGTACGCACCAATCTTTAGTAGAATCCCAGAGTGAATCATAACAACGGATGGCGGTGCCTGTACGTGTACCTTTAGCATCCAGCTATGCAATGGGAAGATTGGCAACTTGACACCAAAAGCAATTAACAGCCCAATCAGTAAGCCCAATTTCAAGTCACCGGAAAGCGGTGCACTCGGGTCTGCCATTATTTGCGCCAGCGTATTCATATTGGTGGTACCTGTTTTGGCAAATAGAATCATAATCACAATAAGAAGGACGGCAGAGCCGAATCCGTTGTAGATTAAGAAACTAAATGCCGCTTTTTCTTTTTCAAAATAGCCCCATTTCCCGATTAAGAAGAACGTTGGGATGAGGGTAACCTCGAAAAATATGAAAAATAAAATCAAGTTTTCAGCGGTGAACACACCGAGCATACCGAATTCCAACAAGAGGAAGAGCATGAAATAGCCTTTTACTTCCTTTTTAATAAACCGTGCAGCGGCAATCGCAGATAGGGTTGCCACTACGGCGGTTAAGACGACAAGCAGAAGCTGAAAGCCGCTTAGGGCCAGTTCAAAGTTGACCGCAAAGTAAGGCTCTTCGGTCCCCATGCCGCGGAAGTGAATCCACTCTTTGGCAACAGAGAAGGCTCCGAGACTTTTGCCAAATTGAAAATGAAGATAACAAGCAAGCGCCAATAATAGTGGCGGCAATGTGGCTAGGAAGCCAACGATTTTGATTGGTATGTCAACTGTTTTTGGCATTAGTGCCAAAACGATGATACCGAGTATTGGGGAGAATACTAGGATTGGAAGAACAGCATGTAAGTTCATCGTAAGTACCCCCCTGTTAATGCAAAAATGACGGCGAGCAGTGCGAGCCCGATAAAGGCAACCGCTCCATAGGTTTGAACCTGTCCGGATTGGAGTTTGGAGCCTGCTCTTCCCAGTCCTTGGATTATTCCAACCACGCCTTTGACTAGTCCTTCAACTAGGAACACATCAATAAACTGCAAGAAGTAGCTAATCGCTTTCGAAGCGATGACAACTGTATATTGATAAAATTCATCTACAAAATATTTGTTGTATAAAATACTGTGTAACGTATCCCCTGCACCGCTTAACCAGTTGCGGGAAACTGAGCGCTTATAGTACATCAAGTAGGCAAGGAAGATGCCTGCTAGAGATACGAGCGTTGCAGCAATCATGATCCAAACCGGACCCTCTGAATGGGCATGTTGGGCAAGTGCTTCATTGCCGTCCACAAGCCAATCACCAAGGAATGTTCCAAACCATGGCGAGTTCACATAACCGCCAATGATGGCGAGCACACCTAGAACGATCATTGGGAACGTCATCGTGGACGGTGATTCATGTACATGTTTTTGCTCGCCTCGTGCTTCCCCTGTAAAAACTAGGAAGAACAAGCGGAACATATAAAATGCCGTCATAAAGGCTGCAATGAGGGCAAGCAAGAATAGGATCGGATGTCCGCCTTCCCATGCCGCCGCTAAAATTTCGTCTTTTGAGAAGAAACCGGATAATAACGGTACTCCGCTGATGGCGAGTGTTCCAATTAAAAATAATGGTCCGGTTATTTTTAACTTTTTCCAAAGCCCGCCCATTTCTTCGATGTTCTGCGTATTGACAGCATGGATGACGGAACCTGCGGCTAAGAAAAGCAAGGCCTTAAAGAAGGCATGTGTCATTAAGTGGAATACCCCTGCGACATAACCTGCCGAGCCTAACGCTAACATCATGTAGCCAAGCTGTGAAACAGTTGAGTAAGCAAGCACTCGTTTGATATCGGTTTGCACAAGTCCAATGCTGGCTGCAAAAATAGCGGTAAATGCGCCGATCACAGCGATCGTCAGCAAGGCTGTTTTGCTCGCTAAGAACAGTGGGAAGAGTGCTGCGACTAAGTAAACCCCGGCAGCAACCATGGTAGCTGCGTGGATTAAGGCCGAAACAGGTGTTGGACCTTCCATCGCGTCCGGAAGCCAGGTATGCAGCGGGAATTGACCGGATTTACCGACGGCCCCAATAAAGATTAAGATGGCAATCAGGGTAATCATCGATGTCGGAATCGAGCCCGCTTCGATGGAATGGAATATTACGCTGTACTCAAAGCTTTTGGTTTCCCAAAAAAGAAGGATCATCCCGATAAACAGGCCGACGTCACCAATTCGGGTCATGATGAATGCCTTTTTGGCGGCCGCCTTCGCTTCTTCTTTGTAAAAATAAAAACCGATTAATAAGAAGGATCCCACACCGACAAGTTCCCAGAAAATATAGGTTTGCAGTAGGTTTGGCGAAATCACCAATCCTAGCATCGCAAAGGTGAATAATCCTAAATAGGCATAGAATACTGAGAAGCGCTCATCTCCATGCATGTACCCTTTCGAGTATGTATGTACTAAGAAACTGACGAGCGATACGATCACCAGCATTAATGCATTTAATTGATTGACTTCAAAGCCCGCTGTAAGATGCAGATCTCCTATCGTGAGCCATTCATAATTGATTCCGTAGGTTGGCTCTGTAAAGCGCTCGAATAATACTAAAATGGAATAGATCAGCGATGCGAGCGTGAGGAGAATCCCCACATAGGCGCTCGCCTCTTTCAGCCGCTTACCGAATAGAAGAAGGATCAAAAACGATAATAGCGGGAAAAGCGGAATCAGCCATGCATTTTCCAATATTATCAACCCCTTGGATGGCGAGTTGTACCATCCGAATTTTGTCGATTCCCCCTTCGGGTGTTGTCTAGTCTCGATCAAACCCAAAGCTTGAGGAAATCTCCTCTGGCGGTGTCAGGCACCACCTGAGTTACGTTAAACGTCTCTTAAATGCCAGACCAATAAGAGCATTAATTTTTCATAGAGTCTATTTCGTCAATGTTGACGGTCTTCTTATTGCGATATAGAGCGATGAGGATCGCCAGACCAACCGCTGCCTCTGCAGCGGCCACACTGATGGCAAACAGGGCGAAGACTTGACCTGTAATGGATGGCGTGACGCCATATTTGCTGAAGGTTACCAGATTAATATTAACGGCGTTCAGCATAAGTTCAATCGAGATTAACACAATCACGGTGTTTCTTTTAGTCAAGGCACCGTATAAACCGATGCAAAAAAGTATTAGTGCTAGTGCCAGGAAGGCTGAAGCGGGAATCGAACTCATTCCTCATTCGCCTCCTTCTTTTTATCATTTTTGGCTAAGATAATCGAACCAACAAGGGCAACTAATAGCAGTACAGAGGTCAACTCAAACGGGATAATATATTTTGAGTATAGCGCCTGCCCAATTTGCAATGTGTTATTTTCATGCAGTTTCGTAGCTACCGGTTCAATATTGAAATTGTAAATGCCAATGTATACGGCAAAGGCGAAACCCACTACTCCAAGGAGTAAGAGGAACTTTCGCAATCTGCCTGTTTTCGGTTCACTTTCATCGTTATGCTTCGTTAACATAATCCCGAAGAGCATAATAATGGTGATCGCCCCTGAATAAATTAAAATTTGCACGACTGCGACAAACTCGGCTGAAAGCAGCACGTAAATTCCAGCGATGGCCACGAACGTGAAAATCAGAGCAACGACCATATGAATTACTTTGTTCAGGTTTAACAAGAGAACCCCGCCGATAATCGCAACAAGTGCGAGTCCCATAAAGGCGAGGAATTCGCCTGAAAGTGTCATGGTTTATTCACCTGCCGCACGTTTTCGTCGTTTTCATCCAGCCATTCTAGGTTTTTAAATAACATGTCACGGCTGTACTCGGCGAGCTCGAAGTTATTGGTCATGACGATGGCTTCCGTCGGGCATACCTCTGTACATAGATCACATAGGATACAGATTTCGAAGTTAATATCATATGTGTCGATGATTTTCCCCTTTTTCGTTGGGTCCGGATGCTTCTTCCCTGTCAGATCAATACATTCTGTCGGGCAGATATTCATACACTGATTGCAGACGATACACTTTTCCGGATAGAACTTCTGAATGCCACGAAAGCGGTCCGGCAACGGAAGCGGCTCATTAGGATAATCGTACGTAACCTTCTCGCGCGATAATTGTTTCAGGGTATATTTCAAGCCTTTAAATACTCCAAGCACGTTTTTTCACCCCTTTTGACAGTCTAAATATTGTTTATGGTGACAGGCACCATTTGCACCACTTTCACAGTCTAAATACTACTATTGGTGACGACCCCATCAAGGGCACCATTAAAAGAATAGTGATTTGATGAGAGCGGTTAGGAAGATGTTGGCTAGTGCGATGGGCAATAGAACTTTCCAGCCGAATTCCATCAATCGGTCGACGCGGAAACGCGGTAGCGTACTCCGGATCCAGAAATAAAGAAACACGACGAAACAGAATTTAAGGGCAAACCATACGGCCCCTGGGATAAAACCAAGGAACGCAAATGGCGGCAGCCATCCCCCAAGGAAAATAACCGTAGTCAATGCTGACATCCCAAATACGTAAACATACTCGGAAAGCATGAAGAACGCCCAGCGGAATCCGGCAAACTCTACGAAATAACCGGCAACGAGTTCGTTTTCTGATTCCGGCAAGTCAAAAGGCGTCCGGTTTAATTCCGCTATCGAAGCGATAAAAAAGACAATAAAGCCAATTGGCTGCAATAGAATAAACCAGCCATGTTTTTGCTGCAGGACAATATCATTTAGATTTAAGCTGCCGGCTAAGAGAATGACCCCTAACACAGACATAACTAACGGGATTTCATAAGAAATCATCTGTGCCGCCGCACGCATCCCCCCTAAGAGGGCGTATTTGTTATTGGAGGCCCAGCCGCCAAGCAGCATGCCAAACACCGTTAGACCAGAAACTGAAATGTAATATAGCAAGCCAACACCAATATCCGCGAATTGAAACTTATCGGTAAATGGTAAGGTGGCCAATACCATAAATGACGGTGCAAAGGCAACTATCGGTGCCAAAATGAACAATGGCTTATCTGCTGCTTTCGGAATAATATCCTCTTTTAATAAGAGCTTTAACACGTCCGCAACAGTTTGCAACAGTCCAAAGCGCCCGCCTAATTGATTGGGTCCGTGGCGCAGCTGCATATAGCCCATTACTTTCCGCTCGGCTAAGATTCCGTAAGTAACGAAACCTAAAACGACTAAAAGCAAGACAACACCAAGTATAAAGAAAATTCCAAAGTGAGCCCAGCTAGGACTAGATTGGAGCAAATCTTGAATCATTAGCCGTCGACCTCCCCAAGGACAATATCCACTGCCCCTAAAATGGCAATCAAGTTTGCAATATTTTCGCCTACCAGTAATTTCGGCAAAATTTGTAGATTATAGAATGACGGTCTCCTAAACTTTAAGCGATACGGTTCCTTTTTCCCGTCACTATAAATATAGCAGCCAATCTCGCCGCGCGGTGATTCAATCCGGACAAACCCTTCACCCTTTGGCACCTTAATAATTTTCGGAACCTTGGCCATGATGTCCCCTTCTGCCGGAAACTGTTCCACAGCCTGCTCAATAATTTTCAAGGATTCACTGATTTCAGCCAACCTTAAGTGATAGCGTGCTAAGCAGTCGCCGTCCTCTGATGTTGGAACATCAAAGTCAAATCGGTCATAAATGGAATACGGCTCATCTTTACGAAGATCCCACTTCACACCCGTACTGCGGAGATTTGGTCCGCTGAGTGAATATTGCAGGGCTTCTTCTTTCGTATAGACGCCAACGCCTTTTACCCTGTCCAAAAAGATTTCATTACCGGAAACAAGGTCATGGTAGCCTTTAAGCTGCTCGCGCATGTAAGGAACAAAATCCCTTACCCTCTCAATCCAGCCCTCAGGCGCATCCCATTTTACCCCGCCTACACGCATATAGTTAAAGGTCAAACGGGCACCAGATAACTCATTCAGCATATTGATAATCATTTCACGATCACGGAAGGCATAAATAAATGGACTTGTCGCACCAAGGTCAAGGACGTAAGTCCCCCATGCCACTAGGTGACTCGCAACCCGCCCTAACTCCATCGCGAGCACACGCAGGTATTCTGCACGGTCCGGAAGCTGGATTCCCATCATTGTTTCCACCGCATGGCAAATCACATAGTTATTGGTCATCGCCGATAGATAGTCCATCCGGTCGGTATAAGGAATGATCTGTGTATATTGGAGATTCTCCGCCAATTTTTCGGTTCCCCGGTGTAAATAACCGATAACAGGCTTCGCTTCGGTAATAATTTCCCCATCAATTTTTACAACCAGACGGAATACCCCGTGTGTACTAGGATGCTGCGGGCCGACGTTTAATAACATTTCTTCTGTTCTGATCATTGGTTATACCTCCACATCATACGGCTCATAATCTTTACGCAGTGGATGGCCGACCCAATCTTCTCCAAGCATGATCCGGTGCAAGTCCGGATGTCCTTTAAAGTTGATGCCGAGTAGATCATATGCTTCACATTCAGGCCAGTTGGCTCCAGCCCAAAGTGGCTGCAAGGAATCGATTGTTGGTTCATCTCGGTCAATTTTCACTTTCAATGCTACCGATTGCCGGTTTTTGTATGAATATAAGTGAATATAGACTTCCATATGTGTTTCAAAATCTGTTCCATGCAGCTCAGACAGATAATCAAATCCTAGGAGCTCATTAAATTTTAAAAATTGAGCCACCTTATAGTATGTATCTTTCTTCGCCACAAGTGTCGGAACATCTTTGGATAGTTTATTAATATAAGAATCTTCCAAAACATCTGGTCCTAAATGTTCTTGGATTACTTTCACATACTTATCCAAGTATGGCTGGTTAACGGATGGCTTTGCTTCTGTTGGTGCGGCGGCTGTGTCAGCCTTTCCGCCAGCTGCAGCCTTCGCTTTTGCTGCTGCGGCGGCTTTGGCTTTCGCCTTCGCGGCGGCAATCGCTTTGGCCTTTTCATCGTCGCCACCTGCATCTGCCTCACCTGCTCCGCCTGCTTTCGTCTTTGCGGCGGCTGCTGCCTTTGCTTTGGCTGCCGCGGCGGCTTTGGCTTTCGCTGCGGCCGCTGCCTTCGCCTTGGCATCGTCACCTGCTGGTGCACTATCAGCTTCTGCTGCCTCACCGCCCGCTAATTCCATTGCTTTACGCTTCGCAGCTGCCGCCGCTTTGGCCTTTGCTACTGCGGCTGCCTTTTTCTTCGCAAGGTCGTCTGCATCGCCCGCTTGGTCAGATGCTTCCTCTGCTGGAGCCGCACCGCCCGCTAATTCCATCGCCTTACGCTTCGCTGCTGCGGCGGCTTTGGCCTTCGCCACTGCGGCCGCCTTTTTCTTCGCAAGGTCATCGGTTTCATCAGCCTCGGATGAGGTTTCCACGGCTGGTGCTGGTGTCTCTGCCGCCGCAGGGGCCTCCTCATCTGCAATTCCTTCACGCTTCTTCTTTGCTAATGCTGCTGCTTTGGCTTTCGCCGCTGCGGCCGCCTTTTTCTTTGCAAGATCATCGGTTTCAACAGCCGCGGATGGGGTTTCCGCAGTTTGTGCTGGTGTCTCTGCCGCCGCAGGAGCCGCCGCAGGAGCCTCCTCATCCGCAATTCCTTCACGCTTCTTCTTCGCTAAGACGGCAGCTTTGGCTTTCGCTGCTGCGGCTGCTTTTTTCTTCGCTAACTCATCGGCATCACCGCCTGTGCTAGCTGTTGAAGCTACCGCTGGTGCATCCTCCGATGCGGCCTTTGGTGGGGCAGCATCTAAAGCTTCTTTTGCCTTACGCTTTGCTAGCGCTGCAGCCTTCGCCTTTTCCGCCGCCTCTTTTTTTAATTGATCGAGATCCTTCTCCCCGCTCATCGGTTAGATCACCTTCTTCCCGGTCTTCGCTTCGTATCTAATTTTACCCTTCAACTTATTAATTCCATAGATTAACGCAGCCGGATTTGGCGGGCACCCTGGAATATACACATCCACAGGGACAATCTGATCGACCCCTTTAACGACTGAGTACGATTTAATATATGGACCCCCTGCCGTTGCACATGACCCCATGGCAATTACCCATTTTGGCTCTGGCATTTGGTCATAAAGCCGGCGCAGGATGGGCGCCATTTTTTTCGTAACGGTACCCGAAACAATCATGCAATCGGACTGCCTTGGTGACGTACGGAAAATCGTTCCAAAGCGGTCAAGGTCATAGTTGGCACCGCCAGTGCCCATCATTTCAATCGCACAACAAGCCAGACCAAATGTCATCGGCCACAAAGAATTACTCCGGGCCCATGCCTTAATTTGCTCCAGCGTGGCAAAAAACACATTTTGTTCTAATTCTCTTATTTCTTCCGGTGTAAAATCTTCTAGTCTTAAATCCATTGTAACACCTTCTTTTTCCAAGCATATACAAGTCCTAGGAGCAGCATTGCCACAAAAATCAACATCTCGATGAGGGCAAAAATCCCTAGCTTATCATAAGCCACTGCCCATGGATATAAAAACACTGTTTCTACATCAAAAATAACAAACATAAGGGCAAAAATATAATAACGGACATTGAACTGCACACGAGAATCGTGAAATGGCTCAATACCGCTTTCATATGTGGTACTCTTCGCTTCACTTGGCTTATTCGGACGCAGAAGTTTCCCCATAAATAACGCCACCACTGGCAGCAGCACACCAAGACATAGGAACACAAAAACTATCAGATAATTATTCTGATATACATTAAGTTCCATGTCTATCCCCTCCTATGTTGTAAATTTTCACACTAATCAAATATGTAATCGAATTCATTATAACATTGTTACAAATCCATGTCGACAAACCAACTTGATAAAAATTGGAATTGTTTCGAGCCGACATATTTTCAGTTAGCTTGCCTAAAATACAGGTCCCTCATCATGATACCGGGTGAAATGGTTTCACCAAGTGGCTTGCCCATAAATCGACGGCACTCACTCCTATTTAACTATAATATTGTCAAGAATGTCTGTGAGTTTTGTCATCAAATGTTCTATTTTGTTTATTATTTTTATAAAATAAACTTTTTTTGTAAAATGGCAGCCAGGTGTTAGTTAACGAGAATATCTTTCAGGATGTCTTCCACAGCCCATCCATTACACTACCATCATATGAAAAAATTGTCCTCATCATGCCAACTACCGTAAAACATAAAAAAGCAATGCCCATTCATATGTGAATGAAGTGCATTGCTTTTTTAGTTATTTTTATAGACGAGGGTCTAAAAAAGGTGCTTTATCCAATAGTTAGACGCTTCTTACCTACCTTATACCCTGTTCCCATCATCTCTTGAACATGATGAACGGTCACATAGGCCTTTTCATCCACTTCATTGATCAAATTCTTCAACCGAACGATTTCCTGTTTATTAATCACGATGTAAAGAACATCCTTATTATTACCGGTATAACCGCCGCGTCCCTCTAAGACGGTAATGCCTCTTGCTAACTTATTGGTCAGCACATCTAATACCAAATCCGACGAATTCGAAATAATCAGGACGGCGACCTTTTCTTCTAGACCTTCGACGATAAAATCGATTGCCTTCGCGCCAAGATAAACGGCAATCAGCGTATACATCGCCTTGTCGAGCCCAATGATAAACACCGAGCAGGCCACCACGATCATATCAAATACTAAAATCCCTTTTCCCATGCTCCATCCTAAAAACTGGTTTGCCACTCGCGCTAATATCGTTGTTCCCCCAGAGGTGCCGCCTGCACGAAAAATCACCCCAATGCCGCTCCCAACCAATAAACCGGCAAAGATGGCCGCTAACAGCGTATCATCCGTTAGCCGTTTTCCCGTTTCTTCTGTTAAAAACAAAAATAATGAACAGGAAAAAATCGAAAATAGTGTATAGATAATCGTTCTTTTTTCTAAAAACTTAATTCCTACTAAAACAAGCACGGTATTAAGGGCAAAATTGACAAGCCCTGGCGACCAATCGAACAAGTAGTGAAAAATCACTGTCAAGCCGATAATGCCGCCTTCTGACAACAGATTTGGGATCGTAAAGTAGTTGATCCCAATTGAAAAAATCAGGGAACCAAGCAAAATGTATAGACAATCTTGGATCGTTTTTTTCATCGCGTTCTACTTCCTCAACCATTATTCCGACCTTTTATTGCTGAAAGATAAATTTATAACTTTCTCCTAAAATATACTGTTTCCCGCGATGCACAGGTTCATTGTTTTGATCATAAACGGTTGTTTCCATATAGAATAGAGGCTCTCCACTTGAAGTATGGAGTAATTCCACTTCCTCTTCTGATGCCCGAACAATCTCCAAGGTCGTCTCAAAGGAACCGCGCGGCTGAATATTTAGGTTTTCCTCAATGACACTATAAACCGAACCTTCTAAATTTGCGTTTAGTAAAATATGAAATTTTTTATAGGAGTAATAGTTGTTCTCAATCATAATCGGTGAATCACCAGCATAGCGGACCCGCTGAATAAATAACAGGGCATCCCCTTCCTCCAGCTGCAGAAGCTCTATATCCTTTGCCGTTGGCTGAATAATTTCCCTTTTAATAATCTTGCTGCTTGCCGTTAGCCCATTTGCCTTACAAGCATCACTGAAGCTTAGAAAGTGAACAATTTTCCGCTCAATCTTGCGTTTGTTGACAAACGTTCCTTTCCCCTGCCGCTTGACGAGGTACCCTTCTTCCACAAGCTCTAGAATGGCCTTTCGGACCGTAATCCTGCTTATTTTAAAATCCTCACTTAATTCTGCTTCAGTCGGAATCTTATCCCCGTATTTTAAGTCTCCATTTAAGATCGAGCCACGAAGCGATTCCTTTAATTGAATATATAATGGAATCTGATCATCCTGTCTTAACAAATTACTCACCTGCCTTCATTTTCTCATCACCACTTGCGTGGGATGAATTTTTTCCTTATTTTCCATTGATACTTATAAGTATATATAAATTATTTCCAGCTATCAATTTGTTTCAATCGCTTAACACACCTGAAAGAACGTCTAATGTCCGTTCCATCGCTTGATCCGGATCCTGCACATATTGATAGGACGTATACTCTAACGTAAGGGCACCCTGATAACCATGCTGGCTTAATTGATCGACATAGGTTTGTAATGGCAAAACGCCATCTCCCCACACCAGATGTCCTTCCGGCTTCCCATCGATAAAATGAATATGAACGATTTCGTCCTTTAAGAGGTTAAAATAATCATTGAAATCCTCATTCGCCAGAGCCATTGGAATGGTATCAATCATGCCTTTAAGAGAAGGACTATTTACTTCCTCAAGCATTTTTTTCAAAGACTTCGCATCGCAAATGATATTGGATTCAACTCGGGTTAGTGGTTCAAGGGCGAGGGTTAACTCTAGTCGAGCGGCCACGTCTGCTAATTTTTCCAGTGAATCTCTCGTTCTTTTCCATGCTTCCTGGCTATCTTCATTTTCATAGCCCCAGCCTGGCGTAACCAATAGCAACGGTGCCCCTAATTCTTTCGCAGCCTCAGCTGATTTAAGGAAATATTGGATGCTTCTTTCACGAATTCTCTCTTCCTTAGCGGCGAGGTTGATAGGATAGACACATTGCTCGGGTGTAAAGCAGACAACCGATAAGTCCCTTCTATCAATCTCTCTTTTTATCTTTCTCATTTCCGAAAGCGTGAGTTCATCCACATAAAAGTGAGGGGATGCTCCCCATAATTCAATCTTTTTGCATTCATATTGAACCATTGCGTCTAAAAAGTATTCCAAAGGATAGTGCTTATAATGAAAGTTCATTCCCGTAATTTGATCCCTCGTGATCTTTGACATTTCCCCATCCCCTTCACACGGCCATCATGATCAAAATTGTTTAAATTAATATAACATCTTATTATGTTATATGTCAATTTAATATTAATTTCTCATAAACTAGCATATTTAATCTTCAAAAAAGATTGACAATTCATATAATGTATAATACTATAACATCATATAATGTATTATTATATTTTAGACCAAACAACCCTAAGGAGGAAAAATGAATGGTAAACTCTCAAGTAGTTGTAGATCCACAGGTAAAAAATGTGTTAGATGCTTTGAAAGGCCGTACAATTAACCATGTATACTTTGTTGCATGCGGCGGTTCCTCTGCTATTATGTATCCGAACAAATATATCATGGACCGAGAAGCAAAAAACATTACTTCTGATGTTTACAGCTCCAATGAATTCATTCATCGCAATCCTAGAAAGCTTGGCGAAAATTCGCTTGTTGTTTTGTGCTCTATGTCAGGTACTACCCCAGAAACGGTAAAGGCAGCTGAATTTGCCCGACAAAAAGGAGCCTTAACGGTTGGGTTCACCAACGAGCCAACTTCCCCGCTGGCACAAGAAAGTGAATTTGTTGTTAAATACGAATGGGGCGCTGAGTCGGTTGCATTCAATACTAACTTAGGTTTACTTTATCAGCTAACGCTTGGTGTTTTAAACGTATTAGAAGGTAATGACAAGTTTGATAAAATGGTTAACAGCTTAGCCAACACCCAAACCGCTTTTGAACGAGCTGGTGCACAATTTGCTGACAGAGCAGCGCAGTTTGGTCAAGATTATAAAGACGAAAAAGTGATTTACACCATGGCAAGTGGCGCCAACTACGGAATTGCTTATTCCTACACAACATGTATTCTTTTAGAAATGCAGTGGATCCACTCCAACGCTATTCACTCTGGTGAATATTTCCATGGACCATTTGAGATCATTGATGAAGAAGTTCCATTTATTATCCTGCTTGGTATCGATGAGACACGTCCGCTGGATGAACGAGCCTTGGATTTCTCGAAGAAATATGGTAAGAAACTGGTTGTGTTAGATGCGAAAGAGCTTGATTTAGCAGGTATTGATGAAGAGTTACAAGGGTATATTGCACCGCTTGTGCTAAATTATGTTCTACGCCGCTATGCAGAGCAATTGGCAGATGCCCGTAATCATCCTTTATCAAAAAGAAGATATATGTGGAAAGTGGAATATTAAAAGGTTGCAGCTCCCTAGGTCATGGACTTAGGGAGTTTTTTTTATAAAATTCAGTTCATTTCTATTATTGAAATGATTGAACTGGGCTTTCATTTACTGAAGTAGCTATCATGTTCCTTTTGGGGCCAAGAAACCACCTTTCTTTTACCGAGCTAGCTCCCATTTTCCCTTTTAGGGCAATGAAACCACCTTTCTTTTACCGAGCTAGCCCCCAAATTTCCTTTTAGGGCAATGAACTGCTCTTTCATTTACCGAGCTAGCTCCCATTTCCCTTTTAGGGCAATGATCCCATTAACTTAGCATTTTTTATAAAAGTAAAGTAACTATGCATAAAGAAGAACCTGTCCGATATGAACAGGTTTCTTCTTTTCCTATACCATGATCCGTTTGCCGCGCTTTTTCCCGTGGCCGAAGGCACCAAAGCGTTGGCAGGTTTCAGCTGCTGCGGCCGCGCCCTTTGCCATGGCTTCCTGGGCATTGCCATGCTGGACATATTCTTTTAAAAAGATTGCCACAAAGGTATCTCCAGCACCAAGCGTATCGACGACATCTGTCTCGACGATCCCTTGTTTAAAGACTTGTTTTGAATCGGAAAATAAGGAACCTTCAGACCCTCTGGTTACAATAATATTGGGGGTCCCTAATTCATGTACTCGCGTGATAAGTGCTTCACATTCCTGGTTTGTTAAATCCCCGCCAGAGAATATTGCATATTTAATATACGGGCAAACAAGCTCTAAATAGTCCTCATCATATTTGGTTGAAAAATCAAACGAGATGTCAATGTGCTTTTGCAGCAATGGTAATTCTTTTTCTAAATAACTATATACGCTTGTATGCAGCAGTGAAAACGAGCTAATGTAAGCTAATTCCGATTCGGAAAAATTCAATTTTAGCTCTTTTTGAACACCGCCCTTGTTGGAGCCGACAAATTTACGGTCGCCGTGCTCATCCAATGTCACCACAGCTTCCCCTGAAGCTCCAAACACTTTCCGGACCCGGGAAACATCGATTTGTTCCTGTGCTAGTGAGCTAACAATATGCTCGCCTTCTTCATCATTCCCGACAATGCCAATATATGATACTTCGTCCACTCCATATCGTTTCCAGAAAACCGCTACATTGACGGCATTCCCACCTGGAAACATTTCTTCTCGATCATCATAATAATCAACCACATTATCGCCAACCGCAATTAATCTCATCAAAAAATCCCTCCCATTAGTTGAAATAAGAGAAAGATACCCTTTTAATCTACCGAATCTCACTCTTTTCTGTGCTTTCGGGGGTTATGAACCCACCCCCGATTGCACCTTCCCCCGACACCTTAATAAGCTACCGTACGATAATATCTTCTAATCTCTAATGAGTGATTACGCTTATCTTCAAGGTGGACACTAAGCCTTTGCAAAAGCGTTGACGTCACAATAGGCGATAAATACTTTCTGAATTCCTCACTAATCCCTTCTAACGAATAATCTTTTGTATCAAGCACCGTCAATTTTTTCGTATATTTGTTGGCAAACTGTTCAACACGCTCCATCAATGGCCGGGTTTCATCTTCACCCTTTAGTAAAATCATACTTGTATCTTCTTCCACCAACTCCAGGGTCCCATGGAAGAATTCCGCCGCATGGATCGATTTCGTTTTAATCCATTGCATTTCTTCCAAGACGCACATCGCATAAGAGTAAGCGCGGCCCCATGTGTTTCCTGAACCCACAACCATATGATACGGTTCATCCTTATAGTTATGGGCGAACGCCTCTGCTTTCAACTCAAACTGCTCTTTTGCTTCAATTAATTTTTCCGGAAGTGTTTCTAGCTGTGCCGCAAAACTTTCATAACCCGGGAAATCTCCATTTTTATGCATCAGTCTAAAAATCAGATGAAAGAGCACTAGTTGATTCGAATCGCTGGCAAAATCATTTTCAGCAAAGTTGACCAACGGAAAATCTACAATGTCGGCTAGCGGCTTATTGTGCTCACCTGTCAGGCCAATGGTCGTTGCGCCTTTTTCTTTGCAATATTTTGCCGCGGCTACTGTTTCCTCGGTTGTGCCTGATAGCGAGGAGAGAATGACGAGTGACTCCTCACTTAGCTGTTTGTGGTTTTGTAGAATAAATTCGGCAGCAATTTCGGCATAGGCTGGAATGGTCGAGGTCGAGTTCACCATGAATTCAAATGGGTAGAAGGTGGCTACTGCCCCGCCGGATCCGATTAGAAATAGATTTTTAAAGCCTTTTTCATAGACTTTGTCTGCGACTCTTTCAATTTCTCCTCTTAAGCCAATAGCTCCACCGGTTACTTGTAGATACTTTTCCCTGCTAAAATTCAACATTAAGTCCACTCCCTACTAATAAATTTAATTGTTAATTTCCGCTCCAAGCAACATCGTCATTTTTAAAAATCGATCTTAGCCCTTCACGCCTCCCTCGGCTAGTCCGCGTACAAAGTATTTTTGCATCATGAGGAAGATGGCAATGAGCGGAATGGCGGAAATGACCAGTCCAGCCATCAATACTCCCCAGTTAGTGCTTAACGCACCTTTAAATACTAACAGTCCAGAAGTAATCGGTTTTACGGTTTCGGTTTGAATAAAGAGAATCGAAAATAAAAACTCATTCCAAGCATAATAAGCAGTTAAAATTACTCCAGTGAACATAATTGGTCTGCTCATTGGCAGGAATATGTGAGTAAATACCTTAAAACTGTTTGCCCCATCCAGATAGGCCGATTCCTCCAGCTCTTTCGGAATCGAAAGGAAAAAGGAACGAATTAACAGGACCGTTAAAGGAATTCGATAGGCCGTAAACGTGAGAATCAACGCCCAGTATGTATCGAAGATTCCTAGCTTTTGAATCAATTCATAGAGAGGTATTAAACTGCTTTGCGGAGAAAACATCAGACCCGCTGAAACAAACAAGAGCAGAAGCTTGCCGCCTTTGATTTGAAAACGAGTTAACCCATATGCGCAAAGGGCACTTACGATCACCGTCAACAAACAAGTTCCACCCGTGATAATCAAACTATTCATAAAGTAGCTGGAAACCCCTTGTTCCCAAGCCTGCGTATAATTTGAAAAGAGCCATTCTTTTGGAAGCCCCCAGCTGTCGTTAAAGATGGCAGCGGTTGTTTTAAAGGAGTTGATAATCATCCAGAACAATGGATAGGCGATGGCCACAAAGTAAAGGAGTAAAAAGAGAAAGATCAATCCCACAGTCAATGAAAAGCCAGATTTTCGTCTTGCCACTTTCACGTTGAGACCGGTCACTTTTTCGAGCTTCGGATCTTGGCTTAGTGAATCTCCCTGTGTTTCAACCAGCTTCATGTCTACTCCTCCCCTGTTTTTAAGAACTTATTCTGTACAAAATAGAAGATTAATGTAATCCCAAGAATCACGTTAGCAATCGCTGAAGCAAATCCCGGTTCATTATCAATAAACGCTTTTTGATAGAGATATGTACTAAAAACCTGTGATGAGTTCCCCGGACCACCACTTGTTAATACATATACTTCACTAAAGACTAAGAACGAACCAGTGACGGTATAGATTAATAGAACAAAGGTCATTTCTTTTACTTGTGGGACCGTCACGCTGAAAAAGGTACGAATTTTGCCTGCCCCATCAATCGTTGCCGCTTCATATAATTCGCTAGGAACTTTTTGAACGGCCAACACATATAACATGACGGCATAGCCGATGCTCTGCCACTGTGAAACAAAAATAACAGCATAAATTGCAGTTTTGGGATTCCCCAGCCAGCCCTCTGCCAAATTCCCTAAGCCAATTAATCGTAGGAAGCTGTTCAAGAGCCCTACTTCTGGATTGTAAATAAAACTAAAGAGGATCCCGATGACGGTCATAGAAATCAATACTGGCAAGAAAAAGGTTGTCCGGAAAAAGGTAGAAAATCTTCTAAAAATCTTATCTTCCAATATCGCGGCAATAACTAACCCCAGTCCAACCTGCATGATCACAGAAATAACGGCGTATAACAGATTGTTTTTCAATACTGTATAAAAAACAGGGTCTTTAAATAGCCGGATATAATTATTTAAGAAAACAAAGCTTCTATCGGAAGTAAATGGGTTCCATTCATAAAAGCCATTTACGACATTTCGAACTAATGGGTAGTAGACAAATAATGCAAGCATCAATAAGGCCGGTGCCATATAGAGAATCGGGACTATTCTTGTTCTGCGCATCTTAACCCTCCCAAACCACAAAATCATTGGCAATTTTGCCGGTTAATAGAGCGTTATTGCCCTCCCTAGTAACCGGCCACTTTTTAGCGAATATAATAAAAACTAGTTATTATACACTTGTTTTGCAGCGTCTTGAACGCCTTTCATAACTTGCTCCGGCGTCATTCCACCGCCTAACATTGTTTGAACGCCATCACCATATGGTTTAAAAATACGGCTGTCTAACGCACTATCTGTCCAAATCAACATATTGGGTTGTTCCTTAATTAAATCCATTGCTTTTACTTCTTCTTTTGTTGCGGTATTGTCATTGACTGCTCCAGAAACTGTGCTTGCTAAGCCAGTATCCTTGATTAATTTTTCGCCATTTATTTTAGAAGTCATAAACTTCAAGAACTCAACTGCTTCTTTTGGATGTTGTGATTTACTGTGAACCATAAAGCCTTCAGGTGCACCGATTAACCCGCCTTGGTCTCCTTTTGCCCCAGCAATCGTTGGAACCTTAAAGGTATCCCACTTAAAAGTGGCATCTTTCATATAAGTAATTTCTTGTGTTTCTAAGAAAGTGATGGCTGCTTTTCCACCAAGGAATAGATTTCTTGCTTCATCATGTGCAATCGCATTTGGATCTGCATTGAAGTATGGTCGTAATTCATTTAATTTCTTTAATGCCTCTACATATCCAGGGTCGGTAAACTTGGCTCCTTGATAGCTTAAATCTTTATCAAGTACCTCTTTAGGAACTAAGCGCTGATTCAGTGCTGTCACATAGTGCGCTGCAGCCCATGGAGATTTATTTCCTAGGATAATTGGTGTTTCTCCACTCTTCTTAATCGCCTTTAAGTCGGTCATGAATTCATCCCAAGTCGTTGGCGCTTTTAAACCTAACTTATCAAATAGGTCTTTGTTGTAGAAAAATAGCTTACTGTCTGTAAAGAGCGGCACGCCATAAACTTTGTCGTCTTTCTTAAAGAAATCAACCTGTGAGCTGATTAATTGGTTAGACCATGCAGTATCATCTTGATAATATTTTGTTAGATCTAAGGCAACACCATCTCGAATGAACTTTTGTCCATATTCTCCTGCCCAGCTAAAGAATACATCTGGTGGATTCTGGCTTCCTAAAAGGACATTTGCTTTTTGTTTATAATCATCGTTTAATGCGGTTACTTCTTCGATATGAATTTTAGGATTTTGCTTTTCGAACTCTGCAATAACACTCTTAAAATAGGATTTGTATGGCTCATTCGGCCAACGGTAAAAAAAGGTAATCGTAGTCTTTCCGTCTTTTGATTTTGAAGTAGTGCTTGTTGAGGAACATCCGATTATTAATGACATGACCATTAAAATACTGAAAGCTACACTAAACCAACGTTTCACATACTTTCCCCCCAATAAATTCACTTTTACGATTTTTTAAACCGCTTTCATAAAGAACTAAACTAATTGGTTATTGCTTTGTTCCTCCTCCTTCGACTTATCCTATCAGTGTTTATCACCTGTTGTTATATAATATATTATTACATGTTATAACGTTTATCGTCAATATCGAAATAGCTAAAACTTTCAAACTATTTATTACGGAAAAGGAATCATTCAAATGACGATTTTTCGACAACCGAAAAGATATTTTACAATACTACTTATTTAGATAAAAATAACATAATAACGGAGTTTCTAATAGATAAAAATTATCTATTTAAAAATAAAATTGTTTGCCTTTTATATAAAGGCGAGCTGTGTTAAAAGTGGATGTTGATTTCCGCTCCAGGCACTCGCTTTCCGCTTCAATCAACATCGTTCCAAAATCATCAATACCTTTTAATACAGCAATATAAAAAAACCCCTCCGGGAATCCGAAGAGGTTTGATGTTTTATATTAGAATTTTTTTTCCGATACGGCGAGGCGATTGATGGCACGCTGTAAAGCAAGCTCAGCACGTCTGAAATCAGTATGCTCAGTGCGTTGTTGATTCACACGCTGTTCTGCGCGCTCCTTCGCTCTTAATGCACGTTCAACATCAATATCAGAGGCTAATTCAGCGGATTGCGCTAAAATGGTCACCTGATCAGGTCGGACCTCTAAGAATCCACCACTTACTGCGATGTATTCCGTTTTTCCATCCTTCTTCAAACGAACGGCACTAATGGCAAGCGGAGCAACCAACGGAATGTGACCAGGCAAAATTCCAAGCTCACCACTCGTAGCCCTGACACTAACCATCTCTACTTCAGAATCATACACCGGGCCATCGGGAGTAACAACACTGACTTTTACGGTCTTCATTTTTTACCCTCCTGGCAAACTTTAAGCTTCTACACCCATGCGTTTTCCGGCCTCAACCACTTCTTCAATACGTCCAACCAAACGGAACGCATCTTCTGGAAGATGATCATATTTACCTTCAAGGATTTCTTTGAATCCTTTAACCGTTTCTTTAACAGGAACATAGGAACCTGGCTGACCAGTGAACTGTTCTGCCACGTGGAAGTTCTGCGATAAGAAGAACTGAACACGACGTGCACGGTGTACCACTAACTTATCATCATCAGAAAGTTCGTCCATACCTAGGATCGCGATGATATCCTGTAATTCTCGGTAACGTTGTAATGTTGATTGAACTTGGCGTGCTACATTGTAGTGATCTTCACCAACGATTTCAGGTGACAATGCACGAGAAGTTGATGCAAGAGGATCCACCGCTGGGTAGATACCCATCTCAGAAAGCTTACGCTCAAGGTTTGTTGTTGCATCTAAGTGGGCGAAAGTCGTAGCTGGAGCCGGGTCAGTATAGTCATCGGCTGGTACGTAAATCGCTTGGATTGATGTAACGGAACCTACGTTAGTAGATGTGATACGCTCTTGTAATTTACCCATTTCAGTCGCAAGTGTTGGCTGGTAACCTACGGCAGAAGGCATACGGCCTAATAACGCAGAAACCTCAGAACCTGCTTGTGTGAAACGGAAGATGTTATCCATGAAGAAAAGAACGTCCTGTCCTTGCTCATCACGGAAATATTCAGCCATTGTCAAACCAGTCAAGGCAACACGCATACGTGCTCCTGGCGGCTCGTTCATTTGTCCGAATACCATCGCTGTTTGTTTGATAACGCCTGAATCAGTCATTTCATGATAAAGGTCGTTACCTTCACGAGTACGCTCACCAACACCAGCGAATACGGAAATACCGCTGTGTTCTTGCGCGATGTTATTGATTAATTCCTGGATTAATACGGTTTTACCTACTCCGGCACCACCGAATAGACCGATTTTACCACCTTTGATATATGGTGCAAGCAAGTCTACTACCTTAATACCAGTTTCAAGGATTTCAACCTCTGTAGAAAGATTTTCAAATGTAGGTGCTTCGCGGTGAATGGAATCACGGCGGGCACTTGCTGGAATGTCTTCTGCAAGGTCGATTGTATCGCCCAATACGTTAAATACACGGCCAAGTGTAACGTCACCAACCGGTACTGAAATTGGTTTACCTGTATCTTCAACTTCCGCATTACGTGTTAAACCGTCAGTAGAAGACATCGCAATTGTACGAACTGTATCATCACCTAAATGAAGGGCTACTTCAAGGGTTAAGTTAATCTCAACTTCTGATTCAGTACGCGCTGTGTTTACAATTTTCAATGCGTTATTGAGTTCTGGAAGCTGACCGCTTTGGAACTTAACGTCAACAACCGGACCCATAATCTGAAGAACGCGTCCTCTGTTCATCATGTTCCCTCCTATCTTACTCTTTCGGACATAGAGCCGGGAATGAACGAATCATTCCCAAGTCTACACCTATCTCGGACCCTACCTTGGGTTCCTTTTTATAAATTGATGTTGATTTCCGCTCCAGGCGCTCGCTTTCCGCGGGCGTGCCGGTGAGCCTCCTCGGCGCTTCCGCGCCTGTGGGGTCTCACCTGCCCCGTACTCCCGCAGGAGTCGAGCGCCTTCCGCTCCAATCAACTAGATTCGCAATGGCCGTTCAGCCATTAACCTACTATTCAAGCGCAGCCGCACCGCCGACGATTTCGGTTATTTCTTGGGTAATCGCTGCCTGACGGGCACGGTTGTAAATTAATGTATAAGAATTGATTAATTCTTTCGCATTATCGGTTGCGTTTCTCATTGCAGTCATCCGCGCGGCGTGCTCACTTGCCTTACTGTCAAGCAGGGCGCCGTAGATTAAGCTTTCTGCATACTGAGGTAATAGATATTTCAAAATCTCTTCTGCAGATGGCTCAAATTCATAGGAAGTGAGATTGCCAGTAGGAGTTAATTCCGCTAACGGAAGCAGCTTCTTCTCGGTAACTTCTTGAGAAATTGCACTTATATAATGGTTGTAATAAACATATAATTCATCAAAAGTTCCATCTTCGAACATCCCGACAGTTGAACTTGTTAGGTCCTTAATGTCAGTGAAGTTTGGTTGATCGGATACTCCGACGATTTCAAGCGCTACGTTCATACCGCGCTTCACGAAAAAGTCACGGGCAACACGGCCAATCGTAATAACCGCGAACTCATCATTTGATTTGTGACGGCTTTGGATCGTTTGGTTCACACGGCGGATGACGTTACTATTGAACGCACCAGCAAGACCCCTGTCAGATGTGATGACAATATAACCGGTTTTCTTAACAGGACGCGCTTTTAGCATGGGGTGATTAACACCTCTTGCGCCACTTGCAATCGCCGCTGTTACTTCTTGCATTTTTTCCATATAAGGTACAAATGCTTTCGCATTCGCAACACCGCGGTTCCACTTAGCAGCCGAAGTCATCTCCATCGCTTTAGTGATTTGACTCGTCTTTTTCGTAGAAGTAATACGCTGTTTTATATCACGTAATGATGCCATAGGTTCTCACCACCCTTTTTCAAAGAATGTCTGGTTTTAGACCGTGCGGCGGACCGCACGTCTAAACCCTTCAATATGTCAGACCCTATTATTCGGAAACTGCAAACGATTTTTTGAAATCGTTGATTGCAGAAGCCATATCCTCATCAGAAGGAAGATCCTTCGTTTTGGTAATATGGTCTAACAATTCTTTGCGGTTGTGGTCTAACCAGTTATGGAATTCTGATTCAAAGCGGCGAACATCCTCTAATGGAATATCATCAAGGAAACCGCGTGTTAATGCATAAAGGATTACAACTTGCTTTTCAACCGTAAGCGGCTTGTGAAGATCTTGCTTTAGAACTTCAACCGTACGAGCACCACGGTTCAGCTTCGCTTGTGTTGCTTTATCAAGGTCAGAACCGAACGCAGCAAATGCTTCTAATTCACGGTAGGATGCAAGGTCAAGACGCAGTGTACCTGCAACCTTCTTCATCGCTTTGATTTGCGCGGATCCACCTACACGTGATACGGAAAGACCTGCGTTGATCGCTGGGCGAACACCGGAGAAGAAAAGGTCAGATTGTAAGAAAATTTGTCCATCCGTGATGGAGATAACGTTTGTTGGGATATAAGCAGAAACGTCACCTGCTTGTGTTTCAATAAATGGTAAAGCTGTAATCGAACCAGCACCAAGAGTATCGTTAATTTTACATGCACGTTCTAACAAACGGCTGTGTAAGTAGAATACATCCCCTGGATATGCTTCACGACCTGGAGGACGGCGTAGTAACAAGGAAAGCTCACGATATGCAGCAGCTTGTTTTGAAAGGTCATCGTATACGATTAAAACGTGCTTGCCGTCATACATAAACTCTTCTGCCATTGCAACACCAGCGTATGGAGCTAGGTATAATAGCGGTGCAGGCTGTGATGCAGAAGCTGTTACAACGATTGAGTATTCTAATGCGCCATATTTACGAAGAGTTTCAACTGCGTTACGAACAGTTGATTCCTTCTGACCAATGGCAACATAGATACAAATCATGTTTTGACCTTTTTGGTTTAGGATGGTGTCGATTGCAACAGATGTTTTACCTGTTTGACGGTCACCGATGATTAATTCACGCTGACCACGTCCGATTGGAACAAGTGCGTCAATCGCTTTAATCCCTGTTTGAAGCGGCTCATGAACCGATTTACGAGCCATAACGCCCGGAGCTATTGCTTCTATAGGGCGAGTTTTTGTCGTATTGATTGGACCCATGCCATCAACTGGTTGTCCTAATGAGTTTACAACGCGTCCGATTAGCGCTTCACCTACTGGAACCTCCATGATGCGGCCTGTGCGGCGAACCTCGTCTCCCTCACGAATATCTGTGAAAGGTCCAAGGATGATAATACCAACGTTATTTTCTTCAAGGTTTTGTGCCATACCCATAACGCCGTTTGAAAATTCTACAAGTTCTCCTGCCATGACATTGTCGAGGCCATGAACACGAGCGATACCGTCACCGACTGAGATAACTGTACCAACATCACTCACTTGAATTTCTGCCTGATAATTTTCAATTTGTGATTTAATCAGGGCACTGATTTCTTCAGCTTTGATGCTCATGAGTTTCACCCCTATCTATGATACTTTGCGTATATTTTTTGCAACGTTCACTATTAGAATTGTCCAGCTACAGCTCCCAGCGGCGAGACGACTTCGCTCTTCGCCCTACGATAAGTCAACATCGATTCGCTTACGCTCATCGTGTTTCCATTATCTCGGTTGAAGTGCTCCAGTCCTGTCGTGCGCTAAACGGTCGCTTCCGCTTTTCTTGTTAACTTAATAATTTACGTTCTAAACGGTCTAGCTTTCCGCGCAGAGAGCCGTCATAAATTCGATTTCCGATGCGAAGGCGGATGCCGCCAAGCAGATTGGAATCGACGATATTTTCGATATTTAGTGATTTTTTGCCAATTTTCGCAGCAAATGTCGTAGATAATGCCTCGCGTTCAGCATCCGTTAATTCACGTGCGCTGTACACTTCTGCATCAGCAATACCCTTCGCTTCATTTGCCAAATCTAGAAACTGGTCAGTAACTTCAACAATTTGATCTTCACGATGGCGATCGATTAAGATCAAAAGCGTATTAAGAACATACACATTCACTGATACAAAAGCATTTTTCACAATCTCTTTTTTCTTATCAATTGTAAGTTTGGAAGATTTAAGAACAGCTTTTAAATCAGGATTGTATTCCAAGACTTCCTTAACTACACGAAGGTCCTCTTCTACTTGACTTAGAATCTGCTGTTCATTTGCAATTTGAAAAAGAGCGGACGCGTAGCGTTTGGCTACCATTGTGTTGCTCATCGTCCTTCTCCTGCCTCTTTAATATATTCGTTAATCAGTGCATCTTGGTCTGCAGCCGTTAATTCCTTTTCAATTACTTTAGAAGCAATTAACACAGACAAGGAAGCAACCTGTTCGCGAATAGCGGCAACCGCTTTTTCCTTTTGCTGCTCAATTTCAAGCTTGGCAGATTCTTTCAAGCGTTCTGCTTCCGCGCGAGCCGTTGCAATGATTTCTTCACGCTGAACATCGCCTTGCTTCTTCGCATTTTCGATTAAATTCTGCGCATCATTACGTGCTTCTTTTAAAAGGTTACGCTGCTCTTCTATTAGTTTTTTTGCTTCTAAACGGCTGTTTTCAGCCTCAGTAATTTCATTCGCAATATGCTCTTCACGTTGTTTCATAATGCCCATTAATGGACCCCATGCAACTTTCTTGAGCACTGCTAACAAAATGATAAATACGATGAGCTGGAAGAAGATATCTCCAGTATTAATGTGGCCGCTGCCTTCTGCCGCTGTAGCCAGTACTAAACTGCTTGTTAACACCCTGGGTTCACTCCTTTCAAGAGTTGCTTTACATAAGGAAAACAATCATGTGATAAAACAAACATAAACGAATGGCGAAGGTTTTCTTGACATTCACTTCGCCATTTGGAGTCTTTCAATATTAGCGATTTAAAACCATGAACGCTACAACTACACCTATAATTGGTAATGCCTCAACTAACGCAATACCGATAAACATGTTTGTTAAAAGCATTCCACGTGCTTCTGGTTGGCGGGCAATCCCCTCAACCATACGACCTGCGACAAGACCATTACCGATACCTGCACCTACTGCTGCTAATCCTGCTGCAATTGCTGCTGCTATAAGATTCATTATAAAGTTCCTCCTTAAAATTGTATAAATAAAGTTTTTTATATTTTGCTCATGAAATGAACATGAATATCTTAGTGATCACTGCTTACTTTATGGGCCATATAAACCATTGTCAGCATCGTGAAAATATACGCTTGGATGGTGCTGACAAACAATGAGAATCCCAGCCAAATAAACGTTAACGGCACTGCCGCTATTGCACCAATAATTCCGGTTGACGCTAAGCCTCCGGTTAAAAGCGTAAGTAACAATTCACCCGCGTAAATATTTCCATAAAGACGCAGACCAAGTGTTAAGGCATTGGCAAATTCCTCAATAATTTTTAATGGGAATAAGAATGGAAGTGGTTGAAAGAATCCTTGTCCATATCCTTTTACTCCCTTTAATTTAATACCATAGAAATGAGAAAGTACCACAACCATTACGGCTAATGTCAGTGTAACTGTTGGGTCAGATGTTGGCGAGCGCCACCATTCTTGTTCATTAACAGTAATTAAAAATGGAAGACCAAGCATATTTGACACGAAAATATACAGGATTAAAGTGATCCCAAGGATGTGAAACCTGCCACCATCCTGCCAATCCATCATGCTGTTGATAATCCCTTTTACAAAATCCATTACCCATTCCAGGAAATTCTGCATTCCTGTCGGTTTCATTGCCAAGTTTCTTGTGGAAATCAAAGCAATAATAAATACTATGACACTGGCAACTGTGATCATAAGTATGTTTGCTAAATTAAAATAAAGACCCATAAATTCAACGATTGGAGCATGCATGCTACTTCACCTCACTTCCTAGTTTTGTTTTCTAATATAAAATGAATAAAACACATAATATATCGTAATGACAATGTAATTTGTCATTAGTCCCAATACTACACCAACTATTTCGAAATTATGCGGCCATCTTAAAGCAACCATAACGGCAATTGCCGCCATTGCCAATCTGGCTGTAGAGCCGAGTGAGCGTAATTTTTTTCCACTTGTGACCGACTTATCAAACTTGTTCATTTTTATGTACAGCATCACTAAGATGATCAGACTACACGCTGTTCCAAGAAGTAAGCCCATAAAGACTCTTTGATAGGAAGTAAAACCCCAGCCTAAGACATAGAAAGCCATTAAATAGAACATCCATTTGCAAGTCCGCTTATACGTTTCTTTAAATTCTGTCATTACGAATTAATCTCCTGAAAAGTAGTTTCGGATTGATCGCAGCATGGAATACGTCCCAGATGCCAATCCTATCAGAAGTCCGACTATTAAGAAAATTGGATCTGTGCTAAAGTGATGATCCAGCCATTGGCCAGCAAAAATGCCCACAAGAATGCATCCCACTAATTGGGCAACGATTGCGGTCATTAGAGCATAAGCTTTTAATGGATTGCGGTCCTTCTTCATAATTTAAATCATCCTCTCCGTCAGAGAATGAGTAGCGGACTAAAAGTTATTTTAGGAAAGCTGATAACTTGTTTCATGTCAAATGAAATTTTAATGAAAACCCTACCATGCATACCCTTTGTAAGCATACAATAGGCACCCTCCAATGTCAATGACTTTACGTGAAATATACCACAATCATGTAAGGATTTTCCCTCTTTTAGAACCCATAGTCAATACTTTTATTGTATTGTAAATTTTGAAAATTTTTAGGCTGAAATGTGTCTATTTTGTGAACTTTTAATCCAATTTTAATCTAATTCTCATAAAAGATTATCAACCTCTCCAAAAATAAGACTTGTAAACGGACTCAGTGTTCAGGTTTTTTTAATTAAAAAGGCTGGAGCGTCATCTTGACCCCAGCCGTGAAAACGATTCATCCAATTTTTCAATCGTTATCATCCTCTCAATAAAATCCTCTTTTCCAGCTTTTTTCGCAAAAACCTTAACAAGATACGTACCTGTTGCCGGGAGCTGTTCCTGCTTAATAATCCTACGAAGCTGTCCCTTTTTCACATTTGTTTCACTATCTAAAAATCCGACAAACCGGTAACTTTCGGGGTTAAAAAGCGCAATACCAAACTCCTCAGCGCCCCCCGGAAGGTAGACTTCATAACGATATTCCCCCGGTCTATCACCATAAGCAAAATCAAAGCCCATGACTCTAGGATATCCAGGTTCTTCTAGTACATACAAGTAAGGGATTTGAATTCGGTCCCCTCCTGCTTCAAGCACGAGGAAGCCATCATGGATTTTCCTTTTAAACACCTGCGGCTCAATCGTCAGTTCGACGTTAAGCTCCTTCGACTTGCCAGGTTCAAGAGTAAATGATAACGGAAACCGCCAGCTGACCCCTTCAACCTTGTGCGGAATCTGAAATGAATACCGCTGTGTCTTCCTACTTGTATTTTCAACCTTTAACACGGCCGTATGGCTGTCACCGTGCTCAATATACTTCCCGAAGCGAAGGCTGCTCGGCGTAACGAGCGACGTAGACCGGATTGCATCAGCTACTTGAATCCGGCCTGCCCCCTGCTCATACGTATGGTACTTATCTTCCGGACCCGGCCCGATCGGTTTCGCGGTATTCATCAGTGCCGCTTTAATCTGCGCCGGCGTCCAGTCCGGGTGTGCCTGCTTCACTAATGCACACGCACCCGCTACATGCGGTGCCGCCATACTTGTCCCTTGCAAGGATAAATAACCACCCGGAATCGTCGAATTGATGGCCACTCCCGGTGCAACCAAGTCCGGTTTAATCTCCCACGTCCCCGTCACAGGACCGCGCGAACTGAAGTCTGCGAGCCGGTCCTGCTCCTCCGTAACCAACACCCGTGCAGCCACACTTTGGTTCATTAATTTTTTTTGTAAAATAACTCCGTCACCCTTAGAGAGTGCTCCGACTGGGATGGTCATAGGAGTATCGACGTTTCCCATGAAGCTCCCGCTCAAATTGTTATAGATTAATACGGCTTTAGCCCCCGCTTCATAGGCGTTTTTAGCCTTCTCGGAAAATGTAATGGTGCCCCGCTTGATCAGCACCATTTTGCCTTGAACATGTTGGAGGTCCTCTTTTCGACCAATCCCCCCGTCAACGAGTTCAAGCGAGCGGTCAAGTGCCCAGTTGCCTGAGCCATCCATCGGCTGAATCCGCATCTTTTCCCGGCTTCCTACTATTATTAAGGAAGGTATTTCCATTGTCGGTGTTGAGGCCCCAACGGAAATCGCCTTAGAGGCGGTGCCAGGTGAACCGACCGACCAGACATCAGGCCCCGAATTACCAGAGGCTGCGACGGCAACGATGCCTTTGTCGACGGCACGGTTTAACGCAAGCGAGATGGGAAGGTCCGGTCCGTTGATTTCATTTCCGAGGGAAAGATTGACGACATCGACTTTATCTTTGATTGCCTGCTCGATGGCAGCGAGCACCTGTTCAGTCGTTCCGCCTCCGCCTGGTCCCAGCGCGCGGTAGGCCACAATTTTTGCATCCGGGGCTACGCCTTTTATTTTTCCATTGGCTGCAATGATGCCGGCCACATGGGTGCCGTGGATGGTTGCTTTGCCGACGGCGAGTGTTTCCATCGGGTCTCGGTCATTGTCCACGAGGTCGTGCCCGCCGGCATAGTTTCTTTTTAAATCAGGGTGGGTATAGTCGACTCCCGTATCAATGATGCCCACCGTAATGCCTTTGCCAGTGAGGCGATGGTTGTCTTCGTCAAAAATGCCGCGAACCTCATCCCCACCAATGATTTTGACGCTTTTTTCGGTTTCAGCTTGGTATTTGGTGACAGGCGAAACCGTAAGGATGCGTTCTTGCTGGCTAAGCTTTGCAATCGTATCTGGGCTGCCTTCGATGGAAAAACCATTTAGGGCTTCCCGGAAAATACGGCGCAGTTTAATGTCTTTATAGGTGTTAACCATACGGTTGATTTCTTGATCGGACTGCGGTTGTTTCAGGACCACAATCGCAACCTGTGTCGTTTTTGGTATCGGTGGATGGATGAGTACGGTGGAGGTTTGGATGGTTAGCAGGATTGATAACAGCCATTTCATTGCCGGATTCCCCTTTTTCCTCATAGCGTTTTCTTAGAACAGGGAAAGTATGCAGTCTGGTGGGAGAAAGTATTGGGCTGCTCGTTTGCTGTTTCCGTCTGCCGGAAGATGGAGGGTGTGAAGAAGGTATTTCGCGACACCACGCTGCTCAATTATTAAAAATCCCTGAAAGTCTCTTACGGTTAAGGGAACGTTCATTAATAAGAAAAAGTCCTTCACTGCAATGAGATGTGCATTTTTAGAGTACGTCTTACAAATGGAACAATACCATGCGGCAGAGACTCTTATCATTGGAAGTGCTTGACACTTAGGACATGGAACACCGGGTCGGATATCAGATTTGGGAATACTATAGGTTTTGAGGATATCGGGGTAGGAGGGAATTCTTTGGGATAATAGATAGTCACAGGCTTGGGTAAGTGCTCTGCCTTTTAGAAGCGGATTTTGATATTTTTCGGAAATCTGAGCGACCTTTTCCTCTAAATTTTCGGCATAAATCATATGTTTGAAGATATGCTCATTTCCCGGGTTTGTTTTAAGGATGGTTGAATTTCGGCTAAATACAACTAAGTACTCAATCGGAATGGGTTTTAGTTTATGCGCCAAGTTCCATTGCATTAATTGACTTCGGTGTCGTTTTGCCTGTGTTAGCGGGTTAGAGATTCCTTCCTCTATCTCTTTATACCTTCTTATTACACCATTCGTATTTTGATCAAAAAATAATGTCCCAGTTATGTTTTTTATTTCTAAAACTAAGCCAAATATTTGCGACATAATGAGTGTGTCGATTTGGAAGGTGTTTTTATTTTTCAAACGAAGGTCATTCATAATCCGATACTGATCGTCTGGCAGGTAGCTTAAGTAGTAATCCACATTTTTCTCTCCGGAGTAGCCTGTTTTCCAATTAATAAGTTCTTTTTCGATATCATGGTATCTGGAATGAGTCTTGGGTAATCTTCTCAGCAGAGCTTCGCGCTGTAATAATGGGATGGGAATCGGTCTTTCATTTAGTATCATCTGTTTTTCCTCCTTAAATTGGGATTTCCCCTCTTAATTTTCCTTATTTTTGTGGAAATTCCTGCTTATTAATTGGGAATACTCTGTGAACGTTTTTTTGTATTGAGGTGGCGTGAGGGGGATTGGCTGATTTGGGAAGAACATTGGCTCATTTTTCGGCAACATTGGATTTTTTATCAATTACACCCAATTGGGCAACCCAGTAAAAAGACCAGTCATGCCTCGCTTTTTCCGGATTGGTTCATTTTCCAGTCGAATTGGCTCATTTTTTTCAAGTATTGGCTCATTTTTGCCGTTCAATGGCTCATTCTCCCACAGGATTGGCTCATTTTTCAGCAACATTGGACTTTTTACCATTCATACCCAATTGGGCAACTCGGTAAAATGACCTATCATGCCTCGCTTCTTCCGGATTGGCTCATTTTTTCAAGTATTGGCTCATTTTTGCCGTTCATTGGCTCATTCTCCCACAGGATTGGCTCATTTTTCGGCAACATTGGACTTTTTACCATTCATACCCAATTGGGCAACCGAGTAAAAAGACCTATCATGCCTCGCTTTTTCCGGATTGGCTCATTTTCCAGTCGAATTGGCTCATTTTTTTCAAGTATTGGCTCATTTTTGCCGTTCAATGGCTCATTCTCCCACAGGATTGGCTCATTTTGCAGCAACATCGGACCTTTTATCACTTATACCCAACCAGCCACCCCCCGTCCAATCCCCACACAACTAAAAAGCCGAGCTTCCTCAGCTCGACTTTCCATTATTTCGTTCCAAACAACCGGTCTCCTGCATCCCCTAGTCCTGGGACGATATAACCGTGGTCATTTAGTTTTTCATCTAAAGCGGCGATATAAATATCAACATCCGGGTGGGCAGCCTTAACAGCTTCCACACCTTCAGGGGCAGCAATTAAGCACATGAACTTAATATTCTTAGCTCCGCGCTTTTTCAGGGAGCGAATGGCTTCAACAGCGGAACCGCCCGTTGCAAGCATCGGATCCACAACGATAAAATCGCGCTCCTCCACATCGCTAGGCAGCTTAATGTAATACTCCACCGGCTGCAAAGTTTCAGGGTCACGGTATAAACCGACATGGCCCACCTTCGCGGCTGGGATTAATTTTAACACACCATCCACCATTCCGATACCGGCGCGGAGAATCGGTACGATCCCAATCTTTTTACCAGAAAGGACCTTTGATTTCGCCGGACAAACTGGAGTTTCAATATCGATATCTTCAAGCGGCATATCCCTTGTAATTTCAAATGCCATTAAAGTTGCAACCTCATCCACAAGCTCGCGGAATTCTTTGGTCCCTGTATTTTTATCACGTATGTAAGTTAGTTTATGCTGGATTAGCGGGTGGTCGAAAACGTATACCTTTGCCACATTAATCGCCCCTTCTTTAAATTAATCATCGTCTCATTTTACAGAAAAAAGACCTATAGAGCAACCCATTATCTTTCGACGTAAGAAGCCTAAATTGAGTGAATTTTCCCGAAATACTAAGTAAGTCTAGTAAGCTTTAGATTTCGAATATTATGTGACATTTATTCAGAGACTGCACTCCAGACTACTTTTTCTCGCTAACCCTATACTGCCTTGATTTTTCCCAGTATTCCTGTCCAAATTTACGTATAAAAAACCCCCACCAAAAGGCGAGGGCCGAACCATATATTAATATTCTGGGTATAAAACGAATTTGCTCGTTAATGCTTCAACGCGTTCGCGTGCTACTGCAAGCTGTGCTTCGTCTTCATGATTTTTCAATGTGAAAGCGATGATAGACGCAATTTCATCCATATCTTCTAAACCAAAACCACGGCTTGTAACCGCCGCAGTACCGATACGGACACCGCTTGTTACAAATGGGCTATTTTGGTCAAATGGAATGGTGTTTTTATTAACGGTAATGCCGACTTCATCCAACACATGTTCTGCAATCTTACCAGTTAAACCAAGGCTTGTCACATCAACTAATAGCAAGTGATTATCTGTACCGCCCGATACAAGCTTTAAGCCTTCTTTTTGTAGACTTTCAGCTAAACGGCTTGCATTCGCGATAATATTAGCAGCATATTCTTTAAAGCTATCTTGCAATGCTTCACCAAAGGCAACAGCTTTCGCTCCAATAACGTGCATAAGCGGACCGCCTTGAATGCCAGGGAAGATCGATTTATCAATCTTCTTACCAAATTCTTCTTTGCATAGGATCATACCGCCGCGAGGTCCACGTAATGTCTTGTGAGTAGTAGTTGTTACAAAATCAGCGTATGGCACTGGGTTTTGGTGCAAGCCTGCTGCAACAAGACCAGCGATGTGAGCCATATCGACCATTAAGTAAGCTCCTACTTCGTCCGCAATCTCACGGAATTTCGCAAAGTCGATAGCACGAGGGTAAGCACTCGCACCTGCTACGATTAACTTTGGCTTATGAGCAAGAGCTTTTTCACGTACATCATCATAATTGATGCGGTGAGTCGTTTCGTCAACACCATATTCAACGAAGTTATATTGAATACCACTGAAGTTTACTGGGCTTCCGTGTGTTAAGTGTCCGCCGTGAGATAAGTTCATTCCTAGAACCGTATCGCCTTGCTCGAGGATGGTGAAGTAAACAGCCATGTTGGCTTGTGCTCCTGAATGCGGCTGAACGTTAACGTATTCAGCACCGAAAATTTGTTTTGCACGATCGCGGGCCAAATCTTCCACTACATCCACATACTCACAACCGCCATAATAACGGCGTCCTGGGTAGCCTTCTGCATACTTATTTGTTAATACCGAACCTTGTGCTTCCATGACTGCTTCACTTACAAAGTTTTCTGATGCAATTAATTCAATTTTTGAACGTTGACGTCCTAATTCCTGTTGAATCGCTTGAAAAACCTGCTCGTCCGCTTGAGACAAATGCTTCATCCTAAATCCCCCTTATATGTTTAACACAATTAAAATTAAAATTCAAAATCGAAAATTCCTTCTTCATTCTAACATATCTTTCGGATTTTGCCACCCTAAACTCTATAAAAATAGTATAAATGGTGTCTGACACCATTTATAACCGAACAATCATGCAAATTGTGGAAATGTTACAAATGGTGTCAGGCACCACAGTCGTAGACGGCGCGGGCGCCGCCGATTAGTTTTGGGCGGGATTTTGCCAGAGTGACGAGGGCATGTCCGACCGTTTTTTGTTGGACGCGGACCGGAACGGCAACATGCTTGAGATGCATGCCGATCAATGTTTGTCCAATGTCTATACCTGCCTCCGCCTTCACGAATTCCACCACAACAGGTTCTTCCAACCCTGCAAACGCATGGGTAGCCATCGCCCCACCCGCTTTGCGAACTGGAACAACCGTAACCTCTTCATAGCCTCGCCGCACCGCCGCGGCACGTTCCATGACCAACGCGCGGTTTAAGTGCTCACAGCATTGAAAAGCAAGATACACACCCGTTTCCGCTTGAAACTCCTTCAGCTGCCGGAAAATCATTTCGGCCACTTCGACTGTTCCTGAAGTGCCAATTCGTTCGCCCATGACTTCACTCGTGCTGCAGCCAACGACAAACAGCTGTCCTGCTTTGAGCCCTGCTTGTTCTTGGAATTCCTTTAATATTTCCGCTAATTCATTTTCCCATTCTTGAATCATAAGCGATTCCCTTCTTTCAGAGGTGCTTATTTTCGTACTCAGAGATTTTGCCAATTCGGTTCGTATGACGGCCGCCTTCGAATTCTCCTGTCAGCCAAATCTGCGCAATATCGCGTGCAAGCCCTGGTCCGATTACGCGCTCGCCCATCGCCAGCATATTTGAATCATTATGGGCCCGCGTTGCCCGAGCGCTGAACGTATCATGCACAAGGGCACAGCGAATCCCTTTGACCTTATTAGCCGCAATGCTCATCCCAATCCCTGTACCACAAATCAAAATACCGCGGTCAAATTCACCATTTGCTACTTTTTCCGCCACAGGCAGGGCATAATCCGGAAAATCAACGGATGTTTCACAATCACAGCCAAAATCGACGTATTCAATATTCAATTCTTCCAATAATTTCGCAATTTCCTTCCGAATATTGACGCCGCCATGATCTGATGCTAAAGCTACTTTCATGTTAACTCCTCCTATATCGTTCCTTCCAATTTCTTCTCACCGAATACTCTACATGTTCCCATCCAAGCGACTACTTGTGTGGGAATATTCTGTTATCATTTTGACACACTGCCCAAAAAATTTAAAGCAGAAACTTCCCGCCCCCTACAAAGCGGGAAGTTGACTCCAAAACAATAGCCCTCTTACGATAAGAGAGCTTAACCTTACACTATCACTTAGTTTTTTCAAAAAACGTCAAACCATTCCAACATACTAGTCTTGAAATTTTTCCATCGCCTTCACAATTAATCTCTCCAACTCATCATAAGTCTCCTCATAGACCGCAAGACTGCCGCCATAGGGGTCCACCACATCCGGAGATCCAAGTTCACCGCTATATTCCTTCAACGTATATACCTTCGCCCCCGCGTGTGGAAACTGCTGCTGAATCGCCCATTTATGAGAACCCGTCATCGTTAAAATAAGGTCTGCCCAATCGACCGTCTCCAATGTAACCATTTGTGAACGATGATTGTGCGGAACCTGATTGTCAGCAAGTACCTGCTTCGCGTGGGCCGATGCCTCACTGCCAATTGCCGCATAAATCCCCGCCGACCGAACCTCCACATCACCGATCTTTTTATTCCGCAAAATCGCCTCCGCCATCGGACTTCTGCATGTATTCCCTGTACAAACAAACAAAATACGCCGCAATCGATTCTCCCCCCTTCCATCTAATTTTCCCTCGAATTTGGCTGTACAACCCACTTTTTTGAAAATGAACCTAAGTTCGCGCACGCCACACTGGTCCTTTTTTTTAAAAAAAAATACTTCAGCCGGGAGAAGCAAGTACCGCTTTGGATTGATTTTAGTCTAGCATATGTAGAAGTCGTTTTTAAAGATTTCAGCGCATCTCTTTACCAAAATTGACTCAGCAGCTTTAAACCGAACCCAAGGAGAATCGTTCCACCCAATGCCTCGCTATAGGTTCCAAGCCATCCTTGAACCTTTCGTCCAAGCAGCAAGCCTGCCCATGTCTGCACAGCAGCCACAATTCCAAAGCAGAAAAGAACCATAAACGTTTTGGCCCCGTAGATGCCTAGTGTCAAACCAACTGAAAAACTGTCAAGACTCACGCTTAACCCAAATAACAGTAAGCCGAAGCCTGCTGGTGTGATTGCTTTTGATTCTTCCTTTTTCAATGTTGACAAAATCATTTGCACACCAAGAACAATGAGGAGCAAACCACCGATGATGGTCGCAAACGTGCCGAATTTTTCAGATAGGAATTTACCTGCTAAAAGGCCTAAGAGCGGCATCAATACATGGAATAAGCCGATGGTTAAGCCGATATAAAATATTCTTTTCAACCGCAAATTGTACATCCCCATACCAAGCCCGACCGAGAAGGCATCCATTCCAAGTGCCAAGGCCATGATTATGAGTGTGATAAGTTCGCCAATCATTTCTGACATGCAATTCCGCCCCCTTGGACTAACTATCCTAGCCTATGCACGTCCAAGCGGAAATAGAAGCGAGAAAGATAAAAGGGATTGGGGCTCTTTCGAAAGGCTTTAAAACGCACTAGAATACGGGGGGCTCAACAATTGATACTCTCAGGATGAGGTGGATGGGTTTATTAGATACGTTTAACGCCAACAAAAAAAGCACCGAGCCTCCTAAAAGGAGAATCGAGTGCTATTCGCTGATCAGCTTATGTCCTGCTGCTTTTTCCAGCCGGTTCATGATAGCATGTCCGACGCCCTCATTTGGGAAAATCTCACTAAAAATAATATCTACCTTCCCCTGGTTGAAGCTTCGTAATGTATCATAGAGAGAAGCAGCCACTGTCTCAATCTCAGCCCGTCTGCCACAAGCTAGCACAAGCTCCGCTTCATAAAAGCTTTCGTTCTCCTCGGTGGTTAACACCCCAACCCGGAGCCCTTCTCCCCGCTTCTCTTCTACTAATGTTTGCAAAAACTCCCTAGTGCCTGACACCATAAAAAGCGGTGCATTCGGCGCATAATGGGTGTATTTCATCCCTGGTGATTTTGGACGTGCAGACTGATCCTTTAAGGCCGCGTCTTCCCAAACTTTCCCGATAACTTCCTCAAGCTGTTCTTTTGTCACGCCGCCCGGACGCAGAATCACAGGGAGGGTTCCCGTGCAATCGATGACGGTCGATTCGACGCCAACTCCTGTGGCCCCGCCGTCCAGTACACCAGCGATTTTGCCATTTAAATCATCCAATACATGCTCAGCCTTCGTTGGGCTCGGCTTTCCAGAACTATTTGCACTTGGAGCGGCGATCGGCAGTCCACAGGTTTTCAACAACGCGAGCGCCACCGGATGATCCGGCATTCTAACCGCAACCGTCTCGAGTCCAGCCGTTGCCTTCTCTGACAGAGCGCCTTCTTTCTTTTTAAAAATAATTGTTAACGGTCCGGGCCAAAATGCATCCATCAGTTTGGCTGCAGAGGGCGGTACCTCCGTTACAAATCTATTAAGCTGTTGGCGTTCGGCAATGTGAATAATTAATGGATTATCCCCAGGCCTTCCTTTCGCTGCAAAGATTTTTGCCACAGCTTCATCACTTTCGGCATTGCCGCCAAGGCCATAAACGGTCTCTGTCGGCAGGGCGACAAGTTCATTTTCTCTTAAAAAATTGGCTGCATCCACAACCTGTGGATTATTTTCGAGATTATCCACATATTTATCCACTTTCCAGACATTTGTGTTCATAGTTATCCACCTTTATTGATGTCGAAACTTTTATCGAATTTTGGCGAATTTACACGGAAAACTCCTATTTGTTCACCTAGTACGTTTGCAAGTATAAAAGAAGGTGGGTATAAATACAAGTTTTATCCACAAATTGTGTATAACTTCCTTGAAAAAGTGGATAACTTTACCGACTAATCCACAGTTATAAAGTAAATTTCAAAAATAATGAGTTATCCACATTTAAAACGTGTCGAATGTGCTCAGAGTTATCAAATTCTGTGGGTAACGCTTTCCGCTCGATTGGTTGAAAGCCCATTAATTCGAAAAAGGCAAGAGCCACCTTTTTATTTGTTGCCAAAAACAAGCTTTTCATCCCTTTTTCTTTTGCTAGTTGGATCATTTGATCAAATAGGACAAAGATTTCTTTATCCGCTTGTCCAGGGGAAACAACCAACGAGCGCAGCATGCCGTTTTCGTTAAATGCCTCCATGCCAAGCGAACCGCAAATGGTTCCGTCCTTATTTTCTAATAGAAGAAAATAGTCGATCGTTTCTTTGGTTAGTCCATCTGTCCCAAGGTTGGCTTTTATTAGAAATGCTCGTAGATTTTCCAAATCGTTTTGATTCGCTTTTCGTATAAGTGCTTGCATTCTATCCACCTCTTTTAAAAGATTCTACTCTATTACTATGAAAGACTAGAGATTATAGAACAGGCGGTTTGAATTTTTTAATAGGCGTTGTAAGTGGGTTGTTGATTTCCGCTCCAGGTGCTCGCTTTCCGCGGGCGAGCCGGGAAGCCTCCTCGGCCCCGTACTCCCGCAGGAGTCGAGCACCCTCCGCTCCAATCAACAGAGTATAAAAATATAAATATCAACAATATTTTTAACAGAGTACTTTTATTAATTAGGGCAGAAAAAAGTGCAACTATTCTAAGCAAATAAAAAACCAATCCGGGGGCTGGATTGGTTTAGTCAAACATTTTCTCCCACATTTCTACTACGAAAAACTTTACTTTTACAGGCTCTTCATCTTTCGCTGTGTAAACAGGTGCTTTCTTGGTCTTTTTCGCTTTTTCTACTGAATGTTTTTCTACTTTCGTTTTCATCTCTTTTTGATCTACCACTTGCTTTTCTACTTTATCTTCAACGGCCGTTTTTTCTACTACTTCTTCTGAATATTTCGGCTCTTGGATTACTTGTTCAGGCTGGTCTTCTTCTACTGGTTGAACTTGCATGCTTGATTCGGCTTGTTTTTCCGCTTGTTTGCTTGGCTCGGTCTCACTTTGTTTTTCCACAGTAGGAGCAGGCGCAGCCTCTTCCTCCTGGGAAACTTTTTCTTTTACTGTTTCTGCTTTTGCGACATGCTTATCCTCAAAGCCATCGCTTACGGCAACCCCATTTGAAAAATCAAGAAAGCATAACGGCGGGTATAAAACACACCACCAATTTGCTCCTTCGCCTTTGCCTAATGTAATCAAAATCGCTTGGTATTCGCCAGCAGGATATAAATATTGACCATATAATTTGGTTGGAAACTGAACTTTTCCAAACTCGACCTTAACGGATTGCTTGGAACCTTGTTCTTGAACTACTTGTTCAGCGATGTTCTGAATTTCGGGAAGCTTGGCGTTAATGACCTTCTTCGCTTCCTTCATGGAAGTTAAGTCCTGAACCCAAAGCGTGATATGGGCGTTGACCGCGTCACGCACCTTGCGTTTAAGCGCTTGGTCTTCTTCAAAATCACTATTTGCTAATATCCTAAGGCGGATTGCTTGCCCTGGAATGACAATTGATTCTTTTTGTGCTGCTTCTGTTTTTGGCATATATAAGTTCAACATTGTACCCAATGATAAAATGACTAAGTATCCCCACACTAGTATTTTGCTTCTCATCTTAGCACAACCCCTTTGCCCTTCGATAGTTTCATTTTGGACAAAAGGCGAGAATCTTAAACTAGTAAATCTATAAAACTCTATTAAATTTTTATGAGAGTGGTTGTAGGTAGTATTTGTTGATTTCCGCTCCAGGCGTTCGCTTTCCGCGGGCGTGCCGGGGAGCCTCCTCGGCGCAAAAGCGGAGGGCACTGAAAAACTTACGTTTTTTTAACTTTTCATTTTGAGCTAATAAAAAAAGGTGACATTCCGTCTTAAATTTGATGAAAATGT
>NZ_JAFBEX010000007.1 GCF_016908975.1 Neobacillus cucumis
CTCCCTTTTTTCAGAAATATGGTCGGACAGTAATTCCGTCAAACTACGGACACCTAATACCGTCAATTTATGGACTATATAATATATCAATAACAAATGATTTTGGCAAAAACGGCAGTCTCTCCGATAGTGATGGTCCCAATTAAAGTAACTAGTAAGGTGGTATTTTTCGGAATTCGTAAAGTGGCTTCAAGAAGAGATTGAAAAATAAATAAAATAAACAAAACCTCCATTACAAACGGCATTAATGTATCAGAACTTGACAATAACTTTTTGTCTAATGAAGAAGGAAACCAACTGCTATGGTATCGAGTAATAGCAATAAAAATAGCAGGCAATATGAGTGCTAAAATCCAACTGAATAAGCGGAATATTCGGCTCCCGAAACGTCCAGCCTTGGAATTATATTCATCTGGTTGCTGAAAATAATGGATAAAGAGACAAGGTACAATCAATACAAAAGGTAAACCATTTACAATAATGACGACTCGTCCCTCATATAATGCTGATACTGTTACATCAGGACGTTCAGACGTAAACACTAACGGAAATAACGTTTTTCTCTCCTCTAACGCATCTTCAATTACACGTGCTTCCAATAAATAAGTAACTTCGATACTTTTAATTTTCCTTTTCACTTCTTTTAGTACCTTTTCATCGACATATCCATCAATATAAAGTAATGCCACATCTGTTTTTGATTCGATTCCAATATGATACGATTCTATTTTTAGTTTCTGTGTCTGTATCAAGTTCTGTAAAAGGTTTAAATTCACCTTTAATTGTTCATTAAATCCAACCATGCTGCCTTTAATCGTTCGTTGCGTATCAGGTTCTGACAGGGACCTTGTTTGCCAATTTGAAACATCTGCAAGAATTCCCTGATTATACCCATCTATTAAAACGAGACATTTCCCTTTTGTCAGACCAGTTACAATCTCAACGATTGAGTCCTCAACGGTTACGTCAATATTAGATAGATGGTCTTTTATAACACTCTCTACATTTTCCATTTTCGTCATTTTTAATAAAGGATTTAAAATATTCTCTTGGATGTTTTGGGTATTTGTTATCCCATCTATATAAAAAATGGCAGCTTCAATTTTTGGATTAACACCGACATTTAAACTTCGTATTTTAAAATTCGATGGACCATTAAATTGTTCTGATAGAACTTTAAGGTTCCTATGTATGCTTATAGATAAGGTTGATCTATCTATTCTCGTCATAACTTGATTCCTTTTTTATCTTTAGTATCACCCACCTTTTCTAAAAATCTGCTTTATATATGATAAAATTCCTTCGCTTATTTAATGTCTTATTTCACTTCTGCAACGTTTGTTTAAAAGTGATTGCTCTCAGTAACAAACCTTGTTGACCTTGCAATATTGTTAGCTTTTGCAATGGTTTTTTCTACATTGACTTTATTTCCATTAGCCCTTACTCATCATCACGATATAAAACATATTCATAAACCTTATGGGCAGGCACACAGTCATATAGGTTTTCACCTACATAATGTACATAAAGTAATTCTGCTGTTTTTCGGGTGATAATTTGCCACCATCTGTATGAAAGAAACGGAGGTATTGTATGACAAATTTTTATTCTTTTCAGGGGACTGTCACCATGATTAGTGATTTTATTACAGGTCAAAATGCTGAAGGAGAAGGCTGTTATAAATTAATGTCTGTAGACAACGGATTGGGAGCAATAGTAAATTTCGTAGTGTCACCCAGAACTTACTTTGTAGATCATGTAATGGTGGCAGTTGGAGATCAAGTGACTGGATATTATGACGGGAATGCACCTACTCTACTTATTTATCCTCCACAATATCCCGCACTCGTTATGGTAAAGAAAGGCCCCTATCAAAATGTTAAAGTAGATCATTTTAATAGTCAGCTGGAAAGTAGTGATGGACGGTTGCGATTAAATCTTTCTCCCTATACCCAAATCGTATTAACAAATGGGCAACCCTTTACAAGAAACCCTGCAAATCGAGATCTCATTGTTATTTATGGTCCATCCACCAAAAGTATCCCTGCCCAAACCACCCCCTATAGAATCATCGTCTTGTGTTAAACGTTATTTTGTAAAAATGACTCTTACAAAAAGATCGTCGTCCATCGTAGGACGATTTTTTTATTTTTACCAGTGATGTGATATATCTTGCCCAATTTAAAAACAAGGCTTTTCCAACAAGAACAAGCAATTAAGTAATCCAATAAACTGATACTAGCTAAACTCGTACATTTCTTTGGACATTTAAAATAAGGAGACGGTAGAAACATGGGTATCATAGACGGCAAGGAATTTATTGAACGGTTAAATAAAATGAAAAATGAAATTTGGTTGGATGGTAAAAAAATTAAGGGGGAAATTTCAGAGCATCCTGCATTTAAAGGAGTTCTTAAGTCAAAGGCTTCCCTTTATGATTTGCAAAATTCTCAGGATATAAAAAATGAGATGACTTTCTTTTCTCAAGAAAATAAAGAACCTATTGGGCTATCTTACTTACAGCCCAAAACGAAAGAGGATTTAAAAAGAAGAAGAAAAATGATTGAACATTGGGCAAGACAGACTCATGGAATGATGGGAAGAAGTCCTGACTATATGAATACAGTAGTTATGAGCTTCGCCACCTCCGCCAACATTTTAAGAGGCAGGGAAAATTGTTTTCCCGAAAATATTCAATCTTTATATGAAAGGGCCATGAAACACGATTTATCGTTTACACATACCTTTATTACTCCGCAAGTAAATCGTTCACAAGTCTATTTGGGCTTTTCGAATGAACCGATTTCCGCAAAGGTGATTGATCGAAATGAAAAAGGATTGGTGATCAAAGGCGCTCGATTACTTGCCACTCAAGGTGGTTTAACGGATGAAGTTTTAGTTTTTTCTGCTCCAAGATTGTTTTTTGATCCTAACGAGGCGTTCGCCTTTTCCATTCCTTCTAATACGGAAGGGCTAAAATTTATTTGCAGGGAATCTTTTGTGGGAGGAGAGTCTGCTTTTAATTATCCGTTAAGTTCACAATATGAAGAAATGGATTGCATCGTCGTCTTTGACAATGTTTTAGTTCCGTGGGACTGCGTCTTTTATTACGATAATGTCGATGCAGCGACAGATTTCCTAGCCGAAAGCTCTTTTTACCAATTTGCCTATCATCAAGTCATAACCAGACAAATTGTAAAAACGGAATTTTTCCTTGGCGTTGCTCAGCTTCTTGTCGAAACCATCAATGTTGGTGAGTATCAACATATCCATGAAAAACTCTCCGAAATCATTATTGGTCTTGAAACCATGAAAGCACTTTTAGAGAAATCAGAAAATGATGCAGAATTGGATGAATGGGGATCAATGCGTCCTAGTCTGATTCCATTAAAAGTGGCTAGTAATATTTTCCCAAAAATATATCCCCGTTTCAGCGAAATTATCCAAATAATTGGGGCTAGCGGAATGATATCTATACCTACGGAAAGCGCGTTTGATTCTGAAATCCAGTTAGATCTCCACAAATATCTTCAAGCAGATGGGTTGAATGCCGAGAACCGTGTAAAACTCTTTCGGTTGGCATGGGATCTTACCATGAGTTCATTTGGTACAAGACAAACCCAATATGAAAGATACTTTTTTGGTGACCCCATTCGATTATCAAGTGCTTTATATAAAGACTATCAAAAAGATAACCATGTTAAAGAAATCAGTAAATTTTTAAATCTAAATAATTAAGAGTGTCTGGTCAAATTGGCATCATACTGTATCTTCCAGTCAAAACTCCGCAACCCTTTTCCTTTCTAACAAGAAACAGGTGTTTCTACAATTGTAGAAACATCCTGTTTCAGAATAACATCATCTGAAACTTTATCATAATTCTAATAATGGTGGTAATACGGGTAGTGGTGGTAGTACGGGTAGTGGTGTGGGTAGCCAAAACCAAGTCCTGGATAATAACCGAAACCTGATCCTGGTCCACCTAAGCCAAGTCCTGGAGAGAAACCAAAACCTGAGCCTGGTCCGCCTAAACCCATACCTGGATAAAAACCTGTTCCTACTCCTGGTCCACCAAATCCAAGTCCTGGTCCATAACCAAATCCTGAACCTGGTCCACCTAAGCCAAGTCCTGGAGAGAAACCAAAACCTGAGCCTGGTCCGCCTAAGCCAACCCTTTCATATGCATCATAATTAGGAAACATATTGATCCTCCTCTTTTATTTTTACAGTAGAGTTTATGCGTTTTTGGGTAAAAGTTCTTGGGCATTTATCATGAATCCAAATTTAAATTGGGTTAATATTTAATCAAATACCCAATTGAATGTTACACAATTAAAAAAAAGTCAATGTCCCTACTATCTTGTTCGAAATAGAAAAACCGAATTTCCTAATTGGAAAATCGGTTTTTTTGGTTCAAAAACGTCAAATATTGCCTAAACAAGTATTTCATAAATCATTATTCATGAATTTTCCATCCGTTTAACACCTTAGCTATATCGGCAGTAAAATGATCAACTATTTCACTTTTTCCTAAATCCATAGTAGCAATGGCTGACATATCTTCATCACTTAAAGTGAAATTCCATACATTAAAGTTTTCAACCATACGTTCTTTATGAACAGATTTTGGAATTGACACAACACCTCGTTGAATATGCCAACGTAAAATAACTTGTGCTACTGTCTTGCCATATTTTTCTCCAATACCAGCAAGTAATTTATTTTGGAAGATATTCTTCTGACCTTCTGCAAACGGTCCCCATGATTGAATTTGTACGCCATATTCTTCCATCACTTTCTTTGCAACTTTCTGCTGGAAGAATGGATGGGTTTCTACTTGGTTTACAGCCGGTACAACTTCATTGTTTAGAATTAAATCAACTAAACGATCCGGATAGAAATTAGATACGCCGATAGCACGAATTTTTCCTTCTTTATAAAGTTCCTCCATTGCCCGCCAAGAACCATAATAATCATTGAACGGTTGGTGAATGAGGTATAAATCAAGATAGTCAAGCCCTAGTTTCTTCAAGGAAACATCAAAGGCTTTTTTTGCATTTTCATACCCTGCATCCTGAACCCAAAGTTTTGTTGTGATAAAAAGTTCTTCCCTTGGAATCCCACTTTTTTTGATGGCTGCACCAACTGCCTCCTCATTCATATAGGCAGCAGCTGTATCAATTAGACGATACCCAGATTCAAGTGCCTCGGACACTGCCTGCTCGCATTGAGCTGGATCAGGAACTTGAAAGACACCGAAACCTAAAATTGGCATTTCGACACCATTGTTTAAAATTACTTTTTGCATATAAAATTCCTCCAGCATTATTAAAATTGTGACAAGTAATGCATGTTCCTGTTGTTTACCATAAAACATAAGCATCCTTGTGCTTGTATAAGCCTATCACCTTCGTGTAACACGAAGTCAACTGGTTTCAAGTAAATTTTATATACATTTTAAGTAGGTATTAAAGTACACATAGTAAAAGAAGTGGCAAAGATACGTTAAACTATTCTGCCCCTTCGCAGAAGCACCCTTATTTTCTACTTTAACAATAGGTCAAGCAAATTTTATATACCCAAATTTAACCAGATGCGACAATAATGCCACTAATCCTATAACAATTGCAATGCTTACTAAAGCAATCGAATCAGGACCCCATTTTTTAGAGTAATAGTATCAATATCTCCAAGCTTTAGAGATTAATTGCGATTGTTTTGAGTTTTTTGCATTAGAACCCATTTTTTTCCCCTGTTTTTATATTCAGTTTCCTTTTATACTAGAATAAGCTTAACAATGAGGTAAACTGTATGGAATATACTAAAAATTTGCTCTTACAAGTAATGATTATTTTGATTCCTGTCTTTTTTTATTCTATGTATTTAACCAATCGTCATCAATTCATCGAAACAAAACGTCAAAAATTAATTTTCAGTTTCTTGGCAATGATTACGTTAGTATTGTGCATGTCCTTCCCAATCTATTCGGATGTAAACGAGCGAAATGATCTACGGTTTGTAGCTCTCATGATAGGTATATTTTATGGAAGTGGATACGTAACAGGTATTGTTCTCACGATCATTTTATTGTTGTATCGTTGGTACTTTGGAGGGACTGGTTTTTATTCAACGGTATACGAAATCTTGTTCCTCTTACCCATGTTTTTTTTAGCATATCCACGTTTCGTCCAGCAGGATCGAGCAGGTCGAATGAAACTGACTTGGATGATAACATTGGGGATGTCCTTGATCTTCATCCTCGTGGATTTGCAGGAGATGGAATTTTTCAGCACACTTCAGGACGTTTTAACGATATGTGTTGCCACCATTGTAACTATATTTCTGATTGAAACCTTAAGGGAAAATACCCAGTTATACATGGAAGCTCAACAGGCGGAAAAATATAAGATACTCGGAGAATTGGCGAGTTCCTTTGCTCATGAAATTCGAAATCCTATGCAGACCAATCGAGGATTTCTCCAGTTACTTCTACAATCGCCAATTTCAGAGACGTATAAAGGGTATGTTGAAATTTGTATAGAAGAAGTGGATCGGGCGAATGACGTGATTACCGAATATCTTTCGCTTGCCAAGCCAGAAGCGGATATGAAAGAGTCAGTCGATGTTTGCGAAACAATACAAACGGTCGTCAATATTCTCTACTCCTATGCTTTAGAACGAAAAGTAAGCATAGACGTTCGACTCCCGGAGCAAGAGTGTGTGATATTGGGTCATCCCCAAAAAGTGAAACAAGCCTTCCTCAATATCATCAAAAATGGCATCGAGGCGATACATCAAGGTGGTACGGTTTCCATTCTCGTGAAACAGGAATCACAGCATGTGGTGATCCAAATCCAAGATGAGGGAGTGGGGATGAATGAAGACGAAGTGAAACGTCTTGGACAACCATTTTATTCTCTGAAAGAAAAAGGAACTGGCATAGGACTCATGGTGAGCTATCGCATTATCGACTCGCTTCATGGAAAAATCATCGTCCAAAGCCAAAAAGGAAAAGGAACCACGTTTACCATTCGGTTCCCTCTCCATAATTGTAAAAATACGCCATTAACTGACAAACATGAGCGTTAGCTAAAAATAAAAGTATATGAACCGACAGGACTTAAAGTGTATTGGATTGTAGATAATCGTACTGAGACAGTTGAAGTGCTTATCTTAAAGGAAAGTGGATATTTTCAACTTCAAGAGTTATATGTAAAGGGAAAGATCTAATAGAAGTAAGTATTTTTGAAGACTTTATCCTCGATTTAAAAAACATATTTCTATAATACAAATTCTAACCATCTATTAGCGTGTCATATCCAAACATGCGAGGCATTCCAATCCCTTGTTTTTCAAAGTATGAAACAAGTTTTCAATCTCGTTTTTCAGATTGGGATAGAGACAGGAAAATGCGGATTTGCAACGCTAAGGAGTTTCAACCTAAAAAAAGCCGATTTCCAATATAGAAATCGACTTTTTTATTTACGCTTCTTTTACTAAAGCACCCAGTTACTTTAAGTACATTTTTTCACAAACTTTTATCGTAAAAGAAAAAGTTGCCTTTGAACGATTTCTCGTCCCACAACTTTTACTTTATCCACCATTTAATTTTTCATTTCTGTGGGGGAAACGATAAATGTACCTCTTGAGTTTAATCTGCTTGCTCCCCAAACTTCTTTCCAAACACTTCCATCAGATCAATAATAGGAATGAATTCTATCCCTTTTGAGGTTAATGAATACTCTACACGAGGAGGAACCTCTGGATAAACATTGCGATTAATTAAGCCATCACTTTCTAGTTCTCGAAGTTGCTTTGTAAGAGAACCTTGTGAAATATCCCCTAAAAAAGCTTTGATTTCACTATATCGACGCTCTTTGGACTTTAAAAACCAAAGAATGAGATATTTCCACCGCCCAGAGAGTATGTTCTGGGTATAGGCAATGCCATATACTTCTCTTTGTTCCTTTATACACTCTTTGTCAAATCCATCCTTACATATTCTAGACACCATTTCACCTGATTTCTACTGTTAAGTACAAAAAAATGTACTACGTCAATTTTTATTGCCTTCTTCCAAAAGAAGAGAAATGATTTTATTCTAGTATATGTAATAAAGATACTCAATACGTTTAAAAAATATTTGATGCTTTGTTTACAGTTTAATAAGAGGTGAATGATTCAGCTGAAAATATGATCTTGTAACGTTAGCAGAGTCATTCTTTGATATACAAATTCTCTAGGAGGAACAATCATGCGATTTGGAATTATAGGTGCAGGACCAATTGGGTCCAATATTTCTAAAAAATTAGTTAAAAACGGGCATAATGTTAAAATTGCAGATGCACGAGGAATTGAACGTTTAGAAGGAAAAGAGCTTGCTGGAACGCCTGTGCTTGTAGAGGATGCAATTAAAAATATTGAAGTTCTTATACTATCTCTCCCTATAAAAGCACTGCCAAGCATTCGGCACATTATTGATCAAGTCGGGGAGGATGTAATCATTATAGATACTTCAAACTATTATCCTTTCAGAGACGGCAAAATTGAAGAAATCGAGAACGGGATTGTTGAAAGTGTCTGGGTTTCAAATCAATTAGGCAGACCTATCATTAAAGCTTTCAACAACTTATTAGCCTATACTTTAGAAAATGAAGGAACATCCGAAGATGCTAGTGGACGAATTGCGATGGCAGTTGCTGGTAATGACCAATCACAAAAACAAGTCGTTATGGACGTAGTAAACGAGCTAGGCTTCGACGTAGTAGATAGTGGTTCTTTAAGTGATTCTTGGAGACAACAGCCAGGAACTCCTGCTTACTGTACGGAGCTAACAAAAGATGAACTAACGAAAGCGTTGAAAAAGGCAAATAAAGAAAAAGCACCATTACTACGGGATAAGGTGATGAAAATGTTTGCAGAACTCCTTGCAGAAAAAAAGGAAGTTGAATTTTCCCATAAAGATATTGTTAATTTAAACAGAGAAATATACAATTCATAAAACAAAAGGTGGACTCGTTAGAGTGCACCTTTTTGTATATTCATATATCCTCATAAAGATATAAAGGTATGTCTTACCTTTTTCCGCCAATAAATCCTAAATAATATTAGTAATACTGAGTGCTTACAAAGGTCCTTCCAGAAGGATCTTATATTTAAAATAACCGAATAATATGTTTGTGTTTTAAAATCCGTCTTACACTAACCTCCAGTTAAAACAACAAGAAAAAAAGACCGCCGCAGCGATTATCATCCTTAACAAAAGCTACCCGTTACTTTAAGTGCAATCCTTCACATTCTAATTTCTTATTAAATCAGTAAAAGACAAAATTCTTAAACCATCAATGTGTTTCTGTCATTCTAAATTATAAGGGAGTTTATTTCAGAGGTGATAACTATGGATTCCTCTTAACAATATCCCCGCTTGTTCTGCCATCACACGAGATGGGACTGTAATTCCATTCTTAAGCTACCATCCAACTAACCCTACGAAAGTTGAACTGAAAAATTGAATAAAAAATTTTTTAAAAAAGACATACTGTTAGTGACATATTACTGTCGATAACAGTATACTGTTATTAACAGTAAATTGTTGCCAAAAAAATTTTACATTTAAATTAGGAGGTTATATATTTCATGAAACATACAGGGAGACATACAGGTGCATTTCTTCTGCTGTTTTTAACAGAAGGAGATAGCTATGGAGGGAAACTCCTGCAGAAATGTGAAGAAGAGCTTCCCATCAATCCAATTGATAGTGCCATTCTTTATCGCACATTAAAAACATTAGAGAAAGAAGGTGCTGTTGAGTCTTATTTGGACACATCTAATCAAGATAAGCTGATAAAAATGTACAAAATTACTACAATTGGAAAAAGAAAATTAGAAGATTTTCAAATAGATATAGAAGAAAAAATGAAGAACTTATCATTTTTCTTAAATAAATACAAAGAATGGAAGGAGTCTAATCATGATTAATGGTGCTATCCTTTACGCTATGGCTATTATTCTTCTCAGTATTTCATTTATCAAAGATCGAAATAAAACAAGAGATGCTCTATTAAAGTCATGGAAAAGCTTTCGTAATATTATACCTGACATGTTATCAATTATGCTTTTCGTTGGACTATCACTATCTATATTAACTCCAACCTTAATTTCTTCAATCATTGGAGAAAAATCTGGATTGACAGGTATTGTTTATTCGGCATTAATCGGTTCTATTGCACTAGTTCCAAGCTTTGTTGTATTTCCTCTTGGACACACATTAGTCCAAAATGGTGCAGGACTCCCTCAAGTGGCTGTATTAATGTCTACATTAATGTCCGTAGGAATCACAACTTTACCTATGGAACAAAAGATATTTGGGCGAAGTTTTGCCTATTCTCGCAACGTATCTGCAGTGGTAATGTCTCTAATATTTTCATATATTATTTGGGTGGTGATGGGATGAATAAATTAAAAGGGTATCGTCTCTTTTTCATTTTATTATTTGGGCTCATTATCCTTACCTTTATAAACCAATCGGTGGGATGGAACGCATTTCAATTAACAGGAAAAAGCATTTTAGATATGCTGTTTCTACTCCCTCCTGTCTTAATTTTCGTAGGTTTGCTTGACAAATGGGTGGAGAAAGAAACACTTATAAGATATATGGGAGAAAAATCCGGCATCTATGGCATTTTGTTCTCCCTATTATTAGGAGTAATTGCAGCTGGTCCCCTCTACGTAGCTTTTCCAATTGCAGCACTATTATTAAAAAAAGGAGCAAGCATACGCTATATTGTATTTTTTTTAGGAGTTTGGACAACTGCAAAATTACCGGTTATTGTATATGAATTTGCTTCATTTGGAGTTAAATTTACACTCATTCACATTTGTTTTGGTTTTTTATTTTTCTATTTAATGGGTATTATTTTTGATAAATTTTATAAGCATCGACAATTGTTAAAGTATGATATAACTAAAGACGTTTAGATTTAGATCGATAAATCTTTAACCACTCAATCCCAGACTATTTTGTAGATGCACCTACAACGGACTATACTGCGTGCAGCAAAAGATTAGAAGATACAGTTTGCACTGATCCTATCTTTGATTCCTCTCTTTGATTCCTTTCTTCAACTAACCTGCCCGTTACTTAAATAAGAAAAAAGCGATTCTTCCTTATTGAAGAATCGCCTCCGTTATTTTTTTAAGTGTAATAAATCACATTCTTGCTAATCTTTTTTTCAGTGTTAACCAATCTTCAGCTTATTTTCAGCCTTACATATCAATTTGTAATACCCTAATAATTCTTTAAAGTTAGGTATTTAAAGTCCCATTCAATATTTATCTGATTTTCTCTGCCAACTCTAAAATAATTCCCTCTGGACCACGCACGTAGCATAACTTATAACTTTCTTCATATTGCTGTATCTCACTGAAGATTTCCGTTCCCTTCTTTTTCAATTTTGCAACAATAGCTTCAATATCTTCAACAGCAAAGCAAATATGTCGGATACCCAGTGTATTTGCAAAAGGTTGCTGAAGATCTTTTTCATCTGACGGCGAATAAAATTTGACTAACTCTATCCATACCTGACCATCTGGCATCCCCAATCCTACACATGCCGTTTTAACATTATTAAGTCCCACTATTCTGTCCAACTGTTCTCCATGCAATTCCCATTCCGCTTGCACTTCCAGTCCTAAATCAAGAAAAAACGCTTTAGCCTCTGAAAGATCATTTACGTTTATACTCACATGATCTAATCTATGGATCTTCATATCTCATACCTCCTATGTTCCTGTTATTATTAATACCTGTATTCGTGTAAGGTTTGTTTGAAATTCTAATTCGCTGAAAACGGTAAAATATCCTTCTTCCACAAATCTGCCCTGTTAGCAGAACAAGAAAAGCGACTGTCCTTATTGAACAATCGTACCAGTTACTTAATAAGCCTTTACGAATCGGAGCTGCCACGTTAATTCAATAACGGCAAGGAAAAGAGACTGCCGAAAAACAGTCCCTTTGTTAGATGCGACTAATGCTGTATCTTTATTGGATTTCATTATTTGTATTTTCCCGATTCTATTATCTTAATATCCACCTTTATATCTTTTACAGCATCCAGATTAAATCTTCTTATCGTACCGATATCCCAATGATTTAAATGATATTTAAAAGACTTTTCACTGATATTCAAGATATCGGTATTCAATTTGTCGCCTTTTTCTAGGGTCGATAGAATATCTTTTTTAATTTTTTTACTTAGTTCGCTTTGCAACTCCCGGTTTGTTTTGTTATCCGAATTTTGGAACAAAGTAGCCTGTCCTTTTATCGCTATCCGATAGGAGGGTGGGTTCCCTTTTAAAACCACAATTTTGGTTTTGGGATTTTTTAATTTTACCGATACTTTTTTCGTTCCAACCCGGACAGAAAATCCTTGGATGCCTTTAGAGAACCACCTGATTCCGCTAAGGTCCTTTTTATTTAACCAGCCTTTGAACTTCTGCTGAGACATGATATACTCTCCGTTTATAATCGCAATCTGTTTTTGTGTTCCTTCAGAAAAATGAGACTTATTAATGGATAAAGTTGGGATCATAATGGTTCCAATCGGTCGGTAATAACGGGAAGTAAATTCATGGTACCTCAGAATAGGCAGCGAATAGTTTTGCTGGATCAACGGTTCTGGTACATGGATAATCGAATACAATTGCGAATAATTAAAAAAGCTCTCCGTTTGGAACAAATCCTTAATATTCTCCTTTGTGCCGAAAACGAATAGGTTATACCGAAGATTTGGCGATTCTCCCATGATATCCATTACATCCGCCATTTTTTCTTTTAGGATCCTTTCGGTTAAGATGATGGCTTGTACATGTCCCAAACTCAATGGCATAGCGGTAGTTTGTTCTAATTCACCATATGCTGTTAAGAGGCTTTCATCCTTCGCTTCCCCGACCAATATCGGCAAATCTTCTATATTGGCTCCTTCCTGTTTAGCAATGTTCCCAAAATTCAATCCTTGAGAAAACACTTCGAATTTCCCATTTTTATAATCAAACCCCAGTGCAGTAATATAGACTTCCCCTTCCAATCTTTTTGCCCCAAAACATCCTGTCACAAGAAGTGACAAGTTAATTAGAATAATGAAAATGATTAGGTTCTTCATAAATACTACTCCTTTTGCCTGGAACGATCCTCAGGCTGATAGGCCTGATTGCGTTTTTTTAACTGCTTATAGGGAAACCTTAGATAGGCTTTTAAGATTTCAGGCAAATTAGGATGGAAAAAGTGGGGAACATATGGCTGTCCAAAACTCTCAAGCGAAAAAACTAAAGTTATAATGGTAAATAAGGATATAAAAAATCCATACATCCCAAAGATAGATGACAGAAATAGGACAAAATACCGCAGAATGACAATATTACCCCCTATATTTTGGTTCACCAATGTATAACCTGAAATCACTGTAATCGATATGATTACCAGCATGGCTGGGGACGTTAATCCAGCCCGGATTGCTGCGTCACCGATAATCAATCCACCTAAAACAGCGACTGTTTGCCCGACAGCTTTGGGAAGCCTAAGACCCGCTTCTTTAAACAGTTCAAACAAGGTAAGCATTATAAATTCTTCCATTGGACTTGATAAAGGAAGCCCGACTCTCGACATGGAAATCGTTGCAAGCAGGGTGTAAGGCAGCTGGTCCGTTTGGAACGTTATCAAAGCAATGAAAAATCCCGGTAAAAATATCGTAGTGAATAATGCCAGGATTCTTAAAATCCGGACAAAACTGATATAAAAAAAGCTAGTGTTCGAATCTTCCGGAGAATATGACAATTGATTCACACTTGTCGGACCAAGCAAGCAGCTAGGACTTCCCTCCACTAGGATGGCAAATCTCCCTTGATTCAAGGAATCCACAACAAAATCCGGTCTGCCAATGTAATCCATTAACGGAAAAATGGAATAGGTTCGGTCATATAGCATTTCTTCCAATTGATTACTGCTGTTTAGAATATCTATTTTTAAGGATCCAAGCCGTTTTTGTACTTCCTCCAAAATGGATGGATTAAGTATATCCTCAATAAAAAGCAATAAAATTTTCGTTTTGCTTCTTTCTCCGATGGTATACTCGATACTTTTTAAGGAAGATGATTTTAATCGTTGACGGATTAAGGCCATATTATCAGAGATATTTTCCACGAACCCGTCTCTTGGTCCTCTTACGGAGGTCTCCAAACTGGATTCTTCCGGGCTCCTCTTTGGTGGATTTGAGACGGAAATAAAATATACATCCTTTGAATCTTCATTAAAAATGACCAATTCTCCGGAAAAAAGCTTTTTCTCTATTTCATTTTTGATAGGTCCATCAACTTTTAGTTCAGTGATTCCCAGGAAGCTGTTTAAACGTTCAATCGTAAACCTTTGTTCCTTCTCCATTACCTCCGTTATTTTAGGGAGGATGGTTTCGTTTATCATATTTGTATTGACGATATTAGGGCAATACAAAAAGGTAAGAGAATGGAAAGAACCGCTCCCTTTATAGGATTTTGTAATGATCACAATATCGGATGAGTTCTTAAACCACTCTTTTAATACGAATGTCGTCAGTTCCTTTTTATTCATGAGCATCACCTTTGATTCGGCTCAAAAGGAGCAATAGTCCAAACGAAAAAAGCAGAAAAACCAGGCTAGCAGGGAAATAGATCGAATACAGAAACGAATAAAAGGACTCGAAATCCCATGGGATGACCACGCTGAACGTTAGCAGGGCATAAAGAAAAGGCAGAAACCAGCGATTCTTTTTGCGAAAAAACAGCTGGTTTACGAGGAACATGCTTAAACATACCCGTATGAAGGCTCCAGAGAACCACTGGTAGATTGACAAAAAATCAAGTCGGGTGATATGGGTGCCAAGTGTCAATAACTTCCACTGTTCATATGCAAGAACTTTCATCTTTGCTGCCTCCTCAGCACCAAATTCAGCGATGCCTCCAATCAATGGACCAAGCGTTAAAAGGAAGATAATGATCGCAACAATCAAGAACATTTTCATTTTGATTCTGTTCTTCAGATAGGGCGTAATGAAAAGAAAATAGATCGTTTCGAAAAGACTAGCACACGTATACACCATTCCGTGAAGGACATGTCTATACCCATGTTCAAAAATTGGAAAGAGCAAGCTATAATCCTTATTTTTCATATTTCCAATTCCCACTAAAAAGCCAAAAATCAAAACAAAAGGCAATAAGAAAAATGCGATAGCACTAATGACTTCAATTCCTTTATGTGTAGCATAATAGCAAAGAATAGCGAATAAAAGCGCGATCATAAAATTGGGGATGTTAAACGTGTAATTCGCATTAGCCCAGTAGATTGTATATTTGAAAGAGATAAACGAAGTCAGAAAGAAATAAATACCAAATATAATACTTATGCTATAGGATATCCAGGGAGGAAATGAAAATATTAAAGTAAAAATGTTTTTTTGTTCGTACTTTTTGTACAGAAAATAAATAAGAATCGTCCAAATGATGAAAGGGACAAAGCTCCCGATAACCGATACCCATGCGTCCCGTTTGGCTGAAGTTAAAACAACAGGATGCAGCAATACATGGACCATAAATCCAGTAGACAGGATGAGTAGAATATACATATGTACTGAATAAATCACCTTTTGCATCACTATAATCCCCTTCGTTGAATGCAACTGTAAAAGGTTAAATTTTAGTAACTTTTCTTTTTAGGCGGACTCCCCTAATTGTATATATCTCAAGGCGGTTACAAAAACCAAATTGCCTATTACGTATCCAAATTATCTTCCCAATCTTAATGAAATTTTATCCATAATAATCAATTCCCGAAGAGGTTTTATTTATTTTCTGAATGCTCTTTCACTAATATGCCCGATAGTCAATAACTGATGGTTAACATTTTTAATCCATTCATCTTTATCGTCTGCAAGTAAAGTATTCCAACCTAAATTTCATGCTTCAATCAAATAATCCTATTTGGGCATACTAAAAAAAAACTAACTTATTTTTTAGGAGATGTGAATGCAAACTTCATTTTCTATCTTTTTTATAATTATAAGTTTATTTTTTGGTGTCTGGAATCGTTGGAAGGAATTTTATCCAACATTATTATTTTGGATTATTGGTCACCTGCTTTACGGCACCTTGCTCAATCATTACAAGTTTTGGGAATTTCGTCCTGTTGGAATTGATAAATTAATTTTCCCTACACATACAATCATTGGTTTAAAAATTGCTTTTTTAACATACCCATTCATAATTCCCGTCTTTTTAGGAAGGCTTCCTAAGTTACTATCCTTTAAAATATTGTGGATTATTTTTTGGTCACTCATTTTTGAAGGAGTAGAGTTTATAGCATATCTTAACAAAAGTATTACTTACAATTACGGATGGTCACTACTTTGGTCTTTTGTATTTAATTTAGTCACCTACATTTTATTAACTATACACCATTGGAAACCTTGGATAGCTTGGTCATTGTCTTTTATAACAATTATTATTTTATTCATTATTTTCCAACCTCCTTTTCCATAATAAATAAAAAAAGCATTTAAATGAATGCTTTTTTCGTTTGCGTAATTCTTTTTCCTGATTCCCTCTATTAAAAATAAAAAGTTCAACAAAAAGGACTGCCAGCAACCCACACTTAAACTCAAGCAATCTTTAGTTGAATAAGGATATGTTAAAGTTTTAATCCCTTGAGATTATTCTCAAAAACAAAGCCTTTTGACCAAGTACCAACAAGAAAATAAGTATCTTCTTCGCTAAATTCTGCAAAACAGGCATATTCCAGTTCTTCAATTTGGATAGGAGTTAAGTCTTCAAATCCTAATATAAGGAACCTATTATTTGAAGTGAGAACAATGTAATTATCATTTGATAAGCGATATGGACAAAATACTCATCGGTACTTTGAACTCCATTTTCGGTTAAATTTGCTCTTTTTAAGACGGTTTTTAATTCAGCGTCCATAATTGTTAATTCATAGTCCTATGAACAAAAATATAAACTTGATGAATTTGCTCATAATATACCAAATCCCAATTTGTTAATCCTAAATTTTCCACAATAGAATAAGAGCGTTCTACCGAAGGGTCTAAAACCTTAACTAACTTATATTTTAAATAATCTTTTACCCCTTCCAAATAACTTAAGGTAAATAAATAGGAATTATCATATGGTATAAACTGATTAAATTCAATATGTGTTCCCTCAAGTTATGTTAAGATCTCATAAATCCCTGTTTCGATGTTAAGAACACAAACCTGTTTTCGATTGTTAATTTTAAGGAAGAAGAAGGGAATTTTGCACTGTTAAATAAACCATTTACTTCTTTACATAAAAAACACAGTTGGCACAATTTGTGTTTACGAGACTAAAAATTTCCAACTTATTAAGACCATTAAATCTACAAAGTCTTTTCAGATAAGTTCGTCGTTTTTTGAAAATTGTAGAGTGTCTGGATTATTTGGCTTTGTAAGCTCTATAACTTTTTCCCAAGTCTCTGTTTCAAATATGACTGTTTTCCCCCCCCATTGCACTCCCCCCTTTATTTTAAATACAGATAATCATAAGCTCATATTTATTTTCAATTAAGGTCCTAAATCTTACTGTTAGCTCCATTAAAACCAAATATTTTGTATTCAACTAAATTTAATTCAAAGCTCCCCCACTTTTCCTTTTTGACACGAAGTGTTCAAATCTTTTTGACTTCTTTTTGAACAGATTCATAAAGAACTCCAAATTTAAAAATCAATGAATCTATAATGACAATGTAAACAAGATGATTAAATTGTTAAGTGCTTTTGATACTTATTCAATTATTCAAACTAAATAAGACAAATGTGTTTAATGTAGAAAAATTAGAAATCGAAAATCATTTACTGGAGAATTTATAAATGAGTATGTTTTGTTTTCAATGTCAAGAAACCGCAAAAGGAACAGGTTGTACAGTTGTTGGAGTATGTGGAAAAAAAGATGATTTAGCAAATATGCAAGATTTATTGATTTACACGGTTAAGGGATTAGCGATTGTGAATACAATGGCTCGTGAAATCGGGATTAATCAAAAGAAAACAGATGAGTTTATCATAAATGGTCTTTTTATGACGATTACAAATGCAAATTGGGATAAAAACGAATTTTTTAATACAGTAAGAGAAGGATTAAATCACCGGGAAGAAATAAAATCTGCAATCCAAAATGCAGGCTACACTTTAGATAACAATAGCGATTTTGTCACATGGTATGGTGAAACAAATCATCAGCTTGAAATGAAATCTACTTCTCAAGAAGTTAGTGTTTTAGCTACAAGAGATGAAGATATTCGTTCATTAAGAGAGTTAGTGACTTACGGTTTGAAAGGAATGGCTGCCTATTTAGAGCATGCGGGAAATCTTAGCTATGAAAATGATGAGCTAAATGCGTTTATGCAAAAAGCTCTTGCAATGATCACAGATGATTCAGTAAGTATGCAACAATTGATTGAACTTTCCATGGAATGTGGAAAATACGGCGTTCATGCCATGGAGCTTTTAGATACAGCCAATACCTCCACGTATGGTCATCCTGAAATGACGAAAGTAAACATTGGTGTACGTCAAAATCCAGGAATTTTAGTTAGCGGTCATGACCTGAAAGATATGGAACAGTTATTAAAACAAACAGAAGGCACGGGAGTAGATGTGTATACACATAGCGAAATGCTTCCAGCGCACTATTATCCAGCATTCAAAAAATATGATCACTTTGTGGGGAACTACGGAAATGCATGGTGGGAACAAACTCGTGAATTCGAGAGCTTTAACGGTCCGATTTTAATGACAACAAACTGTATTGTACCACCAAAGGAATCTTATAAAGGTAGAATGTATACAACTGGGGCAACGGCTGCCCCGGGTGTAACCTATATTCCTAAAAATGAAGATGGTACAAAAGATTTCTCGCGTTTGATTGAGCATGCAAAGAAATGTCAACCGCCAGTAGAAATGGAAACAGGTGAAATTATTGGAGGATTTGCGCATAATCAAGTGGCGCAAGTAGCTGATCAAGTGGTAGAAGCGGTGAAAAACGGTGATATTAAACGATTCTTTGTCATGGCTGGCTGTGATGGTCGCCATAAGAGCAGAACTTATTATAAAGAGTTTGCCGAAGAGCTTCCAAAAGATACAATCATTTTAACAGCAGGTTGTGCAAAATATCGTTACAATAAGCTAGAATTAGGTGATATCAACGGAATTCCAAGAGTACTGGATGCCGGTCAATGTAACGATTCTTACTCTCTAGTCATGACTGCATTGAAGTTGAAAGAAGCTTTCGGATTAGATAGTGTAAATGAATTACCGTTATCTTACAATATCGCATGGTATGAGCAAAAAGCAGTGATCGTTTTCTTATCTTTACTTTACTTAGGCGTGAAAAATATTCACGTTGGACCAACATTACCAGCTTTCTTATCACCAAACGTAACGAACTTCTTAATTGAGAATTTTGGTGTAGGCGGCATTTCCAATACAAAAGCCGACATTGACATGTTCATGAACAACTCAATTGAAATTCAAGGAAGTCCATTAGTTTAATCATAGACTAGGGTCCCGAATGGGATGAACGATAAAATCCAGGGAGAGTCTCAGTGGCTCCTTGGATTTTATCAGTTTATATTAAAGCAACATCCTCTACTGACAACAATTATATAAAACCTCACCTACTTGTGATACGATTCACCTTAAAACATCAAAATGAGGTTCTTTTGGATTATTGAGATAACACTCACTCCCTTTTCAATATGTTGTCTTGTCCTTAATCTAGTAATCTTCAAAAGTAAAATAAGCGGAAATTTTTCGGTTAGATGCAGCATGGAGCTTGTTTCGGGCTAAATAAGCGGAAAATTTCCGGTTATGCAAAGCAAAATTCCCTATTTTCGCATTTTTCAAGTCAATAGGCGGAATCTATCCGTCTATTTAAGCTTTTTTTAATAATAATTCCTGATTAAGCGGAATTTTTCCGTCTATTATCAGATCGGGTGCTTAACCCTGATTCCCTAATCAATAAGTACGGCCCCACTCGATCCTAGATGCGGAAATCAGTAGCTTTTTATCGACCAGCTTATAAAAATCAATAAAGATTTTTAATAACATAATAGTTAACCGAAGAATAAAAAAGTGTAAGACCGTTGCTAAAAACGGCTTACACTTTGAAGTGAATTAACTTATACTTTTGATAAAAAATTACACTATTTCGTTGGCTGTTTGTTTGCTTGTTGGAGCAATCGATATTCCTGTTGTTTCTTCAAAATTATATAAGCTTGTAGGCAAATCTGTGAATCTTTCTAATTCATTGTAGGCCGGAATTCCGTGGTATGACATATCCAATCCCTCTTCTTCCTCACGTTCACTTGCTCGGAAGCCAACTGTCTTTTCACATACCTTAGCCATAAATGCACCACCCACAAGTCCCCAAACAATTACTACAACTGCACCGAGTAACTGAACACCTAAAAGATGATAATGACCAGTAGTTAATAAACCTTGTGATTGGTCAAATAATCCAACAGCAATTGTTCCAAAAACCCCATTAAAACCGTGAACAGCAACCGCCCCTACTGGGTCATCAACCTTTAGATTATCCACTAATAATGTTGCATATATCACAATTAGACCACTGATGACTCCAATTATAATAGCACTCCATTGGGAAACAAAGGCACATCCAGCTGTAATAGCTACCAACCCTGCTAATACACCATTAATCGTCATACTTGGGTCAGCTTTCCCAAACTTCTTCATCGTCATAAACAAAGCTGCTGTACCACCACTTGCTCCCGCAAGCATTGTGTTAATGGCTATTGGTGCTAAGGCTCCATTTGAGGCGTCCAATGTACTTCCTGCATTAAAAGCAAACCAACCAAACCATAAAACAAACGCACCAGCGGATGCTAAAGGAATATTACTAGGTGCAAATACATTGGTACTTCCATCCGAGTTAAATCTTCCTTTTCTGGGTCCTAACATTTTTGCCATGGCAAAAGCAACAAAACCACCTACTGCATGAATTGCAGCAGAACCTGCAAAATCCTTCATACCTAATTTCGCCAACCAACCATTACTGTTCCAAATCCAATGCCCAGTAACTGGATAAATAACGATACAGATAAGGGCTGCTGTTACAACATATGCTTTAAAGTTCATCCGTTCGGCAACCGCACCTGAAACAATTGAAATACATGCTACTGCAAATCCCATTTGAAACAATACAAAGGCTGCACTAGGCAAATCAGTAGAAAGTGCAATCTTTTCCGGACTCCCGAATAATGTAGTACCAATGATTCCGAAAGTATCTTTTCCAAACATAATGCCAAAACCGATGATCCAAAAACTTAAAGCCCCAACAGTTAAATCTACGAAGATTTTCATCGTAACATTTACCGCATTTTTAGTTCGAACAAAACCAGCCTCGAGTAAACTAAATCCACCTTCCATAAATAACACCATTGCCGCAGCCAACACAACCCATACGGTATTTATATACATTAGTTCCACGAAAGTGATTCCTCCTGATTGACAAGTTCATCAATATCTAAGTCTGCTTTGCCAGTTCGAATATTATAAGCTTCAAAAATAGGATAAACGTAAATCTTTCCATCTCCATCTTCGCCAGTTTGAGCAGAATCTACAATCGTCTTTATTGTACGTTCCACCATAAAATCCGACAGAACGATCTCTAATTTTACTTTTGGATGGAGAGTCACGTTATAATTCTTTCCACGATAAACTCCCTTTGTATCCTTTTGTTTCCCTCTGCCGACAACTTGGGAAACAGTAAAGCCAGTAACTCCTATAACATTTAATCCCTTAATAGTCTCCGTGAGCTTTTCTGGTCTTATAATGGCTTCAACTTTTTTCATTATTTACACCGCCTATTTGATGTAAACTTTCCTAACATGATATGAATAAATAATATAACATGCGAACTTCGAGGTCAATGTCAATAAAATGAAATTAATGAACATTTCAGAAACTTTTTTTGTATTTAAAAAAAATCACCAATTGGGCACAATAATCACGACTATAAGATTGAGGTGATACATTGTCTATTGATCGTGTTTGTACAATTGGACCTGCAAGTAATGATAAAAATGTGCTCACTGAACTGATTAACCATGGAATGACCGTTGCACGATTGAATTTATCTCATGGGACTCACAAGAGCCACAGTAAAGTTATACGATTAATTAAATCACTTATCGAAGAGACAGGGCATCAAATTAAAATATTAGGTGACCTTCAAGGTCCAAAAATACGATTAGGTAAAGTTGAAAATGAAAAAGTTACTCTTAAAACCGGACAACCCTTTACCCTTCATATTGATCAAGTATTAGGAAACGAAAATCAGGCAAGCGTTGATTATGAATGGTTAGTTAAAGATGTGCAACCGGGCACTCGAATTTTGATCAATGATGGTGCAGTGGAATTAATCGTTATGCAAGTAGATCAAACTAAAGTTGTCACCACAGTCAAAACAGGTGGTGACATAGCCTCCCATAAAGGAGTAAATCTTCCAGGTGTTGTGACGAGTTTACCTGCCATTACTGAAAAAGATAAATTAGATATTCAATTCCTTTTAGAAGAAGAAGTTGATTTCATTGCTTGCTCATTTGTCCGCCGGGCTTCGCATCTTAAAGAAGTTCGGAGTTTTATGGAAAGTTTGAAAGGACATTGTCCTAAGTTGGTGGCAAAGATTGAAACGGTTGAGGCAATCCAACATTTCCAAGAAATCTGCGAAGAGACAGATGCCGTGATGATTGCTCGTGGTGATCTTGGTGTGGAGCTACCCTACCAATGGATTCCACTGTTGCAAAAAGCCATGATAAGAGAATGTAATCGGTTAGATACCTATGTCATTACGGCTACGCAGATGCTGCAATCAATGGTGGATAACCCATTACCCACAAGGGCGGAAGTTATGGATGTATTCCAGAGCGTACTAGATGGTACAAACGCTGTCATGTTGTCAGCTGAAAGCGCTGCAGGGCACTATCCTATTCAGAGTATAGAAACATTGAAACTTGTGTCCCAGTTTGCAGAATGTGTAAGGAAAGAAAATCCTTTCGACTTTTCCGATATACTGAAATTATTAAATAATACAAATAAATGTTAATAATGAAAAGAGCTTCCAACATCAAAATGGCAGCTCTTTTTTAATCATTTAAAAGCCCAATAATATAATCATTGGACTCTTCCATTTTGCTATTGCATATCAATCTTTTAAATGAAACGGGACAGTTGAAACAACCACGTCTTTTCGATTCAAAAGTAATGTACGAATACGAAATGCGGATTGGTTGTGCAGAAGACGGTGCCACCACTTATGGGTTATAAATTCAGGTAATAGCACTGTTACTTTCTTTTCATGATAGTGGTGGTCGATACGCTCAATAAATTCAATTAATGGCTTTATTAATGTACGATAACGGGAAGTGACTACAACTAATCGAACGCCTGGATTCCATTCTTCCCATCTTTGCTCCATCTTTTTAGCATCTTCAGGCGTAAAAGCTACATAAAAAGCAACAATATTTGGGGTAAGTGATTTTGCATAAGAAATGGTTGAAACAACTACTTTATGAATACCAGCAACAGGTATAATAATAATTGTATCTGTACTTGGAATTGGCTCCGCTAAATCAATTTTTAATTGTTTCCCTACACTGTCGTAATGTTTACTAATTCTTGTGATTACCCACAACATGATAGGAGTAATCACTACAACAATCCAAGCTCCTTCTTCAAATTTGGTTATACTAAAAATAATGACTACAAAAAATGTTACGACTGCGCCTATTCCATTGATAATCGCTTTTCGTTGCCATCCAAGTGATTTCTCTCTACGCCACTTTAAGACAAGTCCTACTTGTGCCATGGTAAAGGATAAGAAAACACCAATAGCATAAAGGGGAATTAACGCCTCCGTTCTCCCATGAAATACAATAAGTAAAATACTTGCTAAGACTCCCAATGTGATGATTCCATAGTTAAAAGCTAAACGATCTCCCCGATTAGCAAACATTCTAGGCAAATTTTTATCTTGTGCCATTAAAGATCCTAATATTGGGAAACCATTAAAGGCTGTATTAGCAGCCAGTATTAATATCGTCATCGTAGCAAACTGAATAATATAATAAAATATTCCTCGACCAAAGGCATCTTCTGCTACCAATGACAATACGGTTTTAGTTCCTGTGGGGTCTGGGTGAATATCATAGGCTCTTGAGATGATGGTTACTCCACCAAAAATAATAGATAGTAGTACACCTAATGTAACCATAGTCCGTTTCGCATTCTTTTGAGCAGGGTTCCTAAAGTGGGGCACTGCATTCGAAATAGCTTCAATACCCGTTACTGCTGAACACCCTGAAGAGAACGCTTTTAGCAAAACAAACCATGTAAGGCTTGCTGGTAATTCTGTAGGAATTGTAACATGATGAGTTGCCTGACTTGCACCAGTTAACCAGTCAAATAACCCTTTTCCTACCAGGGTTAACATGCAAAAGATAAATAAATAAGTTGGAAATGCAAATACGTTACCCGCTTCTGATAATCCTCTAAGATTCATCCATACCATAAACCAAATAAATACAAGCCCAATCGGAACGATATATGGCAAAGCTGTAGGAAAAGCAGAAGTGATAGCTAGTACACCAGCCGATATAGATACTGCTACAGTTAACGTATAATCAATAAGTAATGATACTCCTGCTAACCGTCCCCACATCATTCCAAGGTTTTCTTTTGCCACCATATAGGCCCCTCCGCCTTGTGGATACGCATCGATAACTTGTCTATAACTTATAATGAGAATCGAAATCAGTAATATAATTGTAATAGCAACGGGTAACGAAAAAGCAAAGGCAAATGCCCCAACAGTAGCAAGTTCTATTAAAATCATCTCTGTGCCGTACGCTACCGAAGAGAGTGCGTCCGATGATAAAATGGGTAGTGCCTTCCAAATTGGCATTTTCTCAGCCTCTGCTTCGCTCGTTTTTAATGGACGACCAAAAAGCAACCTTTTAAATGTCATTACAGTTTCCTCCTGTATGAATTGCAATTAAGTTTTAGTTTTTTAAATAAATTCGACTTTCATAGTTTCATATTGTTCATAATCTATGTAAAATTACGCTTTTCCACCATTAGATTCTAGTAACACCCCCACACCTTTTCATTGATTTCCCTATTTTTAAGCACACAAAAAGGACCACAAAATTGAAAGCTAACTTTTTTGTAAAAACACAAAAAAGCACCTTTCATAAGGTGGTCTCTAGACCTCCTTCGCTTTAGCCGACGAAGTTAGCTGACGGGTTAGGATGGCGAAAGAGATAGCATCCCTTCTACTAATTTGTAGAATTCACCCCAAAATAAATTGGGTCCTCCGTTCCCAGACGGGACTAGGCAATATTAAATTGTTTTCTCCTATGAACATGATACTACTCCGAAAGAAATTAATTGTAAAGGGGCAAAATAGTTCAAAAAAAGATATATTAGTTACTATTGTGGCAATAAAACTTTATAAATGGGCTAAATGAATAATTAAAAATATAAAAGGAGGAATGATTAATGATGGCAGCAGATTTAGGGTATTACTTTTCTTAATGCCCAAAATACTTAAACCAGATCCTAGTATCAATATACCCCCTACAATCGTCAATTCATTTAGAAGATCATTATTTATGGAGTTCTCCATTAGAATAGTAATTAAATAAATGGAACCTTGCCATACAAATAACACAATTCCTGCAATAGCTATCCCAATACCAAAGTTGGATGCTAAAACAATCGAAGTAATTCCGTCCAACATACCATTTGCAAGCAGATACGAATAATCTCCATTTAAGGCAGCCTCAACAGGACCTAATATAGATAACGTTCCAATACAAAATAAAAGAATTGCAGTCGATAACCCTTCAGCTAAATTACCCTTAGAATATTTATTAACTAAAGCCTTAAATTTTGATTCCAAATTAAGTCTTTGTCCGAGTAATCCCCCTACAGCTAAACTTACAATAAAAAGTACCGGATATTTGCTGGAAGGTAAATGTTGTACTAGTGCATTTATTCCTAATCCCATAGCTACTAATCCCATTGCCTGCATTAGGATATTATGATATTCATCTTTTATCCCCTTTTTAAAGATGCTTCCGATAATACTTCCAACTATTATCATCATGGTATTAAATATCGTTCCAAACATAATCATTTCTCCTTTTACTAATGTTCTTACCCAAAAATATAGACCCTCCTGTAAGGGGAGAGTCAATACTTTACTGGTATTTGTATTTCTGTCAGGTAGTCTTCCTTGCTTTTTGAAATATAATGGTCAATTATCGTCCTTTCAATGGAATCGCCAATAATTTTAAGACCATTTTCTTGGATGCAGGTCAGTAGGACTTTGTAATATTGAGGTGAATCATTATGATTCCCCCTATAATAAATACAGGCATACTTTCCTTCCTGTAGAGATGTCACTAAAGGACTTTTAATATCTTCTTCCTCGGCAAAAATAAAAATGGAGTTATATTCATCGAACTTGGTTTCCTTTATGTTATTCATACTTACCGTAAGCCCAACACCTCCGATAAATATAGAAGAATTCATATTAGACATATTTTCTAATTGCCGCAGGGAAACCTCCAGCTCTGATTCTGAACTGATTTTTTCCAATAACCTTACTATTTTTCTCTCCTTAAAATCCTCTATGGATGCAATTCCTAATTCCACTATTCTGCGTGCTAGTTTAATGTCATTAATTCGATTTTGAAATCTACGGTTAACACGTTCTAATTCCCTCATTTTAATTTCTGTTAATTCTTTTTGTTTTTCTAACAAATCCAAAAAACTATCAATGTCCCTTTGTTCTAAGTGCTCCTTGATTTCCTTTAAAGAAAAACCTAACTCCTTTAAATAATGAATGGTGTTCAGCTGTTCAAATTGCTCAGTTGAATAGTATCTATATCCGTTGTTTATATTAATTTGAATAGGTTTCAACAATCCAATTTCATCATAATATCGTAAAGTTTTTATAGTCGTATTATGAAGCTTAGCCATTTCTCCTACCGAAAATCGATTCTTCACTTTAATCTTCCTTTACTCATATGACAGATTTTAATTAATAATATTAACATAATAATTGGTTTTCCCTTTTGAAAAAATTTTTTATCCTTTAAGGCAATAAAACTCAAGATTATTAACTGTTTGTCCAATCTAACTCTCACTTAACTACATATCTTATACCATAATCATCAAGGGGGTGAGACAATGTTTCGTATTTTTGATTATCAGGCAACAGAACCAATTCGTAAAGTTAACAATAATAACCCAGTTTCTATTCCTCATTCTCCTAGACTTATTGTACTAACTACTATCCGTATAACTGTACCTCGAAGACATGCAAATAATAATAGTGTAGAATTAATTGCGACAGTTGGCGTTCGAGGGGTAAGTGATACATCTCAAATTTTATTTAAGATCTTTCGTGATGGAAAAGAAATCTTTAGAGCTCAAGAGGGAATAGAAGCGGATCCTACATCAGAGGTTAATTATATTGTGACATTCCAAGCTATTGATATGAATTTAGGACAGGGAACACACCTTTATGAATTAACCGCTGAAAATATTACAAATGGCACAGAAGCAGCTGTTGTAGGACCAATCTCTTTTAGTGGTTTAGCAGTAGCTCCTGATGACTGTGATTGTGATTAATAGTTCAAACACAGCTTAGATTTCTAATAATCGTAAGGCTATTCTATATCCCTTTTGTTAAGGGGTATAGTTTTTTATTTAAGTCTCTTAATCGATTGGATACTTGAAATATTAAATTGTCATAATAGACCGACCATCTGAAGACCATAATAGATTCCATTGTTTTCAACTGATTTTGTAACGTATTTTGCTGCACCCTTTACTTTCTCTTCTGCATTGCCCATTGCCACACTGTGTTTTATTGTTGAAAGCATCTCAATATCATTTAGTCCGTCTCCAAAAGCATATTGACATTCTTCTGGAAATCCTAGTCTTTCAATAATTTTCTCAATTCCTTTTGCTTTAGAGCCACCCTTCGGAATAACATCAACTGAAAATGGCAGTGCTCTAACAAAATCTAAATCTATAAATCTCTCATCATATTGTTTCTCTTCCCCATCTGGGCAAAATAGAAGGGTTTGATACAGTTCACGCCCATGATAATAATGAGGATCATGGGTGGGACTATCCATTTTTAATGACTCAAAACTGTTCTTGATATAGATATGTTCTGGCACATTCGATTTCATATCTTCATGATCCATGTAAACCACTGGATGATGATTACTAAGAGCTGTTTCTGTTAATTTTTTTATGGATGTAAGGTTTAATGGATTGGTATAAAGGACTTTTCCATCTAAAACTACATATTGACCGTTATAACTTACATAAGTATTTATATCTAATTCTCTTCGCAGATTTTCAAACATAAACGGAGCTCTGCCTGTTGCAATTCCCACTTCATGCCCCCTTTCTTTTAATTTATAAATCGCATCCTTTGTGGTAGTAGGTAACTTTTTATCTTGCGTAAGCAATGTTCCATCAATATCAAAAAAGATAATTTTTTGTTCTGTCAATGTCATTCCCCTCTTTCCGCTGGTTTTAAATGAACAAACCCGCCATTTTGACTAACACAATGACTCTACATATCTATCTGTCGATTGATTTCTTGAAGACCCTCTACATCCCTCATTTAGCGATAATAACCTTAATGTCGTAATCACTCAGAACCTGGGTCATTGCTTCATCTGGCTTTTTGTCGGTAATGACCATATCAATCGATTCCAACCCGGAAATTCTATGGAACAAGCGTTTTCCAAACTTTGTACTATCTGCTAACACAATAACCTGATCTGCATGGCGTATCATTTCCCGCTTGACGGCTCCATCTTCTTCATACGGGTACGAGATACCATCAGCAGTAATTCCGCATGCTCCAAGAAACAGTTTGTCGACTTGATATTCCGACAGCTTTTGAAGCGTCGCTGCCCCGAACAAAAAGCGATGTTTGCCATTGAGAGTTCCGCCCAACAAATGCACAGTAACATTTTCATTATCGGCGAGAACACTCGCTACGTCGATTGCGTTGGTTACGACCGTAACATCCTCCGCCTCCAAACATTGTGCAGCGAAATGTACGGTGGTTGACGCATCAAAAATCACATAGTCCCCGTCTTTGACGAGATCTGCGGCGATTTGACCAATCTCCTGCTTTCCAGAAGATTCTAGGATAAGTCTCTCCTTATAACCGGACACTTCCTTTGTCAATCGTGGTAACATCACCCCACCACGTGTACGTATAACATTCCCGCTCTCAACAAGCTTCACTATGTCTCGTCTGGCAGTATCACGCGACACATTAAACAACTCACAGATCGTTCCAGCTGTTACTCGTTGATGTTGTTGTAAATATTCCATTAAACGAACGAGTCTCTCCTCTTGGCTAAGTGATTCCAAGCAATACCACCTCCTGATGTAAGTATTTTATACGTATATGTAAGTTATAGTCAAGTGATTGTAAGTTTATATAAGTGTTTTTAATTCTATGTACCTCTAAATACAACGCTTATTCAACCAGCCAGTTAGCAGAACAAAAAAAAGAGCCACACAGCTACGACTCCTTGCAAAGTTCAATCCCCAATTAGTTAAATTTCCTATTTTTCAATGGTCCGAAAAAAGGATATTTATAAGAATCACCTCATTTTAGTGTTCCCTGAGATGATTTCTTATTCAAATGCCACTTTTCAATAAGAAAAGGGGATCGCCGCAGCCATCCCATTCTTTAACTCTTGCACCTGTTTAAGTAAATCCTTCACAATCTCTTCTCCCTAAAGTATTGTTCCAGCCTCCATACAAAGGAAACAAATAACATTTCTTCTTCTAATATTTCTTTACCTCTTTTACAATAGTTCGTTCGACTAATAATTGATAAATATAAATAACGATTGCTGTTACAACTGACAATATGAAAAAATGTTTTGGTCGCATTTTCTTGAACTCGAATACTCCAACCTTAGCGAAAAATTTTGCGATAGGGAACGCGAGAATATAATCTAGTACAGCATTTAATGATATGTACTTTATAAAGCTACCGTACGTTAATTTAAATACCCAAATAGTAGTTATAAAAAATAAACCTAAAAGGTAAGAGAAATCTAAACGATAATTTGGAAATAAAGCATTTTTTACTTTCCACCACTTACGTCTATCAGCAATTTCACCTAACAAACTAAAGATATAACCAATAAATGTTGCTACTGGAAGAAAGCGAACAAAAGAATTTTTTCCTAGCAATGGAGTAGTTAACCAAGGAATAACTAATGTACTAAATGATAAAGCCTTTCTTTTATTAATCATAGGAGCCCCCACAAAATACAATTTATCATTTAATATCCCCTTTTGTTCAGTAGTTTTATTCCATTAAATGGACCAGTGTTTAACACAAGTTAAACAACGTTTTTCAACTAAACTGCTTCGATAGTTGAACGGGGTTGCTGCAGCACCCCTGTACCGTTACTATAAATCTAAGTATAAGAAGTAAATGTGCGGAATTATTTATGTTGTACAAGAATTTATAACCATCAAACCCTGAACTACTCAAATAGGCAGAAGGTAGTTTTTTGTCACAAAAATTATTTAAAATTGTCAAAATAGTATATTTTTTGTTAAAATAAGGCGTATTCAAAAAATTAAAAATAAAATATTTCCATACTAAAATGAGGAGGCTTTTTTTTAATGAGTACACTTGAAAAAACAATTGATCGTATAAAATCGGAAGGTTTTTCTTCAATAGATGTACAAAAAGCCATATCGAAAATGAGAGAAGAATCTACGAAGGAAACGTCGAAAACAGGTAGTTTGGATAAATATCATTACTCGTTCTGGGATGAAGAATAGTTCATTAATTAAATTTCAAAAAAATAATACATAGAATAAGACACGAAACCAACTCGTGTCTTTTTTTTATATTCATAGTTTTATATTAATCATAAACCTGAAGCATTTAATTGATTGCGTATTATTCGCAAACTAATATATATGATTAAAAAGAAAACTAACAGAACCAAAGAAAAAATAAAAATGATCCACAATACTTGGCTTGGTAAATACCGATCCATAGCGTATCCAATAACAAAAGGAAACATCGCTCCTCCAATTCCAGCAAATGCTGTGATGGCACTTGTAACAGTACGCTCCATTCCTGGAAAAGTATGATTGGCATAAACCATTGTGATGGAATAAATAGCTGACATCCCCAATCCCAGTCCAAATACAGTAAGGTATGAAGTACCCAGTGTTTTATTCTGAGTTAGAAGAAAAATAAAGACTAGTCCTACTACAATACTCCCTAATAAATAACGTTCGTAGCTGACGCGGCGGACTATCAAACCAATGACAAGACGACCACAAAGCATGGCTATCCAAAATACGGATGTACTAAGGGAGGCGAAGTAGGGACTGCTGTTTAAATTTTTTGAGAAAATACTTGGAAGGAAGCTATTTATGCTGCCCTCTATCCCCACATAAATAAAAATGATGAAAAGAAACAACATTAGGATACTATATTTTGGAATCCGCCCCTTAAAAATAGGTGCTGCAGCTGAACCTGCATCCATAGGTCCCTCTTCCTCTGAAGTTTGTAATGAAATGGACACAAATTGCCACACAATGGCTAAAGTAAGCGCAAATAAAGCAATTAACAATGGTGAAAAACGCCACAAGTGGCCAGCGATAAGAATACTAGCAAGCAATGGCATAATTAATGCCCCAGCGCCAAATGCTACTTCCAATCGGCTCATAAATATGGCTTGTCTCCCTTTAAACAGTTCCATAACATACGAGGCAACAGCCGTCTCAAGTGACGATGCTCCAATCCCATTCACAACAACAAGAAATCCTAGTAAATAAAACTTAGGCAAAAATAAAATACCTGTCTGTGCAACAACTACCGCAAGTGCAGCTCCAGTAAGGATAAGCCGGTAATGATACCTTTTCATAAAACTTGCAGTAATAGGGACACCAATAATAAATCCAAGGGATTGGAGAAGTATAAGAAGTCCTCCAAAGGTATAAGAAGTATGATAATACGACAGTAACTCAGGCATGATTGCCCCAAAAAACACACTGGTTATCCCACCCAAAAAATACATGCCATAAGAAGCCCACAGAAATCGACTCAAAAAAACTCCCCCATAATTCAATTTGCTTAAATTGCCAACCCTAGCATAAACTCCGGATTATATGTATATCTATTTGCTCTTCTAAGAGATTTTCTCCCTTATTGATTTTGGAGTAGTAATCATAAGGGCCTCCGCCTATTTAAATATACTTTTTAAAGGACTTTAATAAGTATCGAACAAAAAACTTATTAAATATCTTTAATAAGTGACGATGATAATATATCATATATAATTACAGAATACAATGAAGACTTTAAATTGAATAATTCTTTTTCAATGGAAACTTTTTCAATTCAACCCCCTCTAAATTATTGATTTTTTCCTCTATCCCATGATATTCATCATTTACTAATGCCTGATAATAATCAGATTTAGTATTCCTAAAGACACACCTTCACAATCTCTCAAAAGTAAAAAACAATAGAAAAACTAGGAAATACATATTCTCCATTCTGTTTTTTCCACATAAATTAATATTAATTATAACTGTAATGAACTTCTGTATTATTTAAAGATGGAAATTTAGGACAACCACTTTTCAACTCCCTTTTTTTATTTCCTGTATCTAATCGATTATAAACTATTTAGGAGGTGATATATTGGAGCAATTAAGCAATGAACCGTATGAAGACAACATTTTTTGTGTACACTGTGGACTTCCGATTGACCCAAATGAACCTTATTTTATATATGCAGAAAAAGATTTAAAAGGTCATAATGTTTATTGCTGCGATGAGTGTACTTAAGGATAAATGCTGAACAGTCAACGCTTAATATTTCTTTTTCTTCCTCAGTTGTCTCCCCGTCAAAATGACCTTTCCAATACACGTTTCGTTTTCTAATTTTACCGTTAGTCCTCTTATGGACAGCCTATTTTTCTAAACCCATGACATCCGTTTAGGTTGTCCATTATTTTCAGCATAGTATACTTTTGTAAGATTCCTCTTACGATACTCTTCGTACCAAGAAAGGGGGGACACAAATGCCAACTACACCACTTTCCAATCTTCTAGTATGCTTAGGAGTGCTACTTGTGATCATTTTATTAGCAATTGCACTTTTTGTTGGTGGAATTTTAGGCGTTGATACTAGCTCGTTTAGTGGAGCATTTAACGCAATTGCTGCACAATGCTAATCGAATTCTAACATTAGGCTCATTTTAAAGTTCCTATAAAATGGACAAGCGAACTTAGAAGAACATTAATCTTCTAAGTTCATTTTCTATGTTTGGATTAACGGATTTCGAAAGCAATTATTTGTGTGTAAGATTATAGTCCCTTCAAGATTCACTTTATACCGTTTAAAAAACATTTTTAGAATAGGGTGTTGAAATAGTGAGTGAGAATCAAGAGAAAAAAAACAAATCAATTTTGGGAGATAATCTCAACCTTGATACTTTATTTAATACTACTTCACAATCAACCAATAACAATGATGCATTAATGAATTTGGCTGGGAGCTTAATGCAAAATCCAGATACAATGAATTCACTAATGAAGGTGGCAAGCAGTTTGTTTACAAATGATACAATTGATCATTCTGTAAATGATATGAATAAGCCTAAGCAAGACGGACCTACTCCTGACACTGCTTCCGCACAAGAGAATAAAGAACTTAGTTTAATTTCTTTACAGCTAGAAAAAATCGCCAATGAATTATCCGAAATAAAAGCTCAATTAAAAGCAATGAAAAAACAAAATAAGAAGTGAAAACGAGATATTTTATAAAAGCAAACTCTGTAAGCAATTTTGCTGCAAGATTCGCCATCTCAGGCACCAAAAAGATGCGCTGAGCAAGAACTGGGACTCCTAAAAAATAAATAACAGCAAATTTAAATACGTAAAAAAGCCAAAAATACGCAAGTAGTGTATAAAACCTGCATAATTTAGACCCTTTAATTTTATTCCTTATTATGTTAAAGCACCCTTTTTATTTTCACATTATTCTCGAAATGCAATTAAGTATGGATCAAGTATCGATTAGTGTAATTTTTTTGTTATTGGTTAAGCATCTATTACTTTTTTACACTTGTAAAATTGAAGCCTATTTTTTCTAAACCCAAGACATCCGTTTATGTTTGTCCATTATTTACAGCATAATATGTTTTTGTAAGATCTCTCTTACGATACTCTTCGTACCAAGAAAGGGGGGACACAAATGCCAATTTCCAATCTTTTAGTATGCTTAGGAGTGCTACTTGTGATCATTTTATTAGCAATTGCAGTTTTTGTTGGAGGAATTTTAGGTGTTGATACTAGCTCGTTTAATGACGCATTTAATGCAATTGCTGCCCAATGCTAATCGAATTCTAAGATTAGGCTCAATATAAAGTTCTTATGAAATGGGCAAATGAACTTAGAAGATCCTAGAATTGATCTTCTAGGTTCATTTTATATGATAGATACAAAGCGGATTTCAAATACATTTATTTTTATATAAGATTATGTCCCTTCAAGATTCACTTTATAGCGTTTTAAAAAATTTTTTGAATAGGGTGACCAAATAATGAGTGAGAATCAAAAGAAAGTGAATAGATCAATTTTGGGAGATAATCTCAACCTTGATACTTTATTTAATACCACTTCACCATCAAACAATAACAGTGATGCATTAATGAATTTGGCTGGGAGTTTAATGCAAAATCCAAATACATTGAATTTGGCTGGAAGCTTAATGCAAAATCCAAATACATTGAATTTGGCTGGGAGCTTAATGCAAAATCCAAATACATTGAATTCACTAATGAAGGTAGCAGGCAGTTTGTTCAAAAATGATGCAATTGATAATTCTGTAAATGAAACGAATACGCCTAAACAAGATCAACCCGCTCCTGACAATGCTCCCGCACAAGAGAATACAGAACTTAGTTTAAGTTCTTCACAGTTAGAAAACCTTGCCAATGAATTATCCGAAATAAAAGCTCAATTAGATGATTTATCCGATGTAAAAGATCAATTAAATGATTTATTAGAAGTAAAAGATCAATTAAATGATTTATTAGATGTAAAAGATCAATTAAATGATTTATTAGATATAAAAGATCAATTAAATGATTTATTAGATGTAAAAGATCAATTATTATCTGATTTATCCAAAGTAAAAGCTCAATTATTATATGATTTATCCGAAGTAAAAGGTCAATTAAAAAAATTGAAAAAACAAAATAAGAAATTAATTAAATACACCTCAAACACGAATCAGAATTCAAAAAAGAAATAATCAATTATTAAACCTTGAGAAATCAAGGTTTTTCTATTAAAAAAGCAAGTAACAGGAAAGCTTTAATTATTCGTTTCTTCTATCTAAAACCATAAGATAAAAAGATTTTAAGTTAATAAGACCAATTCTATCAAATGGGTTGAATACGGCGAAGCACCGGATCGAATTACGGCAACGGCGCGCGGCGTGGGCAATCCGGGCGGTGTCAACCCAGATGTGCCATCCACCTAGGCACCAGACCGGTCCCGTCCTTTGTGCCCTTACCCGCTTGTAGCCCGCTATACAAAGGGCGATCCGGAAGTGGCCAGCAGCTTCCAGTGTAAACCAAGTTCCGGGGGTCCTGGTTTGAACCAATAGCACTCCAGAACAGATAGGGGCATGCCAGGTTTTCACCGTGCATGCCCCTCTTTTGCTGTTCTTAGGTCTGTCTGCTCCCTCTTGTTAACATAAGCAAACCGCCTATTAGTTCTACAGGAGTACACAGCCGTTTGCGCAATTAAACTTTTTTTCCCATTTTATTATTCATCTAACGAGCAGTTGAATAATAAAATGGGAGAAAGGTTGGTGAATAAAATGATGGGATCGTTATTTCTAATCATAATTGGATGTGTAATCATCTATCTGGGGTATCTCCTATGGAATTATGGGGATGAATATTCTTTTTACGCAGCACCAGTTTGTGGGATTGTTGGTGTTTTATTGATTCCAATCGGTATCGTAACTTTATTTAATCATGCAATCTTGAATGATGTTCTTCAATCATTAGCTCTATTTCTTCATCATTTGGCACAACAAAACCAGAATTAATAAGTACTAAATATCTAAATAGTTCCAAATATTCCCTCAATACGTTAATTTAAAAAGAATTCTGTAAACAAAGCTACAAAAAAAGCTAAGACTTTTTCGAAAATAATCCCTAGAAATATAACCCCATAGTGAGGAATGTGTAATACTCTAAGAAAAAAACTAATTGCTAAAACTAAAAAAAGGATTATCAATGCTTGTGGTAATGAAATTTTACCATGCATAAGTATCTACCTCAAAAAATAGATTTTTGCTAAATATATATGATTTCTAACGCTTTTTGATAATCCCTTTTTATATTTAGCCTAATGAATATTATGCTTTCTGAAATTCCCGCCTTTCACTTCAGCAACGTCGTATACGGTAACAAAGGCTTTTGGATCCATTTCATTGATGATTTCCTTTAATTTGGTTTCTTCTAAGCGGTTTATAACACAGGTGATTTCTTTAAATTTTTCATGGGAAAAACCGCCATAAGCTTCTTTATACGTTGCACTTCGACCTAGACGATCACGAATCGTCTCTACCATGATTTCGGGTTGAGTGGTAATAATTTGGAAGGTTTTAGAACCACTTAGACCTTCTTCTACAATGTGAATGACTTTCGAAGCAATAAAGTACGCAATGGCCGAAAGGATCGCCCCTTGTAGACCAAATACTATTGAAACGAAAATGAAAACAAAGATGTTTAAGAAAAGAATGAGATCACTTGTACCAAACGGTAATTTTCGAGATAGGAGTACGGCAAGCATATCAATTCCGTCTAATGCCCCGCCATTACGCAAGGCTAAACCCATCCCAAATCCAATGATAATCCCGCCAACAACGGTAATTAACAACGTATCCCCTTCAATAATAGCTGGAGTATGGTGCAAAAGGCTTGTACCAACCGCAAGTGACACAATTCCAATGATCGAAAAAAAGGCGAAACTTTTTCCAATTTGTTGATATCCTAGCCAAATAAAAGGAAGGTTTATAATGGCAATTAGAACCCCTAATGGTAAATCAAATAGTTCTGAACCAACGATACTAAGACCCGTCACTCCCCCATCTGATACGTTGTTTGGGATTAAGACCGTTTCTAATCCATATGCAGCGATAAATCCACCGATAATCACCATTAATCCTCGTAAAATAAATTTTAGTTTATTAGGTTTATGTATTTTGATTGTATTCATATAAATCCTCTCTTCCCTTTCCTTTTAAGCACTAATCTTTCATCAAATCCCCCTGTGAATTTTATGAACTTATAAATTTACATCAATCTGAGTGGCAATGATTTCATCCTTATTTATTCCGATAAATTTGAGTGTTTCCGATGGTGTTGAATGATTAAAGTGTTTTTGTAAAAGTGCAATGGAGACCCCTTGTTTAAACGCATGAAATCCAAAGGTCTTTGCTAGTGAATTGGTCCCTATCTTCCCTTCAATGCCTACCTTAATCGCTGCATCATGGATAATTCGATAGGCCTGTTGTCGAGTAATTGGTTGTTTAAATTTTCGAGATTGAAATAAATAAATCTGTTCCTCTATGTTGACATGGTCTAAGTATGACTTGACAGCTTCTTTCACTTTTTTGTTTAAAAACACGGACTTCCTCCTTTCACTCTCCATTTCAGCGTAAGAATAAAAATCCTTCATTTCTCCCTCGGTATTAAAAAGTTCTTTTACCTTAATCAAAAGTAGTTCGGAAATTTTAAGGCCTGTATTGATCCCAAAAACAAACAATAAGTAATCCCGATAGGATTGTTTTTTAAGGTGATCTTTTAGGGAATTTATTTGTTCTAGGTCTCTAAGTGCATCGACGGTTTCCAACTCATCATTACTCCTTCAATGTTACTAATTTAAGGATAATTGATAATTGAGTAACATTCAAACCTTCTGCCTGTGACTGATTTATTTATCTTCTGAAAATGGAAGAACAAGTATACTTGTCATCCAAAAATGACAAAACGGCTTCAGCCCTATCATTTCTAGAGCTCAAGCCGCTTATCGACATTGATTATTTCCCTGTCTAGTTGATGGGATCCGTTTCTTCTTTTAACTTATCTACTTAACTGTTTCACTTTGATTGGCTTTTTTTCCTTGCTCACTTTGATGATTTCACCGATAATACTGATGGCAATTTCTTCTGTTGTTTCCGAGCCCATTTCCAATCCAATCGGAGAATGAACCTGCTCCAACAGTTCTTGTCTGACTCCTTGACTTTTTAATTTTTCAAAAATTCTTATCACCTTGCGTTTGCTGGCAACCATGCCAACATAAGCAATCGGAAATTGCAGGGCGGTTTTTAAGACCCTATCATCACCGTCTTTTGTCACAATGATCACATAGGACTTTTCATTTAAGTTGGCTGCTTGTAACGCCTTTCCAATATCCTCGTTCACAAAAAGGTTTGAGGCATTAGGAAAGCGTTCCTTTGTACAAAACCCTAGGCGATCATCGACAATGCAATAAGGTAATTCAAGGAAATCAGCAAGCTTTGCCAACGCAGAGCCTAAATGACCTGCACCAGCTATAACGAGTTCAGGTCTGCTTGTATACACTTCTATAAAGACCCGAAGCGTGCCGCCACAATTCATTTCAATCCCGTCTTTGGCCTGTTTATTCAATTTATATTCAACGGTTTTCGATTGACCATTTTGGATCGCCTTTACACTGTCTTCGATAATATAGTGTTCAGCCAGGCCACCTCCGACAGTGCCTTCAATCGTCCCATCACGGTATACAATCATTTTTCCAACATGCCTAGGAGTCGAGCCCTTTGATTCAATGATCATAGCTAGAGCAAAGGTTTCGTTTCGACGTGTCAGCATGGCCACTTTTTCCATCAATAGCATAAATTGCTCTCCCCCTTTTTAGCCATTAATTCGATTGATATTGATTCTTGCTAAGAAAATAACGTAATAGATTTAAGGCGACTGTTTTTCGGTAAGTCGCCGTGGAGCGCTGATCGTCAATAGGATGAATGATCTGATCGAAGGCTGTCACAACTTGAGCGATGTCTGCTTTTGCTAATGGTATGATCTTCCCCAGCAGCTTCTTCTCAATATCAACTGAACGAACCATCGTAGGTCCGACCGCCCCGAAGGCAAAGCGAACATCATCGATTTGAGTATCCTTTATCCGGATATAGCCTGCAAATGATACTTTGGCAATGGCATCGGCATTACGGTTGCCGACTTTCTCAAAAACGACATGGGCATCTTCTTCGAATATGGATGGCAAGATAATTTCTGCTAGAATTTCATTTTGATTTCGCTCGACCCTTCGTGGTCCTTGAATAAAATCACTAATCGCTACGACACGGTCACCGTTAACGGAGCGCAGCAAAAGTTTTGCGTTGTAGACATATAATAATGGCAGTGTGTCACCAGCCGGCGAAGCATTGCAAATATTTCCGCCCAATGTTCCTCTGTTTCGAATGGCAGGTGCCGCAATCGTTTGGATGGCGTTCTTTAATGGAAGCGGAATAAGCGGATTCTCCAGTAATTCGCTATACGTACAGCAAGCCCCGATGTGGAGATCGTTTTGAATTTGATACACCTGCTTTAGTTCGGATAGATGATCGATAAACATAATCGGTTTCGAGATTTTCGGGGGGACACCCCGTCGATTTTTGTGCAGGACCATTACATCGGTGCCACCGGCCATGATGGTACAGTCTTCTTGGTTCAATTGGCTTAATGTTTGGTCTAATCGATTGAAACGATACGCCATTATTTTCTCTGCCATAAGCCGTCCCCTTTTTTAGCTGCCAGATTAATCGCATCCACAATCATATTGTAGCCCGTACATCGGCACAGATTTCCGGAAATCCCTTCTCGAATTTCAGCCTCTGAAGGATGAGGGTTTTTGGATAATAAGGCGGCACTAGCCATGACCATCCCCGGAATGCAGTAACCGCATTGAACGCCTCCGGCAACGGAATAGCTTTCATCTAAAATCTTAAACTGTTCCGTTTCCATGATTCCTTCAATTGTTTGAATATCAGCTCCCTCAATGGACCCAACTGGAATCAGGCAGCTGTTTTGCAGGAGACTATTCACAAACACGCTGCAGGCTCCGCACTCGCCTTCACCACAGCCTTCCTTGGTACCAATTAAATCAAACTCATCTCGTACTAAATCTAGTAATCTTGTTGTAGGCGGGGCGTCCGTTTCTACTGTTCTTCCATTCAAGGTAAATTTAATCAACCTTTTTCACCTTCTTTTATCCAAAGACTTTCCATTATGACTTCCGGTGTAATGGGAATTTGCTGAAATGACGTTTGCAGTGCAGATTCAATCGCCGCTTGAACGGCTGGAGCGCCGCCGATTAACGTTAATTCACCTGCCCCCTTCGCACCATATGGACCATCCGCATAGGGATTATCAAAGACCTTGCTTTCGATTGTAACAACGTCCAATGAAGTCGGCGGTCCATAATCCGAGATGCTTTTTTGTTGGATTCGGCCTTGCTTGGTCGTCATTTTTTCAAGATAACCGTAGGCTAATCCTTGAGCTAAACCACCGTCTATTTGCCCTTTCATAATCCGGTCATCGATGACCTTGCCGACTTCATAATTGGCGTACACTTTTTCCAGCTTTACATTTCCTGTTAAGGTATCTACTTCTACTTCCACGATATTCACGCCCCATGAATAAGCCGGGTAGGCGTCTCCCGTGAAGGTTTTTTCATCCCAAGGAATCATTTCACGGTGAACATAGTTCTCCACTACTTCCTGTTCCACCCCTTGTTGCCACTGGGTCTTCAGTTTTTTGGCGGCCCGTTCGAGCAACTTTCCGACAATCATCGTCGTCCTAGAAGCAACGGTCGGACCGGAGTCGGGAACCTCTTTGCTATCGGGATAAGGGTACAACACTTCTTCGTACGGAAGGTCTAATTCCTTGGCGACAATTTTACTTAGTGAGGTATATATGCCTTGTCCCATATCAGAATTGGAGATTTTTAACGATACCTTGCCATCCTTGGACTTACTGAGCTTCACCGTTGCTTTAATATGATCTCGTTCACCACTGCCTGTAAATCCACAGCCGTGAAGGAACAACGACGTTCCGATTCCTTTTTTATAGCGAGGATTTTGTTGATTAAAGCTATGAAACTCCTCTTTTTTCTTTTTGTATTGTGACGTGTTGAGTAAATCTTCTATCATATCTTCCATTAATATCGGGTCTCTGAATTTTCCTTTGGTGATGGTGGAGTCTCCTTGTTTGACGAGGTATTTGCGTTTATATTGAAGTGGGTCGATGTTTGCTAGTTTACTAAGATGTCCCATATGGCTTTCGATTCCGGCAAAGCTTTGTGGCGCACCAAAGCCTCTAAAGGCCCCGTTCGGAACAGTATTCGTTTTTAAGACATACCCCTTTGCATGGAAATGCGGAATTTTATACACACCGGCACTGTTGATTAAGGCACGCTGCAGTACAACAGAGCTTAAGCCCGCATTCGCTCCGCCATCCAGAAAAACGTCCACACACATGCTTAAAATATTTCCTTCCTTATCAAGGGCCGTTCGATAGGTGAGTTTGGCCGGATGCCTTTTGGTCGTCACCACCATATCCTCCGAACGGTCAAACACGAGCATCACCGATTTTTGGACTGCTTTTGCCGCAACGGCAACGTGGCACGCCATCATCGATGGAAACTCTTCTTTGCCTCCAAACCCTCCGCCGGTCGGGCTTTGCACCACTCTGACTTCATCGTCACCACAGGCTAAGGCACTTAGCAAGGCATTTTTTATATAATAAAGACATTGCATTGAACCCTGAACGATAATTTCATCTTCCTTATAAATGGCGAGCATTCCTTGCGGCTCAAGGTAGACATGCTCCTGATAACCCGTTTCGTATTCTTCCTCAATGATTTGATGGGCTCCCTGCTCGATCGCTGAAATGGTTTCTAAGCTTTCGCCAAATTCATAGCTCGCTAAACTTGTAGATGATTTTTGTTGGATTGCCTCGTTCAATGTATAAATAGCCTGATGTTCCTCCACTTCAATTTTCACTTCATTTAACAAACGGTATAGGATATCAAGGTCCCTTCCCACAAGCATAAATATCGGCTCTCCAATATAATTGACCCATTCATTGGCAAAAATGGGCTGATCTTCTTTTATAATTTTGACATAATTCGGTCCCGGGATATCCCCTGCTCCAACGGCTTCATATCCTTCCGGAAGCTTTGGTAATTGAATAGATTTGATTTTTCCATAAGCAACCGGCGACCGATACAAAACACCATAAACCATGTTTTCCACTTTCACATCACTTATATAGGCTAACTGACCCGATACTTTGCCACTATGGTCCTTTTTAGGCACTGAAGTGCTTATGTCTTTAAGATTCATTGTTCAACACCCTTCGACTGATTATTTAAAGGGGACAAATAGTAAATAGAATCCTCTTCCTATGATTTTATAATTGATAATGATATTTTATGATTGATTTCATACAAGTATTTCGGTGTTTTTCATTGAGGAAGTAAAAAAGTAGTGGTTATCATGTCGATAATCACTACTTTTTTGATTTTATTTATAGTTATAATTAACTGGTTTTTAGTTTTGTACGTTCATCATTCCAGGTACATAGACTTGTAAATAAAGCAACAACTGTAATTGTAAGACTTGATAAGATAAAAGTCTCCTTAGAAATTAACAATCCTCCTAGACAAATGACCAATGCATCAATGATAAATATCATGATTCCAACATTAATTTTAAAAATCTTCGATAAAAATTGTGCTAATAAGTCTGTACCTCCTGTACTTGTTTCATAGCGAAGCATGATACCAATACCTAAACCAACAAATATACCACCGAATACAGAGCTAACAACAGGAGGAATTTGTAACTGTATATAACCTCGTGAAAAAGATAACAAATCAATAACAAAAGAAGAAAACAACATACCAAAGAGACTATTATAAAAATAACTCTTGTTATAAAACCAAGCTAGGGCAAATATAGGAATACTCAAACATATAATTGCTAGCCCTGGTTTCATTCCTGTTAAATACTTAATAATCAGACCTACACCAATTATTCCTCCATCAAGTAATTCAAATGGAACTAAAAAGAAATTGATGCCAATCGATAACAAAATACTGCCAAACAATATGACAAGTCCTTTTTTTAGAATATGCATGGGTAAAATCACTCCATAAATAATGGAACATAAAAGGTATATTAATTTTTAGGATGATCTTTTCCAAAAGCTTCATGAAAAAGATTTTTCTTTTTAATCAATGGATTGGTCATCGATAATCGGAGATTTTCCTATTTTTAGTTCAACAATATTGTCGTAGGCAACCCGAATAGATACACCAATCATTAATAAACCAATAATCAGGGTAAAAACTCCATCTAAAATATGAATTTTAGTAATGGACGTAATTACTACTGCAAACAAGGCTAATATTGCACTGGATACTGAAACAAGATCCTCGTAAAAGACAAACCTTGTTGGCGGAGTCGCTTTACTCACATATTTAAATGATTGAAGCACAATACCCATTCCTTTTACGACTACTCCCGCATCCTGATTTATTTCCTTCATAGCTTTTAATAATACCGCTCCATCTATAACCAGGTTTAGAACCAAAATCAAGACGTTCAAGAGTACACCTCTACTTGGTTCAGAAGGGTGCTTTATTAAACGACATCCCTCATGAATAGTTTCATATCCCATAGAAAAAACAACCAATGCGGCAATTATGCTAAAAATTTGATTCAAAGATTCAAAACCGTTTGGAAATCTTTTTGTCGGTTTTTTCTGGGATAAAACACTACCCATAAAAATGAAACCTTGGTTCACTGCATCTCCTAAAGAGTGCATAGCTGCTGCAAACATGGCTCCACTACCGCTAATTATTCCAGCTATAAACTCTGTAATAGCAATAAGCGTATTTCCCATCATGGCTAACGCTGAAGATTGGTTACCTTTTTTTACACACTCAAACACCTGTTTAATTCCCACATGCTTACCTCCCCCACTTCTTTTCCTTATAGTGTCCCAAAGAAAATGGGAAATATTGATAAAAACAACTTTTTATTAATTTTCTAAAAATCGAAAAATTCTATAAAATTAAAAGGTATTTTTACGGAAAAGACCACTTCCATAATGGTCATGATTATGACAGCATGTTTTTGAATGTAAAAAGCCGAAAATATGCATGAAATGATTTCGCATATCTTCGGCTTCGTCTTAATTTTGAATATTGAATTTGCCCAAAAGAAGCAGGGTACATGAAGTTAAATTAAATGAATACATACCTTTTAACTATAATTTATTAATAATCTTGTAACAATTTAAAGGTATACTTACATGGACTAAAAGATTTAGATTGCAGATTCTCATTGGGTTTTTGGTTCTCTTAAGTACAATGTTTTTAATTTGTACGTTCTTTCCAAAGGATGCTATACCATGGTTACTTGGAGATACTTCCTATGCTGATATGGGTTCGAAGGTAATAACAGATGGAATTATACGTGCTTCTCAATATGTAGTAACAATAATTGTTATTTACGGTTTCTTGTCCATTGTTCCTTCACAAGGATTTAAAATGACAGTGATTGGTCAAAGGACCTTATACGTTTACCTTCTTCATGGATTTATTATTAAAACCATTCAAACAATCGTCTCTGACGATACCTTGAGTGGTATATCCAATCATTATTTAACATTAATGGTATTTTCTTTAGGGGTCTGTGTATTATTAGGTAATTATTTAATACAAAAATATACACGTCCATTGATTGAATTAAGACTATGAGAGTTGGTGAACCCAACTCTCTTTTTATTCGTTTTCTTACAAATAATACTCAATCATTTGTGCAACCATCTCTTTTATTTTTTCTTTTATAGATAATTGATTGACGTCAGAGGATGTTACTCGCTTTGAGTTTTGAATGTCTTCATTGATGACTGGTTTTATTTTAGAAATATAGACAGGGTCATGGATATAACAGTTCATTTCCTCATTTAAATGAAACGAGCGCGAATCAAAATTTACGGTCCCAACCATCAATACGTTTTCATCAATTAAGAATACTTTACCGTGTAGCACTCCCTTTTTATAACCGTATACCTCCATTCCCTGTTTTAATGCTTTTCGGATATATGGATAGGCTGCTTCTTCAACTAACAATGCATCCGAATGAGGTGAGAACAGAAATTTAACACGAACTCCTCTTTTTCTAGCATCCACTAATGAGTTCCATATAGTTCTGTCATTTAGTATAAAATAAGGTGTTATTATAATGATGGACTCCTTTGCTTGTTGAAACAGCCTTGCATAATCTTGACCAAGTTTTACTCCGCTATAATAGGCAGTAAATCGATGTAAGGTTGCTCCCTTTTCCTTTGTTGCGCTGTGGATAGGAATCTGTTGCTCTGTGTTTTTCTTCCAGTCTAATACAAATTGATGCATTAGATCTTGAACTCCTTCACCTCGTATTTGAAGGTGATAATCTCTCCAGTGACCGAGTTTTACTTTTTCTCCCAAATACTTCTTGCCGATGTTAAATCCGCCAATGTATCCAATCCTTCCATCAATAATAGAAATACGGCGATGATTCCGATGATCCAAAGAAGAAAAAAGATAAGGAAAAGCAGGCTTATTGTAATACGTAAAATGCACTCCTGCTTTAACCAATGATTCTCTTTCCTTTTTCTTTAGTAAAATTCCACCTAGCCTGTCCACTGCAAAATATACTTCTAATCCTTCCTGGCTTTTTTGCCTCAATATACCTAGAAACTGATGGCTTACTTTATCATCAGCAATCGAGAAAAAGTTAATATACACGTAATGATTTGCTTTCCTTATATCTGAGAATAATTGCTTGTTAAACTGTTTCCCGTCCGTATACAAAGTAATATTACTTTGACGAATCGGGTATTGGATGGGCTGCTGGTCAAATACCATTCTTTTTTCGGCTGTTGTTTTGTCAATTTTACCCCAAACAAACAAAACCAAACATGCACCGATAAACACAAATAGGATTACACGAAGGATTTTCTTTACCTTTTTTAGCATATGTAATCTCCTTTAAATATTATCGTTTTCATTCTGTTAGTTTTTGTTTTTGTGGACAAAACTATCCTGTTAGCCCTTCATAGAGCATCTGCCTTTGTTGGTCGAAGGTTTTATTAATTTATTAAAAAGAGGATTTTACAGCCTTGGTTACTGCGGATATGGATATGGTTATCGCCTTATTTCAGTCCATTCATTTACTTCACTCATTTTGATTCTTATTTAAGGGTGCTTTAGTTGAACAAGCACCATCAATTAACACTTTTATCTTAAATATTTCCACTGTCGAATTGGGCATACTTACCTATGAGGTGAAATAATGAAACACACATTAGAGAAAAATATATTAAGGGCTTTATTAATTTTTGGAATAATCTCATTCATAAATTTGATTAGAAAACCACCCGCAAAAGATTGGTTACTTATCTTTCTTTTTAAAGGATTTTTATCTTCCATTTTAGATAATATAGTTGTGAAAAAGGGATATATCAAATATCCGATAAAATTATTTAAATCATTTGATTTTAGCTTCATTTTTGATTATTTACTTTATCCTATAACTTGTGTTTACTATAACCAAGTTACTAAGAAATCCAATATTTTAGGTATAGTTGTTAAAACATTCTATTTTAGTATTCCAATGGCTGTAACAGAGCATCTCTTAGAAAAGAAAACGTCTTTACTTAAATTTAAAAAGGGATGGAATTCCTTCACTAGCTTCTGGACTTTAAGTATAACTTTTCTTATTTCTCGTGCTTTCATCGCTATAGTCCGAAAAGCAAATAATAGTCCTGTTCCAAAAAATTAATTTTCTTTGAGTACAGGATTTTTTAATGAAAAACACTTTTAAATTGATGCTAAGAATTTAAATTATTTAAAAAAGGGTTCAAAACCTTATTTCATTATACTGCCCCGTTAGCTCAACAAGAAAAAATCCACCTAGTTTACAGATGGATTTTCACAATTTGATAATGTAAACAAGCTTTTTATTATGCTGCTTGAAATGCTCTCTTTACTTTTGTTCTTTTTCTTAAACAACCACATATAAGTCCCCGTAAACATTAGAATGGTTGGAGTAAGGCCACCAATTGCGTATAAAATTTTTGTAAATATTCCTCCAAAAGTTCCTGTATGTAAAGGATGATGCCATATTTGATAGAGTAGACCACTGTTTATTTCTGGATCTAACTTGCCTACTATTTTTCCACTATATTGATCCACCCAAACCCGTATGTTTCCATTCCCAGGATCGTAAGAGCGACTAAGCCGAATTTCTACTGCTCCTTCCGCCATTCCTTCCTTCATCATTCCGGGCATTCTAACTTGAGTGATAATACCCTTAGGTACTTCTTTTTCAGCTTTACTTAATAATAGATCCAGAGGAAGCTTTCCAGTTGGAAGAGGTTTAGATATAAGGTTCTCTTCTGGAGGTGTTACTTTTGCCTTTCCACCAAACCAACCGAAAATGGTCTCATCATATGTAAAAAGGGCTCCTGTTAATGAAACAATTAATAAAAATGGTATTGACACTGCCCCGAGGACCTTATGTAAATCATAATTTTTCACAAAAACGTTTTTATTGCGTCTCATTTTAAAACCATTTTTCCATTTTTTTATTCCTGGCCACCATAAATATATTCCCGACAATGTAATAAGAAAGAAAAACATTCCGATTATTCCAACTATTTCTTCTCCTTTAAAATCTTTCAGTAGGAGCGATCGATGAAAATCAAGGATCATATTAAACATTGTTTTATCCCCTAATGCTCCATTTATCTGTCCTGTTCCAGGATCAACATATATTGATTGCTGCTTTTCACCTTCTTTAAGTCGAAATAAGTAAACTCCTTTCGCCTCTGGTTCATTTGGTGTATATACACGTTGAATTTCTCCTTTTGGATATGTGTTTCTAACAGTTTCCAATGCCTGTTGATACATTACTTTTTTGCTTTCTGTTACTTTAAACAAATCAGGATGTATGAAATGGTTTATATCTGGTTCAAAGACAAGTAAACTTCCAGTTATTCCAATTAGAACAATAAATATCCCCACCAGCATGCTCAACCATAAATGAATTTTTCCAATTACTTTTCTCATATCATAAATACCTACTCTCCTAAAAATAAGATTAAAGCTCAAAATAAATAATTGAAATCGATTATCATTATCAATTAATATTCTAAATGATAATGATAATCAAAGTCAATTTAATTTAGTCCTTATAAAGAAATAAAAAAAGGTAGCTAGTTGCAGAAACTATGACTACCCTTTTAGTGCATCAAAATTTGAAATTCATTCTTAATTTGCTTTAATAGAGTTATAATCATGGACACCTAAGTATAAAAACCTTGGACAACGCTTTTGAGGTATTTTTTAAGACTTCCTTCAGTTTTTCATGTTATAATTTTTAAAAATTTTCAGGAGATTGTGAGGGCTAAAAATGAAGAAATGGTTTCCTCATGGGAAATGGTCGAAATATTATGTATGGCTTCACCATTATTCAATTGTATCCTTTTTAGCTCTTATGGTAACAGGACTTGTGCTTTATATTCCATTTTTTCATGTAAGGCTTATAAAGTATTTATCCTTTTTTTACGATGCGCATATTTTTCTTGGCATCGTGTTCTTTCTGTCGTTATTTTCTCCTTTCGTGAAGAAATTGCCAAAGGTGAACCGCATACGAAAGATTGATTGGTTTATGCCCATCTTTTTTGGGACGGCAATCGTTTTAACCGGATTTTCGTTATGGAAGGTCAATTGGTTTCCCTCCAAGCTAAGAGAGGCAGCCTTCCCTTGGCATGGGAATTTGTCTTATCTTTTAGGCATTTGGTTTATCTTGCATGGTTTCTTTAAAGCAACCGGAACCCAATATCCCCAAACATTCGTAACGAGAAAAATGGATTCAGAACGAAGGCATTTTCTACAATGGGGATTATCAGGTTTAGTCATTGGTGCCATTACCATGACTCCGTTTTCGAAGCTTTTCACAACAAGCGGAAAAATATCTTCAAATTCGGCACCTGGTGTACATGAGTTTCCGGAATATTTTACTGTGACGGACAACTATCCAAACGTCTTGCTCGACAAGTACCGATTGGTGGTTGATGGTCTAGTGACGACTAAACAATCAATGACCTTTGAACAATTGACGTCTTTACCTGTCACCAAACAGATCAAAGATTTTCAATGCGTAACAGGATGGACGGTTTCGGATGTGGAATGGGAAGGCATTCATATTCGCGAGCTTGTTTCATTGGTTAAACCCACTTCAGAAGCTACCTTCATCACCTTCTATTCTGCAGACGGTGCCTATACCGAAAGCTTGTCCTTAAATGAAGCGATGGAATCCGATGTTCTTCTTGCTTTTAAGATGGACCAACAGCCGCTTCGCGTCGAACAAGGTTATCCGATTCGATTAGTGGTGCCAAGAATGTACGGTTACAAATCAATCAAATGGGTAAATCGTGTAGAATTTGCATCCACCCGTATTCAGGGATATTGGGAACAACGAGGCTATCCGGCTGAAGCAACGTTTTGACGAGTATTCTAACATTCCATAATTAAGTTTTGATTTTTAAAGAGGCACTCATTTCGGGTGCCCTTTCCTGTTTCAACAATATCTACGATAAACTTGTTTTGAACTGTTTGTTCAAGTGAGTAATAGCTACAAATCTCCATTCAGATATTCAAAACCTTTGATTAAGGTATGTACCCTTTCAGAATGACATACAAAAGCTGATTTTTTTTCGTGAATAAATAATTCGCATACGAAATATGATGATGGTAATCATTTGATTACCAAAACAAGGAGGCTATGTGTACATCCTGAATAATGAAATTCTCGAATTCTAAAATCAAATACTCAATATGCCTGAGGTAGATTTTAAACAATTATTTGCATTTACACATCAATCTATAATCAATCCTTTATATTGGGGAGGAAAAATGATGAAGTTTGAAAAAATGATTATATTAAATGTGATCATTTTACTGATTCTGGTTGGTGGAGGATTTGGAGTATATGCATATTTCAATAATTCTACTAATTATTTGAGTACAGATAATGCTTCCATAGCCGGTCAACCAGTGTCAATTGTTGCTCCAGCATCAGGTAAATTAACAAATTGGAATGGAAACGTGGGAAGTTCATTTTCAAAAGATCAACAAATCGGAACAATTCTTTCCTCTGGAACGGGAACCGCAGCAAATACAAACATTCCAGTTAATATTCCTACCAACGGAACGGTTGTCCAGAATAACGCAGTCAGTGATTCCTTTGTTGCTGCCGGCACTCCTTTGGCTACAGCCTATGATATGAAGAATTTATGGGTAACAGCCAACATTGATGAAACAGCTATTAGTGATGTTACTTCAAATCAAGATGTTGATATTTATGTGGATGCTTTCCCTGACACTCCATTAAAAGGAAAAGTAGATTCAATCGGTCTTGCATCCGCAGGAACTTTTTCATTATTGCCTGCAAGTAATACCACCAGTAACTATACAAAAGTTACTCAGGAAATTCCTGTTAAGATCATCATTGAGGATACAAAAGGACTCCATCTTGTTCCTGGTATGAACGTGACCGTGAAAATCCATAAGTAGGTGATATGATGGTTCTATTAATCACGGTTTATGTTATTTTAGCTATTTTACTGTTGTTATTTATCAATTTCAGGATACTGAAACAAAAACTGCCGAATATTGATCAAGCACTATTGGTTCAAGAGAAAAGGATGAATGAAGAGGTCCGGGAAAATATTACTCAACCTGAACGAAGGGATACAGAACTTAAGAAACATTCGTCTGAATCATTGTATGAAATAGACCGGATTAAGTCCCCTGTTTTACAGATGACGATCATTATTCTTGGAGTGTTTATGGCTATTTTGGACACCAGTGTGGTCAATGTAGCGATTCCCAAAATGGAGACTGCTCTGAACGCTAGTACAGAGCAAATTCAATGGGTTGTAACAGGATACATGCTTGTACTCGGTATGCTCATTCCCATTTCCGGATGGTTGACGGATAAATTTGGAGCCAAAAGACTATTCCTATTTTCATTAGCCACATTCACCATAGGATCAGCATTATGTGGAATTGCATGGAATCTTGAAAGCATCATCATATTCCGCATCGTTCAAGCCCTTGGTGGTGCTTTGATGCAGCCAGTTGCCATGTCGATGATCTTCCGTATATACCCGCCAGAACGTCGGGGGACCGTTATGGGCATCTTCGGGATTGCCATGATGGCGGCTCCTGCCTTTGGGCCAGCACTAAGTGGATATTTAGTCGAATATTGGTCATGGCGGTATATTTTCTACATCAATGTCCCCATTGGGATTGTAGCTGTGATTCTTGGAGTTCTAATGATGCACGACTTTCCCCATGAGTCGAAGGGTAAGTTTGATCTTTTTGGTTTTATCTTTTCGATTATCGGCTTTGGAAGTCTTTTATATGGATTTAATGAGGTTTCTTCTAAAGGATGGGGTTCCTCCGAAGTAGAGCTATTTCTTTCAGTGGGTGTAGTATGTTTAATCATTTTGGTCATTATTGAACTTAAAGTAAAAGAACCGATGATCCAGTTGCGGGTTTTTAAAAACTATCAATTTAACATGAGTCTTATCATCGTTTCCATTGTGAGTGTTTCAATGTTTGCAGGTATTTTCTTTCTTCCGCTGTATCTTCAAGATGTCCGAGGTTTTTCAGCTGTTCGAACAGGACTTTTCATGACACCAGCAGCACTGGCTTCTGCTGTCATCATGCCAATCAGTGGTCGATTATTTGATCGCATTGGAGCCCGTCCGCTAGGTATTGTCGGATTGGCTATTGTTACACTAGCTACGCTGGGATTTACAAATTTGGGCGTTGATACAAGCTCGAGCACCATTCAGTGGTTATACATTCTACGCAACGCAGGAGTGTCAATGGCGATGATGCCTCTCATAACAGCCGGTATGAATGCCATTCCGTTTGAAATGACGAATCAGGGTACGGCGATGAACAACACCGTTCGGCAGGTTGCTGCCTCCTTAGGAACGGCAATCCTTACGACTTTCATGACCACTCAAGCAAAAATTGCCGCTGCCCATATGTCTTGGCAAGTGACGGAAACCTCACTTACCGGTCAATTTTTGACGGAGATGCAACAAATATTGCATATTCACGGCATGGGGGCTACTGGTTCAAAACAGGATTCCGTATCCATGATGAATGGAATGATTCAGCAGAAAGCTTTTGTAACTGGAATGAATGCTGCCTTTATGGTGGCAGCCCTTTTAACCATGGTCGGAATAATACTGATCATCTTTTATGGAAGAAAAAAAACAAATAAAGAAAGTACGCCTACAAACGCACAAGCAGCAGTAATGGATTAGATTATTTAAAAGTAATTAGGAGAATTCGTGATTATGTGTTACACTTTGTTTACCATTTGATTTACTTGTTTACATGTGCCCTACTCATTCGTGAGTGGGGCTCCTTTTTTTTAAAGAAAAGGCTCTATTATTATTCATTGTTGATTTTTGTGTAAGTATTAGAATACATAGGCGGAGAATTTCCGGCTAATGTATATTGAGAAAGCTTAAGAAGCAGATATAAGCGGAGATATTCCGGTTAACCGCTCAAAATAAGACTAAATCCAAAGATTTGGATAAAATAAACGGAAAAACTTCCTTTATTTTTAAGGAAATAGGGGTATTTCCCAATTTAAACGGAATTTTTCCGTTTATTTTTCGAATACAGTGAAATCAAGTTTATAACAGCCAAAGAAAAAAACAGACTCTCTAAAGAGCCTGCTTTCATTGGTTCTAATTATTAAGCTTTACGAACGTTAGCTGCTTGAGCTCCACGTTGACCTTGCTCAACGTCAAAAGTAACTGTTTGACCTTCGTCTAAAGATTTGAAACCTTCGCCTTGGATCGCTGAGAAATGAACGAATACGTCTTCTCCGCCTTCACGCTCGATGAATCCGAAACCTTTTTCTGCGTTAAACCATTTTACTTTACCTTGTTCCATTTTTGTTTCCTCCTGCTGTGTGCTCTGCACACAATGTGTTACTATCCTTGCACTCAGTGATCATCAAGACGAAAAGTTAATCTTATACTATCCTTTACACCGAACAAAAATAATTCTTCTAAAGCTTAACATGTTTTAAAAGTAATTGCAAGTAGACATAAACCCAACCCATTTTTCACTCATGGATTTTCACAACTAGAGAGTCCCAAAAAATATATTTGTTACATCCTTATTGAAGCTTCTTTACATGATTCATTATTAATAAATATTTCACTTTAATTGAACAATAATAAAACTAAATGTAAAAAAAAGCCGGTGTAAAGAATGAGACAACATAAGAAAAAACTTCTCAATAAGAACTCAATTCCTTTTTTGTTGTTAGCAGTTATTCATTTAATTATGTTTATAATATTGTCAAAACGCAGTAAACAAAAGGGTACTTGGATTTTACTATTATCAAATATTGGTTTTGCTTATTTATTTGAGTATCCGACCCTGAATTTATTTAATGGTTATCGATACAAACCGTCCATTATGAAAAAGAGAGTGTTTGATTCAATTTTAGGAGGCATTTTCTCTCAAGGATTTTATGTTCCCATTACAGCTACGATTCTAACTCTACTTAACAAAAACTTTAAGTGGAAGATCAGTTTCAGCATTCTTTATTATTGTATTGAGAAATTATTTTTACGAATAAATATTTATAAAGTAAATTGGTGGAAGCCTATTTATACTTTAGTTTTATTAAATGGATATTTTTATATTAGTGATTGGTTTCATAAAGCACTTGCAACCCAAAAAAGATGGGCAATGGGAATTGCTCATTTTATGGCTATTGAAGTAGTTTGGATTACTATCATGTATATTTCAGCAGTAAAAGGTTATATTCGATTTGGCCGTGGTTATTTTCACACATGGACTCAACATTTTAAAATAGTGCCTTTATACAGTTTGATCCTCTCTTTGATCGCTATCTATACTTCTTCAAAGACTGAGTTATTTTATAAGATATTACTACCATTAAGCCAACTTTTGATTGATTTGACTTTGATAAAATTAAAAATTTTTAAGGTGAGGATCAAATCACTTTTTTTTACTAGTTCTCGATACTTACTAATGCCCTTTATTTCAAAATTTTTGTATAAAACCATTTACAAAAAATAAAATAAAGGAATAATTTATCCTTACCGGTACCCCCCCTTTTATTCCATCATCTTGCAGAACCATTATTACGAAAATAATTAGACAGCCTTACCGGTGTCATTAGAGCTAAGTAAGTAATTGCGAGAGACCTCTATTTCTAATAGAGGTTTTTTGAAAAGTCTATTTTAAGGAATGCCATGAATGTATTCTGGTAATTCCGTTTTCTCACCAGAACCTATCAATTTCCATCATCATTTACCTCTGTTATAACACGCTTTCATGCTTCCGTTACTCTCTCACAAGCCTACTCTCTTTCCCTCAAACCGTAGCATTTTCACATTGTTATCATTCATTTCCAAATACATGGACGTTTTATTTGTGCCATTCTGTATACTTCCTAATTAATTGTACCATAATGAAATTTGAATAAAATCCGTTTAATGGAGACTATGAGCGTGATGAATATGATGAAAAAAATGAAGGGATTCATCAAATTTTTCTATAACACCCAACGTTCACTTGAAAATGAACAGAATTCATTAAAAAACGAAGTACTAACCGGAGATTTAAAGCACGATACCAAAAAATTAAAAATAATTTTCGAACGTTCCTCCGATATTGTGTTTCGCGAATTTCAAGTAGGCAGACAACACGGAACGCTTATCTTTTTAGATGGACTTGTCAATATCGAATTAATTGATTCAGATGTTTTAAAGCCGTTGTTAAACTATGGAAATGATCAAGGACCCTTACTGATTAAGCAATTAGTTATGGATCAAGTCATTACCGCAGCACAAGTAAAAGAAGGACAATCTGTTCAGGATGTTATTGATCATGTTTTATCTGGTGACACGGTCGTACTTATCGATGGTCTACAACAAGCCTTATTCATCAGTTTACAACAATGGGATAAACGAAGTGTAGAGGAATCGTCAACAGAACCTGTGGTTCGAGGACCCAGGGAAGGATTTACAGAAAGCTTACGAACCAATACCGTTTTAATACGGCGAAGACTGAAAACCCCTAAACTAAAGATGGAAGCACTAACCGTTGGACGATTATCGAAAACGAAAATCGTCATTACCTATCTCGAAGGCATTGCAGATGACTCATTAGTAGAAGAAGTCCGTAAAAGAATTAATCGAATTGATATTGATGCCATATTGGAAAGCGGTTATATGGAGGAGTTAATCTCAGACCATCCATATTCTATTTTTCCTCAAATGGCTTATACGGAACGACCTGATAAAGTAGCGGGAAATTTATTAGAAGGACAGATCGGTATTTTGGTTGATACCACACCTTTTTGTCTCATTGCTCCGCAAACATTTTTTCAATTTCTTCAAGGCACGGAAGATTATTATCTGCGTTATCCTGTAGCTTCGTTTATTCGCATCATTCGGTATTTGTTTTTAATTATCTCTTTGCTTTTGCCATCCCTTTATATTGCGGTCACAACATTCCATCAGGAGATGATACCGACGAGTTTGCTCCTTAGCGTGGCGGCATCACGTGAGACTGTTCCGTTTCCGGCGTTTGTAGAGGCGTTAATCATGGAAATCTCCTTTGAAGGATTACGGGAGGCTGGTGTTCGTATGCCACGACCTGTTGGACAGGCTGTCAGTATTGTAGGTGCCTTAGTCATCGGTCAAGCAGCTGTACAAGCAGGAATTGTTTCAAATCCAATGGTTATGATTGTAGCACTAACTGGTATCGCTTCATTTATTAATCCAAGCTATAACCTAGGGAATTCTATCCGCATCCTTCGGTTTCCTATGATGATACTGGCGGGGGTCATGGGATTGTACGGAATTCTATTAGGAGCAATCGCCATTCAAATTCATATTTCCCGTCTTCGCTCCTTTGGGGTGCCGTATTTTTCACCTGTAGCTCCTATGGATACCGATAGCATCCTGAAAGACGTGATCATTCGCGCACCGCGCTGGGCAATGACGAAACGACCAGGGCTAGGAGTTAATAAAAAGACTACTCGAATGAATGATACACTGCGTCCTGGACCTCATCAGAATAAGTAAGCATCTAGACTAAAAATAAGATGAGGAGTGCATATGAAACGAATAATGACGTTACTTATCGTTATAGCACCTTTGCTGACTGGTTGTTGGAGCAGACATGAAATCAATGATGTCGCTATCGTACTCGGTGTAGCCATAGACAAGGCAGACGGTGGAAAACTTCGACTTGCTCTGCAAATTGCCGTGCCAAAGGCATCTGGAGGAGCTAGCGGAGCTAGTCAGGGCTCTAGTTCGACAAAATCAACCATGATGGTGTCAGCAGAAGGAGAATCTATCATGGAAGCCTATCGAATTATTCAAGAGAAAATCCCGCGTGAGATTTTCTTTGCTCATTGTCGTGTGATTATTGTGGGGGAAGCACTGGCAAGGGATGGAGTTTCTTCTGTTCTTGACTTCTTTTCAAGACATCGACAGTCTCACTTACGTTATTACCTTCTTTTTACGAAAGGAGAAGCTGTTGATATCTTACATTCATCACCTCAGTTTGAATCGGCTTTGGCAGAAGAAATTAGAGAAAAGGAAAAAACAGGAACTGGCGTTCGAGTTCGGGTTCGGGAGTTTTGGGAAAGAATGCTGTCGGATGGAGAAGAACCCGTTGCAGCCCAAGTTTCAAACTTACCCATAGAAAAAGGAAACCAGAACGAAAAAAATGGATCTGGAACATCGAAAAGAATTCCTAGTACTATTGGAGCTGCGGTGTTCCGAGGGGATCGATTGGTTGGCTGGTTAAATGATGAAGAAACTCGCGGGATCTTGTGGATTCGGAATGAATTCGAATCTGGAGTGATAGCAGTATCGATACCAAAGAAAAAAGGCGGCGGAAGGATATCAGCTCAAATATGGAAAGTATCCACTAAGATCAAACCAATAATTCATAATGGCAAGCTCAAAATCAAGATAGAAACTTATGGAGGAATAGAAATCTTTGAAAACTCTTCCAAGTTAGATTTAGGTAATCCAACAGTACTCGATACACTCCAATCGATGTATGAGAAGGATGTAGAAACAAGAATTCAGCTAACACTTGATAAGGCACAAAAAAAATTGAAGTCAGATATATTTGGTTTTGGACAAGCTGTAAATCGATCATACCCGAAGATGTGGGAAACGGATTATAAAATAAGATGGAATAATATTTTTCCAAATCTGGAAGTGGAAGTTGATTCTCATATAACCGTGCAGGGCACAGGATTTACTACAAAACCAGTGTTATTACCAGATGCCGCAAAATAAGTGACATTCTATTTCATACCCTTATGGACTAGCATCGTGCGTTTTACAAAACTTTTGTTATTACACTTAAGAAAGGAGGAATGACATGGAACGGATTTCTGTTTTTCAGCTTTTTACACTCACTGTGTGTTTCCAAATTGGAACCACAGTGATATTTGGCTTTGCTTCGTCAGCAGGAAGAGATGCATGGCTTTCCTCCTTAATCTCTATGTGTATAGGCATCATCATCATTGTCATGCAAACGTTCCTTATGGAATATAATCCAGGTTTAACGCTAGTGGAATGGTTTCCTGCGCAATTCGGGCGATGGTTAGGTGTGCCCCTTGCATGGTTGTACCCTCTTAATTTTTTGTATCTCGCCGGACGTACACTTGCTGATATGAAGTCGTTAATCCCAGCCACCCTTCTACCGGGAACACCATCATGGTTTGTCATTGCGGCCATGTTACTAGTTATTATCTATTGCCTATTTTCTGGAATAGAAGTGTTAGCACGGTTGATAGAATATTTATTACCCATCCTATTTTTGTTTTTCATCATAGAAATTGTCCTGTTTTTTAGTACAGGACTTGTCCATTTTAAAAATCTTCAACCGATCATTGGACAAGGCTGGGGAAAGGTTTGGTCAGCCGTATGGCCGACGGGAATTTCCATATCATTTGCGGAGACTCTGACACTAGCCACGATTTGGCCGTTAGTGAAGAAACCGAAAAAAATTAGGAAAACAACGATAGTGGCTTCTATCGTAGCCGGTCTGACTATTACTGTGTTTACCCTGATGGAGATCACCGTTTTTGGGGGAGATATTCTTCAGCATACGCTATATCCCCTATATATGTTAATTAGACAAATATCACTGGCTGATTTTCTGGAGAATTTAGATGCCATGGTAGCTTTAACGATGATTATCACAGCTTATGTTAAGATAACCGTTTATCTATATGTAGTCATTCGCTCGACTCAACTGTTACTGAACATACGTAGTAGTGCATCATTGGTTATCCCTATTGCGCTTCTTTCCTATTTGTTATGCATGACCATGTCAAATAATATCAATGAACACATATATGCTGGTTTGATAAATGCACAGAAGACTCTTGGGCCCATCCTATTATATGTCATTTTACCGAGTATACTGCTAATCGTTACGCTAATTCGAAAAAAGTGGTCAAAACAGCCAAAAGAAGTAGGAAAATACGAGGAGTTGTAGCATAAAGCATGGGTAAGTATCTATGGCCATGGCAAGTTCAAGTACTTATACAGTATCCGTGGGCGTTATATATATTTTTTATGATTCTTTCCATCCCTTTGTCCATCATTGCATGGAAACGACAGAAGAAATAAAGTTCTGGTGCAGATTCAGTTATTAAAAGAGAACGATACTTTCTAATAAGATTTATTTCAAATTGTTTTTTAAAAAACAATTTCCAAAAATTAAAAAAAGAACCCATAGTAGGTTAACGGAAAGAGAATTAAAGCCATTACATGATATTTTGAAAAGAAATGCGATGCTTCTTTAAGCATCGCACACAAAAGTTAAATAATCTCAAATTATTACATTTCAAAAAAGTTATCCCTTTCTACTTTACACACTCTTAGTGCGAAGTTCTTGTACCATTCATTTTTACCTCTATTCTGAGCTACTTGGTGTGCTGAGTGTTCCTTCCAATGCTTAATTGCATCTAAAGAATCCCAATAGGAAACTGTAATCCCTAACCCTTCATCACGAGCACTTTCCACACCTAAGAATCCCTTTTGCTTTGAAGCTAACTCTTCCATTATTTCCGCCATTTTACCGTAACCTCTGTCACCCTCCGTTCTCTGTGACGAAAAAATCACTGCATAATAAGGTGGTACTGGAGTTTTTGCCATTCCACTCATATATCGATGCCCCCAAGTTTAACAATTTTTACAATTCTCACTTTACTATAATTTATGAATTTGTAAGATGTTTATAACGTTAATAACTCTACCCCTGGGTTAGTTCAGTAAGAAAAGTAAAATGAATACAAGTAGATAACTAATAGTAATGGTAACCTTAGTCTTGGAATAACGATTGTTATTCACCATTATCCCGCATAAAATGATAAATCTTCCAGAACCGCACATTACGTTTCAGTTGGTAAAAAACCACATGACTTTTCGAATCTCTTATGGTCCTTCAGTAGAGATGATTTACCTCCTTAACCATCATCGTTTAATTTTAATAAACTTCCACCTTTGTTTAAATACGTTCTATCGAAACCATTCTAATAATGGGAGGTCCAAAAATTATGAAAAGAATTCTATTCATTACACTATTTTTGTCTTTGCTTTATCCAATACCTTCTTTTGCAGAAAATGATAATGTTGTAAAGGCTGCTTTTATTAGGGACGGAAATCTTTGGACGTTTATCAACAACGAGGAAAAGCAAATTACTATAACCGGGAAAGTCTTGGGTCAGCCTAAATGGTCTAAAGACGGACAGTGGCTGCTTTATCAGAATGAAACTCCTGCAGATCGACCGAATAAAGAATTTCAACAAGAAATCTGGGCTTATCATGTTTCAACTGGTGAAAAAAAGAAAATATTTTATGACGGCAATTCCCCATCATGGTCGCCAACTAAAAATGTCATCGCATTCAATCAAGTAGGTACAATCAATATATCGGATTTATCACAGTTCTTAAACATTGCAGTGGGTGTTCACGGTTATATTTGGCTGCCGAATGGAAGTGGGTTTTTGCTATCGTCAGCTGGAACTCTTCAACCGGATGGCTGGACGAGTGCCATTCTTTATACTAAAAAAGTAGGAAAAAATTATAAAAATATTGTTTTATATGGCGGTGTTGATCGTTTATTTACCCTTCCAAGAGAGAGATTGGAACAAATAAGGATAACAAAATTATTGCAGTTCATGCAGACGATTTTAATTATTCTCCAAGTAAAAAATGGATTTCATTTATTGTCTCGCCAACCGCATCCTGGTCAATGGATAGTAATATGCTATGTGTCATCTCAAGCGAGGGCAAGGATTTTAATGTATTAGATGAAATTATTCGTCAGGTCGGAGAACCAAAATGGGCGCCTTCAAGTGATACTATTGCCTATATTGCCGGTGGCGGAAGAATTGTTTTTGGATTTAAAAATAAAGATTTAAAAATAGAGGTAATGCCTGCATCAACAAAATATACTCCAGAAAACTACATCGATCTTGATTTTGATTGGATTTCTGACAACGCAATAGTTTCATCTAGAAGCAAAGAAGCAGAATGGTCAAATTATTTTAAGAAACATCCCTTACCGTCTATTTATTTAATTAAAATCAAAGCAAATAAGCAACAAAAAATAACAACACCGCCTAAAGAATATGGTGATTATAATCCATTATTCGTAAAATCGATTGATAAGATTGTTTGGTTCAGAGGAACCTCGATAACAGATAACAATAGAAACCTTTGGAAGGCAAATACGAATGGGACACAAGCAAAACTATGGATTAAAAACGTGGATACCATTGAATTTTATCAAGGTGGTCAATGAAATGCTTGCGTCCTAAGCAATAGTTAAAGCGCCTTTTTGGCGCTTTTAAAATGGAATGAATTTCACTTTTAGTTGTTAAAAGAATGGGTCTGGCAGCCTAATACAAATAAAAATAAATCTATTCTTATTAAAGAAACCTGCCCAGTCTAGCTAAATAAAAAAGAACTTCCGCAGAAACCCTTTGTTACGTTCAAGTATCCGTTAGCTGAACAAGAACGTGACATCCCTTACGATATATTCAGATAAATTATACTTTTTGATTGCTTTCTATTCTGTCATTTACTCGGTGACCCGGGCGGATTATAGAATGGTGGAATTTTAAGCCATCCTCGTTTTTTCAGAAGTGTTTTTATGTTTGCTCCAAATGTCATGTATTCCTGTAAAAAATCAAGCCATATCAAACAAACATCATTACGTACGGACTCATTTATGGCGTTAGCACAATATGAAATACCTAGATACATTTTAATACTAATGCTGTTTGCAAGTTCATCATCCGTCAATTTGACTCCGAGCGGTATTTTATTAGGGTCTGAGATTGGTTTCGGTTCACTTAACGGAGGTAAAGGTACTCCTTCAAATCGTAAAAATGCTGCGATTCGTTCATTCTGCGATTTGAACATTTTTATTGTTTCGTGATAAGCTTTCCTCAATTCGGGGTCCGTTGTACTGTTAATCCCTGCTTCTGAATGTACTTGTTCATCCGCCATTTCAGAAAGGAATGACCAAAAAGACATAACCTCACCAACATGTAAGGCTTGCTTTGGCTCATCGTCCATCAACGATTGCACGATATTTTTAACAGCTTCTAATACGTCTGGCATCTTTCTCACCTCCCTGTATACGGTGAACCTGCGGGAAGGTACGGCGGTGGAACTTTAAGCCACCCTCGTTTTCGCATCTGTGATTTAAATGTTGTTAAAAAGGTTATATGTTCCTGCAAAAATTTAGCCCATATCATACCAACATCGTTACGAATGGTTTGAGCTGATGAATTTGCACAGTTTGTAATCGCCATCGATATTTTTTTCTTAAGGCTGTTTGCAAGTTCTTTATCCGTTAACTTGACGCCTAACGGGACACTATTTGGATCTGAGATTGGTTTCGATTCACTTGTAGGTGGTAAGGGTACTCCTTCTAACCGCAAAAATGCTGTGAGCTGCTCTTTCTGTGATTTAAACATCTCTACTGCTTCATGAAGCGTTTTTCTCAATTCAGGGTCGGTTGTGCTGTTTATACCTGCTTCCGTCTGTACTTGTGTCTCCGCGATTAACGCTAAAAATAACCAGCAAGACATAACTTCACCAACATGTAATGGTGATTTGGGCTCATCGTCAATAAATGATTGCATTAAATTTTTAATAGCTTCCAGTACATCAGGGCACATACTTTACCTTCCTTTCTTTCATTTAATTTTTCCTGAAGGTATATTTTTAATGCAGAAGCTAATTTTAGACAACAAACAATGTGATAAAAAATATAAAAGAAAAGCAGCTCTCTGGATTAGGTCTGCTTCTCTTTGTGTTCCTCTTTTCGTCCACATTCAGACTTCTGCAAGATGGCATCTACAATCTTTAGATTTCCAAGTAGCACTAAGTAGAGGACGGGGTAGGAGAAAGCGGAGAAAAGCAAGTTCCAGTCCTTTCCATAATACATATATCCCATCTTTAGGAATGTCCATTCAAAGCCAGTAGAGGCTATTGACCATATTAATATGTAAGCTGCTGCCCACCACTTGGATTTATCGTATGGATAGAAGTTCAGCATGATGATAGCTGCCGCAGGATACAAACCCATGTTAACAAGTAACGTTGGTGCATCGATAAACCATCTTGAAAAGAATCCATACCAGTCTAACCTGTCTGTCCATCGGTCTACTTTCGTTTGTATAAGCATGCAGGTCACAATAGTTGCATACATTTCAATTGGCTTTAATTTCTTCTTTATACAAATGGCAACTATATTGAAAATAATCACACATAAGAATAAGTACCAGTACCACATAAAAACACCTGGCTTCCTACGTCAACTGTTAATAGGATTCCCAGGTGCTTCTTTTTTTATTTTTCCTTCATCCTTTTCATTTTCGAACAGTTTCCTCCACAAATCTGCTTCGCTACTTTAAGCAGAAAAATCCCAGTATTGGTAGCCTTTGATCTTTTTTATTTATAACTCTTTTTGATCAACATTTAGTTCAATCAAATTACCATCTGGGTCTGCACAGAAAATTTGTGCGAATCCACTTTTTCCGTAAGGTTTTTCAAGGATTTCAACTTCATTTTGTTTTAACCAATTAAGAGTGTCATAGTAGTTCTCGACTCTGAGGGCAAAGTGACCTTCCCTGCTAGATAAGCTTTTATCCTGCCGAATCGTCTGTGAAGAGGGATCGACTATCAAGTGGATTTGCTTTCCCTCTATTTCATACCAGGCACCTGGAAAATCAAAATCAGGACGCGGTATTTCTTTTAAACATAAAGTATTTCCATAAAAATCTTTTGCTCTTTTTAAATTTGTGACAGTAAGACTTACATGATGGAGGCATTTATATTTAATCAAAATCTTCACTCTTTTTCATTTCAATTAATTTTAATTTTTACTTTAGTCGAATATGGCTAAACGTTTTTGGTTTTCGACCATTCGTTTTCTAAAATACTCATTTCCCATAGACTCCAGTATTCATCCCCATTCTTTCTTGAATCTCGAAGTAAACCCTCTTTAATAAATCCTGCTTTTTCGTAACAGGCAATGGCAGAGACATTAAAGTCAAATACCCCAAGACTAACTCTATGTAGTTGAAGTTCATCAAATCCAATTTTAAGGATTTCCTTAATCATTTGCTGACCTATTCCTTTACCTCTTGTATTTTTATCACCGACTAATACTTTTCCAACTCTTGCAGATTTGTTTTTTTTATCAATTTTCCCCAAAGAAATATGACCAATAGTTTTACCCGTATCATTATCAATTACTTTATAAACCAGAGTTTCTGCGTTTTGCATATTGGCATTCTCTATGTACTTCTCTAATTGAGTATCGTTCAATGGATAGTCGAACCCTGGACCTCCCCATTGAAGTAAGAATGAAGGGGAATCAATCCAATTGATAAGTTGTTTGAAATCGTAACTCTCAAAATACTTAAGTTTTACCATAACTACCTTCTCCCTTTACTGAATAAACTCTAATGAAATACTTCCACAAAAATGAGTGAAGCCCTCTTTTTATTGAAGAATTTTAAAGTTATTTTAGTTTACATAATATTATTATTTTTTTAATCAAACACATAAAAAAGTGTCAGGCACCGTTCCTGACACTGCTGAGAAACATTATTCTTTCAAATGCTCAACGAGCCGATTAAGTAAATCGCTTAATAACACTATTTCTTGGTCATTGTAAATATGATAAGTCTTGTCATTAAATTCATTTCGTAACGATTTCAATTGCTCATAAACACCGATTCCTTCCTCTGTTATCTTCACTCGAGTTCGTCTTTTATCTTCGGAGTCTTGAAATAGAGTAACTAAATTGGATTGCTGTAGACGATTGATCATTCCGGTCATATTTTGTTTCGTTACCAGCATTTCTTCTTTTAGTTCACCAATCGAAATGTCTTCTCTTTCAATAATGGTTCTTAGAATGACCCATTGCTGTATGCTATTCAATCCAACCTCCGAAACCATCTTTGCTCCATATCTGTTTAACAGATTGGATATCCTAAGGAAATCTAGAGTAATATTAGTTTTTACATTTACCATACAAACCTCCGTGTCCATTAATTATTGACTATCTTAATGGAGTAGAAAAACTTAGTCAAGTTGTTGACTAAATTGTAATGATAACTTAAACTAATTTAGTCAACATCTTGACAAATTAAAGGATTTTTCCATATTTCTTTCTATTATTTTTAAAATAAAGGAGGCAAAACATGCCAAAAACAACGACAAATCGTAAAATGGTAACCGTTGCGATGCTGGTTGCGATTCTATTAGTCGCGATTGATGTCACGGTTGTCAGTACCGCCATGCCGCGGATTGTCAGTGACCTGAGCGGTTTAAAATTAATCAGCTGGGTATTTGCAATCTATACGCTTACCACTTCTGTAACGACACCTATTTACGGTAAATTATCCGATTTATTCGGACGGAAAAAAGTTTTTATGACAGGGGTTATTTTGTTTGTAGCAGGCTCCATGTTGTCAGGTGCTGCTCATACGATGACTCAATTAATTTGGTTCCGTGCCTTTCAAGGAATTGGTGCTGGTGCGGTGATGCCGTTAACCTTCACCATTATTGGCGACCTTTACCCTGGTGAACAACGTGCCAAAATGCAAGGAGTATTTAGTTCCGTTTGGGGAATTGCTGGTCTTCTTGGCCCATTGGTGGGCGGATTCTTTGTGGACCAAATCAGCTGGCGTTGGATTTTCTACATTAATTTGCCGGTCGGATTAGTATCTCTTGTGTTAATCACTGTCTTCTTCCATGAAACAGTAGAATTGAAAAAGGATCGTAAAATTGATTATCTTGGAGCCATTACTTTTACGATTGGAATTTCAACTCTATTATATGCTCTACTTAATGCTGGTCCAGGACAGAAATATGCCTGGAATTCGACAGCTATTTATACTCTGTTTGCTGTTGCGGTGATCTTTATAGTGCTGTTTGGTTATATTGAAACCAAGGTGAAGGAGCCGATGCTTCCACCATCGTTATTTAAGATTCCCGTAATCCTAGTATCCAATTTTATTGGTTTTCTAGCAAGTGCTGTTCTCATTGGGGTGAATGTTTATTTACCGATGTGGATTCAGACGATTCTTGGACACAGTGCGACGAGCTCAGGACTTACGCTTATGCCAATGTCGATTGCCTGGCCGTTGGGTGCCACTTTTGCCGGACGTTATATGTATAAAATTGGCTCTAAGTTAACTGCGATTCTTGGTGCTGTGTTGATTGCACTCGGTGGAACTTGGTTGCTTGCTGTGGAACTGGATTCACCGTATTGGTATTTTGTAGGGATTATGATTGTCATTGGTCTTGGCATGGGTTACGCGACAACCCCAACAACCGTTCTTGTTCAATCGGCGGTTGGCTGGCAAATGCGTGGTGCGGCAACCGCATCCAACACCTTTACTAGGTCGATTGGTCAAACGGTCGGAGTTGCAGTCTTTGGAACCATTTTTAATAACTCTATTATTACTTATGGAAAAGAACATGCAGCCGGTGGGTGGAGCGGAGGAGGCAATATTAGTAATGTCTTAAGCTCTGATACCCTTAATAAGCTGCCTGCTAACGTCGTGAATATGATCCATGAGGCGCTCGCGCATGGAATGCACCTTGTGTTTATTCTTGTGTTCTTTATCGGGCTCGCTAACCTCGTTTGTACGTTTTTCTTACCTTCACACCAGAAGGTAATGGAGCAGCAAAAGCAAGTCCAACATTAAACGGAAAGCCGCCAATTTGGCGGCTTCTTTTTTTATTTGCTAGAAATCGTTAAAGTCAGTCAGGGGTTTGGGACCACTCTTATCTACCGGAACTCGCGAATCTTCCATCCTTCGGGAGTTATGAACCCCTCATATCTACCGTAATTCGTGAATCATTCATCCTTCGGGGGTTTTGAACTGCTCTTATCTACCATAACTTGCGAATCGTTCATCCTTCGGGGGTTATGAACTGCTCTTATCTACCATAACTCGCGAATCGTTCATCCTTCGGGAGTTATGAACCGCTCTTATCTACCATAACTCGCGAATCATTCATCCTTCGGGGGTTTTGAACTGCTCTTATCTGTCGAATTCTACTTCCTTTTTTATAATCCGATTCCAAAGGTAGATTTCATTCTTTCTCTAAGACTAGTGAGATAAGCTTCACTTACACAACCTGTGCCGCCTCGAAGATTTTCCTCCAGATATTCAGAAGGCGGGGCTGTTTCTGCCTCTTTGTTTACCACTGTGAAGGTTAAGACATCTTCAACTATTTTTCCGTTTAAATTAATGTCCACAAAGGTCGGTCGATAGAAGCCGGCACTAACCCCTTCTCGTTGATACAAATAATCAAGACATGCAGAATTGACTTCGTATACTTTACCTTCGACGATTCCGCCCTCTTCCACAATATCTGCACGACCGCCATCATATGCCCTTCTTGTAAATCTAAGTGAGAATCCACTCAGGATACCACATCCTTTCACATTTTGAAAAAAATGATTCTTATTGCGAAGCTTAAAGCGTACGCCATCCATGCAGCTTCCATAGGCAAAATATAGGATGGTTTATTTCTGTTGTTCATATAGGTATAGTTTCCAATCACCCGATGAGATAGGAATTCTCAACATATGCTCATTATGCTTAGCTATGAAATATAAATAGGCTTCTATTTTACCAGTATCATAAAAAACAACTTGCTTTTTACGGTTGTATAAGCTATTTCGATCATTTGGTCGGTAATCTTCCAATTCATCTAGCCTATGCAGCTGTTCTTCGGATACAAGATATAATTCACCATAGACTATATCGTTCATTGATTCCTTCATTGCTGGGTAACCGAGACCTGTATCAAAAAGACGTCCATTCGTCCATGCCTGCCGGGCAATCAGGGTAGCCTCCTTCAGTAAATAGTGATTACTTTCATTTAGTCTTAAGGTTCCATACACAAACACATAAATGTTGTTCATCTGACTTCCCTCCTATTGTTCAATTCCTTTATTCAATTATCAGTACCAATTAACTCTACCCCTAAATTTTTTTACATTATTAAACATTTATACCTATTAATATACAACGTTAGTATGTAACCAGTCTTGAACTACACTTTATGATATACTAGTAGACAAAAAACTGACTCAAAAAAAGAGTTGTCATTTAACGACCTTTTGAGTCAGCATCATCCATTCCTCTTAAAAATTCATTTTCGACTGTCCGCCATCCACATTGATACTCGCACCTACAATCCATGTTGCTTTTACGGAGGATAGAAACAGCGCCACATTGGCGATTTCCTCCGGGGTGCCAAATCGGCCAGCTGGAATTTCTTTTTTCACGAATTCTTTAATGCCTTCCGGATCTGCTTCGATGCGTTTTTGCCAGTTGGCCGTTTCATGCAAGATGCTTCCGGGCGCGATACTGTTAACCCTAATTCCATATGGGATTACCTCATCTGCCAACGATTTCGTAAAACTGATTAGTGCGGACTTGGCATTATTATAAGTAACTTTCCCTCCGCTTTCCCTTCCATAAATAGATGTAACATTGATAATTGAACCCGATTGCTGCTTTTTCATATGCTCCACAGCCAACTTGCTTAAATGGACTGCTGAAAAATAATTCAGCTCCATAGCCTGATAGAACAAATCCATTTCCGTTTCTGATGCTTTCCCGCCATTGCTCCCGCCGGCATTATTAATTAGGATGTCAATCGTTCCGTATTGTTCTATAACCGATTGAAACATTCTTCCACGTTCGTCCTCTTTAGTGATATCCGCTTGGAAAATAGAAACGCTGCCCCCTAGCTCTTGTTTTACCATTTCTAAAGCTTCCAGCTTTCGAGCTGTTATCGAAACATTTGCTCCCTCCGCCACAAACGCTTTGGCGATGGCTTTGCCAATTCCCTTTGAGCCGCCAGTTATGAGTACATTTTTCCCATTCAATTGCAAGTCCATTTTAAAAGCTCCTTTTCATATAAACTATTATCATTTTAGCGCCTTTATAGAAAAAAATAAAAGACGAAAAAGGGTACCGTCTTCACTTGAAGACAGTACCCCATTCACTTTCAATTATTAAAATCCTCTGTTGTTGTGTAAGTTCGTCGTTTGATTCAAAGAAGTGACCGGCGTTTTGAATGGATCATTTGATCTAATGGTTACGTCTGAATCGTTTTGGTTTACATTGGTATCAACTTGTTGTCCTTCTCCTAGACGGTTTTGTCGGCGTTCCGCCACAACAAGGAATTTACCCTCTTTTACATAGCCTTCGTAACGGTCAGCCTCTTCTTCAGGAATTCCTAATCCAATTAAAACTCCTGCCAATCCACCTACTCCTGCTCCGGCAGCCGCCCCAGTCAGGGTTGCAGCTATTGGTCCAGCCGCTACAATAGGTCCGATACCTGGTATAGCGAGGGCACCTACGCCAGCCAGGAGTCCTAATATCCCACCAAGTGCACCGCCTGTTGCAGCTCCAGTAAGAGCGCTTTTTTCAGTTGTCGTTCCAGTCGTATCATTAATGTCTTTTACAGCGTCTTTGTTTTTCCCGATAACTGAAATATCTTCAGAAGCATAACCTTGTCGTTTTAAATCTTCAACCGCCTGAATAACCTCTTGTTCAGTATCGTAAACTCCCACCAAATGTTTTTCATGTTCGTACATTGAAATTCCTCCTTTGATTGGTAGTCATTATTATAGCTACCCGCCCTGGGGAGGAATGAAACATCTATTCTTAATGCCCATCTGATTTATCATTACACATTTCCAATAACCATAAAATCCAGACAAAGGATTATCCTTATTTTGATAGTCCTTTTAAATTGATTCTAAAAAATGAATAATGTATCCAGCATTTTTACTTTTACTGCAAATTTTTTCTAGTTAACGTTGTTTTGTTGCCGGGTACATAAATAATTGTCTTAACGAACTCAAACGAAATGACAGGTTCTATATCAAATATTTTAGGGGGATAATCATGTTTGGATTGGCTGACATTATAAAATTTCTAATCTCTTTTTTCGTGATCCTGCCTCTCGTTACGATTATTCATCTAAGCGGGCATATTTTTTTCGGTACGCTTTTCGGAGCATCAGAGAAAAAAATCGTAATTGGATCCGGGACAAAGGTATTTTCCTTTTGGAATATTGAGATAAGAAAATACTACTTTTGGAACGGGGCCTGCGAGTTTAAATCGTTAAAGCATGATAACCGTGTCACGAACACCTTCATTTACCTTGGTGGGGCTTTATTCAACCTGACAGGTATTTTTCTGGTATACAGCCTCATTTCTCAAGGAACTCTAGATAAGTCAGTTTTTTGGTATCAGTTTATCTATTTCTCCTTTTATATGCTGTTTTTCTCACTATTTCCAATGTACTTTTCAGATGAATCGCCCAGTGACGGGAAGGCGGCCGTTCTCACATTGAAGAACCAACATGAAAAGAAAATAAGTGACGACATTCAATTCCTGAAAATGGAAGAGCAAAATAAACCAGATGAACGATTTAGAAATGATTCTAAGTAACATCTATGGGTGATTTTTGGTGTCAGGCACCATTTAATTTTTCAACGGTAACTCTCCCTGAAAAAAAAGTGGCTCCTCCGCCCATGTCTGCGATACGATCGGGGGTAAGCGAGTTGACCAGTTGTTTTGTTCCTTTATCTGCTCCCCAAAGGCCTTGAGTTACTGCTACGCCTGGAAGGACGCTGTCACCAACCCTCGCTTTAAGGATACATGCTCCTTGTTCGTTCCAAACTCGGACCTGTTCTCCATTTTGCACGCCTAATTTTTCAGCATCGTAACGATTTAAAACCACTTCAGGCTCTTTTTCGAATCCAACATGCTTTGACTGGTTTGCAAATGTTGAATTTAAAAAATGATGATTCGGCCCCGCTATAAATTGCAAAGGGTGATCAGATTCATTTAGTAAAGGTACATAGGTTGGTAATGGAGGATATCCGTCCCTTTTCATCTTTACAGAATATAGTTCGATTTTTCCGCTCGGTGTTGGGAGCCTGTCAGGAAATTTGGCTCTTGCCTTAAGATAATGATGTTCCTTTAAGGATTCGTAAGTTATTTCTTTCAAATAAGGATTCATGGGATTCACTAGCGATTGCCCAATCAACTCTCCTTCTGTCTCATCAAAAGCCGATTCAGTGAAACCCATTCCTTTAGCCAGTAATCGGAACACATCTACATTTGACTTTGCTTCCTCGAATGGTTCGATTACAGGCTGTTGAAGCTGAATATAATGATGCCAATACGATGTATAGAAATCGGTGTTTTCAAAGGAAGATGTGGCTGGTAAAACAATGTCTGCGTAGTTTGCCGTTTCTGTTAAAAATAAATCATGGACGATAGTAAATAAGTCTTCACGTTTCAATCCTCTTCGAACCTTATTGCCAGCTGGCGCAACAACGGCTGGATTACTCCCATAAACATAGAGCGATTTGACTGGGGGATCTAAAGTGAGCAGGGCTTCTCCGAGCAGGTTCATATTAATCACCCGCGTTTTTTTATTTTTTAACAACTCTGGCCGCTGCAAAATAGTAGTATTATGCGCCAGGTAAGCAGAATTTCCTTTGATAGCCCCTCCTCCTTTTACTAACCACTGTCCTGTTAAAGCAGGAAGGCAGGAAATCGTTCTCACAAACATACCGCCATTGTCGTGGTGCTGCGGGCCATTTCCAATCCGAATAAAGGCAGGGGAGGTTTTCCCATACATCCTTGCCAGTTGAACAATATCCTCTACCGGTATGCCGGTAATGCCTGATACGGTAACAGGGTCATATTGCACAACATGTTCACGCAGTTGCTCATGACCGATTGTATATTGCTTAAGAAATGCGGAATCCACCATGTTCTCGGAAAATAAAATATGCATCAGTCCTAAAGCTAGAGCGGTATCAGTCCCTGGTAAAATAGGAATAAACCAGTCTGCTAATCTTGCAGTTTGATTTTTATGGACATCAATAACAATGATTTTAGCGCCATTTTGTTTCCGGGCTTGTTGGGCAAGAGCTACTTGGTGCATGTTGGTACTTACAGCATTTATCCCCCAAAAAATAAACAGCTTGGTGTGGATGGTATCCTCAGGATCGGTTCCGAAACTTGCGCCCATTGTATATTTATAACCAACTGCACCGGCTGAGTTACAGATACTCCTGTCCAGCTGAGAGGATCCTAAACGATTGAAGAAGCGGCGGTCCATTCCTTCAGCACTTAGGTTTCCCATATTTCCATAAAAGCTGTAGGGCAGAATACTTTCGGCACCCTCGGTTTGCAACAGTTCCTTCCAGCGAGTGGTAATGGTTTCAATAGCTTCCTCCCAGCTTATGCGGACAAACTTCCCTTCTCCTTTCGCACCCATGCGCTTCATTGGATATTTTAGCCGTTTTTCATCATAGATTCGTTCCGACATATTACGTACCTTATTGCAAATAAAACCCTTAGTGACTGGATGATTGGGGTCACCCTCTACCTTGATAATTTTTCCATTCTTCTTATGAAGGAGCAGCCCGCATTGATCCGGGCAATCTAGTGAACAAACCGAAGGGAAAATACCATTTGGGCTATCAACAAAAGAGTTCATAGACGGTCTCCTTTCCATTGGTGTCAGGCACCATTTTGTTAGATTTTACATTAATTCTATTACATAAGTTAGAATAAATCATGCTCAAATTATATTGGATACTGGATTTACGCAAAACGAAATGTTGGTTGTCTAAAGTCGAAGAAGATATTCAAAATGCTCTACAAAATCAGTTAAAAAACCTAAGTCTCTTCAAGCTTTTTTGTATGATTCAACAAAAATGCTAAATAATAAATGAAAGCACAGTTTTATTGATTGAGGTGATATAATGCCAATCCTCGAAGTTGATGAGAGTAGCCTTTACTACACTGTTAAAGGTAAAGGGATTCCAATCATTTGTATTCATCCACCCGTTCTAGCTTCTATAAATTTCATATATCAGTTAGAAGGACTATCTCGTTATTTTCAGGTTATCACCTTTGATATACGAGGACATGGAAGGAGTCCTTTTTCAAGAAAACCTGTTAGCTATCCACTAATAGTTGAGGATATAAAAAAACTAATGGACCATTTGGGTATTAAGCAAGCCTTTTTATGCGGATATTCAACAGGAGCATCTATTCTATTGGAATTTTTGTTATCCACATCAAAAGGGCGTGCTTTAGGTGGAATCATTATTAGTGGAATGTCTGAGGTAAGTGACTGGCGTCTAAAAAACAGAATACGACTTGCTAAAAACCTTGTAAAGATTGGGGCATTGCCTGCTTTAGCTCGTTCAGTATCCAATAGCAATTCAAATACAAAAGAGTTATTCGACAAGATGCTACTAGAAGCAAAAAAAGGTGATGCTAGAAACATCTTGCAATACTATGATTACAGTTTAAACTATAACATTTCCGATCAACTAGAGAACATTACTATGCCAATTTCCCTCATTTATGGTGGAAAAGATAAAACATTTTATCGTTATGCACAACAACTACATACCAAACTACCTCAAAATGAAATAACCTTTGTTGAAGGCATTAAACATCAGGTCCCAACAAAAGCAGCAAGTAAATTGAATCAAGTTATTTATCAATTTATCCAAAACCTTCCAGTAAACAGAGGTGAATAAGCATGGATGTTAAACTATTTCATTTAATAAATTTGCTTTCCGGACGTCATTTAATAATAGATAAATTAATGATACTTATTTCCAAAAAGATGAAATTTGTTTTCTTAATTATTCTAGTGATTTTGCTTTTTAAAAAAAAGAATGCAACTATGGAAGCAGTCTTGTCTATCATGATTTCGTTATTCTTGCATTTTATAATTAAGTTATTTTATTTTAAGCCCCGTCCATTTATAGCAGGGAGAGTAGGTATACTTACCCCTTCTAAGTTCGATTCGTCCTTTCCTAGTAAGCATACTCTACTAACTTTCGCTGTTTCAACAATAGTCCTCTTTAATCAACGCATCCTTGGGTCTATTATGTTGGGGTTTTCTTTTTTAACGGGATTGTCACGAATTTGGGTAGGACATCATTATCCTTCTGACATTGCAGGAAGTGCTGTATTAGGCTCTTTTACAAGTACGATTATTCATAAATTACTTCAAAGGAAATGGCACTAAAAGCTCTTAAGAAAATTGGACTGCCTATGAGGTTTTTGATTTTTTATTGAAAAATGTTGATAAACAATTAGCTGGTTTATTTCAATAAGAAAAGGTGATTGCCTTTTGTATTAGTAATCACCTCCTGTCTTTTCTATTCAATAAAATCTATTTGTACTTATATCTCAATACCAATAAATGCTCAAAAACGTTGATAAAAAAATCGCAATAAATTCAAAAGAAAACCCTTCAAATCCAAATTAAGTGTTTTTATGTTGAAGTTCGAATTCCAACCTTTTTCTTGTGGTGGAAAAGAAGGAACTCATAATAGGATAGAAATAAAGAAATAACGAGCAAATAGGTGGGGAAAGAATAAATCAATTTCCACCCGTGGTATGTAAAGACATGCAATCTTACAATGACAAATTCAAAGCAAATCGCTAAGAGGGACCAACTTAGGATATAAAGAACAATCTTCATTCTCTTTGGTCTAAAGCATTCATAAAAATACACACAAAGATACCCAAAAGGAGCATAGACGCCGCTTAATACCATATCAAACACTTCATACTTCTCTAAATCATTGATTCGATATACATCATAAGGAGATATGGCAGCAATGGTATGGTCGATGATGTTCGGAATGGCCAAACTTAATAGGACAATTAAGTATGAAACTTCAGTAGGCATTTTTTTAGGCAGCCTTACCGTAAAAATACTCAGAACCAGAACAATGATAATGAACCATTCATTTTCATCAAAGTGTTTCGGTAAATATAAAAACATGGGTACCAAAACTCCTCTTAAATAAATTTTCCCCTAAATTTCATCCATAAAAAATAAGAAACGAGTAGAATAAAGGACTTTTCAATAAAAGAAAAGACAATATTCCACTTTACCTCGTGAAGAACTCCCTTTTTGAGCAAAACATATTCATTAAGCATTAAAGTTAATATTGCCACGAAAAGAATGATACATTTTGCTGCTTTTCGATTGAATCTCAACGAAGCCTCAAAAAAGAGCACGATCAAAAGCGGAAAAAGAATTAATCTATCAAAGGCATAAGTCCAAAAATCCCCTATTCTCGTTGATACTTTTATCCAAGTTAAATTCACGTATATGATCCAAGATAACGGATGCATGAGCAGCCATACGACAAGCCAAATAAAAATAATTTCAAAAATATGTATTTTTTTTGGTGTTACATAAAAAGAAATGAGAATTAGTAAAGTGATCGATGAGATGATGGATATATTCATAAACTCCCCTTATTTCAACAAATTATGAGATAAATCAAAAATATTCCATAAAATAATAAGTCACATAATCGAAAATGCCCAAGCTAACAGTGGCTTAGTATGATGGATCCACAAAATAACAAACATAACAAAATCAAAAATCAATGACCACCAAATGTTCCATCCGTAGTAATGATTAATTTCCTTAAAGTGGAGGTTAATGAATTCCAAGATAAAGTAAATGAGAACCCAAAAAAGAATCCAAAAGATTCTTTTACCTTTTTCAATGGGAAATTTCCCTAGATAAATCATAATCGTAGAGGGATAAATGACTGCCATGACTAGGAAACTGATCACTAAATGTCCAAACAATATCTTCTCTCCAAATATCGTTTCTTGATATTGCCACATACGATGGTCATGTAGGATAGTGTTTTTCAAAAGGTCTCCACCAATAAAAAATAAGATAGTAGGGTAATACCTTCTCCAATTTTTCCAATCTCCCCATCTCATAGCTGCAAGTAAAAATAACAACGCCTGGAATAGATGCATTTTGTACCCACCCAACAATTTTTCTTCATTATTATCATTATTTCAATTGAGAAAGAGATTAGTCATAGGAGATTTAATCTAGATGTCTTGAGAGTGAAAAAGAAAAGACCACTCCATTTTGGTGTGATCCCTGAATTAATATGTGCAATTTTTTATGTGATTACCAAGGAAAACCAATTTGAACGTCAATCTCACTCCATTGATTATAAATATATCTTTGATAATAAGGGGTGTAAGGTTAGATACTAATGGTACTTCACACTTAAATCTATGAGATTTTAGGGATAAAATGGAGGTCCCATATATTTATCGGCGACTTTCAGTGATTTATCAGCGATATTCATAGGTTTATCAGCGCTTTTCATCGATTTATCAGCGAAAATCTCAATTTATCAGCGAAATCCATTACAACAAGGAATTACACAGTCAACTCTAAAAGATTCCCTTCTGGATCTTCTATCACGCTCTCATAATATCCGTCCCCAGTCACACGAGGACCATTAACAAGGCGATAACCATCATTTTGTAAACGAGCGGTCATTTCGTTGACGGACTCGCTGCTTCCAAGGGAAATAGCAATATGAGCCCAGCCAATCCTATCATCCTGTTGCGGTTTATTGATGCCTGACTTACACATGATCTCTAAACGTGCCTCTCCGTCAAAGGTCAGAAAATAAGATTCGAATTCCTTAACTTTATTGTGGTACTTTTCATTTGCATTCCCATTAAAGTACGTTACATAAAACTTCTTCATAGCTTCTATATCTTTAACCCAGATTGCCACATGCTCTATCCTCATCTCGTATCTCTCCTTATCCACTAAAAACTAATTAAAGATGTTTAATAAATATCTAACCAAAAAACTTATTAAACATCTTTAATAAGTAGTGTTGATAATATATCATATTCATATACCGAAAGCAATGAAGATTATAGCAGCTACGCTAGTATTTAGATTTTAAGACCAAAGTTTTTAAATAATAAAGTAATAAGCAAAAAAACGGAGAATGTGTTCATTCTCCGTTTTTGCTTTAATTAATATGAAATCTATCCTGCTTTCTCGACTAAACAGTCCTTCTCCCATTTTTCATATTCTTTAGATGCAGTCCAACTCAACCATGATACTAGAATTCTTAATTCATTTGGTCCCACATACCAGTATTCCCAACGCTTCTTTTCTGAATTTTGATAAATCCCTGTTTTGTAGACATAATACATGTGAAACCACCCCTTTTTTCAAATCTATTAATAACAATTTCCAAAATAAACTATTAAAATAAGAATTCTCCATTTATTTGAAAATTCCTGCTAAAGCGTTATCATTTTTATTTGATAATCAAGCGCACTTGTCGCTTCAACGAGAATAATAGTTTTTAGTCACTACTTTTACTAAAATAAGATATAATGATAAAAAAAACCTGAGGTGACTAGAAATTGGATTTTAATTCTGAGACAGAACAACCTATTGAAAAAGACAATGACCAAGAATATAGAACAAGGGAAAACACTACTAGATTAGAAGCTGAAAAGGATGAAGATGAACAAGGATTTAAAAAATGGTTTATGGGAATGAATAAGAAAAACACAGACCATGAGAGCAAAGCTGGAGGATCCTCACCATCTAGGTTCAAATCATCAAAAAAGAAAAAAAAATTGGAGATGTTTTGGGTAAAACTTCTCTTTAAAATCATTTTAGTAGCAGTCGTCTGTTACAACTTCAAATTCATTTTGGACTATATGAAATATCCGATAAGTAATTTTACGCAAATATTATATGTAGTTGGAATTCGTGTAGGAATCAACTTTATTGCCATTTGGATTCTCTTTTATAAGAATGCGATTATAAGATTTTATCTATCCTTAATTGCCATAATTGGATCATTTGCCTATTACTTCTATGTTAATTATACAAATCAAACCTTTTTGGGAGATAACATGATCCCTTCGGCTCTCATGATTTTATCCGTCTTGATGATTATTAATCCTAAAGGAAATTATTATCTGAAAAGTATCGTATGGTTGTTGATTCCGATAGTAGGAATCTATTTTAGTGGTAATAAATTTGCACTTGTATGGGCTCTAATGTTTCATGCAGGATTGCTCCTATTCTTTAGAGTGTCTAAATCAAAAAAATCTAAATCAAAAGGAAAAGAAGAACCAACAAGAAGAAATAAAAAGCAATCTGCTTAATATTTACACTTTTCATCATTGGTATCTCCTATAAGTAGTCAAAAGGATTGAATGAACACAAAAGAAACAGAGGTTCACCCTCTGTTTCTATTTAGAACTAATTATTTTATCTAGCCAATAGATAATAGTCAACACGATTACACAGACAAAAGATACCATACACCAAAAACAAATGGCATGAATCCAAAAAATCTCGGCATAGGTTAAATAACTCGAAAAGATGATTCCTATCGCTAGAAGAATACCGAGAATCTGCTGGCCTATTTTTTCAGAGATAAAAGTAACCTTTAATAACAGACACAACACCATTAAATAGAACACGATTCCCAACACGGAAACCGGCACTGGACCAATTTGTGCATATTGACTCCTATTAACGGTTTGACAATCCCCCACCGGACAAACAAATTTCCCGAGCTGATGGGCAAAATAAATATAGAAGGAAACAGCCCAGCCTATCCCAGAGACGGCTATGCCAACTTTTCTATAAGTGCTGTTCATCCCTTCTTCATCTCTTTCAATGTTTTTATGAATTCGTCTTTATCAAAACCATCTAACCGTTTATAAATTTTTCCCTCTTTATCGATAAAATAAAAAGTTGGAAAGACCTTAATCTTTAAATCCTTTTGAATTTGCTCATCCGCATATACAATGGGAAATGAGAAATTATGTTCTGTTTTAACCTGCAGATATTCTTCCTTACCGCCCTTTCCAATCATCACAAAATTAGCATTTCTTAAAAGATCTTTGTTTTTTTCTAATGTCGGATACGTACTTTGACAAACTTCACAGTCGATACGAGCAATCATCACAACATGGGGCTTCCCTTTCCCAGATGCTAAGACAAACGATTCACCGCTTACCTCTTCTCCTTTAACAGTAGGAAACGCTTCCCCTTCTTTTATTCCTCCCAAATTTAAAAAGGTTTTTGCCATTATACTTGGGTTGTTTAGTGCCCAAATTCCTATGATTGGAATAATGGCCATGAAAAGGATTAAGATCCACCTTTTATTACTTCTCATATTGATACCCCTTTTTCATTTTGCTGCTCCTCCATCCGTTTTTGATAAAACTGAGCATAATGCCCATTTTTATTTAGCAGTTCATGATGAGTCCCTACTTCTACGATTTCCCCTCGGTTTAATACAATAATTTTATCGGAATCTAGGATCGTACTTAAGCGGTGGGCAATCACGATACGGGTACAGGATAGATGGGCCAAATTATCCTGGATCCGCTGTTCTGTCTTTGCATCAAGAGCACTTGTCGCCTCATCCAACAACAAGATTTTCGGTCTATGTGTTAAGGCTCGTGCTAAGGCAATGCGTTGTTTTTGACCTCCGGATATATTACTTCCTGTTTCCGACAGCATGGTTCCATATTGCATCGGCATCCTCAAGATATCCTCGTGTATTTCTGCTAGCTTTGCCGCCTCTAAGACGAGTTCAGGAGACATCTTAGGATGATGAAGAGAGATATTTTCATAGATGGAACGATTGAAAATCGTTGTATGCTGCATGACGACACCCATTTGTTTTCTCAACATCGTTTTATCCAATTGATCTAAATTGACTTGATCAAACGAAATCGAACCTTCCGTTGGCTTATAGAGTCCCAAGAGAAGACAGGCTAATGTACTTTTACCAGACCCCGATGATCCAACGATGGCTACCTTCTCTCCCGACTCGATACAAAGGGAAATATTCCTTAACACGCTTTGACTATATTGATTGTATTGAAAGGTGACGTTGTCGAGCCTGATCTCACCCTTAAGCTCGTGGACATTTCCTTCCTTTCCTTTATCCTGTTCAACAGGAGCACTCAAAATATCCATGATTCGATTAAAATAACGGCCCATAACCGTCATTTGTGTACATGTACTGACTAAAGAATACAGAGGCCCCAAGAATCCCACTGCAAGAGTATAAAAACCAAACATGGTTCCTACTGTCATATTTTCAGAAAGAACCTGCCAAGCCCCCATCCACAAAAGGAACAAGGGTGCCGCAAACTTAAGGGTCGAGTTAATCGTTTCTACATAACTCCCCATGAATCCACGTTTCTCGGCGGCCTTAATTTGGTCTCGGAACAGCTTTGACCATTGTTCATACGCAAGCTTCTCCACCCCTTCTGACTTCACGGATAAAATCCCGTGAATCGATTCGGTTAAAAAGCTGGCCGCTGCTGTTTGACGAATAATTTCTTCTTGCGTCAAACGCTTAATATGTGAATTGCTAATCAGAAGCACAGAGACTTGCATAACACCAATCAACACAATAAACCCTGTCATTAAAAGGGAGTACTTTAACATATAGAGCAAGAACATCAGAACCAATCCGCCGTCTAGTAGCATGCTCACCGTTCGTGAGGAAAGGATTTCACGAATCATCATATTACTATTTGCTCGTAAGATAAGGTCCCCGCTTGTTCTTAACTGAAAAAATTGGTAAGGTAAGCGCAGAAGCCGTTCAAAAAATCGACTCATTAAAAGGACATCTAACTTGTTCTGCAGCTGAACCAAAATTCTTCCGCGAATGAATGAAATAAATAAATAGATAAATATAAGACAAATCATCCCTGTTAGAATCTGAGTCATATAAAGAGAATCTTTTGGTAAAATCACATAATCTAGTAAATAGCGGGTAGCAAATGGAGTAATTAACGCCAGCAATTGGATCCATAATGTCCACACCAGCATGGACGAAACGAGCCAGGATTCGTTTTTGAGTAGCTGGAGATATTGAATCCAGACGGATTGTTTTTTCCACTTTGTAAACAAGGAACCAGGGTACAAGGAGAGAACCGTACCCGAAAAATCCTGTTCCAACTCTTCTCTTGAGAGAACGAGCCGTCCCTTTGCAGGATCGACTATATATATCTTATTTCCTTTCATTCTCTCTAAAACAATAAAGTGATCGCCTCTCCAATGTAAAATCGCCGGTAATCGCAACTGATTCAATTGGTCCAAATGAACCTTATGTCCGTTACTTTCCATCCCAAGGGACCTCGCGATATCACGAAGAGTTTTTAAATTAGTGCCATCACGTCCGCCTCCGCCCCGGTCGCGAAACTCCAGCAAAGGAATCTCGCTTTTATAAAAGGAAAAGACCATCGCAAGGCAGCACAAGCCGCACTCCGATTGTTCCATCTGTTCTACAAAGGGAACTCTTGAACATTTGGAAATTCGGACTGGTTTTTTCGGTATAGCCATTGTCTCATCCATTGCTTATTTCCCTTCTTCCTACCAATCTAGTTCCTCCTAACGTTAAAACAGAAGGAACCGTTTCAGGACTGGCGAGCCTTAATAACCCATAGCCGATTCCAGCCATTCCCGTCATCAGTCCAGGGGTTGTTAATCCCTGTGGAATACCGCAAATCCAGCCGCTCTTTTCTGCTTCCATTAAGACACGAGTTCCACATGCTTGCGCGATTTCCTTCCAAGATTTGTACTCATCGATTTCTCCCGCTAGCAGCATGGCATCTATATTTCCTAAATCACCATGACACAAACAATGTGATACACCGAATCCATTATGGAAAGTTGTGTTTAAAGCAGTCGTGATTTCTTCCCGAAGCTGCTCATCTGGGTATAGCTGAAAAGACATGATTCTCCCCATTGCAATGCCTGCGGCTCCATGACACCATTGGATTGGACTTGTTCCTTTGGAATGCCGAAACTTTTCTGGGCGGGCATCTCTCCAATTCCCAGTTTCTTTATCAAATAATGTTCTCTCAAATGCTAATGATTGTTGGGCAGCTTCTAAGTATTTATCATCGCCGCTGATTTTAGCTATCTCCATTAATGCCCAGGTAAAACCTGCGGCACCATGTGCAAGTCCACCAATTGGAACACAACCTTGATTTTCAAACGCCCAGCCAATCCCTTTCTTCAACGGTTTAGCGTTTGCTAGCAAATGATTGGCTGCCTTTTCTGCCATTTGTAATACCTCTTTGTTTCTCGTTAGGCGATAAAGCCTTAAAGCGACCAAAATGAGCCCCGCCGACCCAGCCAATAGGTCATAAAGCTTATCTGTCTCGATTAGAGGTTCTGCTTTCTTAAGTAATTTGATCGCTTCATCCATCCATTCTGGTTCTTCCATTACTACCGCTAATTGGCTTAGCACATAAGCTCTTGAGGCCAAGCCGTTAAAGGCAGAAATTGATGGTGAGGACATACCCGATTCAAAGTAGCGGTATGCCCCTCTTAATGCTGCCCGTGCGGCTTTATGAAATCTTTCTTCCCCACTCTCTTTCGATAAATAGGCAAAATAAAGCGCCATGCCAAGAACGCCATCATATAGACAATCATCCATTGGGGCGAACAAAAGCTGTTCCGATTCATCTGAACTTAACCCAATCCAACAGATGTCACTACTGTCTTTCCCCCATACAGCTTGTTGTAGTAATTGATCACCGATTTGAACCGATGCATGAATAAACTGTTCTCTACTGGCTATCTTCACCGGTATATTGGTGATATGTTTCATTTTAGGCAGGGTCCTTTTTTCAGAAATCGTAGACATCGATAAGCGAAGAAACTGAATTTGTCGCTCACAATCTTCTGTATCTAACCCCTGTAATCGATCCATTACAAGTTCCATAGCAGATTTCTGATAGAATCTATCAATCGTTTTGCCCCGAATGTCCCATAGGTTTCGGGAGTTCACTCTATTAACAAACATAGGGATATCTCCGCCTAGCATATCAGTTGTTTCAGAGGAAACAAGCCGGATCAGTGACGGTTGGTGTTCTACCGCTCTCCAGAGAAAATCAAACAATTGGACCCGCATAAGTCCATCCTTCAGGTAGTTCGGATGCAAGCTAACGTCAAGAAAAGTAGAGTAATTGTAAGTATTCCGTACCACAGCACGCACCGTGTCATCCGCAAAAGCCATTAATGGTCCCTCTTCTGCTAGGAGTTCCTCCCGATGATGAGTCAAAAGATGGTACGCTTGCTGAAATCCTTGAACAATCCCTTCTATATAATCCTCCGCTTTTATCTCTTCTCCCTTTAGCTTCGGACGATTACGGCCGCCTTTTAGAAATCCTTTTGTTTTTACTAGTTTCATTTCATCTGTTCCAATATTTTCATAGCGATAAACAGGTCTAGGAAGTTCCTGGCCTCCTTTCCCCCCAATGGCGCTCACTTCCACTCCTCGGAAGTCACCCGATTTAAATAGGGAAACCGGCAGCATTCCCGATCTTAAGATGGATTGGTTAAGTATTTGGACTGCATGGAAGAATCCGCTTTCTTCATTTCCTGTAAGTGGGACGATATTTTGAAACAATGCCTCTACATCAATTAAGAAAGGATGCTCACCACTAGCCAATACATTTTCAAGATGGAAATCAGTAGCATAAAGCAGATAAAGTACCATTAAATAACTGCCCATTCGTTGATAAAAACGGTTTATTTGATCTTTCGTTTGACACTCCTTGTATTCCACCCATTCTTCCCATCCATAGTCCAAACGAGATAGTATCTTAAGTGTTTGAAATTGCGGATTGGATCCCTTTTCGTTCATCCAGGTTAGGAAGTCTTGAAAATGAAGGTCAGTAGCTAACGATCTTGGTTTATAAACTAGACGGGCTCCAGAAGAAAAATGGAAAATCATTACACTCCGGCCGTGGTTATGATAATCTCCTTCCATCGTATCAATGTGTAATAACTCCTCAAAATCCCCTTCAAACATTTGGACGATGGCTGGATAATCCCAAAAAAAACGACTGATGGTCTCATGAATGGAATTCACTAAATTCATAGTGCCTTCCGCCAATAAGCGGGCTAGGGTTGGATATTGCTGGAGAAGTTGGTAGATGTTTTGTTTCCCATTCAGTTTCTTATTAACAAAAAATTCAAACCGAGCCTCTGGTGTGTTTCCGACTAACTGATTGGAAAGACGGGCTACATTCAATTCATACACCAGTGTTCTCCCTGCTTTTGCATGAACATGCTGATGAACTGCCTTCATGAGGATGGGAATGATAATAGAGATATTGAAGGGCAAGTTGGGTTGCTTTGTTTGCCATATCTTATATTTTGCTAACATTTGTGCTCGGGCCCAGTTCATAAAAGGAACCATAAAGGAGTAAAAAGGGGATTGGGATTGGTCAATTTGGCTTATATCTTCATCTGTTAACTCATTTTCTAAAGAATATATATCCTCTAACGTCCTAAACCAATCCGTTTCTCTATATTCAAACGGTTTGCTCGAACCACCGAGAATGTTGAGAAAATCTTTGTAGTTCAAACCGTCTTCTTTCAATCTAAAATGGAGTAGATCCATAGGTAATCCCGTACGTCCGCACCACTGTTGAACCTGTTGTTCTCCGTCTTTTTCAAGGGTGGTGTCATCGATTTTTCGTTCTGTTAAATATAAGGCAGAGTCCCAATTTAGTAAATTTGTTTCCGAAGTTTTTAATACCATTTATCTCACTCTTTTCCCTTCCATCATTACTTCGTATCACATGGATGTAGATCAATTGTATTTATTAAAATTTTCCAAAAATTCAATAATAAGGATAGCAAAATACAAACCCATCACTTATAATTACAATGTTAAGGACCATTTACCCCAATTTAGTCGGGAAATTGGAGTAAATGGGTGAATGGTATTGATTCTTTATTCTTACCTAAATGTCTGTTTCTTTTTTCATAGGAGTCTCACTTGTTAGAGTTAACAGCCGCAGCCGAAGGTCGACCAATCACAGTCTAATGTATAAGAACAAACCCAGCCGCAGGGTCTGCCGCCTGCTACTTGCTCTAATTCTTCATCACTCATCGTTGGTACTAACATTTGAAGTTCTTCTTTTTTTAATTCTGACATTTTCATTACCTCCAAGATTTTTTTATTAACAGCCACAGCCGAATGTTAACCAATCACAGTCTAATGTATAAGAACAAACCCAGCCGCAGGGCATACCACCTGCTACTTGCTCTAGTTCTTCATCACTCATCGTTGGTACTAACAATTGAAGTTCTTCTTGATTCAATTTTGACATTTTCATTACCTCCAATATTTTTTATTAACAGCCGCAGCCGAATGTTGACCAATCGCAATCTAACGTAATTGTACAAAAATACCCGCAGGGCATGCCGCCCGCTACTTGTTCTAGTTCTTTATCACTCATCGTTGGTACTAACAGTTGAAGTTCTTCTTGATTTAATTTTGACACTGTAATGCCTCCAATTTTTATTTGATAGCTGGCCAGCTTTCAATTTGATAAGGACGTTTTCCTTATCCTGTAATTGATTATAAAAGGGAAAAAATGTTTTAGGGAGGATGATTTATTATCACCCCCCTCGTTTTTCCAATAGCAATGCTGGATTTCTCCACAAAAAATGGGTCAATTGATTATTTTCAATATCTTCTATTTGGAAAAAAGATCATAAAGAGGAGATAAAATAGGTAGGTTATGGAGGTTTTATCATGACTTTATTTTATATCGGCATGTTTTTAAGTTTATGGACCCTCGGAACCATCATGCTGGTTAATAACTATAACAACAAATACACCTACTGGATGAGTATTATGTTCCTTATTGCTGGGTTTGCCAGCTTTTCATTAGTGATTAACCAGAGTTTTCTCCCTTTTTTACGAGAACACGGTACCTCCCCTTTGCAAATCGAATACATACGGATTACGACGATTGGGCTTTGGGGAGTCGAATATCACTTTCTGCCATACCTGTTCTTAATGGGCAGTCTTGTATTCTCTGGTCGTTGTTCACGTAACATATACCACTTGTGCTTTTGGGGCTTACTTGTTCCAATTATGATCTATTTGTTTACTGTTCCAACCTACTATCCCGAAGCAAGATTTGGCGGAACCATTTTTAAAGTGATCTCGGGTCTTTATTTTTTTGCCGGCATCGTCATGTATCTCTTAAGTTACTATAAAGAAAAAAACCCCGTTTATCGGAGGAATCGCTTTCGAACAAATTTGGTGGTAATCGCCATTTCGTTCGTTTACTCCTCCGATTATTATGGGGTAAATTATATCTTAATTGGTAAACACGGCTTAGTGATGTCTAGTAATAACTTATGGCGATTTAATTTCCTCATTGTTATCTGGCTTGTGTTATTTTTTATTTATTTTGGCTTAAGGTATGGGTTTATGGGGATTAAACTTCGGATTGAACAGCAGAAATTAGATTTTTCCATGCGATCACTTACTGAAGGAACGGTCATTCTTAATCATTCTCTAAAAAATGAAGTTCAAAAGATCACTTACTTAAGTGAAAGAATCAAAGATTCGATTCACTTTAATCAGAAGGAAGAAGCGTTACAGGATGTTTGCAATATTTTAAATGTTACCAAACACATGTTAGATATGGTCACGAGAATAAAGGAAAAGGCAGATGAGATTGTTTTAAAAGAACAACCGCAACAGCTAAGTCAGCTGCTTGATACCCAGCTACCGTCTATATCGACGATTTTACAGGAGAAAGGAATTACCCTTCAGAGACATTACCAGATCGATCCCGTTATCCTTTGTGACCCAGCTCATATCCAAGAGACATTCAGCAACATTTGCCTGAATGCTATTGATTCTATGGAACCTGGAAAAGGAAAGTTAGAAGTCATTTTAACTGAAATGCAAAAAGAGGTCGCACTCTTTATTAAAGATAATGGGTCTGGTATTTCCAAAGAGAATGCAGTCAAGATATTTGATCCGTTTTTCACTACCAAAAAAGGATCGCTTCATTATGGCTTGGGGCTTAGTTATTGTTACAGTGTTATGAAAAAACATGGTGGTACTCTAAAAATCTTTGCGAGTGAAATTGGTAAAGGGACCATTATGGAAATGCGTTTTCCCCGAAAGCGAATCCTGCAATTAAGAGCTTCTGACAAAAAAGACTACATGGCAGAGAGCAAAAAAATATCTGTTTAATAAAGTAGTTTTCATGTTGATAAAAAAACACTAAAGCAGGATGGTCCATATACTATAACATTCTGCTAACCTGCGAGGTTAACAGTGAAACGGCTATAGGAGTGAGGGATAATAATGGAGGGTTTCATTAAAGTGATGCTCGTTGAGGATGATGAATTTTGGCAAAAACAGCTGGCTCTAGATTTGAACAAAGAAGAGGATATTCAAGTAGTAAAAATAGCCGCAACTAAACTAGAAGCCTTGAATTCTTTGGATTCAATCGAAATCGATGTTGTTCTAATGGATATTAACTTGACTGAGAATAAACTTGATGGATTAGAAGCTGCTAAGGAAATCACAAGAATAAAAGGTCTTAAGCCCAAAGTGATTATGCTAACTTCTCTCTCTGAACAGGAAGTCATTGTAAAAGCCTTCCAGAATGGAGCTGTGAATTATATTACAAAATCTAATTTTCATGACATTGTAAAGGCTGTAAGAGATGCTTATGCCGACAAATCTTCTATTCATTGTGATGCTGCTTCTGCTATGCGGAACGAGTTACATTTGATGCAGCTTTCACCAAGTGAACGGGAAATATATGACCTACGCGAAAAGGGATTTAATAAAACCCAAATGTCTGAAATTCTTCATAAATCTGTGAATACAATCAAAACTCAGTTACGGAGCATCCGAGACAAATTACAATAAGAAAAGAGTAAGGCGCCTAGGCTTCGGCGACAAACACAAGACGAGCCGATGACGCCTGTCCTCAAAATATCGGAAGTATCCATCGTTATATAAAAAGAGTACCAGCCATCATTTGATTTAAAGTTGTACCAACTGGTTGTCCACCTCTTTGACGATTATCTCGGCGTTCTACAACGACAAGGAATTTACCTTTTTTCACAAGGCTCTCATAATGGTCAGCCTCTTCTTCAGTAAATCCTATTCCAACAAAAGCTCCCGTTAATCCGCCTAGTCCCGCGCCGGCAGCCGCCCCATTCAGACTAGCAGCTATTGGTCCTGCCGCGACAAGTGGTCCGATGCATGTATATTAAGCCAAATAAGCTTCTTGAACTTGCTCATTGGCCATCAAATCCTTTCCATTTCCGTTCATCACAATTTCCCCAGTCTGAATGACATAGCCACGATCAGCGATTTGCAGTGCTTGAAACGCATTTTGCTCCACCAATAGAATCGTCATCCCTTCTTTGTTTAGCTCTAAAATGATTTCAAATATTTGCTCGACTATGATCGGTGCGAGTCCCATGGAGGGCTCATCTAACATGAGCACTTGCGGGTTCATCATTAACGCCCTTCCAATCGCCAGCATTTGCTGCTCACCGCCGCTCATGGTTCCTCCCTTTTGATCAAGCCGTTCTTCTAATCTAGGAAAATACTGATACACCCTTTCCATTCTCGTTTCCATTTCCTTTTTGTTTTTGAGAGCAAAAGCCCCAATTTGTAAATTTTCTTTTACAGACAACTTAGGAAAAATACGTCTTCCCTCAGGGACTTGCGCAATCCCCAGTAAGGAGGTTTTATGCGCAGGAGTATTGGTAATATCGTTTCCCTTATAATGAATGGTTCCGCTTTTTACCGGGATCTGTCCACTAATGGCTTTTAAGGTAGTGGACTTACCCGCCCCATTACTTCCAATTAAGGTGACCACTTCACCCTGTCCGACTTCCAAGTCGATTCCTTTCAGTGCTTGTATGCCGCCATAGCTTGCTTGAACACCCTTCAATTCTAGTATCGTCATCATAATCCCCCCTTTAAGCGTGTGATAGAGCACCTTTTCCTAAATAGGCTTCAATCACCCTTGGATTTTTCCGTATTTCTGCTGGTTTCCCTTCTGCTATTTTTTCCCCATGATCTAAGACAAAAATATAATCCGAGATTTCCATGACTAATTTCATATCATGTTCAATCAAGATAATCGTTACATCCAGTTCCTCTCTTAATCTATCAATCAGCGAGGTTAATTCTTTCGTTTCCTTGGGGTTCATCCCTGCAGCTGGTTCATCCAAAAGCAGAACCTTCGGCTTTGTGGCCAGCGCCCTTGCGATTTCTAGACGCCGTTGAGCGCCATACGATAGATTCCCGGCACTTTCATTTAATAATTCGGCCAAACCGACATATTGAAGCAGCCGATAGGCTTCCCTCTGAGCGCCTGACTCTACTTTTCTAGCATGAGATAATTGAAATAATGTAGAGAACCAGTTCACCCTTAAGTGGTTATGCATTCCCACCATCACGTTCTCTAATACTGGAATCTGATTAAACAGGCGGATATTTTGAAACGTCCTAGCGACACCGTGCCGCGCGACTGCGTCCGGTTTGTTACCCACCAACGATTTTCCATTCAGTAAAATATCTCCCGAAGAAGGCTTATACACACCGGTAATCATATTAAAAAAGGTGGTTTTCCCAGCTCCATTTGGTCCAATCACAGCTGTAATAGAATTCTTTTGTACATTCATATTAATATTGGTATTCGCCTGTAACCCGCCAAAGCTTTTCGATAATTCTTTCACTTCTAACACATTCAAGCTGTCTACCTCCCATTCACGCTTTCGATTTTCTCATTTGCCACCAATACGACCTTGCTTTCAGGGACTTCGTTTTCCATTAATTTTTCCGGATTATAGGTCCTATTTTTCGCCGGCAATAATCCTTTGGAACGATACAAGGCAATCAGGATCAATAAACCCCCAAAGATAAACCGCTGCATTTTAACAGGCGAAAGGGCATCTGGAATGGTAAACACGCCACTTGAGCTTAAGGTATTTAACCAATTGGTAACTTCCGTTAGGACTTGTAAATTGAGGATCGTGACAACCGCCGCTCCTAAAATGACGCCTGGGATGCTTCCCATTCCCCCTAATAACACCATCACCAGAATGTTCGTTGATTCCAACAGGGTGAAGCTGGTTGGATCCACAAAGGTTTGTTTGGCTGCAAAGACGACTCCCATCATCCCCGAAAAGGAGGCTCCGATGGCAAAGGCGGTTAATTTGGTTTTCACAAGCGGAATTCCCATGGCCTGTGCAGCGATCTCATTTTCTCTTACCGCTTTCCACGCGCGTCCTAATTTCGAATGTTCTAGATTCCTGACAATAAAAATGACGAGAATCACAATGGCCAGGACAACATAATAAAATTGATTTGGATACATCAGCTTGATGCCAAATATTTCTGGCGGAGTAATGGAAGAAAGCCCCATGGCACCGTTTGTAATGTTCACCGGCTTATCTAAGTTATTAAAAACGATTCGAATAATTTCACCAAAGCCTAAGGTAACAATCGCCAGATAGTCACCTTTGACCCTTAGGACAGGGATCCCCAGAAGGACACCAAATAAGGCAGCCACAAAGCATCCGATTAAGATAAAAATCCAGAAACTCTCCCCTGAAAGAGGATATTTTCCAAAAGGCATAAACTGTGAAGCTTGGGCTGTTGCAAATATGCCATATGTATAAGCTCCTACCGCGAAAAAGGCGACAAATCCCAGGTCCAATAGGCCGGCAAAGCCAACTACGATGTTTAAACCTAGAGCCATAGCTACATATATCCCGACAAACGTTGCTACTTCCATGTAAGATTGATAGGCCGCTCCATGACTAGCCGCGAACGGAAGCAGTCCTCCCAAAATCCCGATGCCAATGATCCATTTGAGTTTATTTCCTAGGTTCAAGAAATATAAAATGAGGATGGATAAGAGCAGTAATAAGAAAGAAATCACCGAAGTGTCCGCAAAATACAAGCTGGCCGCTGTCACGATAACATAGGCGGCGAAAAATAGTATTTGTACTCTTGTTTTAGTAAAGAGACTGTTTAGTCGTTCTTTCATCCCTATCACCTACACTTTCTCGACGATTGCTTTGCCAAACAATCCTTCTGGTTTGAAAATAAGGACCACAATTAAGATGATAAAAGCGAATACATCCTTATACTCTGCTCCAAACATACCACCTGTTATTTCGGACAGATTGGCTGCTGCGAACATTTCAAGCATTCCAATAATTAATCCTCCTGCCATGGCCCCGCGGATATTTCCGATCCCACCTAGAACCGCGGCTGTAAAGGCTTTAATTCCCAAAATAAAACCAATATAAGGGTCAATAGTTCCATATTGAATCGTAAATAACACACCTGTTGCCCCGCCCAATGCGGACCCTACAAAAAAAGTAACTGAAATGACTTTGTTTACATTTATGGACATCAATGCCGCTGTTTCCCGATCCTGAGCTACGGCTCTGATCGCCATCCCCCATTTCGATCGATTAACAAAGAGATTTAAGCCAAACATCATAACAAATGCCACCACAATGACCACAAGGAAGGTCATTTTAAAGGAAGCGTCATGCAATTGTGGCAAAATCGTCGATATTTTGAGCTTCATTTGACCATTGAAAAGTTCCGGTGCATTCACGATATAGTTTCCTTGCTTTAATTCCGCGATAAAACGGACAATATCTTGGAGAAGAAAGGATACCCCAATCGCGGTGATTAAAGTGATTAATTTAGGTGCATTTCGCAGCGGTCGATAGGCCACTCTTTCAATTCCCATCCCCAAGAAGCCTGTTATGACGCTTGTCACAAGTAACACTATCAGGAGAACCAAAATAGCCGGCATAAAGGAAAGCCATCCTAAACCAGTAAAGGTTAGTAAAATCGCTGTGCCAATAAAAGCACCTGTCATAAAAATTTCTCCATGAGCAAAGTTAATGAGTTCCAGTATTCCGTAAACCATCGTATAACCGATAGCGATGACCGCATAAACGGCACCCAGTGTCAGCCCGTCAATCAGTACTTGCGGCAATGTCTGAAGGATTTGTGCCAGCATATGATCACGACTCCTTTTTTCTTAAGTAAAAAAGGGTACGGATAAAATTCACATACCCTTTCAAACGTTATTTTTATTTACTAATTTCTCCTACAACGGTTGCAGGGTACTTCGCTTCATTAAACTTATAAATGTAAATCTTGGCATACTGATTGTCGCCCTTGTCATCAAAACCAACTTTGGTTCCGATACCTTGATAATCACGAATTGCGCGAATCGCATCTCTTACCTGTGCACGTGTTGGCAGCTTCCCGTCATTTTTGTCAATCGCATTTTCAATCGCTTGTAATATGACTCCTGCACTATCGTAGGCATATGCAGAATATCCTTCAATATTTTTATTAAACTGGTTCTTATATTCCTCAGAAAACTTCTTGCCCTCAGCTGATTTGGTCACATCGCCAGCAATGGAAGTTAAATAGGCATTCTTGACGGCAACTCCTGCAATTTCGACAAATGATGATGAATCCAAACCATCACCGCCCATAAATGGAATATCAATGCCTTTGTCATGAGCTTGTTTAACAATCAGCCCACCTTCGGCATAGAGACCGCCAAAGTAAATCATATCTGGCTTTTTATCCGCTACTTGGTTTAAAACGCCATTGAAATCCTTTTCCCCAACGGTAATTCCTTCATATCCAACAATTTTTGCTCCCAAATCTTCCGCTGCTTTCTTAAAAGCATCTGCTAAGCCTGTCCCATAAGCCGTTTTATCTTGAATAATAAAGATTTTTTTCGCTTTTAAGGTGTTTACCGCAAATTGTGCACCAGCCGGTCCTTGGAAATCATCGCGTGCGACGACTCGATTGGTCACTTTTAAACCTCTGTCTGTCACTGCGGTTGCGGTATTTGCCGGTGAAACCATTGGGATTGAGTATTTTTCATAGATTTCTGAGGATGGGATGGCCACTCCAGAATTCATATGACCGACAATGGCCAAGATGTCTTTATCCGCTGCGATTAATTGCGCATTGGCAACCCCTTTTTTAGGATCGGCTTGATCATCATAAGGAACCAACTGTAAATCAAACCCTAGCTTTTTAAATTCTGCTTTTTTGTCCTCAAGCGCCAATTGTGCTCCTAATTTAATCGCCTCCCCCTGTGTGGCACTTCCACCAGATAATGGTGATTGGGTTGCGATTTTAATAACGTTTTTTCCCTCGCTTGAGCTTGAAGTCGTGCTGGATGAACATCCAGTAATCGTACCTACTGTTAGGGCTGAAAGTAAGAATAGTGTTGATAATTTTTTAGAAAACATCTTTTTGACCCCCCTCGAATTTTTAGTGATCCCAATATGTATGTATTAGTACCTACCTCCCTTAATATCTAAATTTAAAAGGAGCTCTCTTTTAACAAAAGTATAGTAGTTGTTAGAATACCTGTCTTAATCCTTGTCAGGTTTTTTAACTATCTTTTTCAATAGACTACGAGACTTTTTTTAAAAATAAAAAATCCGGTTACGTCGATCGTAACCGGATTAGGACTTATTGATGAGTTTTTGAGGGGTTCGAATATTTATATTAAGGGATGTAAGTTACTTATGTATGGCTACTTAGATATTCACTAATAGGAATAAAAAGGAATTATAATTGTTTTATAAACGGCACAATCGTATAATTGTGTGAAAAAGGATGCTTAACATGCATAAACGGCCTTACCTAATATTGTTTGCCATGCAATTATAATATTGTATGGTTTTTTTGCACGTGTTATGATGATTCAAATCATGTTGGAAATATAATAAATATAGAACTAGATTTTAGAAAGGTAGGTTAGGTGATGTCACAGAAAGATAGTGTAAAAGCGCTAGATGCCCAAACAGCTTCATTACAAATCTACATTAATTCTTCAGAAAAACAAAAAGCTTTATATAAGCGTACATTATTCGTTGTCAGTATTTCACAAATTTTTGGCGGTGCAGGATTAGCCGCAGGAGTTACGGTGGGTGCACTTCTTGCACAGCAAATGCTCGGTACGGATGCGTATGCTGGAATTCCTTCATCTTTACTTACATTAGGGTCAGCAGGTGCCGCTCTATTGGTTGGAAGACTTTCGCAGGCGTTTGGTCGTCGTACAGGTCTATCAGCCGGTTTTATCATTGGTGGACTTGGAGCAATAGGAGTCATCATTTCAGCAATCATAAATAGTGTATTCCTTTTATTTACTTCCCTGCTTGTTTATGGTGCAGGGTCAGCAACAAATTTGCAAGCTCGTTATGCAGGTACGGACTTAGCAAATAGCAAACAGCGAGCAACTGCGATTAGTATGACAATGGTTTTCACAACATTTGGGGCGGTTGCTGGACCAAACTTAGTGAATGTGATGGGGAATTTCGCTCTTTCTATTGGTGTTCCATCATTGGCCGGTCCTTTCATTTTAGGAGCGGCAGCCTATATCTTAGCAGGTATCGTCCTTTTCATCATGCTTCGGCCAGATCCGTTAGTTATAGCAAGAATGATACAAGAAGCCAACCAAGTACCAAATGATAAAGGACAATTGGCAACAACAGAACATACAGAAAACAAAAGAGGTATCATCGCTGGGGCAACGCTGATGGTTCTTACTCAAATGGTAATGGTAGCGATTATGACCATGACACCCGTTCACATGATGCATCATGGACATGGCTTGGGTGCAGTAGGTCTTGTCATTGGTTTTCATATTGGAGCTATGTATCTTCCTTCACTGGTTACTGGTGTCCTTGTTGATAAATTGGGGCGGACTGCGATGGCTATTGGTTCTGGAACTACATTGCTTCTGGCAGGTTTAACAGCAGCATTTGCACCAGGAGATTCTATGGTTCTTCTAGTCATTGCTCTTATATTACTTGGTTTAGGATGGAATTTTGGTTTGATAAGTGGAACTGCCCTTATCGTTGATTCAACCGAAACGTCCACACGGGCTAAAACTCAAGGTACAGTGGATGTTTTGATTGCGTTGTCAGGAGCTGCTGGCGGGGCATTGTCTGGAATGATTGTGGCAGGTTCGAGTTATCTAACCTTATCACTTAGTGGAGGAATTTTATCCTTATTACTAATTCCAGTGGTGATATGGTCTCGTGGAAGAAAGAAATAAATAAAAGTTACGAGTACGTTCGTCGATTGTAAGCTATTGAAAATGGATAGGAGTAATGGCTCAGTGTACTTAACTGAGCCATTATATTTTAATATTGTAAATTCCAATCCTAGTTATTAACCAGCTCTAAAAAGGAACAAATGGTTAGGATGCCTTTATCAAAGTTTTCCAAGTTGAAATGTTCATTTGGAGCATGAAGGTTTTCATCAGGCAAACCGAATCCCATTAAGACAACAGGCGCATTTAGCGAGTGGTTGAAATCCGACACAATCGGAATCGAACCTCCTTCTCTTTTATATACAGGTGCTTTACCATATACATTCTGATAGGCTTCTGCCGCTTTTTGAATCATCGGACTGTCAATTGGTGTTAAAAAAGGATTACCTGTATCTTGTAGGGTCACACTCAACGTGCAGCCTTTTGGAGCATGTTCTTCCAGATGCTTTTTGATCAATCCTTGAATCTGTTCAGGGTTTTGATTGTGAACAAGACGGCAGGTAATTTTTGCATGTGCTTCATTCGGGATAACCGTTTTTGTTCCTTCCCCCTGAAATCCGCCCCATAAACCGTTGATTTCTAATGTAGGTCTGGAACTGATTCTTTCAGGATATGGAAAATTGTTTTCCCCTCCCGTTAAATCCGTTAACCCTAACGATTTTTTTAACTTTTCTTCATCGAAGCCCAATGCTTTAATTTGTTCCTTTTCAAAATCTGTCAGTAGCACGACTTCATCATAAAAATGGTCAACATTTACTTTCCCATTTGCATCATGAAGATTAGCAAGCAGCTGTATCAATAAATGGTTGGCGTTTTGAACTCCACCGCCGAACATGCCCGAATGCAAATCAGAATTGGCGGTTTTGAGGGAAACTTCCAATGCACACAGACCTCTTAATGAATACGTAATGGCTGGGACACCGCGATCCCACATATCTGAATCTGAAATCACCACTACATCGCAGGCTAATTTTTCTTGATTTTCGGATAGAAACTGTGGAAGATGTGGGCTTCCAATTTCCTCTTCTCCTTCGATACAGAATTTTACGTTTACCGGTAATTTTCCTTCTAATTTTAAGAGTGTTTCCACTGCTTTGATATGTAAGAATGTCTGCCCTTTGTCGTCGGTTGCCCCTCTGGCAAAGATTTTTTCATCACGAATCGTTGGTTCAAATGGTGGGGTTTCCCATAAATGAATAGGGTCAACGGGCTGTACGTCATAATGACCGTATACTAAAACGGTTGGGGCGTTTTCCTGATGAAGCCAGTCCGCATAAATAATCGGATGCCCTTTTGTCTGGACGATTTCCAGATGTTCCATTCCAATGCTTTCTAATTTATTGGCAATCCATGATGCTGCTTTTTGGATGTCCTCTTTATGCTCGGATAAGGAACTAACGCTTGGAATTCGGAGCAATTCTTTTAATTCCTCAACATTCTGATTATGATTCTGTGTTAAGAATTCAGATAATTGACTCATTTGATCACCTTTTCAAGTTTATTTTGCATTACTATTTTATACCAAAAGATTAGAGAAAACCTAAAAGAACCCTCTATTTTTACAGGAATTCTTCAGCCAATAAAGTATAGCTCTTCATTTTGTCCTCAAATCTATGGATGTTACAAATAATCATGAATTCCTCTGTTTGGTACATTTCACTTAAACGCATTATTTCACTTTTTACCTTTTGTGGTGTTCCAATAATCATTCGCTGTCTATTTTCCAGAATCCTCCTTTCTTCTTCGTGCGTTAATCGAATCCTCTTAGCCTCTTCTATAGAAGGGATCCTTGTATCGGATCCCTTTTCAACTGCTAATAACCATAAATCCTGACTTAAGGCACATTCTTCTGCTTTTTCCTGTGTTTGGGCACAAACAACAAATATACAAGCATTCGTTTTTGGCTTCTTCAACAAAGTTGAAGGTTGAAAGTTTTGAACATAATAATCCATTGCACGCTTCCCATTATCAGGCGTAATAAAATGGCCATAGGTAAAAGCAGTTCCTTTTTCTGCAGCCATTCTGGCTCCGCGGTGAGTAATGCCCAAAATCCATAGTTCCGGAAGAGTTTCTGCCACAGGATAAGCATTCACTTTATGGAATGGATGTTCTGCAGGCAGCTGATTTTGTAAAAATCCCTGTAAAACTTGAACCTGTTGGGGAAATTCATTTAAGCTTTTCCGCAATCCATCTGTTAACGCAAGCCTTGTCGCTGCTGAGCCGCCAGGTGAACGCCCGATTCCTAAATCAATTCGGTTTGGAAACAATGCTTCTAGTACTTTAAAGTTCTCAGCTATTTTATACGGACTATATTGCGGGAGCAGCACACCGCCTGATCCGACTCGAATTCTTCGTGTATTGGAAGCAATATGAGACATTAATATTTCTGGTGAGGACCCAGCCATTCCGTTGGTATTATGATGTTCAGCTACCCAAAACCGCGTGTATCCAAGTTTCTCTGTTAATTGTGCTAACTTCACTGTATTTTGTAAGGCGATGTTTGCTGTATCCCCCTTGCTAATAACAGATTGATCAAGAACACTTAATTTCATTGATAAACCTCCAGAATATACTTCTAACATTAGTTATGTTTAAATATCTGTTATTACAAAAATAATTCCCAGCGGATAAATAGACGGAAAAATTCCTCTTAATTAGAAATTATAATTAAAAAAAGCTTAAATAGACGGAGAGATTCCGCCTATTGACTCAAAAAATGTGAAAATAGGGACTTTTGCTTTGCATAACCGAAAATCCTCCGCTTATTTACCCCGAAACGAGCCCCTTGCTACAGTTAACCGAAAAATTTCCGCTTATTTCACTTCGGTGGTTTCTCCATTAAGGACAAGACATCTTATTTAAAAGGGAGTTAGTTTTATCTAAAAAATTTAAGAGAACCTCATTTGGGTGCATAACGGAACAAGTAAGTGAGGTTTAATATAAATAGGGTTTTTATATTCTAATAAAGAAACTCACCAATATGGCGAGTTTTACTTTTTTAAATACCAATATCAATGTTTAAGAAAAGCATCTCAAAACGGTACCCAAGCAACTTTTGGATGGATTTTTTCTTATTTAAAATTTATTTATTTTAATCTTGCCTTAATCGTCTCACTTATATAACCCCGGTCCCTATGATACAAAATGATGGCAATGACTAAAATTCCCCCAGCTATAAAGATCGATGGATTTCCTAAATAAGTGGTCGAAAAGGTTCCGATCAACGCACCCGATGTAAAAGAAAAAATAATGGCAAAAAATTCGTTAAATTGTTTTCTAGCTTCAGGATCATGTTCCTTGATTGCCAAATAGGCCGCTTGTGTCGCCGTTCGAAGGTTTCCTGTTGTCATCGTGGAATTGTAAGCCCATTTGTCCAGTTTATTAAATGTCGAAATTTGCAAAGAGGAGACAAAGGCAATACATACCGTTACCACTATATTAGGCACACTTTTTGGCAACAGACCAACAGTCATCAAGACCAAACATTCTAAGATCAGAATAGACCTTCGATAACTATGCAATACTTCCCTAACATGAGGCATTTTCACTAATTCTGAAACTAAAACACCCAAAATGAAGGCCACAATGGGCGGAATAATAAGTAAGACGCCTCTCCAATCCTTATTTGCAGCTTTCACAGCCAGTAAAACCATATTTCCAGTTTGGGCATTAGCAAACACACCATCACGACTGATAAACGTATAAGCATCCAAAAAACCACCTACAATCGCTAAAAGGACACCCAAATAGATGGAATTGGACGATAAAGAAGGGATTTTATTTTTCATTTTTTCCACCTTATTTTAAATGACAAAAGTACTTTTTTAATCTTTCAAAGGAAAAAGTTTTAAACCCCATTTTTTAAAAATAGGGTTGTCTCCTGGGGAGATTTCTATGCAAAAATCAACTTCTTTGTGAACGAGTAGACTTCTCTACTACATTTGCAGATTCCTATGAAGAATAAAAAAATTAAATCACAGAAAGAGGTTTTTTTAAATGATTAATATCACATTTTGAAGAAAAGGTCACAAGTAGATTAATAGATTTTTTCTAATGATTTAATAATTTTTTGACTGAGGAACCACGAGTGCGTTTGTTGAGATATACTTGGGTAATGAGCATGTTAATAATGATGGCAAGATAGACAGCAAGAGAGAAAGCAACACTAAAGGATGCATGAGTCGAGAACTGAATCATAAGGAGAAAAATCCTAAATGTGACAAATACGAATGTCACGGCATAGCTTCGGAGCATCCATTCTCGATGTCGTGTTATATTTTTACGTCTGATATAAATGATGGCAATCATTGTTGTCATTAGCCAAAAAATATCCAGAACTAGGAAGGCAATCGTAGAAGGAATACCGCCTGTTGCATACATCGCAAGATATGGGACCAAGAGTACGTTAATCAGAATTGCAAAGCCATAAATTCGCCCCAACAGCCGATGCCGTTTTCGATTTAGACGGCTTCTATTGGTTAATTGATAAGCACCAATTAATAAAGCTAGGATACCCAGTATGATATGAGGGAAGAAAAACAGTTTCCAAATCGCATACGGAAAATTTGGATCTTCTAACTTGGACGAAACTACCCCCGCTTGACTGGGCTTATAGATGATATATTGTATAACGATATATAAGGTAAATAAATAAGCTAACCCATAAATAACCGGTAACATAATTTTCTTTTTCAACATAAATTCTCATCTCCCAACCTACATTCATTCCATTTTTTTAAACAGGTCTTCCATTAGAGATTATTTCCTTGAATCGTTTCTGGGAGTGTCTTCTATAAACCACCGTAAAGACGATCGCAACCCCCATGAATCCGTACATCACAAAGTTGGAAACTGCCAAGAATTGAGATACAGACAACTTAAAAACTAGAATCGTCCGCACGAAGGATTCGCCAATTAAGCAAAGGCCCCAAACCATAGTGATTAATCTTAATACAAATCGAAAGTATGAGTATTGCCAATTGTTAGCGAAAGCTGAAGTCTTATCTGGATCATTTCCAAGGGTAAAACGAATCGCAAAATAGAAGATTAATGGTCTAGGGAAAAACAGTGAACCGAGGAATATGATCCCTAAAATACCTGTTACTAAAGATTCACGAATTAATAACAACTTTTCACTTCCATCTACAGTAAACGCAACAATGCCTAGTAAGAAACTAATGAGCATAAAGACGGCAAAAACATCTAGTCTTCTTCTCTTCATAAAGCTGAATAAATTATCAATTAATGGAATAACCGTTGCAATGAATAACGCTGCAATACTTGACATGTGAGAACTAAGTACTTCATAAACGATAAATGGAACGGCCCCATTTATGAGAAGGGTCATAACAATTCCTCTAATGATTTCTTTTCTTGAAATCGAAACTGTTTGATTCATTTATAAATCCCACCTTTTCCATATTGGTTACTTACATTCCTAAATCTTTAGGTTCATTAACATTTAACCTTTTTTCGAAACACAGATACGGATACTTACGAAATGGATACTGTATTTGCCCTACCTTAGAATAATTTGCTCGTTCATACATCGTTATCGCTTTAGTGTTGGCAGTATAGGCATCCAAACGAATACTTGTGTATCCTTTGCATATAGCCATTTCTTCTGCATATAAAAGGATTTGCTTACCAATGCCCTTCCCCTGGGAATCAGGATGAATTGCTAAACGATGAATCACAGCAGATCTACCATTTTTATCACTCCAAGGAAGCCCCGAGTATTTTGAACTTTGTTCTTCATTCATAACTACAGCACCTACGCAAATTCCATCATTTATCATCGCATGGAGATGCCCCTTTTTTAAGTCTCTTCCAATAACGAGTATATTTGGATAAAATATGTCCCATTGGTACACACCATTCTTTCTAAGGCTTTTGGTAACGGTTGTATATAAATATTTTATAGACTTCAAGTCATTCATCGAAGCTACTTCCATTTCCATGTTTTTCACGTCCTTTGATTGGATCATCTATTGAAAACTTATGGATTCTTTTCAAACCGACCGGCGGTTTATACTTGTTAAAAAATATTTATATTGTTTGCATGTAACTTATTATCGCTTTTCCGCCGTATTTCATGTAAATAAAACATTATCACAAACCAACTGTCGGTTTCTTTATGAAAATAATTATACATACCGCCAGTCGGTCCGTCAATAATAAATTGGAAATTTTTTCTTACTTACCATTATAAAGGATTATTTAAGAGAACGCAGTATTAACTTAAATATATCTTCTACTTGTACGCGTGGTCCTGAATTTTTTGAAATGATGTTTTGAACTCGCAGTCCATAAGTGAACACCATAAAAAGTGAAGCCATTTTTTCTGCATCGATTTCTTCAGGAATCCCACCCGCTTTTTGCCCGATTTCAATCCAACTCTTGGCAGTGTTTAATGAAGATCCATATAATTCACTAAGAATCGACTCCACTTTTGGATTATCTATCTGACCAAGCAAATAAGTCATGATTTTACTCGTTACATCATGCCCTTCTGTTTGTGCGGCCATCCCTTGTGCAATAAATTGAATAGGAAGAACAGCATCCTTTGGAGCCGCTTCTGCCACAACACCATTAAAACTAGTATTCATTTGTTCCATTTTCGATTTAAGTACTAGGCCAAATAATTCATCTTTTCCGGATACATAATGGTAAATCGCTCCTTTAGACAAACCAGATCGTTCAATAATATCCTGTAGTGTGGTATGTCTGCAGCCTTTTTCCTTTATTAATTGTTCTGTTGTATCCAGAATATGTGGGAAGCTGCTGTTTCTTTGTAGATTATTGGACATAAGTAATCCTCCCATTCAATGATCAATATCAAACCGTCAGTCGGTATAATACCCTCATCTTAATGAACATAGGATTATTTGTCAATAATTATGAAACCCATTATGGGTATATAGGTATAAAGGCTAAAGGAAATTTGAAGGATTTACTTTCCTCCATCATTTCTTAAAAATAAAGAGAATAAGAAATGATATAATAATAAAAAAATCTTGGGAAGGGTATTGATCAATAAGATGCTTTATATATGGGATATAGAGGAGATTATCAAAAAAACATTACATGAGCACCAATTAAATATTAATTATGAAATAAACAATACACTACCCTCACCTATGAGTTTTAATGTATCAACCAATACGATTAAGTTTAACTACCTCCAAATAAATGGATACATAGCCAATATTAACTTTAAAATTAAAGAGACAGATGAGAACTGTGTAAAACTTATCATTTATCATCAGCTCGGGTATTATTTAGATTTTAAAAAAAACAAACATGATTTAAGGATATTAATGTTTGGTGATGATTCAGAAAAAGAACAGCTTCGAGCTATAATAGAAAGAAATTCTTGGGAATACGGCCGCACCTTTGTCCCTGAGAAACTACTCAAATCATATGACAAAGTACGTTTAATCGATAAAATGCTGCTAAAAAACTATTAATTGAGGGGTGATCAAATGATTAATCGTGTGAAAGAGAAATTAGAAACTGCCCTAGAAGACTGGAGATTGATGGAAATATCCTCAGAAGATGAAGCTGAAGAATGTGCTGAAAGGTTTGAAAGGCATTTTTATGAATTTATTGACGAGTTAAAGGTTTGGTTTCAGCATTTAGAACAACCTCCATCTTCTATCGAAGAAGCAGAAAATCTTATCGAAATTAAGGAATTAATGGAACGATTACCTACACCGCTTGACCTCAACTTTTTAACAGAACTCGAGCTTATCATTGATGGAGAAGATCAAGTACGCTATGATTAATCTGCTTCTTAAATTAGAAACAGAAAAAAACCGACAAGAACGTCGTCCTTGTCGGTTTTTAACATTGAAGAATAATATTTTTATATTGCAAAGGACTGTCCTTGCTTTTCAATAAACTTTATATATTCTGCACAAAGAGTTTACAAGGTTTTAATATTCAGATGATATGATTGGTTTATCAACGAATGAGGGGGCATTATAAATGAATGTGCGTGCAATATTTATTGATATGGATGGTACACTACTAACAGCTTCAAACAATATTTCTAAGCGAAATCTAGAAGCCATTTATATGCTCCAAAATCAAGGAGTCCAGGTTTTCCTAGCTACTGGTCGACACTATGAAGTAACGGCTCCCTACCATAAAGAAATTGGATTACGAACGCCAATGATCTGTTTGAATGGTGCCTCTATTCACGATGCAGAGACTGGCAAAGCTATACAAATGAAAACCGTTCAACTGAACGAAGAACGATTCCACCAACTAACAGCAGAACATGCCTTTAATGTTATGATCCATACTGCAAATGGGCTTTATTGTAAGGAAATAAATGAAGAAGTCGATTATTGGACAAAGGTTGGGCAAATCCCACCACGGTATATTGGAGATTTAAGACAGGCAAATTATCAAGATGTTCTGAAATATAGTGTTCGAACAGGTGCACCAATTCCTGAATTGTCCACTTTGTTTAAAAATGAAGCGGAAGTCATCAATTGGAATGATGGGTTTGAATTGCTTGCTCCTAATGTTTCTAAATGGTCTGCTATAAAAAGCTTACTTCGCACACTTCGAATAAGTCCCAATGAAGTCGTAGCCATTGGAGACGGACCTAATGATATAGAAATGCTTCGTCATGTTGGTACTGGAGTGGCAATGGGGAACGCGAGCGAAGAGGTTAAAAAAGCAGCTGATTTTGTTACAGGGCACCACGAAAATGATGGATTAGCTGAGTTTATTGAAGGTTATCTTCAAGTACCGTATAAATCATATGTGATTTAGGGTTTAACTTGTGTAATCAAAAAAATGACAGGTGTAATCAATTCCACTTGATTCATACCCTGTCATTTTTAATTAAGAATGGTGTTTTTTTCCTTTTTTCTATTTGTCGTTGTGTTTTGTTTCTAAGTATTGTTTCCAAGCGGTAATACCGCCTTCAAGCAAGGTAACTTGGTATTCTTTTTGGGATAAAATTTCAGCACATTTCCTAGCGGAATTTCCCGTTGTACAGGTAACGACAATGTCACTGTTTGTAGGCAAGGATTGCAGTCCATCTTCTCCATTTTCCTCAAGATTGAAAATTACATTCTTAGGGATGTTCTGACTCTCGATATTCTGATTGGTTATATGATAATCAGAATATTTTTCTTCGGCACGTACATCTAGCAGGAAGACTGGTTCATTATTTGCAAGCTTCTCATAAAGTGCTTTTGGTGAAATCAATTTAACTGTCATGATAACTCTCCTTTTAGGTAAAATGGTGTGGACACCTTTAACTTTCAAAGTGAATGGAGTCCGTTTTATTTAATAAAAAATCTCCCTGATCTTTCCCATATAAATACAATCGATGCATCGGTCTCGTCATCGATACATACAACAATTTGATGTCTAGGTCTACCTGAGAGTACGGTTCCTCCAAGCATACAATCAAAACACAATCAAACTCAAGCCCTTTTGATAAATAGGAAGGTACAATCACAATATGCCCCTTCTTCATTTCTTCTTTTTCCTCTAATAACTGTATTGGAAGACCGCTATTTTCAAAGAGCTGTTGAATTCTTTGGCACTCCTTCTCGGTCCGTCCAATCAACGCAATGGAGTGCAACTCTTCCCCTTTGAATGAGACGATATCTTGTTCTAGAAGCAATCTGACCTTTTCCAAATTTGTAGGGTCAATCGTTTGAAACAATGGTTTTTGCCCATGACGAATCACAGGTTCGACCTTCGGCAATTCTTGATTCATTAACGTCAGGATTTCATTTGCTAAATTCATGATTTCGACAGTTGTCCGGTAGCTTTTTTGTAAGGTTTGATAATTCGCATTCGGGAAGATTTCTTCAAATACCGGGGTCCAGTTATTCAAGCCACGATAGGAATGAATTCCTTGGGCTAAATCTCCCACAATCGTAAATAAGTCAGTCTCAAAGCCTTCCTTTAAGGCAGCAAATTGAAAATAGCTGTAATCCTGTGCCTCATCAATAAAAATACTGCGCATTTTATATTTTTCATCGATACCTTCCAATTTTGTCTTTAGATAAAAGATGGGGGCTAAATCCTCCAGTTCGTAAGCGCCTCGTTCAAAGATCCTCAGGCAATACCTACTCAATAGCTTACATTCTTGATCTGTAAGCGTATGGGAAAACTTTTTGATTTGATCTGGAGAAGACATCAATTCCTTATAGAGGGTAAAAATATCCTTCATGACAAAGGCATCCATATATTTTTTTACAGCGACCTTTGCCTCCTGCTCGACTCTCTTTTGTCTTTGTTCCTTCATCTCCATCAAGGAAATGACTTTTTGTTTCCTCTTTTCTGGTTTCATTTTCGTTTTGTAAAGAGCTTTTTCCAATGCTTCTTCATATTTCTTGTTCAGATTCGATAACATGAGCGACTTTTTCTTTTTTAGATCATCTTCTAATAAATTTTTTATTTTTCCAAGCCTCTTATAGATTGGTAAGTAGGTATATTCTTTTAAAAATAGTTTTTTAAGTTTAAGCCCCTTCATTAAAACGGAATTTTCAAGGACAAAATCCTCTCTTGGGGCAAGATTCTCTTCCAATTCATTGATAAATCGATGGATTAATTCCTTAAATTCGAGTGAACCTTTAAAACTGGAAACCCATTGAATCGATTGATTGGTTCGATTCTCGTCAAGGAGCTTGATCAGCTTGGAATTAGGCGAAAACAATTTTATTTTTTGGCCCAAGCAGCTTCTCATAAAATCAATGTAGGTCGTTTGATTAATCTTATCGACACCTAATTCTGGTAAGACACCAGAGATATAATCAATAAACAATCGGTTTGGGGCGAGAATCATTAATTTTTCAGGAGGGAATCTATATCCAAAGGAATAGAGAAAGTAGGATATTCTATGGAGTGCAATCGTTGTTTTCCCGCTTCCGGCGGCCCCTTGGACGATGATCGGGTGGGTTAGTGATGCCCGGATCACTTCATTTTGCTCATTTTGAATCGTCGCTACAATTTCGGTTAAGCGATTGTCTGCTTTACCTGATAAAGATTTCTGCAAAAGTTCATCATGGGTGGTTAAATCGATGTCACTGATTTCTTTTAATAAACCATCGATAATCTCATACTGCCGCTTTAATGATAAGTAACCGGTTTGCGTCTCTCCGTATGCTTCATAGGACACCTCTCCCAGCCGTCCGTCATAGTAGACACTGGCAATCGGTGATCTCCAGTCCACGATAATCGGTTGCTGCGAGACACGGTCAAACAAAGATACTTTGCCTATGTACAAAACTTCTTCTGTTTTCGTACTACTGTTTGTAAAGTCAATTCTTGAAAAATAAGGTTTGCCGATGACACTTTCTAACCTTTTCAATTCACTTTCGGCCAATTCAAGATAATTTGCATTCGCGAGCAGGTCCGTGTAGCTCGTACTACTATCCTTCGAATTCAGCTCGGCAAACGATTGTTTCATATTTTCAACGACTAGTTCTTTATTCTCTTTGGAAATGTCTAAAACGGTTCGGATATATTCCTTCGTAAACTCTAAGCGCTCCACTTCTGCTTGATAGTCTTTATGGTTGCGGACAGAAACATGATCCTTGGCACTCATCCTCTTCACACCTCACTTTTTTTCCAAATGAACGCATGGGATACTAAGATTAACGAAAACTTTTAAACTCGTCAAGTTATTTCGTCATGGAGTTTAAGCATCCTTTTTTCAAGTTTTTTATGCGACGTCTTATCTGGTCGATTGACCTTAACATAAAAGGAAATTTTATTTAAAAAAATCTCATCAATGTAGGCTTTTATTCATACTCTATCTTGGAGGTGAAAAAATGGGAAGAGTAAATTATCGAAGTTCGGACGTTGATGTAATGGCAAGGATGATGAGAGCAGAAGCAGAAGGCGAAGGAAAACTCGGCATGTTATATGTCGGAAATGTCATTGTTAATCGGCTTGTGGCAAATTGTTTAGACTTTAAAAATCTAAGAACCATTCCCCAAGTTATTTTTCAAGTACAAGGAGGAAATTTTTCCTTTGAAGCTGTTCAAAAAGGTAATGTATTTTATCAAAGATCGAGAACGTCTGAAAGAAGATTAGCACAACAGAATTTGGATTATTGGAGACAACACCCAGGGAAGTATGCCCTTTGGTATTTTAATCCACATGCTCCATGCCCTCCTACATGGTACGATCAACCACAATCTGGTCAATTTAAAAATCATTGTTATTATGAACCAAAACCTGGAACGTGTGATAGTGTTTATAGAGGTTAGGGCTTTCAGTTTTTTTCAATTGAAAAAATTTAAGGGACCACTCCATTGTACGTGTGGTCCCTTCGTTTAAATGTGAAATTCTTTTAGTAAAAGAGTTCGACTGCTGTGTATGGGTTTTAAAAAGTTGTTAGTCGTGAGTAACCATGATGTTGGAAGCTGCTAATGCGGCTCGCTCCCTAGCCTCTTCGATTGATTCTCCGCTGCTTAACACGACTGCCATCCGTCGTCCCACTTTTGTTTCTGGTTTGCCAAAAATTCTAACTTGTGTATCAGGAATGGATAAGCTTTCAGAAATTCCCACGATTTGGTAGTTCTTGCTTTCCTTTGTTGCTTTAATCGTATGACTTGCACCAGGTCTCACTAGCTGTACAGTTGGAATCGGGTAGCCTAAGATCGCTCTTACATGTAAAGCAAATTCTGATAGATCCTGCGTTACCATTGTAACCATCCCCGTATCATGAGGCCGTGGTGACACTTCACTAAAATAAACACCTTGTGGCGAAAGAAATAATTCAACACCAAATAGTCCGTAACCGCCAAGCGCATCGGTGATTTTTTTGGCGATATCCTGTGCTTCCATAATTTGTTCCGTTGACATGTCATGTGGCTGCCAGGATTCAATGTAGTCTCCATCTTTTTGGACATGTCCGATTGGAGCACAGTAGGTTGTACCTGATACGGAACGAACTGTTAGAAGGGTAATTTCCGATTCAAAATGGATAAATTCCTCGACAATCACCCGCGCTTTTTTGCCTCTTCCACCTGAAATTGCCTCATTCCAAGACCATTCTACATCCTCCAATGAACGGCAAACGGTTTGCCCTTTTCCAGATGAGCTCATGATGGGTTTAATCACGCAGGGAATCCCGATTTCCTCTACTGCAACTTTTAATTCTTCTAATGTGTTCGCAAAAGCATATTTCGCTGTAGGAATTCCCAGTTCTTCACTTGCCAGGCGCCGGATTCCTTCTCGATCCATGGTCAGGTTTACAGCTTTAGCCGTAGGTACAATACGGAATCCTTCGTTTTCAAGGTCCAATAAGGTTTCTGTAGCAATCGCCTCAATTTCAGGAACGACCATATCCGGCTTCTCTTGTCCTATTACTCTACGAAGCTCTTCTCCATCGAGCATGTCTACCACGTACGAACGATGGGCCACCTGCATGGCAGGAGCGTTTTCATATCGGTCAACAGCTATGGTCTCAAGTCCTAAACGCTGAGCCTCGATGATGATCTCTTTACCGAGTTCACCTGAACCAAGTAACAACACTTTTTTTGTTTGGCTACCAAACATCTTATCCAACCCCTTATTGTTTGTCTTTTTATTATGTTAAACTATAAACACACTTCATTCAAGTGATTATTTTTATATCAAACACGAACAATAATAGTTATTTTAATGTATTTTATTCGTATTTAATTCAGAAAACACAACAATTTTTATTATCTGAGAAGAATTTGAATATTAAAATGTAAGGGTACAATAGCCAGTGTACACAGCAAAATACAATATATTTTTACTAGCAAATTGATAAACAAATATTGTTTTTTTGTATAAGGCTAGGCTCTGTTTTAACTGAATGATGGTTTCACTGAGTATGGTAAATAAACGGAAAAATTCCGGTTAAATTAAGAAATATCCATATTTTCGTAAAAATAAGGGAAGTTTTTCCGTTTATATGATCCAATTCTTTGAATTTAGCCCTATTTAGAGCATTTAAGCGGAATTTTTCCGCTTATATCCGCTTCTTAAGCTTCCCCTATGTAAATTAAAAGGAATTTCTCCGCTTATGAATTCTCAAATCGATACGGAGAAGGCGAAAATGGTTGTCAAACTTCCGAAGAATTAGCAATTAAACGCAAAATAGCAAGGGTTTAACCCTTGCTATTTTAGGTCCAGCATTAGCAGAAATAATAGAAATACATGTTCATAGATTCACATAAACAACACTAGTTTATTATATTTATACTGCTTGATCCTTTTTATTCTTACCGAATTGGATGGTTTGGTTATCCCCTATTAAGGTAATCTCGCTAAATGGGTTATCTTCTCCTATTTGTACATTGGATTCAATCACCGTACCACTACCAACCACCGCCCGATGAATCACGGCATTCTCACCAATCACAGTATTTGGTAATATAACTGAGTCCTTAATAACCGCACCCTTCCCCACTGTAACACCATAAAAAAGAACAGAATTTTGAACGGTCCCAAACACTTTACAGCCTTCACTCAATAGTGATTGGTTCATACTTGCTTTTCCATCGAAATACAAAGGCTTCTGAGACGTTTCATGGGTATAGATCCCCCACTCTTCATTTTGTAAAAGGGGATTGGTTTGAAAGGAGAGCAAATCCATATTGGCTTCCCAAAGGCTTTGGATCGTTCCAACATCCTTCCAATACCCCTTAAACTTATAAGCATACAATTGGTGGTTATTCTGTATCATCGCAGGGATAATATCCTTGCCAAAATCTTTAGTTGAGAATGGGTTCTTTTCTTGTTTTTCCAGGTATTTCTTTAACAGCTTCCACTTAAAAATATAGATCCCCATGGAGGCTAGATTCGATTTCGGTTGTTTCGGTTTTTCTTCAAATTCCGTTATTCGATTGGCCTCAGTATCTATATTCATAATGCCAAACCGACTGGCATCCTTCCAGGGGACATGGATGACAGAAATCGTCGCATCTGCTTTCGTTTGGATATGCTGCTCGAGCATTTTACTGTAATCCATTTTGTAAATGTGATCACCTGAAATAATAAGAACATATTCTGGATTGTAACTTTCGATATACCGGAGGTTTTGATACACAGCGTGGGCCGTCCCTTCATACCATCTTTCCCCCTGTTCACATTGGTATGGAGGAAGAAGGGTTATGCCCCCATTTTTCCTATCTAAATCCCAGTACTTGCCGTCGCCAATATAATTTTGAAGGGTATGGGGTTGATACTGCGTTAACACACCTACTGTATCAATCCCGGAATTGCTGCAATTACTTAAGGTAAAATCAATAATTCGATATTTCCCTCCAAATGGGACTGCTGGTTTCGCCATATATTGAGTTAAGTCTTTCAACCGGCTGCCTCTACCACCTGCTAAAAGCATCGCAATACATTGTTTATTTGTCATCGTTACCCCCTGTAAAGATTTACTTTATTAATTCTGTTTTTCATTGTAGCAATGTTAATAAGTATTCGGAATCAAATAAATCCGACTACATTCCTCGAATTTAGACAATATTCGTTACTATTTTTTTATCACTACTACATTCGGACATTTTTAAAACGTTAACCATCTCAGTTCCTGTCGATTTATAAGGGAAATATATGTAAGAAAATATGTCAATTGTGTGAATAAGGATATTCTAAATATAAAAAAACAGAGATTTCAGTCTCTGTTTTTTATCGAGCTTTCTAATTTGCCTTCATTGCGTGGGATTGTTATGTGAAATACTGTTCCCCCTGTTTTGTCACTCTTTACGTTCCATTTCCCACCCATTTCCCTAATGATCTGAATGGTTACCATTAAACCCAAACCGGTCCCTTGTTCTTTTGTTGAATAAAAAGGAAGGCCAAGTTTTTCAATTTGTTCCTCTGTCAGACCCTCTCCGTCATTGGAGATGAAGATATCGACCGCTTTCTGGGTACAATGGATAGAAATATTCACTTTTTCTTCGGCTGCTTCTATCGCATTTTTTATAAGATTTACGAACATTTGCTGTAATTGAGCCGAATTTCCCATCATGACGGTTTGTCCATTTATACCAATGCAAACTTCTACATTATGTAAAGTCGCATAGGATGATAGTGCAGCGATTGATTTATTCGCTTCTGTTCCAATATCAATAACACTCTGTTTCTTTATTGCCTGATTTTTTCCTAAAGATAAATAATCGGTGATTATGTCATTTGCCCGATTCAATTCTTCTAAACTTATCTGTATAAATTCCTTTTGGTTTGTCGTTAGATTGTTTGCTTCTGTGAGCAGTTGCATGAAGCCTTTTACACTTGTCATCGGATTTCTAATTTCATGGGCTACACTAGCCGCTAACTCACCAACGACCTGCATTTTCTCATTTCTTTGGATTTCTTTTCTTAATAAAATTTTTTCACGGTGTGATTCTATCAAGTAGATCGCGAACCAAGCCATAATGCCATTTTCTACGACAAAAAGGAAAGAATTGAATATCGTTTTCAATATGGTCATTTCCCGGCCAAATAACACAGCAATGATGGGCAGCATGGCTGAAGAAATCGAAACGTAGATGAAAGATAGGTAGATTTTCTTTTTAAGAGTTAAAGAATGAAACTTCTTTTGTGCCCAGTAAATAAATACGAGGGATATCATCATGGCGAAGAATGAGGGGATCATGCCAATGCCGCCATATAAGAATCGAACGATAAAGAAACATACAGAAACAAAAGCTCCTACATTCATTCCCCCATAAATAAACGCTAAATACCAGGGCACCATTCTAGAATCGATGCGTATGCCATCTATAATAATGGAGAATATGATAGATAAAGCCAATGTAATGGCACAAACCACTCCCCAAATAATGTTTTCTTGAGTTTCATCCCCTTTATCATTGGATAAAGCCAAGTAAAGGATAATAGGAATTAGGACTATCAACACCTGGAGCAGAAGTTGATCATATTGAAAAGGCATGGGTGTTCTCCTTCTATTCGGTTAAAACCTTTTTTGTATAACCCCTATTATATACATTTACTTATTATTGCGATATAGAAGATTGACAGTTTAGTTAGTCATTTCAATCAAAAGCTTTATGAAACTTTGAGACGTTTTAAAAACTTGAAAAAAGGTACCCAGTTGAATAGGTACCTTTTTTCTCTTATAAACGTTCTCTGTTGTTGTTTATCTTAGTATTCGTTTGATTTAAGGAGGTGACGGGTGGATTGTATGGATCATTTAATCTTATGGTTTCGGCTGTATCTTTTTCACTTGTCTCAACTAATCGTCCCTCTCCATGTCGGTTTTCTGGACGTTCAACAACCACAAGAAATTTACCTTCTTTAACAAGGCCTTCATAATGGTCAGCCTCTTCTTCAGTAATTCCTATGCCCATTAAAGCTCCTGTCAATCCACCTAGTCCTGCGCCAGCAGCCGCCCCAGTCAGGCTTGCAGCTATGGGTCCAGCCGCAACAAGTGGTCCGATGCCTGGTATAGCGAGGGCCCCTACGCCTGCAAGCAGTCCTAAGAGGCCACCAACTGCTCCTCCTGTTGCCGCGCCAGCTATCGCGCTATTTTCGGTCGTTGTTCCTAAGACATCATTTATTTCATTTACTTTCTCTTTGTTTTTCCCGATAACGGAAATATCTTCAGAAGTGTACCCTTGTCTTTTTAAATTTTCAACCGCCTGAATAACCTCTTGTTCAGTTTCGTAAACTCCCACCAAATACTTTTCATGTTCGTACATCGAAATTCCCCCTTTGAATTGGTAGTCTTTATTAACACTACCCGCCTGTGGAGGAATGAAACGTTCATTCTTTTTGTACCGCAAAGTCCCTCATCATAGATAATGAACTTCGGAATTAGACCTGATATTAGCACTGCTTAAAAACTATATAGACAAACAACTTTAATTTCTTAATTTCATAAAAATATATATAATCCTAAGCAGGATATAGTTTCCCTGATTGGGGTCTAACTCACTATTATACTGTATAGTTTTTTATTAAAATGACCAAACACATTGCCAACATTTTATTTGGATTTGAATTTCTTTTTAAATTGATTAAACATTGGAGTGAATTTTTTCAGTATTGGCTTATATTGTTTAGTTGTTTCAACCAGCATATCAATCGTTTCCATAAGCAATCCAATATCCACTTGGTTTAGAATATTTTCTACTTGTTGTTCAAGCTGATTTTGACGAGTAGGAGCACTGGATTCCACTTCTTGTCTCCTAGAACCAAAAAACCAATTATCAAACTTATTCGTTTTACGATGGATAGAAGGTGCCTCTTTTTGTTCCGGATTGTCTTGTGAGATATCTTCGTCCTTTTTGTTTTCTTCTCTTTGCTTTCTGACTCCAAACATAAATCTCGAAAACCGATCTAATTCCCTATTTGGTTCCTTTTTTAAATGATTATCATCTTCCTGCAATCGCACTCTGCATCCCTTCAAGCCCTTTTTTGATAATTTATGATTGGTTTTGATACAAGGTGTGGACAACAAATAAAAAATAATAAATCATTTACTGAATTTAAGTCTTACACATCCAAATTACACCCATAAAAAGGAAAAAAAGGAGAGTGTCCCTCTCCTTCGGTCTTCTGTATCAAATGAATATCCTACTTCGACGCTGTCGCTAATGTGGCTTCAGGTGTTGTGACTTTGTCATAAAAATCCACGAATTGATCTCGTTCATCGCTACTGCGGTAAGCCATTGCGACACGTGGATGTTCATTCAGCACACCAGAGATCATGTAGGGTATGATATAGCCCCACTCCCACTTTTGCCGCATTTCTACCATGTGCTTTTCGATTATGCCAAGAACCGGTCTAAGTTCATAGCTTGATTTTTGGATATAGCTAACAAGGAGCTCCGTGTTACAGTTACCTGCCGCACGTCCCATGCCATAAACAGATGAATCTAGGAAGGTGACTCCATTTTGATATGCAGCCAATGTATTGGCAAAGGCTAACTGCATATTATTATGGGTATGAATCCCCAGTTGTTTGTTAGGGAGCAATGACTTGAATTTTTTCACTTGGTGCTCAATACCCGCAGGATCCAAGCTTCCAAAGGAGTCAACAATATACACAACGTCTACAGGGCTTTCTTTCACCAATTCCATTGCTTGAAATAGCTGATGCTCAGGCACGCTTGACAATGCCATGATGTTAAGTGAAGTCTCATAGCCCAAATCATGGAACATCTGTACAAGTTCTAACCCCTTATCCACTTCACGGACATAGCATGCCACCCGAATCATATCCAAAACACTTTGCTCGCGAGGCAGGATGTCATTTGGATCTACCCGACCGATGTCGACTAGAGCCGATAGCTTGGTGAACTTTTTCTCAGGAATGACCTTTTTTAGGAAATCATCATTCAGAAATCTCCATGGATTATGTTCCGTCGCGTTAAGAAGTTTAGCAGAATTTTTGTAGCCAATCTCCATATAATCAACACCGGCTTCACTTAATCCATTATATAAATCTTGAACAAATTCAATACTAAAATCCCAATTGTTTACTAAACCTCCGTCACGGATCGTACAGTCTAAAATTTTACTGTTATGTACCATCATTGAACTCCCCCTATTTTTACCCAATTTGTCTTATTATGCGGTATTATGAATGTTTATATCATGATTCGATCAGAAGTGTCAAAACTTATTTTTTAATTAGGGGCTTCTTTGTCTAAAGATTAAAACAAATCCCCTTAAATCACGACATATTTATTGGGGCTTGTAAAATAAAGTCCTTTTTCCTTCACCTTTACCTGTACCTTTTCTGCTAGTTCATTCCATAGAGTTCCACTTGGGTGCGATAGTAATTCACGAATGAATCCAAATTCTTGACGTCAAAGGTATCTGTTTTATATCCGACAATGACTCAGCCGTCCTCTTCTTTAAATAGATAATCAATCACACTTTGAAGTTGTTCATGTTCCTTAATAGTGAAAAAATCCGCTAGTGCCTTACCTTCATTCAATCCGCCGTTGTCACGTCTAATAAATAGTGTAGCTACGAACATTAAATATCAAATTCATTTTTATATATAAAAATCTCATCCACTGCTTTCTGATATCCACCTGATTTTTGAAAAGAAACCCTCATAGTTTCAGCAACTTGATGAAAAGTTGGGTGTGTTAATACATGATCTACTGCTTCACGAAGTTGATTTTCACTCAAGTTTTGCATTTGCAATTTAATTCCGGCTCCGATATTGGCCACTTGACTAGCTATGATCGGCTGATCCGCGCTTTGTGGGATGACAATTAACGGTACCCCGTAGTAGAGACCTTCATTGGTACTATTCATCCCACCATGTGTGATAAATAACTTCGTGTATTTCAACACCTCAGTTTGTGGAACATAATTTTTCACCATGAAGTTTTTAGGAATTTCCCCCAACTCTGATATTTGAGTTTTTTCTCCAATGGACATGACAACAGTATGATCCGTGTTCTCAAAAGCCTTAAAACAAAGCTTATAAAAATCAATTGCTTGATTAAAGACTGTCCCTAATGAAATGTAAATTAGGCTTTTACCCTTGATAGCAGTAACGTCGAAGTTTTCTTTGGTTGATCGTGTAGAAATGGATGGACCTACAAATTTGTAAGTTTCATCAAATGTTTCTCCAAACGGTTGAAACTCCTTACTTGTATAAATTATTGTAAGTGGTGCAGGGTTACAAAAAACTTCATAGGGAGAACCAATCTCAACTTCATATGTCTCTTTTATTTTTTTTATCAGTTTTTGAAATTCATCCGTTATCGATTTAAGCATTTCTGTTGGGATATTTTGTGATAGCTGTTCCAATGTGTTCTCAAATGATGCCTTTGTCTGTGCAAAAGAAGTACAAGAATTAATGGCTGGAAGTTTCAGTATTTGTGCAAGTAAACGCCCACATCCAAACATCGAATCGTGGATGATATAATCAAAATGTTCCCCTTCGATTTGCTCTAGAACACTAGGAATCATTATATCAGCCGTTCGCAAAAGACCGTTAATTCGTTCGAGTAAATAATTTCTTCCACCTGAAATAAAAGCTTTTATAAATTTTTCACCATCAAATGTTCGAACCGTAGCGCCTGTTTTCTCCATCCGTTCTCGAAAAGCTTCTATCGTAAAATACACTACCTCTTCTCCACGCGAAATAAGCTCATGTACAACAGCAATCGTAGGGTTGACATGTCCTTCAGAACCCCCATTAATAAATAAAACACGTGCCATGATAAACACTCCTAAAGTAAAAAATTCTCTAGATTAGTAACAGTTTTATCATAGACCAATATTTAGAAGTTTCCAACTTTTAATAACACTCACTCCTTTTTCCTAAACCGAGTTACCAGCGAAAGTGAAATAAACGGAGATTTTCCGGTTAAATGTAGCATGGAGCTCGTTTCGGAGTAAATAAGCGGAGGATTTCCGGTTATGCAAGGCAAAATTCCTTGTTTGCGCATTTTTCGAGTCAATAGGCGGAATCTCTCCGTCTATCTAAGCTGTTTTTTATTATAATTATTAATTAAGCGAAATTTTTCCGTCTATTTATTAGATCGGGTGCTTAACCTGATCCCCCAACCGATAAGTGCGGCCCCACTCGATCCTTGATGCCGGAATCAGCAGCTAAAGATCAATAAAATGGGTACTCAAAACGGCACTGCAAACGACCCACTTTTTTTATTGTACAATACTTATTGTCCATTAAAATAATGATGTTAAATCCTATGTCAAAGTGAATGAAATTTCGTAGAAAATCTTGATAAATAAAGCAAAAGACGTATGCCAATTCATACGTCAATTCTTGTGTCTTTTAATAAGAAAGCACCCGAAAACGGAACCCTTTAACAGCTACTTAGGATAGATTTTTTTCAAGCATATTGATTGGTCATGATTTAACCATTTCCATTTACCGCTTTTGCATCATTTGCTTTCCAATAATAATCAGCAAGTATGTCTGAAAAAACATCGACTGTATTATCGAGTTCATTCAAGTTATTATCCACCCCGCCAATTTCGATCAGCATGGCTTTACTGGAAATGTCTTGATTATATACCCCATTCCCTTCCTTATATGTTTTAAGGAAGACACCTCTACTAACTCCCGGATATTTTTTTTCTAGCTCATTGTTCAAGGCTTTCGCCACTTCGAGATTGTCTAAATAATTTTTGTTTTCTCGACCTACTACAAAATAAAGCCTTGCGTAATTGACACCATTAATCGTTTTCGTCGTGAGTTGTTTTCGCGCTGAGTCACGGTGAATATCGATAAAGTACTTTAATTCCTTATCTTTGGTCGCCGCCGCTTCAACGATTTGCCTCGATTCGGTATAGGCTTGTGTTGATTGCCATCCTTTCTTGAGTAACTCTTGCGTCATATTTGTTTTATCGTGGTCAACCCCAATTCCTTTACGCATTAAATTCGTAGCTAATCGATCTCCTAAGCCTATGACATTTACTCTTTCGTCAGAGCTGATAGCGTCGTTCGGGTTTGTCGCATCTTTTAAAAGGGGCAGATAAGATTCCCAACTATGGGTGTGATAAATAAATACGGTTTTATGTTCAGGGTTGGTTACAGGTTTATTGTTGTTAGTCGTTTGATTCTGTTTTAATGAGTCCTCAGAAGCTTTGCGGGCATTTTGTAAAACCTCATTGGGAGGAGCAGATTCAGATGGAAGATTCGTTATGTTCGTCCCTTCACCAGCAATGACGATCTCCGTGTCATACGCTCCTAAACCAGGAATTTCATTTCCTAAAAACGTTCTTGCATCTGTGGGTTTAATCGTGGTTCCTATTTGGAATGCTAGATTGGTCATTTTTGAAAAGGTGATAACCGACTTGTCCATCTCTGGAAAAAAGGTATGATTCTCAGATTTGAAAAATTGTAGAAAGAGTTTTTCACTACTTAATATCCCTATGGAATTATTCATTTTTAATGAGGAAATACTCATTTTCGAGAAAATCACCAATGAAATAATTAAAAACATAAAGATAACCATTAGAATAGATTGATAAGTAAGTTTTAGCGTAATGATTTTTGTCGATTTCATTGAAAACCTCCTTACCTCATTTATATGAGCTAAAAAAGGTTTTATGGCAAAATCCTTGGTTAATCTATTATTCTTTAATATTTTGCCACTTATGCCACGGATTGATAAAAAAAAGCTCTAAACTCTATTAGAATAGTAGAGTTCAGAGCTTGTTTATTTTACCCTATAAACTTAGTTTTAAGATAAGAATATACCCCGTCTTCATCACATGTGAAATCTGTTACGTCATCTGCCACTTCTTTAATACTATCAGGTGCATTTTTCATGGCAACCGCATAATTTACCAGACGGAACATCGGCAAATCATTATCGCTATCTCCGATGGCCATAGTTTCTGACTCAGTCAAACCAAAGTGCTTTAACATTTGCTGGATTCCTGTCGCTTTGTTTACGTTCGCCACCATTAATTCAACGTTATGCTCAGTTGAGATGGATGTCGTAAAGTCGATTTCTTTCTTTAATTGATCCAATTCTTCTTTCCAGCGATTGATCTGTTCCTTCGTTCTCGCAAAGAAATAGAATTTAGAAAATGCATCTCCCACCACTTCGTCCGCCCATGAGATTTTTTGGGCAATCGATTCCTTACGAGAATCCCATTCATTGATGCCCACACTTTCGGGCTTTGGATCTCTTATTTCATCTTCAACATATGATTGATCCTGTTTTAATGTGATGCGAGGAGAGCCATACGGAAATAGCTCATAATAAACTTGGTTCTCCCTGGCCATTTTAATAACGGTTTCCACAAGCTCCCGCGAAAGAGAATGTTTAAAAATCACATCATTGCCTACGTATCCCACCATTCCATTGGAGGCTACAACCCCATCTACTTGAAAGCCGGGAGGTGTAAGCTCCTCTATTTCCTCATATGCACGACCAGTAGCAATGAAAACTTTGATGCCGCGTTTTCTCACTTCTTCAATGATTTCCTTCGTATATGTACTTACCTTATTTTGATGGTTTAAGATGGTACCATCCATGTCTAAAAAGATTGCTTTTGTTTTTGTAATCACATCTGTTCCCCCTGTAAGTAATAAGAATTCATTTAGTAAGTATACACTTTATTTGTATTTCCCTCTATACTGCTATCTTCCTACCTCAATCTTCCGTTGGATTCCGATATTTTGAGAGTAGTAGATGGTGATTGGCTTATTTTTCTGGTGTTTTGGCTCATTATCGAGGGACTTTGGCTCATTTCGGGCATGCATTGGCTGATTTTCCCCCATTATTGGCTCATTTTTCAGCCACATTGGCTTTTTTTCCAATCACGCCCAATTTCATCCGCGATAAATCAAATAATAAAAAGAAGTCCCCTTCTTTTACGAAAGAGACCTCCATATTGGTAACAGGCACCTTTTGGTATTATTTACCAGTTAAAGCAGTATACGCATTCGCTTCTCCGAATCCATAGAGTTCATCATGTCCTGGTTTACCATAATCAAGTGCGGTTTTTTCGATTAGGGCCTCGACTTGAGATGGTGTATAATCAGGATGAGCCGCCTTAATGACTCCAGCGATACCAGCTACTTTTGGCGCTGCCATCGATGTTCCATGTAAGTAGGCGTAGCCATCATTTTTTTGCATCGTAAAATATGGTTCTAGGTATCTAGGCCACGTTGACAGCGCTCGATAGGTGAAATCACGTTTATTTAAATCTTCTGTTGCCGCATAGACTGGTCCATTATCTCCTCCAGGAGCCGCTACATCGATAAAGCCATTTCCATAATTTGAATAGAAAGCAAGCTGATCAGTTGACCATTTATTCGAGGACGAAACGTTAATGACTCCAGGCGTACTGCCAGGCACCTCAACCGTAACACCGCTATATTTGATTCCCAAATCTGCATATGAAGCATTCATATAATCCGTAAGTGCCTTTTTATCTGCATAATTAAGCGATTCATTTCCTGCAGACACTACAACGGTTACATTTTTATTAACGGCATATTGAACAGCCTTTTTCCAAAGGAGTACGTCTGATATATCACTATAACGAGTGCCTTCATAGTAATATTTCAAACTATCATATCCCCCAATGGACATGTTAATGACATCGACCCCATCGTTGGCCGCTTGAACCATCGCCGCTACGATAGGTCCTGTTGGAGCACTGCCGCTGGCATCAAAAATACGGTAGGCACGGATTCCTAAGTCAGGACCGACCCCTTTCACTTTGCCATTGCCGGCGATCGAACCGGCTACATGTGTTCCGTGGCCGTTCGTATCTGTGACATTACTGGCAATCCCTTTCTCCTCTGGCACATCCCCATAATAACCACCAGCAGGAACAAAGTTTTTACCCCCGATAAAGTTCGCTTTCAAATCTGGATGTCCTGCATCGATACCTGAGTCAATGATTCCGACTACCGCCTTATGTTTAACCCCGCTCGCTGTTATGGTACCACCCGTTTCAAGGGCGTATGACTTCCCTCCATTTGTTAAATGTTGAATATCCCATTGAGAACTCCAATATGTACCATTGGGGTCCTGTTTTAGGGCAACAGGCTGACCATCAGCCCCCTCTGGGTTGTCATCTTCCAGTTTATATGATTTCTCTAAATTGGCAGCTACTATAGAAGTGGAGTTCAGCTTGTCTAGAAAGCTAGGATTTGCAGAGCGTACCTCTACTGCCCCAATCTCAGGAATCGTTCTTACTACTGTTCCTCCTGCATTTTTTATTTCCGTTTGATAGTTTGCTGGCAATGACTGCTTATAAGCAATCAGATAGTTTTTGCTTACAGCTTGTGTAGAGCTAGTCTGTGTTTGAGCCGATGTGTGAAGACTAGTTGAAAAAGATAATAGTGACATAGCTAAAACACTACTGGCTGCCACCGCCATTCCTCTTTTCTTCTTCATGAGAAAAACCTCCTCTATTTATATTTCTTAACATTCCTAATTTTAAGACTACTAATAAAGAAAGAAAATAAATACTTCTCTCTATAAAACGACATAAAGTTGCCGGACTTGATTAATCTTGTCAGAATCATGTAAATAAGGACTATGACTGTCAAAATAACAGTCAAATAAGACTAGATTTTCAAAAAATTACTATTTATACAAATTCAATCAATATTAAAAAAATCGTCTAGCAAAAGTCTAGACGATTTTTTGATATATACTTATAAAACATCTCTTTTAAACGCACTTTTAATCAGCTTAATCTCCCCATTTTTCGGGATTAATTCACTGATATTTTCATATTTTTCTATAGAGTGACTTTGCTCCTCCACCACATACTCCTTAAAGGAGCAGCAAAAGAGCTTACGTGCTACTCTACCTTTTTCACCAATTAAGTTAAACCAACTTTGTCCAACATAAAAAGGATTGGTTAGTAATTTATCAACAATATAAGCAATTCGATCCTTTTCTTCCCCCGGATTAATTTTTGTTTTTGAAGAAAGGGCCAAGATAAAATAGTTTTTAAACCGATCTAATTCTAATAATTGCAAATGGTAGTTTTCATGCTGTTTTTGATTGAAATCCCTTAGGACGGTTTTGATGCTTTTTTCAATATCAATTTCAAATTTATTCGCATCCTTCCAGGTCGATAAACGGGAATCAAAAATGGACAGTGTTAAGATATAAAAAGCAGCATAGTTTTTGGGATCATATGCTTCATTTAGATGCCGTTTTTCATCTACCGGTTCAACAATAAACTTTTTATAGTCCGCAAAGAAATTTTCAATCATTTTGCATACCTTCCTTCATACCTTGATAGAATGGATGATTAAAATATGGCATTTCTTTATCTATCTAACAGCTATTTGCATGATGAAAAAACATTCAGGGAGATTTACTCATTACCTTTTTTCTATGGTTTTACTCGTAATCTAAATAATCTGACTTCTTTAATTCAGTGATTGGTTGTTTTATATAATATATTCCTCTTTAATACCAAAAATCCTGCTTTTTCTTCCAAAAATCCACAGTATTCAACGTTTTTGATGAAAAAGTCCTATAACCGTTATTGAAACTTGTCGTAACCTGGTTTTTTAATTGTGCTAAAGATGCCAGATGACACGATTCTATCTGTTGATTTCCCTAATCACTCGTACCATTTTGCCATAAAAAAATCAGGATAAACTCCTGATCTTTCATTCTTCCTATTTACTATATAAAAGGATTGAATCAACCTTTTCCTTTTAAAACAACTCTTTTATAGCAGGGTCCTTTTTTTCTAGTTCTTCAAAATTCTTGTTAAAACGGTTTGCTAATTCCAATGCTTGTTGATCATAGGCTTCTTTATTCGTCCAAGTGTTTCTAGGAATTAATAAGTCATTTGGGACTCTCGGACAACAATCCGGAATTAATAACCCAAAAATTGGATCAGGTGTATAGTTAAATTTATCCAATTCTCCTGTAATTGCATCTGTGATCATTGCACGAGTGTAGTTTAAATCCATCCGTTTGCCCACCCCATAAGGACCGCCACTCCATCCCGTGTTCACTAAAAATACATCGGTTTCATATTTGTCAATTTTTTCTCCCAAAAGTTTTGCGTAAACACTTGCTCGTAATGGCAGAAAAGGAGCCCCATAACAGGTGGAGAAAGTAGCTTCTGGTTTTGTTATTCCTCTTTCAGTACCCGCAAGTTTGCTAGTATAACCGGACAAAAAGTGATACATTGCCTGTGTTTTTGTAAGTTTTGCAATTGGCGGTAGTACTCCAAAAGCATCCGCTGTTAAAAAGATGATGACGTTAGGATGCCCGGCAACACTAGGAATTAACGCGTTTTCCATATATTCAATCGGATAGGCAGCTCTGGTATTTTCAGTTAAACTATGATCATAATAGTCAGGCTCTCTCGTATTCTCTTCAATCATGACATTTTCGAGAACAGTCCCAAATCGGACACTACGATAAATCTGCGGTTCTTTTTGTTCTGAAAGATCGATACATTTTGCATAACATCCTCCTTCCATATTAAAAATACCAGCTTCACTCCAACCGTGTTCATCATCTCCAATTAAAAGTCGTTTGGGATCAGCAGAAAGGGTCGTTTTTCCAGTGCCGGATAATCCAAAGAAGAGTGCTACATTGCCTTTCATATCCGTATTGGCGGAACAATGCATAGTGAGAACATTTTTGGGAGGTAAGAGCGTATTCATAACAGTAAAAATGGACTTTTTCATTTCTCCAGCGTATTCAGTACCGCCGATTAACACAAGTCGTTTTTCAAAGTGGATAATGATGAACGTTTCGGACTTCGTTCCATGTATCGCCGGAATCGCATGAAATCCTGGGGCAGAAACAATCGTAAAGGGTTTTGTATCAGTATTCATGATGTCTTCCACTGGTCGAATAAATAGTTGGTGAGCAAATAAATTATGCCATGCATATTCATTAACAACCGTTATTGGCAGTGAATATAGATCCTCTGCCCCCGCATAGCCGTTAAATAAAAACAGTTCTTTATCACTTAAATAATCAAGAACGTCCTGATAAAGATTGAAAAATTTGTCCTGGTCAAAAGGCTGGTTCACATTTCCCCATGCTATTTTATCAGCAATAGTTGGCTCATAAACAATGTATTTATCTTTAGGAGACCGACCGGTATATCTTCCTGTCGTTACTTGCAGTGCTCCAGTGTTAGTGAGTTTGCCCTCTCCTCTTTTAATCGCAGCCTCTACCAGTTCTGGAACAGTCAAATTTCGGTAAACCTGAGCACTAGTTAAAATATCCTGAATAGATTTTAAACTTTTAATCCCCATATTGATCACACCTTTTTAAAAATTTGTTTGTGATGTATTTCACATTATTTACACCTTTATTTTAGCAAAAGAGCGGATGATTAAACATCAAATCCATCCGACTCATTTAGGTTGAATAATACATCATTCGATCAAATCACTTATCTGTTTTTAGCTCTCCCCCTTTATTATGATGGGAAACTTCCAATTTATGTCGAAAAATAAGGTAAAAAAGACTGAAAAATATGTAAATATTATGAATTCTAGTTCTGGTGGATTGATGATGTGCACCAAACCTTTTTAAGACTCAAAGTACATAAAAAAATCCATCCTAATACTTCGCTTAGGATAGATTTTATCGTGATTGCTGGCAAGTCAATGCCCAGCAAACTTTATTTCGACCTGTTCTTTTTGCTTCATATAAAGCTTCATCCGCCTGATGGACCAAATCCATTGGTGATTCTTCTATTCGAGAATTTGTGACCACTCCGATTGAAATGGTCACTTTTAATTGTGTTTGATCAGGTAAAATATAAGTACTTTTTTCTACCGAGATTCGGACCCGTTCAGCGATTTGAATCGCTTCTTCTAGGTTGGTATTCAAAAGTAAAACCGAAAACTCTTCCCCGCCATTACGATATACTTTATCCTGCTTTCGCACAGAACTTTTTAATAATCCGGCAACTTCTTGTAGAATCAAATCACCTGCAGGGTGACCATATCGGTCGTTAATTTGTTTAAAGTAATCAATATCAATAAAAAGAAGCCCGATGGTGTCTTGCTTTATGTTTGGATTAGAAAAAGCTTCTGTTAAATGTAAATCAAATTGCCGTGCATTCTTAAGACCTGTTCGGTAATCATAAGTAGCTTGTAATTTATAATTATAATATAAAAAGTTGTGAAGCTTTAAGAAATGAACCAAATAAAAAGTGAATAAACCGCCAATTAGAGATAATGCCCAAAATTCTTGCAAAAACAAAGCAAAATGCTCCAAATGTCGGATTCGGTAATATAACACGATCGAATACAAAAATGTGCTTAAAATAATCATGAAAAGCCATTGATAAAAAGGAGGAATTTTTAATCTTTTAATTTCTCCTACCAATAAGCCAACCAGAATCGTAATCATTGTTATAGCCATAATCATATTATTTATTTCTGAATATAATAAACGGACGACTCCAATGATAATGGCAGCTGTAAGACTTGCCGTCGTTCCTCCTAAGAAAGCTGCTGTCACAATGGCGATATGACGTAAATCAATAAATGTTCCCTTCTGTATGCCAATACTAAATTCCATTAAAAGAACACCTAACAAACCTGTCAATATCCCCATGATGATCTTTTTTCTAAAATTCATGATCGATGGATTGTTCCTAAAAATCAACGAACCTGAAAATATAAAACTAACGAGAATACATACGTGAACAAAAATATCCTTAAACATCCTAGAACACTACACATCCCAATAATCCAATATGTTGATTCTACTATCATTCACTCCATCCACTTATTTAAAACGATTACTGGTTTAAAGGAAGCTTTTTAAGCTGCTTTTTTTTCTTGATTAACAATTGTTTAAATTCGACTTCCATTAAAATAATTGAAACCATAATGAGCATTCCTCCAACTGCTAACTTTTGCGTAAAAGGTTCAAAACCAAAAGCAATCGAAAAAATGCTTCCAAAAACGGATTCAAGCGTCATGATCAGCCCAGCAGATGTTGCTGATGTGTGTTTTTGCGCTAAAACCTGTAAAGTTTGACCTACAAATGAACAAAATACTCCCATGTATACTAATGGGATAATGGCATCAGACCAATGAACATCCGATAACTGTCCCTTCTCTACTAAAAGGCAAAACCCTAGTCCCCCTATTGCTTGGATAACTGCAAGCATAAACGCTACCACACTATAATGGGTAGTACTCGTACTATACCCAAGGTAGGCAATGGAACCTGCATAGAAAAATGCACAGATAAGGGTATATACGTCTCCTATATTAATGTTTATATCTTCGTTTGATATTCCTGTAAGAATAATCATTCCCATTAAACAAACAGCAATAGAGACCAAACTTTTTATTTGAAGCTTTTTCCCATAAAAGATCAAGGCTATAAAAGGCACAATCACTACATATGCAGCGGTTATAAAAGCATTATTTGAAGGAGTTGTATACATAACACCAATGGTTTGAGTAATAAATCCGCCAAAGTTAAGCAATCCGGCGATTAGTCCTACTTTAAAGTCGTTGAAGGTCATTTTAACTATTTTTTTATGAAAAAACAGTAGCACGCAAACAACAAAGAGAAAGCCTCGAACAAAATTTATCAACCCTGCCGATACGTTTGCATCTAATGCCATTTTCGTTACCACAAATCCTGAACCCCATAATACGGTTGTAATCAATAGCAAGATATTTGCCATCGATTTTGTCATTTTCATTTGCCAATCTCCCCTTTTGTATAACACAATAAAATCCAACTCTTCCCTCAAAGAGTTGGATTTATTTCCCCATCTACTGTTTACAACACTCAACTAAATGGAATTTTAGCAAGGTTTCACTTTTATGTACGGTTTTTATCCTTTAAATTATACACATTTTCTTAATAAAATAAAACAGAAATCTTTGATTAGAAAAATTGAAATACCTCATACAACACGGTTATTTTGCCCCTGTCAAATCAGCCTTCACTAACATTTTATATAGGAGTAGCATTCGATACTTATTATGTCAATAAAACATTAGGAAGGGAGGAATTAAGTAGAGAATGATTATTAGTTTTGATGTGGGTGGGACAGAAGTTAAGCATGGACTACTTTTAGAGGATGGAACCATTCTTAGAAAAGATCGTTACAATACGAGGAGCAAAAATTTAGAAATGTTTTTACAAGATATGATAGACACGATTGATTTGTATACAAAAGACCATACTGTAAGCGGTGTTGCAATTAGCTTGCCAGGGATTATTGATCCCAATACAGGTTATTCAAAACAAGCGGGTGCTGTAACCGCACTGGACAAACAAAATCTTAAAGAGTTGTTAGAATCGAGAATTCCCCTTCGGGTTGAAATTGAAAATGACGGAAACTGTGCGGCAATAGCTGAAAAAGTAAGTGGTAATGCCATAAATTGTACCGATTTTATTTGTCTCACCATTGGAACTGGAATTGGTGGTGGTATTTATATTAACGGGAATCTTTTACATGGTCACAGCTTCCAAAGCGGTGAATTCGGTTTTATGTTAACCCCAGCTAGTTGGGATGGCAGTGTATTGAATAACAATGCTTCAACTACTGGTTTAATTCATTCCTATAAAAAACTTAAGGGTAAAAAAGATAAAATTAGTGGAGAGACCGTTTTTTTAGAAGCTGTTAAACATAAATCGGTAAGAAAACTAATTGACGAATGGGCCAAAAACATCAGCTACGGCATCTATAACCTAGCTGCGACCTTAAACCCACAAAAAATCTTAATCGGTGGTGGAGTGACCGCCCAACCGGATCTATTAAATAAGATTAATCAACAGCTTGAGCAATTTTATTGGTGGAAAGCTATTAAAGTTCCGGTTGAACGTTGTCTTCATCAAAATGACGCAGGAATGCTTGGTGCTATGTACCATTTTATTCAAAAATCATCTGAAAAGACCTTAAACCCACCGGTCCAAATATCGACTGAGATGAATTTAGATCCATCGATCCAAATATCGACTGAGATAAATTTAGAACCACCGATTCAAATATCGGCTGAGATAAATTTAGAACCACCGATCCAAATATCGGCTGAGATGAATTTAGAACCACCGATCCAAATATCGGCTGAGATGAATTTAGAACCACCGATCCAAATATCGGCTGAGATGAATTTAGAACCACCGGCCCTTAAATTGGCCGAGAAGAATATTGACACACCGGTTCAAATATCGGCTGAGATGAATTTAGACTCACCGGTCCCTAAATTGGCTGAGGAGAATATTGACACACAGGCCCAAAAATTGCTTGAGAAGAATTTAGACCCTACGATTCCTAAATCGGCTGAGGAGAATATTGACACACAGGCCCAAAAATCGCTTGAGAAGAATTTAGACCCAACGATTCCTAAATCGGCTGAGGAGAATATTGACACACAGGCCCAAAAATCGCTTGAGAAGAATTTAGACCCAACGACCCAAATATCGGCTGAGGAGAATATTGACACACAGGCCCAAAAATCGCTTGAAAAGATTTTAGACCCAACGATCCAAATATCGGCTGAAATGAATTTAGACCTACCTATACAAGATCATAGAATTTCTGATTCCGATAAGCCACATTCCTAGTAATTCTTAAAACATGTTCTTCCCCTGGAAAATGCACCGGGTTTACTTTTGTTTTATTATACAATTCAATAACATCCATCGCATCTAAAGATAATTCCAGAATATTAATCAATCCATACATTCTTGGGGGAAGAATATAAATTGGTTTATCAGGGTTTAGGTTATCAATCATTCGTTTTACATCAAATCTTAAATGAGGACAACATACCACTATATCAAACTCGGCCATTTTTTCTTTTGCTAGACTAAATGGAGAAAATTCGATATAAAAATCGTTTTGCAGGTTATTTTCGACTATATCCTTTCCAACCTTTGTGGCTAAAGCACTGGAAGAGAAACCGCCGCCACAACATAAAAGAATTCTGATCATTTTTTTTACCTCTCTTTAAAAAATATGCGATTAAGAATCTGTATTTCTATCATACCATCAAATCACGAAAGCGGTACCAAAAAAAGAATGAAAAATCATCAGCGATTTTTGGCTTATTCTTTTTCCATCCTTTACCGTCTTAGTTAGCCTGATTCAATGAAAAAACGCCCTTGTATTTTAGGAGCATTGGGTAAACTGATAATAAAGGAGGGTGTAAAATGGATATCAATCAACAATATCAACCAGCAAAATTATCTCATTCAGAGCTAGAAGAAGTACAAACATTAGAAAATCGATTACGAACAGAAACGGATGAGGAACTAATTGTCATTGCCTATACGAAAAAGAAATCTCAAGAAAATTAACCCTTAAAAATGAAAAACTCATCCTATAGGGTGAGTTTTATTGTTTACATAATAATATTAACGTTAAGTTAAACGGCATTACCTTTTATTTTTCCATTTTTCCTAATTATTTGGTTATTTCCGATTAAAGCAATTTCAGCAAACTGATTTGATTCTCCTAATTGAACATTTGCCCCAATAAAAGAATCACTGCCGATGATGGATCGATTAATGACCGCATTCTCACCTATAAATGAATTGGGCAGAATAACGGAATTCTTAATCACTGCACCCTTACTCACCGTCACGCCATGATAAAGGACCGAATTCTCCACTTTCCCAAATACCTTACAGCCTTCTGAAACTAACGACCGGCTTAATATAGCTTTTTCATCTAAATAAAATGGTTGGTGTGACGTTTCACGCGTATAGATCCCCCACTCTTCGTGCTGCAAAATAGGATTAGTTTGATACGAAAGTAAATCCATATTTGCTTCCCAAAGGCTTTGGACGGTCCCAACATCTTTCCAATAGCCGTTAAAACGATAAGCATAAACCCGGCGGTTATCTAGAAGCATAGAAGGAATGACATCCTTACCAAAATCCTTAGATGAAAATGGATTTTTTTCTTCTTTTTCTAAATATCTTTTTAACATTTTCCAATTAAAAATATAAATCCCCATTGATGCCAGATTTGATTTCGGTTGTCTCGGCTTTTCTTCAAAATCTAACACTCTTAGGGTTTCTTTATTCACATTCATAATTCCAAACCGATTCGCTTCTCGCCATGGAACATGGATTACAGATATAGTGGCTTCCGCTTTTGTTTCTTTGTGCTGTTCAAGCATTTTATTATAATTCATTTTGTAAATGTGATCACCTGAAATAACAAGAACATAGTCTGGGTTATGGCTTTCAATATAGTCTAGGTTTTGATAGATTGCATGTGCCGTACCTTCATACCATCTTTCACCATTCTCAATTTGAAAAGGAGGAAGAATGGTAATGCCGCCGTTCTTTCGCCCTAAGTCCCATTGTCTTCCATCGCCAATATAATTTTGAAGAGTGTGAGGCTGGTATTGGGTCAACACGCCAACGGTATCAATCCCAGAATTGCTGCAATTGCTTAAGGAGAAATCAATAATTCGATATTTGCCGCCAAAAGGGACAGCCGGTTTTGCAATCGTTTTGGTTAGCTCCTTTAATCGAGAGCCTTTTCCTCCAGCTAAGAGCATGGCAATGCACTGTTTTTTTATCATAACTTCCTCCTTCGGTAAGATTTTCTATCTCACTTTATTGTTTATCTTTATTGAATTTTCATACAATCTTTTCAAATGGAAATGGGTCCGTTTAGTACTTAAGTTATAGGTACAACCTATGTTTCGACAAATGGATTGTTTTTTAGGGGGATATATGATTGGAAAAAAGAGGACCATAATTGGGTTTAATTTTCCCTATAGATACATCATAATCTAAATATTCAGAAAAACAAGATTGTCGTAAGATTTTCTAACTAAGTTATTGTGAAATATTAAGAAGGCGGTTTCAAGAAGCTTGAAACGTATTTATGCCCCGTTGTTGATTTTGCATCTGTTTATTTTCAATTAATTCTGAAATTAATTCTTAATATGAATTCAATAGAAATGTAAAAATATTAACTCGAATATATGTTACATTAATGGTAGTTCTGTTATATAATAAAAAACATCATAATATCATTTTTTATATTTAATAACTTAAACGATTAGCTGTTTTAGCCTATTTCTTTAGAATGAGGGATTATTATGTTGACACGTTACAAAAAAATGTTTAACAAAATTGCCATGGGACTTTTATCATTTATGCCTAATGAAAAAGACCTGCAACAGCTTCAGATGACCATGTCAAAATATGAAACAGAACAAAATCGACAGCTTTTTTTATGGAAGGAACAGGAAGACATTATTGGGTTGATTGGTGTTTTATTTGTTGAGAAGGATATAATGCAAGTCCTACATATTTCCGTAAACCCGTCTCATCGAGGACAAGGAATTGGGAAAAAAATGATTAAAACCTTAAAAGAACTATACCCAGATCCACATATTATTCCGGATACACATACCAAAGCGTTTTATATTAAATGTGATACGGACTCCTTGCAACCAAGTTTATCAGAGAGTCTGGCGTGAGCCTCAAATAATACATAACATAAGTAGTGGTAATCGAAAAGATTACCACTACTTTTTGCGTTCTTCCATATAAGGTATTTTTTTCTTAAGTGAATAGAACAATAAAGTTAACCTAACTTCTGGAGGAATACATATGTGGACTATTTTTTGGCAATCTCTTCTATTAGCATCTGTAGGTACTCTCATCCTTCGATTAGGAGGTCGTAAATCCATTTCACAAATGACCACTCCTCAATTAACCATCATTATCTCCTTAGGTGCGATCCTTGGAGGTGAAGTAAGTGCACAAGGGATTGGGAAAACCATTTTAGGGGCTGCCACGTTTGTTGGCTTTCTTGTAATGACGGAATGGATTACTCTTCACTGGAATCGGGCAGAAAAAGTTATAAAAGGTGAAGCGGTTCCTGTCATTTCCGAAGGAAAACTATTGGTAGATAACCTTAAAAAGCTTCGACTCTCCGTCGATGACTTAGAAAAACGACTACGAATGGCAGGAATAAGTAAATTGGAAGATGTTCAGGTTGGAACGATTGAGGATAATGGTGAGTTTGGATTTACTTTGATGCCACATGCTAGACCCCTAACCATGGGCGATTTAGAAAAGATACTAAAAGCAAATTTCCCACAAATGAATATACCTGATTCAACAAATCAGGATAACATTTTTACAGAAGTTATGACTGGTTCTCATACGAATAAAGTTCCCAATCAACTGCATTAAAGATCATGTGGTAAGAATATCTTCAGAAATAAAAAGGGACAGTTTTTCCCTGTCCCTTTCGATTCAGTTCATATAACGATATTCCCGAAGACTATTCAAATTAGAGATTTCCTTTAATAATTCCTCTCCAATATTCGTTTCTTTGACCATTTTTCGCTCTAATTCTTTATCTACCAATCTTTTCACTGATAAAACATCGGTTCCGTTTAATAAAACTTCTTCTTTGGAATTAAACTGTTTATGGGCGACCAGCTGCATCCCGTAGGAATTATATAATAAAGTGTATCCCGCGATGCCCGTTGTAGATTGATAGGCTTTAGAAAAACCACCATCAATGACAAGCATCTTTCCATTTGCTTTAATTGGATTCTCTCCTTCTATTTCTTTAACCGGTGTATGCCCATTGATAATATGACCCTGATCTGGATTAAGATTAAACTCCATCAAGATTTTTCGGCAAACATCCTCATTTTCACGTAAATAGTAATATGGGTTCTTCCTCTCTTTATGGGTTTTTTTATCCTTAATGAAATACCTCTCAAAGGTTGTCATTTCTCTTTTTCCAAAAAGTGATGAATATTCCCCTGTCCATAAATACCAAACCATATCTGTCGCAAGATCATCCGTCTCTTCCGGATGTGCAAACGCATATCGTAAATAATGTTCAAATTTATCCAGTAAATCACGGCCTGCATAGGTTTTATTTTCAATCACCAATTTTTCCATATTCCCTTCTTCATCTAAAGGAATACAGCCATGAATTAATAAATTTCCGTTATATTGTAAATAAAGACTGCCCTTCTTCATTAAAAAATTCATATGTCTTGCCAACTTCTCGGAATGCTGGACCGAAAATAACAGTCTTTCCATCACCTGCTCTTCTTCCTCTAAAAGTTGTTCGGGCTGCTCAGGATTAACCGTTGCAAAGCAGCTATTATCAAGTTGGTATGTTGTCCCATGTATGGTTATTTCGTTTTTGTCATAATCAATTTTCTCAAGTAAAAGCCTTTCTGACATATTAAAGTCTGGCCGCCTCTTGATGATTGGCATTTCCAGTTTGAACTGAATCATGGCAATGGCTTGATGAATTTTCGTAATTTGTAGTCGTTCATATTCAGATACCTTTTTATCAGCGTTTATCTTTGGTCTAAAGGCTGGATTATCTGTATAGTATTTCTCCGCAAGATTTAATAGCGGTCTAAGATTGATTCCATAGACATCTTCCAAAATATCGAGATTGTCGTATCTAGCACTGATTCGAATAATATTAGCAAGACAAACCTTTGAACCAGCAAATGCACCAAGCCATAGGACATCATGATTTCCCCACTGAATGTCAACAGAATGGTAGTTGATAAGGGTATCCATAATTTTATCAGGTTGGGGTCCACGATCATAAATATCTCCTACTACATGGAGATGGTCCACTACTAATCTCTGCGTCGTATAGGCAAGACCAATAATAAGCTTATCAGCCTGACCTAAGGAAATGATTTGCTGGACAATTTTTTTATAATAATGTTCCTTATTGGCGGATTCATCCCGTTTGTATAAGAGCTCTTCAATAATATAAACAAATTGGTTTGGCAATGCTTTACGTAATTTTGAGCGAGTATATTTAGATGAAGCATAAGAGATTAGCTTTATCAAATGCCCTATGATTTCTGTATACCATTGGTTTAAGTCTTGTTGATTCCCAAAATTATTCTTGATTAACTTTAATTTCTCTTCAGGATAATAGACCAATGTCGCAAATTCGATGATTTCTTTTTCAGATAAAACATCTTTAAAAAGATCTTTTATTTTCTCCTTTACATTCCCCGAACCATTTCTTAATACATGTTGAAAGGCTTGGAACTCTCCGTGTAAATCACTGACAAAATGTTCGGTCCCCTTTGGCAGATTTAGGATGGCTTCAAGATTAATGATTTCAGTGACGACTTTTTCTTCACAATCATACTTCTGAGATAGCAAATCTAGGTATTTTGTGTTCAAAATTATGTATCCCCTTTCAGAATCCACTATTATTTTTTCCATTTAATAGATTGAGAATTCAATACTTCTATTATAAGAGAAAAATAATATGAAAGTTATAACTATACTTAATTTTTTATTGTCTTTTTTTACAACAATATTCGACATTTTTAGTTTTTGGGGGTGCAATATTTTTTGGAAAGAGGAAAATTGTGGATTCGTACCCTCAATTGTAGGTATGAATATACTGCAGGTGGAGGTGGGAATCGTGCTAAGAATTTATATAGATGATCCCTTAGGTCGCAGTCAACTAAAGGACTGGGAAAGGACTGCTCTAGAGAAATTCTCAGCTAAAATGACTGACAAAGAAAAACCGTTTCCGTGCATCCCAGCAACTATTGGATTCTCGAAAAATCAACTTCGGTATAGCTTTATTGGGGATCCGCGGGAATCCTCAACTTTATCTGAACTTGCAGATTCGTTGAGTCGCTATACAGAAATTTCAAGGGAGATTGGCCATTACACATCGTTGATTGTTTTTTATGAAACGCCAGTGGATATGAGAGAAACGTATACCATCGATGATTATGAACAAATTTTTTGGAAGCATCTTAGTGAATTAAGCAACATGGACCAAATGGATTGGCCCAAGGATATACCCTTAGATCCCCATCACTCGGCATGGGAATTTTGTTATAATGGGGAGAAATATTTTATGTATTGTGCAACACCTGCCCATATTAATCGAAAAAGCAGACATTTTGATGAAATGATGCTTGCCATCACTCCACGCTGGGTACTACAGGAATTTAACAAGTCTTCTCTATTTGCGAAGGAAATGAGAAATCAAATTAGAAAAAGATTAACAAACTACGATTCTGCTCCCATCCACCCCGATTTAAACACCTATGGATTGGAAGATAATTTTGAGTGGAGACAATATTTTCTGCGGGATAATGAGACTTCATTGTCCAAATGCCCCTTTCATCGGGATTCTTAGTATTTGATGAATCAACGCAGGAAAACCCGCCTGCGTTTACATAGGTTTGAGGACTAGCGATTGGATTCCACCTGTTTTCTTTGTTTTTTCCGCCAACCAACAAAAAAAGAATGCCCCAAGATTCAGGACACTCTTCACAATTTAATTTTCTGCTAATTTATTAACTACTTTCTTAGCCTTTGTTTCTTCTGGATCTTCTGCTTGTTTCGCTCGTTTAATAAAGAAAGCAAGAACTAGCGCAATGCAGGCAATTCCGACTGAAACAAGGAAAGCATCATTAATTCCTTCCAACATCGCCCTCATGGCAATTTGCTGCTTCATTTCAGCAGTAAGTAGTCCATGGTTATTTTTCATCATCGGAGTAGCGAGATCGGTCGCATGTGTTTTTGTGCGATTGGACATAATCGTGATCAAGAGAGCCGAACCGATAGCACCAGATACCTGCTGTAGCGTATTGTTCATCGCCGTTCCATGTGGGTAGTAACGTGCCGGCAGCTGGTTTAGACCGTTTGTCATAACTGGCATCATAACCATGGACATACCAAACATACGTGCTGAATATAAAAGAATTAATTCAGTATAAGTCGTATCTAATGTTAATTTACTGAACATAAAGCTTGTAAAGGTAGTAATCGTTAAGCCAACAATAGCAAGAACCCTTCCGCCAAACTTATCAAATAATTTCCCTGTAATAGGACTCATGATCCCCATTAATAACGAACCAGGAAGCATTAATAAACCGGATTTAAACGGTGTAATCCCGCGAATCGTTTGCACATAAATCGGTAAAAGCAGCATCGCTGAAAACATCGCCATGGCAATAACAATGGAAATGACAGATGATAATGCAAACATCGGATATCGATATACTTTGAAATTCAACATTGGTTTTTCAAGTTTGTTTTGACGAAGAATGAATGTAACTAAGCTGATTGCTCCTACAATAATCGTTACATAGACCTGTGGGCTATCCCAGCCTTTATCCCCTGCTGAACTAAATCCATATAGCAAACCACCAAATCCAATACTTGATAACACTAAAGAAAATAGATCGAGACGAATATCCACTTTGCCTTTTTTATCTTTTAATAAGAACATAGCAATCACTAGGACGATTGCGGCAATTGGTGATACTAAGTGGAATAAAATTCTCCAGCTGTGATGCTCAATTAAATAACCTGAAAGTGTTGGTCCAACGGCTGGAGCAAAAATGAAAACTAATCCAAATAACCCCATCGCTCCTCCCCTTTTTTCAGGCGGAAAGCTTGTTAACATAACATTCATTAATAATGGCATCATGATTGCCGATCCAGATGCTTGAACCATCCTTGCCACTAATAATAATGGAAATACATGGGCAAACCCGGCAATAATGGTACCTGCCGTAAATAAACTCATCGCTGTAAGGAATAATCCTCTAACCGTATATTTTTGAATTAAAAACGCTGTTGCTGGGATCATAACCCCATTGACTAGCATATATGCAGTGGCCAGCCATTGAACTGTTGATGCATTGACATCTAAATCCTTCATAATAGAAGGCAATGCCACATTTAAAAGTGTTTCATTTAACATGGAAATAAACGCGCCAATCATCAAAATAGCGATGATTCCATAAGGCGGACGATTATATGTTGTAGGTGATTCCATCTATATTCCCCCTTGTAAACTAATGGTACATTTTTTTGTACTGTTATTCTGCATAAACATTATCATAAACCGTCGGTTCATTTTTTGCAACAAATAAATTTCAAAAAAGGATCTTTATTTGTCTAGTAGGCGAAAATAAGGTACAATATTTTTGTACTATCAGTCTAATCAGAAAATAAAGGTGATTATTATGAACGATAGAAAACAGCATGTTATTACCAAAGCACATCAATTGTTTGTCGAAAAAGGTTTCCAAGCCACTTCGATTATCGATATTCTAGATTACAGCGGTATCTCGAAAGGTACCTTCTATAATTATTTTTCCTCCAAAAATGAACTCCTGATGGCCATTTTTACATCCTTGGGTCAACAGATTGATCAGGAACGAAATAAACTGTTGATAGGACAAGACCCTGCTGATATTGAAATCTTCATTCAACAACTAGAACTACAAATGGACTTTAATCGGCGCAATAAACTGTTAACGCTTTTTGAAGAAGTATTTGTCTCCAATGATCCAACTTTAAAGCAGTATCTGAAGGGATTCCAATTAAGGCATCTTCAATGGATCTACAACCGCTTTTTAGACCTATTCAAAAAAAGTCATCATCCCTACTTGCTAGATTGTGCGATTATGTTCCTTGGGATGCTGCATCATAATATTCATTATCATTTTATGGTTCAAGAAAAGGACAGCAGCCTCAAGGCTGTGATTCGTTTTACAGTAGAACGGGTAGTAAAAATGGTGGATGAGGTGGAAAGCAGCAGAGCTCAATTATTAAATCCAGAAATTCTCAACAAATGGCTTCCAGATTGTAATAAGACCGGACTGGCCTATGAGAAAAAACTTCATCACATCGTGTCTGCTTTAAAAAAGCATATGAATGAAGGCGCAGATCAACTGGAACATGTGGAGTTATTGGACTTTATCCAAGAGGAAATTATTCATTCCAAGACACCAAGGAAATTTCTTATTAAAAGTGCGCTTTCCACTTTAATAGAAATTTCAGGCGAACATTGGCAAACAGACATTCAAAGACTACAGGAGTTCATTGAGGAATTTCTTTTAGAAAAATCATACTCTTAAAAGTGCGAATCGATTTCGCACTTTTTAGTTCTCTCATTCATCGACATGGATGACATCCGCAATGAAGATGGAGTCTTCTGAAAAGATGCAATACAGATTTGTCACATTCTCATACATACTAGTGTTATGAATTAAAAATCCCTCATAACCTTGTTTTTGAAGATTTTGACGAAATGCAGCATTAGCTTCTTCTTTATTTAAAAGAATTGCTTGGTCTTTCCAAGTAGGGTTCTTTTTTTTCGTTGCTAAATAATCACAATATTTATCTCGGTCAATCATAAATAATTCATAGTTTGCGTATTTCTTTAGGTTTTGTTCATCCATATATACTCTATAGATAAAACCTTGAACGGGCTTCTCCATTTGCACCACTTTTGGTTCGCCATCATCCCAAAATTCTGTTTTGGATTTTTCAATAATGGTTTCGGTCCCAATTGCAAATGGTCTGGCTGAATCGATGTCAGCCGTAAGCCAGATACCGATTGTATCTATATGATCAGGTAGGTTCTGAACTAAAGCCTCTTTTTTAAAGTGATCGAATTTTTTTATGGATCCGTGATAAACAATCATAAACAGCCCTCCTTTATTAGTATACCCACAGGATTGGTTAATCATTTGTGAACCAAAAACAAAAAGACCGCCTATGACGGTCTGATTTGGAAAGGAACACTGTCCCCCATTTATCGATTATGATTTTTTTGGGCTTTAATTGCCACTTTTTCAAGGCCATTTTCTCCGGCAAATTCTACATTAGCCTCTGATACACCTTTTCTATTTTTAGAAAATTTACTTTTGTTTTTTGTCATTTCTATGCACCACCTTGGTCTTTGATTGATTCCAGTAAGGATGCTAATGCAACATCCACATTTTTAGTTTGCATTGTTTTTTGACTGCTATGCTTAATCCTGAAACATAGAAAAAATGACGTATAAATTTACACGTCATTTTACTTAGTCCTATCGAACATGCATCTCGTTCGGTTGTGGACCTTTGCGTCGATTGCGGTTGATTTCATTGATGGCATTCATTTCATCTGGAGTAAGTTCAAAATCAAAAACTTCAAAGTTTTCTTTGATTCTGGCGGGCGTAACAGATTTTGGAATCACAATCGTATTGTTTTGTAAATGCCAGCGCAATACGGTTTGAGCTGGTGTCTTGCCATGCGATTCAGCAATTTTTTGAACCACTTCGTCCTGTAGGACTTCTCCACCTTGATCTAACGGGCTCCAGGCTTCCACAAAAATATTATGTTTGGCACAAAACTCTTTTAATTCCGTTTGCGCTAAGTATGGGTGGCATTCAACTTGATTTAACACAGGTACGACTTCACATTCATTTAAAAGGCGCTCCAAATGTTCGATTTCAAAGTTACAAACACCAATCGCCTTCACGCGACCCTCATGATAAAGCTTTTCTAACGCTTTATAGGTATCCACATACTGATCAAATTGTGGTGTTGGCCAATGGATCAAGTAAAGATCGATATAATCAAGCCCCAATTTTTCTAAGCTTTCATCGAAAGCACGCAATGTATTTTCATAACCTTGGTCACTATTCCACACTTTTGTCGTAATGAATAGATCTTCACTAGGGATAGAAGATTCTTTCAGCGCTTTACCTACGCCTACTTCATTTTTATAAATCATCGCTGTATCGATAGAACGGTATCCTACTTCTAAAGCGGTAGCAACCGCAGCAGTCGCTTGATCATCTTTTACCTGCCAAACTCCAAAACCAAGCTGTGGCATTTTTAGGCCGTTATTTAACGTAACATAGTTCATATTTTTTGCTCCCATCCTGTTTATTTTAGCGATTTGGAAATCCTCTAGTATATTGTCTTGGCAATTCTATTTCTTTATGAAGCACTGTTGCTGCTTCTAATGCCCAATAAGGGTTTCTAAGCATGGCTCTTCCTACGGCAACTAGATCAGCATCTTCGTTTCCAATTACAGCGTTTGCCAATTCTGGTTCATCCAATCTTCCGACTGCTATGACTGGTACATTCAATGCTTGTTTAATAGCTCTTGCTAATGGCACTTGGTAAGCCACATGTGTCCCAGGTCTGCCCGCCGCAGCGATTGGACCTTCTCCACCAGCACTTACATGGAATATATCAACGCCTGCTTTTTGGAATTCTCTTGAGAATTCGATTGCATTGTCGATTCCATACCCGCCCTCTACGTACTCTCTTCCGGAAATACGCATAATTAATGGCATATCTTCAGGCATTTCACCTTTTACAGATTCAATGACTTCTTTCCCAAACTTCGTTAATTCTTGTCCATATTCGTCTGTTCTCTTATTTGTATATGCTGATGTAAATTGATGAATCAAGTACCCATGGGCACCATGAAGTTCAATCACATCCACTCCTGCTTTGATGGCGCGCTGAGTGGCCAGGCGGAATTTTTCTACCATTTCTTTTACTTCTTCAGTTGAAAGGGCTCTTGGTGTTTTAGATTTATCATCAAAAGGAATCGCAGATGGTGCCACTGGTTCTTCGGCATCTTCCGCTTTGCGTCCGGCATGGGCAATTTGGATGCCCACTTTGGCTCCGTGCTGATGACAAGCATCTACAATCCGTTTCAGTGCGGGGATATGATCGTCTGACCATAAGCCTAAATCATAATCTGAGATGCGCCCATCTGGTTCTACATCGGTCATTTCAATAATGATTAAGCTGGCACCGCCAATTGCGCGGCTCACGTAATGCAAGTAATGCCAATCCGTAGCAATCCCATCTTTATTGGTGACTGAGTATTGACACATTGGTGGCATTACAACACGGTTTTTCAACTGCAGCCCTTTTAGCTTATATGGCGTAAATAGATGTTCCATGTGAACACTTCCTTAATGTACTTGTATAGTTTTAAATGCACATATTTCGTGATTTTACATCGTTAGCGTCTACTTCTTTTGCTCATTTAACCACGTTAATTTTGCATCCATAGACACTCTATTTATAAAATGTATGTGCATGCATATAAATTAGCATATCGTAAAATAAACCGTCAAGTAACATGATTCCACCTAAAGACAGCAAACAAAACTACTGTAAAGTTACCTAGTCCCCTTCTCGTTTAATTGGCCGATTAGTTGGTGAAGCTCTTCAACGACTGCTTTTTTGGAAAAAGTATTTTCAAGTGTTTCATGGAACGTCATCATCGCCTGTTTAAGCTTTTCTTCTCCTTCAGTTGTTAAAGAAGTAAAAATAGCCCGACGGTCGTCAGCACAAATATGCCTTCTTAATGCACCACAATCCCTTGCTTCAAAACGGCTGACGAGTCTAGACATGGCGCTTTGACTTAACCCTACCATATTCTGAAGCTGCTGTAATTTTAACTTTTTTTCAGAAGCTTCGGATAGAAATAAAAGAACGTAGAATTCATTTAACGATAATTGGTGTTTTTGTTGTAGGTTGCTTTCTAATTCATTTGAGATTTTCAATTGGAAATTTGAAAAAGATAGCCAATTAGTTATCAGTTGTTTTTGCGGAATTGATTCCATTCGTACCACCTAATAAAGGCTAGTTATGCCTTTCAAATGTATTTATTACCCTAATAGTAACAAGTAATGATTTTAGTAGTCAAATGTACTTGTTGATATCATACTAAAGTCTCACACCCTGCCCCAAGACCCCCTATAGAGGTCTTGACAATTAAGGCACTTGATTTTTCATAACTTGGTTCACCAGGTTTTGCGTTGCATCATTGGTTTCAGCTGCGGTATTTTCAATTGCTGATTGCACATAGTTTAAAGCGGACTGATTCATGTTTTTAAATGTTTGCATTTTATTTTCCGGATTGTTCTGATTTTGATATCTTTCAACCATTATGGATTCCTCCCATTTCTCATTTCAGCTTTTATTTTTTGTTTATTATTGAAAAATATCCCTATTAGAGAATCATAGTAAAATTTACTCATATTACAAAATTTTTATAATTTTTCTTTCATTTCTTAAACAACTCTTATATACTGAAACAAGTTAAATAAACATAACTAGGGGAGTCCAATAGTTTGGGCTGAGAGAGAAACACGTTTAAGTTTCTTGACCCTTCGGACCTGATCTGGATCATACCAGCGTGGGGAAGTTGACAAACATCATTTTTGATATTAACTTCTACATACATTTTGCCGGGTCCATCCATTTATGGACCCGGCTTTTTATATGTGCTTCATTCACCCCATCCATTTGTTCTGGATCTCGTCCTTTCAAGGCTCTGTTATATTTGATTGTTGATTTCCGCTCCAGGCGCTCAGCAAACCCGCGGGCGTGCAGGGGAGCCTCCTCGGCGCTAAAGCGCCTGTGGGGTCTCCCCTGCCCCGTACTCCCGCAGGAGTCGAACGCCTTCCGCTCCAATCAACAGAAGTATAAGAACCAACAATATGTCCTTTAACAGAGTCATTAAAAAAAAGGGAGAGATTAAATCATGGTATCCAACTCATTAAATGAAAAAAACATTTCCATTATGTCAAGCTTCTCAGGCAGTAAAAAAGTGTATGTAAAGGGGTCACGACCTGACATTCAGGTGCCTATGCGTGAAATTGAATTAAGCTCAACCATTAGTACCTTGGGCGAGGAAAAAAATCCACCTGTCCGAGTGTACGATACGAGCGGTCCCTATACCGATCATCATTACTCAGTTGACATTACAAAAGGTCTTCCGACTCTTAGAAACACTTGGATTCAGGAACGATCAGACGTGGAAGAATATGAAGGTCGAGAAATTAAAGCTGAAGATAATGGCTATCAAGATCTAAATGACCCTCGTGCCAATCATAAAGTCTTTCCTGGATTAAAACGGAAACCACTGCGCGCAAAAAAAGGGGAAAATGTCACACAGCTTCATTATGCGAAAAAGGGAATCATTACACCTGAAATGGAATTTATCGCGATCAGGGAAAACATGGATCCTGAATTTGTTCGCGCGGAAGTGGCAAGAGGCCGGGCCATTATCCCCTCTAACATTAACCATCCAGAAACAGAACCGATGATCATTGGTCGAAATTTTCATGTCAAAATTAATGCCAATATTGGCAACTCCGCTGTTTCCTCTTCGATTGAAGAAGAAGTGGAAAAAATGACATGGGCGACACGCTGGGGCGCCGACACCATCATGGACTTATCAACTGGGAAAAATATCCATACCACCCGTGAATGGATTATTCGAAACTCATGCGTTCCTGTTGGTACCGTTCCGATCTATCAGGCACTTGAAAAAGTAAACGGTATTGCTGAAGACCTGACCTGGGAAGTGTATCGGGATACGTTAATTGAACAAGCAGAACAAGGGGTCGATTATTTTACCATTCATGCCGGTGTCCTTCTGCGGTATGTTCCATTAACTGCAAAACGTTTAACCGGAATAGTGTCACGCGGCGGTTCGATCATGGCACAATGGTGTTTACACCATCACCAAGAAAACTTTTTATATACTCACTTTGAAGACATCTGTGAAATCATGAAATCCTACGATGTAGCTTTTTCACTAGGTGATGGTTTACGGCCGGGGTCGATTGCAGATGCAAATGATGAAGCACAATTTGCGGAGTTAGAAACACTAGGTGAGTTAACAAAAATCGCTTGGGAACATGATGTACAAGTTATGGTGGAAGGCCCAGGGCATGTACCGATGCACCTCATTAAGGAAAATATGGATAAGCAGCTAGAGATTTGTAAGGAGGCGCCCTTCTATACACTTGGACCTCTTACAACGGATATTGCTCCCGGATATGATCATATAACCTCTGCGATTGGTGCTGCAATGATTGGCTGGTTTGGTACAGCCATGCTATGTTATGTAACACCAAAAGAGCATTTAGGGCTGCCTAATCGAGATGACGTCCGTGAAGGAGTTATTACCTACAAAATTGCTGCACATGCGGCTGACTTAGCGAAGGGCCATCCTGGAGCACAAATTAGAGATAATGCGTTGTCAAAAGCAAGGTTTGAATTCCGTTGGAGAGATCAATTTAATTTATCGTTAGATCCGGAACGAGCACTTGAGTATCATGATGAAACCCTGCCTGCTGAAGGGGCCAAAACAGCCCATTTCTGCTCCATGTGCGGTCCTAAATTTTGTAGCATGAGAATCTCACATGATATTCGTAACAACTTTAACCAACTTGAAACGACCGAAGCAATCGAAAAAGGAATGCGAGAAAAAGCTGAAGAGTTTAAACAATCCGGCGGAAACATATACCAATAATCTGCAAAAAATGGACGTATGCATGTGCATACGTCCATTTTTTATTATTGTAGTTGTGGAACTTTTTTAACGGCTTTCTTTTGCATTGGTGCTTCTTCCTTTTTACCAGACTTCCGAATAAAGAAAGCTAAAATAAACGCCGCAATCGATAAATAGGTTGCAATCATAAAGGCATCATCAATCCCCATCACGGTTCCCTGCTTGATTGCCAAAGCCAAATGTGCCTTATCCGTTGGGGAAATTTTTTCTTGGTTCATGATGGACTTTACATGCGCTTCCCCTTGATTAGTCATAATCGAGACAAAAAAGGCCATACCAACTGCTCCAGCAACCATCCTTAATGTATTGACCATAGCCGTCCCATAACGATTTAAACTTAGTCCCAAGTCATTTAAACCTGCCGTAAAGATTGGCATCATCAGGATGGACATCCCAAACATTCTAATTGTGTAGACCCATATAACGTACGAATAGGACGTATTCGTTTGTAGTTTTGTCAGGGCATACGTCGTCACAATTGTAATCGCCAACCCGATTATCGCTAACCATTTTGCACCATACCTATCAAACAGCTTGCCTGTGATAGGTGACATGACTCCCATTACAATCCCGCCCGGGAGGAGCACAAAACCTGCTTGAAGTGGCGTGAAACCATGGATATTTTGCATATAAATAGGCATTAAAATCATGCCAGAGAACATGGCCATGGTAACAATAACGTTAATAATCGTCGTTAACGTAAATAATCGATACTTAAAAATCCTGAATTCTAATATTGGATGGCCTACCTTTAATTGGCGCCACACAAATAATATTAGGCTCACACCGCCAACGATAAACAAGGTCACCACTTCAGGGTCTGTCCAGCCCTTTGTTCCACCTGTTGAAAAGCCATAAAGTAAACCGCCAAATCCAATGGTTGATAAAATCACGCCAAGGACATCTAATTTTGGACGTCTCGTTTCGGTTACATTTTTCACCAGAAAAATTGCAGCTAGAAAGTCAATTAGTGCAACAGGTGCGATGATGTAAAACATCGTATGCCAGGAATAGGTCTCAATAATCCAACCTGCCCAAGTCGGGCCAATGGCAGGAGCAAAGTTCATTGCAACGCCAAAAATTCCCATCGCAAACCCGCGGCGCTCAATCGGGAAGATGGTAAAAATCACATTCGTGATTAATGGGAAAAGAATCCCAGCGCCAATTGCTTGAATAACACGTCCTATTAAAATGATGGAAAAGGAAGGTGCAATCGCACAAATAAAGGTACCAATGGCAAAGACCCCCATGGAAAATAAAAATAATTGCCGAGTGGTATATCTCTCCATCAAGAACGCTGTAACAGGAATAACAATCCCGTTTGTTAACATGAAAATCGTACTTAACCAGTTTGCGGTAGCGGCTGAAATATCAAAAGACTCCATAATTCTTGGCAACGCCACATTAATGACCGTTTGATTTAAAAATGCCACAAAGGCCCCCGCTAATAACACCGCAAAAATAGGTGTTGTTCGAATCGATCGACTAGTTGTTTCTGTATTACCCAATTAAAAAATCCTCCCTTAGTATAGTAATTATAGTATGTGAATAAAAGGGAAAAATGAATCACGGGGACGGTTCCTTTGATTCCCGAATCAAGGGGACGGTTCTTCCGCTTCCCAGGAAGCAGGAGAACCGTCCCCTTGCTCCTTCTTAAAATTCTTCGTAGGTAGCTGGATCTTGGTTGTTTATTCTTCCATCTGGGCGTGTTAGACCTGAAATGAGGTTCATTTCTGTTTCGTTTAGTGAAAAGTCAAAAATCGAGATATTTTCCAGTTGTCGCTCATAGGAAGCAGATTTCGGTATGGAGATTGCCCCTAATTGAAAATGCCATCGCAAAATCACTTGTGAGATGGATTTATTATGCTGTTCAGCAATCTGCTTAAGAGTCTCATTTTCTAACACTTCATTTGCTCGAGCTAAAGGACTCCATGATTCCGTGATAATGTGATGTTTCTCGTGCCATCTTCTTTGAGACTCCTGATTGAAATACGGGTGTAATTCGATTTGGTTCATGCTCGGTTTGACACCCGTTTCCTTTTCTAAACGCTCAATATGTTCGGGTAAAAAATTACAAACACCTATTGAACGAATCATTCCCCATTTTTGGGCGTCAATTAAGGCCTGCCATGCCTCCACATATGTGTCCTGTCTTGGATTTGGCCAATGAATGAGATAGACATCATAATAATCTAAATTTGCCCGATATAACGATTCTTGGATGGTGGTAACAGCATTGTCATAATTTTGATAACGCCCCGGCAGTTTGGAAGTAATCTTTAACTCTTCTCTTGAAACCGAACTGCGTCTAACCGCTTCCCCTACCGTACCTTCATTTTCATAATTATAAGCAGAATCTATTAATCTATAACCCATATCAATGGCACTAAGGATTGAATTGACCCCCTCATTCCCTTTCAGTTTATATGTTCCAAGTCCGACAACAGGTATTGTAAGCCCGTCATTCAAAGTTATTTCTGGAATCCCCATGCTCATTCTTCATCACTCCTTTAAGTCATAACTTAAAATTTACCATAAAAATCAATAAAATTCATTCATTTAGATTCCCGAACAAATTGCGAGAAATACTTTTTCTTCATTGTGGGTAAAATACACATTACAAACTATATCTCCACGAAAGAAGGGATTTTAAATGATTTGGACCATTATTGGTTTACTACTATTATTTTGGATCATTGGGCTAATATTTCATATTGCAGGGGGACTCATTCACCTACTACTGGTAGTTGCAGTCGTAGTATTAATTTTTAAATTTATTTCCGGCAGAGGGAAGAATAGAGCCTCATAATAAAAGGTAAGCATGGGGACGGTTCTCGTGCTTCTTTGGAAGCATGAGAACCGTCCCCATGCTTCCGACGTTTACTATTATTAAGGGTGTGGTTTCATTGAGAAAATGGATCTTCCTTAGTGTTTTGTTATTTTTTACCGTTTTGACCTTTCAAGAAAATGCTACTGCTGCTATTAAAACCCGTGAAGAATATGAAAAAACAGGGCATGTATTTTGGGAGATTAACACAAATGATAAACTGGTGGCGCTGACCTTTGATGACGGTCCCCATCCGATTTTCACACCAGAAATTCTTGATATCTTAGCAAGATATCATGCGAAAGCGACCTTTTTTGTCGCTGGGAACAAAGTGGAAAGATTTCCTGAGGTACTAAAAAGAGAAGTAAAAGAAGGGCACGAAATTGCCAATCATACTTTCCATCATGTATATGGGAATCATATCACCTCTTCAAAACTTACTCTCGAATTAGAAGAAACAGATAAAATAATTCAAAAATATATTGGCTTTAAACCCTCACTCTATCGTCCTGTTGGAGGAATTTACAATGATACGGTCATTAATACCGCCATTAAAAACGGAAAAGAAGTAGTCCTCTGGTCATGGGATCAAGATTCTCGCGATTGGACCAATCCACCTGCAAGCCAAATTTGCCGAACGATCACAAAAGGAGTAAGACCCGGAAATATCATTCTTTTTCATGATTGGCATGGCAGTGAATTTTCGAAAAAATGTTCAACCGTCAAAGCATTAGATACCGTTTTAAGTTATCTATATAAGAACGGTTATAAATCTGTGACGGTGTCTGAATTGCTGTACCACTCAGCAAAAATCATACCTGATTCTTTTCAAGTTTATCCTGTTAGAAGAAAAACGTCCCACGTGGATGTAATGATAAATAACTATTCATCACAACAAATAAACCCTATTTCCAAATAAGAAATAGGGTTTATTAGATTATTGTGCCAAAAGCTTCTTTGCCACAATATAGCCCGACCCGCCGTTCACTCCATGACCAGGCCAGGTGGCGGCACCGAGCATATAGACATTTGGTATAGCAGTTTGATGACCTGGCTGCCCTGGTAAGGGTCTAAACAGATAACTCTGCGCCAAGTCATGTGCCCCTCCGTATGGATCCCCAGGCCCTGAATTCGGATTAAATCTAGCAATCTTGTCCGGTGTAACAACATATTTACCAATAATCGCACTCGGAATATTAGGGATATGGTTACTTACGACTTCAAATACCCGTTCTGTAAATCGCTCGGTTAAATCCTTTGTCCATGTTCCCTCTCTGACATCGATTTGGCCAGCCGCATCCCCGCGCGGACGGACCGGTACTTCTAACACTTGAATACGCATGATGGCCTTTCCGGCGGGAGCACGCGTTGGATCCAAGTTCGTTGAGCAGTCGACTGTAAAGGTCGGTTTAACAGGCAAAAGATCGGCCGCCCCTTGAGCAATGGCTAACGTAAACCCATCAAGTCCGTCTGTCAGATGCGGCTGTCCGACACGGATAAATCGTTCATCCGGCCACTTCGGCGGCTCACTAAGAGCTAAGTGAATCTGCACACAGCCGCGCCCATAGCGGAACTTTTCGGCCTGGGCACGAAGCGGTGGTGATATTTCAGTATCCTTTAAGAGAGAGAGATAAAGTTGATCAGGAGTGGTGGTCGCGACAACCGCCTGACCAGCGAAAAACTTCCTTCCCTTAGCTGTCCGGACACCAACCGCTTTGCCGTTTTCCACTAAAATCCGTTCGACAAGTGTGTCTGTAAGAATTTCCCCGCCTTGATCCTTAATAAGTTGGGCTAAAGCTTGGGCCAATTTCTCACTGCCGCCTTCAGGAATCGGCATACCGCCGCCCATCAATGCCATGGTGGTTAGAGGAACCCAAATACCGCTTCCAACTTCATCCGGCGTACGCCCAAGATGTGTAACCCAGGAAGCGAGCATCGCGCGGGTTACAGGAGAATGGAGTGAACTCACTGTGTTACGAGCCGTCGTAACAAGTGACACAGCGAAAGAAGAATAACCTGCTCCACCCTCTTCATGGAGCAATCGATTGATAATCGGTGTCGCTTCAGGACTAGATAGATCCATATTAAACAAACCAAATACGTCATTCACATATGGATTTATCTGTTCAAACATGCCGGCTAATGTCGCTCCGTCTCCAGGTGAAAGCCGTTCAGCTTCTTCCATCAATGCATGAAATGCGGTCGGAAGAACCGCTGTCCGACCGTCTTCCAATGAAATACCTGTTGGCAAATCAGTATTTAAATACCGTAACCCTCTCTTCTCTAGGTCCTCTCTTAATTCAGCATAGGCAGGTCCCGTCGTAAATAGAGGATGTGCTGCTGCAAAAACATCATGTTTAAAGCCTGGAAGCGTCAGCTCCTCTGTCCGCAAGAAACCGCCTGGACGGTCATTTTTCTCTAACATTAAGACGCTCCGCCCTGCACGGGTTAAGTAAGCAGCCGCTATTAAAGCATTATGCCCACTGCCAATGAGAATCACATCAAATTTATCCATCCTATCTCTCCTTCGAAAGGCTAAGTCTACCTAAAAAGGTATATTCTAGGAGATGGATACTAAGTACTAAATCTAGTAAAAATCATCTAAAAATTGATTGACAATCCCTAATAGACTCTCAGAAACCTACTCAAAAAGCACCAGGTTTAAAAACACCTGACGCCCTTTTTTAGTACTTCTTTACATTACTTATTCTCTAAGTCTTTTCGACTTACAGCCATCGGAGGCTGCTCCATCCATTTATTTTTTATCATTAAATTCATACCATCATCAGCAAATGTCAGCATTTCTGTTATGAGTTTGGAGTATTTCATTCCTACATCCCTGCGCATAATAGTTGCTAAACTAAAACCATATTGTTCAATTCCCGCTCCAGCCATAATAGCACCATGGAACATGATGAGTTTGTCGGAAAATGGTGATTCGGTTGAATCAGATATATATGTATACCAAGGAGAAGCACTGGATAAATCCTCTTTTTCTAGAAGGGTCCGTAATTCTTTTAAAGTCTTTGTGCTTATTTCTTTCCCTCTTATTAAGTAATCCCTTAAGTCCTTTGATTTGACCACCTGTGAAAAACCAATCATTAATGTTTTTACAATTTCAAGTGTCTGGATATTAAAAAAAAGATTCGTGATTTCTAACGATGTTAGCATTCTTTTTTCGCCTAGAAACCCTTTTAAATATCCTAGCTTCTCGATCATCTCTGGATGGGATGCATCAGGAATATATGGTGCTCTAACATATAGGCCCATAGATAACAGCAGCTCTTTTGTTCTTGAATTCAACTCTGAGGATGAACTTATGCATTCTTTATAAAACTCATGAACATCCTCGCGGGCAACCATCGAAAGGGCTTTCGAGTAATACGATAATCCCAAATTGGCTAAATGATGAAGGTAAAAAAGAACAAACTCATCTGAAAACAACCTTGGTGCATTTAGGCTTACATCTTCATCATTAAAACCAATTGGAACTGGATAATTTTCTTTTGATAAGGTCTCAGCAGCAAACTTTGTATGGATCTTGGATAACTCTAATGCATATGTTAATAGTTCAGCTATTTTTTTGTCTTCACATTTTTCTAAATAGTAGGTTAAACAACAAATTGCCATACTATCAACCATATAGTTAACCCATATAAAGCTTTTTTCCGAAGCAGTTAAGTGTACGCTTCCCATGTTGCACCCCTAAACAATTTTGATTGATTTAGTTTTTGTCAAACATGGTATTTTATTCAAGTCGAAAAAAGAGAGTGATACGCGTGTAACACTCCTCAAAGACTCCTATTTGTCCAAAATTAATGAAGATAATCATAGGTATTTTTTGCTAACAATAAGAAAGTAACGACAATAAACAATGCCCGGACATAACCACTTCCTTGCTTGATGGCAAATTTCGAGCCGCAAAAAGCCCCAGCAAATTGCGCCAATCCCATTGGAATTCCATAAGCAAAATTCACTTGCCCTAAAATAATAAACATAAGGAGCGCTGCAATATTACTGCCGAAGTTTAAAAATTTGGCATTCCCCGCAGCCTTTAAAAAGTCAAAGCCAATCATTAAAAAAGCAAAGATTAAAAATGAACCAGTTCCAGGACCGATAAAACCATCATAAAAACCAATCGCAAAAATAAGTAGCATAAAAATCGTTAAATGACGGAAAGATAATTTTTTATTAGTTGTTTCACTGCCCCAATTCTTTTTGAAAATAGAATAAATGGCCACTGCCGCGAGCATGACAAGCATTAACGGCTTCAGGACTTCCGGGTCCAATAAATGAACAGTCCAAGCGCCGATGATCGAGCCGATAAAGGTTAACGGAAATAACTTATAAACTGACTTGAAGTCAATTTTCCCAGAGCGATAAAACATAATGGTACTCGTTAATGAGCCAATGGTTCCCGCTAATTTATTAGTGGCAACCGCTGCCGCTGGCGGCAAACCTGTAAATAATAACGTCGGCAGCGCAATCAGCCCGCCTCCGCCAACTACCGAATCAATAAATGCGGCTAAAAAGCCAAATACAATTAAAATAACTAATAACGATGGATCTAAATTAAATGGCATCTATCTAACCTTCTCTCTTTTAACTATTGAAATAGTAGCTAAAGTTTTAATTCCTGTAAATAGTTATCTTAAAAAAAAGATAACGAGGGCTGCCCTTGTTACCTTTTTAAAAATTTCATTTTAGTTTTTAAATTTGGTCTCTAATTTAGCAACCTTCATATATTTTAGATAAAGATTTTATCTACTATTTAAATGAAATTAGGTGAGACCAACATGTTTGCTGTTCATTTTTTTGAAAACAAAAACCTTTTGTTAAGCCAGCTCCTAAACACTGTACCCGCTGTTGGGGAACAATTAAAAATTAAAGGACGTAAAGGAACGATTTTAGGTGTTACCAATGTAGAAGATAATAAGTATCATGTACAGGTGGAGTTAGAGAAAGTAACGAAAGGAAAAACTGCTGTAGTCGACCAATCAAAAAAGAGAAAACGCTAGTGTCTGGGTATCTAGTCGATTGATTATACGTGGAAGGACTTTAAATAAATGGATACCAGAGTATACTCATGGAGTACTCTGGTATTTTTGTTTTTTAAGGAAAAGCTTCAGTAACTCAAATACAACCCACAACCTTGTTTTCTACAGCAACCTCTTTAATTGGTCTATAAACCCGAGAACCTCTTCCTCTTTTGTCGCCCATGAAGTCACCAACCGAATCGCTGAGTAGTCAGTATCAACCTTCTCCCAAATATGGAACGAATACTTATTCGCAAGCTCAGCAATTACTGAATTAGGCAAAATCGGAAAAAGCTGATTAGAGGGAGAATGCGTTAGGAACCTAACGTTTGCATTGGTCAAAGCACCCCTAAGAATCCCGGACATCTTATTGGCATGCAAAGCCAAATCAAAAAACAAATTGTCTTTAAACAATTCAAAAAATTGAATCCCTAATAATCTACCCTTCGCCAATAGGGCTCCTTTTTGCTTGATATGATAGCGAAAATCTTCCTTCAGCGAGCCTCGGCAAATGACTAAAGCCTCACCCAACAATGCCCCATTCTTCGTTCCGCCAATATAAAATGCATCAACAAGCTCAGGTAAATCACTTAATGTAAGATCATTTTCGTCAGAGCAAAGTGCAGAACCAAGTCGTGCCCCATCCATATATAAGATTAGATTATTCTCACGACAAAAATGGCTTAACAATTGCAACTCATCTTTTTTATAAATAGAGCCGATTTCTGTGGAATTTGATATGTAGACCAGCTTAGGTTTTACCATATGTTCATCCGGATGACCCTCTAAAATGGCTTTCACACCGGCAGGCGTAAGCTTTCCATGTTTCGATTCAACAGAGAGAATCTTATGACCCGTTGCCTCGATTGCTCCTGTTTCATGACCCAGAATATGTCCAGTGCCAGCTGATATAGCAGCTTCATGAGGTCTTAAAAAAGCCGAAATAGCAATTAAATTTGTTTGTGTCCCCCCTGTTAAAAGGTGAATATCTACATCGGTCCGACCCAATTTATTCTTTATATGCTCTATTGCTTTTAACGAATAATAATCCTCTCCGTAACCTTCCTCTTGAACCAAATTGGACTCCATCAATGCCTTTAAGATGAGTGGATGTGCTCCTTCACTGTAATCATTTTTAAAGCTGTACATTTTCGTTCCCCCGTTATTATCTTGATAATTACATTCCATTTTCAATCGTTCATCATCCGTCAATTTTTATTCTGTTTCCCATCCCCTGCTTTCCAATTCAATATTTACCTCCGTCTGTCATCGAATACTTCAACCAAAATAGGTGACGATATATTTGTAACACATTATTTTAAGGGAGTGAAGTTTTTGAAAAAAGGTTTAGTGACTTTCGTGCTGGCTTCTACCCTTATCGGGTTAACAGGTTGTAATACTACAACCAAAAACGATCTTAGAAATGACGTAAACAATGACCTCACAACACGTAATGTCCGAAATAATATGGACAACCGTTTAAATGTACAAAATGTAAGGGACAACAATAACTTACGGGTTTCAAATCGTGCTGGAAGAAGTGTTGAAAAACTGAAAGAAGTAGACTTAGCGCATGTTATTATTCGCGACAATGATGCATATGTGGCCGTTCGTTTACAAAATAACCGTAACCAAACCGGGACAACTGGTACAACGGGAACAACCAACATTACGGGAACAAATACTACAAGAAACAATCTTGCTACAAATAATTACAATTCGACCTCTTATAATTCACTCGGAACAGCCAAACATGGGAATTATCCGAATAACACAGGGGTAACAGGGGTTGACAATACAGGAACAGGTATTGGCAATAACGTTAATGCAGGACAAGGAGTTAACACGCGAGGCACAGTAGATATCCGTGGAACTGGCACCGGGTCTACTGTTGACAATAGTGGATTTACTGGTACAAATAACGGGACAACGGGAACATATGACGGAACCACCCGTTCCAACTATCATCACGTCTCTTCAGCACTGGACAAGAAGATTCAAAAACAGGTCCATGTGGCTGAAAAGTCAATCAATCGTGTCTATATATCGTACGATCGAACTTTCTTCAATCAAATGACCAATTATTCAAACGATCTATCTACCGGTCGGAATAAAAACGGCGTTTGGAACGATTTCACCAATTCAGTCAACAACATTTTTAGATAATGGATTCAGAAGCATTGCCAGTTATGAGAGTGCAATGCTTCTTTCCTGCCAAGCCCCGTTTAATTTTTAATTAAATCATCTTTATCATCAGCTTGAGGAGGCTCTTCTAACCAGCCGTATTGAATCATGATATTCGCACCGTCTTCTGCATATAGAGCGATTTCCGGTAATAGTGATGCATACTTTAAAGCCAAGTCTCTTCTTGGACTTGCTGCCATTGCCAAACCATAGTTTCCAATACCCGCTGCAATCATCGCAGAGGTATGAAACATCAATAATTTATCTGAGAAAATCGGTGCTGTCGTATCGAAGACATTGGAATCCCAGCTCATTGGTGCAGGAAGATCGTTTCGAGTAAGATATTGACCAAATATCTCCAAATGTTTTTGGGCAATTTGTTTCCCTCTTAGCATGTATTGCTTTACGTCCTCGTTCTTAGCAATTTGACCAAAACCCATAATGAGAGCTTTCCCTATGCTATTCGTTTGGATATTTAAAAACAAGTGTGAGACCTCAATAGAGGTTAAGGCTCTTTTCTTTCCAAAAAATCCTGCTAAAAATTGTTGCTTCTCGACAAAGCTCACTTTATCCGGTATTGAGATAAATGGAGGTCGAATATATGTACCTTGTTGTAGCATCAATTGGCGTGTTAAGTCCTGCAATTTAACTGCCTCTTTTAAGATGGTTTTATGAAATGAGACGACATCTTCACGGGTACCTAACCCAATGGCTCCACTGCTCGCTGCCATTGCAAGCATTGACATTTGTCTTAAATACATTACAACGAACGTATCTGAAAACAACTTGGGGGCATCTGGTACAACGTCTTTATCAGTAAATCCATTCGGTACAGGGAAATTTTCCTTTTTAAAAAAGTCCTCAAGAAATGCAATATTGTGTTTGGCAACGGATAAGGCTAATTCAACAATTGGCCTGACTTCGGAATCTTTTGTTTTTTCAAGAAAGTGGGTGTTCACACAAATAGAAGCAGTATCATTAATATATTGTGCCCATAAACCCGACATTTCTGTAGCTGTTAGACCTATTTCTGACTGATTTTCCAATTTAAACAACCCCACAACTACATGTTTCACTCTCCAAGATAGTCTTTCCAATGAAAGGAAATCTTATGAATAATGCATGCCATGTCCAACCTATTCAAAAAGAGCAGACGATCATCTGCTCCCTCAACGGTTGCGTCTTTTTAATTCATAAATATGACGCTTGATTTCTTTTTCAATTGTTTTGAAAAAACTTTCTAAACCCTTGTTAACACCGGAATCTAACATCCTCTTTCCTGCTAAACTCAGTGCCCCAGTAATTTGTCCATTAGCCTTACAGGTTAACAGAGTGGACCCTTGGCTTTCTTTTAGCTTAAGGATCGCATTTCCGTTTAGTTGTCCCATACTGCCATTCCCATTAATAAAGAGCCGTAAGATGGTTGGTTCTTTTTCTTCATCCAATCGGATATCCATTGTAAATATGTCTTGCATTGGTCCAATGTGGATCTCGACTTCGGCTTTATAGACACCTTTTGACAACTCGGTAAAGGACCTGCATCCGGGCAGTGCATTTTGCAGTATTTTTTCATTTTTGATAAATTTCCAGACCAAGTTTCTCGGCAAACCAAAGCGATATTCATATTCGATTTCCACTGTTTCTCCTCCCGTATCCAGCAGATGATTTATCTTATTCATCTCTGGGCGAAGAGGTGAAGTAATCTTTATTCCAGAACAAAAGCGCGCAATCGCCTTGAACAGCCCCGACAAGCATAAGACACTCAGGGAAAGAAGGCGTTCTTTGCCTTCATTCCCTGAGCGACTGTAGACCATCGAGAGGCTAGGCGCTGGTGCTGGACAATTCTCGAAGTCAAAATTTATACTTTTCAATCTTTTTAAAAAAAGCACACCCATTTGGAGGGCACTGCAAAAGTCGGAAAATATCTAAAAAAAGGGTGAGCACCTACCAATGGTAGTGTTTCACCCTTTTTCTGCGCCTCTAATATTGTGATTCAAAAATTAAATCTTGTGTATTGCAGTACCCTCATAATCGGAGCGGCTTCTCTATTTTCCTATGTTAATATAAGCTGAAAATTACATATAAGTATGTTGAATCGACAAATCCGTTAAACCGATGTTTCCATATTCTCTTTCTAATTCGCTCAGGGTCATCTCATAAAGATGCTTATTTTTAATTTTAAACACCCCTGATTTAATTAGTTCATCAATCAAAATTTGTCTTTGCTCCTGGACAGCTCCCTGAAGTAATTCGCTCACCCTAGAAACCTCCATTCATAGACTTTTATTTTCTGCCTTCAGGTACTATTATAAATAGTCCTATTTTAGAATATTGTCGAAAAGAAACTTAACCAATAATTTTATCTGATTTTAATGAACGTTACAATTTTACAATATGTACATATTGTTTTTTTAAAATTATGTTATATTGGTTAAATTTTGATGGTTATCAAAATAATTGTTATACTCATTTTATAATTAGACTTCCCGAAAGACCAAGGTGAATATTCATGAAACGTTTTGCAAATTTAGATGGTGTGGAAAATAATAAAACATTTAAAGACATGCGAAAATGGCAAAAGGAAAGAAAATCAAAGGTAAAAGATTTATCCGTCAACATTGAACAAGCACCACTGAAAAGGATAAAAGAACTGAATGAAAACAGGAGCCAGACATCCTATACCTGGATTGGCCATTCAACCTTTTTGATCCAATTAAACGGCGTTAATATCATAACCGACCCCGTTTGGGCCAAGCGGATGGGTTTTCAGAAAAGACTAACAGAGCCGGGCATCGCCATTGCCGACTTGCCAGAGATTGATATGGTCGTGATTTCACATGGTCACTATGACCATTTAGATTTTCCGACATTAAAGAAATTAAAAGGCACCCCACATTATTTTGTTCCGGCTGGCTTAAAGTCACTTTTTATAAAAAAGGGCTATCAAAAGGTATCAGAACTAAACTGGTGGGAAACGACTGATTATAACGGTATTACCCTTCATTTCGTCCCAGCTCAGCACTGGACAAGGAGAACATTAAATGATATGAATACATCTCATTGGGGAGGGTGGATTTTTCAAACAAAACAAGAAACCCTATATTTTGTAGGGGATACCGGCTATTTTAACGGCTTTAAACAAATTGCCGAACGCTTTGAAATTGATACGGTCTTTATGCCAATTGGAGCATATGAACCAGAGTGGTTTATGGCGGTTTCTCATATTTCACCTGAGGATAGTGTCAAAGCTTTCCTAGAGTTAAAAGCAAACACGTTCGTTCCCATGCATTATGGTGCCTATCGGTTAGCCGATGATACGGGACCGGAAGCGTTAGAACGTTTATACCGTACCTGGGAAAAAGAACAGCTTCCCAAGGACCAATTGAAAATTCTTTTACTTGGTGAGACGGTTATGTAAAATGATACTGGATTGGAAATCAACTCCTACATATTTCAGTTATCTTTTTTGTTATAATGGAATATTAAGGAGTGAATTCAGATGAAAATTTTTAAAACCTTGCTATGCTTGGTGTTACTTATTGGAATTGGTACTTCGGTCTGGATTTATTATCCACACTATCAACTTTACCAAATGAAAAAACACACCGTAAAAGCAAGTCAAACAGACCAAAAGATCTCTTATCTTAACTATTTTAAAAACATAAAAGCTGATACCTTACATCATTTAGCCATTGGCGATTCTGTTATTCGCGGTGTCGGTGCCGACCAAACTGATAACATGGTCACGCAATTTTCTAACAAACTTGGGGAACAAGCCCATAAAAAAATAGTGTTTGACAACCAAGGTGTCAACGGGATAACGAGCAGTGAATTAAACCAACTGGTTCAATCGGGGAAATTCGATCACTCGATCAAGCAGGCGGATATCATCACAATCAACGTTGGTGGAAATGATATTATTCATGCTGCCAAGGGAGTTGATCTCCAATCAGTATTTCAAACCTATGATCAGCTGCAGACTACTTTTACTAAAAATTTAACGGAAATTACGTCAAGAGTAACCAAACTAAATCCTAATGCCACAATCGTTTTATTAGAACTCTATAATCCGTTATCTCCCAAAAACCAAATGTATTCTTTAGCGGATCAATTACTTCCAAAATGGAATGTTCATATTTATGAAGTCGCCGATCAACTTCCATCTTCGATTGTGGTTGAAACGTCAAAAGTGATTAATGAAAATCATCTACAAAATTTATCGTCTGATGGTGTTCATCCAAACCTATCAGGTTATACAGCGATTTCCGAGCAAATGATTTATCAATTTAAGCATCAATATCGTAAAATATCAGCATAAAAAAACGAAGGATCGGCTCCTTCGTTTTTTTTTGATGCGAACGGTTTCAAGGTCAAATAAAGTTTTTATTTATTCTTTTAATCCGGATTTCACTCCGAGTACGTCGTCTTTTCAATCGATTTATCCGTTCTTTTTCATAAAAATAATGAACAATAAAGTAAGATATTACGCCAAGGATAATGCCAAAAATGGTCATCCCGATTAAAGCATGAACCCCACCATGAATCAAACTGACTAGGCTATGAAAATCTCCGTGCAGCAGTCGATTGAAAGAAAAGGAACCGTTATCCCCCAGTTTTACCTTCATCGGTAAGATCAATTTCCCTAATTTTCTGGCAAAAGGCAGTAAAAGCACAGGCAATAAAGTAAGTTTTCCAATCACATTTCCAATAATCGAAGCTGGTAAAGATCCTTTAGCCAAGCGGACGATTGGTACAAATAAGATATATATAAGTGAGGCAGATGAAATCACTAACATTTCTAGCCCAAATCCAATCGCAAATCCTAATGAAACCTTTTTAGCCCCTCCCGGTGAACGGAGAAGTTTTAAAAAGTTTAACTTAAAAGCACGTCCTAAACGCTGGAAGAAATTGTACTTATTTTGTTTTATGCTCATAAGTTAACCTCCCTACCCAATACAACAAATATTATAGTTTAATTATATTCCAAAATTCACAAATAAACCATAAGTACTACATAGGTTATTGCTGGTTTTTCATTAAATTTTCCTTAAAATATTATTTGAGTACAAGATTAAGGTGAAAAATTACCTAGTCCTTCACAAATTGAGGATTTTCCACTTAAATAAAGTGATAATATTATAGTATGCAACAACCAACAAAGGAGTTACCACAAATGTTTAAAGCCCTCATTGTTAATAAGCAAGAAGAACAATTTTCTGTAGAAGTGCAAAATTTATCACTGACCGACCTGCCTGAAGGTGAAGTATTAATTAGAGTCCATTATTCTAGTGTCAATTATAAAGATAGTTTGGCAAGTATTCCGAATGGCAATATTGTCACGCGCTATCCATTCGTTCCAGGAATCGATTTAGCTGGTACAGTCGTTTCATCAAGTGACTCCCGTTTCCAAGAAGGGGATGAGGTCATTGCCACTAGTTATGAAATTGGGGTTTCCCATTTCGGCGGATATAGTGAGTATACCCGTATTCCTGCCAAATGGATCGTTCCTCTTCCATCTGGTCTAACTCTCAAAGAAGCCATGGTCATTGGCACTGCAGGTCTTACTGCTGCATTATCGGTCCAACGCTTAATAGAAAATAATGTTTCACCTGACAAAGGTAAGGTTCTCGTTACAGGAGCAACTGGTGGAGTAGGCAGTTTTGCCGTATCTATTCTCGCAAAACTTGGCTACGAGGTGGAAGCAAGTACGGGAAAAGAAAGCGAACAAGATTATTTAAAAAAACTTGGAGCAATAAACGTCATTTCCCGTGATGAGGTTTATGATGGAAAAATTAGAGCTCTAGGTAAACAAAAATGGTTTGCGGCTGTCGATCCCGTTGGTGGTGAGCCTCTTGCTTCCTTACTTAGTCAAATCGAATACGGCGGTTCTGTCTCAGCAAGCGGGTTAACGGCTGGGACGAAGCTCCCAACAACCGTGTTCCCATTTATTCTTAGGGGTGTCAATTTATTGGGAATTGACTCGGTTTATTGTCCAATGGAGGTACGATTAAAAATTTGGGATCGTCTCGCTTCAGATTTTAAACCAGCAAACCTAGTTGAGCTTATTCAGGAGGAAGTGACACTTGAGCAGCTTCCTGAGGTACTTCCTACTCTCTTAAAGGGTCAGGCACGAGGTAGAATGATTGTAAATTTAATTTAGACTTTGGTTTTCGCTGATAAAATGGAAAAATCGCCGGAATGTGTCTCGAAATCGCTGATAAGTTCATCAATATCGCTGATAAGACCCAAAAAACCGCCGATATAGTGAATTTTCAACACCGAAACCTAAAGAAAGACTGCTCTTATTCGCAAAGGAGCAGCTTTCTTTCATGATTCAACGATACTTGGGCAGAATATGATTTTCAATGGGTAGATGTTGCTCCTCTATCCCCTCAATCACCAATTTTGCGATTTGCGTAGCACCATATTCCTGAAAATGAGTAGGATCCTCTACTCCTTGAGGATAATTTGGATATTCACCAGCTTTCAGCCATAAAAATAATTTTTTGGTTTTTACAGCTCCTAGCTGTTGGTATAATGTTTTACTTTTGGACGCTAAATCGATCACTGGGACATTCTCCTCTTTAGCAAGTGCCTTCATGGCGGCTGGATAACGGCCATGGGTATCCAATGCCCTGCCACTACTTGAAAAACTCATCCGTTGAACGGGTGTGATTAGAACCGGAATGGCTCCTTTTTTCCTCGCTCCGACAATATACTGTTTTAAATAGCTTTTATAGGTTGTGTCTGGATTTGTGTAGAGGTTTGGATAGTTCACTTTTTCATCATTGTGACCAAACTGGATGAACAGATAATCTCCTTTTTGGATGCTGTTTAAAATCGAATTCAATCTGCCTTCTTGAATGAAACTCTTCGAACTTCTCCGCCGTTTAGCAAAATTCCGGATTGTTACTTCTTTGTCCAGCATGGTCGGAAGAACCTGCCCCCAGCCGGAACGTGGAAATAATGAATTAGGATAATTGGAGACCGTTGAATCACCTGCGAGATAGATGGTGACAGGCTTTGATGGGGCTTCCTCTGCCATCACCAGCTTTGGTTTCGTTTCTAGTCGATTCATATTTGTATATACTACAAACCCCGCTAGGATAACCATCAAAGAGATGAATGCGAGTTTAATTTTTAACCTTTTTTTCAAACTTTGTTCCCCCTATTAAAAAAACAACTCATTTAAGCTTATTGTTCCTGTTACATACCCAATCAATCCATTTTCACACCTTTTAGAGATGATGTACAGTATTTTTTTTAAGCTAAGGCTCTGTTAAATTTGGGGTTGATTTCCGCGAGCGTGCCGGGGAGCCTCCTACTCCCGCAGGAGTCGAGCGCCTTCCGCTCCAATCAACAGGGTACAAAAAAACAACAATTTCGTTTAACAGAGCCTAAGCTACAACAAAAAGAGAGACAGATTGCCTGCCTCTCTTTTTGTTCCTTTTTATTCGTGGAAATTGGTACCGTCAGTAGTTGCTCTTACAATACCAGCGCGGATAACAAAATCACCGAAGTGCTCGTCTTCCTGTCTTTCTTTCGCATAGCGCGGAAGAATCACACGTAATTCCTTAAGGATTTCTTCTTCTCCGATATTTTCACGGTACATTTTGCTAAGACGGGTGCCGTCGTGAGCTGCACCAAGGTACATATTATATTTACCAACCGCTTTACCGATAAAACCGATTTCTCCAAGCGCGTGTCGTGCACAACCGTTTGGACATCCAGTCATTCTAATGGTAATTTCTTTTTCTCGTAAGCCGTTTTCATCAACAATCTCTTCAATCTTTGTAATTAGAGTTGGTAAATAGCGTTCTGCTTCTGCCATCGCTAAACCACATGTAGGAAGAGCGACACACGCCATTGAGCTGCGGCGAAGAGCAGAATAATGCTTACCGTCTGTTAAGCCATATTTTTCAATCAATTCATTGATTTTCTTCTTTTTCTGGCTCGAAACATTCGCAATAATCACATTTTGGTTACCGGTCAAGTGGAAATCACCCGTATGGACCTTGGCAATTTCACGTAAGCCCGTTTTTAATTGATAATCTGGGTAGTCCGCCACACGGCCGTTTTCAATAAAAAGGGTAAAGTTCCATTTTCCTTGAACCCCTTTAACCCATCCGTAACGGTCGCCGTTATGATCGAATTTGAATTCTCTAGCTTCGTCTAGACTCCAGCCAAGGCGGTTTTCAAGCTCAGCCTTAACGTTTTCCAGACCAAGACGATCAACTGTGTACTTAAAGCGGGCATTTTTACGTACGGAACGATTGCCATAATCGCGTTGGATTGTAATTGTTTTTTCCGCTACCTCATAAAGTTGGTGCGGTTTAACGAAACCGATCACTTTTGCCAACTGAGGATATGTTGCCGTATCACCATGTGACATCCCCATACCGCCGCCAATTGCTACGTTAAAGCCAACTAGTTTGCCATCTTCTACAATCGCGATAAAGCCAAGGTCTTGTGAGAAGACATCAATGTCATTGTGTGGTGGCACCGCAATACCAATTTTGAACTTACGTGGCAAGTAAGTTGGACCATACATTGGTTCTATTTCTTCGAATTCAGGAGTGCCAGCTACTTTTTCTTCATCCAACCAAACTTCGTAGTAGGCTCTTGTTTTCGGAAGAAGATCATCACTTAATTTTTTAGACCATTCATACACTTCGGCATGGATCTCGGATTGATACGGATTCGAAGCACACATAACGTTACGGTTTACGTCACCGCATGCTGCGATTGTATCCATAAGTGCTGAGTTAATTTCTTGAATGGTACTCTTCATATTCCATTTTAAAATTCCATGCATTTGCCATGTCTCACGTGTGGTTAGCTTAAGCGTGCCGTTACCATATTTATCAGCTAGTTCATCCATTACTAGCCATTGGTTCGGTGCTGCTACTCCCCCAGGAAGGCGAACACGAAGCATGAATTGATAAGCTGGTTCTAACTTTTGCTTAGCACGCTCGTTGCGAAGGTCACGGTCGTCCTGCAAGTAGCTGCCGTGGTGCTTCATTAGACGGTTATCATCGTCAGGAATACCGGCACTCATTCGGTCCACCATTACTTCTTTCAACGTACCACGCAGATAATTGCTTCGTACCTTAATATCCTCAACATCACTTGGTGGTCCATCTGGTGCTTTTAAAATTTGATTAACCATGTTGAAATAAATCTCCTTCCACAAAAATCAATATACATCGCGCTGGTAACGTTTTTGCTGCTGCATGTCGGCAAGATAAGCTTCTGCTTCTTCACGGCTTAGGCTGCCTTCTTTTTCAATGATGTCGATGATTGTTTGATGGACATCATGTGCCATGTGTTTCTCATCACCACAAATATATACAGCGGCACCTTCTTGCAGCCATTGGAACAATTCCTTGCTGTTTTCAAGCATACGGTGTTGGACATATACCTTTTGGTCAGTGTCTCTTGAAAACGCAACATCCATTTTTGTTAATGTTCCGTTTTGCAGCCATTTTTGCCATTCAACTTGGTAAAGGAAATCTGTCACGTAATGCTGATCACCGAAGAACATCCAGGCTTTTCCTTCTGCCCCTGTTTCTTCGCGTTCCTGCATAAAGGAACGGAACGGTGCTACACCCGTACCAGGTCCAACCATAATGATTGGTGTTTCAGGGTTTTGTGGCAGTTTAAAGTTTTCGTTTTGCTGAACGTAAACATTGAGGATGTCCCCTGGGTTAGTCCGGTCAGCAACTAATGTCGAACATACGCCTTTTCGGTCGCGTCCATGTGCTTCGTAACGTACGGTACCAATCGTTAAATGAACTTCATCAGGATTAGCAGCTAAGCTTGACGCAATGGAGTAAAGACGACTTGGTATTTTTCGTAAAATGGATACAAACTCTTGTGCCGTTACATTCCATGGTGCATAGTCGCGAACTAAATCTAGTACATCACGTCCATGCAGGTATGCTTTTACCTCTTCTTCTTTACCAGGTGCAAGAAGGTCTTGTAACTCTTTATTACCTGTTAGCTCTGCTGCTTTTTGAAGAAGTGGTTTTGTAAGAACTGTAATTTCATAATAGGAAACAAGCGCATCGTTTAAAGTACGAACGTCCCCTTGTTTCACGGTTACTTTTTCGTCAGGATTCAGGTTTAATTCCTTAATTAAGAGATCCACTAGTTCTGAATCATTATCAGGATAAACGCCAAGAGCATCACCTGGTTCAAAAGTCAGACCGGAATCTTCAAGTGAAAGTTCCAGATGGTGTGTCTCTTTATTGGAGCCGCGCCCGTTAAGATTGATATTTTCAAGAACCTCCGCTTTGAATGGGTTCGTTCTTGAGTAAACAGATTCAGCTGCTTGGTTTACTGCTACCGCTTGAGCAGATGCTTGGGCTGATCCAGAAGCCTCACCTAAACTTGAAAGAACACCTTCAAGCCATTCTGCAGCAGGCTCATCAAAATCGACATCACAGTCAAAACGTGGATATAGTCGTGTACCGCCAAGTTCTTCAAGACGTGCATCGAAATCTTTTCCTGTTTGACAGAAAAATTCGTATGAGCTGTCACCAAGAGCTAAAACGGAAAAATGTAACTCATCTAGTTTTGGTGCCCTTTTGCTGTTTAGGAACTCATGGAAGCTAATCGCATTATCAGGCGGCTCCCCTTCTCCGTGAGTGCTGGCAATGATAAGAAGATTTTGAAGCTTTTTAAGATTGTTAGCTTTAAAATCGCTCATAGCGCTGACAGTTACTTGATAGCCCTTCGCTTCAAGAGTTTGTGCTGATTTTTTCGCTAATCCTCGTGCGTTTCCTGTTTGGGAACCGTAAAGGATTGTTACCTCTTTTGAGATTTTTGCATTTTCTGTTGGAAGCTGTGTCAATTGGGCTGGTGCCGTTCCGAGTTGGGAACCGGCAAGATAGCCGCTAAGCCACACTTTTTGTGTTTCAGACAAAGTTGGCAGGAGTCTATTAAGGAGCTCCACTTGCTCCTGTGTAAACGGGCTGTTTAATACCTGAAGTTGCAACAATACCACCTCACATGGAATAAAAAATATTATTTTGCAAAAAGATTGAAAACATTCTCTCTAATAATCTAGCATGCCATTTTTTTATGATTCAGACAACTATTATCTAAAAAAAAACAAAGAATATTTAATAGAATTCATTCACTAGGTGAAAATTACCAGATTTAAAGTAGAATTGAGCATGGAATATCGCTTCCTATGATCAATTCTCGCGCTCTGTTGCCCGCGCAACCACCATATCCTCAATCACCCGATGGCTGCTTAAGATACCTGTATGATAAATCTCTCGCCCTAGCTTCGACCACTTTCGAATCTCAGCGGTTACTTCTGCAATCAATAACCCAGAGAATAATAAATAAGGAATCACAATGACCCTGCCCTCTGCTGTTTCCATCACTGTACGTAATCCTTCTTTAAAACGAGGTTCCGCCGCTGCTAAATAGGAGACTGAAACACCTTTGATCCCGAGGCGCTCCTTCAAGCCTGCGGCAATCAAATCGAAATCAGCGAGCGTATCCGGGTCACTGCTTCCCCTTCCGACAATTAAAACCTGATCCTGCTGGACAACTGTTCCAACAGTCTCTCTAACCAGCTCAGCCACAGCATCCAGGATGGCACCTTGAACACCGAAAGGATCCTTGACATTGATAGAAATATCAGGGTAAGCCATGCTTAAGCTGTCAAGGACATTGGGGATATCCTGTTTGATATGGCCGGCAGCCAATAAAAACAAGGGAACTACTGTTATTTCCGTTGCCCCTTTTTGCACACACAAACTGAAACCTACTTCAATCGATGGCTCGGTCAGCTCTAGAAAACTAATCTCCTGTATCGGCACAGTCACACGCTCACTCACTCGGGCAATAAAGGCTTTTGCCTCATCTGCACCTTTTTTCGAGCGTGTTCCATGACCAATGTATAAAATGGCTTTCATCTACATCCCTCCAAAGACTACCCCTGGACAACTGGCAATTTAGGAACAATTTCCTCTTGAAACCAGTTTAACCGATGATGAAGCTTTACAACCTCCCCAATCACAATCATGCTTGGATTAGAGATTGTAGCTTCCTTCACAAGTTCCACTATGGTCTCAAGCGTCCCTACGACTGTTTGTTGATCGCTTAGGGTTCCCCAGTGCACAAGTGCAATCGGTGTCTCAGGTAATTTACCAGCATCGATTAACTGCTTGGTAATGGTTGGGAGATGGGAAACACCCATATAAATACACAGCGTATCCACACCATTTGCCAGGTGATACCATTGATGTTCAGCTGCCTCGTCGCTCGCCTGGTGACCCGTGATAAAGGCAAAACTTTTGCTTAATCCACGATGGGTGACAGGAATTCCGGCATAAGCCGAAGCGGCAATCCCGGAAGTTATCCCGGGAACCACTTCAAACGGAACCTCATGCTTCACACACTCTTCCGCTTCCTCGCCGCCGCGCCCAAACACAAATGGATCGCCGCCCTTTAACCGAACAACCTGATACCCTTTTTTAGCGTATTTGACTAAAAAATGATTAATCGTTTCTTGCTTCATCGTATGATAATGTGGGAGCTTACCGCAGTAAACTAGCTGTGCCCCTTCTTTTGCAAGTTTGAGTAGTTCAGGATTTACGAGCCTATCATAGAGGATGACATCGGCTTCCTGCAGGCATCGTAATCCTTTGACCGTTATCAAATCTGGATCTCCAGGACCTGCACCTACTAAATAAACCTTGCCAGCCATGGCTGCTCACCCTTTCCTATCTAGATGATGTTCTTTTCTTGTAAGTATGCAAAAATTTGTTGAACGGCTTCACCCACTGTTAATTTGTCAGAGCGAATCGTAATTTCTGGGCGCTCTGGAGCTTCATATGGTGAATCAATTCCAGTAAAATCTTTAATTTCTCCGCGGCGTGCTTTTTCATAAAGTTTCTTTGGATCACGCGCTTCACATTGTTCAAGCGGGCAGTCAATAAAGACTTCAATAAACTCGCCCTCTTCAAACAATGCCCGAACCTGATCGCGGTCAGAACGGAATGGCGAAATAAACGCTGTTGTTACGATTGCTCCGCTATCGACAAATAGTTTAGCAACTTCACCAATACGGCGAATATTTTCAGTACGATCGTAATCTGAAAAGCCCAAATCCTTATTTAAACCATGGCGGATATTATCGCCATCTAGGACATATTCATTGATCCCTTGACGGTATAATTCACTTGAGACCGCATTCGCAATCGTGGATTTACCTGAACCAGAAAGTCCAGTAAACCATAGAACGGCACTGCCGTGACCATTTTGAGAACGGCGGTCTTCTTTTGAGACTGTAGTTGAATGCCAAGTAATATTGGTTGCTTTAGACATTGTTGCATTTCCTCCTTAAACTGTTGCGGTTTCTTCTTTCATTCCTTCGATTAATACTTCGACAACTTCTTTACGGCTGAAAGTTGCAGGAGGAAGTACACCGGCACGAAGCATTTCTCTAACTTTTGTTCCTGAAAGGATGACGCGATCTTCTTTAGTGTGCGGGCAAGTTTTATCTGAAGCCATGCCTTCACATTTTGTGCAATAGAAGCTATGTTCAAAGAATAATGGTTTAATGCCAAGCTCGCCTTCTTCAAAATTACTGAAGATGTACTGTGCATCATATGTTCCGTAGTAGTTGCCTACACCCGCATGGTCACGACCAACGATGAAGTGTGTGCAGCCAAAGTTCTTACGAGCAATTGCATGGAAAATCGCTTCCCTTGGGCCAGCATAACGCATTGCCGCAGGATATACACCAAGTTGAACGCGTTCAGCAGGATAGTAATTATCAAGCAATACACGATAGCTTTTTAAACGAACTTCTGCTGAAATATCATCTGATTTTGTTTCTCCAACAAGCGGATTAACAAATAATCCATCAACAGTTTCTAAAGCTGCTTTTTGAATATACTCATGTGCACGGTGGATTGGGTTTCTCGTTTGGAAACCAACAATGGTTTTCCAACCTTTTGCTTCAAAGATCTCACGTGTTTCTTTTGGTTCATACCATACATCAGCGAATACGCCTTTTTCTGATTTTTTAACTAGTACAATATCACCTGCTACATAGACAGGTCCTCTTTCATAAAGACGTTTTACACCTGGGTGAGCTACTTCGTCAGTTTTGTAAACTTCAATGGCTTCTTTATCTAAATCTGGCTCATACCATTCAGATACCTTGATCACACCATAAACCTCGTTTTGAAAAACTAACTTGATTTCTTCGCCTACTTTTAGTGTTGCAGCTGTTTCGTATGAAACAGGCAATGTAACTGGAATCGACCAGATGGTGTTGTCGGCCAAACGCATGTTAGCCACTACATTTTCATAATCAGCTTTACCAAGGAAACCGGTAAGCGGGCTGAAAAGACCTACACCAATCAACTCAAGGTCACTCAAGGCGATTGCATCAATTTCAATTTCTTTTTCGATGGTTGTTAGATCATAAGTTGGATTAAAAGCTTGAATTAGTTTTCCTCCATGAGGTGCTGGTAAAAATGACACGTTTAATCAAGTCCTTTCTTTTTTTGAAAATAAAATATATATATCAATAAAAATGTAAAACTAGCAAACTTAGTCTATCGCAATTTTTTGTATATGGAAATATACCCGATTGTTTTTATCCACGACTTGGAATCAAGAATACCTTCATCGCAGAGTGATGGATATTAACGGGTATGTAAGCCGCATTCTGTCTTGCCGCTTCCAGACCAGCGTCCTGCACGTGAATCTTCACCATCTCCTACAGGCTTAGTGCAAGGGAAACAGCCGATACTTGGATAATTTTGGTCATGTAAAGTGTTATATGGAAGATCTTTTTTCTTAATGTAATCCCAGACCTCATCCCAAGTCCAATGAATTAATGGGCAAATTTTAATATTCTCGAATTTATCATCTTTATTAAGGAATTCCGTATTGACCCTTGTTGGTGACTGATCACGGCGGAGACCGGAAATCCATGCTTGTTTGGCTGTCAAGGTCTCTCTTAATGGGATTACCTTACGGATATTGCAGCACTGGTTGGCATCTCGAAGCCATAAAGCTGAGCCATATTCTGCTGCTTGCTCATCAAGCGTTACTTTTGGTTGTTTCCGCTCAATTTTTAGGGATGGGAAACGAGCTTCGATTTTATCGATGACTTCGTATGTTTCTGGAAAATGTAGTCCTGTATCTAAGAACACAATCCGTGCATCGGGTTTTACCTGTTGGATTATATCTATTAATACTATTGCCTCTGCGCCGAAGCTTGATGCATACACAATTTCATCATCAGCATAGTTGTTGTATGCCCACTCTAATACGGAGCGTGCCCCTTTTGTTTCATCGTCGAATGAAAATGTGTCAGAAATTTGTTGCCAATTTTGATAGGTTACAGCAGCTGTCATGCGACATACCTCCTTTTTTCATAAAAAAAACGTCTTCCTGGCTGGCTGACGTGGAAACAGCCTCCAGACTTCTGGTCAGCGGATTTTATTTTTTTGATTAAGACGAACCTTTTCATTTTTCTCTATTTGTACAATTTTGCCATCTTGAACCACCAGAGTTATGGAACCAAATTGTAAGGAAACCAACATGTTCTCTAAATGTGTGATCAGTTCTTCCCTTTCCGCAGCGTTCAGATGATTCGCCTCCTTTATACAAAAAACGCCTTTCCCTGTTTTAAGAAAGGCGCTCACAAAAGTCGAGTAAACACCTTATCTCCCAAAATGAAAACCATTTTGCTGGAATTGGCACCTTGCTTGGCAGGTTGCCGGGCTTCATCGGGCCAGTCCCTAAGCCTCTCTCGATAAGAATTTGATTGATGAAATTAATCCTACCATACCAATAGGTTTTATGTAAATAAAAAAACATAAAATTTTAAAAATTATCTAATTCATTATACAGTAAAAAATTTTTTATGGAAACTGATGCCCTTTTTTGAACATCTGCATTTACTGTATTGTGGAAGGAGGAGGATCGTGATGACAGAATTAAATTTTCATCATGTTGCCCATGAACTATTGAAGAAAGAAGTGGAAGTGGTTACCCTTCAAGGGGATTTTACTGGAAGACTTCTCGAAGTTGGTCATGACATAATTGTGATCGAATCGAGAGGTAGAGTTCGTCCGCGTGTATTGGCGATTAGAATCGAAACGATTGTCGCCATTTTCCGTGTAGAAAATATTATTCCAAGAGGTCCATTTGGTTTTAATCAAGGACCATTCGAGGAATCTACAGACCATCATCATGAGAGCAGTAGCAGCAGCAGTCATTAAGGACGTAAGAGAAAGCAGATGTTGCTTTCTCTTTTTGTTTGAGGCTAAACAAGGGGTTGTTCACTTTAATTTTAATACGTTAACATGGTAAAATAGTTGAATGGTAAATATCATGTCCCCATACAATGGAGAACGTAATGAAAAATTTAATAGACAGAAGGGTTTCTTTTGAAAAAATCAGCAATGAATCTAGACCATAAATTAATTCGCATTTCGCTTACGATGTTGGCGGCTTTTTTGGGTGGACTTTTGTTCAGTTTCTTACATACACCGATTCCCTGGCTCCTCGGTCCCATGGCTGCGGTTTTAATGGGTGCCAGGTTTGGCAAGATTGCTTTTTATTGGCCAGTATGGATCCGGGATACTGGTTTAATTATCGTTGGCTATTCAATTGGGTTATCATTTACCCAAGAGGCGCTTTTGCAAATTATCGCGAAACTTCCGTCGATGCTTCTGATGACGACGCTGCTTGTGTTTTTTTGTGCAGGTATTGCCTGGATTGTTTCGAAACTAACGGGGGTGGATTATCCAACTGTTCTAACCGGGAGTATTCCTGGTGGGCTTTCGCAAATGATTATTTTTGCGGAAGAGATGAAAGGAATTGATATTACGACCGTGACTTTTCTGCAGGTAGCGCGGTTAATGATGATTATCTTCGTCGTTCCCTTTCTAATATTAGGTCCGTTGTTTAACCATTCGAGTAGTGGTACCGGGGCGGATATGGTCGATCAAGCAGGACAATTATCGGGACCCGTCTTTCCGAATTTGGTTTTGTTGGCGATTATTTGTGTGGTGTGTGCTTTCTTGGCGCGGAAATTTAAATTTCCCACACCCAATTTATTAGGTCCAATCCTTGGGACAGCCATTGCCGGGATTGCCGGTCTACATGGACCTGTCTTGCCTTCATCTGTTTTAGATATTTCACAGTTTATGATTGGTTCCTATATTGGTTTATTATTGAAGCCAGAGAAACTAGAGCATAAAGCAAAAGTCATCAGTCTTGCGTTTTTGAGCGGTCTTTTGATGATTGCCGGGTCGGTCGGCTTAGGGCTATTGCTCATTTATTTTTACCACATTACCCCATCGACTAGTTTACTAAGCTTGGCGCCAGGAGGAATGGACCAGATGGCCCTTCTTGCCCATGAAGTCCATGCTGATTTATCAATGGTCACAGGTTTCCAATTATTCCGGCTCTTTTTCATTTATTTTGTCGTTCCACCAATGCTGAGACTATTCTTTAAGGTGGGATCGAGAAAGATTAAAAGAACCGCATAGTTCGTAATAATAGACGCCATTCTCTCAAGAGAATGGCGTCTTCTTGGTGTCTGGCACCATTTGGAATATTTCCCCCATAAAAACCGGTCAAAGCTAGTTAATGGTACCTGTCACCGTTTCATTAAATTTTTGCTTTTGTATGTGAATAAGTCTCATCGAGAGGGCGATTCCTGCGGCGAGGAGGCCGATGGTTAGGCCGATCCAGTAGCCTCTTGCTCCTAAGTTGGTGAAATTAGCTAACAAGTAACCGGTTGGCAAACAGATGAGCCAGTAGGCCACAAGTGTCATGATAAAGGCAATGTTTACGTCTTTATACCCTCTTAATGCCGCTTGGGCTGTTGCCTGGATGGCATCGGAAATTTGAAAGAACAGCGCAAAGATTAAAAAGTTGGCCGTCAAATTTATAACGGCTTCTTCTGTTGAATAAAGTCCTGCCACCTGATAGCGAAAAGCAACCACAATTAAACCGGTCCCGATGGCAATTAACACCGCGATGGCAACCCCTAACCAACTATATTGTTTCGCATCTTTGTATCTCTTAGCGCCCACTTCAAACCCGACAAGTACAGTAAGCGCTGTTGAAATACTAATGGGGATCATGTATATGAATGAAACAACATTTAAGGCAGACTGATATGCCGCTATGGTTGTCACATTAAACTTACTCAACAAAATGGTTACAATTGCAAACACCGTGGTCTCAAAGAAAACAGAAAGCCCCATCGGCACCCCGATTTTTAAAATCTCCTGACAATATTCCCACGAAAATTCCTTCAGATTGGGAAAAACGGAATAAGAAGAAAAAGGTTCATGTTTTTTAATCACATACACCGTCATCGCAAGGAATACCCAATCCGTAATCGCTGTGGCATAGCCTGCCCCTGCCCCACCAAGCTCAGGAAAACCAAATTTCCCGAAGATCAGGACATAATTCAACACTAAGTTAATAGGCAATGATAAAAGCATAATAATCATAATGACACGGGTTTTACCTAAGGCATAAATAAACGAACGAAGCACATTAAAAATAAACAGCGGAAGCAATCCAAAACTAAGTCCCACTAAGTAATCAAAGGCAGTGTCTTGAACTTTAGGTGAAAGTTTCATGAAATTTAGAATGGGGTTTAACAAAAAATATCCTAGAATAACAACTATCATGGTAATTAAAACAGAAAGGTAGATTCCATTTTTTACCACAAACGAAACTTCCTCTTTCTTTTTTTGTCCAAAACGCTGGGCCGCAATCGGTGATACTGCAAGGAAAATCCCACTAATTCCGTTGAAAACAGGGCTCCAAATAGACGTGCCAATCGCCACCCCGGCTAAATCCGAACTATTATATCTTCCGGACATAATCGTATTAAAGACAACCATTGAAAACATACCAAGTTGGGTAATTAATATGGGTAGTAATAGGACAATGATTTGTTTTGTCTTTTCCTTAAGTGTAAAAGTTTGGTTCATATACTATACTCCTATAAAAATAAAAATCCGAATTTCATTATACCTTATTTTGGTTGAAATTTCCGCAAAAAAATAAGACTTCTAAAGAAGCCCTATTTCTTAACAATTTTTGAGGGGTTATTTATTTTATATAATACCGCTTCCTCAACGATGAATTCCTCTGCTGCGTCTTTCCCCTTGCCCAATTTTTTAGCCGCCACTTTTCCATCGAATTCAAGAACATCTCCAGATGCTAATTCAAACTTTTTCAAAGTTTTACTATGGCTACACCATGCAAGGCCTAAATCAAGAGGATTTTCCTGAACGATTTGTACATTCTCCAATACAACTACCTCATCATTTTCCTCATTAAATGGATTATAGACGAGAGCAAACTGTTTCACAGATGCGGTAAAATGAACCTTATCCACTGGAAGCTCTAATTTCGGTGCTTTCTCTTTCTTTGCTTTTGGTTCCCTAGCTGGTTTTGCTGGTGCCTTTTCCTTTTTTTGAGCCTCGACCGGGGCAGCGGTTTGTTTTGTTACTTCTTCTGTTGTTGCACCCCCCGAATCTTTTTCATCCATTTGGATCAGACTTTCCTTTCCAAAGCTAGACGACTGCATTTCCTTTAAAAAGGCCGGATGAATACAGGTTAGCTTGCCATCCTGAAACTCAATTACCAGTGTGTTAAACTCGTCTGTATTACCATAGGTTTCAAATCCTTTAATGATCACTTGACGCTGAAGCTTGCGCTCTTTGTACCAAAACTCTCGTTTAGCAGCTGGTAATCCCCACTCTTTTAGTTTTTCCTTAAAATGATCTTCATCACGAAAGGTTTGATAATCCCCTTTGGGCGGAATATATTGTGTTACTTCGGATTGTTCTATTTGTGAACGCAGAATGGCCATCACGACAATTGCCTCCATTATTATGTATTGTTTCTAGATTATAACATTTAATATTGAAAATGATAATGGAAGCAGATGCTTCTCTAAGAAAAGAAAAAAGACTCTCGCAATGAGAGCCTTTTGTTGAATGGCTTAAAAATTATATTTTACGAACGTTAGAAGCTTGTGGTCCACGTTGACCTTGTTCAACGTCGAAAGAAACTGCTTGACCTTCGTCTAAAGATTTGAAGCCTTCGCCTTGGATTGCTGAGAAGTGAACGAATACATCGTCTCCACCTTCGCGTTCGATGAATCCGAAGCCTTTTTCTGCGTTAAACCATTTTACTTTACCTTGTTCCATGTGTGGTTCCTCCTGCTGTGTGCTGTGCACACAATTTGTTACTATCCTTGCTCAAATCTTCAAGACAAAAAGCAGTTACACTTTAACGTTCTTTCCGACTCACAAAAATAATTCTTCTTTACTATAACAGAAACAAACTAATTAAGCAAACACTGTTGAAGCTTCTTTTGCCTTTTGATAGAAAAGTTATAGGTAAATATAGGCATTTTATACCATAATTTGTATTTCTAAATTGCATTTAGATAAGGCATTTTTGATAGTATAATAACAAAGGAATTTTAATAAAAGGGCTCTGTTAATTTGGCTGTTGAGCGATCGCCGCCCGGATATTTTTATTGAAGGGATGCACATCGTCTTTATTGGATCAGCAAGTATTTGCTTCGTTTCTGCTTTTCTGACCGGGATGCGGTTATTCAGGGCAAAGGTGGCGTTACGACAACATTAAAATTTCTTCAATAGACAAATATAATTTTTAAATGAATCATATTTTTAGAAGGAGTGGATTTTTGATATTCAGGAGGGGCCTATGATTAGAATCAATCATCAGGTTGTAGAACCGAGCGAGCTTAAAGGAATAACTATACCAGAACAGAAAAATATTATTCAATTAATGGCACGTTATCAAACGTCGTATGAATATCAGTCAAGTAGTCAACTGAAGTTTGAGCTCCTTTTTCGTACCAATATCATGAAGGCCGCCCGGGAACTGAACAAGAGCGGGGCAAAGTTTACCACTTTCACGTATGCGTTTTGCAATAAAACGTATTGGGATCGATTACCAAATGGCGGATTTTTATTAAAGCCTTCGGCTAGCCCGTCTGTGGCGATTTTAGACATTCTTAAAAATGGCAAACTCTATGCGTTTGAATGTAGCACTGGGAAAGCGATCGTTTTATATATCGCTACACTTTATACGATTGGACAGGAGCGCTTTGATGTCTTATTTGACCGGCTTTATTTAATGGATTGGCAATTTGATGATGACCTCCCCATTTATCAGGTGTATTCAGATGATTATCTGCCGGGTGATATTCTTCATTTTAACAATCCCGATTTTGACCCAAAACAGCCGCATTGGCGTGCTGAGAATGTGATCTATTTTGGCGATGATTCCTATTACGGTCACGGAGTTGGCATCCAAAACGCTAGTGCCATCATCAACTTCCTAAACAAAAAAAGAAAGCCTAATTCCAAGAATTCCGCCTACCTCATGCGCTTAATAACCCGTCCATATTTTCAATCTTTTTTATACTAAAATACGTAAAATAGGTGACAGGCACCGCCCAAGGGCGGTGCCTGTCACCATTTCTACTTTTATGAAGTTCTAAAAGTTGATAAACGCGTCTTCTGCTTTTACATTGGATTTAATGACTTTGTTGTCTTTTAGCCATTGGGCGACCTGTGACCATGTTTGTGGGTCTTGGTAGCCGAAGGATTTGTCTTTTGCCTCCATGAGTGGCAAGAGAATGTTTAAGCTCTTCGTTTCAATGTCTTTCTCTAATGGAGATGATTTATCTTCATGTTTTAGTAAAATAGATAAGCCGTCTTCTGGATGGTCCTGTACATATTTTTGACCTTCCCGAACCGCTGTCATAAACTTTTTGAACACTTCTTGTTTCGCTTTTAGTTCTTTTTCACTGCCGACTAATACTAGTTCATAGTAATCCGGTACCCCATAGTCAGCCGGATTTAGCGTGCGCATTGGATGTCCCTCTTTGTCGAGTAATAATTTCTCGTGATTAATATAACCGCCAATCAGTGCGTTTGTTTTCTTCGTAGCCATCGCCGGAATTAAGTCCCAGCCAACATCGACCATTTTAATCTTCGAAGCATCGCCTCCATCAGCTTTTACCATCGATTGAACGATTGCCTCATCTAATGGAATCGATGGATAGCCAATCGTTTTCCCTGCCAAGTCCTTAGGTGATTTAATGGAGCTGTCAGCTGGAACCATTAATTGATTAAGCGGGTGACGGACAATCGCAGCAAACGATTTTACGGGAATATCCTCGCCGCGAGCCACCAAGACCTGTGGTTGATAACTTAAGGCCATATCGACTTGGTTCGCTGCCACTAATTTTAACGGATCATTGGTATCTGCTGGCATTTGTATATCGACATCTAGACCCTGTTCTTTAAAATAGCCCTTCTCCTCCGCAGCATAAAGGAAAGAGTGGACCGCATTTGGATACCAATCTAGCATTAAGCTCACTTTCTCGAGCTTTTGGTCTGTCCCTGATGTACTCTTTTTAGTTGCACTTTGATCGTTTTTTCCGCAAGCACTTAGAATCAGCAGCAAAAGACTGATCATGATTATGGCACTTTTCTTCATTTTCACTTACTTCCCTTCTTAGATGTGAACTTTATTCTTTAATAGTTGTTTTTCAATCAAACTGATCAATAAAAACAAAACAATTCCTAATAATGATAATAGAAAAATAGCAGCAAACACGGCATCAGCCTGTAAACTTCCCGACATCCGCCGGCTGAAGTATCCAAGACCCTCACTGGCACCCAGCCATTCGCCAATCGTAGCCCCGACAACACAATAAACAACCGACATTTTTAATCCAGACATAAACGACGGCAAGGCAAGCGGCACTTGAATTTTTTTAAAAATCGACCAGCGGTTTGCCCCCATTGTCAACAGTAATTCACGGTACTCCTCGGCACCTGATTTCAACCCATCATAGGTACTAACGACAATCGGGAAAAACGCGGTTAAAATCGTGACCGCAATCTTGCTCCAAATTGAATAGCCAAACCACATGATGAAAATCGGCGAAATCGCAATCAGTGGAATGGTTTGTGAAATAACCAAAAATGGATAAAGGACTTTCTCTAAGGAACGGGAAAAGTGCATCCCGACTCCGAGCATAGTGCCAGCCGTAACCGAAATGGCAAAACCGATTAAAACCTCTTTAAGAGTCGCAGGCAGATGCACCTGAAACAACAGTTCTCGGTTGTTCATCAAAGAGCGCCAGATCGCAGATGGAGATGGCAAGATAAACGCTGGTATAATCCCCCGATTCACGATTATTTGCCATATGCTGACAATAAGAATCACAACGATGACAAATAAACCGTAATCACTTCCCCATTTTGTTAATTTAGTTTTCATGTTGTATCAGCCACTCCAGTTCTTTTCTCATTCTAATAAAATCAGTCTGGTAGATTAGTGCTGAATTTCTTGGTCTTGGCAGGTCGACCTTCCATTCCACAATTCCTTCCCCTTTGAGAACATAGATTCTGTCACTAAGCAATAAGGCCTCCTCCAGATCATGGGTGATGAATAGGACCGTTTTCTGTAATTCTCCCCACAGACCCAATAACCAGCTATGCATGTTTCGTTTTGTCATCGAATCAAGTGCCCCAAATGGTTCATCCAATAACAATAGGTCTTTTCCGGTCATAAGCGTTCGTAAAAAAGCAACCCGCTGCCGCATTCCGCCTGACAGTTCATTGGGATATGAATTTTCATAATCAGCCAGTCCAAAACGGGCCAGCCATTCACGGACTTCCGCTAATTTAGCTTTCTTATTTCCTTTGGCCATTTCTAGCGGCAATAGAACATTGTCTAAAACGGTTCTCCATGGTAAAAGCAGGTCCTTTTGCGGCATATAGCCAACTTGTCCTAATCTCTTGCCTGTCACTTTACCCTCGTTTATAAGGATTTCACCTTGATCTGGTTCAAGTAACCCTGTCACTAACTTAAATAGAGTACTTTTTCCAGAACCGCTCGCCCCAATGACAGAAACAAATTCCCCTGCTTTCACATCAAGTGACAATTGTTCAAAAATCGGTTTCTCCTTGCCAAAGGTAAAAAATAGTTCGTTAATCTGTAGCATCGATGAATTAGACAGGCCACTCGCCCCCCAGGTAGACCATATCCCAAAACATATATTCAAAACGGGAGGTTGTTAAGAAGTGTTCTTCTAAAATGGCTAATTCCCATTCCGGCTTACCTTCTGTTAATTGATCTAATAAATCAATGAGCCACTCAGCAAGAGCCCCAAACTCTAGGGAAGAGTACATGTTAACCCATTCACCATAGAGATAGTGCTCACTAGCACCTTGATAGTTAGCTGCTAGCATCTTGCCAATCTCCCAATAGCTCCACATACACGGCAATAAAGCGGAAATTAATTCTTCCAATGAACCATTTTGTGCCACATTTAACATATATCGGGTATAAGCTAAATTTATTGGCGTCGGCTTCGTCTCTTCTAGCTGCTCGTGGGTAATCTCAAACCTTTCAGCATATTGACGATGTAAGTCCATTTCCCCATGCAAGGTCTCATGAAGAAGTTTGGCAAAGCTAGCCATTGTCTCGATGTCTCTTGCTTTTACCGCTCCAAACGCAAACAGTTTGGAATAATCGATTAAGAACACGTAATCCTGTTTCATGTAGCGAATAAACGACTCAACCGGCAAGTCGCCTTTTCCCATTCCGACTACAAATGGATGCTGATGGGTTTTCTCCCATATATCACTTACTTTTTGAAAAAGTCGCTGAGAAAATTTCATGCTGGTCCTCCTATCTCTTCGTGTTGCACCACTCAGCAATAAAAATAGCGATTACCTTTGTAAAATCTAACAGCTGCTGTATGTCCAACTTTTCATTAACGGCATGCGCATCTTCTAACTTTCCAGGTCCAAAAATGGCAGTCGGAATCCCCGCACGGCCGAGCCAGCCTGCATCGGTGACAGTAGTGGACATTCCCACATTTGCCTTTTGCTCTGTCATTTTTTCAAATGAGCTGGTTAAAAGTTGGGTTGCTGGGTGTTCCTGATCGATTTCTAAGGATGGAAAAATCTCACCGCGATCGACAATCATCGATTTGCCACCCCAAACAAACTCTGGCGGATTGTCCTTTAGCCATGGATCTGCGGCGGCAACAGCATAAATGTGCTGCTCAATTTCATTTATCACTTCTTCATAATCTTCATTTGGATAAAAATGAACCGTTACCCATAATGCACAGCGATCGGCCACAAACGCCGCATGCCTTCCTCCCTCAATAACAGCAGGATTAATCGTATTCGTGCCTGGTGGGAATCCTTCATAGCTTTTGGTGACAGCCCAGTGGCGTTCTAATTCCTGAAGTCCAGCGATAATTTTCATCATTTTTTCAATCGCACTGGCCCCTTTGATCCCGCCGCCGGCATGAATCATTTTTCGGCGGATCCCATCGTGATGAGTTTCTTTACTTTGAATGGTGATCCAGCCGGTTATGACGCCGCCTTGTCCTTGAATATGTAAATCACTGGTATCAACGACTACCGCATAGTCTGCACTGTAGCCCCGCTCGACACAGGCCTGTGTCCCAGCTTCCCCTACTTCTTCCCCAATAACGGATTGAAATTGCAGATCGCCTTTTAAGGTAATACCAAGTTCTTTTAACAGCTTTATAGCGAAAAGAGATGCAGCAATACCGCCCTTCATGTCCGCAACACCCCGTCCAACGATGTGACCGTCCCTAATGACCGTTTCAAATGGCGGTGTCAGCCATTCTTTATCGTCTCCCACTTCGGCAACATCCACATGTCCATTTACGATTAAGCTATTAAAATGCTCTGAAGAATCCCCGCGTAAAATTCCGACCACATTAGGATCCCCTGGATAGACATCCCACATATCCGTGGTAAATCCTAAATTTTCTAAATAGGTCTTAATAAAATCCTGAACACTGTTGGTATTACGGGCAGGAGGGCTGACAGTTGGAAAGGCAACCAGCTGGGATAACAGGTCAAGCAATTCGTCTTTTCTTGCTTCCACTTCACTTGTCATTTTTTCCATTAGTTCCTCGTTCATGTTTCTCACTCCACCAATCTAATTTTTAATAGCTGGAGATTTGTTTTCGTCCACTGTTACTACTTTCTTTCTTAAGAAGATAACTAATACAACAAATCCTAATAGTGCACCCGCAAAAGAGCTGAAAATGAATAACGGGATAAATCCAAATAATGTTGCTTTTTGTCCTAAAATCAACGTAGCAATTGGATAGGATAGCAATGCACCAAGGACACCCGTCCCAATAACTTCACCTGCAAATGCTAAGTAAATCTTTTTTGTTTTTAAAAATAAGAGTGATGCTAGCAAAGCTCCGACCATACTGCCCGGAAAGGCAAAAATGGATCCTGTTCCCATAAGATTTCGGATAAGCGAAATACAAAAGGCCTGGGCAACCGCGTAATAGGGACCTAATAAAACAGCCGATAACACGTTAAAAAAATGCTGCATAGGAAATACCTTTGTAAAACCAATCGGAATGGCTACCATGTTACTTGTAATCGTACCCATCGCTATCATCATCGCCGTTAGTGTCAGCTTATACGTTTTACTCATGTTCTAGCGCCCTCCCATTCTCCACATTATTTTTTAATGCCTTTGCTGCATCGAATGGTGAGTCTGCATGGCTGATGGCGGTAATGACAGAGACACCATCGGCTCCAGCCTTGATGACTTCGGCGGCATTTTCACTTGTTATGCCTCCGATTCCGACGATCGGCATCGTGTTGCCTTGTTGGCGTAAGATTTCGATTAATTCTGTTCCCCGCACTGGTTTAGCGTCATCTTTTGTGCTAGTAGGGTAGATTGGACCAATGCCATAATAATCGGCTCCTCCGTTCAGAGCGGTCTCTGCCTCTTCTGGGGAATGAACAGAAACTCCGAGAATTTTATTGCCAATCTTTTTCCGGACCTCGCTTACTGGTTCATCCTCTTGCCCAATATGTACTCCGTCTGCATCTAGCGCAATCGCCAGCTCAATGTCATCGTTGACGATGAAGGGAATTTGGTTTTCTTTACAGATGTTTTGCAATTGTTTGCCCAAATCGTATTTGTCCGTTCCCGTTAATGCATTTTTCCCTTTTTCACGGAATTGAAAAAAGGTAACCCCACCGGCGATAGCTTCTTTTAATACTTCGGCAGGACTTTTAAGGCAGTTGGGACTGCCCATGATAAAATAAACCTTTAAAGCCTCTCTTAATTCATTCACGTCTTGAAACCCCTTTATCAAAACTTTTTTATAGGCTGTTTTAAACATGGATGTTGATTTCCGCTACAGGCGCTCAGCAAACCCGCGGGCGTGCAGGGCATTGAATCTTTGATTCTGCCCACGCACGAAGGAAATGCGACAGCATTTTCGAGGAGTCGAGCTTATCCGTTCCAATCAACATTGTTAAAAAAACATTAATTACCTTTCTTTAACACAGCTTTCTATTAAGAAACTTCTCTTTGTTTTCTTATCTTCTTCTTTTCCTTAAAGCCCCATGGTTTGTTGGTCCATGACCATGGCCGATTTCAATGCCATCCTCAATGGCAGCCTGGATAAATTCCTTTGCTGTCAACACAGCATCGTAGACCGTTGCTCCTTTTGCAAGCTCTGCTGTTAGCGCTGCTGAAAAGGTACATCCGGTCCCATGGGTATTTTTCGTTGGGATACGATTGTTCGTAAAGGTATAAAATTCTGAACCATCATAAAGTAAATCTGTCGATGCAGCATCATCTTCATCATGACCACCTTTAATGACTACCGCTTCCACACCAAGAGCGCACAACTTCCTAGCAGCTTCCTTTTTATCCTCAAGGCTGATTATTGTCATACCAGTCAGAACCTCTGCCTCTGGTATATTCGGTGTAATCAGCTTCGCAAGCGGTAAAAGGTGAGTTTTCATTGCAAAAACCGCTTCTTGCAGCAGGAGTGAGGCACCGCCTTTGGCAATCATAACGGGGTCTACAACGAGATTTTTCCAGTTGTATTTGCGAATTTGCTCAGCTACTGCTTCAATAATATCTGAACTAAACAGCATCCCTGTTTTTAAAGCATCCGTACCGATATCCTCACCAATCGCTTGAATTTGTTTAACAACAGCTTCCGGTGTCATCGGATATACACCATGAACACCTAGTGTATTTTGTGCAGTGACCGCTGTTATGACAGACATTCCAAACACCTCTAGTTCCTGAAACGTCTTGATGTCAGCTTGGATTCCTGCCCCGCCGCCGCTATCTGAACCGGCGATCGTTAAAGCTCTATTCATCTTACAAACCTCCACTAAATTTCCTTTATAGATACATTAGCCTTAAGATCTACTTCTGATACGAGGGCTAATTGATTTAAAAACTCAATTTGGAAACTGCCAGGTCCAGCTTCTGCAGTTCTCTGAGCCGCCTTTTCTGCCGCAATCCCGTAATAGGCTAACGCAGCCGTTGTAGCTTTGAGCACATTCTTTTCTACCCCTGCAAAAGCACCAATCACCGAGGTTAATAAACAACCAGTACCGGTTACCTTTGTTAAAATCGGATGCCCACCTGAAACAACATAAGTTGTTTCACCATCGGAGACAATATCCTCTTTACCTGTGATGACGACGACACTGCCGCTCGCTTTCGCCGCTTTGATTGCAAGCTCAACCGTGTTTCCATTACCGGCACCTGCATCCACACCTTTGATTTCCCATTTTTCACCAACCACATTGGCGATTTCAGCCGCATTTCCACGGACTACAGAAACTTTGACTTCTTTCATGATTTTATGGGCTGTTTCAGTTCGATATGGCGTAGCCCCAGCACCAACTGGATCAAAGATGACCGGTACTCCGAATTCATTTGCCGCTTTCCCTGCGATAATCATGCTATACACGTTTTGGGCATTTAATGTTCCAATGTTCAACACAAGCGCGCTAGCTATTTTTGCCATATCGGCCACTTCCTCGCTCGCATAGGCCATGACAGGCGATGCCCCCAAAGCAAGCAAGCCATTGGCAGTAAAATTCGTTACCACGACGTTTGTAATATTATGTACAAGCGGACTCACTTCTCTTACCTTTTGTAATGTTTCATATACATAGTTTGTCTCCAAAATACTATCCCCTTTTCTTTTTTTAAGGCTTTGTTAAAGGTAATGGTTGATTTTATAACAATGTTGATTGGAACGGATAAGCTCGACTCCTCGAAAATGCTATCGCATTTTCTTCGTGCGTGGGCGGATTCGAGGAAGAATTTCAATGTCCTGCGGGAGTACGGGACAGGGGCGACCCCGCAGACGCTTTCAGCGTCGAGGAGGCTCCCCGGCACGCCCGCGGGTTTGCTGAGCGCCTGCAGCGGAAATCAACATTCAATTTTAACACAGCCTTTTTGAAAAATAAAAAACCAGATCCATACGCAAGGACCTGGTTTTGAAAGCAACTCAAACATATCTAATTAACTACTTTCCTACGCTGGTATTACCCAGATCAGGTCCAAAGGGTTAAAAACTAAATGCTTCCTCTCAGCCTGAAACACAGGGCACCCCTAGTAGATCTATAATTATTAAATTACCCTCATCTTAACCCTATTTTTCTATCATGTAAAGAATATTCTTTGCCAAATTAATTTTTAGCTAATTCAATGATTTCCTTAAGGTCATTGGTAAAGCCCTTCACAGCTTTATCTCCAAGGACTGTGACCGGAACTCCTAAGAAGCCGTATTTTTCGACTTCTTTCTGGTAAGCTGGGTTTTGGGAAATATCTCTTGCTTCAAAGGCAATTCCTTCTTCTGTTAGTACCCTTTTGACCATTGTACATTCGATACAATCATTGGTGGTGTAGACAATAACGGTATTCTTCATGTAATTCTCCTTCATATTAAAAAAATCTGTTTTGCATCTATCGTATCACCTATAGAAAAAATCCAAAAGCGATACACATTTATTCCTCGGGAAAGCGCATGAACAGACAATTCTCGTGATTTCGTGTCGGAAAGTGAGGAAATTTAAGATGGCTAAATGGAAGATTTTTAAAATAATCAGGAAGACTATTTTAATATTTTTGTGATATAATTAAATGCTTGTTTAAAATTTTTACCAAGGTTCATCATCATTTTGTGCTAACCGTTTTTCAAAACTCTTCTTAATAGTGGTAAATAAATTATTATCTACCTCTTGGGGTGAATCAGGTTCACTAACAGGCGCAATAAAAGCACTCCTTCCCTCCCCTTCTAGTGGCAATGCTTTCGCTTCGACTAGTTGTTCTAACCGATTGATTCTTTCAAGTAATACAGCATTCTCTTTTTGTGCAATGCTGCCTTTGGAAGAATAATAAGGATCATGTTCCCACCAGTCCATCCCTATTTCTCTTGCCTTGTCAACAGAGGCTACAAGCAGCCTTATCTTAATCGTTAGTAAATCGACATCGGCTAACGATATTTTAATATCCCCTGCAATCACCACGCCCTTGTCTAAGATCTTTTCTAACACTTCGAGTAAATTTGATGAATTGGATGGATGTTGAATGGCCATATCCCTTCTCTCCTCTCACAGAAGTTTCCCAAGCGGTCCAAGTTCAATATTCAGTTCTTCATTCTCTAAACCAAAGATGATCTTTAATTCTGTCATTTTTTCTTCGAGCCGCATTAACGTTAACCCTAATTCCTCTAATTGTTCGTCTGTCAATGAATCATTTTCCACTCTCCGCATTGCCTGCCGTTCCATTAACTGGCGTAGTAGTTCAATTATAGTTAGAACTAGTTTCGCTAACCCTTGCTCGACATTACCTGATTCCAGCGGTAATCGTTCCATGGTTGATTGCCTCCCTGCGATTCTTGCTCTCATACTCTCCAAACGCACTTTCTATCGAAGAAATTAACAGCTTTAAATCAACGACAATTAAATCTATATTGGCAATGGAAATGAGTATTTCCCCACTAACGACAACGCCCGTATCAATAATTCCATCCAACAGATCCAAAAGAGTCATTTCTTTATTTTCAAGGAGTTGATATTGCTCCATTACAAGGTCTCCTTCCCCATTTTTGAAAAATGATAAGGAGGCCATGGTCCCGTTAGCTGAAAGCTGCAGCCAATTTTCGCATAATTCTTTTCCAAATCTTTCATTTTATGAAGGAATAGGTTTGCTGTCTCTTTAGCAATCAGGAAGTCGCAGTTTACCATCATTTCATCTTTTCGTTCGGTCACTTCTCTGCCCCAAATTTTCCGTAGATTTGCAGTTGTTATATAGGAAGCTAATTCATCACTTATTTCCTGCCACCATTTGGATTGCTCGAGTTCAACTTGTGAGGATATCAACTGCTCAAGCTTTTTCTTCATGATAAATTGCTTCCCTTTAGGCATGGTTATCATTTTTTCTTTTAAGTCCAATACAGTAGGGTTATGAAGATTAATATAATTTAGGATTTTTTCAGTATTATAATAAATTTTGAGATTCCACTCTTGTTGGTCCTTCAGACTGTGCAGTTTTTCTAAAATTTCATTATATTGATTTTTAAGAATGGCTTCCAAATTTTCCATCTTTTGAAAAACAGTGCAAAAGGACATCGGTAGAATGGTAAAATTCTTATGAATTTCAGAGATAATTTCGTGGTGATGAAAGGCTTTATCTTTTAACCAGTCTGGATCCTTTAACTGTAATTCAACTTGTTGTTGTGAGAAGGTTTGGGCATTTACAGGGGTATAGCAAGCGGCTATCCTTTTGTAAAATACGTCCGTGACGGCTTTCCCGTCGATCCCCATTATAGAAGGAACCTTTTTCGTCTGAAGTTCCTCTGCTAAAATGACTCCATACAAATATAAAAAATCCGTTGCAGCTCCTGTAGAAGCCATATTGTCTCCTCCTAAAAAAGCATTCTCTATTCCAGATTTTGTTCCCGATCTTTGGCTATCTTATATCTCCGCAGCAGTTCCTGTTCATGTTCTTCATACGTTTCGTCATCCAATTCGCCCAGTTCATACATCATATGCAGTTCAATCAATTGTTGTTGTATATATGGTAAATGGTACAGTTCTTGATCTACCTCCTCTTGAATTTTTTCCCCCAGTTTGAATAAGGAACGGATTGGCAATGTAAATAATTTGTGAATCATAGTTTCCCTTCTATCCGTAAGCGAATATTAACAAAGTTATAAGCTGGCCATGGACCAGAATACTTAAATTCAGCTTTTTCCTTCCAAAGTTCATATAACTCATTTACCTTTTGATCAAATCCTTCTTCCACCTTCCGATCAATTAAAAAGGCGGCATTTAATAGCACTTTACCCGGTATTGTATTATTTTGTTTGCCTGCATCAGCCAGCTCTAAAAGTGGACGATATATTTCTTCTTCCACTCTGTGTTCTATTCCCAAAACAAGATTTTGTGCACGTTCCCCTAAATGAATTTGATCATAAAAATTAGCCGGATTGGAGAGATCTTTTTTTCCCGTTTTCCATTCTCCTAACACTGCGTCCTGGTTTATTAATTGATCAAGCCATTCCTGTTTTACAACGACCTTTAATCCTACCTCCATTTTGTTGTCTAATTCTAAAAAGAGTTTTTCGAATTCAGGATTCAGATATTGCGCCACAAGCAGAGCGTCTTGCTCGGAATGAAAGACATTACCAAAACTCATGGGGATGATTGTGTATTGTTGCATGACTTTTGAGATGGTCTGCTGATGAGCCAATAGATTATTCCGATTAGGTAATACTTCGTCCGTTACTTTTGTTACTACCAGAGCAGTATTTTGGTGATGGATCGTATAAATTTCATTTTCTACACCGTTCATGGTGACCTTGCCAAATCGCTTTTGTTGTTTTTCAGGGATGACACAAAAAACATACAGACCACTATGTCGACTCAATGGTGTTCTTCCTTTCCTATTAATTCTTTAACAATTAACTCCTCTATTTCATTCCGACTCAATTCTGGAAAAATTTGTTTGGCCGGCCGTGTTAATACATCCAGGCACAGGGTCTGATATTGTTTATTCATCGGAACAATGGGGATATTAGCCTTTTTGGCAACAGTTGCGATCATTAGAGACGCCCTTAGACTAGGGCAAATTCCCTTTCCTTGGTGCCTTAACGTAGAAACAAGCCTGACGATTTCCTTTGCTTGTTGCAGGTTGATGGATGTTTTTTGGCGGATAATTTCGATTTCTGTTTCTTGATCACAATAATCCACATGAATGGTGACTAATCGGTCCAAAAGTGCATCCTGTGTATGATAGGTACCTGCATATTCATCTGGATTACTTGTAAAAATAACCGTGAAATCCGGATGACATTTAATAAATGATTCCTTTCCCTTTCCGTAGATAGGAAGCACGTTTTCCTCTAAGAGTGATAAAAATATATTATTCGTTTCTGGGCGTGAACGTGAAAATTCATCATAAATAACGACATGTCCTTTTTTTACAGCCTCTATCAATTGACCAGGAACCCAATTTGGTTTTACCTCTTGTTCTGTTTTATAAACCGAATGGATATAATTATCGATTACTTCTTTCTTAGAAAAACCAGCATAATGACCAATTAAATCATGATTGGATAACTCATGGTGCCCACGGATAATCGTCATGGGTCTGTTTAATAGTGCAGCGATATGTTCGGCGAGACTGGTTTTTCCAACACCAGAGGGACCAACAAAATGGACCGGATATCCAGCCTTTAAATATTGAAGTGACCTTTTAATGATATCCTCAAAAAAAGCTGTTTTGACAAAGCCTTCTGTTTGATTCACTATCCTTGACTGGTTCAATTTTCTTTCCTCCTTTTGTTAGGTTATTATCATACAAGAAGCCAAGGCAACAGTTCTGCCTTGGCTCCTCCTTAAGAAACTATTTAAAGCGCAGCCTCTAACCCTGCTTCTTCTCCATGATGGTGATCGTGGTCATGGTCATGGTGTTTTAGAAGACCAACTGCTTTGGCGTATTTTAACCAAGTATCCACACTTGCGATAACAATACGTGCATCAATTGTCAATAGTTCAATTCCCACTAATGAAACACGAGCCCACAAATCAATAACTACACCCTTATCTAGAATACGGTCGATAACTTCCGCTAAGCTCGAGGAGTCTACACTTTTTTGAATAGCAGCCATTAAATCCCCTCCTCTCATAACCGCTGCCAAAGCAGACCAACCACATCTTTAACAGCAATACTTATTCATATAAACGAAGTACTTTATTATATGAAACCATGGCATAAATTGGACTAGACAAGTTATTCACTTTCAATAATTTGTTATTGGTGCCTGACACCAATAAAGGACACTGTCCATTCCCTGTGTACATTTAACTGTTGCACGTATAATCAATATTCAAATAAAAAGGCTACACCTCTTATACAATACGAGGTGTAGCCTTTTGCTATTCTAGTGTTTCATTTGCGGCCTTGTGAAGAAAATTCCAAAACCTATTCCAATCATAGCGGCTAGGAGATGAACGGTGCCTGTTGAGATAGACAGGAATTTGATTGTACTTCCATAATATTCATTCGTTAATTTCAATAATACTCCCTCGAAGATTGGTTTATATAAAAATAAATACGGAATGAGAACAGGAATGAAGGCTGACCATTTTCTCCCCAGCAGGTACCTTGATATGACAAAATAAATAACGGCTAAAAGAAGCGCCAATCCAAACACAAAGGTATTAATATACCGCAAGGCCCTGTCTGGCTGATCTAAGAAAGCTAACACAATCAAATACACAATCCAACAAAAAGTTATCAATAAGGCAACTATTTGTGTCCTAAGCAAAAATTTCATCTAGTATCTCCTCTACTGCTAATTCATTGACCATTTAAACATACCATATAGAATTTGCGATGACTATTATCTTTGAAATAAACGCTTATTTTATCGATTCTTGATTACCTAAAGTTTTTATCAGTAATAATTTCAATATTTCAAAAAAAAATTACCTTAGAAATACAAAAGGACAAGGAGACATATTTTCTCCTTGTCCTTTTGTTATTACGATTCGACCTAGCTAGACAAACCAACCGGGTTTTCTCACTTTTATCCTACGTTAAGACCGAAGTCGGTAGCAATACGCGCAAGACCGCCTTGGTAGCCGGAGCCAACCGCTGAGAATTTCCATTCGCCATTGTGGCGGTATAACTCACCTACAATAATGGCCGTCTCGATTGAGAAATCCTCTCCTAAATCATAACGAATAAGCTCTTGATTTGTTTCTTCATTTACCACACGGCAGAAGGCATTCGAAACCTGGCCAAAATTTTGCCCTCTTGCTTCGGCATCATGAATCGTAATGACAAATGAAATTCGTTCTACTTGCGCTGGAACTGCCGCTAAATCAACCTTCACCTGCTCATCGTCGCCGTCCCCTGCGCCCGTCCGATTATCACCTGTATGTACAACGGAACCATTACCGCCTTCAAGCTGATTATAAAATACAAAATCCTTCTCAGAAGAACACTTTCCATTTGCATTTAACAAAAAAATACTGGCATCTAAATCGAAATCGTTTCCGCCATCATAACGGTTCGTATCCCAGCCCAAACCAATAATAACCTTCGATAAACCAGGATTGGTTTTGGTTAAATCAATTTTTTGACCTTTCGATAATGAAATTGCCATTCTAACAACACCCTTTCCATTACATATTAAATTACTTTCGCGGAACATTAGAACCCTAGAATAAGTTCCAATACCTTCCTTTATTCTACAAAAATAATACCCATTTTACTACTTTTAACTCATAAAACACTTCACAGCCATTAATCAGTTTCATTTTGAGAAAAATTGGTTACATTAAGAAATGTTAAACCTAATATGGCAAGATATGCTATAATGAAATCTTGGCAAGTTGAAGCCGGTTATTTTTTTGCAGGGAGCGAAGCATTTTATGATAAAAATTGAAATACCAAACCCAGATGTCGTTATTACAAAAAGCAGGCAAGTTGGTGAAAAAGTAGAATCACCCTTAAGCAGTGTCTATGGTTTTACCAATTATAATAAGATACCTCGCGACAAAGGCGGCATAATCTTATTTTTTAACAACAAAGACGAGTTATTATTTGTTGGAAAAGCTAGAAAACTCCGTCCTCGGGTAAAGCGCCATTTTGAAGATACTGTTTCACCCATTAAGGCACATCGTGATGATGTTTATAAAATTGCTGTCATCGTGGTGGATGAACCAATGGAAAGAGAAATCTACGAAACGTACATCATTAATACATTACAAGCTAAATACAATATCGAAAAAGTTTTCTATAAATAATAAGATAAGAGCAGGTTTTTACTTCGTTAATGAAGAACCTGCTCTTTTTCTTTAACTGATATCACCATATTTTAATATCATTTCTTTCTCAATATGACTAGCCCTTATCCCAAATTGGGGTCTAAAGTGTCCAATTTCTTCACCTAATAAGATCTTAATCGCCATATACGGAAAATTAATCCCGGAAAGACAGCTGAAATGCAGTCCGCCGCTCATCCGCGGGTTAATTTCAAGGAGTTTCGGGACACTATCAGTATATTTCACCTGGATATTAAATACATATGGCAATTTGTAGAGCCGGTGAAACTTGTGGGCTAGATCAATCAGCTCAGCACTTTCTACCAACTCCCTAACACGTCCATCCCCTTTCATTCGAGGAATCGCCGCATACAATCGGTCTGACGATGCCAGGCAATCAATACTGTACTCTCTTCCCTCTAGATACTCCAGCACCATTAAATCAGGAAACGTCTCCTGTTGTCCTAAAATTTCACAGGCATGGTTATAGGAAATTCGATAGCCTCCGCCACTATGGAATAGATGATGAATGGACTCCATCTCTTCCTTAATTACGCGAAAACCTTGTGCACCTTCGCCAACGGCGGGCTTAAAACAAACCGTATGCCCTTTTTCCTTCAAGCCACTATAAGCCTTTTTAAAATCATCAATATTATTGACAATATGATAGTCCGGAATTGTAAAAATCGGTTCTCCACTGATTAACGTTTGATATGCAGCTGCCTTATTATCCAGTGTTTCCATAAGGGCGGCATCAGGACAAACAAGGACCTTAACTCCCAATGCCTCAAATTCCGCCAACCGCTTCGATATGAGAACATTTTCTTTCCGTGGAATAAAAATATCAATCCCGTGCTTTTGGCAAAAATCCAGACAAAATTCTATATACTCATCCCCTGAAACGTCAGGTTCGACAAAAGCATAATCACAATTTTGTAGATACAGTGCATCTTTATTAGGACTTGTGCCATAAATCGTAAACTTGCGATGGTCTTCATTATCTCTGATCATGTCCATATAATGGGATACAGTCGTAAACCATCGATTAAACCAAATCTTCATTGTAAACCTCTCTTACTTTAAAAAATTGACTTTTCCATTATGGACAGGAATGTTAAATTTTATAATAATGTTTTCCAAAAAAAAAACGCTTCCACAAAATAGGAAACGTTCAGGGCCTTTATTATATATTATTCATGCACTTAAGCGTTGATCTTTAAATGATTAAATCGTAAAGCAAACTCCGAAATCGCTTCCAAATCTAACCTGGATTGGTCGGATGTAATGCCATCCACCTTTTTGACAACTTGTCTTTCAAAAAAATTTATTTTGGAAACGAGGAATTCTCCTCCAAATAAGCCGAGGGCAACCGCATTCTTGCGTAAATCTTGAGGAAAAGCATTATTAAATTGTTCAACAGCCATTTCTCCCTCACGCATACAAACAAGAAAAAGACCTAATTCCTTTCCTAATAGTTCTTCATGGTGGGCTTGAATAAATCTTTTTATTCTTCGTTGAATCATGCCGGCATGAATCGACCCACCTATAATCACCGTATCAAACTCTTTTAAATCAACGATGCTTTTATCGTGATTTAAATCTACTGAAACCACTTCTCCTGTAAGCTTTTCATTTAATACCCCAACGACCTTTTCAGTAGTCCCATGGGATGAGCAATAAACAATTAAAGATTTCATGATCAACAATCCTTTCTATATTAATAGAATTCAGCCGTTCTGACATTCTCCAACCAAGGTGCGAATATACTAATTTCATTATAATTCCTAAAACCCTAAAAACAGGTGTAAATATTGGCAATATTAGTACAATGGTGCCTAACACCAAATAACGTGAAGGCCAAAGTTCTGCCTTCACGTTTTAAAAATCTGTTTGATAAATTGGCCGATTTCTCTAGTGGCCTTCTTAGCTTCCGGCAATAAATCCCCACTAATTTGCCAAACATGCCACATTCCGTCCCATACCTTAATCGACACGTTAACATTTGCATCCTTCGCTTTGGCGGCAAGCATTGACGCGTCACTTTGTAATATTTCATGAGTCCCCGATTGAATGAAAAGTGGCGGTAATCCGGTAAGGTCTGCAAAAATAGGCGATATCAATGGGTGGTCAAGTGACTCCGTACCTGCATACATCCGTGCTGCTTCCATTACTGCCTTTACACTTAAATACGGATCGATTTCCCTGTTTTTTTGATAGCTTTCCCCGCTGCTGGTTAAATCTACCCATGGTGAAAGACACACAATTCCAGCCGGCAGCGGCTCATTTTGATCCCTCAACACGAGTGCGGTGGCCAAACACAAACCTCCTCCTGCAGAATCTCCTGCGAAAATAATATCATTTTCAGTGTACCCTTGCTTTAACAGCCAACGGTATACATTAACCGCGTCTTCAATGGCGGCTGGGAAAGGATGTTCAGGAGCCAATCGATATTCAGGGAACAGTACATTCACACCAGCTGCTTTCCCGATCCTCGCAGCGAGCGGTCGGTGAGTGTTGGCTGAGCAAAGGGCATAACCACCACCGTGAAGATAAAGAACCACTTTTCCTGGCAAAGTGGTACCAGTCGCGAGCCACTCTGCATATAATCCATCCAATTGGAGGGGAACAACCTGACAATTTTTCGGTAGCTTGCCCATCTTACTGGCAGCCATATCCAGCATCTCCCGCTTCTCCTCAATCCCTCTTTCCCTTATTCCTTTTTTCACCGCCTTTTTCACTGAAAGCTTAATTGCTTTTTCAAAAAAATAACTTTGAAAACTTGACATGGTTAAATTCCACCTTTTCAGCCAACTTCTGTTAATTTTATTATACTAAAAAAAGACGAACTATTAGAATGACCTTTATTCATTTCTAAAATTTTGTAAATATTCTATAACAATTCAACCTGCCTATAGTACAATTAGGTTAATAGGAGGTGTTCTAAAAAAATATCCATCAAGGAAGAGGAAGTTGAACAAACCGCTGATTCTGCCAGTGCCTCGGGAAAGTTGTTAACTTGAAAGGGGGAAATGACTTGGGTCCTTTATCAAAACAAGAAAAAAGCTGGGTATTTTATGATTGGGCAAATTCTGCCTATTCCATCCTGATTACAACTGCAATCTTTCCTTTGTATTTTAAAGCAGCGGCCAAACAAGCCGGACTTGCCGCCTCCACTTCCACAGCCTACTGGGGTTATACTAATTCGTTTGCCACTCTGTTAATTTCTCTTTGTGCTCCAATTTTAGGAACTATCGCCGATTTCAAAGGCTTCAAAAAACGATTCTTCACCTTTTTTTTAGCCCTTGGAATTATTTTCACCTTGTTACTCGCTGTTGTGCCAAGTAATCAATGGCTCATTCTCTTAATCTGTTACATGGTTACCGTCATTGGCTTTGGAGGTACCAATATTTTTTATGATGCCTTCTTGGTTGATGTAACGACCGAAGACCGGATGAATCAAGTTTCCTCCAAAGGCTTTGCCATGGGCTACATCGGCAGTACCATCCCGTTTATTATCGGCATCGCTCTCATTCTTTTATCACAGCAAGGTATACTCCCGCTTACTGTTACAGTTGCCAGTCAGTTTGCCTTTGCTATCACTGCCCTATGGTGGGGGTTATTTACGATCCCTATGCTAAAAAATGTCAAGCAGGTATATTACAAGGAACGTGTACCAAACCCAGTTGCCACCGGGTTTCGCCAACTTGTTCATACCTTTAAAAAGATCAGGCTTTATCGTCCACTCTTTTTATTCTTATTTGCCTATTTCTTTTATATTGATGGAGTCAATACAATCATTACGATGTCTACCACTTATGGGTCGGATATCGGGATTTCCTCCACTACTCTATTAATCATTTTATTTGCGACTCAAGTGGTGGCCGCGCCGTTTTCGGTTTTATATGGTAAACTGGCAGATCGCTTTAAGGGCAAAAAAATGCTGATAGTGGGGATTTTTGTCTATATCGTCATTTGTATCTATGCTTATTTTTTAAAAACAGCATTAGATTTCTGGATCCTCGCCATGCTTGTCGCCTCCTCACAGGGAGGAATACAGGCACTAAGCCGTTCCTACTTTGCTAAGCTGGTCCCAAAGGATAGTGTAAATGAGTTTTTTGGCTTTTATAGTATTTTTTACAAATTCGCCTCCATCCTAGGTCCCTCTTTAATGGGCGTTACCTCACAAATTACCAGGAATACCAATAGTGGTGTGTTTAGCTTGGTCATTCTATTTATCATTGGTGGAGTTTTGCTTTTGAAAGTACCAGAAAAAGAGCCTATCCCAACATCCAATTCTTTGTCACACTAGCTGAAAATAATTCTCCAGTGCCAGTCATAAATAAATTGGCACTTTTTTTTATTTTGATTGATTACAGAACTAACGTTCGGTTATAATGAATATATCAGCAATGATTCTAGCTTATCAGAATAAAATTTAAGGAGCATTTGAAAATGATTAGACCTTATTTAATGTTTAACAGAGAATGTGATGAAGCTTTTAAAATGTATCAAAAGGCCTTTGACGGTGAAATGGTGTCCATTCAGAAATATGGCGATATGCCACCTAACCCTGAATTTCCGGTTGCTGAAAGCGATAAGGACCTCGTGTTACATGCCCAACTGAAATTAACAGAAACTGGCTATATTTATGGTTCAGATGGAAGCCGTAATCAACAAGGCAGTCCAAAAGTGTCCATCAGTGTAGAACTTGATTCTGAGGAACGTGCTTTTAAAGCATGGGAAGTGCTGAAAGATGGCGGGTCAGTTTATATGGATCTTCAGCCAACCTTCTTCTCCAAACTGCATGGTTCCGTACAGGACAAATATGGAGTAACTTGGATGTTTACCGTAAACTAGAAAAGAGGAAGCGCCTTGATCAGCCCCGACCAGCACAAGACAAGCCGGCTGAAAGGTTGCCTTTTAACCTTTTGGACGGCTTGGCTTGTGACCTCGAGGGGCTAGGCGCTGGAGCTGGACAATTCACAAAGTCCGAATTTATAATTTCTTATTTTTTCAAGAAAAAGCACCCAGGTATTTTACCTGGGTGCTTCTTATCCTCATTTTTTCATTAATTTTTGAATCGTTACAAGTACTTCATCGAGGACCTCAAAATCGCCTTCTTGGATTCTCTCAACTACACAGCTTTTCATATGTCCTTCCAGCAATATTCTCGCAACACTGTTTAAGGCTGATTGTGTTGCCGCAATCTGATTTATCACATCATCACAATACGTATCTTTTTCAATTAGTCCTTTAATCCCGCGAACTTGCCCTTCAATACGGTTTAACCTAGTAACTAGATTGTTTTTAACCTTATCTGGATGATGACTTTTCCGCTGGTTTCCCTCATTTTCACAGCAAGAATCACTCGTTAACTCTTGATCCAGTTCTTCGTTATGAGACATTAAATAAATACGCCTCCTTTTTGGACTAATTATATCATACCACCGTATAGTATCTACATGCTTTCCACAATTGTTTGCTGGATGTTTCGAATAACATCTCCACGGCTAATAACACCAATCACACGATTTACCCCGTTAACTACAGGGAGTTTTTTAAAGTGGTGCTTGGCTAAGATATTAATGACGGTTTCCATTTCATCGTCAGGTCCAACGGTGACTATGCCATGTGTTTTAGCAATCTTGATAATTTCCCTATTAATGATTTCATCTAAATGGATATCCCGATCCTCTACCGCGATATATGTCATAAAACTAAAATAATCATGGATACGACGATCTAATGGTTTAAGAGCGCGCAAAATATCACCATCCGTTACCATCCCGATTAAAGTCCCATCTTTTTTCATAATCGGCACACCGCCGATTTTCTTTTCCACAAAAATGGACATGACTTCTTTAATTGTATTCTCAGGCCATACTGAAATAACATCCCACACCATAAAATCTCTTACCTTCATCATCTCACCGCTTTTTCTAAAAAATTTCTTCATCAAATGGTTCTATAATCAGGATTTAATGAATATAATAAATTCCATTATTCGTTGGATAGCATTTATTCTAAAGTTTCCAATGTGTTTCCACGCCATTTCTCTAATATGGAAGGCGGGTAAACCATTCGGCATACCAGCTTGGCAATCTCCAGACAGGTACACTTTTTCTCTGCATGGCCAGTTTGATCAAGTCCATTCTCCACGATTACCATAATCGCCCATGATACCGTATCTAAATCTAAATCATTCCAGACGTACCCTTTTTCTCTTGCTTTCTCTAATCCAGAATAAATCCTTGCATGAATCCTGGTTCTAGCATTTTTAAGGACACCAACAAGCTCTGGATCCTTTAATAACAACTCTGGCAATACACGTCGAAGCCCAAATTCATGAATTCGGTTATAATGGCTTTCTAAGGAAGACGCCAATGATGAAACAGGATCATTAGTAACCCAGCTTATTTCAGGTGGAAGAAAAGACTCAATTTTATCCTCAAGCAAGGACATCAGCAGCTGGCGTTTATCGGAAAAATAACGATAAAAGGTTCCCGTGGCAACCCCCGCATGAGCAGCGATTTCTTTCGCAGTTGTCTGTTCATAACCCTTTGCTTGAAACAACGCATATCCGCTTTCTAATAAGGCATTTCTTTTTTTCTGAGCACGGTCCTGTTTGGGCAAAAAAGGAAATTCACCTACAAGTTTTTCATCATCCGACATGTTCTCACCTCTAAATTTATCATAACACGAACCAATAAATTGAACCACAGTTCATGTTAAAATTGACACATTTAGCTGTCTATGTAATACTTGAACTATAGTTCACATTATGATCGAACTTGAATAAATAAATACTTGAAAAGTTATTTCACTAAGCAGGAATTTATGGTTTTAATGCGAATAATTTATAGTATTCTTTAATCATATTTTAATTTTTAAAACTATTTTAGTTTTACTATAATCGGAAGGTGTTGATTAATTTGGCAAATCAATCTGAATCCAAAAAAATATCTGTAAATTCCACTATTTCATTAAAGGGAATTGTCAAAGCCATATTCAACGAAACCGTTCATGTTCAAATAGGCGGAAAAGTCATTCCAGTTCCAGCTTCAGATTTTTTTAATGAAAAACCAACCAAGTAATATGATAAAGGGCCCGTCACTTTTGTGATGGGCCTTCCTTGTTAGAATTTTAGTGCTTGTAACATTTACAGGTCGTGATATGATCATTAACCATCCCCACAGCTTGCATAAAAGCATAACAAATGGTGGAGCCGACAAATTTAAACCCCCGCTTCTTAAGATCCTTGCTTAGCCGATCGCTAATATCGCTTGTTGCCGGGACTTCACTCATTTCCTTGAAATGATTTTGAATCGGTTTTCCATCTACAAAGGACCAAATATAACCCTGGAACGATCCGAATTCTTCTACAACCTTTAAAAATGCTTTTGCATTTGTAATAACCGCATTTATTTTCAATTTATTCCGGACGATTCCTACATTTTGCAACAGTTCGTTAATCTTATTTTCTTCGTATTGGATTATTTTCTCAGGTTCAAAATGATCAAACGCTTTTCGGTAATTCTCCCGTTTTTTTAAAATTGTGTACCAGCTTAATCCCGCTTGCGCCCCTTCTAAATTTAGATATTCAAAGAGCAAACGGTCATCATATACCGCTACCCCCCATTCATGGTCATGGTAATCGATATAAAGTGGATCCTGATTAACCCAACCGCATCTTTTTTCTAATTCGTTCATGACGTTTTCTCCTATACACTTAAGGTCATATATAGTATGACATAGATCCTTTAAAAAAAGTATCGGGTTTATGGTTGCATTAAAAAAGCCTGAGTTTGGTCCATCTCAGGCATGATTTTAAATGTTCTATTAGTTATTTTGCACGTATTCGTTCTCTGCTGCCAACTCGCTCTCAGGTAGAGTAACTTTACTAAAGGTAATCAAGACGTTCCAGCTGCCTGAAGATTGCCCGTCAGCATAAAACGTTGGTTTACAATCTTTGTCCAGCATACTTAATAGCATGGCGAGATGGCGGCCGCCTGATTCAACTCTTGCCATTCTTGCGTATTCAGGTAGCATATCATAGGCTGCCTGAAAATTTTTACTCATCACAAATTCAAGGAATTGCTTATCCATCGCATGTTCGGTTACGGTTGGCTTGTTATGTCTGCCTCTCACCAAATTATGAGATAAGGCACCGCTTGAAACAAAGACGACTTTTTTATCGGTTTCCTGTAAAACTTTGGCGATTACTTGACCCCATTTATACGTTTCTTCGATACTTGCTGCCAAAGTAACCGATAAATTAATAACTGGAATTTTTTCATCTGGATTTAAGTAGCGTAATGGTACAACACTTCCATAATCCCACAGATAATAAGGATCATTCACTCCTTGAACTTGAAGACCTGCCTCCTCCCCTGCCTTGACCAGTTGGTTGGCTAGTTCTTCATCTCCCGGGAAGTTGTAAGGAACGTCCTTAATTAAGTCAGGTGCTTCAAATGCTGTCAGTATGCCTTTATGAACAGGTGTACAATCTACATAATGGAAAAAAGTCGATGGCCAATGACATGAGACTAAAACAATCACATCAGGGTTAATTTCCTCGATTTGTTTGGCTACAATCATCTTCATGGCTGCAGCCATATCTTGTTGAAAATTCGGCACTTGATCTTCATGACACATGCTAGGAACATGGGGAGCTATCAAACTAAACTCAATCGTCATAATACCCTCCTGGAATTTTTATCATTCTTTACCGAGTTAACGCTTACAATAATGAATAATCACAGGGAGCATCGATATCCCCATGCTCCCCTGTTGTGTCCTATCTTTCTGAAGCAGGTACTCCTGCAATTCCCCAATGGGTTTTTGGAATTTCAGTTACGATTACGCGAATACTTTCTCTTGGTGCGTTTAAGGTTTCCTGAACTGTATTGGTAAGATTCTGGATTAATTCTGTTACTTTCTCAGGAGGTCTTCCCTCCATAATCTGCACATTAATAAGTGGCATATCTTATCATCCTTTTTATAAAAAGATCCTTTAATCCGTTACTGTAAACGTAACTTCACCTAGTCCATCAAATTTTCCGCTGACCACATCACCGTATTTCAGCATTACTGCGCTGGTGATACCACCTGTTAAAATAACATCACCCTTGCGCACTTTTTGTCCCTTTTTGGCAAGCATATTCGCTAGCATGGCAATTGAATGTGCCGGGTGTCCTAATACAGCTGCACCTGCCCCAAGCTCCCTAATTTCACCATTAATCGATAGTGTTGAACCAAGTAAATCTAGTTCAAATTGATCTGGTCTCTTTAAAGTTGTACCAAATACAACCCTTGAGGTCGAAGCATTATCTGCAATCACGTCCGGTAAGGTAAAGTTGAAATTTTCATAGCGGCTGTCAATGATTTCTAATGCAGGCAGTACATAGTCCGTTTTAGCGAGAACTTGAGCACCTGTTACACCAGGACCCTCGATATCTTCTCCGATTACAAATGCAATTTCCGCTTCTACTTTTGGATGAATCATCTCATGTAATGGCAGTTTGCCTCCATTCTCAATCAGCATATAATCAAACACATATCCATAGATGGGATCATCAATCCCCATTTGTTTCATCTTGGCAAAACTGGTTAAACCCATCTTTGGACCAACTATTCTTCTGCCTTCCTGCAGTTTCATTTGAACGATTTCTTCCTGAACCTGATATGCTTCCTCTACCGTTAAATCAGGCCATAAATTGGAGGTTACCTTCTCGACCTCACGTTGTTCAAGCTCGGCTGCAACTAGATAATTGGCTATTTCCTTAATTTGACTCACTGTTTTCCCCTCTTTTTCTCCATATTAAAAGTGCACACTAACTTGACCGATATGAGCAAATCTCGCCGTAAATGAATCTCCTTTATTTGCTGCTTCCGCAGCGGACAACGCACCGGAAAGGATTACTTCCCCTGCACGAAGCGGGATATCAAATTCTGATAGTTTATTTGCTAACCATGCGACACATGTAGCCGGATTTCCCAATGCAGCTGCACCGACACCTGTATTAACGAGTTCACCGTTTTTCGTTAAGACCATGCCGACTAATTCCAAATCAATATCTTCGATTCTAGTTGGTTTTCCGCCTAATACGTAAAAACTTGAGGACCCATTATCGGCAACCGTATCCTGCAGCTTTATCTTCCAATCTTGGACTCTACTATCGACGATTTCCAGCGCTGGCACGACATATTCAGTTGCCTGAAGAACATCAAGAGTGGTTACATTCGGTCCGCGTAAGTCCTTTTTTAAAATAAAGGCAATCTCAGCTTCTACCTTTGGCTGGAGAACGGATTCAATTGAAATGGATCCGCCATTTTCTACTACCATATTATCTAGTAGATGGCCGTAATCTGGCTCATCAACGCACAACAGGTTCTGCATGGCTAATGACGTTAACCCTATTTTCTTGCCAACGATTTTTTGTCCTTGCGCAATTTTTTTATTAATATTTTCAAGCTGAATATGATAAGCCTCTTCTACTGTAAGCTCCGGCTCAACGGATGTTAAAGGGGCAATGCCTATTTTGGTCGTTTCTGCTTCGGCTAACTGTTCTGCAAATTGTTTTACTTTACTAGTCAACGGATTTACTTCCCTTCTTATAGTTTGGCAATATTGATTTCCGCTACAGGCGCTCAGCAAACCCGCAGGCGTGCCGGGGAGCCTCCTCGGCGCTGAAGGCGCCTGTGGGGTCTCCCCTGCCCCGTACTCCTGCAGGAGTCGAGCGCCTTCCGCTCCAATCAACTGCTATAAAATCATCAAAAACCTTAACTCAACCTAAAGTTTGATTGTGACATTGGAAAGTTCAGAGTAGAAGTCGATACTGTGCATGCCGCCTGTTCTGCCGATTCCGCTATGCTTCATACCGCCAAATGGTGTTCTTAAATCGCGTAAGAACCAAGTATTGACCCAAATGATTCCAGCCTCCAACTGATGTGCCACTCGGTGAGCTCTTTTTAAGTCGTTTGTCCAAATGGTTGCTGCTAACCCATAATGAGTATCATTTGCCTGCATCACCACTTCTTCTTCCATATCAAATGGTAAAACCGTAACAACTGGTCCAAAAATTTCCTCCCGAACACAGCGAGAATTACGATCAAGCCCCGTGATAATCGTTGGTTCTAAGTAATACCCTTTTTGATATCGACTTGGGCGTTTCCCGCCTGTCAGAATGGTACCGCCGTCTTCTCGGGCAATCTCAATATAGCTGTTGACACGGTCATAATGTTCTTTGCTGACCAATGCACCTACATTCGTATCTGCTTCAAGCGGATGGCCCACTTTTAAGGTTCTAACTCTTTCTGCAAATCTAGTTAAAAATTCTTCGTATACAGGGCGTTCCACATAAATCCTTGAACCGCATAAACAAACTTCTCCTTGATTCTCAAAGCTGGATTTAATTGTTGTTTCAATTACTTCATCTAAATCAGAATCAGCAAAGATAATGTTTGGATTTTTACCGCCTAGTTCAAAGGAAAGCTTTTTCAAAGTGTCAGCTGCCGATTTCATGATAGCGGTCCCAGTTCTTGGCTCACCAATAAATGAAATGGCATCCACATCCGGATGTTCCGAAATCGCGGCACCTGCGGAATTAGGTCCAAATCCATGAACAAGATTGACCACTCCATCCGGAACCCCTGCTTCTTTACAAATCTCCATTAATACGGTAGCCGTCATTGGCGTCCATTCTGCCGGTTTAATGACAGCCGTATTGCCCATTGCTAAACATGGGGCTAACTTCCAAGTTAACAATAATAACGGCAGGTTCCAAGGCTTAATAATACCAACAACACCGACAGGTCTGCGATACGTATAATGAAGGGCAATATCATCCTGCATATTCGCATCGGTTCCAACAGAAGTTATATAATCAGCGAAAAAGTGAAAGTTAAAGGCTGCACGCGGTACATCTACACTATTGGCTAATGAAAATGGTTTTCCAGTATCCATAGATTCGAGATGGGCCAGTTCTTCCTGTCTCTCAAGAATTAAATCCCCAATGCGACGTAAGATTTTAGAACGTTGCACAACACCCATGGTCTTCCATTTTCCATTTAGAGCTCTTCTCGCAGCCGCTACCGCAAAATTTACTTCTTCTTTCCCTCCTTCGGCGACCGTTCCTAAAACTTCCTCTGTTGCTGGGTTAATATTTTCAAACGTTTTTTGATTTTGTGATTCGACAAATTGGCCGTTGATAAAGTGTAAACAATTAATGGCTCTTACTCTAGTTTCTACTTGCATGTCGAAATTCCTCCTAGAAAAAAGTTGATATTTTGATATTTTCATAACATTATGGTAACGCTTCCGAATTTCATAAACAACGCTTCAGTTTCTCTATATGCAACAAACCCAATTTTTTTATAAATTTTTTAAATAATTCACAATTTTTTAAAATACTGTTTTCATTTTGCTTTTTTTCTGGTATATTGCCGACTATAGAGCAACTATGTTTTACATAGTGAAACACTTCTGAAGGAGGGATTTCATTTGACCGAAAAGATCGACAACGAAAGTCACCTTTCATCCGTTAAAAATGCACTTCGGATTTTACAATGCTTTACCATGGATGAACCTGAAAAAAAGGTCAGCGAAATATCTGCTGCCCTCGAACTTAACAAAAGTACCGTCAGTCGAACAATGACAACGCTTGCAAGCGAAGGGTTTGTTTACAAAGATCCAGAATCAAAAAAATATCGGTTAGGTCTTTCGATTCTATCATTAAGCGGGATTGTCAGCAGTCAGATGGATATCTACCGAGAATCACAACCTGTCTTAAATCGGTTAGTAGAAAATATTGGCGAAACAGCCCATATTTCCGTTTTGGACCATTTAGATGTTATCTATCTTCAAAAGGTGGAATGTAACCATCCAGTCAGATTCTTAACCCATATTGGAAAGCGAAATCCTCCACATTGTACAAGTTCCGGGAAGGTCTTACTAGCACATTCTCCTGAAGACGTCGTCAATGAAGTTATCGAAAAAGGCATAAAAAAATTCACCAAGAATACCATCACGAATCCACAAAAATTTCGGACCCATTTAAAACAAGTAAAAGAGAACGGGTATGCAAGTAGTACAGAAGAAATTTTAGAAGGAGTGACCTCCATTGCCGCCCCTATTTTTGATTATCGTGGCAAGGTTATTGCTGCCTTATCTGTGGTTGGTCCAAACCAAAGAATACAGCAGCATAAAATTCAAGGACTTGCCAAAAAGGTAATGAGTGCTGCAAAAGAGGTATCAACAAGAATGGGGTATCGAGGTTACTAGTCTACCAATTTATTAATTGTAAAAAGGGGTTGTTTCGGTTGTATGATTTCCACACTCATTTTATCCCATCAGATGTTTTAGCATGGTTGAAGGACAATCAAAGAACAGTAAATGCAAAGTGGATCAAAAAGGAAGAAGGAAAAGACGACTTCTTAGTCGTAAATGAAAAATGGGGATTTGAATTAAAACGTGCTTTTATTGATGAAAATAAATATTTAGCTGAACAAGAAATGGCCGGTGTGACTCATTCCGTTATCTCGCCGATACCACAGCTGTTTATGTATGATTTTCCTGACGAAATCGTCACAGAGATTTCAAGTGTTTATAATCGCTCCTTAGCAGAATGGACGCATTCCGCACCAGAACGCCTATCGGCTCTAGGAACGGTTCCGCTAACCAATCCAGTTTTAGCAGCCAAAGTCTTACATGATGCGATGAACTTAGGGCTAAAAGGGGTAATCATCGGGCCTGGGTTAGAGGGTCAGATGCTATCAGACGAATTTTTTATCCCTTTCTTTGAAGAAGCCAATCGAATGAAGGCGATTGTATTTATTCATCCCTTATTATGTGAAGACCCAAGGTTAAAAAGAAGGATGATGCCAAATTTAATCGGGGTCCCTTGGGAAACAACAGTCTGTGCAACCGACCTCTTGTTGAGTGGCTTGATTGACCAATTTCCCGATGTAAAAATAGTATTTGCCCATGGCGGCGGGTTCCTGCCTTATCAGATTGGCAGGCTCGATAAAGGGTATGAACAATGGACATTGGTTTCCTCTAAATTGAAAGCGAAACCATCGGAATATTTAAAACGTTTCTGGTATGACACTGTACTTTGGAATCAAGATAGTTTAGATTTTCTAATTAAAAACGTTGGAGATGAACGAGTGGTCCCTGGTTCTGATTACCCATTTGATCTTTGTGTATGGCCTCCAACTGGAAAACATGAATTAGCGGGGCGTTCATTACTAGAATAATATTTTCACAAAGAACTCTTTCAAGGAGTTCTTTTTTGATGGGTTACTATGATCGTTACCTGGATAAAACCTGAAGCAGAACCCTTTCTGATTTCTAAAGGACAGCAAACTAGTCTTTTAAGGGGTGTGAAACCTTTCATAACTCCTGTAGGACACCGCGCTTGCTCCGTTCGGGGGTTATAGACCTTTCATAACCCCTGTAGCTCATCGTTCTTTCTCCGTTCGGGGGTTTTGAACTCTTCATAACCCCTGTAGGCGCGATTGCTTCATTCGGGGGTTTTGAACTCTTCATAACCCCTGTAGGTCGACGCGCTTGCTCCATTCGGGGGTTTTGAACCCTTCATAACCTCTGTAGAACGACGCGCTTGCTTCGTTTAGGGGTTTTAAACCTATCATAACTCCTGAAAAGTAAGTAGCAAATCTCATTCGGATGTTATGAAACTTTTACGAATAATTTTTCGTTGGACCTCTCAACACAAATTCAAATCCTACAAAACCAATTAACCTGTTTTAAAAAATTGTAGGTTGAAACTATTTTACTTTTCGATAAGCCCTTCTCTCAGCATACTCTGAACAAGAAATACAAACCTTCACCATGTCACCTTTGTCAGTAATATACGTCCTTAAAGGACTCACCTTCCTTTTACAAATCGCACATTTATTTTTAAATAGATTAAAAATAAACATCACTGCACACCTTCCATTTCCCTATTTTCAATATCTTATTAATGAAATCTGTAATTGGATTCATTTGTATCAAGTTTTTTTCCTAGAATTATAGTAAGATGGGATAAGAAACTTAACAAAGAAAGGACGCATCAAATTGTCATATAAAATGATTGTACTAGATTTAGATGATACTTTATTACAAGATGACCACACCATTGCCCCTCGTACGAAACAAGCCTTAATGGAGGCTCAAAAATTGGGTGTTAAGGTGGTACTTGCATCCGGGCGCCCGACGTCTGCCATGTATGATATTGCAGATGAGCTTGAATTGAAGGAATATGGAAGCTTCATATTATCTTTCAATGGGGCAAAAATCACCAACTGTCAAACAGGTGAAGAGCTGTTTAGCAGCACCTTATCACCCGAAACAGCGCACCGCTTATATGAATTAAGCCGTCGTGAAGATGTATGGATCCACACCTATGTTGGTGACTTGATTGTAACGGAAGCTGGAAATCAATACACCAATATCGAAGCAGAAATAACAGGCTTAGATATTTTTGAAGTTGACAGTTTTATAGAGTCAGTAAATGAACCAGTTGTTAAGGTGTTAATGGTAGATGCACCGGAAAAACTCGCTGAAGTGGAAAAAACCCTTCAACAAGAATTAGAAGAAGAACTTAGTGTCATGCGCTCCAAACCTTTCTTTTTGGAATTTACCGAAAAGGGTGTAACAAAAGGTACCAGCCTCGAATCTCTAATTGGACAACTTGGTATTACACGAGAAGAAGTGATTGCCATTGGCGACAGTTACAACGATCTAGCGATGATTGAATTTGCTGGGTTGGGTGTTGCCATGGGCAATGCTCCACAAGATATCAAAGACAAAGCCAATTATGTAACAGACACCAATATGAACGACGGTGTAGCGAAAGTCGTTGAAAAATTCGTCTTAAAAACACCACAGTTGGTTTAATGCAAACTGCTTGGATCATTCCAAGCAGTTTTTTGTTTAAGAATAAGAAATTTCGACTTTGAGAATTGTCCAGCTCCAGGCGCCATCGGCTCGAGGTCACAAGCCAATCCGACCAAAAGGTTAAAAAGAAACTTTCGTCCGGCTCGTCTTGTGCTTGTCGCCGATAGGCAGGCGCCCTGCGCTTTTCCACTGTGATCTAGCCCAATCATGTCCCCTGTTTGAATTTGTTTGCATAAACTATCACAACAAAAAAAATTAAAGGCGGAGAGAGGTATGGGATTATTCATCAATAAAAATAAGCACCCAAATTTATACAGAAATAATAGCCATTTAGCTGAACCCAATCAGGTAGAATCAAGACAGGATTTCCTAACTGAACTGATGCAGGAGCAGCAAAAGGCTTATCAAGCAATGAAAGAGGCATTAGCTGAAATGAAAACTCGTTATCAGCAGCAAACAGATGCCCAAAATACCCAGTGGCAACAAGTGGATTATCAATTGAGTGATTTAAAAAATAATACAATTAGGCAGCAAAAATTTGAAAACGAAATGGTCACTAATCTATATTCCCTTCATGAAAAGAATATCCAATTAGAGACTATGGTTGAAAAGGAATTTCAGGTAAGCGAATCCTTGACCGAAAAAATCACTCAAATTAGCAAAACATGTGATAGCATTTCGGATCGCTTAGAAAAGAACGAAGAAGCGCATCTGCAGCTAGCAGAACAAATGAATGAACAGCTTGACATGCAAAAACAAGCCGCCGAAAAATTAACGAAACAAGAGGAAATTTACGGGGGGATGTTAAAACGGCTTGATACCCAGGAGGCACTGTTGGATAAACTAGGACGCCAGTTAAACCATGTCCGTTCCATCCTATTTGAGCGAACTAATTACTTGGTAGATAAGATTGACGAAGGCTACAAACTTACCTCATCTTATGTGTACAAATTGATGACCGGTTCCGAACAGCCACTTACTTTTTTCTTGATGAATCAGAAAAAAGAAGAAAATCCGGATAAAAAAAGTTCACAGTGATGCCACTGTGAACTTTTTTTGATTAAATACCTTGATTAAAAATGTCAGTTAATACAGGTACGATTTGTTTCTTACGTGAAACAACACCTTTTAAGGTTGCTGTGTTATTTTCAAGTGTAACATTGTACGCTTTTTCAACAGCAGCGGTTTTGCTTCCTAAGGCTAAACCAACAGAGTCATTTGTTAAAATATCTGTTACAACAAATAGGAACAAGTCTAAGTTCTTTTCTGCAATGATGTTTGAAATAGCAGCTTCTAATTCTGCTTGACGCTCAAGGACATCCGCTGTGTCTACTACGTTTACTTGAGCGATTTCTACTTTGCTTGAACCCATTTCAAATCCTTTAGCATCAAGGCTTAAAAGTTCAGCAATTGATTTATCGCGAACGTCCGCGCCTGCTTTTAACATTTCCAAACCATATGTTTCCGCATCAACACCAGCAATTGCCGCTAATTCCTTCGCTGCTGCAACATCTTCAGGTGTACAAGTTGGAGATTTGAACAATAAAGAGTCAGAAATAATGGCAGATAACATAAGACCAGCAATTTCCTTCTTAATTTCTTTACCGTTTTCTTTGTACATTTTATTTAAAATAGTAGCTGTACAACCAACTGGCTCGCAGCGGTAGTATAATGGATCGCTTGTTTCAAAGTTAGCGATACGGTGGTGATCGATAACTTCTAATACGCGAACGTCTGTAATATCATTGGCACTTTGCTGACGCTCGTTGTGATCCACCAAGATAACAGAATTTACTTCAGAAGCTACTGCTTCAACTAAACGTGGAATTTCAGCGTTAAATGTGTTTAGCGCAAATTGTGTTTCTCCATTAATTTGTCCTAGGCGAACTGGTTCAGCGTCTACGCCTAATTGTTTTTTCAAATCTGCATAAGCAATAGCAGAACAAATGGTATCGGTGTCTGGATTTTTATGACCGAAAATAAGTACTTTTTCCATTTTACTACCCCTAACAATCAAAATTTTATGTAGATCATGTCTCTGGACTTAAATGACCCTATTGCAAATTATATATCAAGATGTTTTGGGATACAAAGAAAAAAATACAAAAAGAAACAAAGGTTTTGACCATGATAACCTTTGTTTCTCATCATTTGTTATTTCACTGTTATTGGGACAACCTTTTGTCCAATCGTAGCAATTAATTCAGCCGACATTGGAAAGCTTACCGCGGCAGGGTCCTTCATTACGGCAGAAATGGTAGCATCCAATGCCTCTTCAGTGATATTGTACTGCTTGAAATCTGCCGGCAAGCCGACGCTTTGCTGCAGCAATCTTATTTTTTCAATGACTTTGGTCAGCGTTGTTTCTGGTGTATCATCGTTCGCCTCTACATCGAGTGCCTGTGCCAGCTCGAAAGCCTTTGGTAAATATAACTGCGGAACCAGCTCCATTACAACGGGTAAAAAGACTGCGTTAGCTAAGCCATGTGGGATTCGAAACATGGCGCCATAAGCATGGGCCATATTATGAACCGGAATGGCATTAAGCGCGAAGCTAAAGGCGGTAATCCCCATTAGACTGGCTTGCAACAGATTCATCCGGGCATTCAAGTTACCGCCATCTTCAACAGCAATTGGAAGATTTTTTTCAATTAAGCGAATCGTATGCAATGCATAGGCATCGGTTAGACTTGTTGAGGTAGGTGAGGCCAGTGCTTCAATCGCATGTGTTAGAGCATCAAAGCCGGTGAAGGCTGTAATCAATGGGGGCAACCCAACGGTTAAATCAGGATCCAATATCGCTATATCAGCATTAATAAATGGATTTATAATGTTGGTCTTCATTTGAATGTCTTCATTAAAAATCACGGCAATTGGTGAAACTTCTGAGCCGGTTCCCGCCGTTGTTGGGATGGCGATATGCGGGAGTGGAATATGATTCGCTTTTGGGAATTGTTCGTAAAGAAGCCCGCCTGGAGTCGCCTCTTTGATATCCTCTAAGCCTTTATGGAGAGCATATTTCACCCCTTTTACTGTATCTAAAACACTTCCGCCGCCAACGGCTAGTAAACTATCTGCCCCGACTTCCTTGGCATAGCGGATGGCATCGTTAATAGAGCTGCTTTCCGCATCCTGGGCGATATCCAAGTAGGTTCCGACCAGCTGTGGTCCTGATCCATTTCTCGTTAAATCAAAAATCGAGGCCACTTTTTTAACGATACCGGCCTTTTCTAAACCGCGGTCACTTAAAAGCAGGACCCGCTTGGCCCCTAGACCAGCAAATAAACTAGGTACCATCGCTCGTGAATTTGAACCACTGTAAATGCCTGTACGTAACATAAACTGTGATAAGGTTGTTTTCATATTAATTCTCACCTTTTCATTCGTTTTGGTCAAATAGGGCAACATAACTCCATTCCACTACAACACACCTAACTCACTATCTGTATATCTATAAATCTCATCGATTTTTTTACCCCTCGCCCTTGCTAAAATTTCCATTCGGACTGATAACTGTTTAAGTGTAAAATTCATAATGTCATCTGGATTTCCGCCGAACGAGCTTACCTCCCTTCCCGCGATACCCTCCTGGTTGAGCTTAATGGCTAATGGGGTTAATTCCCCCATTTTAGCCGTAACAAAATCAAATAAATGCGGGTGTTCACAAATTAATCGCTGCAAAAGGAATGTCCCGTAACCAATATGACGTGATTCATCCTTCTTTAAATGGCCAATTCCCTCTAATAAGCCAGGCATAATACCGGCTGTTTCCAATGCGTTATAAAAAGAAAAATAGCCAGTTTCCGCCAAAACTCCCTCGACAAACATGTTATATACGACTGATGCTTCGGCAATCGCCTCAGGTGATTGGTCGGTTACAAGGCGTGCCATCGTGTTTGGGAGGATTTCATAGAAAATCTTTTGATAGGTCGTTGTATGAAAATGAGATAAATCCCCCTTTTCACTCAATGCATTCAATACCAGCCTAAAAAATTCCGTGTGTTTTGCTTCCTCAAACAAAAAAGTCGTTAAAAACATTTCCTCCTCCAGCCGACCCTCTTTTGCAATTGCCATAATTAACGGAAGCAGATCCAGTGTCACGGCCTCTTCGCCTGCTTGGAATTGAGAAATTAAGCGGAGTATATCTTCCCGCTGCTCGTTAGTCATCGCACTCCAGTCCTTCTGGTCCTGTGTAAAATCAATATCTGCCGGATTCCATGTTCCTATCCGTTTTGCCTTTTGGTAAAGACGATAGGGAAAAGAATCCTCCAACAATCCCCTCGTACTAGTCGTTAAAATCCTTCTTTTTTCCATCATAAATTCTCCTTTCTGTTCTCTAGCTAATCACAATATCCAAGGCAGTTTTTCGAAGCTGGGTCTTTAAAATCTTGCCCACTCCATTTCGCGGCAGCCTATCAAGGAAAACGACTCGTTTCGGTGTTTTGTTTTTCGCCAAATGAGCCTGACAATATCGAATTAATTCATCCTCCGTCACGTCAGTTCTCGGTTTCTTCACAATACAGGCGACAAGTTCCTCTCCCATCCGCTCATCCGGAACGCCTACCACTGCGGCTTCAAATACGGCATCATGACCGTTGAGTAGTTCTTCGACAACCGAGAATACACATTAAATCCGTCGCGTATAATCAAGTCCTTTTTCCGGTCGACAATGTACACATAGCCTTCGTCATCCACCCGGCCCATGTCTCCTGTGTGTAACCATGAATCCTTTAACACCCGGTTGGTTTCTTCCTGATTTTGATAATATCCTGGTCTGATATTATCACCGCTGACCACTAATTCGCTCAATCGCTTTTAACACGGCTTTGACATCAAAGCTGGATAATATCACAATGGCACTGCCCGTGAGGTAACATACATTTGAAACCGTTAGACCATAGACATGGGCAAGCGGCAGAACTCCCAGTGTGGTGCTCTGCTCTGTTTCATTGTGTTTGGCAGAATTATATGCATTGGAAAACAAATTTTTGTGTGTTAACAGAACACCTTTTGGGTTTCCAGTAATCCCAGATGTGTAAAGAATAACGGCTGGGTCGTCTGCTTTTAATTAATCACAACTGTTTTTTCGACCCGTACTAACAGATCATAAAAGTTATGATATTTTCATTTGATGGTGAATCTGTTACGATTACATTTGTCTCTCTGGCAGGGCTTCTAATGCTAATACTCTTTCGACATTTTGGAGGACATATGAAGAGGTTATGATGGATTTGGATCCGGAATTACGGAAAATGTAATAAATTTCTTTTGGATGAAGTGTAAACATGATTGGCACGATGATTGCTCCCGCCAGGGTCACCCCTTGATAGGCAAAAAGGACTTCCGGGCAGTTTGGCATACAAATAATCACCCGGTCTCCTTTTTGAAGTCCTTTTTCAACCAAACAGACGAACAGTTGTTCTGCATACTGCTTAGTCTCGACGTTTGTATATGTTTTTCCTCTAAAAAAAGAGAAGGGTACTCACCAAATTTAACTATATTTGCATCGAGCAGGTCTTTCAGATTCACACAATCCTCTCCTTCGGCAGATAGTCGAGTCTCACTATCAAGCAAAATACTCTACAATGGGTCCATTTTGCAAAAAGCTGACTTTTTGACGTTCTACGAGTAAATCTAGATGCCCTTGGATTTGCGATAAACCTAAAAAAATCATCCTTCCTTTTAAACGGGGATACATTTCTTAACATATTGCAAAGATACTTTTGCTACCATTCGCAAGAATATTTAAGATCTGTTCGCAGCGTATTTCCTGTTCTTCCAGCCTTTTTTGAATCAGTTTAATATGTTGGGTAAATGGCTCTCCGTGGCCTGGATAAATGGTGGTTAACGGCAGTTCGCTGACTTTTTCTATAGAGTCTCGATTGTAATAATGGCTTGGGTCGGCTTTGGCCCATCATAGTAGGAGATTCAATGAACGCATTAACTGAAAATGCTTTAATTAAGTGGTCCCCAGCAAAGGCATCCCCTGTTACAGGGTTCCACAATAAAATATCTGATTGACTATGCCCCGGGACATGAACCACTTCATAATCACTGCCACCTATTGAAATCTTGTCTCCTTCGTTCACATACCTTATATTTTTCCAAATTTCCTCCTGAAAGCGGCGCTGTACCATGTGCTTGGAAGCGTCCGCACCACATGACTGCAGGAAATTCTGAAAAAACTGTAGGTCTCTATTAAACTTATCGATGCCTGCATTGAACGATTCTTGTGCCTGTTCATGGACAAAAATAGGAATATCCGTTTCGGCCTGGATAAAAGGTATACCTCCTTCGTGATCAATATGGATATGGGTTAGGACAATGTGGTCTAAATCACGAAAGGTAACGCCATGTTTATGTAGTTCGGATTTAAGCTGCTGAAAGGACTCTTTACCGTAATTTCCCTGTATCGATTAAGGTTAGTGTATCGCCTATTGCCAAAAAAGCATTTACAGTCCATTCGGCAAAATCAGTTTCCAATACAAGGGGAATAACTTTAAGCAAGGACAGTCCCTCCCTTCTTTTTACTTTTTGCCCCAAATCTTCAGCCGATGAATGCTTTAGGTTGAGGAGCATTCCTGTTGGATTTACTCCTCACCTTTTGGGCTAACGTTATGCTTTTACTTTTTCCTCTTCCTGAAGGGTCCGCCAGAGGATTTTTCCACTTGACGTCATTGGGAATTGCTGTCTAAACTCAATCTGCCTTGGGTATTTATAGGCAGCCATATGCTGTTTGGCCCAATTAATAATTTCTTCCTCCGTGATTTCTCCTTCAAAACCATCATTTAAAATTACAAAAGCTTTGACCGTTTCACCTCTTTTGGGGTCAGGGACCCCGACCACACAGGCCTGCTGTATAGCTGGATGTTTATAAAGATAGGATTCTACTTCGGTTGGCCACACTTTATAACCAGAAGCATTAATCATTCGTTTGACCCGGTCAACCATAAAGAAATATCCTTCTTCATCATATCGGCCAATATCGCCAGTTCTAAAAAACGTTTCCCCGTCGATGTCGATAAAAGAGCTTTTATTTTCATCATCGCGGTTATAATAGCCGACCATCACCTGCGGACCGTTCACTATGATTTCGCCGATTTCCCCCATGCCGAGTTCCTTCTCTGTTACGGGGTCAATGACTCTTGCGTCTACATCAAAGGAAGGGATCCCTAGGCATTGCATCTTTGGACGATTTGGTGGATTAAAATGGGTTTGGGCAATCGTTTCTGATAGTCCATATCCTTCGACAAATCGTAATCCGGTTAGTTGATATAATTTTTCACCTACCGCCTCTGGTAATGCCGCGCCACCTCCAGATATAAAAGTTAAAGAAGCTATATCTTCCTTCTTCAAATGAGGATTAGCTAAAAAATCTACAATCATGGTGGCAATCGTCACCCAATGGGTACATCCTACATTTTTAATCAATTCAACAGCTACGTCACGGTTCCATCTAGTCAAAATCACCATTGTACTACCACTAAAAATTGGCATATGCATACTATGAACCATGCCAGTCACATGGAAAAGAGGCAGCGTCATTAAATGAACGGCATTCGTGGTGGTGGATGACCAATGATAAGATCCTACTGTATTGGCATTGATCGTTTTATTTGTATGCATACAGCCCTTTGGCAGACCTGTTGTTCCGGAGGTATAGGGCAGACAGGCCAGATCGTCTCCCTTTGTTGTATGTACGGATGGGGTCAGTTTTGCTTCAATCGCCTGATTCCAAAGGTAGTGTCCAGGCTGGGTCAAATGAACGCGCGGCGCTTCCACCTCTTTTGGAAGAAAACCTTCAAACCCATGGCCAACATAATCGGAATAGGCTGCAATCACTATGTTCTGTAGGGAAGTTTTACCAAGCAGCGGTCCGACTCGGTCGTATAATTCTTGACCTGTAAGCGCAGTCTTAATGTCGCAATCTTTCACATAAAATTCTAGTTCTTCAGCAACGAGCATCGGATTAATGGGAACCACAACGGCATTGATCCTTAGGATCGCGTAATAACCGATGACAAACTGCGGTGAATTCTGCATGAAGAGTAAAATCTTATCCCCTTTTTGGACACCTAACTTATGCTCTAGGTAGCCGGCAAATGCATTGACCTCTGTGTCCAGCCTTTCGTAAGATAGTTTATTACCATAGTAAAAAATAGCATCTTGATCGGGATAACGATTTGCACTGACTTTGAGGTTGTCATATAGCGAAGTGGATGGAACTTTTAAAGATTTAGAGATTTTTGGCCAAAATGGATAATGAAGAGTCACCATAAACATCGCTCCCTAGAAATTAAATTAATTGATATAGATATAGATTATTTTTTTCATGGATGCTGAAGTTCCCTCTCTACTAATGGCTACTTCCGTTCAATAATGGTAGCGATACGCTGTCCGGACTGCGGAAACGATGACAGCGTCTCTGTGCATTAAGCTGTCCCTCCTATAAAAATATTGTTTTGACCCCCGCTCAGTATATTTTTCTAAGTTTTCTAAAAGACCTCCTGATTTTCCAATCCATTTCTCTCTCTTTTTTTTATAAAATCGTGTTCTAGCAAAATCTCTCTCCCTATCTCCGTCGATTACATGGCATGTGCGCCACCGTCGACCACTAACACATCTCCCGTTACAAAATCCGAAGCTGCCGATGCTAAAAACAATGCTACGCCTTTTATATCGGAATCTGAGCCAAACTTGCGTAACGGTGTACCTTCGAGAATAGTCTTTCCGCCAGCTTCTAAGAGTCCTTTCGACATCTCCGTTGGAAAGAAACCGGGTGCAATAGCATTCACATAAATCCATTTTGGTCCCCATTTGGCCGCCAGATCTTTTGTAAATGTAATGACGGCACCTTTACTAGCGTTATAGCCAATTGCATTCATCAGCTTCGGATTGGTCCCCTTTAACCCAGCAGTCGAAGCAATATTGATGATTTTTCCAGATTGCTGTTCGAGCATCACTTTCCCAACTGCCTGAGACATTAAAAATGTCCCTGTGACATTGACATTCATGACCTTTTGCCAAGCCTCAATCGGCATCTCCTCAACTGGAGCTCCCCAGGAGGCGCCGCTATTGTTAACAAGAATGTCGATTCGCCCAAATTTTTCGACCGTCTGCTCTACCACATTCCGGACTTCCTCAGGATTAGAGACATCACATTGCAATGCAAGGCTGTCCACACCAAGATTTTTCAAACCCTCACTAACTTCCTCACACGCCCCTAATTTTCGAGAACAGACGACCACATTGGCGCCTGCCTCTGCAAACCCTTCAGCCATCTGCTGACCAAGCCCCCGGCCCCCGCCTGTGACAATTGCCACCTTGCCTGTTAAATCGAAAAGTTGTTTAACATGCATACATTTGAACCCCCTTATCGATATTTTTTTAGCTCATATCTGGCAATGGCACGCTTATGAACTTCATCGGGACCATCTGCTAATCTTAATGTGCGAATATTAGCCCAGCTGGCAGCAAGCGGCGTATCCTCACTCACACCAACGGCACCGAACGCCTGAATCGCCCGATCGATGATTTTCAGTGCCATATTTGGGGTGACTACTTTAATCATCGCAATTTCAGCCTTCGCGTCTTTATTGCCGACTGTGTCCATCATATAGGCTGCTTTCAGTGTCAGCAATCTAGCTTGACCGATTTCAATTCGGGCATCAGCAATCCATTCCTTCCAAAATCCACTCGATTTTGAACACGCTTACATAATTCTTTGAGTGCCCGCTCCGCTGCCCCGATTGTTCTCATACAATGATGAATTCTTCCCGGTCCAAGCCGACCTTGTGCAATGGCAAAGCCCTTTCCTTCTCCCCAAAGTATATTTGCAGCAGGTACACGAACATTTTTATATTCCATTTCGGCATGTCCATGTGGGGCATGATTGTATCCAAACACTGGTAAAGTTCATTTAATCGTGACCCCTCGAGTATGTAATGGAAACTGAATCATAGATTGCTGTTTATGAATCGGTGCTGACGGATCATTTTTCCAATTACGATCGCCATTTTACAACGGGGATTACCGGCGCCAGATGCCCTGAACCTTTTCGGAGTAATCAAAATTCATCGTTTCCCCCTTCACATACCCACCAGTCAGTATGGCACTACTCAAATCATAATGGATATGATGACAGTACTCAACACTCAACCTTCCGACAATTTTCAACATAACCTGATTGAGTTAAGATACACTCCCATTCTCATCTAGTAATAAACCCAGCATGAAAATAGCTCTATCCACCATGCCGGGTTCTATAAAAATCAGTTTTTTAATATTGATAATAGACAATTTTGCCTTTTAAGACCTCATTCCCTTGCTGGTTTACCGCTTGAACGGCAAACTTTAAGATTTGACCCTGTTTTTCTTTCAGGTTCGCCTTTAGTGTTATCACATCATTTAGAAAAACCATCCCTTTAAAACGAATCGAGTAATCCTGAATAAACCCTTCTTCATAGTATGAGGAAAACAGCTTCGCCAAATTGCCCATTGTCCACATTCCATGGGCAATGATTCCAGGTAGACCTACTTTTTTAGCCTCATCATCAATCGTATGAATGGGGTTAAAATCACCTGAGGCTCCTGAATATTTGATCAGATCCATCCGTGAGACAGGAGAAAGCTGCACCTCTGGCAGCGACTCACCCACTTGTAATTGTGTTAGTGTACTCATTTTACCAACACCTTCCTTACCGCTTCAGAAATGACAATGGTAGAGGTAGAACTGAAAATCACATTCCCTGCTTCGTCTTCCCCAAGGCTTTCTAATACTAAGAATCCCATTTGCCCAAAATTGCCCTTTTTCTCAAAGTAGTTTTTTACTTTGGAATAACAGTAAACTTCTTCGCCGACTACCAATGGACGTTTATAATGAAAGGTTTGTTCCCCATGAATGAGACCCTCGATAGTCAAATTTAACCCTTCAATCACCCCATAATCAAATACCCGCGGGAAGGTAGGCGGAGCAATATTATTTTTGTATCTGGAAAGTTTGCCTGTATCTTCATCAACAAAGATTGGATGAAGGTCAACAATCGCTTCAGCAAATTTCTTTACCGCTCCTCTTTCCACGGCATTTTTCACTTTGTTGGATTGTTTTCCGATTTGATTGTTAAACAAGATTCTTCACCTCACCTTTAGCATTTTGGTCCGCCAGCCACATAAATGACCTGGCCATTGACAAACGAAGATCTTTCATCCGCAAAGAAGGCAACAGCATTAGCGATATCTGCCGGTTTACCGCTTCTGCCTACCGGAATACTCGCGACACTTGCTTGGACTAACTGATCAAAGGTGATACCAATTCGGGCTGCAGTTTCTTTCGTCATTTCCGTTTCAATAAAGCCAGGTGCAACGGAGTTAGCTGTGATGCCATATCTGCCTAACTCAATCGCTAATGTTTTGGTAAATCCTTGTAAGCCGGCTTTGGCAGCAGCATAATTGGCTTGACCACGATTTCCCAGCGCTGATGTGGAAGAAATATTGATAATCCGTCCATATTTTTGCTCAACCATGTATTTTTGCGCGGCACGAGCAACATTAAAAGAGCCTTTTAAATGCACATCCATGACGGTCTGCCAATCAGAATCTGTCATTTTGAACAATAGATTATCTCTGATGACCCCGGCATTGTTAACTAATATATCAATCGAGCCAAACGTTCCATAAGCTTCTTTAACGGCATTTTCGACCTGTTCTGAATCGACAACATTGGCAACTTTTGAAAAAACTTCATAGCCCTTTTCCCTTAATTCACTAGTTGTTTCATTTAATGCCTCTTCATTTAAGTCAATTAACGCAACCCTTGCCCCCTCTTCAGCAAAAAGTTCGACAATTCCTCTGCCGATTCCTCGACTGCCGCCCGTCACAAATGCCACTCTTCCTGAAAATCTCCCTGCCATTTTTCTACCTCCCATTTCTTCAATTCACATAGATGACGCTTACATTAATTCTATACGTATTGCCCCACCTTGACATGACCTTTAATTAAATTTCTGACGATAATCATCCGCTGAATTTCATCCGTCCCGTCGTAAATCCGCCATAAACTTGCTTCACGGTACCATCTTTCAATCGGCAGCTCTTTGGTATAGCCCATTCCTCCATGGATTTGCAGGACACGATCGACCACTCTGTTCCCCATATTAGAGCCGTATACTTTTGCCATTGAGGCCAAATGACGGTTATCTTCGCCATGATCCAAAGTAAACGCATCATTAAGTACTAACCATCGTGCTGCTTCAATTTCAACTGCAGAATCATCAATTTGCCATTGGATCGCTTATCTTTCAGCAATCGGCTTCCCAAAGGTAATCCGTTCTTTTGAATAATCAATGGCCATTTGCAGCAGGCGTTCGGCTGCTCCAACCGCTCTAGCCCCGATAATCCATCAGGCAAAGCTCAGTTTTTCTGGTGTATTAATCCCCCAGAAACCGGCTTCTTTTGCCTATAACTGCAGCTCTTTTAACACACCTGGAGGGAGACTTGGTCTGCCTTCACGTTCATTTCGCAGTACTTCATTTTCAAGTAGAATGAGTTCTTTTCTACAAATTTTCTAATCGTTTTTTGCACCATTTCTTGTTCGTCGGTAAGGCTTAAATGCATTTTTTTCACTCCATTCTTCTTCTGGGGATCTAGTTTTGTCCTTAAGAGTATGCAGTGTCTAGTCAATACATACCTACCGGTTGGTATGTAACCTCATTTTATTCTGAACTTTTAGATATAACAAGCAAAAACTACCTTTAATGTTAAAAATCCTCAAGCCCTAAAATGGCAAGAGGATTTTTTAGCACTTTTTTAACTACGGAATCCGGGATTGTTTTTTAAAAAGTTCTGCCAGGCTCCCTTAATGCCCTGCATAACTTCATCTCGTGTAGCAAGAAGTCTCTCTTTGGTACCGCCATATCCGATTTCAACCTCACCTTTTTCAAGTTCAGTAAAGATGCTGTCGGCAAAATCCATTAATGGCGCACCAAAGGTATGTAATCCTGCTCCGCCTAAATCTGTATTTACCGCTGGAGGAAGAACTTCAATCACCTCGATGTTTGTTTCAGCCAGCTGATGGCGCAGTGAGGTTGTGAAAGAATGCAGCGCCGCTTTTGTTGCACTATAAACAGGCACCCATACTCCAGTCATAACAGCCAATCCAGAGGTTACATTTATAATAGCTGCCTGTTCTTGTTTTTGAAAATGAGGTGTAAACAGCATACTCAAATGGATCGGTCCGTCAACGTTAATGGAAATTTCATTACGATAATAATCCCAATTCTCTTTCGCATTAAGCAAATTGACCCTTTGTTGGATACCAGCATTGTTAACAAGGACATTTAATTGAGGAAATTCTTTTATTGCCCATTCGAACAAATCGATTCGCTCGTCATCTTTGGAAACATCGCAAACCTTTGTATGTATCGCAGGATATTTCTCCTTTACTTCACGCAATTTTTCTTCGCGCCTGCCGACAATGATGACCTCATTGCCTTTTTCTAAAAAACGCTCGGCAAACGCAAAACCAATGCCGGACGCTCCGCCAGTAATTAATATCGTATTCCCGGTCATCTTCAATTTTGATCATCCTTTTTTATTTTTTAGCTCTGTTAAATTTGGCTGTTGATTTCCGCTCCAGGCGTCAAGCTACCCGCGGGTGTGCCGGGTAGCCTCCTCGGCGAAGACAGCGCCTGTGGGGTCTCCCCTGCCCCGTACTCCCGCAGAACATTGAAATTCTTCTTCGAATCCGCCCACGCACGAAGAAAATGCGATAGCACTCGAGGAGTCGAGCGCCCTCCGCTCCAATCAACAGAGTAAAAAAACAACAATTTCGTTAACAGAGTCTATTTTTAAATGCTTTTTTATTTTAACGTTTAGGGCAATTTTGATTCATCAATAAGATTATTGACTATTTTCATTCATTATTACAAATAATAAGGGTGATATTCTTTTGAATATCCGTTTCATAATCCTATGATGAGGTGATTGTTGATGAGCTACAGAGACACTTTAGATTCACAGTCGGAGCTTTTTCACTACACTTTTACAAGACCGAAGCACACAAAAGCACTGGTGAACGGTCAGACAAGAGTGTCGCAGAACCAAATCATCTTAAGGAGTAATGCTAAGGCCCATCGCTGGTAAGATAGCTCTTAGCATCAAGAAACGAGTTGGCTGCTTTCGGCAGCCAACTAAGCGGACCCTTTTCAGTCTTGGAAAGGGTCTGTCTTTTTTATATGTCTTTTTGAATAAAATATTTCTTGAAAAGAAAGGGTTAGAACTATATCATAAAATCTAATTATAACTTTAACCAACGGAGTGACATTCACCATGTATGAAAATTTTACAATAAGAGATGCAGATAAAAAAGAAATGCCAGTGATCGTTGATATTTATAATTCCACCATTGCCGGCAGAATGGTTACGGCCGATTTAGAGCCCGTTACGGTCGAAAGCCGAATGCCATGGTATTTCGAGCACACCCCTACATTTCGTCCATTATGGGTAGTCGAAACAAATGGGCAAATTTGTGCGTGGGTCAGCTTTCAGTCGTTTTACGGCCGGCCAGCTTATAACGCGACAGCAGAAATAAGTATTTACATTCATCATGATTTTCGCGGGAAAAAGTTAGGGAAATTCCTCATCCAAAAGGCAATTGATGAATGTCCGAGACTGGGTATTAAGACTTTGCTTGGGTTTATTTTTGGACATAATGAACCTAGCGTGAAGTTGTTTGAAAGTTTTGGTTTTGAAAAATGGGCTCACTTGCCAAATGTGGCAGAGTTAGACGGTGTTGAACGAGATTTACTGATCCTTGGTAAAAGAATTTACTAAGAAAAATAACAAAAGAGGGGTAAAAAAATGAGTGTTCATAAGGCAATTTCGGAACATGTGAATAAACAAAATAAGAAAATTAACGATTTCCTTTCTCTTGACCATTTAAGGGAACTTTATATTGAAGAAACTGTCACATTATGCAAAGCAGGACAACCATTTACAACGGAAAAAATCAATCATGTTACAAACCAGATTAATGAATTGGCTAGACAAGGAATCATCCCGACACGGAAATTAGTTACTGTTGAGATGGTTAAAGAATATGCACTAAGATAAGGCTAATCTTCCATAAAATTGAATTTAGCTTTTTATTATTCCAAAATAGGTCATTTTCTTGTACTATATAATAGAATGTTTTCTATTATTCTTGGAAGCTTTGTTTTCAAGAAAGAATTTGGTGAATGAGATGGATAAAAAAAAGTTAGTTATCCTTTATATAATCAGTAGTATCATCTGGATATATGGTTCCAATTATTTAATTCAAGAATTTCTTCCATCGCCTTACATCTTCATTGTCGAGAGAACAAAGGAATTCTTTTATATTATTGTCACTGGCGCATTTATTTATTTTTCCTACAGTAAACAACAGGAATTAACACACTCCCAGGAGGATAAACAGAGGCTTTCGACGCTCATTAATTCCATGGTTGACATTGTTACCTTCAAGGATGGTGAGGGCAGATGGATTGAGGCAAATGAATTTGGGCTGCAATTGTTTGGTCTCGAAGAGGTAGATTACAGAGGAAAAAAGGATTCCGAGCTTGCTAATTATTCTAAGTTTCATACGGATGCGCTTATGTTTTGTGAAGAATCGGACGAACAGGCCTGGAAAAATGCAGGAATTACCCGAGTCGAAGAGGTACTCCCTATGCCGGATGGAACAAGAAGAACATTCGATACCATCAAGGTTCCGCTGTTCCATTCTGATCAGAGCAGACAAGGTTTAGTTGTAATTGGTCGAGATATAACGGAGAAAAAGGAAATGGCCTTACAACTAGCTGAAAGTCAACAGCAATATAAATCGTTATTCGAATATAGTCCTGATATTGTCTATATGTTGGATTTAGCCGGCACAATTACCAAATTAAATCCTCATTTCGATGTGATTACTGGTTTTAAGCGAGAGGATTTTTTGGGTCAAAACGTAACAAGTCTATTGTCTAAAAAGTATCAAAAATTCGTCACTCACTTTATTCAATCTGTTGTAGAAGAAAGTAAACCGATTATGTATGAAATTAAGGTTCCTCACCGTAAGGGTCATAGTATTACATTGCAATGTACATCTGTACCCATTATCGTCAATGGAAAAATTTCAGGTATCATTGGCTATGGACGAGATGTAACCAGCTTAAGAAAAACAGAGGAACAGCTAAGAAGAACAGAAAAACTTTCGGTAGTGGGTGAACTCTCTGCAAGTGTGGCACACGAAATCCGAAATCCGCTTACCTCTTTAAAGGGTTTTGTTCAGCTTTTACAAATGGAAGACCCAAAACACCAGTTCTACTATGGGATCATGATTGATGAATTAGATCGGATTAATTATATTGTGGGTGAATTACTGTTACTAGCTAAGCCACAACATCTTAAATTTTCGAAAGCTTCTATCCAAAAACTTTTAGGTGATGTGGTTTCATTATTAAACACGGAAGCCATTTACCATAATGTTCAAATCGCCCCTTCTTTTCCGGAAATAGACCATTATATTGAATGTGAGCCAAATCAGCTTAAACAAGTATTTATAAATATCATCAAAAATGCGATTGAGGCTTCTTATAAAGGAAGTATAGTTGAGATTTCCCTTCTGCCTGTAACAGGAGAACAAGTAAACATTGTGGTAAAAGATAATGGTTGCGGCATTTCTAAGGAACGATTAGAAAAACTTGGTGAACCGTTCTATTCTTCTAAAGAAAAAGGAACGGGTCTTGGATTAACCGTTAGCTTTAAAATTGTTCAAGCTCACAATGGACAAATACGGTTTAACAGCCAAAAGAACCATGGAACATCCGTGGAGATTTCCTTGCCAACAATACAAAATACAAGTAAGGCAAAGCTTCAAGACATCTCATAATAAAAAAAACTGCCACTTGCGTGAAGCATGTTTTGGCAGTTTTTTTATGCTTGTTCATTTTTCCCTTTACCTCTATTTCGAAAAAAGGCAATCATTAATAAAAACGATGGAATCAAGATTTGAAATGGCCAATGTAAAAAGATTGGAACAATCTGTAGTCCCTCTTTTATATGCTCGGCATAGTTGGAAGCAATGGTAATCGACGAAAACAAAACAAGGGCACCCATAGGAAAACTGAGCTTCCTATGGTTTTTAAAGCCAAATATATCGGCAGTTCCTATTACGGCTGCATAGAAAAATATGGAGATTTTAAAGAACCCGCCAATCACCAAATACAGCATAAACAGAACATCCAGCCGTTCAATAAAATTTGCCAATTGAATCTTACTGATCGTGGATAGGAGCGGAAAGTTCGCCCTTGCAAATAAATCAGCACCTAGTGCGGCAACATTAATAACTGCTGTGATGGTAATATTTATTCCACTAAGGACCATCCCACCTAAACACACCCATTTTGCCTTTTTAGCATCATTTAAATAGGGCAGCAACATCGTAAAAACCACCATCTCTCCAAATGGGAAATTAACAGTTTCTGTTAAGGCGGTTTTTAAAGCAGGCTTCAAGCCATTTTCTAAAATGGGTCTTAGGTTTTCCAAATGGATTAAACCCGAAAACATGATTAACCCAAAGCCAACCACCGCCATCATATAAACGATTAAAAAAAAGAGCTCACCCACCCTTGCAATTACCTCAAATCCCTTATGAACACCATAAATAATCGTAAAGATCATTAAACAATTAATGACAATTAAAGGAGTGGTGGTGTAGATCGTTGTAGTTAACAATTCCCCAAAATCCCTTAATACCCTCGAAGCGCAATAGAGAAAGTAGATGATATAGCCTATTCCGATCATGCGTCCAATCCACTTTCCGGTAATTTTTTGAATATAACTGGTAAGGGGGAGGTCCTGATAATATTTATATAATTGATAATAGATTAGGAAGACTCCTAACCCAAACCCAAGACCTAAAATAATGGCAATCCAGGCATCCTGTTTGGCTTGGGCCCCAAGTCCAACTAGAATCGCACTCCCCATTTCAAACAAAACAACCAGTACAAATAATTGATAGGCCTTAATTTTTGCGCTTTCCATACACTCCCCCCTTACCCGATATTTATTTCTCCATGGTAGACCAAAATGGTATGGTCCTAATTCCTTCACGGCGAACATAAAAATCTACGCTCACATTCACCTTTAATGATGCGAATTCCTCGTCCCAATTTCCTTGATACTTTTTCCATAATTTTGGATTGGAAATATGAACTTTGTCACCAAATCCTAATATGTCCGTTTTTAATTTTTGTGAAGCTTTCACTGAGTGTACTATTTGTCTTTTGATTTCCTTTTCCGCTAGCTTATCGATTTGATTTATCACATCGGGGTTGTTTAAATCAATGGCTGTATTTGCTTCACTAAGCCAGCCTTCACTATCAATTTTAATATTGATAATAGGTTTTTGATTAATAAACTGAACAGAAACTTTTGTTTTCGATCGAATCGGTGCCACAACCAGGGCCTTTTTCTTGTTCTTCCAATCAATATAAATATCGGTACTTTTTACCTTATCCTGAATCCATACTACTCCGCGTGCATCATTATTACTCATCCAGCCGAGTAATTTTCCGTCTTTAAAGATTGCTAAACCATCTGAAGCAAGAAAGGCATCTGTTGTGGTTTTTTGCAAGTTTTCCCCTTCCCTAGCTTTCGATTTAATACCAATTAAACGGTAACCATTTAAAAAAGGCTCTTTCCCCTTGCTCACAAGTTCCATCAAAAAGTCATCAATATTTACACTCATATTTTCACCAAGCATGACCTCTGAAGCTTTGATCTGTTTGGTAATCTTGTTAACCGGAAGCCGATCAAGAATCGTAAGTGTTGTCACAATTTGTTCTGCTGTAGAACCTCTTGCTACAACCATTTCCGTAGTGGTTCGAAATTCAGGGTCGCGGTCAAGAGCATCTAAAATATAGAGCAAATCTTCTTTGGCCACTTTTTCACTAATCACAACTAAATTTGTGTGAGCATAATAGAGGCGCCGTGATACCTTTTTCGTAGCCTTTCTAGCTGCCTCTGTTAACGTATCCCCAGTACTACGATAAACGGCAATGGGCAGACCTTGACCTCCCCCGCCGCCTTGTCCGGTTATCACATTACCTGGATTGACAAGCTGATAAGAGACCTTAAATTTATTGTCCTTCCCTTTATCGATGCCCATCGCCATAACAAAGGCCAATTCAGTCAATTCTTTTTGATTCCAACATCCACTAAGCAGCGGCAAAAGCATAATTAATATCGTTACTATGTGAAAGCCTTTTTTCATGACTCATCACCATTATTATTTTTTCCTTTATCCGGATTTGGAGGTCCAGGCTTTTGATTTTCTCCCGTTCTCTTAATATTCCCTTTACTAATAAAGGGTGGTCTATTTTTAAATGCCCAGAGTGGAAAACGCACAAAGGCGTCTGCCTGATTACTAATATTAAATGGTGCTAGCGGCATCATATATGGAATTCCAAAACTGCGGAGAGAACATAAATGAATGGCCATAAACATAAGCCCGAGCATCATGCCATAGAAACCTAAAATAGTTGCCAAGCCCATTAAGACAAAGCGAAGTAATCTGGCCGCAATCGCCATGGCAAAAATCGGTGTAGAAAAATTCGCGATGGCGGTAATCGATACGACGATAACCATAACAGGTGAGACAAATCCAGCTTGAACAGCAGCCTGACCAATAACAAGCGCACCTACAATGGACACTGCCTGACCGACTGCTCGAGGAAGCCTAAGACCAGCCTCCCTCAAGATTTCAAAGGTTATTTCCATCACCAAGGCCTCAACAAAGGCAGGGAATGGCACATTCTCCCTTTGAGCCGCAATGGCAATCGCCATGGTGGTAGGAATCATTTCTTGATGAAACGTTGTGGCCGCTATATAGGTAGCAGGACCAATAAGGGCAACTAAAAAGGAAATAATCCTTAGGAGCCTGATCCCTGTTGAAATATCAAACCGGGAATAGTAATCATCTGGCGCTTGAAAAAATTGCACGAATAACGCAGGCGCCGTAAGAACAAATGGTGTCCCATCGACTATAATAGCAATCCTGCCTTCAACCAGCTGGGAGCAGACTACATCGGGTCTTTCAGTGTGAAAGGTGGTCGGAAATGTTGTCCATGTTTGATCCTCAATTAACTGTTCGATATATCCTGATGCAATAATGGCATCAATATCAATTCGCTTTAATCTCTCTCTGATTTCATCGACAATTTTTTCATTGGCAATTCCTTTTATATACACAAGCGCAATATCCGTTTGGGTCACTGTGCCTAATTTCAGCGATTCCACCCATAAATTAGGACTTTTTAACCGTCTTCTGAGTAAAGCCGTATTGGTTCTTAATGTTTCGGTAAATGAGTCCTTTGGTCCTCTGATGGATAACTGTGTAGTTGGCTCTGTAATAGAACGCTTATCCCATCCCTTTGTTTCAGCGCCTATTGCCTTATTGCAGCCGTCGATAAAAATCACGCTATTTCCTGAAAATAACGAGTCATAGACAGTATTCCAATTATCGATGGTTTGGACGCTTCCTAATGCTAATGCATGATCCATGAGAAATTGAAAAATATCCTGTTGCGCAGGAAGGATTTTCTCCATAAAAGGTTCTAACAGAAAATCACTAATCATTTTGCTATCAATCAATCCATCAATATAAACTAACGCTACTTTATGACCGCTAACTAAAAATTCCCGGATGGTAACATCCGTACTATTCCCACATTCACCTTTAATACGGTCGATATTTTCTTTATAATGGCGAAGGATTGGTAAATCTTCTGGTTTAAGTGGATCTTGTTTTTGTCGATAATTATCATTCTGTCTCTTCTGCTGTTTTTTCTTCAAAATTTGTGACAGGATTGACACAAGTCTCCACCTCATTCCAAGAGTTAATTATGGTTATTTTCCCCAAAAGGGACACGAATATCCAAAAATCCATGAACCTCCAAGTATAAGGAATCTAAAAATCTAAATAATAAGATAGAACATGGAATGAAGGTGACGGCATTTGAAAGCGATGTTTGTTATTTTTATACTGGCAGGCGGAATGCTAGGCTTAATTATATTCTTAGATATTTTGCTGGGGACTGAGCCCAAAAGACTTTTTGGGAAGGCCTTAAACCCCTTCCGTGTAATGGAACCAGCTGAATACGTAATCGTGTTTTTATTCGCCTTTTTCCTTGCTGTCAGCTTTGTTAAATCTTTCATAAAAAAAAGAAAAAAGCAGAATAAACCACAAACGAACTAACATCTCAATTTATTTTCTAACCTAAAAAGAGAAAAGAACTCCGATTATTCAACCGGAGCTCTTTTCTTGGTTATGATGGTCCATAACTATTTTCTTTTTCCTCTTCCTAAATGTTAACATGATTTGAAAGCGAGTCATCCATTTTTTCCTTAACTCAATGTTTTTCCCGTACAAAAAGCGGCTCCAACAATTGTAAATGAATTCCTCTACAAAAACTATCAATATGATTGCCGATATAATCTTAAACCAGAAACTCATTTCAAGGACCCCTTTTCGTTGAATCCATCTTCGTATTTGAAATTTCATTAACAGAAGACCTTCATGTATTACATTTATTTCTTCCTACCATTATTTTAACAAACCCCTTCCAACTTTGGATGGATTTTAATAACATTCCTATATTTTCCACTAAAGGTTAATTGGGCTTTTCGTACTTTAATGCTTGATCGCTGTCCCTATACCCTTTCGTTGTGGGATCTTGGATAATTCCCAGCATCGATAATAACACAAACACGGCATTAACCACTGTTAGAATGGAATTTTGAATGCTATCAGTTAATTGAAAATGAATGAGCCCCATTGAATGTAAACCCGACAAAACCATTTCAGCGACAATCATGATTTGTGAAAGAAAGGCTATAACCCAATTTCGGTTTTTGAAGCGGACTTTCCAGTTAATCAATTTCTCCCCACCCTATTCTTTTATTTTAGTCTCTAATAAAATATGCTAACTTAGCAGAAAGGTTGTCTACGGTTATCACCGTTTTCTTACAATAATAAAATACACAATGTTGGTCTTTTTTCTTGAGAAATTTTATAATAAAGAAATCGAAAATTCCCATTGAAAGTTAGGAGATAACATGGAGAAAATAAAACCCATTTGGGGGTTCATCATCCGTTTTTGGAAAAAAAGACATCTAACACAAATATTATTATTACTCATACTAGTCGTTGTGCTAGCCACCATTGCCTATTTTGGCTGGCTTGCATCAAGAGCAAACGTTGATCAATTAAAACAAGGATTAAGCCAACCAACCGTTATTTATGATAAAGATGGACAAGTGGCCAGCAATGTTTCGACCAATCGAACGCAGGGTATAACTATCTCGGAAGTACCTAAATATGTTCCCAATGCGGTTGTTGCCATTGAGGATGAACGTTTTTATGAACATGGCGGTTTCGATATAAAAGGAATTGCTCGGGCCTTTTTCGGAAACCTTTTTGCCGGAAGGGTTACTGCTGGCGGAAGTACCTTAACACAACAGCTCGCAAAAAACGCACTGCTCTCCCCTGAGAGAACCTATAAAAGAAAAGCAGAAGAATTATTTTTAGCCGTGAAAATTGAGAAGGTTTATACAAAAAATGAAATCCTACAAATGTATTTAAATCAGGTTTACTTTGGCGGCGGAGCATGGGGGATTGGTAACGCCTCGAAAAAATATTTTAATAAGGATATTAAAAATGTAACGATCAGTGAAGCAGCAATGTTAGCAGGCCTTTTACACTCACCAAACTATCTTAATCCCTATAATAACTATGACTTAGCAATGAAACGTCGTAATGTCGTTTTAGCTAAAATGAAAGAACAAGGGATGATAACGTCCGCACAGTACAAAACGGCTAAGGCAGAAAAAATTGTATTACACGATGGCGGCGGTAGCAATATTGAGCGTAAGTATCCATATTATGTGGATGCCGTCTTAAATGAAGCTATTTCAAAATATGGATTAACACAGGACGAAATATTAACAAGAGGCTATCGGATTTATACAGAAATGGATCAAAATCTGCAAGCTGGATTAGAAAAAGTTTACAGTCGTAATTACTTATTCCCACAAAGTATGGGAGGAAAGTTAGTGCAAAGCGGCTCTGTACTAATGGACCCTGCATCAGGTGGTGTCCGAGCCCTTGTTGGCGGTCGTGGTGAGCATGTCTTCCGCGGGTTTAACAGAGCTACACAATTGCAAGCCCAACCTGGTTCTTCGATTAAGCCATTGGCCGTTTACACACCAGCACTAGAAAACGGCTATACGTATTCATCTGAGCTTGAAGATAAACCAATGACAATTGGAAATTATACACCGGAGAATTTCTCAAAAACCTTCTCAGGTAAGGTCCAAATGTACAAAGCCCTAGAAGAATCACTCAATGTTCCAGCTGTTTGGCTTTTAAATGAGATGGGCTTAAATAAGGGCTTGAATTCATTAAAGAAGTTTGGGATTCCGGTTGAAAAAGCTGACGAAAACCTCGCAATTGCTCTTGGTGGAATGAGTAAGGGTGTTTCACCAATTCAGATGGCCGATGCCTTTTCTGCTTTTGCTAATGGCGGAGTACGAGAGGATAGTCACTTAATTACCAAGATTGTTGGACCAACTGGGAATGTGATTGCAGAGCATGAAACCAAGTCAACCAAGGTAACATCGAAAACGGTAGCCAATGAAATGACTTCGATGTTATTAAATGTAGTCGAGACGGGGACTGGAAGAAAAGCTCATATCCAAGGTGTTCAGCTTGCTGGAAAAACTGGTTCAACCCAGCTGCCATTCAGCGGGATAAACGGTACAAAGGATCAATGGATGGTCGGCTATACACCAAACCTTGTCGGAGCCATTTGGATTGGTTATGACCAAACCGACAGGCAGCATTATTTAACAAGTGCAAGCTCATCTGATGTGGTTCCAATCTTTAAAGAGATCATAAGAGAGTCCATTACCCATTTGCCTAATGAAAGTTTTGAAGTAACCTCCATTAACGACCAGCTTGCAGGAAAAGCTGCAGCGCAAAAGAGTATCAATGACAAAGCGAAGGCTATTGGAGAAGAATTAAATCAAAATGCCAAAAAAATAGGCTCTACTATTGTAGAAAACGCTCCGAAATGGAAACAGAATGTGGATAAGGCGCTATATACGATTGGTGAAGGAATCAATGCGTTAATCGATAAAGCAAAAGGACTTAATCCATAAAGAATAACTCCAGTGAGAACTGGAGTCAGATTGTCGAGAAAGGGTAACTTTCTCGACAATTTTTTTATTTAGTCAGTATCTAATTACCTAATTTATTTATTGCTCTACTATTGGGCCTGTTGATTTCCGCTACGGGCACTCGCTTTCCGCGGGGAGGTCCTGGAGCCTCCTCGGCGCTTTTAGCGCCTGCGGGGTCTCCAGTGACCTCTCTATCCCGCAGGAGTCGAGTGCCCTCCGCTCCTATCAACAGGGAGGCAAATCAACCTAATGTATTGCAACTCACTTTTCTAACCTTCCAAGTGTGTTGCAATCTTTATTATATTTTGTCAGGCTGCTGTAAGAAGAGCCTGTTCACTTGCATTTTTTAATCCCCATAGCCAGCAATTGCGAAGCCCGTGTAGCTCTTCCCGAGTCTGCGAAGCTACGCTCAATTTTTTCCTTTCTAAATTTATAAAGCATTTTACCTAATTTAGATAATCGTTTTCACCTAACTAAATAAAATAAGAGTATCAGTAGGGCGTCATTTATCATCACTATAATATGACTAATATTCATTAGTTCAGCTGAAGTTCTAATTGAAAACACTCTGTTGATTGGCGCGGAAGGCACGAAGACTCCTGCGGGAGTACGGGTCAGGGGAGACCCCGCAAGAGCGAAGCGATGAGGAGGCTCCCCGGCACGCCCGCGGAAAGCGAAGTGCCTGGAGGGCCAATCAACAGACTTATTAAAAAGCCAAAATATATAACAAATTAACACGGTGAATTATTAAAGTAATTGAATAAATAATAGGCTGTCGAGGGTTCGACAGCCTAACTCCAGTGAGAACTGGAGTTTTTTTATTCTAATAATCCATATTTCCTCTTAAACCGGTTGAGGATTTTGATCCAAATTCCGCCAAATACGAGTAAAAAGAATACATTGGAGATGGCGTGAAAGGTATCGAAGGTGGCACTTCCGATCATATAAACAATAAACGCCTTCAATGTATCTGCACCGCCTGATTGAATGATTGCTAAGAAACCCCAAAGATTCATAATCCAGCCAAAAAGGTACCCCCAAATTACTCCAAACAAAATTTGCCCCCATTTATGTTGCATTAAAAAAGTATTTTTTAACCAACCAGCCGTTAAACCTACCAATCCCCATGCCACCATTTGCCATGGTGTCCACGGGCCCTGACCTAAAATCATATTCGAGGCAAGGGCTGCTACGGCACCAATCACAAATCCGCTTTCCGCCCCGAAAACATAGCCGGACATCATAATGACAAATGTAGTTGGCTGAACACTTGGAAGACTAGCAAATGGGATCCTTCCAACAGCTGCAATCGAGGCAAGAACCGCTAAAAGCACCAATTCCCGAGGTTCCACATTTCTAGTCTCAAACCGGAAGATAAAAAAAACAATTGCTAAAAAAATCAAACCGATGCTAAACCATATATAGGCATCTTCCCAAATATAGTTAAGTCCTAAAACCACAAAGATCATGATAAAAAGAAAACTGCCTACGATGGTCTTGTTCTTATGCATTACTGAACGTCCTCCTCGAGCGTCATCGGGATTTCTCTCTCTGACAATCCGCGAAACAGCCTTTGGATCATGGTCGTATAAAAAAAGTTTCCTTTGAAAAACTTATCAGGTATATCTTCCGCAGTAATCTTACCTTGAAACATCATCCCACACTTGGTTGCATATTGTGCCGCAAACTCGACATCATGTGTGGACATAAGAATGGTCATTCCAGCTGTATGTAGTGCCACGAGTATATGGGCCAAATTCTTTTTTGAAATGGGATCCAACCCCTTTGTCGGTTCATCCAATAAAAGAACTTCAGGCTTCCGTACTAAAATACAAGCCAAGGCCGCCTTTTGTAGTTCTCCTCCACTCAGGTCATAGGGATGACTAGACATCAAATGGGCAATCCCTAATTTAGTTAATAACTGTCCTGCTTCACTCACAGGCAAATTCCACTGATCAAGCGTAGTATTCATCTCTTTTTCAACCGTATCATGCAAGAAAAAAAGCTTCGGGTTTTGCGGCAAATAGCCGATTTTTTTCGTTAATTCTCGCTGTTTATATTTTTTCAAAGGGATTTCATCTATAAATACCGTTCCACTTTCCGGTTTTAAAAGACCTGCCAACACCTTTAATAGCGTGGATTTCCCTGAACCATTGCCCCCTAGCAATGCATAAAACTCGCCTTGTTTTATGCTAAGTTCAAGTTCATTTAAAATATAATCTGTTTTTTTATCATATTGAAAGAAAACATTCTTTACTTTCAAAAGCTCTGCCCCTTGGGGAGAAACTCTCTCAACACCCATTTGGGTTGGCTCAATTTGGTGTTGTTGTACCCATTCCTTTCCTTCTTTAACGGTTAACGGCACACTCCCCTGACCGCCCATTCTAAAAAATAAGGAAGGAATCTTTGGAACATACGCCTTATAGTTTGTATTCCAAATCTTTTGCAGCACCTCTTTAGGTTCACCAGAAAGTTCTACCTGCCCATTTTCCATCAAAATGATTTGATCCGCTAAGGTAAAAACTTCTTCCAGGCGGTGTTCCGCCATGACAATGGTCATGCCAAATTCTTCATTCAGCCTTTTTAGCATATCAATAAATTCGCGTGCACTAACTGGATCCAGTTGGGCCGTTGGTTCATCTAATAATAAAAGATCTGGCTGCATTAACAGTACAGAAGCAAGATTAATTTGCTGCTTTTTCCCGCCAGAAAGCTCCTGAGATTTTCGATTCAATATCGATTCGGCACCAAAAAAATGCACCATTTCCGCCACTCGATTTCTCATTTCATTCGTATCAAGACCGATATTTTCTAACCCAAACACCATTTCATGAAGAACATCATCTGCTACCAGTTGATTTTCAGGATCTTGAAAGACAAAGCCAATCCGCTTGGTACCCTCTTTTGTCTCTTCAATCAACTGCCCATTAATCGAAATACTTCCAGAAACTTGACCATGGGGTTGGATTTCTTTTTTTAATAAACGTAAAAGAGTACTTTTACCTGAACCGGATGCCCCAAAGACAACCACAAATTGCCCTTTATTAATCTTAAAAGAAAGATTTCGAATGGCTGGTTCTGTACAATCAGGATAAGTAAAGCAAACTTCATTTAATTCAATAAACGCCATCGAAACATTCCACCTGCTTCAACTATTAATGGAAAACTTAAAAACATGATGTAACAAATCAGAACCGCTGTGTCCATCGATGATAGACCCCAAAATTCCATAACCGGGTAAATGGTTAATACACCAAACCCTAAAATTCGTTCAAGTAAAATAAAAACGATGAGGCATAGCAAATAAAAACACGCAATTCGATCTGATTGGTTCATTTTATAATATTCATAGGAAGAGCGTGGGCCTTGACCATAGCCCCTGGCCTTCATGGAATCTGCCGTCTGAATTGCTTCTTCTAAAGAAAAGGTTAATAAGGTTTGAATGTATAGCATACCAGTCTTTGCGCGGGAGCTAAAGCTCCCATGACTTATCGAAAGTCCTTTACTTCTTTGAACAGTATATATTTCATCCAGTCTTCTTCTCATTAATGGAATAAATCGAAGGGTCAGCATAAGAAGCACAGCGAATTGTGGTAACAATTTTGAAAATAAAAATAATAATTTGTTCGGTGTCATGATGACATTATAGGAAACAAATAAGGAGATAATGCCAATAATTGAGAGTGCATTCATTCCACCATAAATAACTGCTTCCGCTGTTACACGTTGTTGGTTGATTTCAAATAACAAATACCTCCCCCTCTCATTGAAAAGTGGATTCATGATTAACATAAGGAGGAAGGTGGTAAGTAAAAACCATGACCATCGACGTAATCCCAATAAACGATCATGGAGTAAATTAATAAAAAAAACAATTGCCGCAGCAAGGGCCAAAAAAATGGGATGTAGCATAAGAATAAGCAGGGAAACCGCCCCTGCATAATAAAGAAAAGTCACAAGTGGATGAAAGCGGTCAAACCGTGTTTTCATCCTTTGTTCCTCCAACCATTATTCAGTATAGTAGCATGCAATTCGATCACCAGCTTTAACTTTAATCACACCAACACTTTTGGTAATACTCGCACCATTTAGTTTAAAAACCCAACCGCTTTTTGCCCCATAGTCGAATTCATATATATTGTTTATTCCTTCAATATAAGCCGTTGCCCCGCTGCCGCTTGAATCAATCGTAATACCATTAGCGTGTTTAACGACATCGAAAATAGTATACCCATCTTCTATTTTAATCTTTGTTGCAGCAAGGATGGTTCCTTTGTCTTTTGGACCCACAATCGAGAGCGTTACTGTCGTTTCTGGCTTTGGAGCCGTAACCGGCTTTGGAGTAGTTGTGGTATTGGTTGTTGTAGGTGTTTTGGTTGTTGTACTTATTTTGGGTGTTGTACTTGTTTTGGGTGTTGGATTGGTTGTCGTACTAGTCGTTTTATTTGCTGCCGTCCCTGCAGGCTTTGTTGTTGATGTTCCTGCATTTTTATTTGTTGATGCATTAGTAGTTGTTTTTGGTGCAGCAGTAGAAGTTGGCTGAGTCGTCTGTTCGCTCTCTGTTTTCACTACCGCTGGTTGTTGAGCCTTTGTTTCCGTAGCAGGTGCGGCCTTCTTGGTTTGGTCGGCAACCGCCAATGGTTTGGAATTTTCCTTTTGTTTCGTCTCTGCTTTGGTTGTAACCTCAACAGATTTCGTTTCTTTTGTTGATTGTTGCTTGCTGCTAGAACTCGAACTGCAGCCAGCTAAGCTTAACATCATACATAGTGCAGATAAAAGAACTGTAATCTTAAAGTGTTTCATCATGTCGTACCTCCAATCAATCCCCTCATGGAAACCACGAGGGGATTAAAAGTTTTTTATGCGTTTTGTTTTCTTTGTCTAATATACAGAATAGAGCCAGCTATGATGAGCAATATTCCAATTGCCATAAGATTATACATGTTCGTAGCTGTATTTGGAAGGGCATGACCAGAAGCGTTACTAGATTCCGTTGCGGCGGCAACCACAGTTGCTGTTGGCTGTTCTGTCTTGGAAGTACCAACAACCGGTGTCTCTGCAACTGGAGTGCCTGCTGTTAAAGTGAAATGATACAATGAGCCTTTCCCCTCAGTAAACAGCTGGTAAGCAACTAATCCTTGGAAAGCTTGAGCCGTTGTAAACGCATCACTCTCATCACCGCCCTGCCAGTCAAAACCGCCATCTTTATTCTGATAGGTTAAAAGATATTGAACAAGACCGCTATTATCTTTCATAAAATCTCCACTGTTGGCATCCGTTCCAAGAGCCGATAAGGCAATAATCACTTGGGCAGCAGTAGAGCTATTATCTATTTTAGAAGCTTGATATTGGCTAGATAAATAGTTGACGGCAGCATTTACCTTTTCCTTTACTCCAGCCTGATCCTTGTATGGTGCAAGTGCAGTTAGAATCATGGCAGTTGTATCAATATCACTTGTTGCACTTTCATCCCATGCCCAACCGCCATCTTGATTTTGTTTTTCTATTAAATAACTAACCAATTTTTGTTTTGTCCATTGGGCTTTGGTAGGAACAGAGAAATTCGCACTGTCTAAAGCAATCAGTGCATACGCAACTCCATTTAAACCTTGCTTCGTAACATTTCCATTATAGATTGCTTCCATTAAATTAAATCCAGCCACATTTTCTGGGTTGCCTCCTGCGGCTAATACTCCTAAGGCATACCGTTCTGTATCGGTAATTTTTGAAAACTTGCCTTGTTTATCTTTGACTACTGTTTGAACTCCTGGAAGATAACTTTCAGGAATCGTTTTACCTGCCTTCTTTAAGGCAATAGCTTGCCATTCTCCAATATCGTTTTTTAATACATAAGCACTTGAAGAATTAATCCCCTTCTGAAGATCCCCAGCTGAAATAGTCCCAGTAGTTGGGGTTGGAGTTGGCGTTGTTGGGGTTGGCGTTGTTGGGGTTGGCGTTGTTTCGCCCCCTCCATTCCCTGGATCGGTTGCATAGGATTCTAGTTGAAAGCTGATTTGGTTTCCATTCTGAAGCTGATAGCTTTCTGCTCCTACAGGTGCCATACTGCCATCCACATAAAAAGCCCAGTAGTTCGTGCCTTCCGCCTTAATCCCTTTAAGTGAGGTAATCATTTTACCGTATTGAGTATCTTCAAATCCAACTTGATCATTTCCTAATGCTACTTGTAACAACTGAAATGCATTTGGACTGCCTATCACTTCAATCGATGAAAGATTGGCTATGGTATTCTTTTTATCATCCACGACTTTCAGAGAAACAGTCGCTGATGCCGGTTTTGTATAATCGGTTAAACGAAATGTAATTTTATCACCGGTTTGTACTTTATAAGAATCCGGTCCAACCTGTGCCGAAACCCCATTAATGAAAAAAGCCCAATATTGAGTTCCTTCTGCTTTCACTCCGTTAATGCCGGTTAGCATCGGCCCATAACTTGTATCAGTAAATTCAACATTTTCATTACCAACTGCAGCCTTAAGTGCCTGGGTTGCCGTTTCATTGTCACCGTTTGTAATTGTTTTTTCCGGCAAGATTTCTTTACTATCTAGTCCTAGAACAGTTACAGAACTTTGATTCCCTACTGTCGCTGCTAATACTTGTGTTTGCCATCCGCTTGTCCATACCATTAAAACAAGCAGTATCGCCAACCAAAGATTCTTTCTTTTTAACATTCACACTTGCATTCCTTTCATTGGAAAATGGCATAAAAAAATCCCCCTAATAGCAGGAGGAGTGTTATGTAATGGAAGTGGAAGCCAGAAGCGGATTCTACTTTATTAACACTCTCCTATCCGCGTAGGCTGTTGGTGTCCAAAACAGGCAGGTTTCCTGGCTCATGGTCATCGCTCCCTATGTCTTCCCATCTTTCGACAGTGACATCTATAGGTTGCTCCCATTTACAGTGGCGGGACCGCGTTGGCTTTCAACCAACTTCCCTATTAAGCTAGCAGTCTCGTAAAGACTGCAGCACCTGTTTACCGAGCTATTTTTTTATGTACATCTATTATATAGATAAATGGATGGGTTTGTATATACCTAGATGTAAATGAATTCTATTTTAAAATAAGGACAGGCATTACCATAGCCTGTCCTTTTTACATAGAAGATTCTTTTTTAAGGTGTGATTACTGTTCTAGAGACCTGCACAGATTAGCCATTTCAATCGCTGCGGTTGCAGAATCCCACCCCTTATTACCGGCCTTAGTTCCAGCGCGTTCAATCGCCTGCTCAATAGAATCCGTTGTAAGAACGCCAAAAATGACTGGAATACCACTTGATAATGCTGTTGCGTTAATTCCTTTCGCAGCCTCGTTGCAAACATAATCAAAGTGTGGTGTTGCCCCGCGAATAACAGTTCCAAGTGTAATGACCGCATCATATTTTTTGCTGAATGCCATCTTTTGCGCGATTAAAGGAAGTTCAAACGCCCCTGGAACCCAAGCAATATCCACGTCTGATTCGCTAACTCCATGTCTTTTTAAAGCATCTAGTGCACCATCTAATAATTTGCCAGTAATAAATTCATTAAATCGACCTACAACAATTCCTACCTTTAACCCCGTACCTACTAAATTTCCTTCAAAAAAATGCGTCATTGTAATTCCTCCATATTTTGTTTATTAATCTGCAGCCAGATTTACTACTTTTTTGTTTTTAAAGGACTTTCCATTTCTTTTAAATACTTAATCAAAGCTTTAATTGTAATCATTTTAAGGTTCAATTCATCAGCTATTTTTCGAAGCTGCGGCACACGTGCCATCGTTCCATCTTCATTCATGATTTCACAAATAACCCCGGCTGGCTTTGCACCACATAATTTAGCAAGGTCCACAGCAGCTTCCGTGTGACCGTTCCTCTGCAAGACGCCACCTTTTTTCGCAATAAGCGGAAACATATGCCCCGGACGTTTGAAATCCTCCGGCTTTGCTTCTGGGTCAAGTAAACTTAACACAGTAGCAGAACGCTCATAAGCGGATATTCCTGTCGTCGAGAATTTATGGTCAATGCTTACAGTAAAAGCCGTTCCATGATAGTCTGTGTTCGTTTCAACCATTGGCCTTAGATCCAGTTTCTCAGCCAATTCTTCCTCAATTGGGGCACATACTAACCCTCTGCCATGCGTAACCATGAGGTTCATTACTTCTGGAGTTGTTTTTTCGGCTAAAGCAAGAAAATCCCCTTCATTTTCCCGGTCCTCATCATCACAAACAATGATCACCTTGCCTTCTTTTAAATCTGCTAGGGCTTCCTCTATTGTATCAAACACTATTTTCACTCCTTTTAAACAAAATGTTATTGATTGGCTGTGTTGAACATGGATGTTGATTTCCGCTCCAGGCGCTCGCTTTCCGCTCCAATCAACATCATTCCATATTCAACAATAACCTGTTGCACAGCTTATTGATTAATTAAAACCGTTTTCTTCTAAAAAGCTTTGGGTAATTCCTGTCTTGCTCTTTTTGTTTGGATCCTTGCCAAGGTTTTGGAGAAAATGGCTAACATATCTGCCAATCATATCACTTTCCAAATTGACCCTATCCCCTGGGCCTTTCAATCCAATTACCGTTTCTGACAAGGTATGCGGAATAAGCGAAAGTGTAAAACTCGTATCCGAAACATCAAATACAGTTAGGCTTGTACCGTCTACGGCAACAGATCCTCGGTGAATGACATATCTCAATAAATCTGGTTCCGTCTCAATTTCGTAATAGACGGCATTTTCTAAAGCCTGTTTTCTTTTAATAATCCCCGTTCCATCAATATGTCCGGAGACAAAATGACCGCCAAATCGACCGCCTGCTGCCATGGCTCTTTCTAAATTAACTCTTGTGCCACTTTGTATATTATTTAAACTGGTGGCTTTAACTGTTTCCGGCATGACATCGACTGAAAATTGCTTGCCTGAAAAAGAAGTAACCGTTAGGCAAACCCCATTTACAGCAATGCTATCACCAAGATGTACATCCTGTAGTATTTTTTCAGCTTCTATCGTTAATACATACGAATTGGCCGTTCGCTGAATTTTTGCTACTTTACCTATCTCTTCAATGATTCCGGTAAACATACTTCTTCTTCTCCTTACTATTTCAGCCATCGTTCTATTAAATCTGTCTAGTTCCTTCTAGGAATAAAAAAGACCCTAAAGAAAAGAAATTCTTTAGGGCCTTAATAATGACAATAGGAAATAAAGGTTTGAAATTGGGACTTTTTCACCCATTTCATAACCCGTTTTTATCCTTCTCCCATCCAGACTTTAACTGTCGGCTCTGGAGTTTCACCAGATCCACCGCTTAACCAGTAGGTTAACCGGGTCACGGACTAAGAAGCAAAAGCTTCATCACCGCCGGTTAGGAATTTCACCTGACCCCGAAGGAAATATTAAGATTTAATGATAATGTTATTATACCTAAAGAAAATAGTAAAGGGAAATGCACCTATTTGATCAATTATTCACATAAACTTCAAAAAAGGAGTTAAAAACTCCCATTGCCTACTCTTTATAAGTTTTTACCGGTAAGTAAATCTCAAAATGGAGTTCTCCTAATTGATTTTGCTGTTTATGTTCTTCTTTAAAAATTTCCAATCCTAACGCTTGGTGGTCTTGTTCAAAGCCATACTCTTCCATCCAAGTGAACAGTCGCCGATATGTATTTTCTATTTCTTCCATACTGCCGTTGTGTGTCGTATACACATAGTTTTTCCTTGGAATCGAAAAGCCAACCATTCCTTCCGGTACATTCTCAATTTTTTCAACGGGTTTTGTCACATAGTAGGTCAATTCTGTTTCTCTGCCATGAAAAGGTGCAATCACAACAGGCTCATTTGACAAACAAGCAACCTCTTTTATCCGTTTCTCCATTTTGTTAAACAGACTCGGGATCGTTTCTAATTCTGAGTATGTACCTGTCCACGGTATGCCGACTACTTTTATTTCTTCTTTTTCTATTACTTTAATTCCCACTTTAAGGCCCCCTTTTTTAGTTCCATCCTAATTCGTATAATTCGAAACACATCCTTGAATTCCTGCCAAAACTTTTCGACATATGACAAATATTTTTCTGAAAAAATAAAAAAAACAGGCTGTTCCTTCATTGAACAGCCTGCAGTAGGATTACTTTACTCCTTGGGGGATTGCCAAACCTAATCCTTTTGCGACTCGCTCGCCATATTCAGGGTCTGCTTTATAGAAATGCTGAATTTGACGTAATTTAATATCTTCTCTCTCTACCGGTTTCATCGCTCCAACAATCGTTTCTACTAATCTAGTACGTTCATCTTTAGACATTAATCGGTAAAGGTCACCAGCTTGTGTGTAATGGTCATCATGGTCATATGCCACTTGTGCTGCAGCACCTGTTACCTCAAATGCTGTTTGCCGGTGTTCAGTTACTTCACTAGGACCACCAAAGCTGTTAGGCTCATAATAAACAGAGCCGCCGCCATTGTTATCAAAACGCATCGCACCATCACGCTGATAATTATTCACTTCCGACTTTGGCCGATTGATTGGCAGCAAGTTATGGTTTGGACCTACCCTGTAACGATGCGCATCAGAATAGGCAAATAACCGGCCTTGAAGCATTTTATCTGGTGATGCTTCAACCCCAGGTACCATTGTCCCAGGCGAGAAGGTAGCCTGCTCAACTTCTGCAAAATAGTTTTCTGGATTACGGTTTAAAACCATTCTTCCAACCTCAATTAAAGGATAATCTTTATGAGACCAAATTTTTGTCACATCAAATGGATCAAACCGATACGCATTGGCATCATCAAATGGCATTATTTGAACATGCAGCCTCCAAGCCGGGAAATCGCCTTTTTCAATCGCATTAAATAAATCCTCTGTGTGATAATCAGGATTTTCACCAGCTAATTTTGCTGCAATATCGGCTGACATGTTTTTAACACCTTGTTCACTCTTAAAGTGATATTTAACCCAAACCGCTTCTCCATTCTCATTTACCCATTTAAATGTATGGCTTCCGTATCCGTTCATATGGCGCAAGGTAGCTGGTAAACCGCGGTCTCCCATTAAATAGGTTACTTGATGCAAGGATTCAGGTGATAATGACCAGAAATCCCAGACTGCATTCGGATTTTTTAAGTGAGTCTTAGGATCCCGTTTTTGAGTATGAATGAAGTCTGGAAACTTGATCGCATCACGGATAAAGAAAATAGGCGTATTATTTCCAACCAAATCATAGTTTCCTTCTTCTGTATAAAACTTCACTGCAAAACCGCGTGGATCACGGACTGTATCAGCTGAACCCAATTCACCGGCAACAGTTGAGAAGCGGATAAACATTGGAGTGCGTTTCCCGACCCCATTGAACAATTTGGCTTTTGTATATTTAGACATATCATTCGTTACTTCAAAGTACCCATGGGCTCCTGCACCCTTGGCATGTACGACACGCTCAGGTACTCGTTCACGATTAAAATGGGCCAATTTTTCTAGTAGATGGACGTCTTGTATTAAGGTTGGTCCGCGTGAACCAGCCGTCATTGAATTTTGATTATCCCCGACAGGGGCACCTGTTCCTGTTGTTAAATGTTTGTTTTTGTTGCTCATTTCATCACCTCTAAATCTATTTTTTTAAACTTTAAACAGATTATAATATAAATTTAGTAAAAATCAATACTAAATTATAATAATTATAATCTAATATGAAGTATAAATATCGTCTTGTCTTCACTATTACAATCGTATTAATAAAAGAAGGACGTTATTCCCCTATTTAAGAAATAACATCCCAAATAATTTAATTTCAGTTCCCCAACAAAAAAACAGACCCTTTAAGAGTCTGTTTTTATTGAGTGGTCTATTGTTTTTGAACGTTTACCGCTTGTGGTCCACGTTGGCCATTTTCGATTTCAAATGTAACCTCTTGACCTTCTTCTAAAGTTTTGTATCCTTCACCTTGAATAGCTGAGAAATGAACGAAAACATCTTCTCCACCTTCACGTTCAATAAATCCAAAACCTTTTTCACCGTTAAACCATTTTACTTTACCATGTTCCATTTTTTAGTGCCTCCTAGCATGTAGCCATTACGTAATTTTGCAAAATATGCTTGCAGACCTAGTATTGCCCGAGTAAAAGTTCTTTATACAAGCCAATTTAATCTAGTACCCATTTTTGTATGGCCTTAGCAACTCCATCCTCTTCATTAGATGCCGTAATCCAGTCCGCTGCTGCCTTTACCACATCTTGAGCATTACCCATGGCAACTCCAAGTCCAGCCTCTTTAATCATCATTAAATCATTTCGGCTGTCGCCACATGCCATTACATTCTGCATATCTATTCCGATTTTAGAACAGACAACAGATAGCCCGCGCGCTTTATGTATTCCAGCAGCATTGACTTCAATGTTTTTTAACGTGGAGTTGGTTATTTCAAATTCACCACGTGCCGTCAATTCCTTTAACACCAATTCTCTTGTTGCATCATCCTCAATCGTAAAACCAAATTTCAGCCAATTGAGTTTATGTAAGTCTTCAGGCATTTCATTATGCCACGTCTGTTCCGTATTAATTGCCCAGAACTTCGAATTATGTTGTTTGGAAAGGTCCCACATCCACTGGATATGCTCTGGATTAACTATGTTTCTTTCTACTAGTTCTCTTTTTTCATCCCAGATCTCACTTCCATTGACCGTTACCAAATACGAAGTAAGCTCTAAATCATCTGCATGTTCGCGAACTGTCAATAATGAGCGTCCAGTACTTAAGACAACATATACCCCTTTTTCTTGTGCAGCCCGAATCGCATCACGGTTTGCACTTGATACCTGTCCATTATTATTTAACAGTGTCCCATCCATATCCAGTGCAATTAACTTGATATCCAAATCCTTTTTGACATTTCCCATTTACGCATAAACTCCCTTCACCCTTATTCTCTTATAAGATAACACTTTCAAGCGTAGGATTACAAAGATGTAAATCTTGTTTACATAATATGATTATTATATATAAAAAAAGACCTGCTAGTTTTAGCAGAATCTTTTCTTAAGGTTAATTGATTAATGATGGTGATGATGTCCGCCCTTTGATGGATTCGTAATCAGCCATTCTTCTTTTGGAACATGGAAAAATTGAATCCAAACCCCGTCCAAGTAATCATCATTTTTGTCTAGGATAAAATCAATATCCTTATCCGTTTGGACCACTTCATCATTTTCCGTTGGAGTATCCAGCTTTAAATCATAGTGGGCATGGTCACCATGAACATTTGTCACATAAACACGAAATAGTTTGTCTTCTTCTTGCTCATCCAATATTTTCTTTAATGCCTTTGCCGCATTACGGTTAATTTTTACTTTCATTTTGATGCTCTCCTCTATTATGTATTCCACTTTATTATCTCACTATAAATTTAAAATAGACAGTTTAAAATCAGAGATTCATCTTATAAAAATTATATAATGGATGATCATTATTTTAATTTCAAAAAAATACCATTATTAACATTTTAAAACCTTAACAAATTTGTCACATTTAATTCAAAAAACCACTACCAACATTATGGCGGAATTGTTAATATTATGTTACAGATAAGTGAACTTCTAATTAGTATTAGATGATAATCATTTCAAATCCATTTGCTTGTAATTTTAAAGTAATTGTATTATTCTTATGAAGTTTGTGAATACATTCACTTTGAAATGTGAACAAATGAACAATTTTTTGGAGGGGAAATACGAACATGTCTAAAAAGAACTTTTTTGTTCCACTTTTGGCTTTATTGCCAGTGCTGCTAAGTGGCTGTGATTCAAAAATGCTTGTTTTTGATCCAAAAGGTCCTGCAGCAAGAGAAATTCTCGGCCTAATCAATTGGTCACTTGTTTTTATGGCACTTGTGGTCGTTGTAGTCATTGGCTTATTCGTTTATATCGTTTGGAAATACCGTGCCACACCCGAGAATAAAGACTACCAGCCGCCTGAGGAGCATGGCAGTACTAAATTAGAGTTAATTTGGACATTTATTCCAATTCTAATTGTTATTGCCCTTACGATTCCAACGGTAAAAACCATTTACAGTCTTGAAAAAGTTCCAGCAGGTTATGAAAATAAAAAGCCAATTACAATCAATGTAACATCTGCTGATTGGAAATGGATTTTTAGTTATCCGGAACAGGGAATTGAAACAGTCAATTATGTTAACATCCCAGTTGGCACACCTGTTAAATTTGTTTTAACATCTTCCGGTACTATGCAATCTTTCTGGGTCCCACAATTAGGCGGTCAAAAGTACACCATGAATAAAATGGATACTCAGTTGTATCTAACTGCTGATGAAGCTGGAGAGTATTTAGGAAGAAATACGAACTTTAATGGAAGAGGCTATGCAGATATGGAATTTACCGTTGAAGCTAAGTCCACAAAAGACTTTGCGCAATGGGTTAAAGATGTAAAATCCAGAGCTCCTAAATTAACGGAAAAGAAATACATCTCTTTGTTAAAACCAACAAACTTAGGTCGTGAAACATTCGTAGGTACACATTTGCAATGGGTTGACCATGGACAAATGAACTCGAAAACATATTTAAATCCTAAACTATACGAAGTTCATGGTGTGAAAGGTCAAATTTTTAAAGATGAAGAATCAACTTCTCTAACATCAGATAGCACATCTAAAGGTACGACTTCGACTGACAAATCAAATGGAGGTGAACATTGATGGGCAGAATAAATTGGCATGATTTCTTTATCGTTGGAAACCCGCTCATCTTAGGTTCCCAGATTGCTATTTTACTAACAATGATTGGTATTGTAGCTACGGTTTCTTATTTAAAAAAATGGAAGTGGCTATGGCGTGAATGGCTAACCACTGTTGACCATAAACGTATTGGGATTATGTACATCCTATCCGGTGTCTTAATGTTTTTCCGCGGTGGTGTGGATGGACTATTAATGAAGGCCCAAACATCAGCTCCAGATTTAAAGTTTTTAGATGCACAGCATTACAATGAAATTTTCACAACACATGGCGTCATCATGATCCTTTTTGCAGCAATGCCTTTATTAATTGGTGTCATGAACGTTGTTGTTCCATTACAAATCGGGGCACGTGACGTTGCGTTCCCACAATTAAATGCACTAAGCTTTTGGTTATTCTTTGCTGGTGCGATGCTTTTCAACATCTCATTTGTTGTCGGCGGATCACCTGATGCCGGTTGGACGGCTTACTTCCCTCTTGCAGGTAAAGAATTTACACCAGGTATCGGGAACAACTATTATGCAATCGCGTTGCAGATTGCCGGTATCGGTACCCTGATGACGGGAATTAACTTTGTGGTTACAGTTCTAAAAATGCGAACAAAAGGCATGGGCCTTATGAAAATGCCGATGTTTACATGGACCTCTTTTATTGCGTCTGTTATCATCGTATCAGCTTTCCCAATATTCACAGTTGCCCTTGCGTTAATGACGTTTGACCGTCTTTTCGGTACTCACTTCTTCACAATTAGCGCAGGCGGTATGCCTATGATGTGGGCTAACCTATTCTGGTTATGGGGACATCCTGAGGTTTACATCGTGGTACTTCCAGCGTTTGGTATGTTCTCTGAGATTATTTCAACGTTCTCTCATAAAATGCTTTTCGGTTATAAGTCAATGGTATTCTCCATTGTCGGAATTGCAGCGTTAAGTATGTTAGTTTGGGTTCATCACTTCTTTACAATGGGTTCAGGCGCTGCTGTAAACTCGTTTTTCTCGATCACTACCATGATGATTGCGATCCCGACTGGGGTTAAGATGTTTAACTGGTTATTTACAATGCGTAAAGGTCGTATTGAATTTACGACTGCGATGCTTTGGGCATTAGCATTTGTTCCTTGCTTCCTTATTGGCGGTGTTACAGGTGTCATGTTAGCAATGGGTGCAGCGGATTATCAATATCACAACACCCTATTCCTTGTTGCTCACTTCCACTATGTATTAATTCCTGGTGTCGTGTTTGCGGTATTTGGAGCTCTTTATTACTGGTGGCCAAAAATGTTTGGTTTCATGTTAAATGAAAAGCTTGGTAAAATTCATTTCTGGTTATTTACTATTGGTTTTAACGTAACATTTATGCCAATGTTCTTCCTTGGATTAGATGGTGCGGTACGTCGTTCCTACACTTATTCAGCTGAATCTGGATTTGCACCATTATTCATGGTATCAACGATTGGTGCGGTTATCTTAGCTGCTGGTTTTGCGGTTCTTTGCTATAACATTTACTGGAGTTTCAAACATGCAGATCGTAACATTTCTAACGATCCATGGGATGCTAGAACACTAGAATGGGCAACTGCATCACCTGTCCAATTCTATAACTTTGCGAAACAACCAGAAGTTAAATCAATTGATGCCTTCTGGTATATGAAGAAGCACAATGAAGGACTTACTTTAAGTGAAGACGAAATTGAAGAAATTCATATGCCTAGCAATTCTGGATTACCATTCATTATGGGTATTATCTTCGGAATTGTCGGATTCTTACTTATTTTCGAATGGAAATTAGCAGCCCTTGTGGGAACAGTTGGAATCCTTGTTGGTTTAATCGTACGTTCTTTCGATTATAACGACGGCTTCCATGTAAAAGTCGATGAAATTAAAAAGATTGAAAAGGCATGGCGCGGTAAAGATAAAGGGGTGAATAACCATGTCAGCTAATGTAAATACAGCTTTACCACTTGAATATCAAACAGAACAAAACCGAATGAACATTCTTGGCTTCTGGGTTTTCCTCGGAGCCGAGATTATCCTTTTTGGAACACTCTTTGCAACATTTTCTGTTCTAAATGCAAGGTATGCAGGCGGCCCTACGCCACATGATCTTTTTGAAATTAAAGGTGTCATGATTGAAACCATATTGTTATTAACAAGTAGTTTTACCATGGGTCTTGCTATTTATGAAATGCGCCGCAGCAATCGTAATGGGTTAATTCTATGGTTTGTCATTACCCTGCTGCTGGGTGCAGGCTTCGTATTCTTTGAAATCACTGAATTTATTTCATATGTACATGAAGGTGCAACATGGACTACAAGTGCCTTCCTATCAAGCTTCTTTGTCTTGCTTGGTACCCACGGTCTTCACGTTAGTATGGGTATTGGTTGGGCAACAATGGTTATTATTCAATTACTGAGAAAAGGTTTAACACCTGTTACTGCACGTAAGACGTTTATTATCGGGCTATACTGGCACTTCTTGGATGTTGTTTGGATCTTTATCTTCACATTTGTGTATTTAGCAAGGATGGTGGCGTAAGATGGCTAAAAATACAAAAGGATTTCCTTTAACTCACGTCATTGGCTTTATCGCTTCGTTGGTACTTACCTTCGCAGCTCTAGGTGTAGCCTTAAAAACATCCCTTCCCTTCAAAACGATTATTTGGGTGATCGGCAGCTTAGCCGTCATCCAAGCTGCCCTGCAGCTCTTCATGTTCATGCACGTGAACGAAGGAGAAGACGGCAAATCAAATATCATCAACATCGCTTCCGGAGTATTCATCGCATTCGTAGCGGTAGCCGGATCCATCTGGGTCATGTCTTTTGGAATGTAGTTATAAATAGTGAAAACATAAATAAAGGTGACAGGCACCATGTGAATTCTTCACATGGTGCCTGTCACCTTTTATTTTGGTACTTGTTTACGTTTTGTTCGGATTAGTTGGTATCCGATGAAGGCTACATACAGTGGAATGGCGACATAGATGAAGTATGGAAAGCGATGCTGCTCTTTTTTGAAAACAATGTATAGGGCATACCCCAAGAAAAGGGTTATGATAATTCCATATTTCGGAAGTGGGATTTCCTTTAAGCTAGGAATTTTCAAAGTACTAACCATCAAAATACATAAAACGAAAAAGGCAATGACAAACATAAATCCAGGCATTTTTAATTGAAACAACGTTAATAGAGTTAACAAGCCACCTGCTGCTGTAATGGGAACGCCGCTAAAATACTTTAACGAAGACTTGACCGCATTAATATTAAACCGAGCTAACCGGTAGGCACCGAACAGCGGGAATAAACCGGCAACAGCCATCCCAATAATGCCAAAGGAAGAAAAATACGAATAATAGGCCATCATTGCTGGCGCAACTCCAAAGGTAACAATATCTGCCAAGGAGTCTAGTTCCTTTCCTAATTCACTTTCAACCCTCAGCATCCGGGCAATCCGCCCATCCATACTGTCTAGCATCATACCAATCAAAATCAAAATCGCTGCATTCTTGTAATCCCCCTCTGCAGAGCTCATGACAGATAAAAACCCAAAAAATAAATTTGCAAGGGTAAATAAGTTAGGAATACTGTTTCTGATAATAGCTATCACTCCAAAATATAAAAAAATTCATTTCTCTTTATTATACCGTTTTTCATAATAAAGGAAAACTCGCCAATTGGCGAGTCTCTATATTTAAACATTTGCTTTTTTCGTTTCCTTTTGTGGTTTAGAAAAGAACCAACCTGCGGTCGCCATTCCAATCAAAATTAAATAAAAGCTTAGTTTCCATTCAGTTGAATGAGCAAATGCTTCATTTAAGATTCCTAGAACTGGATGTGATAAAGTATATACCGCTAATTTTACACCAACCCACCCTACAATGGTAAAAGCTGCGATTTCAAGACCAGGTCTCATTTCTAATAATTTTACAAACTGGTTGGCAGCAAAACGCATAAGCACTAATCCGATTATTCCACCAGCAAAAATCACCAGGAATTTCCCTGCATCAAGACCACCGATATTCGGGAGCGGTGTCTCAGGAAGAACGACGGCCATCGCTACCGCAGCCAAAATCGAATCCACTGCAAATGCGATATCAGCTAATTCAACCTTCAAAACCGTTGACCAGAATCCACTGCCTTTTCGAACTTTCCTTTTCTCCTTTTCTTCCCCTTTTCCTTTTACAACCTTTCGAAAAATATGATTGGCAGCCATAAAGATTAAGTACAGGGCGCCAATTGCTTGAACCTGCCATACATCAACGAGGAACGAAATAACAAACAAAGAAGCAAAACGGAACACAAATGCTCCAGCTAAACCATAAAATAAGGCTTTCTTTCGCTCTTCTTCCGGAAGATGTTTAACCATGATCGCCAGTACAAGGGCATTGTCTGCTGCTAATAGTCCTTCTAAGGCAACTAAAATGAGCAAAACCCAACCGTATTCCATAAATAAAGTTAAATCCATTGATGACTCCTCCTAAAAGTAGATTTATTTAAATACTCCTTATGCCATAAAAATAGGCCTTTACTGTATACAGTAAAGGCCTAAATAAACACAAAAAGACCTTTACAGTAAAGTAAAGGTCTTGCTAACAACATTCATGTTGCCAATAAAGCCGGAGAAATGAATCCTCGAAATGACGACTTTATTGTAGCAGCTACTCCCCTTTAAAAGGAAATATTTAATTACTAATAATATATTAAACTATAATAGTTAAGTCAACTCTTTTTATAATTCATACACATCTGAATACTTCTTCTCTAAATAATCAATAAGGTATTCCGCATTTAATTCCTCACCGGTTACCTTATTGATCAATTCATTTGGTGTATAAAGCTTACCAAATTGATGGATATTTTCCTTCAGCCAGCTTTGAATGACATCGAATCTTCCCGTTTCAATTTTCTTGTAGAAGTTTGGAATTTCCTTTTGGATCGTACGGAGTATTTGTGCTGCATAAAGATTCCCTAAAGAGTATGATGGAAAATAACCAATTCCGCCAAATGACCAATGGACATCCTGAAGAACACCCTCAGTATCAGTTGATGGTGTAACGCCAAGGTAATCCTTCATTTTCTGATTCCAAATGGCTGGTAAATCTCGCGCTTCAATCTCCCCGCCAATAAGACCTTTTTCAATTTCATATCGGAGCATGATGTGCAAGTTATAGGTTAGCTCATCTGCTTCCACCCGAATCATTGATGGTTGGACAGTGTTTACAGCCCGATAAAATTCTTCTACCGATACATTTGTTAATTGGTCCGGAAAATACTCCTGAAGCTTTGGATAAAAGAAATGCCAAAATTCCTTACTGCGCCCAATCATATTTTCTAAAAATCTGGACTGTGATTCATGTATACCGAAGGATGCTCCGCTTTGTAGAATGGTCTCCTCATAGTTTGCATTAACATGCTGTTCATAAATCCCATGCCCTGCCTCATGAATCGTCCCAAACAAAGCGGACCGGACATTATTTTCTAAATAACGAGTCGTTAATCGAACATCTCCGATATTAATAGTCTGCGCAAATGGATGTACAGTTTCATCTAGGCGACCAGCCAGCATATCAAAGCCGATTTGTGGCAGAATAAACCGATTAAATGCTTTTTGTTGTTCGATAGGAAATGATTGTTCAAACACTTCCACTTTTGTAGATTTGCCATTTTTCCTAATCCGGTTTAATAAATTCACACTTGATTCGCGTAATTTTGCAAATAAAGGATCGAGCATACTCACAGTTAATCCCGGTTCAAATTCATCTAGTAATGCATCATAAGGATGTTCATCATAGCCAAATATTTCAGCAAATTGCCGTTTGTATGCAATAATTTTTTCTAAAAAAGGCAAATAGCTGGCAAAATCATTGTTTTCCCTTGCTTCCTCCCAGGCATCATTAGCCTGTGCTGTAAGAATACTATATTCTTTAAAAAGATTAGTTGGTATGGCTTTAGATTTATGATAATAGCTTTTATATTCTCGAACCCTTGCCCTTGTTGGTTCATCCAATAGAGAATGATTTTCTTTTAAGGATAATAGCTCTAGTAATTGGCCCATTTCTTGTGAGATCGATAGTTTGAATATTTCGGTCCGTAATGTCCCTATAGCCTTAGCAAATACGTTTCGGCCTTTTTTGGGGGCCATTACCTTTTGGTCCCAGTCAGCCAAACCTATAATACTAGAAAAATGTGTAATTTTCTCATCTAACTCGTTAAATTGTTCCACGGCATTTCGTAAAAGCGTTTGATGATCTACTTTTTGCTCCATCCAATCCCCCCTATCTGATCCTCTACATCTTATTTATTATAAATTAAAAATTCTAATAATGGAAAAGATTTAAAAAATTTAAACAGACAAGTTATTTTGATTTTCTCAAATTTATTATTGGAGCAAAATTTTTCCTTTTTATTATTTATCCTTTTAAAATACAGGCATAATAAAAAGGATATTATTTGAAAAAGGATGTGTGATAGCTTTGGAAAAGCAGAAAAAGAAAAAATCTCATTTTCCCTTTCGCTTAAATATGCTGTTTTTTAGTGTGTTTTTTCTATTTTCTGTCCTCATTCTAAGACTTGGTTTTGTACAAATTGTTTATGGAGAAAACTTTAAAAGAGATTTGGAGAGAAAAGAAGATATTACCGTAAGTAACCCCGTTCCTAGAGGAAATATATTTGACAGGAATTTCCATATAATTGTTGATAATGTCCCAAAGAATGCGATTACGTTCACAAACGAAGGATACAGTCAATCCGATATGTTAATTACAGCCCAAAAATTGGCCAAATTCATTGTGAAAAAAACCGATATGGTGACTGAAAGAGACAAGCGAGACTATTGGATGATCAAAAATCCTAAATTGGTCGACGCAAAAATTACAGACCAAGAGAGAGCTTTATACGCAAAAGATAAACTTACCGATATGGACCTATATAAATTAAAATTAGATCGAATTACAGCGGCTGAATTAAACCAATTAACAAATGAGGATCTTGAAGTACTAGCCATTTACCAGGAATTTAGCAAGGGCGTTAAATTTATACCCGTAATGGTTAAGAATGAAGGTGTAACTGATAAAGAAATGGCTGTTGTAAGTGAAAATCTGCAATCCCTTCCAGGCGTTGAAACCACCACTGACTGGGACCGCTCCTATGCCTTTCAAAATACATTAAGGTCTGTACTAGGAAATGTAACGAAGTCTGGCGAGGGTCTTCCAGCAGATCAATTAGAATATTATTTGGCAAGAGGTTATAGCCGTAATGACCGGGTTGGAAAGAGCCAGCTTGAAATGCAATATGAAGATGTTTTGCATGGTAATAAATCAAAGACAAAAAATATTACAGATAAAGCAGGGAATGTAATTGAAACACATACAGTCTTTGCTGGGAATAAAGGGAAAGATCTTGTCTTATCTATTAATATGGATTTACAAATGGCCGTGGATAAAATTATCGAAGAAGAACTATGGTCAGCTAAAGGAAAGCCTGGTACCCAGTTAACTGACCGTGCCTATGTGGTCTTAATGGATCCCAACACAGGCGAGATCCTAACGATGTCAGGAAAAAAATTGGTTAGAGATAGTAAGACGGGGAGAACGGTGATGACAGATGATGCCCTTGGAACTTTCACCACCACTTATAGCGTGGGGTCAACGGTCAAAGGGGCTACCATTTTAACGGGTTATAAAACAGGTGCCATCTCGCCAAATACATATTTTGATGATAGGGGTCTAAAAATCAAAGATACTCCCCTCAAAAAATCGTATGCCTACTTAGGTCAATTAAATGAAATTAATGCTTTAAAAAAATCCTCGAATGTTTATATGTTTCATACAGCCATAAGGATTGGGAAGGGGCACTATGAATACGACAAGCCTTTAAATTTCACCAATAAAATGGCCTTTGAAACGATTCGGAATTCCTTTGCCTCCTTTGGTTTAGGCACCCGAACAGGAATTGATTTACCCAATGAACAAACCGGATTTAAAGGTCAAAGTAAGTTACCCGGTTATTTGCTTGACCTCGTTATTGGACAATATGATACCTATTCGGCTATGCAGTTAGCTCAATATGTTTCTACGATTGCCAATGGGGGATACAGGATGCAGCCGCATATTGTAAAACAAATCCGGGAACCTGGGAGGGATGGGGAAAACATTGGACCTGTCCTAAAAGAAATCACACCTACTGTCCTCAATACGGTTGATGGCAAAAAGGTTTGGCTAAAACGTGTTCAATTAGGGTTTAAAAAAGTCATGCAGGAGCCTGGAGGAACCGCCTATAAGTTTTTTAAAGGAGCTGAATACTCGCCTGCAGGAAAAACTGGAACCGCAGAGGCCTTTTATGATGGACCACTAAGAAGTCATTTTGGAAAAGAGCCTCCTCCCGTTATGAATTTAAGCCTTATCAGTTATGCTCCAAGCTCCCATCCGGAAGTGGCCATGGCTGTTTTAGTGCCCTGGGCATATGACGGTAAAGACGATAATCGAGCCAATCTTAAAATTGGCCGCAGAGTATTGGATACGTATTTTAAGATGAAAAAGAAATAGGGTGCATCATCTGCACCCTGCCTTGCTTTCAACTTCGTATTCGTGGTGGTTTTAGATCGTTTTCGGCTGGTCTAGTCGTTTTTTTCAACTAGAGTTGAGGATGGGTTCATTCGGACAACTGATGGGATTTCCACCCTGCTCATGTCCGAATCCTACTTCTATTCGGACTACTATTACCATTTTCCTCACCTGCTTGTCCGAAGTTAAGCCAGGTTCGGACAGATCAAGCCAAAAATCATACAGAGGTGTCCGAAGTTAAGCCAACTTCGGACAGAACAAGCCAAAAATCATACGTGCTGTCCGAAGTCTAGCCAGGTTCGGACAGATCAGGGCAAAAATCATACAGAGTTGTCCGAAGTCTAGCCAACTTCGGACAGATTAAGCCAAAAATCATACAGAGTTGTCCGAAGTCTAGCCAACTTCGGACAGATTAAGCCAAAAATCATACAGAGTTATCCGAAGTCTAGCCAAGTTCGGACAGATCAAGCCAAAAATCATACAGTGCTGTCCGAAGTCTAGCCAACTTCGGACAGATCAAGCCATAAATCATACAGTGCTGTCCGAAGTCTAGCCAACTTCGGACAAATCAAGCCAAAAATCATACAGAGCTGTCCGAAGTTAAGCCAACTTCGGACAGATCAAGCCATAAATCATACGTGCTGTCCGAAGTTAAGCCAACTTCGGACAGATCAAGCCATAAATCATTTGGAGCTGTCCGAAGTCTAGCCAACTTCGGACAGATCAAGCCAAAAATCATACAGAGTTATCCGAAGTCTAGCCAAGTTCGGGCAGATCAAGCCAAAAAATCATACAGATCTGTCCGAAGTCTAGCCAACTTCGGACAAATCAAGCCAAAAATCATACTGTGCTGTCTGAAGTCTAGCCAAGTTCGGGCAGAACAAGCCAAAAATCATACAGATCTGTCCGAAGTTAAGCCAGGTTCGGACAGATCAAGCTAGAGATCTCTTAGTGCTGTCCGAAGTAAATTATAGTTCACTACACTAAGTTGTTCTTAATAGTTGATAATCATTGTTGACCCTTTTACACAAAAGTGACTTGACTCATTTCCCCCTTCTCCTGCCCGAATCCTACCTCCTTCTCGCCCCATTAAAAAACCTTTGATGATGCTGTTCAAATCAATCCATCTAAAATTTTTGCCCAGAAAATAAAAAACACGATATTTTCCTATAGAAAAAATACCGTGTTTCCAATCCATATAAAATTCAGAAACCACTAGGCCTCATTCATTCCTTCCTAAAACGGATTTAACCGCTCTTTCAATCTCCGCATAACTCGTGCAACGACAAATATTGGATTCCAGCCATTCTTTTATTTTTTCATCACTCGCATCTGGATGCTGTTCAATTAATGAGTGGCAATTCATGATAAATCCAGGTGTACAATAACCGCATTGAAAAGCAAAATGATCGATAAACGCTTGCTGTATGGCCGTTCCATGCAATCCCTCAATGGTGGTAACCTTTTTTCCTTCAGCTTCGACTGCCAACATCAGACATGACTTCATCGGCCATCCGTCTATATTAATCGTACATGCTCCGCAGTCCCCGTTTAAACAGCCAGGCTTCGCTCCTTTCAACCCCATATAGCTGCGAAGCGTATATAATAAAGTATCTGCCGGACTAACCATCAAAGTATAAATCTCCCCATTTACATCTAATGTAAGTGAATAGGTTCTCAATAGCTTCTCCTCCCCCATCAAAATACAGCACTGTCAAGGGTACCGACTGCATCCGCCAATAAATTTCGCAGCACAAAGATCCGATATTCTTTAGATCCCTCTATATCATCCAAAATAGGCTGTGGTAAAGCCGCAAGTGCTCCTTCTATCCTTTCATCAACTGAAGAATCTTTTCGATTAATAGCCTCCTCGACAAATGGAGACCGAAACGGGAAGGGACATAATCCGCTAATCGCTACCCGTATCTTTTGGTCGATTTTTAAAGCGGCGATGGTAATCAATGGGTACCCGGTGTCCCATTGCTGCCTTCTTTTTACGGTAAAAAAAGGGGCATGTATATAACGGGTTTCGGTTTCCAACTGGACTAAAAATTCACCTTCTTCCAAACGTAAATGTCCTTGAAACACATCATTAATCGGGATAATCTTTTTCCCCTCTGCCCCAATAATCAAAACTCTGCTATCGGCAAGTAAAAATGGCAAAACGGCTTCTCGGTAAAAAATTCGTGCACAAATATTGCCGCCCAAGGTAATTTTTCCGCGAGCTGTATGATCTGCCACTTCACTCGCTGTTTTCGTTAATAAAGGAAATAGATTTGCTTCTTCCACCGCGGTTAGTGTGAGTGAACTGCCCAGTATTAAATGATCCCCGCTCACCTGCATGACATTACACTCAGCAATCCCTTTAATGTCAATAACAGCCTCTGTATAGGCTAAGTCAATTCTTCCAAGCGTTAATAATTCCGTTCCCCCGTTAAAATAAAACGGCTGCTTCCCTTGTTGCTCTAAATATTGAAATAAATCGACCGCTTCTTTTAACGTATTGGGACGATAATAATCAAAATCAAAAGGAAGCATGTTGTGTTGCCCCCTTTGCCTTCCAGATTAATTCTGGTATAAGTGGCAGATTGCGAAGGGAAACACCTGCTGCAAGCGATAATGCATTTCCAAGAGCACCTGGCATCCCCATTAGTCCATGTTCACCGACTCCGCGTGCCCCATATGGACCGTCTAGCAGAGGGGTCTCTACAAATCCAACCAAATATTCCGGATGTTCGCCGTAACGCAGCGGTCTGTAAGTCCGAAGCTGAGGGTTCAAAACCCGGCCAAGTTCGTCAAAGTAAAAAGTTTCTCTGCCGGCAAAGGCTATCCCCATGCTCATAGCCCCCATCACTTGACCAAGAGCTGCTTTTTCATTCATGACCCGCCCAATATCAACTACCGTGCATGCTTTTAACACTCGATACGTATAATCCCTTTGGTCTAATTCAATTTCAATCCCATAAGCGGCAACTGTCCATTCAGGACCAGGCTTTCCTTCCCCTGTTTCCGGATCCAAGTGGCTTATGTGGCGTAAAATATATTTCCCCCGCCCAATGATTTGTCCACCAATGGCATTCCCGTTTGGATATTTATAACCGTACCCAATATCCTTAAAATCAAGGCCGATAGAAGGATCATCCCGTAAAAAAACACGACTGTTGGCTACTTCAAAATCTTCTTTTGGTGCTCGAAGGACGCATGAGGCAATTTCTATTAATTGTTTAATCACATCATCAGCCGCCATAAGTACGGCTCTGCCTGCCATGAACGTCCCTCTGCTTGCTACCGTTTTCCAATGTTCTGGTGTTGTTTGTGTATCCACTTCCATTCGGACATGAATTTTATCTACATCCATTTTTAATCGTTCAGCTAAAATTTGAGCAAGAATGGTTTTTGTACCAGTACCAATTTCAATAACTCCTGACATTAGATTAAGACTGCCATCGCGATTAAAAGTGATGATCGCCCCCGAAGGTGCATTAGCATCAATCGTTGAGGTTTTCCAGCTGCAGCTTACCCCTTTTACCCTAATAAACCGCTCATTGATTTTTTTTATAGCTCCTTCTTCCCATTTCATTAAGTCTCGAACCTTGTCAATACATTTTTCCAAGTCTCCTACATTACTTTTATTCAGCTTAACCCTAGTAGGGGTTGTATGACCAGGCTTGATTGCATTAATCGATCTTAGCTTGAGCGGATCCATGTTTAATCTTTGAGCAAGTAGATCCATCGTTCGTTCGATGCAAAAGGACAATTCCGAATGACTGAATCCCCGAAACGGTGAAGCATAGGGGTGATTGGTATACATACAATAGGAATCACACCATACATTTTCAATATTATAAGGTCCTGTGCAATCTACTGCACCTGATCTCGTTACATCAATGGCCTTATCCGAATAAGCCCCGCCATCCCATAAAAACTGGATTTCTGCTGCCGTTATTTTTCCATTCCTATCAGTCCCTAACCTGATAGTCGCATCTAATCCAATATGACACGGAGAAGTAATGATATCTTGTTCTCGGTCATTTAAAAGTTTCACAGGCCTACCGCCGACTGCCTTTGACGCTAAGTAAGCAAGTACCTCTAACTGTACAGCGGCTTTTCCTCCATATGCTCCGCCAACCAGCGGGGTTTGAACAACAATTTTCCCCATATCTTCGTTAAAGTATTTGGCAATCAATTGTTTGACCATAAATGGAGCTTGAGATGAGGTCATAATCATGATTGTCCCATCTGACCTAATTTCCGCAGTTGCACATCTGGTTTCCATAGCTGCATGATCTGACGGTGCAAAGGAAAATTTCTCTTCTACAACAATCTCGCTCGCAGCCCATCCAGTCTCCATATTTCCTTTACGAATTTTAATGAGGGTAGCAATATTGGTCCCAGAAACAGGGAATGAGTCCTCATCCTTGTCATAGGAATCAAGTTGTTCATGGACAAGCGTAGCCCCCTCAGTAAAAGCCTGGGTTGGCGAGTTTACAACTGGAAGTAATTCATATTGAACTTTAATTAGATCTGCAGCCTTTTTCGCCTGAGCCGGGTTATCGGCCACAACAAGTGCCACAGGTTCGCCATGATAACGAACTTTATCCACTGCAATCGGCGGTCGATCCCGAATTGCCTCTCCGGTTAACGGAAAGTGCTGACCCGCTAGGATGGCCCTGACACCTTGGACCTGAGAGGCTGCACGAGTGTCAATGCTGATTATTTTTGCATGACCATAGGGACTGATGACCATTTTTACAGATAACATGGGTATTGATTCATAGTCATTCGTGTATTTGGCCCTGCCCGTCACCTTATCGAGTGCATCTTTACGAATCACACTTTTCCCAATAACCTGCACAGTAATACCTCCTAACATGCCGCTAATCTGGGATGGTCCATAGCAGCTCTACCCTTTCATGCGATGGTTTTCTCCACACTTCAATCATTTGAGCCATCACACTAACCGCTATTTCGACTGGACCCTTAGCACCTATGCTTGCACCTATTGGTGAAAAAATCCCATGCGGAATTTCCTCGTAATTTAATAATCTTCTTGTTCGTTCTCTCGGTCCCAAAACACCTAAATATTTGATATTTTCATGTAAAATTTTCGTTAACAGCTCTTGATCTCTTTTAAATTGATGGGTCATAATCACAACAAAATCATAGGGAGAGAAGGAAATTTGTTTTAGAAGTTCCTTAGGAAATCCTACTAACAGTTGATCTGCTGCAGGAAAGTTTTCTTTCTGACAGTATGCTTCACGCCAATCACATATTACAACGGAAAAACCAATTTCAGCCGCTAAGGCTGCCAAGGGTTTTGCATCAGGCCCTGCCCCGAAAACAATTAAACGTGGTTTTGGATGAAAGGTTTGTTGATACACCGTGGAACCATCCCTTGACACGATACCGCTTTTTGAAGTGAACTCAATAGTCGGGAGCGAACCCGACCACTGACCGAACGGTTCACCATCCTCTTCAATGAAAATATATTCGCCAAGGTCATCCAGTTTTTTCAAGACGATAACAGGCTTATGCTGCTTAAGAAGGTCCTTAACTAAAAGTAGGTCCTCTGTTAGCTGCTCAGTAACAGGTTCGAGTAGAATTTCAAGAGTACCATTACATCCCGATCCCTGTCCCCAGTTCAGATCATCCTCCATATATAAGTCGTATCGTAATATCATGGTTTCCTGTTTTCTAAATATCTCCCTCACCTTTAAAGCAAGGTCCTGTTCTAAGCAGCCTGCTGTTAACATTCCGACCTGTGAACCATCTGAAAAAAACAGCATTGAGGAACCTTCTTTTTTATACGCAGTACCTTTTACACTGATAATTGTCGCTAGGACCTTTGCTTCAGGGCAATCAAGAAAATCTAGAATTTGATAAAAATCCTCCACACTTTTCCCCCACTTTTTGACTCATAAATTTCCTATTGTTATTTATATTAAGTGATGAGCTATTCCTAGAATATCTATTTTCTTATGTAATAAGCGGCAATCATTCTATCAAAAACCTTCTCAAACTATTAATTATTCATTCATAGTTTGTTCATATTTATCCTTTAAGATTTAAGTAGGTTCTAGGAAGAACCTTTTAACCTCCGCCCCCCTTAATATAGATTAGGTTTGAACCCGCCCGGCAATTGCCGGGTATTTTTTTGGAACAAAAGCGCAAGCGCCTTGAACAGCCCCGACAAGCATAAGACGCTCAGGAAAAGATGGCGTTCTTTGCCTTCATTTCCTGAGTGGCTTTTGGCCTAGAGGGGCTAGGCGCTGGAGCTGGACGTCGACAGCCCTTATATTAACAGTTATCCAGAAGCGAAAATTTTATAATTTTGTCACTAGCATTGCATAAAAAAGCTGCTAAAGCTTTATGCAACGCTAGTGTAATTTCGTAAACGATAAAAAAAGCGTGCACATGGATATGTGCACGCTTTTTGAACGTTTATCGGATATTTTGGGGCTGGTATTGTTGATAGGTTTGGGTTTGGAATGCAGGATTTACATGTGAAACGGTTTGATATCCCAATGACCCCATTTGTCCCGATAATTCTCTCTCCAATTGATTACACTGTGCAATCACTTCTTGGCATCGCTGGATGGCCATCTCATGCCCTTGTAAGCTTTGCTGAATCGTTTGAACCGCCAGTCTCTCTTTTTGCAGCATTTGTTCAAGCATATGAACATTTTGCTGTTCGTTTTGCAGCATTTGTTGATATTGTTGACTGCCTAACTGTGTTTGTTGAATGAGCTGCTGTGTAATCTGACGGCATTGATTAATATGTGTAATCGAATGTTGAGTTGTGTTCATTAAGATACCTCCATTTTGTTGGATATCAAGATGCTGTAAACCCTTTTTTGTCAATGGATTGAACCTTCAACCCAAGAATTATATTTCACACTTTTCAAGTTTTTCATGCCATACAAAAATGCCAATTACTGTGAGGTGTTTTAGCATTAAAAAAGTAAAAAAATAAAAAAAATGGCAGTACTCCTTAAACATTTTATTCTCTGAGTATACTTCCACCTCACCCTGTCAATAACAATATCAAGGAAATTAAAAGGGTGGTAAGAATGAACGGAATTTATTTTATAAACGAACGCATAAGCATTAATGATCAATCCTGGGAAGAAAGTATTCTCTTCCAAGAACAATCTATTAAGAACTATCTTTTGGAACAAAATATTCAAGCTATAACGCTGAATCCTTTACAATTAAAAAAGTATTACACCAACCCCCATGCCCTCCTGTACGATTTACGGAAAGTAAAAAGCCCGATTGACCGCTTCATCTATTTTTCATCCCAAACAGTTGAGGATTTCATTTATAGCTATCCTGCAAAATGGCTTATTCTTAAGAGCTTTTTTAACGAAATCGTCCTCATTGAACAACCAATAGAGAGGGACCAACAACAAGCCATTTAATGTTACCCCTCTCCCTCTGCACCCTCTTTTTTTAACATTTTTTACGCTTCCATATGTAATTAGATTAAAAGACAACTAAATAGTATAAAGAGAACCAATCCATTCTTAAAGTAATTAGTTTGTGATTTTCATAATTTAATCTTAACAATCATGTCATATTTAATGAGAGTATAGACGAATGTAGAAATATTGTAACAAACCCTTAATCCAAAGCGTGGAGGCCTATTTATAATTAAACTGTAGAAACAATTTAAATGGTAAAAAAATAATAATGAATTCTGGTGATGAAAATGCAAGGTTTCAGTAAAGGACATCCACATGCTATGGGACACCCACATGGTGCAGGTAAAAAAATAGATTATGAGCAAAACCCGTTTATCGTTATTTGGGAAGTAACAAGAGCCTGCCAGCTTAAATGTGTACACTGCCGGGCAGACGCTCAGCTTACTCCCGATCCAAGAGAGTTATCGCATGAAGAAGGAATCAATTTAATCGATCAAATCTACGATATGGATAATCCTATGCTTGTTTTCACTGGCGGGGATTGTATGATGCGGGAAGATCTATACGAACTTGCGGATTATGCGATTAAAAAAGGTATGCGTGTCTCTATGACACCAAGCGCCACAGCAAATGTCACAAAAGAAAAAATGAAGTTATTTAAAGATGTTGGCTTATCACGCTGGGGCTTTAGCCTAGACGGACCTACTCCCGAAATTCATGACCATTTCCGCGGAACTCCTGGATCTTTTGATTTAACAGTAGAAAAAATAAAGTACTTAAATGAACTTGATATGCCATTACAAATTAACACCGTCATTTCTCGTTATAATTATGACTCACTAGAAGAAATGTCAAAATTAGTCGCCGAGCTTGGGGCAGTTATGTGGTATATTTTTCTACTTGTTCCAACAGGCAGAGGTCAAATGGATGCTTGTATTTCACCTGCTGAACATGAAAAAGTATTCAGATGGCTTTATGAACTAAGTAAAACAGCACCATATGATATTAAAACAACGGCAGCACAGCATTATCGCCGCGTAGTTTTGCAACAAAAAACACGTGATCACCTCATTGACAAGGGAGAAATTCATTACGAAGATTCCATTACAACGGATTTTGCTTCCATGCACGATGGCTTAAAGCGTGCTCCAAAAGGAGTAAATGATGGAAATGGCTTTGCCTTTATTTCTCATATTGGGGATGTTATGCCAAGTGGCTTATTGCCAATCGTAGGTGGAAATATCCGCGAAACTCCGCTTGCTGAAATTTATCGTGAAGCAAAAGTATTTAAGGAACTTCGCCAGCCTGACAATTATAAAGGTAAATGTAGAGTTTGTGAATATAACAAAATTTGCGGTGGTTCTCGTTCACGTACCTATGCCGTAACAGGTGACTATTTGGAAAGTGAACCATTCTGCGTCTATATTCCACAAACAATGAGAACGAAAGATACAGCACCTACTGCATAAACGCATACATCCTAGGCATTCCGAATCGAGGAATGCCTTATTTAATTGATCAAACCGGTATCCTCAATTTGAATATTTGATTGTACCTTAAATACTATGTTTGGATAGATTCTTTTCCATTGTTTCCAATCATCATCATTAAAATGCCTTGATCGGTATCTTAGACCAAATCCGAGAGGGTCAAGGTTTGCTTTTTGAAGCTTAATCAAAAATTTTTCAATTCTTTTATTTACTGATTTTTCAGCAGTGTTCTCATAAGCTGATAATTTTGCAATTGGGACCCGTTTTGATGCTTCTTCCAAATTGCCTTTCATCGAAACATTTACCTTGATAAAAGGTGTTTTACCTATTGGGGTATATAGTTTGAATTTTGTCTTTACTTTATGAGTATCAAAGACAATAGTTGTATCTCCCTTTGTTACCCTCATAGCACTCTTTTCTTCACGATTTCTAAGAAAATTCAACATTTTGGTTTCCTCTGGTTTTAACGTTAGTTTCAAGTGACTTTTGTTAAAAATCCCAGCTGTATTAATTTCTAATAAATCTTTTTTGGCCTTCACAATCGGCATGATAGGGTCTATTCCTCGTTCAATTAACCTGTATTTTAGGTCAAAAAGGAATTCTGATGTAATATAGGGAGTCTCTGAACCTTCCTTCCCTAGTGCCAAAAACAAGGCATTTGAAGGCAGATATTCAGATTTTGGTTTTACTTTTAATACATCTAATGCGGTAGGCTTGCCAATATTTACCCAAGCAATTTTTTGTATATCTCTTCTTCGGGTAAACCAATAGTACATGCCAGCATTCCCCTTTTTTTTCACCACATCATCACTAAACACAATTACTTTTGCATGGCTAAAATCAATTTCCTTATCTACTTTCGTTTTGATAATTCTCACAGCTTCGGACATGGAGTTAGCATTTTGTGAAACTATTTGATATTCACCTTGATTTTCTTTGGTAGCACCAGGCACGGCAAACTTTAAACTAACCAAATATTTTTTTGTTTTGTCTTTGGCCAAATCGACACCAATACTCACAACAAAAAAACGCTTTTCAATATCTTTAAATCCACAACCGTTTAAGCATAAGACAGCAACTAGAATCATGATCGTGAATCTCCATTTGTAACGGGTTATCATGCCAATTTCCTCCTAACCCAGATAAAGAAAATAAAGACGACCAGAATCTCGAAGACAATCCGAATGATGAACCAGTATATTACTAATTTCAATAGGAGAATCGTGTTTAAATAAATAATTCCTACTATCGAAAATCCCGTGAAACAGCTAAGGATCATCCAAACATTTTTTTTATTATCCGGTTTTTTAAATGTTCCTTTTAATAGCTCAAGAGACACATGCCAATGAATCGAAATACTAATTAGTGAAATGCTCATATAAAACATAAGAAATAGAAAGATAACTCGTTCAATGGGACTGTATACTAATCTCAGTGAATCAGCGGTGGAAATCCATGGATAAAGATATTCCTGTGCCCCATCAGAGCCATGAAATCCAATCGGAATGAAGAAGGCAGTAAATAGGTTTAAGGTACCCAAAACTGCAAGAATCATAAAATTCCAAACCTTTAATTTTCCTTTTATTACTCGATTAAAAATAATTAAGTTTCCATATCCTGAAAAACAATAGGTGGCCGCAGCAAATGCCTTTAAACTAGGCCATTGAAACATATGGGTCCCGACTTCAAGAATAGAGTCCCAGTTAAGATACTCATTTGTATAGGCCTTAAAAATAATAAATCCAATCAGAGGGATATTGAGAAATAAAACAATTTCGAGCAGATACATAACCCTTTCAGTTGGCATTTGAATGATTAAAAAAATAGCACCTAAATAGATAGAAAGCAGTAATAGCTTCGGCATTTCGGGGTTAACAAATCGGGCTAAAATATCAATAAAGCCGATCAACGTTATAAGACCTGCTGAGAACCATAAAAGTTGGACACTTGATAAATGGATGGTTTTCAACCAACGTTTCTTTGTGTTAGAGAGTATTTCAGGCAGTCCTTGTTCTGAAAATCGGTTAATCGATATACTGTATAAGTAACTAAGGACAATGCCAACCGGGATTGCCAGGATAACCCCCATTACTGCCCCTTCAAAACGATATTCAATCAACACTTTTGGAATAAAAATAATGACATTGATGATCATGTTTAAGAAGACCAAATAGAGATAATAACGATTCATTGCCTCCCCTCCTTGTAACGAATTATTTCTTATTTGGTTTACTTTGGACTAAGGTAAGAAATGGGGTGCCAAAGCTATCAAGCCTAACCATATATGCTACAAGGATCGTGAAACCTACTACAACTCCCACTAACCCGAATATAGTTCCCAAAGCCAACACGATATATTTCATTATTCGCAATGTAAAACTAAAGGCATTAACTGGGACAACAAAGTTTGAGATGGCAACTGTAGAGGTAATAATAATCATAATATTACTAACAAGACCCGCCTCAGTTGCAGCCTGCCCTAATATTAATCCTCCTACCGTTGTAGCAGTTGGCCCAATTGCTTTAGGAAGACGGATACTGGCCTCGGTTAACATCTCCATCATGATTAACATAATCGTTACCTCAATAAACGATGGATAAGGGACACCTGTTCTGCTGCCGGCTATACTTAGAGCTAATTGAACCCTAAATAATTCAGGATTATAACTGGTTATCGCTACATACAATCCAGGAAGAACAAGACTGGTAAAAAAGCCGATATATCTTAATAACTGCAAGAATTTTGTGACCCAAAAGGTTTGATAAATATCCTCCATTGATGCCATAAAATCCTTCATGACTGTAGGTAGAACAACAGCAAATGGACTTCCGCTTACAAGCAGAATAATTTTGCCAGCCGCTATATTGACAACTACGCGATCAGGTCTTTCAGTCACAAGCATCATCGGAACAAGGGCCCTATTACTCTTTTTAACTAAATCAAGTAGCTGCTCACCCGTTTCGAACATCTCAACATCGATTCGTGATAAAAAATCCTTAATTTTCTTGAGTGTATCGGGGTTAGCCAGCTTTGAATCATGGACAATCATTACCTTTGTTTTGGAGATCTTGCCAACAGTTGTTGATTCTACCTGTAAGGACGGCTCAGGATAACGATGTCGAATCAATCCTATGTTTGTCGGCAAACTCTCGCTAAATCCAGATTGAGGTCCTTGTATAGTTGTTTCCACCGTTGTATCTAAGACAGAATTATTCCGGTCGGCCTTGCTATCCAATACAAAAACAGTATCAAGGTAAAATAGAATGGTCACGCCCCTTAATAATTCTTCAAGTGCCTTTTCTATATTTTCAAATGGGTTGATGGCCGGCAAGGATTCCAGATACGCTAAAAACGGGAGCGAATCCTTAATTTCATAAAACGGGATTAATATCTTTTGATGAAAGATATTTTCATCACTAATCGTTTTTATATATAGCGCTTCTATTCTTTTTTCTTTTGTATGAAGTTCTTTTAAAATTACATCTTCGGAATGGGTTAAACTTTCAATAAGGCTATCTTTAATGCTTTTGCTAGATTGCATCTTACTACCTCTCGTGTGTCTTTCTTCATAAGTTCCCACGTTCTTTTCCATTTTATTCTAACAAGGTGTTTTGGACTTGTAGGTTAAGTTTCGTTCAGTATGGGAAAGTTGTTTTTAGACTTATTAACAAGGGATTTTGCTTTTCTTTTTCCGAGATTCCTTTATAGTTAAGATGTAGATAATGTTAACAACAGATTTTATTGCTAAAAAGGGTGTTTTTAATGATCAGATTCATAGGAATTACGGAAGAACATAGGTTAGAAAAACAATTTTCAATCGAAAATTTGAATTTTAAAAAATATAAACGATTTTGGGTGGATTTTGATGCTCCCACTGAAGAAGAGGCAAAATGTTTAGCGGACATATTTCATTTTCATCCTCTTGCTATTGAAGATTGCATAAATAAAGTACTTCAAAGACCAAAATTAGATTATTATGATGACCATACTTTTTTTGTTACACATACTGTTCGTGAGGAAGACAAAGAAATTTTAAAGGATGAATTAGACTTTTTTGTTGGAGAAAATTTTATTGTTACTTTTCATCTTCATTCATCAAAAGAGGTTTCACAGGTATGGGATCAAATAGTTAACCAAGAAAATGTCGATCAATTTGGTAGTTTACATGTGTTTTATAAAATTTTAGACAAATCGGTTGATAATTACTTCCCCATCATTAACAGTATTGAAGATAAATTAGATGAAATTGAAGAAAATACATACAACAAACCCATGAACAATTTATTAAATGAATTGTTTAAAACACGATATTTATTACTGAATTTAATGCACACCGTAAATCCCATGCGTGATCTTCTGTATCGGATGTTAAATTCACATCGTCTAAGCGATATAATCAATCGAAAAGAATATTTCTCAGATATTTATGACCACCTTTTAAAGCTATCGGATTTGGTTATGTCAAATAGAGAAATAACCGCAGACATTAGAGAAAATTATCTATCCATCAATTCACATCAAACTAATAATGTCATGAAATTCTTAACAATCATGACTTCTATTTTTGCTCCATTAACGCTGATTGCAGGAATATATGGGCAAATGAATAGTTGGTATATGCATAAAACGGTTTGATTCTTTTCTCTCCTAATTTAAAAGGGATTTATTGTTCAATTAAGAAAAATGGTATATTGATATTTTGTAAAAAGGATGTAAAAAAATGATTAGCTTTATTGGAATTACTGAAGGAAATAAACTAGTACATCACAGTTCGATTGAATCTCTAAATTTTAAAAATTTTAAACGCTTCTGGGTCGATTTTAATAATCCGACAAACGACGAAATAAAACATTTATCTGAAACCTTTCAGTTTCATCCACTTGCTATCGAAGATTGCACCAATCATGTTATTCAAAGACCGAAATTGGACTATTATGAAGACCATACTTTTTTCATTACACATATTGTAAGAGAACATGGAAATGAATTATTTAAAGAAGAGTTAGATTTGTTTGTAGCCGAAAACTTTATAGTGACTTTCCATCTGAGTCACAGTGAGGAAGTCTCTGAAGTTCTAGAAAGAACAATTTCTCTAAAAAGTCCTGATAAATTTGGTAGCACTCATGTGTTTTATGAAATATTAGATAAAATTGTAGATAATTACTTCCCGATTGTTTACAAAATAGAAGATAAACTGGATGAAATTGATGAAAATCCGTATAAGAGACCTATGAATGCTTTATTAGATGAACTTTTCGATACAAGATCCATGTTATTGAACCTAATGCACACAGTTAATCCTATGAGTGATTTATTATATCGATTGCTAAACTCACACCGATTGAGTAACATTATCAGAAAAAAAGAATACTTTTCAGACATATACGACCACTTATTAAAGTTATCTGAAATGGTGATGTCGAACAGGGAAATTACTGCTGACATTAGAGATAATTATCTCTCCTTGAATTCGCATCAAACAAATAACGTAATGAAATTTCTTACCATCATGACTACAATGTTCTCACCAATGGCCCTAATATCAGGTATCTTTGGTATGAATTTTAAATACATGTCTATTTTAAATTGGAAATATGGGTTTCCATTGTCTCTTGTGTTTATGGGGGCTATAGGGCTAGCGTTATATTGGTGGTTTAAGAAAAAGGGATGGTTCTAAATAGAATACGGGGGAACTTTCCCTGTATCATTTTCACCAAACTGTGAAAAAATACGCATTAATTTTTGATTGGTTTTGATTAGGAAAAAAATAAAAGACTATAGTCCAAAAAGGCGGAAATTCCGCCTTTTTTAATCCTTTATATATAAAAGATTCCATCCTGCTTTTTTCAGGTCCTCCTCATTGCCATCGATAGTTTCTTGCCTCATCGATAAACAAAGTAAATGAGAAGGTCTAGTTAACCCTACATATGCAACACACAGGGCATTTATTTTTTCTTTTCCTTTAGGAAACGTGTGGTTCTGTTTTAAATAATCCATTAAGTTAGATAGGTCATATTTTTTATAAAATGTCTCTAAATATAGAGTTGCAGTATGAGTTTCCCCTTTTACGTTATAAACGGTATCCAGGTTGATTTTGAGCTCACTCCCACTTTTAACCGCATGAAAATAAGAATTTTTTTGTTCTGTTTCTTCAGTTTCAACCGCATTATCCACACTGTTTTTGGTAATCGTACAAAAATCTTTAAGTTCTTTAGTTACCTGTTTACTACCTTTTATAAGAGGGACAAATTTACTGGTTAAAAATTCAGCTATTTCATTATGAATTGGTTGGCCATTTTTTGCGTTTAATACCCATTTTGCAATTAATCTGTTTAAATTAATGGCAATTTGTTCATTTTTCTCAGTCAATGTCTGTAAAAGTGCCTTCTCCGAATACCATTTATCATCCTTCCTTATCTCTTCAATTCTGAGTGCATGAAGCATGCAATTAATTAAAAGTCTACGATACTCATTTACATTGTGGTCTTCAATTTGATTAATAGCATCTATGTACTCCTGTAGCGAACTGTAACTAAATCTTACGCTTTTGCTATTTCTCTTATTAAAGGTTGGATAATAGCTAGGGAGTGTTATTTTACCTTCGGGATGAGGCTTACTCACTCGCCCCACTGCTTTAAAGACATTCCTGTCATTTTGATGAAGATTGTTCTCTATGATCAGTTCAGCAAAGGTTGGTAGCACTTTTTCAATGTTATGATCATTAAATACAATGATGGTTGGTTCAATAATTGGGATAGTGTTATTACCCGTAACCCCTTGTGGTTCAATGCATATTTTATCTATACATTTAGCGATCGCAGCTGAAAATCGCTTACTCTCTGTTAGGGAGAGCGACCTCTTTTCTGGCTTCCAACTTAATTCTTCACTTGAACTTTCAAAAATCGCTTGATTTGTATCTCCAATTCGTTGAATTGTTACTTGGCTTTTATCAAAGACTTCGTTTAACAATTTCATTTGGATTGGAGATGTATCTTGCATTTCATCTATAAATAAAAATTTAAACCTAGCAGAGATTAAATCCCTTATCTCTGGATATTCTTTAATAAATTTAAAGGCCATTACATAAGCATCTCTAAATGAAAGGATCCCTTTTTCTAAAAGACCTTTCTTTAAATCTTTTAAGTATTGATAAGTGGGTGTGGTGTTACTATAAACATCCTCTAGTTTTTTAGCTCCCAAATAAATGGTTCCATCATCTTCAAAATCAAAAACGAGCTTTTGCCATAGGTCTTCAACTGGAAATTTACGTTCTATATTTTGCCTATATCCCCTTGAAATTTTATAAAATAGTTTTTTAAAATTCTCAATATATGTATCCATATCAATACTATAAACATTATCTAGAAAAAAATGTTTGTACGCAGGAATCGCTAAGTATTTATTAACAAACACTTGGATAGTAGAAATATGATTGGGGTATTGAAACAACCTACCTCCTTCTTGTTGTGAACTTCTTCTTTTGATTTCATTTACTCCAACATTCGTATGAGTTAATACGCAAATGCCTCTATTGTTTTCTAGTGGAAGTTTCTTTTCAAAAATTAAAAGTTTAGCAATTAAAGAAGTCGTCTTACCACTTCCAGGGCATGCTTTAATATCGACCGTATCAAGATTTTTTATTACTTTTCTATGGCTTTCATTAAACGTACTCCCGTTAGGAAAAAGAATTGTTTCAATAGCATCAATATCCTCATTGGTAATCTCAATCAATGTTGCCACCTCCTTGGGAAGTAGCATAGTTTATTGCATCTACAAGGTATTTAATATATTTATCTTCCAATATGAGTTTTTTTAAATTCTCTCTATTTTCATATTGTTCAAGTAAACTAGCGAAACATTGTCCAATAATTGCCTTAGAGACCTTATTATTCTTTTTAGTTATGATGTTTTTGTATATATCATAGGCTATTTTATATTCATTAAATCCTTTTGTATTCCATTGTGCTTCAAGGATTTTTATCTCTTCATCGACCGTTTCATTTTTCTTATCTGTTAAACCATATTCGTCGCTGTTTTGAATTTTTTTTGCTTGTAATACTGCCTTAACCAGCAACGGTCGGAGTCCGCTCAATGCTATATCATGCTCTAATGTCCAATATGGTGAAATGAATGTTTTAACCAATTGGCCATCTATCCTGCTCTGAATACTTTTTACTTTCTCTGTCCGTTTTTCATAAAAAGCTTCACCTAGCTTGTCATCGTCTAAATACTTTTCAGTATCAATATCTAAATCAGTTATACATGCTACAGGGATTGTAAATTGACCATCTTCAATATTCTTGCGTCTAAAAATTCTTGAGTACCTTAAAAAGGCCGTGCTACCGACATTTAAAACGGTTACCCCGTACTGCGAAAGTGGTTTGTCTATTACCCTACTTAAGGCTGGAATGATCAGGTTCTCTGCATCACCCTCAACCATTATCACTCCCTGAGCAAAAAACATATCAGCTTTAGTTGCATCCAAAAATCGTTCTAAAAATAGATAATCACCGTTTAAAAGTTCTGTTTCATCTGGTCTCATTGAAAAAATATTGTTATTGTTGCAAATAAAAAGATTTTCTAATTTTATTTTTGACGACAATCCTGTGCTGTGAGTGGTTAATAAAAGTTGAATTTTCGAGTTTTCTGCTTCTTCCTGCAAATATTCAATAAGTCTTATTTGAGCTTGTGTATGTAGATGAGCTTCAATTTCTTCAATTAACGCTAACTTCAATCCATCAAACTCTTCCCTTTTTAATAATAAAAGTTCAGTTGCAATAAACAAAATGTTGTGAGAACCTAGACCTGGTTTTTCGCTTGAAAACTGCAGACTTAATCGTTCAAGTATATATCTTAGTTTTAAATCTGATACTTTAAAACCCGACTCAAGTACATTGTTTTTATTGGAGAATTTTTCAAGGTAAATATTTATTTCCTCTAATAGATTTTTCCCTTCTTGATCTGTCAGCTCACTCTCATCAAAATTTTTCCCTTTAAAATATAAATCTATTTTTTTATTGGCTTCTTTAAAAGTCTCGATTAAAAAGTGGCTATCTTCATTTTCAAAGGCAGAATGACTGCTCAGTATTTGAGAAAGTCTTGAATTTTTTCTTGGAGCTAATTCAGTATTTGCATCTCTTAAGGGTTTTAAATATGTGGCTTTAATACGGTTCCTAGCCTCACTGTTTAATAACTTTGCACCTTCACCCATGCCTGCTTTAACATCGAAAAATATTCTCTTTCCTTGTCTTATTGCGTTATATGTAAGATGGAGTACGTACTCTGTTTTGCCATTATTCTTTTCGAACGACAACCATTCTAAAAGATGTTTAGCTTCATCCAACGCTATATCTCGTATAATACAAGAAATCTCTATTTTGGTGGCCCTATCGTTTTCCGAAGACAATTCACTCGGAATATGAAAATCATCAATCTCAATTCTATTAAAATCGTTACTTTGAGTACCCAGCACTAATTTAATGGCATCTATTATAGTTGTTTTGCCAGAATCATTTTCCCCTACAAATAAATTAAATCCTTTATTTAATTTTAAATGGAGACCTGGGTTTCCGAATTTTCGAAAATTTGTTATCAATACTTCTGCAAGATACATTTCTCCTACTCCTTTTAATCTATTATTATTAAGTTTAGCTATAAATAAAAGTTAAGTAAATAAATAACCATTTATAGGGATTTAAGACTTTGCTTTCATCCATTACGATTCTTCATAATGAAATAATTCATAATTAAGAAACTATTTATGACAGAATCACTTGCGGTTAAGAGTTTTAATGTTACTTTATTATTTTTTAAGTGTCGCATTCCAACTACTCCTACTTTAATGGCAAAATGCATAAAAAAACACTGAAAATTTTTCAGCGTTTTTTACTTTGATATTATATTTCTTCTTCCATTTCCTTACGTTTTTTTCGAATTTCATCAATTTTTTCTATAACTTCTAATACCGAAGGTTTTCCTGCTGCTTTTTCTCTGATTCTTTCTATCCAATACTTTTGTATATGGTTTATTGGTAAATAATACTCATCTTCTTCAACATCGTGAATAATAAAATAAAGATAGCTAAGAAGATAGTAGCTTGGAATCTGATGAAGATGCTCTAATAGAAACCTTCCTCCAGGATTAGAATATAAATATTGAGTGGGGTGACAAGAACCAAACATTTGGTACATCAATTTACCAGTTTCTATCTCATAATCATCTCTATTTATATGTTTTGAAAGTCCGATAAATCTTTCAGCTCTATACCTTTTACCATGGAAGTCTGTGGTTTCATCTACATACTTTAAGGATTTTTTTACAAACTCCAAATATGTATCTTCGCTTGCTATTTCGGGATTAATTCCCAAAATTTTTATCGTGTAATCCATGATGGAATAACCGATTTTTGAATTCAAATCTACGAGTTCTTTTTTAAATGGTTCTTCATTTAATATAAAAGGACTTGTAAAAATTTTAATAAAAGCTCTTATAAAATCTAAATTCAGACTTTTATTATTAATTAAATCAGGCTCTTCTCCATTTATTACTTTTACCAGAGTTTCGGCAAACCTTGGCTCATCAGAAAGAGTATCGAATAAAAGGCTCAAATCAGCACTTTCTTTTTCATTTCTAATAGCATTAGATAACTCTTCAACAAAAGATGGAAGATTTTCTGCCTCAATCACGTTTATCTTATAAGACTCTAAAAACCTTTTATAATAGCTAAAGTAAGTCCCCCACTTTTCTTTATCGTAGGAGCTTAATACCATATAAAACTTATTGTTATCAACCTGAGTACCATAATCCCTTATAAACTGGAAATAGGTTTGATGGATGTTAATATCATTAAACCCATACCCCATCATTAATATTACATTACTAGAGAATAGATTATATAACTTACTTTTAAAATAACCGAAATCATGCATAAATTTATAATATTGGGAATGTGTAAAAATAATGCCTTTTTCAGAATCAATATCTCCATGAATTTTAATAATTGTTTTATCTTTTTCGTTCCAGTTCAATTCTTCTCCCTTACCAAGAGACTGGACTAAATAATTTTTTCCCTTCATTATTTCTTCTTCAATAACTCTGTCATAATTAGTAGTGAGAAAATAACTAAAATCAATCTCGCTCAACTTTTTTAATTTTTCTACATCTTCAGTATTTACCTTAGTTTCATCAACTTTTATCAGACCTAACAACTCTTTGGTAAAATCCAGCTCAAGTTTATTATCAGTTTCTTCTTGAACAATTTTTTTCAATGGACCGTTTAAAAAATCTTTTTTATCGTAGTTTTCACCTAATCCAAGACCTTCAATAACATCCTTTTCACACGTTTCCCAATTTACCTCTTTATAGTAACTTAAAAAAGATTGAGCAATTTGTAATGGATCGCCATTCCTCATATCCCCAAATTCTAAATCTATGATACCTATCACATTTTTTAATTCTTCTAATAAGTCCATCCATCCAGGATACCCAAAGCTTCTGCTAAATCCAGCTCCGATAAACGGCACTACTTTATCTAAAATAACTAACCTAACTAACTCTTTTGGAATCATAAAATAACACTACCTCCCATAATTAATTATAAAGAAAAAATAAAAATAAAGTTGAATAAGAAATCCCCTCTTTTCGACATAAATAATAATTAAAAAGACCTATATATTTATATGAGTAAGATTGTCATGTATTACAAATCTCAAAGTATATAATTTTTCAATAAAATAATGATGGTTATTTCTACCACAAATATCTATAATTTAAATATATATCAAACAACAATTTAGAATTTAGAGGAGGAAAAAATGACGACATTAATAGCTTTCAGTTCAGTTGATAGTGAAGGGGTATCGGCTATATATTTAGCTAGTGATAGTAGGTTAAGTTGGGATACTACGGATGGAGGCATACTTTCATGGGACCATGGGAAAAAGGTCTTTTATTCTCAACGTTCTCCCTTGATAATGGGCTACTGTGGGGATGTATTATTTCCTACTCAAATCTTATCACAAATCATTGATTTATTAGATAATAATCTATTATCTTTAGATAACTTAAGTCCAATAGATGTATTTTCAGAAATTTCCAACCTAATCAAACACTCATTTGACAATTTCCCAAAAATTGTTATTACTAAGTCTTTTACGATAATTATTTGTGGGAGGGATAATGCTTCAGGAGATTTTTATTGCTACGAACTAGCTTGGAAAGAGGTAAAAGTAGAAGAACAGGATAAAAAGGAATGGAAATGGGTAGATAAACCTAAAGATATAAATAAAATTCAATCTGATGTAATTGCAGCATATGGATCGGGTGGAGACAACTTCAATAACTTTAAAACATTGTACGCAAAGAGTGATTTTTATGGTAAAACTAGAGGGATTTTTAATTGCTTCTATAATGCTATTAAAAGCCAAAAGGATTCTCGTAGCGGTGGAGTACCACAACTTGTTGGGATATACGAAGACAAGGCAGGAAAATGTTTAGGCGTTATTTCAGAGGGACAAAGATATTTAAATGGTATGCATATTAACAATAATTGTAATTATAATAATATCAAATGGGTGAATGAGTTATTTGAGGTGTGTGATGGAGATACATTAGAAAGAGGAGAAAATCAACAGCGTCATATAAAGCCTAATAATATAAAAGCTTATAGTGATGTTTATGAATGAAAAGTGGAAATTCTCGCGAAGAGCTTTCATTTCACGAGAATTTCTGACAAGGCAGGAAGGCTTTGCTCCTCCATCTCCTGATATGGACTCAGGCGTTTTTATCAACTTAAACTACTGCAAGATAAATATACTATAAGATTTAATAAAAATCAAAGCTAAATTTTTAGAACTATTTAAATTCAATTCTAAAGCACATTTATTAAGTTGGATTAGGAGTTGACCAAGATTTATATATATTTTTCTCGATTTGCAAGGTGCTCTTATTATAAACTAAATTATTAATGCTTACTTCTTTTCCGTGAACTTATAGGACAACCGCTACCTTTATTTCTGTTTTTAACGGGTATATTCCATGCATGTATGCAAACAGAACATAGCCACCAAACTCTTTTATTTGAACCTTTTGTAACATTAGTAGGTTTTAACTCACCGTTTTTCTCTTGATGCCACTCCTTCGCATGCTTTGGATTAGTAGTTTGCAAATCATTATGTCCAGCATATACAGTGTTTTTGCTTCTACAGGCAGGGCATCCCTGACCACGAATTGCTCTTTTATACACAGTTGTTTTCCATTCATATTGACAGTCACTACATTGCCACCAGATAGTTTAAGGAGGCCAAACGAGTAAATGGAACATGGAAATTTAGGCACAATGCTCCAAATATACACGCTATTTTTGGTTATTTAGAAGTTGATGATGTTTTTAATATTACTGGAGGAGATTTAATCCCCTCCTGGGCTAAGTATCACCCGCATTATAAAAATAAAACCGATTACAAAGGTAAAGGAAATGCTATTTATATGGCTACAGAATCAATTTCTGGTTGCCCAAATCATCCTGGTTATGGGATGTTCAATTACCATAAAAATCTTGTGTTGACTAAAGAAGGTGTAAAACAAAGATCAGTATGGGAGTTACCAGAATGCTTTAAGGAGGAGAACCACAATTTCAAATGCGGACTTAAAAAGTGGGAAATAGGGAAAAATGGATTAATAGAAACGCAGCCATTCGGGCAGGTGCAGGAAGTATTTATTAGCGAAAACCCCGAAGTGATTTCTTGGGCTGAAAAACTGATAATTACTTGTTCCTTATTTGATTAGTATTTATAAAAATTACCAAACTAGTTATTACATAACTTTATTTTACTCTTTATCTCGTGTGATTTTCACTAACATGATGGATAGTAATATCAAGGGTTGCACCCCCATTTCCTTTTACGCTCATGAAAAAGGCTTCTACTATCCAATGTTCTTTTAGGTCATATGTGGGTAAATAACAGTTGATCTCTTCTCATTTTGTTGAAACAAATAGGGAAAGCAAAAAGACTAAAGATAATACAAAAAGTCTGGAAAGTCTCGGATAGAAAAAAGTGATGTAGAAAGCGGAATAAAGATAAAAAGCTCTGGACACATACGACCAGAGCTTTTTATTATGATATGTATGTATGCTATACATCATACCAAATATCAAAAATCGTCCAATCCCCATCCACTTTTTTAAATTTCAAATATAAGAAAGTGGTAGGTGATACCTCTTCTCCATTTTTATCCTGATACATCTCTGTGATTTGAATCAATGCTTCGTTTTTTTTATGGTCGAAGGAGTAGTTGCTAACATCCCATCCAACAAATCCATCCTCTGTTTTTTTGGTATGTAAGGGGAATTTCCCTTGACTAGTCACCACATACACCCCATCTTCCATCTCTGTAAGTGATAGTTCATCAGATAGCAACGTTCTAATTTGTTCTTTGTTTCCTTCGTGTTTTGCAGTTACGAATTGTCGAGATAGATTTAGTAGGATTGGAAGGTTTTTATTCTCTTCATCAAGGGATTCAACTTTCTTCTCTAAACCTTGTACTCTCTGATTCAATTTTTTAATCTCTTGATTTTTCTTTTCAAGCTGATTGTTTGATGCTGCTTCCACCTTTTTTGTCTCAGATGAAACATTTTGTGAACATCCCGATAACAAGGCAAAACCAACTACAAGAAGAAACCATTTTCTCTTTTTCATATTTTCCCCACTTTCAAGTCTTTCTGAAACACAATTATTTTATCTCATATCTATGGAGCTGAAAAGAGACACGCCTTCGTACCTTATGGAGAGATTTTAATTAAATTGCGTTCCATCTTTTATGAATCTATTGCTAAATACAGTTAGAAAGAATTGGTGACAAAATTTCGCTTTGGGATTCTGATTAATCGGTATGTAGCACTTTTCTACAATTATATATCTTACTAGCTCACCCCTTCTCTCTTTCCTTCTTCCCCTTGGCCGTTTCTGACATTGGTAAAATGGTAAGTACCTTTCCTGTTAATTAACAACAAGAATGAACATGTACTTGTTGATGACGGCAAAGAGAGGTAATAACTAAAATATCAGGATAAAATTGTCTTTTTATAAAAAAAGAAGTGAGGCTGTGCCATCACTCTCTTCAATCAAATATGTATTTTCTATAGAATTGAAAGATTAAAAAATAATTAGCAACGAAGAAAGGGATATATATTGGTACATTCCATAAGCGAATGTTTTCACCTTCAGGATACACCAATAGCAATAACCCTGATTGAACAAAGAAATAAATCAATCCCAACCCGACGAACCTTACGATGTCCGCTGCCAAAGGACTGAAGTTTTGAAAACTTACTCCCTCTTCCTCTTCTTCTAACATCGATTCTATAACCTCATGTGCAGCTGGTCCCACATAAAGGCTGATCGCTATAAAAATCGGAATAAGTATGAACCAAACTAAAAGTGGTACATGTAAGTGGAGTGTTGGGCCAAGACATCCTTTTACACTTGCATATAAAAAGAAGAATATACAAAAGCAATACAATAATCGCCTAAACCGTTTTTCCATTTTAACGATTGAAGATTTCCCAAATTCCATATTTCACCCCCCTTCACAGAACCTACTTCAGTTCATTATCCTGATTTCTTTTCTTGCGATCTCGGTCTGGGTTTTTAAAATAATAGCCAAAAATAAATACTAAACCAATCGTAACTACCCATCCACCTATATTTTCACCTAAAGTAAATCCTAAAACTAGATGGTCCATACCGTTCACTCCATTTCCCAAAATCATTCTTTTGTATCGGTTATACATTACCTATAATCTATTAGCTTATCAGTTTATTCCATTTTTTATTTTATCTATATTTTAACATGGTGCAAATTAAGTAAGAATAATTTTGTTTCAAAAAACAATAGAAAAGGACAGTCATACTTATGGGTTCCGATACGGGGTGCAAAAAGGTAAATCACATTATGTTTCTAGCGTGAATTCGCATAAGAATTCACGCTTTTATTTTTATCGATATATCAACATTCTTCCTACTTTTATAATTATTTCTCTTGAGAATTCACATCACTTTTCTTGAGGGTGACAATACTTATTGTTCAGTGAGATTATTTGTGTGAAAATAGTTGTGAAATAGTGTGCGAAATGGGGGAACGTAACAATGAATTTTATCTTAGGAGGGTATTACATCATAACTCCTGCTGTAAGACCTGATTATATGGATAAACAGTTAATTCCAGATACCGTATTATCGGTTAGTGAGTGTATTTGTGATTTTCACCCAGAAACAACTGTTTTATGGAGTAGCTCAAATGAAGAAAAACGCATTTACGCCGAACAACTAAATATTTCTCAAGACACCTATGTTGAAATAGAAAAATGGATTGAAGATAAGTTTGAAGCAGGAATTTTTGGATTCCCACAGGTATTTAGCACGATTGAACTTGCTAGAGAATTCCTATCCAAATTTCTTTCCCACTTATCTGATTATAAAATTATCGGAATCGGATTAACAGAAGAGCGTGTCGAAGAATTTATCGAGTATGAAGAGTCTCTAAACAAACAAGAAGAAAACTTATACGGCATTGAAAAATTATTAATAAACAGAATCCCCATTGAAGAAAAAGATTCAAAAATAATGGGCTACGAAGTGCTTGGATTTGAGTCTGGAACATTTCACTCATATTTATGTAATGGCTTAGAAAAAGATTTTAATAAACATTTTAAATTCACTTTGAACCAAAATGGATTAATACCTTCTCTTGAAGAAGCTAATCGATATTGCGATTATAGTAATGATGATGATTTGGGAACTGAACCTGTTTTATGGCTTCCTTGGGCTATATTTGAATACAGTAAATAAAAAGCATTGGAATCTGTTGCTTCCAATGCTTTTTTGTATGTGATTTTTACTGTGATTTGGTATGAGAAATCATATGTGAATTGATATGATTTTTCCTATGCTTGCACCTCAAAACGGAACCGTTCCGTCATACTGGGGCCTTTTCTTTCGTTTTTTTAGAATATAAAAAAAACTCTAACTAGGAAATATATTCAACAAACGATGGGATTCGTAATAACCCTTGTTTTGTATAATTTCTAAATTTTACTCGGCACTGTATTTCTGGCTTGATAAAAACAAACTTCTTATCTTCTCCGATTATTAAATCCTGGTATCTAGCATAGAACTTCATCTTTTCCTTTTGGTTAATGAATTCCATTACACCTGAAGGTTTTAGACTATCCCCTTCAGACGTGCTTAATAGGAGGCCAAAATCATCTTTCCTTAACCCTGTTATATAGACATCTGCATATTTATAATTAATCACTTTTAACCAGTCGTGGGATCGCTTATTATCTTGATACATAGAATTGGCTCTCTTAAGCACTATTCCCTCTAAATCATGCTGCTGAATAAGATTAAAGTACTCTTCCCCATGTCCGACCATCCACTGAACCAATACGATCTCATTTGATTGAGGTAAGAAAGATTCCAATAGTTTTTTTCTTTCTACTAAAGGCAGGTTGGTAACTTTGTCCCCTGCATAATAAATGACATCAAAAACACAATATTGAATCCTGAGAGTTGATTTATTAGACTGAAATCTCTCCATTGCTGCCTCAAAATCAGGTTTTCCATCTCGGTCTGGTACGATAAGCTCCCCATCCAAAACAGTCCCATCAGCAATGTCGATGTCTAGTAACTCAGGATACCTCGCTGTGACCTCTTTATGGTGTCTTGTATATAATCGTACCTTTCCATTAAACTTGGAAAGTAATAAACGAATCCCGTCTAATTTCAATTCTGTAATAAATTCTTCATCATTAAAGGCATTTTCACTCCGCTGAAGAAGCATTGGTGCTACAAACATAAAATCACCTCTATAGTAATTTTATCATGGTTCCACCAAATACTAATCTGGTAATAAAGTGAAATAACCTGAATTATCAACTCTAAAAGTGTCAAATATTGCTCACAATTTCAAATATAATCGATGGGACTTCCCTCTTCTTTTGTCGAATATTGTTAAATAAAAGGAGGAATGTTCGTGAACAATCATTTATTAGCAATTAATGTTGAAAAAGCAAAAAAAAGATTAGTAAAGTTACAAAGCCAGGTTATTGATTTAGAAATCTTTATAGGTGAAGCGGAAAATTATTATGCAGAAAGTTTTGAACAGAAAGTGATAAAGGAATACGCTTATTTAGGCAGTTTGTTCAAAGTAACCGCAAAACTCAATAAAGAACTTCTTGAAATGGGTGAAGAAAAGAAACTGAAGATGTCTGATATTTCTAGTATCATTGACAGTAAGCCTATTGATGAACTCCATAAAAATGTGAGGAAAATTTATAGAATAAATAAGAAGATTATGCACTGAAAGTAACGAGTCAGCATTTGAGAGAGTAAGAAAAGGACTTTTGTTTAGGGTCCTGGAGCGATCGGCTCTGTGTTCAGTCCGATATTGCGACCTAGAAGAAACAACTGATGTTAATAATGAGGGTTTAATCAACAAAGGGTCGTCATGAGATGATCCTTTTTCTTGTAGATTAACATTGCCTACTTAAGCATATTGTGAAGAAATGTACTTAAAGTAACGGGGCAGTTACTTGAATAAGCACAAAAGAATCGCACTGTGTAATGGCTATATGGCGAATGAATTATTCGATTCTGTTGGAAAATATAGTGAAGGACGTGAGGTGACGTGTGGTTCTTAATACTAACGGTTATTGTACTTAATACCGTGTTCTGGTTAATGCCTAAGAAGCTGACTAAAACTGAGATATTCGCAACCTGTATGTTTGCATGCGTTTTTGAGCTGATAGTGAACATCTATTTGGACCTAAAACTCGATTGGTACGGCTACTTCCAGAAAGGTCCTCAATGGGGATCTTTAATTGTCATATTCGGCATTTATCCTGCAGCTAACGCTATTTTTCTGAATTACTATCAGTACATGAAGAATGTTGCACAGAAATTTTGGTACATCATAGGGTGCTCGGTTTTCGCCGTAGTTTATGAGTGGTTAGCGGACAAGTCTGGATACTTTTATTACAATCAATGGAAACTTTGGTACTCTGCAGTTCTTTATCCGTTCATATTCCTGATACTGTTGGTGGTTTTGAAGTTGGTTCGAAAGCTGATTCACAGTCAGTACGAGCGTATTTCTCAATAAGCGTGTACGAGTTGACTATAAGATTGTGAAAAATTGTTCTTAAAAAAACGGGTGCGTGAGTGAAAGACCATTTTCTGGCAATGATCGCTGCGGCGGTCATTTTTGCTTGTTGAACTAAAGGGGCAGGTTAGTGTAATAACCGATAAGGACATAACTAATATTCAGATGTGAATTTTAAAATGGTTATGTTTTTTTTGTAATGTACAAATATGTGTAATTCATCATAAAGGTTTAATTCTATAAAGTGTTTCTGAGAGCAGAATTTTTAAAAATAATTTGGAAAAAATACTTTGTAAAGAAAAAAGGAGATTGCCTTTATGACAGACCACACAAAAATAAAGATGACTTCAGCAGAAATAGGAACATTGTGGAAATTGTATATGTTTGAAACCTTAAATCGGTGTATTTTGAAGTATTTTATAGCGACAGTAGATGACACTGATATACAAATGCTTATGCAAACTAAACTGGAAGCAAAAGAAAAGCGAATACAAAAAATAACATCTTTTTATATCCAAGAAGGAATTCCCAAGCCAATGGGATACACTGATATGGATGTCAATGTTAAAGCACCTAGACTTTTTACGGATGTGTTAATGGCTCAATACATATTCTTTATGGCAAGGGCAGGAATGGAACAGTACGGACTTGGAATGTTTGCTTGTCCTCGTTCCGATGTACATCAATACTGTTATGAAAGCCTGACCTTTTTTACTGAAATTCAAAACAAAATTATGGATGTTCTCCTGCAAAAGGGAATTTATACTCGTGCACCATATATACCGTATCCGAAACAAGTTGATTTTGTAAAAGAACAGAGTTATTTAACAGGATGGTTTGGGGAACGGCGACCTCTTCACGCCATACAAATCACTGACTTATTTCTTAATTTGCAACGAAATGCTCTGGGAAAAGAGATAATAACTGGATTTAGCCAAACAGTAAAGTCAGAAGAAATTTGTAAATATCTGTTACGAGGGAAAAAGATTACATTGAAATTAATAGAAGAATTCAGTTCAATTCTAAAAGACGACGAAATTTCAGTACCTGCATTTGGAGGGTTAGGTGTTACAGAATCAAAAGAAGCTCCGTTCTCAGATAAATTAATGCTTAGTTTAATTAACTTTCTAAATCACTATGCTGTTTCTGTTTGTGGCTTATCATTAAGTGAAAGCACAAGGAGAGATTTATTTGTCCATTATACAAATATAATAGCTGAAATTGGGTTATATGCTGAAGATGGAGTCAATTTGATGATTAAAAATGGGTATATGGAAGAGCCACCAAAAACACCAGACAGAGAGGAATTGGCTAGTAGAAAAGATTAGCATCCCAGGTGTAAAACGGTGGTTATTTTTCTATCGAGGCATATTTTTTAACAAGGATAGCTACGGCTTTCTTTTTTGAACTAATGGGTGCAAGAGTTAAGGAAAGTGATCGCATTGGCGGTCTTTTTTCTTGTTGTACTAACTGGCGGGTTTAGCATTCCTGTAGATCGTTATTTTTCGACTTTGAAAAAAATAGGGCTCCTCAGTAAGATATGAGTATAGACACCACTCTAACTCACAACTTTAGGAGGAACCCTACTATGAAGTTTAAAATGCAAAACA